>NZ_QRCT01000035.1 GCF_003363435.1 Anaerosacchariphilus polymeriproducens
TTGTTTGAGTCTTTCAAAGTTGTTTTTCACAGTATCACGCTCCTTTTGTTTATTATACCACTAACCAATATTAAGTTGTCAAAGTTCTTTTTTATAGTTATATCATATAATTTATATTATGTATATATTCGCTTTACTATTTTATAAAATCTTGAATTTTCATTTGGTTGTCATTTTCATATATCAGCATCTCTTCTTTTGCTTTTTTACAAAACTCTTTTGATATTTCAAAACCATAGGAATTTCTATTTACTTCCATACATGCCCTTAGTGTTGTTCCACTACCAGCACATGGATCAATGACAACATCTCCTTCATCAGTAAATATTTCTATTAGTTGCTTTAATACATTTACTGGTTTCTGCGTTGGGTGAATCTTTGGAATGTCCTTAGAATCTCTTTTCCACTCAATCCAGTTAAAAATCATTTTACCAGTACCCCTGATTGGCTTACCATCTTCGCCTATTTGCCTACCATTATTAAATTTTGGAAGTTGTCATTGTATAATTCTGTTTTTATATTCATTCTTTTCGAAAGGAGCAGATATATCTTTACCCTGCAGGAGCTCCGACCTCCTTTCTTTGATTTATTAATTTTGCTTCTCTTTTTTTTCTTTAACTCCTTTGCATAACTCATATCTATAGCAATAACGACAATCTTGATTAAGTGGTGCGAATTCATCGTTTCTGTTTTCATTTAAATAGTCGCAATTTTCAAATATTATATTTCTATCCACTTCTTATTCCTCCTCTACTGGTTGGTTTAAATATGCTAAAATATCAAAAATGTAATCATCAACTGATTCAGGCATACTTGTGCAATGTGCGTATGGATAATTAACTGTATAGCCGACAAACTCAGCCAAATTCTCATTGCTCTTTCGTATAACATCGCCTCTGGTTTTTATCCCGACATCTTTGTTGGTAGCATAAATATTCATTATTACTCTAATATCATTAAACGAAACATATGTGCTACCATTCACAGACACCGTTCTAGCGGTTTGGAAAATTTCTTTCTCAATCTTCTTTAATATCTCATTCGTTCGTTTCACCCTCTTTATATGGTTCTGGCAATTCTCGCCATGCCATGACATAATCATCAATCAAATGTATGCAATATTCGTCTGCATAAGTTGATAGTTCCCACCAGCCTTCTGGTATTTTGAAATCATTCTTTTCTTCATCTAGTTCATGCACATTTTTTTCATATTCCCAACAACAAAAACTATCCTCATTCCAAACATTTCCATCTTCGTAAAATCCTCTTACAGTAAAATGATATGTACCAAAATCTGTAATTCGTTTTACAGACAACTCAACTTCTTGTTCTGCTTCTGGTAACCTCTCGCTTACTGGAATCCATCTATTTTTTTGTTTTTCCTCCAACGCTTGGATTGCTTTAATATGCGCCACTACTAAGCTTTCATTTATTTTTCCATTCAGCACCATTGGGACTTCTTCTTGATTTAATAAATCGATTGCTTCTTGATTTGTCATTACTTTATCTCCCTTTCCTTCTTTTCCTCTAGTGCTTGTATTGCTATTTCCAATGCATCTTTACGCTCTTCAAGTCTTGCATTATCACTTTTAGGCTCAAAATTCTTATTGTACGAAATCATGTCGCATATTGTTTCTTTATTCGTTTTTAGCACATGTATAGCTTTTTCAATCTCATTCATGCGTTTTCGCTCCAATCTAATCTTTGTCCGCATGTTGCACAGTATTGGCAACATTCCTCATATAATTTTTTTCGTTCTATGTAACCAACAGCACAATTACAATTGGGACATCTATGCTTATATCCTGCTTTTTCCTGATGTTCCTTTGCCTTTTTTACTCTAATTGGTTTCTGCTTACTCTCCTTTTCCTTCTTTTCCTCCAACGCTACCAACGTGATTCTAAGCTCCTCCACAATCCTTTCGTCCTGAACATCTATAGCCATCTGCAAACCTCTTTTTATCCGTTCTATTGCTCTTTCTAATACTTCCATTCAATCACTCCTTTGTTAACTCTGGATTCTCGTAAATATTGCCAATTACCTCGATACAGTTTCCCCAATACTGTAAATCTGTATAACTTGAACTTCTTATTTGCTTTCCTTGTAATCCTGTATCGTTCCAAACCACTTGATATTTGATATTTTTGTCGCCAAGATGGAATATATCCCCCTCACGAATCTCTTTACCGTTTTTATCTTGTAAGCCTGTATATTGCATTAGTATTACTTCATTTCTTTTGACTTTGATTTTTACTCCTGCTTTATATCCCCACACATATTTTTTGTCAAACCCGTCAATGCCAAACATGATACCGCTTGCTTTGTCAAATGCTCTATATTTTATCTCTCTCATTTTCACTCACTCCTTAAATTTCTATTTTTTAGTTCACAAACATTGAAGAAGACCAAAGATAACCTTCTAAATTCACATATTCTTTTCCTCCTATATTTTCATACACTCTATCGACACTATCTCGTATTCATTAATATCAAAATCCTTTTCAATCGAATCTGGTTCAAGTCTTGTGCTATTATCTACACATGTTCCAAGTGATTCAATTTCAATACTTCCATCACAATTAAAACTAATATTTGCGAAAACCCCATTTTCGTCCGTGTCAATAACCTCGCCTGTATCTTTGTTTTTAATTTTTACATTTACAAATACATTCATTCAATCACTCCTTAAATATCTATTTTACAAAGTCAATAACTTCCTCATCTTCGTTATATTCCATTTTCTTTGAGCTATCAGTGTTTAATATTGCACATGTAATTTCTGTGCCAAAGAATCCATAAGTAGTAAGCTCAATTTGGTCTAATTCTTGTATATTTCCACATGGATTAACTGTATTTCGTATAAATATTTCTAAATCATCATCTAAATCAGATATTATCTCTTTCAATCTTTTTACTTTCATTTTCACTCACTCCTTAAATTTCTATTTGCCAATCATGGTTAACTTGTTTTTGTAAATCTTCTTTCATGGATTGATAGACCTTGTTATCAAATCCATCGACATTCTTATCTATTGCACAAGGACATGCGTGGTCATCACAAACACCCCAATATCCACAGTCGTGCAATTTAACATTTTTTTCATATGCTCTTTTATTTGCTTCTTCTACAGTTATCATAAATTTTCGCTCTCCTTAAATATTAATTTATCCCTTTAGATAAAAATGCTTTGCTCTAAACTTTATCTCTC
>NZ_QRCT01000036.1 GCF_003363435.1 Anaerosacchariphilus polymeriproducens
ATTCGAGTCCGGATCTTATCCTTCCTCTCCTTCTTAGGTCAAGCCCTCGACCGATTAGTAACAGTCAGCTCCATACATTGCTGTACTTCCACCTCTGTCCTATCTACCTCGTCGTCTTCAAGGGGTCTTACTAGCTTGTGCTATGGGATATCTCATCTTGAGGGGGGCTTCACGCTTAGATGCCTTCAGCGTTTATCCCGTCCCGACTTGGCTACTCTGCCGTGCCATTGGTATGACAACAGATACACCAGAGGTCAGTCCATCCCGGTCCTCTCGTACTAAGGACAGCTCCTCTCAAATATCCTACGCCCACGCCGGATAGGGACCGAACTGTCTCACGACGTTCTGAACCCAGCTCGCGTACCGCTTTAATGGGCGAACAGCCCAACCCTTGGGACCTGCTACAGCCCCAGGATGCGATGAGCCGACATCGAGGTGCCAAACCACTCCGTCGATGTGAACTCTTGGGAGTGATAAGCCTGTTATCCCCAGGGTAGCTTTTATCCGTTGAGCGATGGCAATCCCACTTTATACCACCGGATCACTAAGTCCTACTTTCGTACCTGCTCCACCCGTCGGTGTCACAGTCAAGCCTTCTTATGCCTTTGCACTCTGCGAATGGTTTCCAACCATTCTGAGAAGACCTTTGAGCGCCTCCGATACTCTTTCGGAGGCGACCGCCCCAGTCAAACTCCCCGCCTGACATTGTCCTCCCGCCAGCTAATGGCGGCTAGTTAGAAATCCAATACTGCAAGGGTGGTATCCCAACAGTGACTCCAATAAGACTGGCGTCCTATCTTCCTCGTCTCCCACCTATCCTGTACATGCAATACCGAATCCCAGTATCAAGCTGGAGTAAAGCTCCATGGGGTCTTTCCGTCCTGGCGCAGGTAACCAGCATCTTCACTGGTACTTCAATTTCACCGGATGTATTGTCGAGACAGCGCCCAAATCATTACGCCTTTCGTGCGGGTCGGAACTTACCCGACAAGGAATTTCGCTACCTTAGGACCGTTATAGTTACGGCCGCCGTTTACTGGGGCTTAAATTCAAAGCTTCGCTCCAAAGAGCTAACCTCTCCTCTTAACCTTCCAGCACCGGGCAGGCGTCAGCCCATATACTTCACCTTGCGGTTTTGCATAGACCTGTGTTTTTGCTAAACAGTTGCTTGGGCCAATTCTCTGCGGCCTGGTTTCCCAGGCACCCCTTCTCCCGAAGTTACGGGGTCATTTTGCCGAGTTCCTTGACAATACTTCTTCCGTCGGCCTTAGGATTCTCTCCTCATCCACCTGTGTCGGTTTACGGTACGGGCACAATATAAACAATAGCGGCTTTTCTTGACAGCTGGCTCACACGCTTCGCTACTTTCATTTCGCTCCATGTCACGTCTTCCCATTGCCATGCGGTTTTTCCTGCATGACTGGTACCCCGCTTATACCGGTTTTTCCATTCCCGGCTCGTGCTTTCCCTCTGTGTCCCCACAGTTCTGTTATATTGCGGTACAGGAATTTCAACCTGTTGTCCATCGACTACGCTTTTCAGCCTCGCCTTAGGCCCCGACTTACCCAGAGCAGATCAGCTTTACTCTGGAAACCTTAGATATTCGGCCGAAAGGATTCTCACCTTTCTCTCGCTACTCATTCCGGCATTCTCTCTTCTTAGCAGTCCACCACTCCTTACGGTATGGCTTCGTCCCGCTAACAATGCTCCTCTACCAATACAATTACTTGCATTCCTAAGCTTCGGTGTAGTGTTTCAGCCCCGGACATTTTCGGCGCAGGACCTCTCGACTAGTGAGCTGTTACGCACTCTTTGAATGTATGGCTGCTTCTAAGCCAACATCCTAGTTGTCTTCGAAATCCCACATCCTTTTCCACTTAACACTTACTTTGGGACCTTAGCTGTAGGTCTGGGCTCTTTCCCTTTTGACTGCCCAACTTATCTCGTGCAGTCTGACTCCCATACATCATCTCTACGGCATTCGGAGTTTGATATTCTTCGGTAAGCTTTGACGCCCCCTAGGAAATTCAGTGCTCTACCTCCGCAAGACTAATATGAGGCTAGCCCTAAAGCTATTTCGAGGAGAACCAGCTATCTCCGGGTTCGATTGGAATTTCTCCCCTATCCACACCTCATCCCCACCCTTTTCAACGGATGTGGGTTCGGTCCTCCAATGCCTTTTACGGCATCTTCAACCTGGACATGGATAGATCACCCGGTTTCGGGTCTACTCTGACTGACTCATTCGCCCTATTAAGACTCGGTTTCCCTTCGGCTCCACACCTTGAGTGCTTAACCTTGCCAGCCAGCGTAACTCGCCGGACCGTTCTACAAAAAGTACGCGGTCGTACCTTTAATGTACTTCCACAGTTTGTAAACACAGGGTTTCAGGTTCTCTTTCACTCCCCTCCCGGGGTTCTTTTCACCTTTCCTTCACAGTACTATGCGCTATCGGTCACTAAGTAGTATTTAGCCTTGGGGGGTGGTCCCCCCGAATTCCCACAAGGTTTCTCGTGTCTCGTGGTACTTTGGATCCCGCTCGCTCTCTTCCGCTTTCAAATACGGGGCTTTCACCCTCTCTGGCTGGCTTTCCCAAAACCATTCTTCTAGCTTTCAAGTCACTTGTTGCGGTCCATAACCCCAGAGTGCACGCACTCTGGTTTAGGCTCTTTCCCTTTCGCTCGCCGCTACTCAGGAAATCGATATTTTCTTTCTCTTCCTCCGGCTACTTAGATGTTTCAGTTCACCGGGTTCCCTTCCTACCGTTATGAATTGGCGGTAGGATGACTGGAGTTCTTCCAGCCGGGTTTCCCCATTCAGATATCTCCGGATCGTAGGATATTTGCTCCTCCCCGAAGCTTTTCGCAGCTTATCACGTCTTTCGTCGGCTCTTAGTGCCAAGGCATCCACCCTGCGCTCTTATTCGCTTGACCTTGTTCTATTCCTAGCGTAGAATAAAACATCTTTCAGGCCGATCGATCTCTCGATCTTGTTTACAGTTGTCTCTGTGTTATGATTTT
>NZ_QRCT01000037.1 GCF_003363435.1 Anaerosacchariphilus polymeriproducens
TGTACCCCATTTTTGATAATGTCTTTATATACCACACATGATTATGTCCTATTAGGATTATATATGGTATACTTTTCCCTCATAACAAATGAAATGAGGAGACTACAAATGCGAAAGGTTACATTATCAATGAAAGCACAAGAACAATACGAAATTATTAAACGTCTGGCAGAACATCATATCTCTAAGGACTATGCCGCTATCAAGATCGGTTGTTCCAGACGACATATCAACCGCCTCTTAAAAAAATATAATACGGAAGGAAAGGCAGGATTTATTCATGGTAATTCAGGGCGCAAACCAGCCCATACTCTCTCTGATCACCTAAAGAGTGAAATTCTTTCTATTTACAACAATAAATACTGGGATACCAACTTTACTCATTGCTGTGAATTACTTGAGAAGCATGATGGAATTAAGATTTCTCCTTCTTGTCTTCGCAAAATACTTTATCAAGAGTTTATTCTTTCGCCTCGTGCTACAAGACGCTCAAAAAAACAAATGAATAAGCTGCTCAGGGACATGTATAAATCTGCAAAAACCAAAAAGGAAAAGAAGCTCATAGAGGCCAGTATCGTCCACATCGAAGATGCTCATTCCAGAAGACCACGGTGTGCTTACTTTGGTGAAATGATTCAGATGGATGCTTCTGTACATCTCTGGTTTGGTTCTCAGAAGGTTCACTTACATGCTGCTATTGATGATTCTACAGGTGCTATTGTAGGTGCTTATTTTGACTCACAAGAAACTTTAAATGGCTATTATCAGGTTCTCTATCAAATTTTAAATAATTTCGGGATTCCTAGTATGCTTTATACCGATAACCGTACGGTTTTTGAATATAAGAATAAGAAAATGAAAGAGGTAGGAAAAGATACCTTCACACAGTTTAGTTATGCCTGTAAGCAACTAGGCATTGAAATCAAGACTACAAGCATTGCTCAAGCGAAAGGTCGAGTAGAGAGACTGTTTCAAACTTTACAATCACGCCTTCCAGTCGAACTTCGCCTAGAAGGCATAACTACAATTAGCGAAGCAAATGTATTCTTGAACTCCTACATAAAAGAATACAACGCAAAATTTGCGCTTCCCATACATCATAACAAATCTGTATTCATTCAGCAACCAGATTTAGAAACAATTCATCAAACCCTTGCAATCCTCACTCCTAGAGTTGTTGATGCTGGCCATTGTATCAAATTTCAAAATAGGTATTACAAAACCATAGATTCAAGAGGACTGCAGGTCCATTATCATCGCGGAGTAAAAGGTTTAGTGATACAAACTTTTACGAAAGAGCTTTTCTTTAGCACGGGAGATAAGGTATATGCTCTTGACGAAGTTCCGGAACACGAGAAGGTATCCAAAAACTTTGATTTAACACCCGCTTCTGACAAACCGCAAAAAAGAGCAATCCCCTCACCAAA
>NZ_QRCT01000039.1 GCF_003363435.1 Anaerosacchariphilus polymeriproducens
TCCATCTTGGATGTTGGTAGGCGGTTTTGGAGGATTTGAAACCAATGAGGAAAGAGAAGAAGCCATTAAAGCTTCGCAGATGCTTGGATATGACTTCACTATCACAGAAACAACGTTTGACACCATAGCGAGAGCATCAAAAGGAAGTCTAAATTTAATTGTAAAAATTAAAAATATAGGTTTGGCACCATTTTATTATGACTGGAAAGTAAAAATAGGTATTTTAGATAAAACAAGCGAAGTTAAAACATATTTGACAGATTGGGATTTAAGGACCATAAAACCAGATGGTAAGGAATATGAATTTTCTGGGGCGCTACCAAACTTAGATTTACAAGACGGAAAATACTCACTTGGATTATACGTAGAAAATCCGTTATTAAATGGTAAAAAATTAATGTTTGCAAATGAAACCCAACGTGCAGACGGTTGGTTGGTATTAGGAGATTTCATTATGTACAACGATATACCTAAAATGCGCATGCAGGGAGTGGCTGCTTTAAATAAATGTGATTTAGATGTTACATTGGTCGATTTTCAAGAGACAGTGTTATTGGCTGCCAAGTACAAAATCGGAGTTAGAATTCGAAACTTCGGAGACAGCCAGTATACAGGCACAGACAACCCAATAATTAACATTTATAAAAATGGAGCATTAGTTAAAGAGTCAAAAACCAACTGGGATTTATCAACCATTAAACCAGATAATCACATGTATTTCGCTTGGTTTGTTAGTGGCTTAGAAGCCGGAAAACATGAAATTAAAATGAAAATAACACCTGATACAAAAGAGGTCTTACTTGGCTACATGAATGTTGTTGAATCATTAGAAATGGATTCAGATGGAGAAATGATTGCAGATATTGTAGAGGAAGAAGCAGTTAAAAGACAGTATCAAATCAACTTGAATATTGTATCAGAGCAGCCGGAACGTATTTTTGTGAATAATGTAATCGAACATCTTAAACTTGACGCTGATGCAATAACTGGATCAGTGGCTAAAGAGATTTCATAAAGAGTTGAAAGGAAAAGGATAAAACAATGAATATAGTAAAAATTAAAATCAAGAATTTATTTGGAATAAAAGAATATGAAGCAGACGGTAAATCGATTGAACTATCTGGCAAGAATGGAACCGGGAAAACATCTGTTATAGATGCCATACGATATGCGCTTACAAATAAGAGCGATAGAGATTACATAGTAAGAAACGGAGAAACAGAAGGCGAAATTCTTGTTGAAACTGATAACGGATTAGTAATTGACCGAAAGGCTAGAACAAATAAAGCTGACTACAAGTCAATTAAGCAAAATGGCATGGAAGTGGGAAGTCCAGAAAAATTTTTAAAAGATATTTTTACAACACTGCAGCTTAATCCGGTTGAATTTATGGAAATGGATAAGAAACAGCAAAATGCTATTATCTTGGATATGATTGAGTACGATTGGGATTTAGGGAAAATCAAAGAATGGTTCGGAGAAATTCCTGACTGGGTAAATTACGAGCAGAACATTCTAGCCATTCTTAACGATATTCAATCAGAAAATGGTGAGTACTACAAGAGAAGACAGGATGTAAATAGGGATATCCGTAACAAAACCGCATTCATTGAAGAGATTGGGGAATCAATTCCTGTAGGTTATCAAGTTGAAACTTGGGAAAATTCCAATGTTGGGGATATATATCGAGAAATTGAGCGGATACAAAAAGAAAATCAAACAATCGAAAAAGCTTTAGCTGTGATTGAAAACAAAAATAACAAGGTTCGTAAATTTGAAGCTGATAGAGAAATTGAGAAAGCAGCTATTGAAAGAGAGTCCAGTACAAGAAAAACACAAATTAATTCTGATATTCAGAAGTTACAAGCACAGATTAAAAGCTTAGAGCAAGAACGAGATATGCTTGATTCTCAAAAAAAGGACAAGCTTGAAATCGCAGAACAGACTTACCTTGCCAATATAGCTAAATTTGAAGCCGAAGTAGAAGAGTATGGACAATATGTAGGGAAAGAACTTAAGGACACTACAGAGCTAAATAATAAAGCCAGACAAATAGAAGAAATGAAGTCACACGTCAATGAGTATAAGAGAATGGTCAACCTTCAAGTTGAAGTCGAAGAAATGCAAGAGCAGTCAAGCGAATTCACAAGAAGAATTGAAAAAGCTAGGGAATTACCTGGTGAAATTTTAACAAATTGCAGCATCCCAATAAAAGGGTTGACTGTAGAAAATGGAATTCCATTAATAAATGGGTTGCCAGTTTCTAATCTTTCTGAGGGTGAAAAGCTTGACTTGTGTATTGATGTAGCAATCCAAAAGCCTAACGGATTGAGCATTATCCTTATTGACGGAGTTGAAAAATTAGCAACCGGTTTAAGACAGCAATTATATAAAAAATGCAAGTCAAAAGGATTGCAATTTATAGCAACAAGAACCACGGACGATGAAGATTTGACAGTTGTTGAACTATAGGAGGGGTTGAGGTGTCAAAAGTTGATAAAGCTATTTTTTTCATAAAAGATAACCGCATTATGCTAGAAAGCATAAAATGCAAAGAAGATGATCCAAACGTTGTAAGTTACATACTTAATATTTTAGAAAAACATAAACGTGAAATTTCGGAGGTAATAAATAATGGAAAATGAAATTGTAATGCAAGAACAAAAACATGAACTAAGTACAGGTGTATTTTCTACATTAGAAAATTTTAAAGAGATATACGATATAGGTAAAATGTTTGCAACTTCTTCTTTAGTGCCTCAAGCATATCAAGGCAAACCAATGGATTGCACAATTGCAGTTGACATGGCAAATCGTATGGGAATTAGTCCGATGATGGTTATGCAAAACCTTTACGTAGTAAGAGGAAAGCCTTCGTGGAGTGGACAAGCCTGCACTGCATTAGTGGAAGGTAGCGGAAAATTTAAAAATGTTCACCACGTCTATACCGGTGAAAAAGGTACTGATACTTGGGGATGTTATCTTGAAGCTGTAAGAATTGAAAATAATGAGGTTGTACGAGGTGCTGAGGTCACTATGGCAATGGCAAAAGCAGAAGACTGGGTAAATAAAGCAGGTAGTAAATGGAAGACAATGCCTGAGTTAATGTTAGCTTACAGAGCATCTGCATTTTTTGCAAGAGTACATATTCCAAATGCATTAATGGGCGTATCTGTAGAAGGTGAAGTTGAAGATATTCAAAAAGCACCATTGCCACAAGCACCGGATGTTTTTGCAGAAAGTGAGGTTAAAAATGATATTAACGAATGAAAATTACTTTAGTCGAGAAGCAAGTAAAGAATATTTAGGTGTTTCTCAGTATAAGGATTTTATTGGAAGTCTCGGGAAATTAGGCTGTGAGTCTAAGGCCTTGGCAAAAATCAATGGAGATTGGGAAATAGAGAAGACCACCGCGTTATTAGTTGGTTCCTATGTAGATGCTCATTTTGAAGGAACACTTGATTTATTTAAAGCACAGAATCCTGAAATTTTCACTAAACAAGGTTCTCTTAAAGCAGATTATAAGCACGCAGAAACAATTATAAACCGAATTGAACGTGATAAGTTATTTATGCAATTTATGAGCGGTAAGAAACAGGTGATTATGGAAGCTGAAATGTTTGGTTCAAAATGGAAAATAAAGATAGATAGTTACTTAGAAGGAAAAGCAATTGTTGATCTAAAGATTATGAGAGAACTACATAAAGCGGAATACGTTAAGGATTTTGGATATATGGATTTTATACAGTATTGGGGTTATGACATTCAAGGAGCAGTATACCAAGAAGTTGTATATCGAAATACCGGAAAGAGATTACCTTTTTTTATAGCTGCAGCTTCTAAAGAGAAAGAACCGGACATTGAATTGATTTGGATTCCAGACGAACACCTAAAAGAAAAACTTATTGAAGTAGAACAGAACACACCTAAAATAGTTGCTCTTAAAAATGGTGATGTGGATTCTATTGGTTGCGGTTTATGTGATTACTGCAAACACATTAAAGTATTGGAAAAACCAATCCATTTTAGTGAATTGTTAGGGGAAGTTTGAGATGAATAGGAGAACTAAAGCTCTTCAATTTTCAAAAGCCACCATGAATAAAATTGCTGATCGTGACGAGTGTTGCATATTTTGTAAAATTGGCTATCGCATGGACAAAATAGATTCATTTCAGCAACAGATTCTATCGATTGCGCATTACATAAATAAATCACAAGGTGGACTAGGTATTGAAGAAAACGGAGTGCTGATTTGCCAATATCATCACCATAACTTAGATAATGGTTGCGAGAGTTTAAGAAGTGAAATGTTAGGGATAATTGAAGAATATTTAAAAGGCTTTTATCCAGGATGGAAGTTAGAGAATTTGAAATATAAAAAATATAGTTAAACTAGGATTTAATGGTTGAAACACCTAAAGAAACTATCATGCTAATTATAATATATCACAGTATTTAATTTATGCCATGATGTAATTGTAGGGGAGGGACTAGCCACCCTTCCCAACCTTGAAAATGGTGATTTGATGAATAGTAAGCAAAAAGGAGCAAGGGGAGAAAGAGAACTTTCTTCCAAGCTAAAAGAACATGGATATGATTGCAGGAGAGGACAACAGTATTGCGGTTCAAACGGTGATGCAGACGTTATAGGACTTCCCAATATCCACATTGAATGTAAGAGAGTCGAGAGACTTAATATATATGATGCGATAGCACAAGCGAAAGCAGATGCCAAGAACGGAGATATGCCGACAGTATTTCACAGGAAAGACCGCTGTGAATGGTTGGTAACAATGACACTTGATGATTGGATGAAAATATACAAAGGGAGTGAGTTAAGTTGAATATTTTAGATTACATACCAGAAGGCAGAGAGAACGCTGTCACA
>NZ_QRCT01000040.1 GCF_003363435.1 Anaerosacchariphilus polymeriproducens
GAGAGATAAAGTTTAGAGCATTTGACAAAGCAAGCGGTCTCATGTTTGGCATTGACGGGTTTGATAAAAAATATGTGTGGGGATATAAAGCAGGAGTACAAATCAAAGTCGAAATAAGTGAAGTGATATTAATGCAATATACAGGCTTAAGCGACAAAAACGGAAAAGAGATTTGCGAGGGGGATATTTGCATAGGAAAACGTGGAGGTTCGTCATATGCATTTGAAGTTAAATGGGATGAAATTGATACACGTTTTCTAGGGTATACAAGCAGTGGGTACATATGTTATGTAGGGCAAGAACCAAGTGTTGAAGTAATTGGCAATATTTACGAGAATCAAGAGTTAATAAAGGAGTGATAAACATGGAAGTATTAGAAAGAGCAATAGAACGGATAAAAAGAGGAATTCAGATGGCTATAGATGTTCAGGACGAAAGGATTGTGGAGGAGCTTAGAATCACGTTGGTAGCGTTGGAGGAAAAGAAGGAAAAGGAGAGTAAGCAGAAACCAATTAGAGTAAAAAAGGCAAAGGAACATCAGGAAAAAGCAGGATATAAGCATAGATGTCCCAATTGTAATTGTGCTGTTGGTTACATAGAACGAAAAAAATTATATGAGGAATGTTGCCAATACTGTGCAACATGCGGACAAAGATTAGATTGGAGCGAAAACGAATGAATGAGATTGAAGCAATTAATATATTAAAAAGAATAGAAGTACATAGGAATCCAATGAGCAATATTCATCTTATGCCATTTGAAAGAGAAGCTATTGACTTAGCAATCCAAGCACTAGAGGAAAAGTTGAATAATAGATGGATTCCAGTAAGTGAGAGGTTACCAGAGTCAGAACAAGAAGTTGAGTTGTCTGTAAAGCGAATTACAGATTTTGGTACATATCGTTTTACTGTAAGAGGCTTTTACGAAGATGGGAATGTTTGGAATGAGGATAGTTTTTGTTGTTGGGAATATGAAAAAAATGTGCATGAACTAGACAAAGAAAAGAATGATTTCAAAATACCAGAAGGTTGGTGGGAACTATCAACTTATGCAGACGAATATTGCATACATTTGATTGATGATTATGTCATGGCATGGCGAGAATTGCCAGAACCATATAAAGAGGGTGAAACGAATGAATGAGATATTAAAGAGCATAGAAAAAGAAATTTTCCAAACCGCTAGAACGGTGTCTGTGAATGGTAGCACATATGTTTCGTTTAATGATATTAGAGTAATAATGCATATTTATGCTACCGACAAAGATGTCGGGATAAAAACCAGAGGAGATATAATCCGAGAGAGCAACGAGAGTTTAGCAATATATATAGAATCTGTAATTTCAATTGTTTCAGATGAGGATGCAATTAATAAAGAAGAAATACTAGAATACCTAAACCAAGTAGAGGAGGAATAAGAAGTGGAAAAAGTGTCAGAAATATTAAACGAACTGTCTAGAGAAAATTCAATGAGGAGAAACGAAGAAATGAATATAATAAATTCTTTCTATGAAGGATACGAGAAGGGCATAACTGATTTATCTAAAAGAATTGAATATGCTTTGCAAGAGGAGGGATAACGTAGAGACTAAACTATATACATAATATAAAATATATGATATAACTATAAAAAAGAACTTTGACAACTTAATATTGGTTAGTGGTATAATAAACAAAAGGAGCGTGATACTGTGAAAAATAACTTTGAAAGACTCAAACAA
>NZ_QRCT01000041.1 GCF_003363435.1 Anaerosacchariphilus polymeriproducens
CTCTGTGTTATGATTTTTCACATAACTTCTCGGATGTCTTGTCTAGATATTTCTATCTTTACTCTATTTCTTTCCATGTGTAGTTTTCAAGGTACATAACCATGTTTCTTTCTTTGGTTTTGATGCTTTCGCATCGAATGGAGATAACGAGATTCGAACTCGTGACCCCCTGCTTGCAAGGCAGGTGCTCTCCCAACTGAGCTATACCCCCATGGGTTGGTCTTTATCTTCTTTTCTTCTTTCTACCGGGCTTAAGTGGGCCTTTCCTCCTATGCCTTTCGCTTTTGACTGGGCTTAAGTGGACTCGAACCACCGACCTCACGCTTATCAGGCGTGCGCTCTAACCAGCTGAGCTATAAGCCCTTTTTTTAATCTGGCAGCCACCTACGTTCCCACATCGTCTCCAATGCAGTATTCTCGGCCGCTTAAGTCTTAACCATCGTGTTCGGGATGTGTACGGGTGTTCCCCCTAAGCGCATCGCCACCAGAAATATTTTCCTCTATTCTTTTCCCTTTTACGGACTTTTGAACATGGATAATTAAACAGTGAATTCCTTCATCCTTCCACTAAATTCAGACTTCGTTTGCACTCGTATTCATTAAGTGTCAGGATGGGCTTTCGTACT
>NZ_QRCT01000042.1 GCF_003363435.1 Anaerosacchariphilus polymeriproducens
TCCATCTTGGATGTTGGTAGGTGGTTTTGGAGGATTTGAAACCAACGAGGAAAGAGCAAAAGCAATACAGGCTTCACAGATGCTTGGATATGATTTCACGGTAACAAAAGCAACATTCGACACCGTGGCGAGAGCATCAAAGGGGAATCTGAATCTAACTGTAAAAATTAAAAATATAGGTTTAGCACCATTTTATTATGACTGGAAAGTAAAAGTAGGCATTTTAGATAAAACAGGAGAAGTTAAAACATATTTGACAGATTGGGATTTAAGAACCATCTTAGCAGATGGAAAAGAATATGAGTTTTCTGGTTCATTACCAAACTTAGATTTACAAGATGGAAAATACTCACTTGGATTATACGTAGAAAATCCGTTATTAAATGGTAAAAAATTAATGTTTGCAAATGAGACACAACGTCCAGACGGTTGGTTGGTATTAGGGGATTTCATTATGTACAACGATATACCTAAAATGCGCATGCAGGGAGTGGCTGCTTTAAATAAATGTGATTTAGATGTTACATTGGTCGATTTTCAAGAGACAGTGTTATTGGCTGCCAAGTACAAAATCGGAGTTAGAATTCGAAACTTCGGAGACAGCCAGTATACAGGCACAGACAACCCAATAATTAACATTTATAAAAATGGAGCATTAATTAAAGAGTTTAAAACTAACTGGGATTTATCAACTATTAAACCAGATAATCACATGTATTTCGCTTGGTTTGTTAGTGGGTTAGAAACTGGAAAACATGAAATTAAAATGAAAATAACATCTGACACAAAAGAGATCCTGCTTGGCTACATGAATGTTGTTGAATCTTTAGAAATGGATTCAGATGGAGAAATGATTGCAGATATTGTAGAGGAAGAAGCAGTTAAAAGACAGTATCAAATCAACTTGAATATTGTATCAGAGCAGCCGGAAAGTGTTTTTGTAAATAATGTAATCGAAAACCTTAAATTAGACGCTGATGTAATAACAGGTTCAGTGGCTAAAGAGATTTCATAAGGAGGTTTGAGCATGGAATACATACCTGACAATTTAGATGCTTTTGAGGAACACGAACAAGAGATTTCAAGATATAGTCGAATGCGAAAACGTATTAAACACAATGAAGATATGGAGGAACTTGGAGAAGATGAAGAATGAAATTACTGAATTATTTGATAATGAAATAGAATTTGCTAAAAAGATGCAGATGCCCTCATTTGTTATGGGGTTGCAAAGGGCAAAAGAAATGATTGAAAAGTACTTTGAAGAAAGAGAGGGTAAAGAATGAGTGAATTAAACGTAATCACGAAACAACAACTAGGTAAAATAGATTTTAACTTTGAAGAAATCAAAACAAAGCTTGACGAAAAGATGAAGGAGTATGAAGGTGCTTTATTTACAGACGAATCTATGACAGTTGCGAAAAAGGAAGTAGCAAGCCTTAGAAAGCTAAAAAAAGCATTGAATGATAGAAAGATAGAAGTAAAAAAGGAATATATGAAGCCTTATGACGATTTTGAGTTGAAAACGAAAGAGTTAATGTCATTAATAGATAAGCCTATTGAATTAATAAACGGACAAGTTTCCGACTATGAGGCAAGACGTAAGCAAGAGAAAAGAGTGAAAATAAGCGAGATTTACAACGAATTAAGCGAGGAAATAAAAGACTGCTTACCATTAAATAAAATATACGATACAAAATGGGAAAATGCAGGAACTAGCCTAAAGGCAATACGTGAAGATATTGAAAAAGTAGCAGAAAGTACATTACAAGCTATACAGACAATTAACGGAATGAATAGCGAATCAAAACAAAAAGCGTTAGACATATACAAAGATACATTAAGCCTATCAGATGCAATTACATACATAAATAAATATGAACAACAAAAAGCTGAAATACTTGCGAGAGAATTAGAGAGAAAGCAAATCGAGGAAAGAAGAAGACAGGAACAAGAAATCGAACGGATTCGACAGGAAGAAAGAAAGAGAATCGAAGAAGAAAATCGCATCAGAGAAGAAGTTAGAAAAGAGACAGAAGAAAGCCTTTTGAGTATCAAAGTGGAGGAATCATCAAAGCAATCGAATACAGAGGATAATAAAGAGGTGGCAACATTTAGAGTTTGTGGAACAGCAGAGGAAATAGAACAAGTACATATGTACCTAAACAGCATAGGGGTAGAATTTGAAAGGGATGATATTGAATGAACATACAAGAAAAACTTTTGATTATACAAACCGAACTAAAAGCACCAAAGAATCAATACAACAAGTTTGGCAAATACAACTATAGAAATTGTGAGGATATATTAGAAGCGGTTAAACCGATTTTAAAGCAGACAAATACAATATTAACAATAACAGATGATATTGTGCTGATAGGTGATAGATATTACATAAAAGCAATCGTTAGATTGAGAGACTGTGACAGCGTTGAATACATTGAAAATTATGCACACGCAAGAGAGGACATAAGTCAAAGCGGTATGAGCACAGCACAAGTAACAGGCTCTACAAGTAGTTACGCAAGGAAATACGCTTTAAATGGTCTTTTCTGTATTGATGATACGAAAGATGATGATACAAGAGACAACACAAAAAAAGAACCAGAATACAAGTGCGAAAAGTGCGGTAAACCTTTTACTGATTTTGATTACAAGGGCAAGCACTACACAGCAAAGGACGGCTACGAAATAGCGAAAAAGAACAACAACGGAAAAGCACTTTGCAATACATGTAAAAAGGATGTGGCAAATTGAATTTAACAGGCGAATTTGTCGATTTAAGACAAGATTTTATATCACACGATACTTTTATCACCTTCAAGATAACCGAGTCTAATTTGGCTAAAATGCAAGCATACAAACTAGGCGAGGACAAGCTAAACATAAAGGTGACTAAATATAGGGAAAAACGTTCATTAGATGCAAACGCATATGCTTGGGTGTTAATGTCAAAACTTGCCGAACATTTAGACACTAGCAAAGAGGAAGTATATGAGGAAATGCTAAACAAATACGGATTCCCTGTATTTGAAGAAAATGGAAGAAGAACAATTTTAACAGTATTACCAGAAGTGAATATGAAATCATTGGGAATACATACGAAATATATCGGAAGTGGTTACGTAGGAGACAAGGAGTTTCACCACTATTTAGTGCTAAGAGGTTCGAGCGAATATAACACGAAAGAAATGGCTCATTTTATAGATATGATTGTGAGCGAATGCAAGGAGGTTGAAATCGAAACACTTCCAGAAGATGAAATAAAACGAATGAAAGAAGTGTGGGGTATTAAATGAAAAAATTATTTAGTGTATTAACGGACGACTTAGAACATTGTTTTGTATGTGATAGTTCACCTGTAGCAATACATCACATTTTTTACGGAACTAGCAACCGAAAGAAGTCGGAAACATACGGTTTTCTTGTTCCATTACACCCATATTTTCACACTAATTCTGACAATGCAATACATAGAGGTAATAAACAACTTGACTTACATTTGAAACAACTTGCGCAAAGCTATTATGAGGAAAATATTGGAACTAGAGAAGAATTTATAAAAGAATTTGGACGGAATTACCTTTGAAATTTGGTTGAAACACCACGCAAAAGCGAAAAGAAACTATCATGCTAAGAGATTATAATATGTCACAATATTTAATTTATGCCATGATGTTAAATTGCAGGGGAGGGACTAGCCACCCTTCCCCACCTTGAAAAGAGTGTAAAAAAATGAAAGTACATAAATTTATAATAATCGGAAAACTACCAAACTTAAATGATTATATTTATTCAAATAGAACTAATAAATATGCAGGCAACAAAATGAAAAAGGATGCACAAAAGTTAGCCTGTATTTACATAAAAAAAGATTTAAAAGATTTAGAAATATTAAAGCCTGTATTTCTAAGATATAAATTTTACGAACCCAACAAACGCAGAGACTTAGACAATATTGCCTCATTTGCACACAAGATTATACAGGATTCTTTAGTGTCTACAGGAGTGTTAAAAAATGACGGATGGAAAGAGATTATAGGTTTTGAAGATACATTTTTTATTGATAAAGACAACCCTAGAATTGAAATCACAATAGAAGAATGGAGGGCAAGCGAATGAATATTTTAGATTACATACCAGAGGGCAGAGAGAACGCTGTCACA
>NZ_QRCT01000043.1 GCF_003363435.1 Anaerosacchariphilus polymeriproducens
TCTTGATTCCCGTTACGGTCAGAGTGGGCTTTGTTTTGTCCACACAAAACGTAATCTCCTGCAGGTCTGCCGCCTGGTTCCCGGCTTTGTCCGTATAATCGATGTCAAAGGTATAGACCTGGTCGTCCTCAAAGCGGATGCTTGCCGTATGGACATCCCCATTGCTGGTAAAGCTGCTGATGCCCGGTGCCGCTCCTTGGTCTTTCGCTTTCAATACCGTCTTGATACGGCTGGTCTCAAAGTTGTGCTCCCGAATGGTCACGGTCGCCGTACGCCCTTCCTTATAAAACGTCTCACGCTGCGCCTGGTTATTATCATACGTGACTTCTATGACCGGTGCCGTCGTATCGACCGTGAACTTCTGCTGCGGGATGTCCGCCGCCTGATTCCCGGCCAAATCCTCAAAACTCATGGCAAAGGTATAATCCCCTTCCTGTTGATACGGGATGGTCGCCGTATACGTCGTCTGATCCGGATCCTGACGGTTCTCATGCTTCGTCCAGCCGCTGATGGAAGGCGCACTGCCCTCACTGTTTGTCACCGTCACCTTCGCATCTGCCTCGTTGAAATTTCGTTCCGTCACGGTGATGGTCGCCGTTCTTCCTTCTTTGTAATACTCTGTCTCCGCTTCAAATTCCTTATCATAGGAATTGTTGTCATACGTAACGGCAAGGACCGGTGCCGTCTTATCGATGCTAAACGTTCGTTCCTCTCTTGTTTCATAACCGGCACGGTCGGTGAATACGGCACGGACTTTGATGTTGTTGCAGTTGTTCGTCACTTTTATACTTTTTGACAGCCCGGTCACCAGGTTCTCATCCTTTTCTACGATCTGCGCACTTCCCTGACGGATCGTTCCCTCTTCCCCGATGACGATCGTCTCTTCCTGCGTCACGTTCCCGGTGTCCACTTCTTCCACCTGATAGGTCACTTTGGCAAGACCGGAAAGGCTGTCCCCAAACGCACAGTCCACGGT
>NZ_QRCT01000044.1 GCF_003363435.1 Anaerosacchariphilus polymeriproducens
TTGCTCCTCCCCGAAGCTTTTCGCAGCTTATCACGTCTTTCGTCGGCTCTTAGTGCCAAGGCATCCACCCTGCGCTCTTATTCGCTTGACCTTGTTCTATTCCTAGCGTAGAATAAAACATCTTTCAGGCCGATCGATCTCTCGATCTTGTTTACAGTTGTCTCTGTGTTATGATTTTTCACATAACTTCTCGGATGTCTTGTCTAGATATTTCTATCTTTACTCTATTTCTTCCATGTGTAGTTTTCAAGGTACATAACCATGTTTCTTTCTTTGGTTTTGATGCTTTCGCATCGAATGGAGATAACGAGATTCGAACTCGTGACCCCCTGCTTGCAAGGCAGGTGCTCTCCCAACTGAGCTATACCCCCATGGGTTGGTCTTTATCTTCTTTTCTTCTTTCTACCGGGCCTAAGTGAGCTTTTCCTCCTATGCCTTTCGCTTTTGACTGGGCTTAAGTGGACTCGAACCACCGACCTCACGCTTATCAGGCGTGCGCTCTAACCAGCTGAGCTATAAGCCCTTTTTTTAATCTGGCAGCCACCTACGTTCCCACATCGTCTCCAATGCAGTATTCTCGGCCGCTTAAGTCTTAACCATCGTGTTCGGGATGTGTACGGGTGTTCCCCCTAAGCGCATCGCCACCAGAAATATTTTCCTTTGTCTTTTCCCTTTTACGGACTTTTGAACATGGATAATTAAACAGTGAATTCCTTCATCCTTCCACTAAATTCAGACTTCGTTTG
>NZ_QRCT01000045.1 GCF_003363435.1 Anaerosacchariphilus polymeriproducens
AATCGGAAATAGAAAGGTTGAAGCTCGCTTCTCCATGATAATAAATATCTCCGGTCCCTACTTCTTTGTAAGCGCCTGTTTTTTTCTTTTCGATCTGAATCGTTGGGCTGGTCTTCTCCACTACGATCTCATCGCCCTTTTCTTCATCGATGTCACTTGGCTTGGTCACAGAAGATTCATTCCCTGCGACGTCCTTTGCTTTCGCAGAAAGGACTTTCCGGTACACTTCGCCTTCTTTTCCCTCAATGTTAAACGTAGCCTTTACAGTGCCGTTCTTTTGTTTCACGAGACTGTCTCCGGTAGCTTCGCCGATTACAGACACGCCGCTTTGTCCTTTGTCATCTCCATAAAGGGTGATGGACTCCATCCCGGAGCTTACCACGTCATCATTGTCCTGAT
Source organism: Anaerosacchariphilus polymeriproducens (assembly GCF_003363435.1). Lineage (GTDB taxonomy): Bacteria > Bacillota > Clostridia > Lachnospirales > Lachnospiraceae > Anaerosacchariphilus > Anaerosacchariphilus polymeriproducens. The sequence goes on from NZ_QRCT01000045.1 coordinate 400, forward strand.
CTTCGTCGGTGGCCGTTACCGTCACCTTGACCCCTTCCTTGCAGAAGATACCGCCGGTCAGCCAGCGGATGAACTTGGACGCAAGATTGTCGTGGAGGGGGGAGAACTCATACGATACGATTTCCGGGGGGTGGGGGTCGATTTGGATCTTGTAGGGGATAGGGGTCTTTGTGATACAATCAATACGATTTTGAGCCCAAATGTAATAAGTCTCATCCACGCCCTCTTTCCCTGCCGGCACCTCAAACGTAAACTGACCATTGACAGGTTTATCAATAACTTGTGCCGCCGTTAAATTCTCTGAGGTTCCATAATGAATTTTAGTTACGATATGATTACCATCCGCATCAATTTTAGGATCTAAGTCCGCATCAATCGTAACCGTTACCTTATCCTTACCCCAGCCTGTGGTCTGCTTATTCCCTCCATTTGTCCAGCTGCCTTTGGCTGTGTCTGTGATCTTGTTGATAATAGGAGGAGTTTTATCCACGTTTACCCGTATCATCTGAGGTGTGACCGTCTTATTCCCTGCTTGGTCATAAGCCCAGACATATAACTCCCCATTTACAGTCTCATCCAAGACAAAAGAATAACTTCCATCCTCTTCTACAGAGGCAGTATAAACTTTATCTGCTTTTGTCTCAAAAGTATCTTGCTCAAATGTTGTTGATCGAACCCCATACCGTATTTCCTTCAATCCGGAACCAGAGTGAGCATCCGATGCCTTCCCACTAATAGTCACATCTTTCCCGGTGGGGTCTGCATCCGCATTACTGTGAATCGACTCTACCGTAGGAGCCTCTTGATCAACTTTCACTTCAATGACCTTTAAATCAGATTTATTCTTTTTTCCATCATACGCCCAGATGTAATAGGTCGCTTCGGTACTACTGTAGATCGGAATGTGAATCGTTTGATCTTCGGCATTTTCAGCAATCACATGACCACTTTCTTCATACGTATCATGTTTATAAAAAAATCGATACATGTCTTTATTATTCGTGTACTTATACCGATAAGGAGTATCTTGTGAAGACTTCCCGCCTTTTATCTTTCCTGTAATGATAACATCCTGATTGCTCCATACGGTATCCGGTGTTTTCGTTAACTCCTCAATCCGGATCTCTCCTTGATCCTCATCCTCTGTCTGATCCGCATAAACTTCCAGTGAATACATGGAGACACTTTGAAATAGCACCAGTATCGCAACTGCCATTGATAACAGCCTTTTATATAACTTTCTCATAATGACTCATCTCTCCTTTGTAGATATTGTTCTTTAAAAATTTATTTTTCTTCTTTTACTTATAATATTTATAATTACTCCATTCGAAACTAGACATTGCTCAAAACCTTCCGTAACTATTTCACCTGCTTCACCCTGCTATAAGCACCATAGACTTTTTTACCTGCAGAATCTTTCTGATACGCTCTCACACGAATATAATAGGTACTTCCCTTCTTACACCCTTTTAGGGTTTTCATAAGCTTTCTTGTGGAAACATTCTTAACCTGTTCCGTAAATGTCGCATTGGTCGCATAAGAAATCTGAAATCCATCGGTGTTCTTTTGTTTCTTTAAAGTCACTTCAAGTTTGTCTCCTGTGACTTTTACAACTTTTGTCACCTTCGATGCAGCCGGCTTCTTGACCTTCCTCCACTTCGCATATAACGTATAATTCTTTTTGCTTCTTTTAGAAATAGCAGTTACCTTCTTGGTCATCCGTCTATTCGTATACCATCCTTTGAACAGGTAGCCTCTACGAATTGGATCCTTTAACGTAATCTTTTTCTTATAATAAGTAGATGGATTGGATTTCCGATTCCTTCCTCCATTTAATTTGTAATCAATCTGATAACCTACTGTTATCCTACAAGTCGCTCTCTTCCTGCTTCCATCTTTGGAAATAACGGTTATCGTAGTCGTCCCATATCGTTTCGCTGTAATCACACCACTTTGACTGACCGTTGCCACTCTTTGATTGGAGCTTTTATAAGTCACTCCTTTATTATCCGCATTACTTGGTCGAATCGAAGTCCGTAACGTAAAGTTCTTTCCTTTTCGAATCGTGGCTTTTGTTTTATTCAGTTTGATTTTGGATACCTTGACCGTATCCCTTACTTTGGCTGCCACAACAACGTCATAGTCTGGCATGGGAAACATTTTTTTGTTTAAATCAATTGAAGTCTTCTTACTTGGAGCCTTCGCTTTATAATAATAAAGCGCTGACAGCTTTTTCCCTTTAGCACAACGAACACTTACCTTGACTGTTTCCCCTTTAATTCCTGTAACGGAATTAGCTGAATCACTTCCATACTTCGGTGTCAGATTCGTCAGCTTGATCGCTGCCTTCTTTTGACTGGTAGTTACCAATGCTTTCCATTTGGGTAAAATGTAAATGGCATCCGCTTTACTATATCCAGATATAGATTCATTTCCAACTATGGATAAGCTGTTCACTCGAGTTAAACTATTTAGATCCTGTCCTTCAAAGTAGGCCATCTGCCGACCCGGATTAAGATCTCCAAAATATACAAACTGATTTTGAGCATTCTTTCTTGAACTAAAGGCATTAGATGCTTTTGCATAGGCTTTTACCTCTCCCCCATTAAAATGAATCTGCCCATAAAAAGAATAAAGACTATCCTTGCTCTTACCTGTGCTTATCGCTGTCACGTGACTTCCCTCGTTAAAATATAGATCACCCTTATACGCTTCAATGGCCCGCATAACAGAATTTACCGTTAAAGTTCCACCATTGGCTTCAAACCGGGAATTCTCCCCTGCTAAGTAAACCCCCGCACTATATGCTCCTTTTCCTGTTACGGTCACGTTTCCACCATTTTGAATAAATTGATTCATAATGACAGCATTAAAATTATTTGCTACTATATTTAGTGTTCCACTGTTTATATAAGCCTTTCCTTGAGAATGAAGTCCTCCACCAGCGCAATACATGGTAATATTGGCGTTAAATATTAACTTAGCTCCTTTATCAGTGGTATTATATTTACTGTTAAATAAAATTCCTTCACATAACGAATTAATTGTTAATCTTCCAGAACCTTTGATTGTAAACGTATAGATTCCATCAGATTTATAGTAAATCCCAAAACCTGTTGTATTCGTATTACTAGTAATCACGTTATTTCCAACCAATACAATATCAAAATCTCCAGGAGCGTAGCTATAATCAATCTCCTTTCCTTGATAATTATTCAAAGTCAGCGTAGCATTCCTTATTCCATTTGCAGGAGCAAAATTCCAAGTACCTCCCGAACTTCCTTTCCCACTGGAGGAAACGTATGGATTTACGCTGGTTCCATCAATGGTCAAGGTCGCGGTCTCTGCGAAAACCGTTTTCTTCATCCCGACCAACATCAGCAATGCAACTGCTAATATCAGGAAACTCCGTATGTATTTTACTTGTCTTTGTCTTACCATAATTACCCTTTCTTTCTGCATTCCTATTTATCCTCTCCTTCATTCCTTTTCTTTCAAGAAATAATTTACAACCTGAAATCTTCTCATAAAAAAATGCATCCCTGTTAGGAACAGTTATGCAAGGCTTTCATCATCATTTATTTTAGCATTAAATATTCGGAAGTTTCATATTTAAACAGACTCTCCCCTTGTCCCTCATTCCCTCGTCTATATTATAACAAACTTGTTATCTACTTCCAAGACAAAATATTCCAGCGAAACGATTAAGTTGTCTAATAATTCATTTGACTTTTCATATATTTTCTCTTTATTATATTCACTTAAAACGGAAGCCGTAACCTTCCGTCAATATTCCCATAAAATGATTTGTGTAAACTCTTATGCCATGGAAATGAGACTTAAAACGAATAGCAGGCTCTCCTGCTATTCGTTTTGCTTAAGGCTCATTGTAATGTCCGGCATAACCGTTGGAGCAAAGCATTTTATGGGAATATTTTCAACACTTACAACTATTTCACCATCGCATGTCTACTAAATATAAATACCCAATATAAAGGAAACACTATATATAAGTACAAAAATATGGTTAGACCCCATACAGGAATCTAACCATTGAACTTAACTAAATAACATTGAGTTTATACCTTAACACAACATGCCAGCTTCTTCGCTAAGAAAACAGCCAGGATCATCTTAATCATATCCGGAATAATAAAAGGAAACACGCATAAACCAAGTACCGATAAAAGACTGATAGAACCTGATTTTTGTATGTAAACAAACATAAACCACGCTGTTCCTATTGCATAGCATACTGCTAATCCAAGAATCATAGCAATAAAAGATATATATGTCTTATTTCCGAATATTCCAGTAATCAACCAATATATCAGACCCATGAAAATAAAACCAATTATATAACCACCGGTCGCTCCCAGAAGAGCACCAACCCCTCCATTAAACCCTGCAAACACTGGTATTCCAACAACCCCCAGAAGTATATATACTATGATAGAGCAAGTACCAAGTTTCCCTCCCAGCAAGCATAAAGCACAAAAAATTGCAAATGTTTGAAGTGTAAACGGCACAACTGTAGGAACATAAATCCAGGAACAAATAGTAATCAAAACACTGAACAATGCTATATAGACGAGATTCAGGGTTTTGAACTTAGATTTTTTTGATTCCATCACCATAAAAACTCCTTTCATAAATAAAATTTTTAATATTCTTTATACTGTATGCTTATATGGACAATTTAGTATTACTTTAATATGGTGCAGATACCAAAACGTTAAAAATGCAAAAAAAATGCTGCCACACCAACGACTTTTCAATCGTTAGTGCGACAGACACTTTTATAACATTATTAATCGGGATGACAGGATTCGAACCTGCGGCCTCGTCGTCCCGAACGACGCGCTCTAGCCAAACTGAGCCACATCCCGTTTCTTTTACCACAAAATATATTACCATAAAATTTCTAATTTGGCTACCTATACTTTTCAATTGTTAAAAAAAATTTTCCTTTCTTTGTCTCTCCTCCTATTTTTCGAAACCAGAAACGTCCTTGTCCTCTTACTGAAATTAAATCTCCTTCCTGTAAAATATGACTTGGATTTTGAATACATCTGCCATTTACAAATATTTTCTTTTCCTGCAAATATTCTAAACTTTGTTTTCTTGATAAATGATAAACAGCTGCAATCACAACATCAAGGCGAAATGAACTGACCGGCATACTTTCACTTTTTAGAACAGGTTTCCAATCATTTGTCAATTCTGTTTCTACCATTTCTACTTTTACAGATGTATGATGGATGCGGTCAAGATTAGTTATAATATAATCCGACATATTTTTTTGACAATAGAGATAAGCTTCTTTATTTTTTACAAAAATATCACCTATAGTACTTCTTTCAATTCCTAAATTTAAAAGTGCACCCAAAAAATCTCTATGAGCCAACATATCTGCATATTTAAATGAGACCGGATAAACATGAAGACAAGAAATCGGAAATTCTCCCTGATATCCAAAAAGTGCGCATGATCCAAAACCAATCATCTGACGTTCACAAAAATCTTCTCCTCCAAATAATTGATAGGGAACATGCGGTATCAATGGTAACACTTGATAAAAGATATCCTGTTCCATCATATTTAAAAATCCAGTATATGTATATAAATTTTGTGTATAAGCTTTATCTGCTAACTCAACAAAACGTTTCTTAAGCTGTTCTACTTTCTGCATTTTAAATCCGCCTGAATTCTTCTAATAGTTTTCGATCTATAACAAAGCGATTATCCATCGTTTTCATAACATCAGCAATTTGAATCTGCTTAAAAACTTTATTATTCCCTAAATCATATATTTGATTATCTTTAAATCCTAATACCATCGGACGTTGTATATCTTCAGAATTTTCGTTAATTACCAAACCTTTTTCTCCATTTGACAATTCTACACATAACCCCGGCGGCAGTATATAAATACTGTCAATCAATGCCTTGACTACTTGTTCTGAAAAAGCTTTGGGCATAGACATTAACATCCGAATTGCACTAATTTCTGAAATTGGATTTTTGTTTAATCTCATAGTCGTAAGACGGTCATAAGCTTCAGCAGTTAGGACAATACTTGCGTCTACTGAAATTCTGGGAAATACATTCGTTTTTGTGTTATATAACTCATCTAGACCGCGATGAATCTGTGTTAATAATTTTGTAACTTTAACGGAAGTTTCCTTATTAACTTCTACACTATTGATAGCCTCTGTACGACTTTTTCTGACTTCTTCCAATTCTTTCTCATCAAAACCTTCGAATTTATTCATTAAATTCGGCTTCAATTTTAGATGTGAAACATCATGCACCAATGCTGTTAAAACAATATCCAATGTTCTTGGCTGATCTATTTTCAGCTTTTTTGAAATTAATGCCGACAGCATTGCAACATTAAGAGAATGTTTAAATAAATAATCTTCAGTGCTTCTTATATCCTGAATAAAGTTTATCTTATCTTTCAGGCTTCCATATTTCTTGATAATATCTTCAGCAAGACCTTTAAGATTCTTAGTCTTTTTGTTCTGTATCAAAAATTTCAAGTCATTTTTCAGAGAGAATACAGACATGGTCTGAAATCTTTCAAACTCTCTTTCTTCCTCTGACAACGGCGGCAAAGGTTCTGCAGGTTCTAAAATATATAGGCCTAGCAATCCAAAATTTTTAATACTGGTTATCCCCTGTGCCGTAATTTTTGTGTCTCGGTCATAAAGTAATACACCATTTTTGTTAAAAATGGGTTTTGCTAATCGCATTCCTACTTTCAAATCTTCCATCTTGATAAAAAGCAAACTTTACACCCTTTCTATTTGTAAATTCTTACTATATTCTATTATAAGCCAAATTCCGAAAAAACTCAACATATGCTTACTTGAGTTACAACAAATTGTAACAAAAGTATTAATCACAGTTATGATGAAGAAACAGACTCATACTATTTTTATTTTTTTTAATAGTTGACAGCTATGATAAAATAGAAATAATTTAATGAATTACCAAACCATAATAAATAGAGGTGAATTATATTGAAAAAAAAGTTTATTATTGTATTATTAATTACAATTTTATCTTTATCAGGATATTTAAGTTATCGAATATATCATGATAAGTTAGAAGAACCATATAGACTTGTAGTAGAAAATTCTACTAGAAATATTTTTGAAGATACTATTTTTGAAGATAAAACAAAAGAACTTAATGCAGATGGAGTTTATGACTTAGGATTTAATAAGAACCGTAAGTTAATATTTAAAAATCCAGAAAAAGCGTTAAAAAATGCATTAGAAGATTTTTCGGATGCATTCAAAGCAATCCAAAAAGAATATAATTTGAAAAATATTAGAATTCACAACTATAACGTTATTCATGATTACACTATGGAGTATTTTCCTGATGATGAAAAATTAATGAAAATGGTAGGAATCGCACAGGGAATCATAGACATATATGAAAATAGTTTCTATGAGTTTGAGAATATGCCGAATTAATTATATATTAAATTTATTCATATATATCACCTAGGTGTTGTTGCAAAACTGACGAATTGAGTCAGGGTGCAACAGCACCTATTAGTGTGTCAATTTTAATGTTTTATGTATCTCATAAATAATATAAAAAATAGAATTGCAATTCCAATTCCCAGAGGGTAGGCAATCATTTTAGACCACTGAAATCCTTCAGGTGCAACCATGATATAAACAGATATTACTGCGGACATAAAAACCGCAGGTATCGTAGCAATCCAATGATTACGTTTGTTGAAAGCTAGAAATGCTGCAGCAGTCCAAAGTACAATCATAGCTAATGTTTGGTTAGACCATGCAAAATACCTCCATATAATTGAAAAGTCAATACGTGTTAAAACAAACCCAATAACAAACAACGGTATTGAAATTTTAAAACGATTTAGGATCGGCCCCTGCTTTAATCTTAACGCATCGGCTATCGTTAAACGTGCTGACCTAAATGCCGTATCTCCGGAAGTAATCGGACAGGCTACTACACCCAAAATGGCTAAAACACCACCAATTTTACCAAGCAGGGTGTTGGAAATTATGTTTACTACATAAGCAGCTCCGCCATTGGCAGACATTGCTTCTCCTAACGCATTAATGGAACCAAAAAAGGACATTGAAGCAGCAGCCCAAATTAAAGCAACAATACCTTCGGCAACCATAGCTCCATAAAATATTCGTCTCCCTTGTTTCTCTGATTTGATACAACGTGCCATAATTGGTGATTGTGTAGAATGGAAACCTGAAATAGCCCCACATGCGATTGTAATAAATAAAAGAGGCCAAATAGGCAGCCCTTCAGGATGCATATTTACTAATTGTATTTCTGGTATTTCATATCCACCAAAGATGATTCCACAAATTACACCAAATGCCATAATAAATAGAATGAATCCAAAAATCGGATAAACTTTACCGATTAATTTATCAATAGGAACTAGAGTTGCAATTAAATAATAGGCAAAAATAATATAAATCCAAACAGATTTACTAATTGGAGTTATCCCTTGTAACAATCCTGCCGGCCCTGCAATAAAAACGACACCAACCAAAACTAGTACAATAACACTAAATATACGCATAAAGTTCTGCAGCCCTTTTCCTAAGTACTTTCCAACAACCTCCGGAATACTTGCCCCGTCATTTCTTAGCGATAACATTCCCGAAAAATAATCATGTACGCCCCCTGCAAAAATCGTCCCCAGTACAATCCATAAAAAAGAGACCGGCCCCCACAGCGCCCCCGCTATAGCTCCAAAAATGGGCCCTAATCCAGCAATATTTAGAAATTGTATCAAAAAGATTTTCCAAGTCGGTAAAGGAACAAAATCTACTCCATCCTTCAATCTTATCGCCGGAGTTTCCATTGAATCATCGGCTCCAAATACTTTTTCAACAAATTTTGAATAAAATACATATCCTAAAACTAACCCCATCAAACTTAAAACAAATGAAAACATAATACTCCTCCTCCAATCTGATAAATGAAAACAGCCGTTTGATTTCTACTATTCTGCCATTCAGTTTCTCAATTTACTACTTCCCCCGTTTAAATCGATATTGGTATGCCGGAATTTTAGCCAGCCCATCATTTAAAATCTCATTTTTCAAGTATCGTATGCCACCATCTTCTAAGAACTGTACTGTGAGTTGGTGACTCATAACTGCATCACTACCGGCCATCTCACAAACTACATCTATAGTTAAAGTTACAGTTTTATCCACATTCTCTTTTATATCCGTTACCTCTGGTGCAGAGGTACCAAATGCATTAGGGGAATAATTACGACATCCAAGTATTGTCCAACTATAGGTCTGACTTTTAGGATCAAAAACAGCATATTGCTGTAGTTCCTCTGCTGTAACAGGAAGAAATTCTTTCATCAGACTTTCAAATTCCTCTTTTGGAATACCCTTGGAATACTGCTCAGAATCAAATTGCTTCTTATGCTTTATAAAATATAAATATTGGAACAGACCATTATAATCTAAATCCTCCATATGATTGGCATCCCAATTAGAACATAGAAGATTATTTCCCTGATATCCTAGATCACACAAACACTTCTCAGCAATCCTATTAAATTCTTCGTTTAATGGTTTTACCCGAACCATAACATTTCCGTTTATTACCTCTGAAACCTCCGGAGGCTCTGGCACACAATATTCAAAAATAAACCATCCTTTTTCTGTATATTTCCAATTTTTTATTTTGTTATAAGAGGTGGCCGAAATCGTTGGCTCATTTTTTTCATTCCAAGAGGTTCCTGTATCCAGTACATACATATCTGATCCATCATAAATAAATTTCCTTCTGCAGATATTACCTCCAAAATAAATCTCATATAGAATAATTTCTCCCTTTTTTCCTTCCAAAGAATCTATCAAAAAGGCTTCCATTTTCTCATAATTACACATATTGTAATGAAATCCATTTATTGTAACAGGATAACCAATTGTCTCCACCACATTCTGCATTTTCTCTGCAGTTTTGTTTGAAATAGCTACATTTGCAGCCTCTCCCTTATCAGCCTTCTCATAAATTTTTTTAATTCTATTCATGACCATTTTACAGTCTGTTTCTGATTCTATTCTATCCTCATCATTAACAGGAAGATCATATCCCTTTTCCTTCACATCCACTTCTCTTTTGCTTCCCTTATCCTTTTTCTGTTTTTCTACAGCCAAAAGTTCTTTTTCTTCCAGCCCTTTTCCCTGTTTGCAAGCTACAAATAAAAAAGTACAGACTACTACTGACATCAATAACAACACGATTTTTTTTGGATTCATACAAAATCACCTCTATTCTTTGGTATAATATGAAATGTAAATAACATAATTACCATTATTCTGCCGCTCCATAATAATTCGCCCACTCCTCATCTGTAAGCCTGTCTCTATACCATGTTGGCTCCATATTTTCTTTTGAGTGAATTACATGATTCGATACATATTGAAATCTTCCATCTGTCAACGGTCTTATAACTACCACATGGCTGAAAGCCTTTGCCAGATTCTCTTCCGGCCAAACAGCATTTACAGTAAGCATAATTGTTCCATCTTGTTCCTCATTATAAGAGACCACCTCTGGATAAGGGATATTCGGAGTGGGAGCAAAATCAAACATTCCTCTTGGTCTGTATTGATAAGTTTTACTGCCAGCATGATAAACTGTCTTCTGCTGTAGAATTTGACTATTTATTTTAAAGTATGACTGAAACACGTCTTGAAATTCTGTTTTTGGAATTTCATAAGATTTTCCCTCATGTTCCGATTTATCACTAACAGGCTTTCCATATTTTAACTGATACATCCTTTCATATAAATCATAAAAATTTAACTGCTTATAATCTCCCTCACTCCAATCTGTAGTAAACATATTATTCAAATTATACCCTATTGGTATAAGATATTTTCGATTTAATTCCCGACTTCTTTCATCCAGTGCTTTCACCCGAATTGCAGTATGACCGGAAGGACCGTCAAATCCTGGCATATGATATTGTTCAAAAAACAAATATCCTTCCTCAGAATAGACCCAAGTATGTGCAAAATACTCTTCTCTATAGTTTACTTCTGGCATTTTATCTTTCCATGTAATGGAAGTTCTTATTACTTCCACCTTACCTTCTTTAGTATTTAAGTCATAACGAACAAAACCGCCGTTGTACAACACACAAATAATTGTAATTTCCGCTTCTTCCTTATTTTCAACCTTTTCTGCAAACTGTTTTACTTTATTAGGGTTCACCATGTCAACTTGGTTTTCATTATCCACAGCTGCATATCCGGCTTCCCCTAGTAATTTAACAATACTTTTCACAGTATCTAAGTTTAATTGGTTTTCCTCATTGAGCGCATGCTCATAAATCTCCCGGTAAAACTCGGCTATTTTTTTTGAATCCTTAAAAATCTCTTTTTCCGCATCTTTTATATTCTGTACCGTTTCATTTGCATCCTTTAGAATGATAGATTTATCAATATTGCATCCAGAAATTCCAAATGAGATCATGACCATTGTTATCAATAATTTACTTCTTTTCATTTAGAACACCCCCATTAATTAATTCATTAAAGTTTAGATATGCATTCCTATTAATCCTCTCTTTTATCCCTTTTCTTTCAAGAAAAAATTTACAAACTAAAATCTTTCATAAAAAAATGCATCCCTGTTAGGAACAGTTATGCAAGATTTTCATCTATCATTTATTAAACATTAAATGCTCGTAAGTTTCATTTTAAATCAGACTCTCCTCTTGTCCCTTATTCCTTTGTCTATATTATAACAAATTTGTCAACCACTTCCAAGGCAAAATATTCCAATAATATAACTGAGTTATAAAAAAAAATTTCTCACAATATAAAATATTATAACAAAATCTAAGTGCTCCCTAAAATACAAAATACATATCTGGAAATTCACACAAACCCTTCAAACTTAATTTCCAGTAAATTCAACCTAACAAAAAACAAACCGGAGCCATAACCTTCCGTAAATATTCCCATAAAATATTTTGTGCAAACTCTTATGCCATGGAAATGAGACTTAAAACGAATAGAAGGCACTCCTGATATTCGTTTTACACAAGGCTCATTGAAATGTTTGGCATAACCGTTGGAGCAAAACATTTTATGGGAATATTTCCAACGCTTACATCCCTTTAAAGATTATTCATATTATTAAAACAATGTAATAATATCTATTAGAATAACATCTACATGTCTATTGCATAAATATATATTTGTGATATAATAGCTCTGACAATTATAAATAAGGAGAACTTAATGAGCGATTTTATTTTTAGTTTAACCATTACGATACCCATTTTTCTAATCATTTTTTTCGGCTGGTTCCTAAAAAAAGCAGGAATATTTTCCACTGAATTTACAAAATCCGCTGACAAATATATTTTTAAAGCAGCACTACCACTTCTTTTATTTAAAGATATTGCAACCGCCAACATACAAGATGTATTTCGATTAAAATTTGTATTATACTGCTTAATAAGTACAACCATCATGTTTCTCGGGGTTTGGTTTTTTACATCACTTTTTATGAAAGATAAATCCATGGTAGGAGCTTTTACACAAGCTTCTACGCGGGGAAGTGCAGCCGTTTTAGGAATTGCCTTTGTCGAAAACATTTATGGAAATACAGAATTGGCCGCTCTTATGATAATGGCAGCAGTACCATTATATAATATATACTCTGTTATTATTTTGACATTTTGTTCTAATACTTGTGATAATACTATATCCCGAATTAGAGAAGCATTTATAAATGTATTGATAAATCCCATTATTATATCTATATTTATTGGTTCAATTTTTGCAATTCTTAAAATACCAATTCCTACAATACCTATGAAATTCATCTCATGTATCGCGGATACTGCAACACCAATTGCACTCATGGTTATTGGTGCCGGATTCGAAGGAAAACAAGCCATTGCTAAAATCAAACCTGCATTGACCGCTACCTTTATCAAGTTGATTGGAATACCTGCATTGTTCTTTCCTTTTACACTTGCATTGGGATTCCGCGATTGTGAATTAGTATCTATTTTGGTCATGCTTGGTTCACCTACAGCAGTGACCTGCTATATTATGGCAAAAAATATGGGCAATGATTACATACTAACATCTAATATTGTGGTGCTTGCAACTTTATTTTCTTCCCTTTCTTTAACTCTATGGATATTTCTATTAAAAAGTAACGGTTTTATATAAATTAGCAAAATCTCACGATTTTTTTTTAAAATTTCTGTCGTTAATTAATTTTCCCCTCTTTTTATCAGCCTTTTCATTTTTTTAAAAAGTATGTTTTCTAATGGTGCATAGAAATCTAGCATGCTATACTTATTTTGTTTGTTTGAATTAAATAATTTACAAATTTTTAGTACGAAAGGAAACTACAAATGAATCATCAAAAAGCACTAAATATCCGTTACCAACTTTCTCACAGTCTTTACTGGTTTTCAAATTGTACTCTGTATGGTTTTGCAACAGTCTATTTACTAAATATGAATTTCGATAATACACAAGTTGGAGTCGTATTGGCTTTTGGAAATATTTTATCTGTATTTTTGCAACCTGTTATAGGCTCCTTTGCAGACAAGACCTCAAAAATATCTTTAAAAACTTTAACCAGTTTATTCGCTTTCATAGCTTCCAGTCTTGGTGTTATTTTAATCTTTTTACCTGATATCGTCTGGGCTGTGGGTGGACTGTATAGTATTATGATAGCTCTTGTCTTATTAGTCATTCCTTTAATGAGTTCCGTATGTATCGAATACTGTAATGCAAACTGTTATATCGACTATGGACTGGCCCGTGGAATTGGCTCTATTTTTTACGCTGCAGCATCGATTAGTCTTGGTATACTGATTGAGCGAACCGGAGCTCAAATACTACTTCCAATCTTCATATTTGTGTTTTTTTTATTGGCAGTTGTTATGTTTACCTTCCAATCACCTGCCAAAATAGTTCAAAACTGTTCTTTCACAAATACTAGCGGTGGATTATTTTATTTTATTAATACATACCGGCGCTTTTCCTTTTTATTAATTGGTATCGTATGTCTGTTTTTTTACCATACCATATTAAACACTTACTTTATCAATATTATACGAAACCTTGGCGGTAACAGCAGCCACCTTGGAATTTCACTAAGTATCTCTGCAGCAATGGAACTTCCTGTAATGGCCTCATTTTTTTATTTGCTAAAAAAAATAAAGTGCAGTACTATTTTAAAAATTTCAGGAATCTTCTTTACTGTTAAAACATTTATAATAATTTTAGCTCCAAATATAGCTACTATATTTTTCGCTCAGTCTATACAGTTTTTAAGTTATGCTCTATACACTCCTGCTATCGTATACTATACAAACAAATTGATGAAGCCAGAAGACAAAGTCAAGGGCCAGGGTTACGCTGCCATGGCTGCCTGTGTTGCCGCTGTATTTGCAAATCTTGCAGGGGGCGCACTACTTGATCGTTTTGGTATTTTTACAATGCTTTTGGTAGGAACCATAGTTTCCTGTATTGGAACATTATTTGTACTCATATATACAGAAGATGTTAATTAAAGTTTAACACCTTGAGAATAACATGGTTGACAATGGCATAAAGTAAATCATAATAGTCATGATTAGAGGAATGTCTTTATGAAACGAAATGCCATTGTCTCTTCTTTTATTTTTATAATATGTCTTATGTTTCTTGTTTTTGGATGTAATAAAAAAAAGAGTTCCACTGTTTCGTCTTTTAATAATTATTTAAATGATATTTTTCGTTCTGAAATCACGAGCAATACAATTAATCTTCATTATACACTCAAAAATCCATCCTCTTATGGTATAAAAAAATACCCTATTACCTTAAACAATTATTCAAAAGAAACCTTTCAAGATTCTGCTGCAGCCCTCGAAAACTATCAGGCTGTTCTGGAATCATTTCCATACGATTCTCTAAATACAAATCAAAAAATAACCTACGATATTTTAAACAACTATTTCTCGACAGAATTATCTTCTAAACAGTTGTATCTATATTCAGAACCTCTAAATATGTATACAGGTGTACATTCCCAACTTCCTATTCTTCTTGCTGAATACAGGATTGATAATGAAAAAGATATAAAAGAGTATTTATCGCTGCTTTGTTTGGTCGATGAGTACTTAAAAGACGTTTTGAATTTTGAAAAACAAAAATCAAAGGCTGGACTTTTTATGTCTCCTTCCTCTGCAGAAAAAATAATAAATCAATGTTCTGATTTTATAAAAGATCCTTCCGCCAATTATTTGATTGATACTTTTGAAGATAGAGTAAATAAGACAAATTTATCTTCCAGAAAACGGAGAAAGTATATCGCTCAAAATAAGAAAGCCATAGAAAAGCATATAATTCCTGGATATAAAGCTTTAATCACAGGATTAGAATTAATAAAAGACACCGGTGTTAATAAACAGGGACTGTGCTATTTCCCAAAAGGTAAAGAATTCTATGAGTATTTAGTGAAATACAATACCGGTTCCTCAAGATCAATGAAAGAAATCACTTCTCTTATTGAAAAGCAACGTATGCAAGACCTACATGATTCGATTAAAATAATCAATAAAAGTCCTGCCATACTTTCTAAGGCCTCACTCAGTTTAGAAATCTCTTCTCCGGAACATATTGTCGAATACTTAAAAGAAAAGTGTAAAAAGGATTTTCCTTCACCTATTAATGTAAATTATTCCATTAAATATGTACACTCTTCCTTGAAAGATGTAATAGGGCCTGCTTTTTATTTACAACCGCCTATTGATAACCCAAATGAAAATTTTATATATATTAATAAAAGCAGTCTAACAAATGACTTAGAGTTGTTTACAACTTTAGCACATGAGGGATATCCCGGACATCTTTACCAAAACGTAATGTCTACAGAAACTTCAAATAATCCACTTTTATGTATTACAGATTACTGTGGGTTTTCTGAAGGATGGGCCACCTATGTAGAGATGTACTCCTATTCTTTGGCTGGAATTGATCAAGATTTGGCAGATTTATTACAAATGGATCGTTCCATCTTATTAAGTTTATATTCTACTTTAGATATAGGAATTCATTTTGAGGGATGGTCTATCAAAGACACGCAGAGGTTTATGGCCGATTTTGGAATCGATGATATAAGAGCAGTCGTAAATACCTATAATACCGTTGCCGCAAATCCAGCTTATTATTTGAGATATTATGTCGGTTATCTGGAATTTCTCTCATTAAGAGACATTGCAAAAGATGCTTTAGGTGATGATTTTAATTTAAAAAAATTTCATGAATTTCTTGTAGAATTTGGTCCGGCACCATTTACTGTTATTGAAAAATATATGCAAAAATGGATTGACTCTCAAAAAAGTCAATCCTGATATTCTTTAAAAAAATTATTCAAATTTGTTAAGGCACGAACCAAAATTTGAGCTTCCTCTTCTGTCATACCTTCAACAGTCGCTCTTATCATTTTTTCGTGAAAATCTTGATGGTGTCGGAATGCTTTCTCACCTTTTAAAGATAAAGAAATCAAAACAACTCTTCGATCTTTCTCACTACGCATGCGTTCCACATAACCTTTTTTCACAAGATTATTGATTGCAATCGTCAAAGTACCTACCGTTACCGATAAATCTTTCGCTACCGCTGACATATTGCGCGCGCAATCCAGGCCAATCGCTTCGATAACGTGCATATCATTATTTGAAATATCTTTGAATTCTTCTGTGATGATGGCTTTTTCTTCAATTGCCATAATATCATTAAAAAGATTTACTAATATTTCATGAAAAGTATTATAAACATCCACATTATCACCGCCGTTTCCTTCACTAATCAACATTATACAATAAATCTGATAAAGAGACAAGTTATAGAATTTCTAAAGTAGCTCCTCCATATGCATAATTTTTGTGCCCTCAATATAAGCTCCACCTTCAGTAGCATCGATAAATTCACAGCTTTTTTCTCTTTTTATCCTTTCTTCAATCCAATGCCGGAACTCACAAAAAACCTTACTCGATAATACTGTTCCCCCATCTACGGACTTAACCCTGATATATTCTGAATGTTCTTTTTTTCCTCTTTGAGAGGTGCCTGATGCATGTCCAAAATTATCAGTATAAGCTAAATCTAATCCGAGGAAAACTACTCTCTTTGCGCCTAATCTGATAGAAACTTCTAATGCAATAGTGCTGACAGAGCCTCCGGTTTTGTAAACCTTAGTTCCTAACTTTTCAGCTAATTCTTCTGATAGACCAAATTCTTCTTGGAGTACAATATATTTATACCCTTTATAATTCTTGGAAAATCCTTTATAAGCTGTCGATAAAAAAATCATCGGAACCGTACTTGCTTCCACTCCTGAGATCTGTTTATAAACTGTCTCATTCGGATCCAATACTATAACATAATCCGGCGTAATATCTTGTGCTAAAAGTTTCTTATATACCGTTCCTGTTGCTAATATAATACTGGAATCATTATTAATATTTTTCAACATATTCACATTTTTATCTAGAGATGGACCGGCAGCAACAATATAAACATCTTTACCATGAAAATTTTGTTCTAATTTATCTACTACATCATCATAATGCTTACTATTATGATTAAAGTTATCCTTAAGCAGAGCATATGCTTGCTCCTGAATATTTTCCTGACAAATTACGTTTTCCATTAAAACTTTAATTGTTGGAAAAGGAATCGTCCGTATAGACGGATAGAATATGATAACTCTTTTTTCTTGCATATTAAGTGCAGTTGTATTTAATTGTTCTCCAAATAAACTAAAATTTGAATCATAACATAAATTTATCTTAGGATTTTCTAAAACTTCCGATAAATCCATATAGGAAAATGCCAAATATAATATATCAAGATTTGATTCGTAAACCTCTATTTTGGCATTACTAGATTCTTTACTTAACATCATTACATGGTAGCCTAAACCAAATCCATAAATCACATAATTTTTAATATCCGGCGTATAGTACCGTTTTGCAAATACTCTACCATCTTCAAATGGATTATTTATTGTATGGATTCCATATATTTCATTACATTCTTTAATACTAAGAGTAATCGTTCCAATATTTGTATATTCCAATACATACAATTCCTGATTGTTGAAATTGTAATCTTTTATCTTTTGAGCCAGTTGTGGATCTCTCTTTTCAAGTAAATTTATATTATGCTTAAAATAATTATTGTCATCTCCATAAATAGTAACTACATTTCTTAAGATACTTTGCATATTGACCAGAATCGGTATGATTTGGAGTTCTAAAATATCAGCAAAATAGACATAATCCTGATTATCAATAGTTTCTTTCAAATCTGCTATCATGAAAGAAAGTTCTTTTGTATTTAAGATATCATAATCTGCATTATAAAACTCTAAATTTTCCATAGCTTTTTCAAAAATTTCTTTAGTTTTTAATATAATGATGTCACACAATCCATCTTCAATTCTTCTTATATCTTGGACTCGACAATAATATACTGCATCTGAGCATAATCTAATCTGCAAAATATTTTTAAGAAATATTTCGTTATATTGTGCAATTTTATTTTCTTTATCCTTTGCCATCTTAATCTCCTGATTCTTATTTTCACAATACCAGAGTTTCTTTTTCAACTTCATCACACATTTTTTCTAATATGTTGATACACTCTTTTATATACTTACCTACTGCAGTTTCCTCAGACATTTGTACTCCATAAACACCTGATGTATAAATCTGATATAAATCATCTATCTCTGCAATTGTAGGAATTGGTTTTTCTTCCATATTCTTTAAGACCTGCGTTGCCAAAAATACATTCACACCATAATATAGAGCTTTTTGTATAATAAATTTTTGGTATCTTGGTATTTTCTCTATCCCAATATCTGTCGATAAATCCCCTCTGTCTACCAAAATATATTTTACTTCCTGTAAAATTTCATTTAAATTCTCTACTGCCTCCAGGGTCTCTACTTTTGAGATTATTTCTACATTGCTATCTAGTATGTTTTTCACTTCTATAATATTTTCCGGTTTCCGTACAAACGACAAACCAACAAACGACAAATGATATTGGTTTGCTAAGTCTATTAAAGATCTGTCTTTTTCAAATAAAAATGGAATATCATCATGTATTCCCCGGATATGAACACCTTTGTTACTGATTAGAGCTCCTTCTGACTTAGATAAAAATGTTATTTTTTCAGGGTCTGTTTTTTTTACCTCAAATTCAAAAGTGCTGTCGTTTGCCCATGCTGTCATGCCTGGTTCCAAATGTTTATAAAATTCTTGATAGTTAAAGTTATTACAAGGTATTTCAAACTCTTTTCCTTTTTCTAATGTAATAGGTATCTCAATATCTTTTGTACGGACCTTATTTCCGGGCAAGTCCATTAAAATATCAGCGCCAGGTACTTGTCTTCTAATTTCTAAAATGTATTCTTCAATATCTCTGACTGAACCATGAGCTCCGTTTATTCGATAAATATATTTTTCATTATGAATCTCATTCAACTTAACAGTATTCATTAAAGATGGTCCAACAGTTAATATAAAACGTTTCATTTTTGCGTCTCCTTTTCTCCGATAAAAATTTGCTTAACTGACAAAATTTCATTAAATATTTCATCTCTTAACATTATTTCATTCGGGATAGAACCTTTTGCAATGTATTCTCTTATAATTGTCCCACTGATTTCTACTCGATCCGTTGCATAATGGGAACAGTTTTTATCCGTAACAATTTGACCACATTTTTTACAATAATATGGTTCATGCAGCAATAACAATTCGATTCCGAGATTATATCTTTGTTCTAATTGACTGGCTAATTTATGAGCATCATAAGCATCGTAATAATTGCCTACTCCTGCATGATCCCTGCCAATAATAAAATGAGTACAGCCCAGATTTCTTCTAATGATTGCATGAAAGACAGCTTCTCTTGGTCCTGCATAACGCATCTGAGTTTTTAGTCCTGCTAGATAAACTCTGTCTTTAGGGTAAAAAAGCTCAATCATTTTATTATAAGCTGCCATAACAGCTTCTTCTGTAAAATCACCTTTTTTCTTCCAACCAGTAATAGGGTTTATAAATAAACCATCACAAATTTCTAAACCTATACGTTGTAGATGCTCATGTGCTTTATGTATAGGGTTCCTTGTTTGAAATCCAACAATTGTTTTCCATTTTTTTTCTCTAAAAATGCGTTCTGTCTCAACAGGATTTAGAGCATTTTCAATGAAAGACATATCTACAATTTTGGTTAACCCGCCTACTCTATATCTACTTCTTTTTTTCTCCTTCAAAACACCTGGATGTTTATCATCTGTAGTTTTGAATATTTTGAAAAGATCCTCTTCTGTAATTTGAAACTTATCTTCGACTAAAAGTGTAGCAGCTGTTCTGCCCTCCCAAATTAATGCAATCTGACTTCCACTCTCTAACTTGTTATAAAACTCTTCTACTACATCGAAAGTAATTGGAAGTGTAAAAACCTCTCCATCAGACAAACAATAATTTTCTACTACACTTTGATAATCTTCTTTTCCCATAAATCCTCTTAATGGATATAAAATACCAGTCTCAATATTTATAACGTCTTGTAAAGTTTCTTCATCAATTTGATATTTATGCATACTATCAGATACCATACCTTTCTTCTATATATTGTACAACTCTTTTAAATGTTTCCTCTTCTGTCATCTTGTCAACTTCTAAAATCAAATCACTATGTTTTGGCTCATCAAAACCTATATTTACACCTACAATCTCCGTCTTTCCCAGATTTTGCTGATAGACATTTTTAACATCTTTTTCTATACTGACTTTGAGGTCTTTCTTTAGATAAATTTCATTATATCCCTCAATTTTTTTTCTTGCTAGTTCTCTTAATTCTTCAAAAGGAGATATATTGCATATAATTCCAATAATGTCATTCCTATCCAGAATATAAGCTCCCATAATAATTCTTTTTACATTTGCTTTTCTATCTTCCGTTGAATATCCTAAATCATTCTCAAATAAATTCCTAATCTCATCACCATCAACAAGATAATTTTTCTTTTGTTTTTGATTAAAAAATTCTTGAAGTTTTAATCCAATGGTAGTCTTTCCTGCTCCTGATATGCCCATCAACCAAATTATCATACTATTTCCTTTCTGTTTTAATCATATTTTCAAACTTTATCATTTCACTTTGTAAATTTATATAAGAGGGATAATGTATCACAAAAGTATCTTTCTCTCGATTCAACTTTCCTAAAGCCATTTGAAGCTTTTTAAAATCAGGATCATAGATTAATTGTGCTCCTCTTCCCCAAATACTTCCTTTTATATCTCTATGCTCAAACCAAAGTCTTATTAAAGCTGCGTCGGCTTCAAAGATAATGACTTCTTTATAACGATCTAGCAGTTCAAATATGTGAAACCCCCACCCCAAACCAAATACGAGGAAACGTTCCTTATTTTGATTGTCACACTGGTCAATAAACTTCTGAGCTTCAAGCCAAGGATCTTGTATGCTATGAAAATGTATCGTCCTTTGATTCTTTAATTCCCTCTTCAAAATCACATTTCCTGATAAAGCCTCTTCAAATTTGAATTCCTCTGCTATTGATATTGGAATTTCTTTTATATAGTTCGCTAATTCAGGGTTATAATCCATACAATTTTCCATATTTTGATTGTAAAAGACCGGCTCGGTAATAGGTGCTTTAAGACCCAGTTCCCTTTGAAGTGAAATAAAAATGGGCTGTAATTGTGATTCTATCAGATCCTTAACTTGTATATAGTTATTATTATTTTTCGCCTTCATTATTTCGTTTATTATATGAATCACTAATTTCTCTTCAAACATTGGAATTTCCTGTTTT
This sequence comes from Anaerosacchariphilus polymeriproducens, assembly GCF_003363435.1. Lineage (GTDB taxonomy): Bacteria > Bacillota > Clostridia > Lachnospirales > Lachnospiraceae > Anaerosacchariphilus > Anaerosacchariphilus polymeriproducens. The sequence goes on from NZ_QRCT01000045.1 coordinate 22,336, forward strand.
GGGTCAAGTTCTTCCATTCTCTTTATCATATCTGAAATTACTATCCAAATATGAGCTGAACTAATGATAGCTTCTTCAAAATTTTGAGCTTGTATATACTCAATGCACTTTTTCAACTTAACATTTACATAGATACATTTGTCATAAATTTGTCTCATAATACGCCCTCTTTATCTATTTGTTTGTTTTCCATTTTAAAATTCTATCTTCTTTTGTATCACAATATTTACAAAGTTTAATATATTGTCTACCTTTCATATTTCTTTTTCTTGCAATATTAAATTTTTGACCGTACCATATATCTGACAGGCTCTGTTTATTTACATCTCCCAATGTGTATTTCCCCATTGCATCATTACAACATAAACTTACCTTTCCATTAGAACGAATCACAAATTGCAGCAAATTTAAACAACACAAACTTGAAACTGTAGATTCTATTTTCTTATTAGGTGCCTGACCACCTCTGGTAGAGCCTACTCTATTTTTACTAATATAAAAGAGATCTATTTTTTCTCTCAACTTCAGCTTTTTTTCTGATCTCTTAATTATCTTTTTAATTTCTTTATTCACTTCTTTTTTATCTTCATAATACCAATCAATTATAATCTTATTTAAATATTTTTCTATCTCCATAGCACTTTTATAAGTTAGTAATGTTCCATTGGTATATAAATAAATATAAGCATGAGGAAGTTTTTCTCTGGCCAGCTTCGCAAATTCAATTATCCTATCATCCAAAAATGGCTCATTATTGGAAAATAAGGCAAGTTCACCCTTATAATTTAAATCCGATAGTTGATTTATTATTTTCTCAAATAGTTCCGTAGACATTTTTGCATATTTTCTAGAATCCTGAAATTTATTGACAGGGCAAAAGGAACAGGTACCATTACATCGATTCACAGTTTCTATTTCAATGTACCGAAATAATGGCTTTCTTAACAAAAAATAGGCGTAATAAATTCTGCACTTTAAATTATTTATTATGTCTTTATTCACGCTTTATCCCTCCTTAAAACAGTATTATATATTCGTCTGCTCTCTACAAAAAAATCTTCAGCAAAAATATCTATAAAACAATCTCCTGTGATCTTTCTTAATGAATCAATTCTATCTTGATACATTTCGTTATTGATTTGATTTTGTTCCTCATCAGGTAACAGATAAAAAACTTCATCTCCCTGACTGTTTCGTATATATTTCTCTTTCTCAGTCCTAATACCTGTATATTGTAAATATTCTTTCATCTCTTCCATCGAACAATTATTTAAAATGGTTTCTACCGCTGTTTTATTATAGGTATCAAGTCCTTCTAAACGAATATATGTTTCAAATTTTGTAAAAGGTTTAGAATCTAATATACTTTCAATTACAAATGAAAAATCTTTTAAACTAAAAAGTTTTTGATACCTATTACGTTCAACATTTTTTTGATACCAGAAGAAATTTATGTGTACAGCATTATCCGTATACTGTTGTCTAGTAAATTTTCCATGATCGCTCATATAACATAATGTACAATTATCATAGAATTGACGATACCAATGTAATTGAATATCCAGATACCGTTTACTCTCATTCATTTGAGATGTTAAATTTTTACTAATTTCCTGGGGCATAAATGTCCCAACTGATTTGAACTCTAAAAGATTAGCATGTCCGTTTAAAAATGGTGTATGTGTTTCCAGAAGATTATGCGCCAAAATGCACACAGGTCTCTCACTATTTAATATGGTGTTTATTACCTCCCATTGATAAGAACAACAAGGCAAATATCCTATATTTTTTTTAATCATTTTATTTCGATATGCAGGAGCAAATTTTTTTACCTGCTTAAATTCTCCTAGATATTGGAATTTATAATTACGTTTCTCTAACTTGTCTAAAAACACACTTGTTTCTCTGTTAAATTGTTTTATTTGAAAGAGTCTGCCTTCAATTGGATACTGATTCGTCATCATTGATGCCAACGTCATACTTGTCCAAGGCATTACCGTATATGCATGATCAAAGAAAACACTTTTCTTTGATAACTCAAACAGATGCGGCATATCTTGTAACTCTTCTGTTTTTAGCGCATCCATCCAATTAATAATAATGTCTTTCCCTTCTCTTCTATGCATTTGGATTTCAATTTCTTCCAATAAACTAACAAGTTCAAAATGAAATTGTTTGTATTCTTCTTTTCGTTCAAAATTATTTTGTATATACTCTATGATATATTTCTGTGCATAATAAAAATCCTTAATATATAAATATAAATATATAAGCTGCTCTAATAGCATACCTTTTCTTTGAAGATTTTCTTCTTTCAAATACTGTTTTCGGACACAATAAATTTCTTTATAACCAAATTCAGTATCTGTATAATAGCAGTTTTGGAAATTAAGATCATTTAATTGAAAATAGGAATATAAATCTATAATATTAATATGAAAATTTAAAGTTTCCTGCATATTATAAAGCTCTACTGCCATATCAAATCGATTTGCAAAAGATGATATTATTATCGTATCTATTTTTAAATCTGGAATTTTATCAACTTCAAATATAGGTATATCTTCTCCTTTTTCTTTTGAAAATTTATCAATCATAAAAGAAATTTTTTTTCTATTAGAAGCATCCAATGCGTTTAATACGTAGTCTGAATGAATTCCCGCTCCGCGCAGAGCAATCGTTTTATCTTTTGAAAGATCTTTTATTAATGTATTCAACAGCTCCTCTGCTTTTTTCCGCATAGCAACCTGAGGATAAAAGGAATCTATCTTATATTTTGTAATTAACTTGTCTAAACTAATATTTATGTTCATTCTTATCCTCCTAATCTTAAAATATCTATTTTGTACTACGCTTTTTCAAAATATAATTGTAATAATTCTCTAACCGCGCTACTGCAATTTCAGGCCTAAGTTGTTCCACTCTTTTTTTAGCAGCTAATCTAATTTGCTCTTTCTTCTCTTCCTGCAAATTCATAGCCTTTTCTATCGCTTTATACAAGCTTTCTGAATTTCCCGGTATACTCAGAAAACCTGTCTCTTCCTCCTTAATCAGCTGTTCAAAACTTGTACCTGCTGTTGCTGCTACCAACCCATTAAAATACATGGCTTCCATACAAGCATTTGAAAAATTCTCCATTAAAGATGGCAATACCACCAACTCAGCCTTCTCAATAATAGGATAAAGTTGTTTATGCTCCAATGGTGAAAGATAAAGAATTTGATTCGCATATCTCCCTGCTGCCTCTCTCATTAATACACTACACCTTTTATTTTTATAAAAATAATCAGTTCCGATAAAAACAAAATAATAATCAGGATATTTACCAAATAGTTCACTAAAAGTACCCGCAATGGTAAAAACACCTTTATTGGGTGTAATATTGCCAAAATAAAGAAAGTATTTCTTATCTTCTAATCTTTTTTTGTATACTGATAAATCATTCTCTTTTACTTCATTAAAAAATGGCGTTTCTATTATCTGTACGTTTCTATGGGTATCTTTTCCAAAAGGAACTCCCATTGCATAACTTGGAGCTATAATACCATCCATCTTTCTAGATGCCATTCTTTCTAAAAACGATTCAAATCTTACTCCTAATGATTGATTTTTATTCTCGAAAATATTATATACTTTTGAGTAAGTAGATAAACGTAAAATACCAGGTGTTTGATTTGAGTGAAAGAGTCCGGTACCGGTACAGCCTGCATATTGTATTAAATCAATCTTTTTCTTTTTTGCTACTTTTTTTACTTCACAATGTAATTTTAAATCTCTCAAGATATCATTCAAACCTAAATTTAACACCTCACTACCGGTCTGTATCTCCTTATATTTCACGTAATGAACTTCTATTCCTTCTAATATCTCTTTCCTGGTTTTCGTGCTCGCAGCAACTACTATTGGTTCATGTCCTCTTTCTTTTAATGCTTTGGTTATACGATATATATAAGTAGGCATACCGGATAAGTTGATAAGCTTATTTCTCCTTTTCTCCACATACCATCTTGTAACAAATAGAATCACCATATTAATATTCTCCTTGTCTTTCCATTGCACCAATCCATCCACTTGTGGGTACAAATTGAAATGAATCCTGGACTTTATTAATCTTACCGCAAAACTCAGGATTGTTTGAACATAGTTCCAATTTATTAATATCTTTTTTCCAGTGAACGTTACTCTTTGTTATATTTTTTAATAAAGGAATTTTCTTATAATCAAATCCCATTAACCGTACGAGACATAAGTCAAATAAAACCGGGTCATCTGCAAATAATAATCCTCCCACTTTTTTGTATGATGGTGCCAAAGGCCCTTCTTTTTCTCCACTTACAATCATATCACCCAGATGTATCACTGTTCTTTGTGGCGTTCTGCATAACTTTCCACTCTTATTGCAAAACTTCACAATATAATTTAAGTCTTCAATTGTGCGCCATATCGTATCATTCCCATACCATCCGCCAAGTTTTATTCTCTTTTGGTCTTTCCTGCAAATGAGTTTGTTTAATTCTTTATTACTTTTAATCAAAAGTTCAGAAACCATATACATGTTTCTTTTTAATGCAAAATTCTTAATATCGTCAATGTTGCTGGATAAATTTTTCAAAATTCCAGAATTCTTGTATTCATCTCCACCTTTATTTTGGGCCCCTTTACAATGATGAGGTAAGAACTCCTTTCTTGTACAAATACCTACAACATTTTTTAAAGCTCCGGTAAATCCGGCTAAACGATGAGTTTTAGGTTTAGGCAGATTTATGATTACATCAGCTTGTAAGCATGCATCACTTATTCCATAGGCTTGTACGTTATCATGATGAAAACGATTCACATCATTCGAATCATAGTTGATAATACGCAGCTTCCCTTCATAATCTTTGTGGGCAAATTTTGAATGTCTCCCTATATTAATTATCTTTTCTTCAAACTTTAAATCTTTTCTTACTCTTTGCTTTAAAACTTCCTTATCTCTTACTAATGTTACTTTTCTTAGATCATTAATTCCAAACTGCAACATACTATCCTGCAACTGGCGATAAAACTTTAAAATATTAGAATAGCCACCTTTTTCTAACATAAAATTAAAATCGCAGTCTTGTATAGGCGCATCCGCTACTATTATAGTTCCCCTTCCTTTCAGAGCAATATACACATAATCAATCATAGTTCGAATGATAGATGGATGTGTTGTGAGACACTCCATTCCTTTTTTGTAAACTTTTTCAGAAGGATTCGTATGATTGACGAGATTTGGTTTAATCAAAACTGTATTTCCGGGTTTAATATAACGTTCTAAAGGATTCCAATTTTCAGTTCCAAAATTTTCATTATCCAGTCCAATATGATAAAAAATCTCTCTAATCATTTCATATACATCATTCTTAGTCTCAGATATCCCCAGCTCTTTAAATGGATATTCAGGATAGGCTATATCTGGCCTATAATAAGTATCTGATGGGTATTTGCTTTCTTGCTTGTACATAAAATAATTAACCAATTCTTTTCACTCCTTTATGTCCTTCCTCTTTTAAATTCAACCAAGATCCAAATTTTTTATCATACCATTCCGGCGAAAATTCCTCCAAACCACTTCCCGGATAAAAAGTAAATTCTCCAAAATACAATTTACCGTTAATTTCATAAAAATCAATTCTAATAAATCTTATTCCCTTAGAAAAATCCTCTGAGATCTTAACCATTAAGTCATAATTCTTTGGTTTGGGTAATATTATATTACTACTATGATAGTGTCGTTCAAATGACATACGATTCCAGTCTTTGTCATAAAAATCAACATATAATCCTTCTTTTCCATATCGGTTATGACAAACAAAAGAACATTTGACCTCACCGTTAAATACCATGAACTTATAGTCTTTTAACTCAGAATTACTTTCATCCAGCATATACTTCTCTGCAATGATTCTGGGCTTTATATTTTTATATGGCCATTCACGCCATAAATAATAATAATTTCGATTCAATGCTTTTTTCATCTTTTCTTTTGCTTCGTTTATATCAAATTTTTCCTTGTCCTTGCAGATTATGACACTCCCTGAGTCATGAGTACATTTCATGACAAACTGATTTGGAAGTTCATCAAAATTTATTTCTTCAAAAGTATTCCATACTCCTAATAAGGGTATCAGATATTCGTCACCTAAATTTTTTTTGATTAATTTTCTTACTGCATATTTATCAACCATTCTCGTATATTGTGCTTTACGATCATAGAGTTTTAGCCACTGAATTTTTTCATTAAACGTTCTTGGATTCTTCAAATTAAGATTCTTATCAAATCTTATTCTATAAATAAATTTAAGAAGAGTGTCATCCGGCAACCAATTAAGCCAACCCTTAATATGAAAATCATTCATAATCTGTTTCATTGATTTCATTTTTATTTTTATCCTCATAACTCTCCTCCTAGATAAAATCGTTTATAAAGAAGGCCTTTCCCGTTTTTTCAAAAGGTCTAGGTAGAACTTTAAATGTTTCTGATAAACCATTTCCGGTTCCAGCCGCTGTAAGCTTTCTTTTGCTCTAATCCCGATTCGATTCCTTTTTATCTTATCCATTTTCATAACAAAATCAATTGCATTTTTCAATGATCTTGGAGATTCCTGTTTCACTAAAATTCCATTTACACCTTGTGTAATCAATTGCTCCGCACTAGAACCGTAAGTAGAAATAACAATTTTACCTAGTGCCATTGCCTCAATGAAAGAATTGGCAAGATTATCTATTCTGGAAGGAAGAATACAGATATCAGCTCTTTCAATTATTGGATAAAGACTTTCTCTTTTTAGACCATTAAAATGAATCACTCTGTCTTTCTGCTTCCCTGCTTTTTCTTTCAGATATTTTACAGCTCTTATTCTCCTTCCATCTTTTAATTCTAATTCTCTATTTTCTCCAGCAAAAACGAAATACATGTTAGGATAATCCCTTAATACATTCTCTAAGATATCTGCAATTGTCAGCATTGCTTTGCGATTGCTTAAAATTCCAAAGTATAAAAAGTAGTTTTTATCATGTAAAATACTTTTTTGATTTTTATACTGAAAGGAGTTTTTATTATGATTAAAGGGACTTTCAATAACAGATACGTTTAAACCTAATCGTTTTTCTATAATTTCTGCAACTAATTTACTTGGTGCAAACACCACATCTGCTCTCTTGATTGCAGCTAATTCTAATTTATCTTCAAAACTCACTCGATTCATTGAAGATTTCATATTATAATTTGGATCCTCTGTTTCTCTCCACAAAGTGGGATCTTGTGATATTCTAACAATAGTGGGTATCGCTCTGATTCGGAATAATCCTATTGCAGTTGGACTTGCATATTGGATCAAATCAATTTTATCGGTTTTATGTAACTTCTTAATTCTTCTATTAATTTCATAACTTCTCACTACTTTCTCAATTATACGGATTAAACATGAGTATTGAGTATGAGATTCCTTATACGTTAATAATTGTCTTCCTAAAAACGTATCTCTTAAATTAATATACTCTATTGTAATATTTTTTTTCCAAAAATGGCTTCCTCGATGTTTATCAGATATTGCAACAATAGAGATTTTATGTCCATGTCTTGCAAATATTTCAGAAATATTTGTTACATAACTAATCACACCGCCATGTGTTGTATTATATTCAAATTCTCGTATTGCATAAACGATGTGCATGTGTAACCCTCCAATCATTTTTGTTCCAATTCTTGTAAGTAATTAGGTATTTTAATATACTCTTTGAAATAATGTGCAAATCTGTGAAACTCTTTCTTTAATTCCATTTCCATCTCATTGGAATCTACTAAATTAATCAGTGATATTCCTTCTATTCCAAAAAACAACTTAGCAGTAACTAAGGTCGTTGTTGTAAATCCCACCAAATATTTCGGCTTTACTTTTAAAGATGCCAATAACAGTTCCATTGGCACCCCCCCGGAAGTATCAATTTTGCAAGGAAGATTTTGATACCGTTCTAAAAGATCTTCCCTGGGATGTACCTTTAAAATCACAGATAGATTTTGATTCTGAAAAAAATCACAGGCATTTTCTATCACTTTTAAATCAATCTCTGATTTAAATCTTCCTTCTTCAAAATATGGCTGTGTGTTAATAACGACTGCATTAGCATAATCATTTGCATTAGTTATTTGATTTTCAGATTTCATCTTTTTTAAAATAGAGCGATATCCATAAATAGCTCTGCGATTCATTACTAATTCTTGCTTGTGATTTTTAATAAAAATATTTTGGTTCATACAGAGCTTATATTTATTTAGATATTTTAGATAATACTTTTCCAAAAGAAGTTTATTCAAAATCTCATCTAACGAAATTATATCTTTCTTTTCTTCTCGTTTCTGACTTTGCAGCCAGCTTTTGGTGTCTCTCATATAAGTCGCTAAGCCTTCGTCAATTACGACAGCAGTAATTCTGTCATTTTTTCGTACTAGACTTATTTTTTCAATTATTTCATACTGAGGCTTAAGAGGACTGATTACAAAAAAATCTTCTCCATCTCTTAAAGGAATTGTTTTTAGATATTGTTTCATCTTTTTATTAGAAACGTTTTCACTACCACGGAAGGTAAAAATTTCGACTTTATCAGATTCAACAGATGAAAAAAAGGACTTGTCCAATAAAACTCCTCCTGTTGTATGAGGACAGATACAAATCATGCCCTCTAAATGACAGCCCTTCTTTTTTAAAACTTCCAATGCTCCCATCACACCCAGAGCATGCCATGGTGTGATAGCAAAGGAAATAAAATTTAATTTTTTGTCTTGTTTTATCCTATAACTTATTTCATAGATATTTTTACTTTTTTCCATCTTATCTGCCGCCTCTTTGTAATTTATTATTTACAATTCGTATACTACATCTTCCAAAGAGACGATTGGTGCTAAAATTATATCTCCTATCTCTTCCTCAATTTCATCAAAAGCAAAGATTGCAGTAACAATCACCACATCGACCTCTTCTAAACAATCATCTAAAGAACACACTTCTAAATCAGAATAAGTTGCTCCTGCATTCTTATCAATACCATACTTTACGTTGATACTTGTATTATTAAGCTCGTCGTACAAACGGTTCCCCATTTCTCCCATACCGTAAATTGCTACCGTCTTATACTCATTTTCAATAAACCAACTTTCTAAAGATTTCCCTTCTTGCTTTATCAGCAGCCATTGGTTTAACATATTATAATAACTTTTAAATTTATCTACTTTTTCCGCTTTTTGATTAATTGTTTTATCTGAAATCACTTTACTTGTTGCAGCACCTGCAACAGCTCCCAATACAGTTGATAAAATGGCTACGCATCCTTTTTTCATATGTTTTTCCTCTTTTCTTCATTTTTATATCAATTTAATCAATTTTAATCAAAAGTATTAACCTACCGTAAATAAAATCATTCCCAAAATATGTGGTATCGAAAATTCCATTTGTAATCTTAACTCAAAAAATTCTTTTATATTGTTGGGACTAATTTCATAATGTTTTAAAATCTTTTTTTGTCTTTTTGTCAGTTCGTTTGAAAAAACTTTTAAAATTTGTCTGCAAATCAAAGGATTGGTTGACAAATAAAAGCGATATCTCAAATCATTCAACTCTTTGTTGGATAAATGGAATAAATCTCTTAAATGTAATGTATTTGATGTTGCTCCAATTATATTATTACCATGTTGACGATAAAGCATTAAGGCTTTATTGCAGTAGTATATTTTTCCAAATGTAGCTGCGACGACTGCAATCCACCAATCATGATGTACCGTTTTCAGACCTTTTTTATTTCCTAATATTTTAACTTTTTCAAGTAGTTTTTGATTGATAACAGCACTTGATCCTTGAACTACATTTCTTTGTAACAGGTTAGCCAGTGAGTCCCTCCTTTTGTCCCAATGAATGTAAGATGCAAAAGATGGATGAATCATTTTTAATTTTGAATCTACAATACTAGCATCTGAGTGAACCAATAAAGGCTGATTCTTATTATCTTTCTCAACCTTTTTTATATATTCAAATAACGTTCTGATTTTATTGACTTTCCATATATCATCTTGATCGCAGAACATAATATATGGATTTTTTGCGTATTTCAATAATTCAAATACATTATAAGTCACACCCAAATTTCCTTTATTATCATAAATAATATGAATTTTATCCGGATATTTTTTATGAAATTCTCTAATTATTCTTGGTGTCTGATCTTTTGATCCATCATCACGAATTAAAAGATTCCAATTGGTATAATCTTGTCCAATTATTGACTCTATTTGATCTCTAATGTACTTTTCACCGTTATATGTTGGTAATATAATATCTATCTTATCCTTTCGACTTACTCTCTGCATAACATCATTCCTTCATTATCAGTCTTTTTTAAAACAGTAATACAATCTAACTCTGAAATAGCACCCCAGTCAATTACTTTTTGTTCTGTCACTTCAAATCCTGCTTGTTTACTTAATCTTGCAATTTCTTCTTTACTTACATTACTTCTCCAATGCCGATTACTTGATAAAGCGTTTTCTCTTTGTTTATTTTCTTTACAATTTTTCCAATTTGAATGATGTATTAATACATATCCTTGTACTTTCAGTAAACGATAAAACTCATTTATGTATAATTGCATATCCTCAATTGGAAAATGAACCATAGCATCCCATGAATAAATAAAATCAAATTGATTGTCTTCTAATGGAATCTCATTAGAATTACAAGTAATAAACGAAATATTACTTTCTTTTTGAAATCTTGTATTGCAATAATCAACAGCTTTCTCTGAGATATCACAACCTACAAACTCTTTTGCAAAATCTCTGATACGATTTGCAATTCTACCATGGCCGCAAGCAAAATCGCAAACAATGGATTTATCTTTGTCAGTCATAGAATATTTCTTAATAAAAGGCAGGATATAATAATCTACCTGTTTATCTGCTGCCTTTTCTGCTTCATTATAATAAGTCAGCCAATTCACATCTTTTATGGTTTCTACAACATTGGTTATTGCTGGTAGAATATATTTCTCCTCTAACCTAATAATTTTAGATTCTTCAATTCCTAAAGCAATTAATGTTTCATATATCTCTGATTGATGTGCAAATTTTCCTATTAAAATTTTATCTGGATTATAGTTTTTTATTTCCTGTGGAAGAATGCAGGAAATTCCATGAACCTGATCAATTCCATCCGCTTCTTTATCAATTAAAACTTCTACTCTGCAATAATTCGTTGCTTGCAATTGTTCCACAAGACATCTACCAATCTTTCCCGCACCATAAATTGCAATTTTCTCACCTTTTTTTATTTTATCATTAGGAAATACAATATATTTATTTTCTAAATCCATCTCATCCTCACTTTCAATCTGTAACCTTTATCCAATCATACATCCATGTCTTAAAGTTTGCTTTGACAATTTTTTTCATCTTTCTATCCGATACTTTTCTGGCATACTTCCAATACTCAATTAAAAATTTTCCACCATAATTTTTTTTCCAAGGTTTTTGGGGACCTAAATAATGAATGATTATATTTTGTTTCTGAAAACATTGCTTGAGCCTTATCAATGGATATTCCCAGCGCTCTTTCATATTTTGAAAATTTGCATCTCGATTAAATCGGTTTGAAACTATTTTAATATATGGATAAAACAACATATTGACCAGATCTTGATCCTGTACTTTAAGTTTGTCATAATTATTATAAATTTCATCTATAATTTTATTCGTGTCGGTAAATCTCCGTAATTTTTTGACATTAATCAGTAACACGCCTGCATTAATGTATGTCTTTGTAGTTGGCAGCCCCAAACTCTGTTTATGCGGATTATACTTCTGATTCATAAAGGAATCCGCAGCTCCGGCAAAAATAGCATGTTCCATATTGCAATGATAAAAACTTTTAATAGAATCATTTACAATTAAATCAGGATCCAAATATAAAATTCGCTCAATCCTTTCATCAAGATAATCCATAACTAATAGTCTATAATAAGTTTCCTTCGTTATATGCAAACGTTTGGGGGCGTCTTCAAATATATCATCTTTGACCTTGATTATCTTTAAAGTATGTTGATAAGATTTAATAAACTTTTCTAACTCTTTTAACTTTATATCCGGAATGGAACTATGCATCAAATATACATGAATATAAGCCCATTTATTATTGACGAACAAAGAGTGCAGCATTACCCGCAGCGGAGATAAATAATTTTCATCTAACGTAACTAAAATATTCATATTCTGATGTTTCATTAAAGTTCCTCCTGATTTTATGTCCTTTTAATTTAATTTCCGTCTATTTCATAAAGTACTTCATTGATCGAAATAATTGGGCAATTAATCTTAGCTTTCAGTTTACTTCTTATGTCTTCAAACGCAAAAGTTGGTGTGACTACAATTACATCTACAGCTTCTAACCTATCTTCCGGAGACATAACAGATACTTCATGATTAAGATAATCAATCGATTGATCAATTACATATTTTATTTTTATATCACTATTCCTTAGTTCTTTATACAAACGATTCCCAAGTTCACCCATTCCATAAATTGCAACACTTTGATATCCATTGCGCTTAAAAAAATTTACGGAACTTTTTCCGTCATCTTTATTATTCAACCACTGGTTTAACGTGTTGTAATACTGTTTAAACTTATCAGTTTTCGCATTTAGTTTCTCCAAAGCTTTTAACTGCATTTTATATAATAAAGCTGCACCGATACAGATTCCTGTAATGACTCCGGTCAAGAATACTAAAAATTTCCCTTTCATTTCCACTCATCCTCATTTCCCTATTTTTCATAGACTGCATAAACAACAGTTTCCCATGTAAGTATATCATGATGCCTGATATACAATTGATACTCAGGCACTAGTTCTTGAATAAGTAACGGTACTTTCCATAAATCTTCTAAACTATGATAGATGCTGATTGCCAACTTCGGCTTATTTTCTTTTATAATTGTTTGCGCTCCTAAAATTGCTTCTTGCTCTGCACCTTCTACATCCATTTTAATAAAGGTCACCTTCTCAGATCCCAATATATCATCTAGTGATATGCAATGAATTTCTGTCCCACCACTTTCTGAAATTTTATTAGCACCTGCTACTTCATCGTTTTCACTGAACATCAATGTAGTTTCTTTTTCCCATACACCTGCTTGCATGCAATTTATCTTATCATCATCTTTAAAATTATTACTTAATTTTTGATAAGTTTCCTTTGTTGGTTCAAAAGCATATATTTTCTTATAGTTATTATGAACCCATTCTTTAAATTTTATGATAGAATCTCCATCGAAAGCTCCACAATCTACAAATATCTCTTCTTCTTCTCTTTTAATAATACCTTTTGGAAAATAATGGTGTCCACTGAAAATATCTCTATAATCTTTTATCCCAAGACTTCGTTTTTCTATTACACTTTTATAAACTTTTTTAGATTCCTCATCTGCCAGTAAACTTTCTACCATCTGAAACTCTTTTAAATATCTCTCGGTATCTTCTTTTTTAATATTCGTATTTAAAAAACGCCATGAATAATAATTCGTTACTCCTAAAGACTCTAATTGCTCTACTATTTCAACTATGTGTACACTTACAATAAGAACAATAATATCTTCCTGGTTTTCTTCTTTCAATACTTTCGGATCTCTTACATCTATCTCCTGATTCCTTTTACCCCATTTCATTGAGTCATTATCTACAATATAAGAAATTTTAAATTCACTGCCCTTTTTTTCAAAGAAATGTCGACAGCCACTCGCAGCCCCAAATAGCACTAGTTTCTTTCCTACTGATTCTTTTTGAAACTTATCCCATGTATCAAAATCAAATTTTCTCATGAACGTCTTCTCCTCTAAACTATAAGTTGTTCCAGATAGTCGATATAATCATTTTCACTGCATTTTAACTCTATTTTCTTTCTACAAATTTCTCCAAACTTTATTAAATTTTCCCTATCTGTTTCTAATTTCATAATTCCCGATACTAATTGATCCACATTTCCAGTCTGACATAGATATCCATTTACCCCATCTGTAATAAATTCTACGGAACCGGCAACTTGTGTTACTACAGGTACACAACCATAGCTCATTGCTTCTAACATTGATAATCCTACTCCCTCATAATCAGATAAGTTCAAAAATATATCCGAATTTTTCCAGAATCCCTGCATTTTTTCTTTCGTTAAAAATCCATGCATTACAACTTTATTCTGTAGCTGGTTCCTGTAAATATAATCTTTTAATTTTTCTTCATAGGACCCGGTCCCGGCAATATGCAATTGATAATTTACTCTTTTATCTTCTAGCATATTTATAAGTGGAACAAAAAGATCCACTCTCTTCTGTACTTTCTCTAAACGGGCAGCATAACCAATCTGAATTGATTTATTAGTGTCTAAACTATAACTTCTTTGTAAAACAGGTTCAAAGTGAACCGGGCTTTCTTTATAAAAAACTTTATTTTCATCAACACCAAATTCATGAACCATCTTTTCTTTAATATCATTACTAACACAAGCTATTTTATCCACTTCATTTTTCATAAACTCCTGTCTACGATAAATATCTATTCGATCGTTATGAAGGACAGATATGATTTTTAGTTGATTTGGATATAGCCTTTTAACAATACTTCCAGCTATTAAAAGCTGCCTTTGCTTATTAATCATTAATGTACAAGGTAGTTGCTCCACAATACTTTCTACTAATTCATGAATCAAACTCCAATATCTTTTAAAATCAGTATCAAATGGTTTGACATGATCTATTAATTCTTTAACGGGTTTCTTTTCGGTAATATTACTATATAGCAGTACATTATAATTCCTCTTTTTCAATCCTAATGCCGCCAAATAGGACCAGTTCTCAATTCCTCCCAGTTCAAAGCCATCAAGCATATCAAAGATAATATTTTCTGATGATTCTTCCAATGAAGTTAGATTCTTCAATCTAGGAAACTCGTGCAAATGATCTAAGACATAATCCATTATGACCTCTTCTTTTAGCAATAGATTACTTAATAGATTCATGGATTTTAATTGTTCCTCGATCTCATTTTGATATTCACTTGCAATGATAATTTGAAACTCTTGTTTTCCGTTTTCTAGACTAATTGGAGAGCAAATTTCTTTTTCTTCTATTTTATTCCCCCATTTGCGGGATTCATTGTCAACAAAATACTTGACCGGGATATTCATACTAGAAAAAGCTTGCGCTACTTTCATTCCCCCCGAAGAAGCACCAAAAATTATAATATCTTTTTCTTTTTGATACATAAAGGCCCTCCTTTCTTTCGTAGATTTTTAAAAACTATGATATTTTAAAGAACTCCTTTATTTCTTCTTTTCCTTCTTTCTTTAAAAATTCTCTAGCCGGTCTGGCCCCTGACTGAGTACAAATAAAAATGTAATCAACGAAATAATGGGGAAATTCTTCTGGAGAGATTATCGGTACGAATTGAAGAATTTTCCCTGCTTTATAGGGATCTATAAAAGCTTTGCACTCTGCATTTGGAAATTTATCCTTTAATAAGTTTAAAGCTTCTTCACCTGATATATCTGCTCCCCAAATTAGATAACTTCGTATCTTTTTTTGAGGAATTAATTCGCTAAATAAATATTGTAACTTCATCTGTATGATTTGGTGCGTTTGTTTTTTGCGAAATTCATCTGTGGATCTTGAACCCTCTCTCGCACGATAATGAAATAATTCTTCCTCTAACTTTGCAATCCCCAATCCCTTTGCCGCTACCCGGAAATAAAACTCTATATCCTCAATTAAAAAATCTTTATACAATCCAACTTTTTCATAAATTTCTCTTCTCATCATAGTCGATGGCTGCATAAATTTTTGTCCTTCATTGATAGACAAAAAAACATTATTGTTATCAACCGGTTCTTGTCCTCTTTTATGGGAACCAATATATTTTTTCTTTGTATTTTCTGTTAAACCATCATCAAAAATAATGGAATAATTCGTTCCTAATAAATAAATATCTTCATGGGTATTTAAGAATTCAACTTGCTTTTGAAATCTATTTGGATGTGAGATATCATCAGAATCCATTCTGGCAATGTATTCACCCCTTGCAATCCGTATACCGTCATTTACTGCTTCAATAAAGCTATTGGTAGAACGTGATAACATTACAACCCGTTGGTCTTTTTTTGCATATTCTATGATAATATCCAAAGATTTGTCCGTAGAACCATCATTAATTAGAATTAATTCAAAGTATGAATAGGTCTGCTTCAAAATAGAATCAACTGCTTCTCTTAAGTACTTTTCTGTGTTATATACCGGCATAATAACGGAAACTAATTTCTTCTTTTCTCCCATTGACAATCCTTTCTAGTAACGCATCTTTGCTCTTTTTAACTCTATATATTTATCGGCTGATATTTGGAATTTCTTTACACTTTTTCTATATAATAGTTTATATTTAATTGCTTAGAACGATGCAAGATTGAATAGTAATTATTTTTTCCTTTAATTACATAAATAATGCATAATTACAAAATCTTTCCTACCAACTAAAAAGCCCCGGATTGACCCGGGGCTTTTTAAGCAACTCTACACTATTATTTTATAAAATAATTTCATCGGTATGGATAAATACGATATCATCCTCGATGATAAAATCCTCTGCAATAAAATTATCCGTATTTTTTTTCAACTGTTGAGATGATTGGTTCCTAGTATCCAATATTTCCGTTTCATTAGAAACAGTCTTATTTCCTTTATCGGAATTTTTATTCTTTCCTTTAATAGAAACCATTTCAGAAGTCTTTCCTTTTTGATATTGGAACGGACTCAATTTACGTGATCTGCCACGCTCTTGAGCATTTTTTTCGCTAATTCCTTCAATCTCTTTTTTCGCAGCTGTACCGGAAAGATCCGCATAAACTTTAGGTATTTTAAACTTTATAAATAAAACAATAGACAAAATTAACATAATTCCAGCACTGACAAATCCAATGTTTGAAATTAATTTATATACTTCGACTGACACTTTATGTACTCCTTTCTCAGGTTCCATAGGCGGTAATAATAGCCTTCTTGGTACTCTCTAATAATTTAACCGTCTCCTCCTTCATGGACTTGGTTTTGTCTGTGGTCGTATTCACACTCTTCACACCAGATTCTAACTTTTTATAAACATTCATTAATGTATTTTTTTCTACTCCATCTGTTTTGAACTTGGTTGCATATTGCATCATGGAATCCCTGGCCAGCTCATAAAGTTCAAGATTCACGATCTCACTAGTTTCAACTTCTGTTAAAGAAAGCAGTTCTTTCATCTTTTGGAAAAAGGCAAAATACATACCCTGGTCACTTCCTTCAATTGCTTTTTGTGGAACATCACGATAAAATATACCTATTTCTTTATATACCGTTGCCATATTCTTTGTTTTAAATTCATCTCCGCCATATTTCAAAGCATCATCAAACCAGTTGATCGAAGCTTTCATACGGCTGCTGCGATTATCATTGGAATTCCCATAATCATAGTAATACCAATACATTTTCCCAGTTTCAAAGCAAATATTTGCATATGCATTCGGATCTTCACAAATGGCCGCTTTATTGCTCTTAATCGCTGAAACTAGTTTCTCTTCTTCTTGAACAGAGAATATCGCATCTTGTTTATATGTTTCCATTAAATTGATATACGCTTCCTGCCTGCCAGGTTCTATTTCCATAGCGTTGTAATAGAATTCTTCTTGTTCTTCTATACTGGAAGACTTTGCTGCCAAATCAATGGATTCATTATAATTATCTTTGGTTTTTTCAATTGCAGTTATTCTGGCACCCACTCCAACTAAACTAAATAGTATCGTAAGGACGGAAGCAAAAATAAACGCCGTCATTTTCTTTTTCTGTTTCTTTTGATATTTATCATCAATCTCTTCATAATGCTCAAGCGCATACATTAACTCAGCGCAAGATTGATATCTATCATTTGGATTTCTCTGAGTACATTTTAAGATGACTTTTTCAAGACCCCCAGATAACATAGGATTTACTTCTCTAATCGGTCTGATTTCATAAGGAGGTTCACAAGGATTACATCCAGTTACCAAATGATATAAAGTCGCTCCAAGACAATAAATATCCGTTCTTGCATCAGTCTGACCCTGACCTCCAAACTGCTCAGGCGCTGCATAACCAACAGTTCCCAGACATGTGGTGTCTTCTATATTGTTTTCCTTAAATACCCTCGCTGTCCCAAAATCAATTAAAGTCAGATTACCATCTGGCTTTAACATTACATTCGCAGGCTTCATATCTCGATAAATAATCGCTGGTGTCCTGGAATGCAGATATCCCAATACGTCGCACAGCTGCTTTGCCCATTCTATTACACTTTCCTGTGGCAAAGCCCCATATTCTTCGAGTGCTTCGCTTAAAGGGTTACCTTCTATATAATCCATTACAATTAAAAATGTATCTTGATCTTCAATTACGTCTATAATACTGGGCAAGTTGGGATGTGATAACCTTTTCAACATATCTGTTTCAACTACAAGACCTTGTTTTACAATTTCAAAATCCCGTATCCCATCTTTTCTTACTTCTTTAATCGCCCATTGCTTATTCGCTTTCTCATTCATTGCCAGATATACAATACTCATTCCACCCTGGCCGATCTTATTTAATATCTTATACTTCCCATCAACTATTGAACCAATTTCTAACATAACCTTCCTCCTAAAACGTACGTACAAGAATTACCGATATATTATCTGTTTCCTGCCTTTTTTTGTTTAAGTCAATAAGGTAATCTGCATTTTGCTTCATAGTTGCTACCTTAGTCAATTCTTCAGGATTCAAAAATTGTTGAATCTCACTATCATTTATCTCGTGACGAAAGCCATCCGAACAAAGCATATATGTAACATCTTTCTCTGTATTTCCAAATAAAAAATCTGCACTAACATAATCTGAAGCACCTACGCACTGTAAAAGAACATTCCTCCTTGGATCTATTCTTGCTTCTTCCTGAGAAATGTTTCCATTTTTAACCTCTCTTGCTACAACCGTTTGATCCTCCGTTAAAATTTCCACTTTATCAGATATTTTATATATTCTGGAGTCTCCTACGTTCGCAATATAATATCTTTCTTCCGTCAATAACATGGCTACAACCGTTGTCCCTAATTTTATATTCTGTTGATTACCATAATTCATAATTTTCTGATTCATGATTTCAATGATTGTTTCCCACTGTTCCTGTATTTCAAAATCTTCAAATCCTGTTTTACATAATATCGGTAATTGATTCATCATCCAGTTATGAAATGCATTAATAACCGTCGCACTGGCTACTTCGCCTTTCGCTAAACCGCCCATTCCATCACACAAAACAGCAAATGTCATCCGGCCCTTTCCGGTTTTTAATGTTTTTACCATTAAACTGTCTTGATTGGTTGATTTTTTTATCCCGATATCTGTACTTGCTGATACCATAAAATTCAAAATAATTTCCCCCTAATTAATCCATTAGTTCAAATTTAAATTCTTCATTTCCTAATCTTATTGTAGCTCCATTGGGAACTAAAAACTCCTGGTTACTTGGAATGATCTTTCCATTTATATATGTATGATTTGTAGAATTTGTATCTACAATAAAGTATTCTCTATTTCTTTTAACAAGACGCGCATGACTCCTGCTTATTGCCTTGTTATCGCTAATATAATAATCTACGAAACTTTTTTCTTTACCAATACGGAATATCTCTTTGTCTACTACAATTTTTTCCTGCGTTTTCATACGAATAAGATTTCCGGTCGCTTCTTTTTCCTGAATAGGTTCTGTACCTAATAACGTAGTTTCACCATAATTTATTCTCTGTTTTGGCATAATTGTACGAACTTGTTGTTTCTCTTCTTCCAGATTATCTTTTTTCTTTCTATTTCCAAATGAAAACCAACCTTTTCTTTCTTTCAGTAAGTCCTGCTTTTCCGACTTTTTGTCTGGTGTCTCAATACCGGTAATCGACTTTTGCACATTTACATTCCTTGGTTGAACCACTACAGAGCTGGAAGAAACACTTAGGGCACTAGTTAGACCCTGCGTCTGCATTGCTGTAAAAGGTTCTAGCGATTTGCTTTCTGCCTTTATCTCATCTAATATCTTCTTAAATTCCAGCAATTCAAAATCAGGAGTTCTGTTTAGATAATTAATAATCTTAGCTACATAATCACAATTTTCAGTTTGATCAAATTGTATACTAAACATTATATTTTTAAAAAAACGACTTAAATTAATTTCTTCTACAACTTGTCCAATCGGAAGACATACAAGAACAGCTTCACATGAACTAACATCTACAAACATATAACTTAAATCCAATAGAAATTCTGACCGTTCTATCATATATTCTTCAGCCTCTATCAATGCAGACGTGATACTGGAAAAAACACCTATCAGTCTTTTCTTACTGATACTTCCTATAAAA
Source organism: Anaerosacchariphilus polymeriproducens (assembly GCF_003363435.1). Lineage (GTDB taxonomy): Bacteria > Bacillota > Clostridia > Lachnospirales > Lachnospiraceae > Anaerosacchariphilus > Anaerosacchariphilus polymeriproducens. The sequence goes on from NZ_QRCT01000045.1 coordinate 42,848, forward strand.
AACTGTTCCACTGTTACTTTCGACGAAATATTATACTTAATGAATTTTTTATTCTCTTCTTGTGTAAAGACTACAGATGCAATCCCAGGTATTTTATTATTAGTAAGCATACCTAATGTTAATGAATCTATCTTATCTTCATTCTTAATTTGATAAACCATATAAGTATTAATTCCTTGTGTTTCAAAGGTAAAATCGTAACTCATTATCTTCCTCCTAAATGTATTACTTTCATGCCTCAATTATATAAGTACAAATATATATTAATAACTTTTTATTCCATTGCATAAAAAACTGATTTAATGCACAAAATATAAAAGTAACAAATACAACATACCAATTAACTACATTCATTTAAATTTTCATTCCCCCTTTTTCACAATTTTTCTCCATCTCGTTTAAATTTATATATTTATTTGCATTAAAATCCGACTGCTAAATTGCAGTCGGATTTTAACTGTAATTAGCTATTCTAATTTATTACCACATTGACCGCAGAATTTCATTCCCTCATTATTTGTATGACCACAATTTGTACAAGTAATACCTGACTCATATGGTACATCATATACTGTATTTTCATTCTCTTGCGTTTCCCGAGACTCCTTTTTCATTGTCTCTCGTTCATCCTTGATCATTTGAATCACATCTTCACTTTCTCTAATAATACGCTTATGATCATCGATCGCTTTACAAAATACCAATACCTCATCATCAACGCTTTCTCCGAGCGTATATTTATTATAATAATACTTTCCAATTAATTTTTGCTTTTCGGCTATGGATGCTTTTTCATTCGTAATCTTCAAATTCATCTTATTAATTTCAATAACATCGTTTGTTTTTTCTCCAACATTCTTTGCAAAACTATTTAACTTATCTAAAAATGCCATATTCATAATTTCCTTTCTTTATAATCTAAACTTAACTAATTATATTTTGAAACAACTCCATGTTACTTAGTTGTTTCATAACATCTTGTATTGTTTTCTCCTCTAATTTAGGTACTTTTCCAATACTTTTAAGATCTGCAAAAGAAATTGACTGACTTGTATCTTTTGCAAATTGATTATAAAAAACAGAAAGCCGGTTTCTAATAGAAAGACCCTTCTCCTGTTCTATGATCTCTAATGCTGCATATGCTCTATGGCATTTTTCATTCGCTACATCAGAACCATCTGTTACAAATACAATATAACCGGATTCCGATAAATTATCCAAAGCTTGCTTTTCTAATGAAAAAGCGGAATCGATAATAATATATTCGTAAGAACCTAAGATTCTCAGACCTTCTATCATTTGTTTAAATTCATCTTTTGTAATTCCCATTAAATCAATCGCTGATTTAGATGAATCATAAAAGTATACTCCCGATGCATCCTGTCTCAAAGCACTTTCCATCTTTAAGTCTAAATTAGATTTTTTACTTCTAAGGACATATAATATATCACTTAAATCTCCCTGACCGTCTCCACGAAAAAAGTAATTCACATTTTCAAATGGTTGAAGGCAAAGAAAAAGTGTTTTCTTCCCCTGCCTCGCAAAGTATCTTGCACACGAAGCTGCAACTGTAGATGTCCCCACACCTCCACAAGCAGATGTGAAATTTATAATTTTTGTTTCTACAATATCCTTTTTCGCTCTTGTATTAATCACTGCATTTTCTGAATAAATAGCTAGCATCTCTTTATATATATATTCTAACTTTTGAAATTTGCATATTGCTTTTTGATTTCGAATCCGTTCAATCTCCAATGATTCTGAAAAATATGCAAATCCACATCCTTTTGGCAGTCTGTCACTATTGACCTCAAAATATTCACAGGATAACAAAACATCTATTGCATTTGTTTCCATAAAACTCATTGCTTCTTCTAATTCAGTAAATGAAAATACCTCTAATTTATCCTCAAATTTATTTCTAAACGCGGCTACAATTCTATAGAGATAAATTTGATCTTTCTCAAGCAGTGCAATTTTAATTTTCATTTTCTCCCTCCAATTATGATATCATCACCCTATTATTTATCTCTTTTTGACATTATTTTAAAAAAAAGCCTACTTCTAACAACAATACCATATTACTTGAATCGTTAAGATTTTGCAATAGGGCAAAAGTACCATAAATTGCTATGAATCGACAAACTCTGTCACTAGGAAGCAAACGTTACAGTTTTACTGATATGATATCCAATATCTTTTAATGTAGCCAAATCACTCTCTATACTGATGCCTGCAGTTGTCAGCATATCTCCGGTAATCGCCGCATTAGAACCGGATTGAAAACATTTTCTTCCCTTATCTCCTATTAATCCTCTTCCACCTGCAAGTCTAATAAAACTGTCAGGCAGTAGAAATCGAAAGACAGAGACAATCATCTGCATTTCTTCCGGTGCAAGTTTATCCATTTTTTCAAATGGAGTTCCTTCAATGGGGTTTAACATATTGACGGGAACTGATTTTATTCCTAACTCCCGTAAAGCCAACGCCAGATCAATTCTATCTTCCATAGATTCACCAACCCCCATGATACCACCACTACAGACATCAAGTCCTGCCTCTAATGCCGCCTTTATAGATTTTATTTTTTCTTCATAAGTATGCGTTGTACAGATTTTATGAAAATAATCTTTTGATGTTTCCAAATTGTTATGTATTCTGCTTACTCCGGCATCTTTCAGTTTCTTATATGCATCTTTTTCCAAAAGACCTAAAGAAGCACAAATGGAAATAGATGTTTTCTTTTTTATTCCACGGATACTCTCACAAAGTAAATCAATCTCCTTATCACTTAACTTTTTACCCGAAGTTACAATGGAATACCGAAGGACTCCTTTATCTGCGTTATATTTGGCCTGTCTAAATAAACTCTCCTCATCTAAAAGTGGATGCTCTTTGACTTCAGCCTTGCAAGAAGCAGATTGAGCACAATATTTACAATCTTCGGAACATCTACCGCTTTTTCCATTGACGATAGTACAGATATCAAAGTTATTTCCACAAAAATACATTCTGATTTCATTCGCATACTTTGAAACCTCCTCTAACGGAGCTTGTGTAAGTTCTAATGCTTCTTCTTTTGTTATAAGATATCCCTCAATTACTTTTTCCTTTAACTCTCTTACATTCATTTTTTCTTTCCTTTCCTGACAAACTTTCCTTTATACAGCGAACTATACTGCACCGTTTTTTGTTTGTCAACCTTATTTTTGTTTTGGTTTACATTTTTTGTTGTTTTATATCATGATTGCAAAAAAAAGCAAAACCTATTATACTTTATACTAAATATTCAATAATTATGACAAATTAAGTAATTAATTAGAAATAGAGGAGTATGTATGAGTATATTAAATGTTGAAAATCTATCCCATGGTTTTGGTGATAGGGCTATCTTTCAGAATGTTTCATTTCGTCTTTTAAAAGGAGAACATATTGGACTTGTAGGAGCCAATGGAGAAGGAAAATCTACTTTCTTAAATATTGTAACCGGTAAATTAATGCCCGATGAAGGCAAAGTTGAATGGTCAAAAAATGTACGTGTAGGTTATTTAGATCAACATACAGTCCTTGCCCCCGGTATGACAATAAGGGATGTTTTAAAATCTGCCTTTTTGCATTTATTTGAATTAGAAGACAAGATGAACGCCATCTGTGATAAGATGGGAAATGCAGCACCAGATGAGTTAGATTCCATGATGGAAGAACTCGGTACAATTCAAGATCTACTGACTATGCATGACTTTTATATTATCGACTCAAAAGTTGAAGAAATTGGACGCGCCTTAGGACTTATGGATATTGGATTAGATAAGGATGTTTCTGAACTTAGCGGTGGTCAGCGGACCAAAGTTCTGCTGGGTAAATTGCTTCTGGAAAAACCTGATATTCTTTTACTGGATGAACCTACCAACTATTTAGATGTCCAACATATTGAATGGTTAAAACGGTACTTACAGGAATATGAAAACGCTTTTATATTGATCTCCCATGATATCCCATTCTTAAATAGCGTTATAAATCTTATCTACCATATGGAAAACCAGGAGTTGAACCGATATGTAGGAGATTATGATAAGTTTCAAGAAGTTTATGCAGTCAAAAAAGCGCAATTGGAAGCTGCCTACAAAAGACAACAGCAGGAAATCAGCGACTTAGAAGATTTTGTAGCCAGAAACAAAGCTCGTGTATCTACACGAAACATGGCTATGTCCAGACAAAAGAAGCTGGACAAAATGGAAAAAATTGAATTAATAAAGGATCGTCCAAAACCTGAATTTAACTTTAAAACTGCACGTGCTTCAGGCAAATATTTGTTTGAAACAAAGGATTTAGTCATTGGATATGACGCACCACTTTCCAGACCTTTGAATTTAAAAATGGAACGTGGGGAAAAAATAGCATTAGTAGGTGCAAACGGAATTGGAAAAACGACTCTATTACGAAGTATCCTTGGACTGAACAAATCACTTAGTGGATTTGCACAACTAGGAGATTATTTATATCTTGGATATTTTGAACAAGAAATGTCTCCCAATAATACTTCTACCTGCATTGAGGAAATCTGGAAGGAATTCCCTTCTCTGACTCAGTATGAAGTACGCTCCGCCTTAGCCAAATGCGGTTTAACCACCAAACATATCGAATCACAAGTTCGTGTTTTAAGCGGTGGGGAACAGGCAAAAGTACGCTTATGCAAGCTTATCAATCAGGAAACCAATTTCCTGCTTCTTGATGAACCTACCAATCATCTGGATGTTGATGCAAAAGATGAATTGAAACGTGCACTTAAAGAATATAAGGGCAGCATTTTATTAATCTGCCATGAACCTGAGTTTTATGATGGTATTGTATCAGATGTTTGGGACTGTAGTGAATGGACTACTAAAATAATTTAAGATTTACTGTTAAAGTTCATGCAATACAACTATAAATTCAATTCAGATATAATAAATTTAAAATATAATTAAAAGGGTACTTGTAAAACAAAGTACCCTTTGCTATAATCAAGTTAAGAAATATATATCTATATCGTAGATATATCCCCGTTTAAGGTAAGTATCCTAAACTTTGGAGGTTGTGAGGATACTTACTTTTTTGTATGTAATTTGATTATTTCAATAATCAGGGCGATAAATTCAACTATAAAGCTACCAAATGCAAATAGCACAAGACAAAAAGTCAATCCTTCTAGTAAAGTCATCAGCACCGCCCCCTTTCTCATTAGATTGAGGGCAACTACAATATAAATATCCTCTATTTCAAAACTCGACTTTTAAATTATATCACACCTGAAATATACATATAATATTTTTTATCGACATATGATATATTTTTAACATCAGTAATGACAATAAAAAGGGTACCTATATTTCAAAGTACCCTTTCAAAATTGGTAAAAAAATAACACTTAATTAATCTTTTGTTTTCATATGTAAAAATTTCATATTCAGTATCTCATTAATGACAAAATAGATACACAAAAGCAAAATGATTATTTCAAAAATCAATTCTAATGAAAAGTTAGAGAGAATAACTCCTATACCTGCCGAAATAATGGAACCTCCTACACAAGCAGCACCCACCTGGTATCCAATCAACTTTCTACTAACTTCTTTTAAAAAGCGATTGGGCGTTTCATGCATCAGACAAGGATATAGTGGCGCTAATCCTATCCCAAAAATAGTAATTCCTAGAAACATGATTATAATATTATCTGAGAAATTGATGATTGCACCGCCAAAGATCGCTAATATAAGCCCTCCTCGGATCATATTCATGTTTCCTAATTTGTTTACAATGATTCCAGAAAAAATTCTTCCTATCATAATTGAAAAATAATAAATAGTAACTACATAACCTGCCAGTTTCATCGGTACACCACGAGATTCAATTAATACACTGCTTATCCACGCACTCATTGAAAACTCAATCCCTGTATATAAAAAGAATTGGGTTATAGCCATAAACTGAGTCGTTTTACTTGATAATCCTAGTTTATTAATATTTGTACTTTGATTCATGTTTTGACTTGTATTATGCTTTACATACCATATTCCTTTAATCAAACTTATACACAAGAGTACTGCCAAAAACAGTTGAATTATTGAGATAGAACCGTATCCTTTTCTCCATGATCCAAACCCGGTCAATGCATACGTCATAATCAGCGGCCCAATGGAAGCACCAAATCCCCAAAAACAATGTACCCAATTCATATGTCTTGATGAGTAATTCTCTGCCACAAAACTATTTAATCCGGAATCAACTGCCCCCTGTCCCAAACCAAGAGGGAATGTAAATAACGCCAACCAAATAAAATTAGGCGAAACTGCATATCCCAACAAAGCAATTCCAGTCATCAAGCAGCTAATGAAAGTCACTTTTGCGGTTCCAAATTTGTTTAAAATATGACCGCTGACTACACTTGAAATAAAAGAACAAGCAAAGAGTAAGGTCGTCAATATGCCCATTAATTCTAAAGGAAGACTTAAGTCTGATCTTATACTCGGCCATGCAGTTCCTAATATCCCATCCGGCAATCCCAGACTAATAAAAGCAAAGTAAATAATGGCTAGCAATAAACCCATATTGCTATTGTGTTTTTTCATTTCTATCCTCCTAAAGCTAACTTTCCATCCCGAAATATACCTCAGTATTATCATTACTTGAATAGACCTGACTTACGATATCGTTCTCAATCCTTAATATAAGGAAGCCCTTCTCTTCAATTTTGCATTTCAAGTATTTGTTTTCAATCCGGCACTCATTTACTTGTTCTTCATTACTTCTATTAATCATAAAAATGAACTTAACCTTACCGACTCTTCTTAAAACAGTATAAACTTCATCGTTTTGGGGAATAAATTCAGATTGCTCTTTTAAAAGTGATAGTAATCTTTTTACTTTTAACAAATCATTACTAATATAATGATTATAATTACCCCTATTTCTAAAATAATTTTTAATGCAAGTTGTTTCTCTGGAGTATTCGTCTATAGCAGGTAAATCTCCAACGATATAAACTAATTCTTCATATGTTAATAAATCTTTAATTGTTTTTTGTGTTGACCATGGCATACACTTACCCGTATAAACAAAAATCATCTTATATTTTTGCATTTCTTCTTTTTTGACATTTTCCAAATCTAGAATATCAAAATCAGTATTACTAGAAATGCAGCTTTCAACAATTTGATATAAAAGATTAATTGCAGACTTCTGTCCTGCCTGAATTGCAAAAGTGTCTTTGCAATAACAAATGGCTAAATCAGGAGTTCTTTCCGCCTCCAGCAGTTCCTGTTCATATTCTTTAATAAAAGTCACAAACTTAAATAAATCCCTATATTTATCGCCTGTTTCTGCATCTGCTAATATAGGTGCTTCTGCACAATAAATACCCTTGTATACCTCAGGATTACCTGCATAAGAATCAATTTCAAACTGCTCATATAATAAATGTGCTTCTGTATGATCCGTTGCACATATATTATAAGTATCGTATCCTGTTGCCCCTCTTGAGAGCATAATCATAGCATGATATAAAGAAGTCTTGGCATATCTGTATTCATTACCTTCCCACATATGCCCCCAGTTGTCTTCCAGATTAGGCCACTGATTTAACGTTGAAACTAGTATTAGCTGTACAAATACCTCAAAACTATTGACTGCATTTCCTAAAAAATTAGTAAAACCAAAGTTTATTCTTCCCGTTTCATCATAATTTCTGGCAAGCCATGAACTTAATAATCCTTCACTTGCAGGAGAATTTAAACCAATTAAAATAGGCAGTTTATAGCTCTTAAATATAAAGGAAGAATCATGATAAAATCGATTCATATAGACATTACTCCACTTTCCCCAGTCTATATAATCCAAATCACATTGATACATGTTTTCGGATTCAAGTTCATCGAAAGATTTTAGATTTTTACTATGTAAAACATTATAGTTATCAATATCTACATATAAATTCTTTAAATAATCAATATAATTTTCAAGTCCAAGTGTTGAATAATCAAAATCTCTAATATGATTATTGGCATTACAATAAATACCTTCATTTCCAATCTGAATTGCAATTATATTTCCTTTAGGAAACGCATAATCGTCAAGAATATTTATACATATCTGCTCAAACCAAACTTGAACTTCTTTTTGAAATGAAAGGTTTAACGGATTGGGTAATCTTTTTCCCATATAATTTATGGTTGATCCATCTTCTTTTATTAAAGGCGGAAAATCCATGTTTAGAATAAAATCTGGAAAACCTCCATTTTTCACCTCAGCATGAATAAACGGGCCTGGTTTAATAATACAATAAATATTATGCTTCTTTAGCAGATCCATAAAATATACTAAATTACTATTATCATAAAACTCACCATGAAAAAAATATTTGACTTCTCCATTTATTTCTTTTGAATGATGAATCCATGGAATATAGAAGGTGAGCATATTAACACCCAGTTCCTTAATTTTAATAAGTTTCTCTTCCCAAACATCTTTTGAATCCCTATAATAAGGGTAATCTCCAGAAAGTAAAAATACTTTTTCACCATTAATATATAATTTTCCGCCATAAAATTCAATCTTGTTCTCTTTCAATTTTTACTCCAATCCTCTTATTAAAAACTTATTGACTAGTTAAAAATCTTTAACCTTTATTCAGCAACTTTAAATACTACTTTCATTACCAGGCTGTCTGAATTCTCACCATTTGTAAGTATCTGGAAAGCTTCCTCAGCTTGATCTAATGAATAAGTATGAGTTATCAATGATTCCAATTTTACATTTTGTGCTAAATCGATCGCTCTGACAAACATGTTATTGTAGTCACCTGCTCCTACTATTTTGATCGCATTATTTGTTAAATAAAGTGGTGAGATAGTTGCCCTGTAAGTTGAATTGAATCCCATAGCAACAACGGTTCCCCCTTTTGAAACTATTTGAATTGCTTCTTCTAGCATCATTCCGGTCGCATCTACTACAACACTTGGTTTACGTTTTCTTCCGGATATACGCTCCAGGTAATCTTGGTCATTTGCATTTACTACTTCCGTATTCATCAAAATCTTTTTAAGGAAATTGATTCTTTCCGGTCTCTTTTCAACAATTGTAGTGCTTAATGCATATTTCTCTGAAAGCATTGCAAAAATAGTTCCGATTGGACCACCACCCAGTATAACTACATTATCATCGAATTCAATGGAAGCTGCTTCTAAATTATTAAGAACACATGCAAGCGGTTCGATTAGAACTGCTCTTTCATCACTAATATCATCCGGCAATAGATATACAAACTCTTCCGGCATTACTATGTATTCCGCAAATGTTCCATCCTTGTCCACTCCGGTCTCTGTTTTTGCCTTATTATCACACAAATTATGTTGTCCTCTTTTACAATAATAGCAAGAGCCGTCAAAAAGTGTTGGGTCAATTAAAACTCTGTCACCGGGTTTCACAGTCGTTACACTACTTCCAATCGTTTCTACCCAGCCAATTGCTTCATGTCCAAGAATAACACCTTTATCACCATTAAAATTTCCGGTAAATATACGTAAATCTGTACCACAAATACCCGTTAAGATAATTTTAATGATGACATCGTTATCCTTTATTACTTTTGGTTTCTCTCTTTCTTCCACAGCAATTACGTTTTTTTCTTTAAATACAATACTCTTCATACTGAACCTCCTTGTCATGACAATACTTTCTCAACTTCAGAAATATGATTTACCCATTTTATAGAATCCATTATTTTTTCATGTATTTTTTTATTCGATGCGGCAATACAAGATTGCAGATTCCCTTCTTTAATATCTAACAACTTTGTACATCCCAAATCATTCCCATAAGCATCTGTTACAATTATACCGGCTTTTTTGGCAATAAATACTGCTGCTGCAATATCATAAGGAAATAAATGCAAAAGTTTTCCATTTCCAACTTTTCTAAAATACGCTACTAATTCCGGCACGTCTCTGACCAATCTATTCCCTATATCGACATAAGCTTCTAATTGACCGGTAAGAATTCTTGATATAGAATAAGTTGAACTGTTGAATATAAAAATTCCACCTTTATTTGCCGTAGCATCAATCAGATCTCCTAAACAATATGTGATAAGTCTTGAAGGATGTCCATTAAACTCCATACTCCAAAACAATCTGTCTATCGTTTCTTTTGGTGATGGAACAATAGAACCACAATTTGTACTAACTGACTTGTTAAAACAATCCGCATAAAAGTATGTATCTGATTTAAATTCATATAGTAATGCATATTCAACATCGTCAATAGTCGCATCTTCTTTATATGCTGCTACTGCTACTGAAAAACAACAACTCTCTAGACCTGCTGCCGCACTTCTGGTTCCATCTATGGGATCAATAACAAAAACATATTTAGGAGAATCCCCAAATTTCACCAGACCTCTATCTTCAGAATAATAAGCTACAGAAAGCGTATGTTCTTCAAAATATTTCATCACTGCCTCTTCTGCTACTTCATCGATATCAAACTGTGTATCTCCACCAGATGATATTCCCATATTATCCTTAGACTTTAAAACATCAAAATTTTCTTTTACCTTACCAATTACTTCATTTGATAGATTAAAAATATACTCTCTCACGTTGACCTCCTTTAATAAACAAAACTATCTAAAACTTTTTCCAGTTTATCCATCATAACTTCACATTCTTCAAACGTAATATTTAATGATGGTCGAATTTTAAATACATTACCGAGTCCATATAAAGAAGTCCTTAAAAGAAGTCTGTTTTGAAAGGCACGTTTGGCAATTTCTTTTGTTAATTCTACATCGGATTCTTTGGTTTCCCTGTCTTTTACAATTTCAACACCAATCATTAATCCTACCCCTCTGACATCACCTATAAAAGAGTATTTATCCTTAAATTTTTCTAATCTCTCTAAGATGTAATTACCTGCTTCTCTTACGTGTTTTAAAAACTCCTCGTTATCAATAATTTCCAGTGTTTTATTCGCTGCAGTACAACTAAGAACGTTAGATCCATAAGTAAAAGAATGAAAATGCGATTCCATAATATTGAATTTTTCCTCCATAAGTATGGCTGCTATTTGGTAACCGGATCCTCCTAATCCTTTTGCTGTTGTTATCATATTGGGTTCTACGTCAAAGTACTGTGCTGCAAACATTGTTCCTAACCTTCCAATACCCGTCTGTATCTCATCAAAAATTAATTCGATATGGCATTCTTCACATAATTTCTTTAATTTTTTATAATACTCCTTTGGTGGTATCTGATTCCCTCCATTCCCTTGTATCGGTTCAATAATTAAAGAAGAAACATTACCAGTAGAGCCGTAATTCAAATATTCTTCTATTTCGTCCACACACTTACATTGACATTCTGGATAGGTAGAATTATATGGACACCTATAACAATATGGATAATTCATATGCGCAATGTCACTTTGTGGGAAATGAAACGGTTCTTTTCTAAAACTATTACCAGATACATTCTGCATATAAATAGTTTGTCCTACATGACTTCTATAAAAGCTGATTACCTCAGATTTTTTGTTATAATACTGTGCTAACTTAATGGCTCCTTCATTTGCTGTAGAACCACCGCAAACCTTTGTAGTAGCCCTTGTAAGATTCTTTGGTGAAATATCAATCAACTTTTTAGCAAGCCTGACAACCGGTTCCGCTAAATATGAAGATGTAAGATGTGTTAATTTTTGACTTTGTTCATTTACTGCGTCAACAATCTCTTTATTGCAATATCCTAAACTTAGATTAAAAGTTCCAGCTTCGCAATCAATGAATTGGTTTCCCTCTTTATCGTATAAGTAAATTCCTGTGCCTTTTTCAATTTCTAAATCTTTAATTTCATCGCTTCTAAACATGTTTTCTTTTAATTCTTTAAGTTCCACCATATTTGACCTCCTATTCTTTTATGTGTTTGACAGTAATCAAAATCAAAAGTAACTATAACGAAGAATGTAATTCATTCACTCGTTATATATTCGGGGCGCTCCTTACGTCAAATATTACCACATAAAAATTAGAAAATTAGAATCAAGTAAAAATTACGGCGTATTTTGTAGTTTTTACTTGGTGCTTTTTGTCAAAATATAGGAAACCAAGACGAATTATGTTTAAATTTAAGAATACAATAAGATAAAAATTTCAAAAATATCATTCTTTGAATAAATTTTTACTACGCCCTGATATGCCTTTACCACATTTTCAACAGAAATCAAACCCAGACCATGATGATACACATCTTCTTTAAGTGTTGTTAAATGTCCATCCTTTCCCCGTTTAAGTACACCGTTATACCCATTTTGAACATCAATTAACAAATTATTTTGTCTATAAATAATAGTTACTTCTATTTTGCGTCTAATCATTTCCAGTTTACTTACAGCTTCAATTGCATTATCAAGCGCGTTACCCAGTATAATACAAATATCACTATCTTTAAACGGAAATTGATTGGGTATCTCTAATTGTACCTTTAGATTAATCCCCAGTTTTTGACATATATCATATTTATAATTCAATAACGAATCCACGACCAGATTTCCACTGTTTGCGATTTTTTCTTTTGCAGGTATGCTATTTTTCTCTAGAAGTCCTTCTATATATTCGTTTAAATTATCAATATCATTTTTAACTAAACAATCTCTCAAATATATAAAATGATTTTTTAGATCATGTTGCATCTTTCTGACTTCTAAGATACTATCTTCCCATTCCTTCATTTGATTATGGCATAATTCTAATTGCTTCTTATATTCACAATTCTGTTTTTTCACTTCATCTTCTTCAGATAATCGACTCATTGTTCTTAGGGCAAAGACATTTGCTATAAAAATTAATGTCCATGACACTATTATATAAATAAACAATTCCTTTGATTTTGTTACATTAAAGAACAGCTCTAATGTGTATATAATAAAAACACTACCAATCGGCATAAGTACTAATTTCAACCATTGAAAAAAAGTAATGTCTCCTATGAACTTGTATTTTAAAAACTTAATTACAAAACAGATTTCAATTAATATACCTGCCTTTAGAAATATACATTCTAAAAGAGAATTCACTTTATAATCCGTTCCTATAACTTTTAAAATACAGTCAATATACAACTCTATCTGCATCCACATCTCATTTAGCAGACATATCCATATTAATTTACTTTTCAAATTTCCTTTATAAAGGTAACCGCAAAGTAAAATCATACCCAGTATATTGAAGTAATAAATAATAAAAATATTTTCGATTATATCCATCATTATATAATCAATGATAAAAAACAGAATCCAGAGAAATTTTTCTTTATATTTATAAAAATTAAATGAAAAAATTAAATCTAATGATTCTTTTACTAATAATAAGCAACATACGAATGGAAGTATATGTATATGAAAAAAACAGTAATTATCTATCAATATATTTTTCTCCTAGTATTTGACTATATTCTTCTCTTATTCTCTTTTGCCTGCTCTCACTTATAAATAATTCCTTTCCATTCGAAATACAAACTTTTGTATAATTCATTTTCTGAACATACTCAAAATTTACTAAATACGATTGATGAATTCTTAAAAAGAAATATTTACAATCTTTTAAAAATTTTTCGATTTCATTTAATCTACCATAAAACTTTTCAATTTGGTTGAAATCTTTTCGGATAATTTTGATAAGTCTTCCAGAACTTTCAAAATACATAATCTCTTTTAGTGGAACTTTAAATACCATTTTATTAAATTTATATTCGAAAAAATTATCTTTTTTCAAGACTTTTTCGTATGCCTTCATGAAATATCTATAAAATTTTTCTTCATCTATAGGCTTTTTTATAAAACGAAAAGGTTCTACTTCAAATAATTCCATAAAATAATTTTCGTAATTCGATACATAAATAATGATTGCTTCTTGGTCTATTTCACGTATTCCCTTTGCTGTATCTACACCATCCAATAACTTCATTTTTATATCGAGATATATAATATCATATCTCATTTTACGTTCTAAGCTTTCCAAAAAAGTAGCACCGTCCGCATATACTTCAATATTCATATCTATAAGTTTTTTCTTTCCAATATTTTGCAGGAGTGTTTCAATTTTAGAAGCCGATTTCATGTCATCATCACAAATACCTATTTGTATCATAACGTTTGCCTCCTTATTTGTTCAATTTTATCCCCTTTTATTTTTTGCAAATTGACTTTTTTTTTCTCACCCCCACTTTATTTTGAGATAATTTGTTAATCTAAGGCAAAAAAATACAAAAGCCTCCTCGATTACTTATATTTTAACATAAATCTTAAAAGCCTTTTCTTATGATTTTTATAATTTTAATTCAGTCTTCTTATATTATTGTATAATATTGTCATTTACAGCATTCTTGCTAATACTACACTTGCACTAACTCCAACAGTTGTACAAATTAATGAACCAACCAGTGTCCAACGTGTCTTTTTTACTTTTGCAGCAATCGAATAAACAGCTATGGTATAGAAGATAGTTTCTGTACAACCCATCATAATAGATGATATTGTGCCTAATTGTGAATCTGTTCCATACTCTTTAAAGATATCTAGTACTAACCCGGTGGCTGCACTAGAAGAAAACAATCGGACAATAGCAAGAGGAACTAATTTTGATGGGAAACCAATATATTTCGTAAATCCACTTAAAATATCAGCTAACAAATCAAGAAAACCAGAAGCCCTTAATATTCCGACTCCGACTAATAAGCCGATTAAAGTCGGCATAATCTGAATTACAATTTTGAATCCATCCTTTGCACCTTCAACAAAATCTTCATAAACACTTTGTTTTTGAATTAGTCCATAACCTACAATATAAAAAACAACTAACGGTATCATTGCATCAGACAAATATAGAAGTAACTTCATAAAAAAACCTCCAAGCATTCTCTATTTAAGATATGCTTGAAGGATCTTTTTTAGATATATTTATTTACTTTGCATCTTGTTTTCTCTTTGTAATAATTAGACCAATGCTGAAAATAGATATTGCAAAAGCGGCTTCTAAACCAAAACTTATTAATACTTCTTTTGGAAGATGAGCGAAACTTTTTATACCTTGTATCTTTTCGTTTGCTATAACATACCAATAGGTCGGTGTAAATCTTGCTACTTGTAATACTTTATCTCCCATTATTTCATGCGGTACAAAAATGCCTCCCAAAAAACTCAATCCTAAACCTATGGTATTACATCCCATATTTAATATATTTTCGTTCTTAGCAAATTGAGCAAATAAAAATGTCATTGCTAACGCTATTAGTATAAAAATTCCTGCATTTATAAAACTTAATAATCCGTTAATTGAAAAAACAAAGTCTGAATACATAATGCCTGCTAGGAACATAAATATGATTAAACAAAAAGTCACAAAAGTTATGCACCCTATAGTGATTTGCATATTTTTATTCTTTAAACTCATGGATGAACAATTATTTCTATCTGAAATTTCTTTCTTTTGAAAAGCCATAAGAATTGGACCAAGTCCCATAATTGTTATACATATAAATATATAAGGTAGATAGTTAAAGTAATAAAAAGCAGGTTCTAACTCCGAAACTTCTTCTCCATTTGGAACCGTTACCTTAGTCTGGACACTTAAATCTTTCTTCGCCTGCTTTACAGCCTGCTCTTTCGCATAATCTGCTTTTAAATACAATTTTAGTGTAGATAAATACTGTTCAACTTGTGTATCAATAAAAAATCCAGCAGTTCCGCCCGGTATCTTTATTGTTCTTAAAACCTCTGATGTAATCCCTTGATTCATTTTTTCCGTAAAATCGTTTGGTATATACAAAATGTAATCTACTTGACGATTATAAAGAGCATCTTGTAATGTCTCTTTATCATTTTTTATATTCTTTAATTTATGGAGTGTGCTAAGATAATCTTTTAAATCTTTTCCTAACCCTCCATCATCTTGGTTAATAATACATAAAGTTAGTTTTTCCTGTTCAAACTGTGTCTTGCTATTCTCATTACCACTTCTAGAAAATGCAATGGTAAGACCCATAAAAATAAAAAAGTAAATGCTGACAGCCGGTAGATTCTTCTTTAGTATTTTTAAAAAAGCTCTATAAACTTGCATATCTTTCCCTCCTAACTGTCAAATAACTTAAAATACATAAAACTGCTGCCATTGTAAGCAAAATAATCATATTCTTCGTATAACGCTCATAAGTATCATAAATATTTAAACTGTAGAAAGAATCCACTAAAACAGAGGCAGGATTAATTCTATTCAGAATTGGAAAATACTTTTCCACAATAACACGCATATTTTGTATCATTAATCCACTTAAAAAACATTCCGTCATTGTAATTCCTATAACAATACCCATTTTTACGTTTTCAGACTGTCTTCCCACTGCACTGATAAATAATCCGGTTGCTATCCCTATAATATTACCAACCAAAATAGTACAAATAATAAGCGGCATTTTATTACCGAAATTAACTTTTAATACTAAAGTCAAATACCCTAATGAAATAAGGCTGCAAATAAATTGTACGAATAACGTTCCAAAAAAATCTGCTAGAATCATCTGTAATTTATTTGTACATGAAACTACTCTCCTTGCTGCAAGATTTGATAAATTCGCTTTTGCCTGGATTGCAATGGTGTGTCCCGCAAAGCACCCATATAGACAACTCATTGCTATCAATGCATAAAAGTAAGTTACCATAGCATCCATATTCCCATCACTGAAGCTGTCTTCTATTAAATAATTAGTTTCTTCATATAAACTATTTATAACACCTTCTAATTTCTCAGGAGCTGTCTTCATAATATCGTTAATTGTACTGCTCTTTTGTAAGTATTGATCTAAAATCCCTTTTAAGATACTTTGATCCATACCATCTTCCTTTACAATAAGAGTAATAGAATCTGCTGCATGAATAATCCCTTTTATCTCTTCTTTTTTCAGAAGCTTATCCGCTTCTTCCTGGCTCACTCTTGAAATTTCCAAAATAGGTTCTTTACCGCCTTCAAGTTCTTTTAAAAAGTTATCAAAATATTTTGAATCTAAACTTTTATTATTGCCTTGTACATAGGCTACCGGTATTGCGTGAAATGTTTCGTATTTATCAAAAAATCCTCCGAAGCTTACAAAGAAGAAAGTTCCTAGCAAAATTGGAAACACAAGAGACCAAAATAGTTCGTCTTTTGTATTTAATCTTTTTTTAATCTGATATTTAATAAGATGAAAAAACATAAGAACCTCCTAATCTCTCAATTCTTTTCCCGTAATCTCCAGGAAAACATCATTTAATGTCGGTAATTGAGAATAAACTCGTCCAAAAGCAATCTCTTTTTCTTGCAAGTAGTCAAGTATACGCACTAAATTATGTTTACCTCCACTGCAATTAATTTTTAGCTGATGCTCATCGTATTTAACGTCTATTACGTGAGGCAGCTCTTTTATTTCTTTTTGTTGCGTTTCATTAAGTTGATACACTTCAATTTCAATGGTTTCTCCTGTTTTTATCATTCTTTTTAACTCTTCCTTTGTACCCATTGCCAAATTCTTTCCTCGATCCATGATCGCAATACGGGTGCATATTTGTTCCACTTCTTCCATGTAATGAGACGTATATAAAATAGTAGCTCCCTTTTCATTCAGCTCTTTGATTCCTTCTAAAATTTTGTTCCTGCTTTGTGGATCTACAGCCACCGTAGGTTCATCCATAATAATCAGTTTTGGTTTATGAGCAATTCCGCAAGCGATATTCAATCTTCTAAGCAGACCTCCGGATAATTTTTTAGGGTAGAATTTTCGAAATTCTTCTAAGCCGGTAAATGAAATAGCATCTTCTACATATTCTTTTCTTTTTGCTTTGTCCTTGATATATAATCCACAAAAATAATTAATATTATCGTATACGGTCAATTCATTAAATACAGCTACGTTTTGAAATACTACACCGATATCTCTTTTAATATCATACCTTTGAGGATTCATTTCCTTACCTAGTACTTCAACACTTCCTTTATCAAAACTTAGCAAAGACAAGATACAATTTATTGTCGTTGTCTTTCCTGAGCCATTAGGACCTAACAAACCAAAAATTTCTCCTTCTTTAATATCCAGACTGAAATGGTCCAGTGCCAACAAATCTTTATAGCGCTTTACAAGGTTATCTATTTTCACAACTGAATTCATTTTCATTATCCTCCTTTATTTTTTCTACCTTAATTCTAACTATTTTTGTCATTCGTTGTAAGTGAACACCGTCAATATTGCATGTGACATTTGTCACATCTTAATTTTCAAAATAATTGTGAACTGCGCTCAAATATATTATAATAAATATAACTATAATCTTGTAATTGGAGGAAAACATGTCCGTACTCATTGATAAACTAATTCTTCTTGTAGGTTGTTTTATCTTATATATATCAAATTTTAACGATATAGCCGGTGTCTACTATCTTCTTGGTGCTATTTCACTCACCTGCTTTGTCTCTTATTTTGCATATAGAAGAGAATCCTTTATACTAATTTTAATTTTTTTAGTCAGCTCATTCATTTTTCCAAAGTTTTGTTTTTATTTTCCACTGATTATTTACGACTTATATGCATATCGACATAAAATCTTATCTTTTGCAGGCATCATAGTTTTCATTAACTTTGCTACGGATATAACCCCTTTAACTTTAACAATGCTTCTTTTATTTAGTAGTATTTCCGTACTTCTACAGTATAAAAGTGAGCACTTATATCAGTTACACATGGATTTTAAAAAACTTAGAGACACGAGTACAGAATATAATCTCCTGCTTCGCTCAAAGAATAAAGATTTAATCGAAAAACAAGATTATGAAATTCATTTAGCTACCTTAAAAGAACGGAATAGAATTGCCCGTGAGATTCACGATAATGTCGGACATGTTCTCTCTCGTTCACTTTTACAGCTTGGGGCTATTATGGCAACGAATAAAGACAAAAATATGTCTAAACCTTTAACGGCCTTAAAAGATACTCTTGCATCAGCAATGAATAATATACGTGATAGTGTACACGATCTACACGAGGATTCTATTGATCTTTGCGCTTCTATACAAGCTTTATTGGATGACTTTAAAACATATCATACAGATTTTGATTATGACATGAGTGAAAATTTACCCAGAAATATTAAATACTGTCTGATCGCGATTACCAAAGAAGCACTTTCAAATCTCAATAAACACAGTAATGCCTCAAAATTAACTATCCATCTTAGGGAGCATCCCGGTTTTTATCAATTACTGATTGAAGATAATGGAAGCAATATCAAATTAAATTCGAATGGAATTGGATTAGAAAATATGAAGGATAGAGTCGATAATGTAAATGGTACTTTTCGGATCAATACGGAAAACGGATTTAAGATTTTTGTTTCTATTCCTAAAACCAATTATGGAGGAAAATAAATTATGAGAATTGTTATTATTGACGATGATAACTTAGTGGGGATCTCCCTTAAAACTATTTTAGAAGCAAATCAGGAAGTTGAAGTTTTAGCTATTGGAAATAATGGAAAAGAAGGAATCCTGCTTTATGAAAAGTATCAACCTGATGTTTTATTGATGGATATCCGAATGGATATTATGACTGGTATTGATGCTGCTAAAATCATAATAGAAAAAGATAAAAATGCTAAAATACTTTTCCTTACTACCTTTCTAGATGATGATTATATTATAAAAGCTCTACAATTGGGTGCAAAAGGTTATATTTTAAAACAAGACTTTGAAAGTATACTCCCTGCACTAAAAGCAGTCTATAGCGGACAAAATGTATTTGGAGACAAGATTATTTCCAAAATCCCTTCCTTTTTAGATCAGAAAAAAGCACTTGAAGATTTGCCATTTTCCATTTCTCAAAAGGAACTTGAATTAATTCGTCTTGTTGCTGACGGCCTTAGTAACAAGGAGATCTCTCAAAAATTATATTTAAGTGAAGGTACGATACGAAACTATCTAAGTAATATATTAGAAAAATTAGACTTACGCGATCGTACCCAACTAGCTGTTTTTTACTATCAAAATCACCTTGATTTATATCGATAAATCCCTTTTACAAAAGATACTGATACCAGTTCCGAACAATATAATTCCTATAACATAAAGTAGAATAATGGCCCAGACTGCCTGACTATCACCGGCGATTAATCCATTTGTTTGAAACAAAGTCAAAGGAGTCAGGAACTTTAGATTTTCAAATTTTTCACCTACCTGTGACAACATCTGAATAATGATGAAAGCTATGATGGCTCCGGCTCCAACTCCATTTGAAAATTTGGAATCACTGAAGATACTAGATGAACAAAAGCATAGACCGCTCAAAAATACCAGAAGTCCAAATAGTCCAATATTAACTAGAACAAATTTTTTTATCTCTAATTCTCCCGGAAACATTATCTGACCAACAATAATACATAAAACAGTAATGTAGATAACTAAACATAATACACTTATTACCAAAAAAACTGCCTGGGTAAAAGCGATTTTTTTCCTTTTATTAGGTGTCGCTAGTAAATATGCCATAGAACCCTGGCTAATATAACGTGCCATTAATCGGTTAGATAGTATGATTATAAATACGGATGGTAATGCAATTAATAAAAATCCATACAAATAATTTACTACAAATGTTAACAGTGTAGTACCTATCTCTGCCATTCCAAATGCCGCAAATACTTCGGGCATACTTTCTAACATTAATTCAAGACTTTTTCCCATATCAGGATCAAACATAGCTACTATCATACTCCCATAAAGAGACAGAACTCCGATAAAAATAAGAACTAATTTATAATTTGCTTTTATTTCTCTTTTAAATAATGTTAAACTCATCTTATTTTTCACCTCCATAAAAATGCATAAAAAACTCTTCTAAACTTTGTGTTTTAATTTCCAGATCTTTTACCGGAAAACGACTAAGTTTCTTAATAAACTCATCCATTTCTCCTTTTACTTCAACAATTACTTTATTTTCATTCAGCTTTCCATTAGGCATAATGCTAACAAATGAACTGGCTGTTTCTTGGCTGTCAAATTGAACTTCTATTGTTTTCCTCTTATTGCTCTTAAGCTTTTCCATATCCTCAACCGTAACAATCCGTCCCTCTTTTATAATGGCAGCTCTATCACAAGTTTTTTCAATTTCCTCAAATATATGAGAGGACATTAATATGGTCTTTCCATTTTCTTTTTCTTTTAATATTAATTCAATAAATTTATTTTGCATTAAGGGGTCCAAACCACTTGTAGGTTCATCTAAAATTAATATTTCAGGATTTTGCATAAATGCACAAACAATTCCTATTTTTTGTTTCATACCTTTTGACATCTTATTCATTTTGCCACGGGGATCTAGTTCAAAAAACTTCATTAGTTCTTCTGCTCTGCTAAAGTCTTTTAATTCTTTCATATTTGCTATGAACTTAATAAATTCTATACCTGTCATATCATCCATAAATGCGATTTCTCCGGGTAAATAACCTAAGTTGATTTGGATTTTATCTGCTTCTTTAAAGCAGTTCATACCATTTATGGCAACTCGTCCTCTATCAGGTTTAATGAATCCCATTAATTGTCGGATCGTAGTCGTTTTTCCCGCACCGTTTGGTCCTAAAAAGCCTAGTACTTCACCTACTCTGACATTAAAGCTTACATCAAATACACCTTTTTTATTTCCATAGTCTTTCGTAATATTATTAACTTCTATGATGTTCATTACAAAAACTCCTCCTTATAGATTAATTTTTTAAACATATCTGTCCAAATACAATATTCTTCCATCATCTCATTTATTGTTACCGGTTCCTTAGCTAGTTGCTTGCCGTGTAAATACCCATCGGCCATCCATGTCAACATTTGTACGACCTTAGGTACATCTACATCCTCTTTAAATTTACTATAGTCTATTCTTGTGAAATATTTTCCATATGCCTCATCAATATCACGCTTTATTATTTCCTTCATATTGTCAGATACTTCTTCGTTTTGAGAAAAGAAAGCACGGATTGCAAAGTCCATGATATAAGGGTTATTCGTTAAAATTTCTACCTTTACCTGAGCCGAATATTCTAAGATTTCAAAAAAATCGGTTATATCATCATAATGCGAATCCATTATTTTGCTTTTTAAATATTCACCAACGTAATCATAAATATACAGATAAAGTTCTTTTTTATTATGAAAGTAATAGAATAGAAGCCCTTTTGATATTCCGGCTTTGGCTGCCATGTCATCCGTAGATGCATGTTTGTAATCGTTTTGTGAAAAAACTTCTATTGCTGAATTTATTATTCTGGTACGCTTCTCTTCCGGTAACTCAAAAAACTTTTGATTCATATGTTCCTCCTTTCTGACTCAATCGGTTTGACCAACTTAGTCATCCTAAGATTAGAATACTCTATTGACTATTTTTTTCAACCCCTGTTATAAAAAAAAGTGTATATACTCTCTCATAATGAGATCATACATACACTTAATTCACATTTTCGTTTATTTGGCCAGTTTTTCCATAACTTTGGCAAATGTAATTCCTACAATCGTAGAAAGTGAAGTTGCGATAATAGCTGGGCCAACAATCAAAGTCGGATTTACGGAACCATATTGACACCTGTAAGCAATAATATTGACTGGTATTAATTGTAAAGAAGAAATGTTTACTATTAAAAATGTACACATTTCTTTTGATGCCACTTCTGACTTTTTATTCAACGTCGATAAACTTTCCATTGCTTTCAAACCTGCAGGTGTTGCAGCCCACCCAAGACCTAATATATTTGCAATTATATTCGTTGCTATATGTTTATTCGCATCATGCTCTTTCGGTATGTTAGGAAATAAAAATCTAATCAGCGGACTCATTTTATTAGTCATACTCTGAATTAATCCACTCTTTTCTGCTATCTTCATTAAACCTACCCAAAAAGCCATAACACCTGTCATGGTAATACATAAAGTTACTGCTTCTTTTGATGATTCTAATGCTGCATTCGTAATTTCTGCAATCCTTCCATTTAAAGTCCCATAAACAATTCCTATTAGAATCATAAATCCCCACAAATAGTTTAACATCGCATTCCTTCTTCGCATTTTTTTAAACTATATGTGGGGATAGTAAAATTTATTCAATTGTATCATTTATCTACTGCACTGTATATTTTGCGAATTCAAATCCTTGAGCTCTCGCTTCATCAATAAACTGTCCCAATATATTTGTATTTGTTTGAGAAACAGCATGCAGTAAATATATTCCTCCCGGATGTAATGACTTTTTTAACTTTTCTAAAGTCTTCGCTTCATCAGGCTGTTTGTTTACATCATAATCATAATGAGCAAAACTCCAGAAGACACTTCTATAATTTAAATTGTTCACTAACGCCAGTGATTGTTCACTAAAACGTCCTGTAGGATAACGGAATAAAAACATTTTATAATTAAATTTTTCTAACATATAATCGTGAACTTGTGTAACTTCTGATTTTTGCTGTTCCAAACTTTGTGACGGAAGTCCTTTGGAAGGATGAGTCACACTGTGGTTTCCAACAATATGCCCTTCATCTATCATTCTTTGAACCAACTTATCATTACCTTCTACATATGGTTTTGTAACAAAAAAAACAGCAGGACACTCTTTTTCCTTTAAAACGTCCAAGATCTGCCCTGTAAAACCATTTTCATAACCTTCATCAAAAGTTAAATAAATTCTTTTCTTTCCGTCTCCCTCATCAGTAGGTTTAATAAAATCAGCACTATATTTTCCATATTTCTCTTGATAGGAAACTGCTGATACAGGACGATTATTTTCATCTGCGTCTGGCCCCGGACCCCAGTCATGTGGGGCAGCGTCCATATTTTCAATATCTGCAATCTGCTCATTTTCTACATTAACCTGCCCCATAGCAGAAGCTTGCGCTGAATCTTCTGCGTTTATTACTTCTGTATTTGTACTTACCTGCTTATCACTTTCCTGAATATCACCGGATTTATAAATACCTTCTGCAATCGCTTTTGCATAAACATCTATATTTTTATCAAATAAATTATTATCTTTTGAGTTATCCATAAAACCGAGTTCTAATATACAGCTTGGTGCCTTAACATTGGCATTTACAAAATAGTCCTTGCTTTCATCTGCCTGCGTCCCTGACTTAACTCCACGATTCTCTTGTATCCCGGCTGTTTCTAGCTGATCCATTATATTGTCAGCTAAATTTTTTGAAGAATTTGATTGTGTACTGCTGATCCACGTCTCAACTCCAGAACCTTTTCCTTTATTTCTATGTAAAGAGACAAAATAATCTACTCCAGCGTCATTAGATACTTTACAGCGTTCTTCCAACTCCAAAAATGTATCCTTTTCTCTGGTCATAACAACAGTAATTCCCTTTTTCTCTAACTCAGATTTTACTTTAAGGGCTAATTTAAGTACGTCATCTTTTTCATCTCTTCCGTCATAACTGCTGCCTCCATCTTTTCCTCCATGTCCAGCGTCAATGCAGACTTTAAAAGATCCTTTTTTCACACTTGTCTTGGACTCTTCAGCTGCCTTATTATCACTTGTTTCAACATTTTTTGACCGGGCCTGAACACTTTTACCCTTAGGCATAACTAATTTACTAACCGCTTTTACTCCTAAAACAACGATAGCAAGGGTTAATAAACACGTTGCAATGCGAATCGCTCTTCTTATTCTACGAATCTTGGCTCTTCTTCTCTCTATTTCTCTTCTTCTTCTTGACTTTGCTCTTCTATAATCCTGTTCACTCATAACTCACTTTATCCTTATCATCAAAATTTGTCGGTACTGCTAATAAGATATCACAAAATGTGACAAAATCCTATATCTTTTTTCAAACTTCATAAATTCTTAAAAACTACTCTCATTGACAACTTATCTTTTAATAGATATAATTATCTTAGAAAAACGTGGAAAGTGTGATAAATTGGAGAGATTATTAACTAATGATTTATTTTTGTGGAAGAATAAAAGAAACAGAAGACCCCTTATTATAACCGGCTCCCACCAGGTAGGAAAAACTTGGTTATTAAAAGATTTTTCAGAATCTTACTTTGAGGATTCTTTATATATTGACTTAAAGAAAAACTATAAGGTAAAGAGTCTTTTTGACGACACAATTTCACCACGAAGATCTATCGAAATTCTCGGTGCTTTGTTTGGAAAAGTCATCGAACCCTATAAAACTCTTTTAATATTAGATAGTATAGAGAGAATTCCTTCCTTTGAAAAAGTTCTCAAAAAGTTTTATGATGATGCTTCTCAGTATCTTATTTGTTGTTCAACTACCTATCAGAACATTAATAATGATTCGGGTTGTTTTCATATTTTAAACTTATATCCTCTTAATTTTGAGGAATTTCTATTGGCAAACGGTGAAGATGATCTCGTAGATTTCTTTAAATCTGGAGCTTTAGCGTATCTTCCAAAACTGTTAGAAAATAAATTAATCGATTATCTGAAACTTTACTTTATAATCGGAGGAATGCCTGCATCTGTAAATTCTTGGGTTCAATCGAAAGACTTAAGTGATGTTGAATGCACACTTAATGATATTTTGAATCAGTTTGTAAGTGATTTCGAAACATTAACAGACAACAAATTAAAATCTAAAATAAATTATGTATGGAGAAGTCTTCCAAAACAATTGTCAAAAGAAAATCGTAAGTTTATGTACAGTACTGTACGTCCGGGAGGCAGAGCCAGGGAATACGAGGAAGGTTTAGAATGGCTTCTTAACCATTCCTATGCAACACCCATTTGGGCCAGAAAGGATACAACAACTGCTAATGATTGCAAGGTGGATCTAAAATCGTTCCGTGTATTTTTACCTGATATCGGGCTGCTTAGAATGATCTATCAAATACAACCTTCACTTATAGAATCACAAAACAAAATATTTCAAGATCATAATTATTCATTAACTTTACAGTTTGTTTTTCAAGAATTAGTCACCAAACTTCCTATTGAAAATATAAACTATTGGAGTTCAGGTGCTACTGCAGAAATTGATTTCCTTTTTCAATATAATCAAATAATCTATCCGTTGGAAATTAATGTTTATGATAATTTAAAAGCTCGAAGCACCCGCATTTATGAGGAACGTTTTCATCCTCAGCGGGTACTTAGAGTTTCACTTTCACCTTTGCGAATTAAAAATTCTTTTGTAAATATACCGTTACATTTATTATTTAACTTAGAGAATTACTTTTTAAATTTGTTATGAAGTGAACCCCTTTTGTTAGACAAAATACAAATCTAACCAAAAGGGTCATTTTATGCCAAGAGGAAAGAAAAAGTATTCCACAGAATTAAAGTTGGAAATTATTCAAAAGTATATTAAGGGAGGTGTTAGTTTGTATTCATTATCAGAAGAATTTCATGTTGATTCTGCATTGATTCGAAGGTGGAAAAATGCATATCTCGAACATGGTGTTGCTGGTTTATGTACAATTCGTAGAACATATAGTGGAGATTTTAAGATCTTGTAGTAGAATATATGCATAATACAGGGGCATCAGCGCATCAAGCGGCAGCGCATTTCAATATTCCTTCTATTCCAAGCATTACCAAGTGGAAACAAAGTTATTATGAGCAAGGTAAAGAAACTCTGTATATAGATCGGAGAGGAAGGCCGAGGAAAATGGATAAATCTAAAAGTAAACCTAATAAAAAGAAAAGTATTAATACGAACGAAGATCTTTTGGAAGAAGTAAAACGACTTCGAATGGAGAATGAATATTTAAAAAAATTAAATGCCTTAATTCAAAAACGGGAAAAATCCGAGCAACTGACAAAGTAGCTGTCATTACAGAATTAAGGCAAAGATATCAATTGACAGCATTACATGAATTGGCTGAAATGCCACGTAGTACTTATTATTATTATGTTAAACGCTCAAAGAAACCTGATAAATATGAAAAAGTTAAAGAAGAGATAACGGTAATTTATCACGAAAATCAAGGACGTTACGGATATCGAAGAATAACTATGGAATTACATAATCGTGGATATGATATTAATCATAAAACGGTTCAAAGACTGATGAAAGAACTTCATTTGAAATGTATGGTCAGAATTAAAAAATATCGTTCTTATAAAGGGCAGGTAGGTAAGATTTCTCCAAATATTATCCAGAGAGATTTTAAATCAGAAGCACCTAATCAGAAATGGACGACTGATATCACGGAGTTTGCCTTATTTGGAACAAAACTTTATTTGTCCCCGATACTTGATATGTATAATGGAGAAATCATAAGTTACAGTATAAGTGAACGACCAGTACTTAAGCAGGTAATGGATATGCTGGATAAAGCTTTTGCAAAGATTGCGAATGATACGAATCTTATATTTCATTCCGATCAAGGGTGGCAATATCAACATGAGCAGTATCAAAAACGACTGAAAGAAAAAGGAGTTAGGCAAAGTATGTCGAGAAAAGGGAACTGTCTAGATAATTCTGTGATGGAAAATTTCTTTGGATTATTAAAATCAGAGCTGCTCTACCTAAGAGAATTCTCTTCAATGGAGGAGTTTAAGATTGAACTAGAAAAATACATAGATTACTATAATAACAAACGAATAAAAGGTAAATTAAAAGGAATGAGTCCTGTACAATACAGGCTTCACTCCTCATTAGTTGCATAAAATAAAATTTGTCTAACTTTTTGGGGTCAGATCACTTCACGGTTAGAGGATACTTATTTTTTTGTATGTAATTTGATTATTTCAACAATCAGGGCGATAAATCCAACAATAAAGCTCCCAAATGCAAATAGCACTAGGAATAATGTCAATACTTCAAGTGTCATATCGGCACCGCCCCCTTTCTCTTAGGATTGAGGGCAACTACACCATAAATATCCTCTTTCAATTCTTAACTGAAAATATAAATTATATCATATTATAAATATCAATCAACTATAACTTCCAAACCATATATTTAACAAAATACTTTTAAGTCATTAAATGTTGATAAATTTCTCTTTTAGTAGTACCTCTATCTTTGGCTACTACCTTCATGGCTTCTTTTTTAGAAAACCCTTGATTTTCATAATACTTCATATGTTCTTCAATTGAAATTTTATTCCATTCTTGTTGTTTTTCTGTTTCTATCTGTTTATGAGTTTTTCCTTCTATAACAATTACGCACTCACCCTTAGGTGTTTCTTTCTGGTAATACGCAATAGCATCTTCAAATGTAGCTCTAAATACGGTCTCGTATTTTTTGGTAAGTTCTCTGCATATCGTAATATTTCGATTTCCTAATGAATTATAAAGCTCCTCTAATGTCTGAACCAAATGATGAGGTGCTTCATAAATTATGATTGTACGAGTCTCCTGAATTAGCTCTTCCAATATCGTACGTCTTTCTTTTTTCTCTTTTGGCAGGAAAGCTTCGAATACAAATCTTCTAGTTGTAAGCCCTGATAATGTCAATGCAGTGATACATGCTGCTGCCCCCGGTAAAGACGTTACTGTTATACCAACTTCATAACACATTTTAACAAGTTCTTCACCCGGATCAGAGATTCCTGGTGTACCCGCATCTGTGATCAAAGCTATATTCTTTCCTTCTTCTAAAAGAGTAATTAAATACTTTGCTTTCTCTATTTTATTATATTCATGATAACTGGTCATAGGAGTTTTGATTTCAAAATGATTTAATAATTTGATACTATTTCTTGTATCTTCTGCTGCTATAAGATCAACTTCCTGCAATGTCCTCAAAACACGTAATGTAATATCCTCCAGATTCCCTATTGGAGTTGCGCACAAATATAAGATTCCTGTCATTTCTATCCCTCCTAGTACCCATATACATCATAAATTTCATCTGTATAAACATTTGGTTCTTTATAAACAATCAATGGTTTTTCTATTGTTACTCTGGCATTTCCATCTCTTAACCCTTCAATAAGTACCATATTTGGTTCTTTGTCCACGTAAGGATAAACGAATCGCATTCTTTTCGGTTCTATTTTGTAACGGACCATACAAGTCATAATCTCAGCAAGACGAAATGGTCTGTGTACCATATAAAAACGTCCTTTTGGTTTTAATAATTTTGCACTCTCACGAATAACATCCTCTAAGCTGCACTTTAATTCATGTCTGGCAATCGCCTTTGCTTCATCCGGGTTTACTAAACCATGTTGCCCGGTCATATAAGGGGGATTTGTCGTAATAACGTCAAAAGAAGATGCTCCAAATAAAGATGAAGCACCTTTTATATCTCCTGAAACAATATCAATTTTTTCTTCCAAACCATTATAAGCCACACTTCTTCTTGCCATATTTGCACTTTCTTCTTGAATTTCCAAGCCTGTAAAATGCTTTCCTTTTGTTTTGGCTTCCAACAATATAGGTATAATACCAGTTCCGGTACCCAAATCAAGTACCACCTCATCTGGTTTTACTTTTGAAAAACCAGATAATAAAACCGCATCCATTCCAAAGCAGAACTTCTCTGGATTCTGTATAATACAATAACCATTTCTCTGTAGCTCATCCAGTCTCTCACCCGGTAAAAGATTAATTGTCATCCAGCTTTGATTTCCCTTCTTGTTTTTCTAATGCTTCTAATTCTTTTAACTCTTTGTCTATTTTAATTCTTTCTTTTCTTCTCTTTGGTTTAAAATTGATTTCTCCTACTTTATATTCACGTATTTCCTTTTCATCATTAATATCAACAATAACTTTGACCAGTTGTCTTAAAACGCTGACACTTTGCACTTCTCCTTTATAGCCTTCCGGAGTTGTAACCGTATCCCCTAAGCCAGGAAGGCGGCTATTCAGCTCTTCATATGTTTCTTCTTCATTTTTTAAACAGCACATAAGTCTTCCGCATACACCGGAAATTTTGGTGGGATTCAAAGATAAATTCTGTTCCTTAGCCATTTTAATGGATACCGGCACAAACTCAGACAAATAAGTATGACAACACAGAGGTCTTCCACAAATACCGATTCCTCCCAATATCTTAGTTTCATCTCTTACACCAATCTGACGCAATTCAATTCTTGTTTTAAAAACTGCTGCCAAATCTTTTACCAGTTCACGGAAATCGATTCTTCCGTCTGCAGTAAAATAGAACAAAACCTTGTTGTTATCAAATGTATATTCTGTATCTATTAACTTCATATCCAGATCATGTTTTTTAATTTTCTTTAAGCAAATTTGAAAAGCATCCTTTTCCTTTTCTTTATTCTTTGATTCTATTTCATCATCTACAGGGGTCGCAACACGGATAACCTCTTTCAATGGCTGAATCACCTTTTCATCTTCCACTTCCCTGGGACCTATTACTACTGTACCATATTCAACCCCACGGGCGGTTTCCACAATGACATGATCACCTACTTCAATCGTAAAAGATAAAGGATCAAAGAAATATACCTTGCCGGCTGTGCGGAACCTTACGCCTATTACTTTTATCATTTTGAACTCTCCTTTATTGTCAGCAGTAATAGCTCTATTACTAACTCAAAGTTAACATTGGCATTTAATCTTTGTTTCGCTTTTTCCAATGCATCCAATATATTTTGAATTCCATCATAAGAACATTTACTTGCCTGCTTTTTTATACTATTAAGCTCATCTTTAAACACTAATCTATCTACTTCTCTCGTCGCTTTAAACAATAATACATCCCGATACCAAATCATAATAATATCAAAATAATCGTTAATTTCAATCCTTAAATCATGAATTCCTTTTATTTTCTCCATTACTTCATGGACTTCCATTTCTTGAATATTTTTCAGCAAGTGAATGGCCTCTTCTTTGATATGATTAAAATTATCCGCAGATGCTAGCTGGATGGCTTTTCCAACATTTCCCTGCGCAAAAGCCACACTGATATTAGCTTGGTAATCAGGAACGTGTAATGTTTCCATTAAGTACCTTTTAATCTCCGACGGCTTCACTGCCCGCAGATTTAAGGTGACACACCTTGAAGTAATCGTAGTTAACAACTCATCTGCATTATTTGTTAACAATATAATAATACCATAAACCGGCGGTTCTTCAATGGTTTTTAATAAAGCATTCTGAGCTTGTGTAGTCATTTTCTCGGCATCCTCGATAATGTATATCTTATATGGGCTGCTATATGGCTTTATCTGAATATCACTATTCACTTGCTCGCGAATATCATTTACTCCAATACTATTGGGTTTCTCATGAGTAACCCAAATAATATCCGGTTGATTATTACTAACCGACTGTTTACAAGAATGGCATTCCATACAAGGTTCACTTTGACCTTTTTCACACTGCAATGTCATAGCAAACGCATTGGCCAACAACTTTTTACCTGATTTAGATTCACCGTTAAATATATATGCATGAGAAACTTTATCCAGCTTTATAGCATTTTGTAAATGTTCTATAATCTGTTCATGTCCCACGATTTCTTTAAATCCTGCCATAAGTCATCCCTCCTAGTCTCTCTATAAAATTGTATATTTAAAGGCTTTCCACCTTTTTCTAAGATAATATCAAGTAGAGATATCTAATAATAGACCACGGATCTCTCCCACTTTACTTAGCACACTAATATGATCTTTTTCATCTTTCATTAATTCTTGTGCCAAATCATCTAAATTTTTATCTACTAATTTAACAATCCCATAAACTCTGTGCCGTCCTCTGCGGTCCAAAAAATTTTCTCTTGAAAATTCATGAGAACGGTTAATTACTTCATTCATAAAATCTTTGACTAATTCACGGTACTTTTTCATATCTCGAACATCCATGTGTTTCCCTATTTTGTCTCCCTGATTAGTGATGTCTTCCATCAATTTATTTAATTTACTTTGTAATTCTTTTTCTTCAATACTGCTCGCTAATGTGAATTTAAAACTTCCATCCGCAGGCTTTGTATTCGTTGTCGCTTCTACTGGTTTTGCAGGTGTTGTTGCGTTTACTTTTATATCCATGAAATCACCTCGATTTTCTTTATATGGATAATAATCTATCCAAAAGTACAATCTATAGTTGATTATACCATAATTTCTACCTGTGACAATAAAAGTTTATTTTATCTCTTGTACTATGTATTGGATAATATCCTCAACGATTTGTGATAAATCCTGATTTTCAAATCTTCTAACTACTCCGGCTTTTTTAATATTTTCTTCCGAAAAATCTTGGGCATCTGCCAAAAATCTTCTGCACATTTCAGAATACTTGGGATTTTCCTGGAGTTTCTCTCTTTCTATTGCTCTGGTTAATCTGATTCCATCCTCTAATTCTATATAAATTGGTCTGACCTTTTTGTCACCAAAAAACTCTTTCAATTTCATATATGAATCCAAAGTACCTATCATTATATAGTTATTAGAAACCAAATCTATCTGCTCATCATGTGCGGTAAAATATTTCCATATTCCATGAACTGTGTGATACGCTCGAAGTTCAATAATTTTATTATCTCGTTCTAAATTTTCAAGTTCTTTTTCGTTAATAAAAAAGTACTCAATTCCATTCGTTTCTCCATCACGAATAGGTCTGGTTGTATAAGGAACAATTGTTTTTAATCCAACTGTATTTTTCTCTAATATCTGTTTAAATATCGTGTCTTTTCCCGAGGAGCTTTTTCCAATAACACAAAATATTTTACCCATAATTTATCTCCTGATAATTGACTATCTTTTTCTTATATTGTACCCTATTTTTAAGCAGAAAGCAAACTTGGATAGTCATTTCAAATTTTAAAACTGTTCTATAAATGAAACTGATGAAACTAAATAATAGGGTTTGTAAAATTAGATGTAAATATTTAGTGGATGTTTAAATAGAAATATTCACGTAAAATGATTTGCTTTAATGTTATTTTCCTGTGTAAAATTAATCAATAGATACTCTTATTTATAAAAAACATTTGCTTCTTATAAATAAGAATATAAATATCCTAGAGTTCTGTTAGTTTTTTAGTCTAACAGAACTCTAGGATATGAATAATATTTGTAGTCACCCTTGCCTGAAAGTGCTTTGTCCAGATTAATAGGTAAAAGCGCATCCAAAGATAGTCTTAGATTCACATAATTCAAGAAATCAAGTAAAACAGATAAGATATTTGATTTTAAAATAAATCCCATTCCTTTGGATTCATCTGGCCTGGTTCTGGATTTTCGGTTATGGTCTTTGTAGTATCACCAGAAAAAATTAGAGTTCCGTCTTCTTTTAATGCTATGGTAGTATATCCTCCTGCATAGATTGCTAAAATGTTTCTCCATTTTTTTACATCACACTGTTTATCATCATTTGAACCAGCGGCAACAACTGTTCCATTTGATTTCAATCCTGCATAATGTTCTTCTCCAGCAGCAATATCAACTATATTTTTCCATTCTTCTGCGGTTTTATTTCCAACCTTATCTGATAGTTTTACAATACCATCTGTTGTTAAGCCCATCCAATAAAACATCTTTCTTTTAATCTCTAAAATGTTATTCCATCCCTCATAGCTTCCTTTTTCTAACATATTTTTATATGGCATACCACTTATATAATCAGACCAAACAGTCGTTCCATCACTTTTAATACCTATTGCAACATTTTTATACGCTATAACATGTCTTATATTATTCCAATCTTTTACCATCTCATTTCTTGTCTCTATAGTCTCTTCCCCAGCTCCATCTGTCGGTATTACTTTTCCCGTCGCCACCACTGTTCCATCTGATTTTAGCCCTAATACATGCGTTCCACAAACTGCTACTTCTATGATATCAGTCCAAGCACCCGTTTCACATTGCCCTAAATCGTTTAGACCTGTTGCAACTACGGTTCCATCTGACTTTAATCCAACCGATATTTCATCATCAGCACTTACCGCTACTATATCGGTCCAATCTTTAGTATTGCACTGACCTTTTGTGTTCTCACCCCAACTATAGACAGTTCTGTCAGATTTTACACCTATCATATGGAATGAACCAATTGCAACTAAATTTTGATAAGGTTCAATTTCTGCCCGTTTTTTATCTACCGGTTCAAATGGTAATTTACTATCAGTTTTACTTTTTAAACTTGATATAATAACTATCGCTATTATTAATAGTAATAATACTAACCCTGTAATTCCTATTGTTCTTTTTTTCATCATTTATCCTCTCAAAATAAATCATTAAAATTACTTATCTCTTTACAACCATTATACATTTCTCTCCATTTTTGTTTCTCTTTATCAGATAAGTTACTCCATCCTTTTTTTTCATCTCCTAATCCATAATAATAAATATTCAAATAAGTAGTAAAATCAAACTTTAATTTTCTTTCTTTAGACTTTTGTTTATTATATATTTCTTTCGCCCAAGCAATCCTAGCTCTAGTCTCCACCGGATTCATATCTGCCTTAGTAATGGTTACTTCACCTGAATTCGAGACTATCATACTGGAGCGAATTCCCAGTGCTTCTAGAGCGAATCCTATTTTCAATTCTTCCTGCTTTAATGATAATCCCTTGTTATGTGCCTCTATCTCGTTATAAAGTTTTGATATATCTACAACCATGGTAGCAGCTTCATAGGCTATTCTCACACTTGCCGGAGATTTTTTTAATATGTTGTCAATCTTTTCATTTATCTTTGCACCAACCGTTCCATCAATCAATTTATTGATAAAATAGTTCTTAACCTCATCTTCAAAACTTCTTTTCTCTGACTGTAACTTCTTTATTACTGCATTATTTAACCTTAACTGTTGATTTTCGGACCACTCTAAAGTTTCATAGGATACAAGGCTTTTGTCTTTG
>NZ_QRCT01000046.1 GCF_003363435.1 Anaerosacchariphilus polymeriproducens
GTACTTTTTGACAGCCCGGTCACCAGGTTCTCATCCTTTTCTACGATCTGCGCACTTCCCTGACGGATCGTTCCCTCTACCCCGATGACGATCGTCTCTTCCTGCGTCACGTTCCCGGTGTCCACTTCTTCCACCTGATAGGTCACTTTGGCAAGACCGGAAAGGCTGTCGCCAAACGCACAGTCCACGGTCACATCTCTCTGGTACAGGTCATTTCCTGCCTGGTCTTTCCCATTCACCTTCTCCGGAATCGTCATGGTAAGCTTCGCATCCTTCTGATGCTGCTCCAAAGATTCGATGATCACCGCGTTCGGACTGACTGTTTTGCTCTTTTCCCCTACCTTGTCCTTCGCATAGGCGAAGATCTTTCCTTTGAAGCC
Organism: Anaerosacchariphilus polymeriproducens; assembly: GCF_003363435.1. Taxonomy (GTDB): domain Bacteria; phylum Bacillota; class Clostridia; order Lachnospirales; family Lachnospiraceae; genus Anaerosacchariphilus; species Anaerosacchariphilus polymeriproducens. The sequence continues at coordinate 381 of NZ_QRCT01000046.1, forward strand.
TGCTTTGATCTCAAAACGGATCTTATTTCCGATTACGTCTGCTTCCTTCCATGCAGAAGGGACTCCATTTTTGTTGAAGCTGTAATCGACGGTATAATAAGAGATCTTATCCACACCGGATCCGGTCTCATTATCCTTTGCTTCGAGAATCACGGTCGTATCCTTCTGAAAAAAGTACCCATAGTCTACGGTCCGAATGATCCCCGGATGTTTGATGTCCGTACCGTGCGGGGCAAACGAGATCTTTGTGATCTCAGGCGGCGTGATATCCTGTTTCGCCTCACAAGTCTCCATCCCGGTATTTCCGGCATTATCCGTGGCTCTTACCTGAATCCGGTATCCTCCCTCTTCTGCCGGGATCGAACCGGTACTTACGGTATACGCCACATGGTCGAGCACCGTCTTGTTGTCCTTGCTCTCCTTCTCCGTCAGAATGGGCTGCTGATTGCTGTCCTTCTTAATAGCCTGTCCATTGACCATCACCTCAACGGACTGCAGGCCGGAATCCACATCGGAAATAGAAAGGTTGAAGCTCGCTTCTCCATGATAATAAATATCTCCGGTCCCTACTTCTTTGTAAGCGCCTGTTTTTTTCTTTTCGATCTGAATCGTTGGGCTGGTCTTCTCCACTACGATCTCATCGCCCTTTTCTTCATCGATGTCACTTGGCTTGGTCACAGAAGATTCATTCCCTGCGACGTCCTTTGCTTTCGCAGAAAGGACTTTCCGATAGACTTCGCCTTCTTTTCCCGCAATGTCAAACGAGGCCTTCA
>NZ_QRCT01000047.1 GCF_003363435.1 Anaerosacchariphilus polymeriproducens
ATGTATTTTATTGGCAGCATTATTGGCAGGATTAAGAATCTCTACTATACAATTAGAGAAAAATAATCAACAAAAGAATAAGAAACCTAATGAAAGTTATGGAGCAGAAATTGAAGGCTGGATAGACGAACAAAGTTCGACGCTGGATTCTAACAAAATAGCATTTGAGAATATGAAGGAAGTAGATTCTGATTATATAATTAAATATCTAACTGAATCTGCGGCTAAATATGAATGTGTTTCAGATATTTATTTAGGTATGGAAGATAAAACTTTCTATGATGGAATAGGTTGGGTCCCTGAACCGGGTTATGATTGTACGAAACGAGGCTGGTATATTGATGCGATAGAAAAAGGTGAAAAAGTCTGTGGAAGTCCTTATTTTGACGTAATAACAGATAAAATGGTAGTAAGTATTTCTATACCAATTGATTTAAAAGGAAAAACTGGAGTCCTAAGTATGGATTTAAATTTGCAGCAGTTATTCGATACTCTTGAACAATTACTTGATGAGAAAAGTAATGCTTATTTATTTATTGTTGATGCTGACAATAATATAGTTGTACATAAAAATGAAGAGTTTATGCCTAAGGAAGATGCTAGTACCAACGTTAAGGATATATTGAATGGGGCATATGTTAAAGGTATAGAAGGCGGAGAAATTATTGAAGATTACGATGGTGTTAAGAAACATTTAGAAGTAGCAGACATAGAAATCAATGGTTGGAAAGCAGTCTTAGTTACACCCCAAAGTGAATACATAAAGGGTGTACAAGCTTTAACAACAGCTTTCGTTATTATAATAATAATTGGAGTATTCATTATTGTATTTATCACTGCAATAGTAAGCGGGCAAATTGCAAAGCCTATTAATCAAATGGTAAAGGTTATTAACAAAACAAAAGAATACAAACTTA
>NZ_QRCT01000048.1 GCF_003363435.1 Anaerosacchariphilus polymeriproducens
ACTACTTTATAATACGAGGACCTATTTATGGAAATAGAAAGAAAATTTCTGATTAACCAATTACCTTCGAATTTGAATCAGTACGAAGCTTTAACCATCGAGCAAGGATATCTTTGTACCGATCCTGTCGTCCGTATACGCCAACAAAACAATGATTATTTTCTTACGTATAAATCCAAAGGATTTTTATCCAGAGAAGAAGTTAATTTACCGCTGACCAAAGAAGCTTACCTGCATTTACGTAAAAAAGCAGATGGTCATATGATTTCTAAAACCCGCTATTTGATTCCCATAGAGGCTTCACTAAAAATTGAGTTGGATATCTTTCATGGCATCCATGAACCTCTTATTTTAGCAGAAATAGAATTTGAAACTGAACAGCAAGCGAATTCTTTCAGTCCACCCTCCTGGTTTGGTGAAGATGTCACTTATTCTTCACAATACCATAACAGTACATTAAGTAAAAAAAATAATTAGTTCTCTAAAATAAAAAGCGAGAAATGCCAACTGCTTTCTCGCTTTTATTGGAACCTTTATAAAACTCTTACATTGGAATACTTCCACTAAATTCTTCATTAATTACATAATAAATCATCATCTCTTCAGGTTTCGCATATATATCCAAAGTCTTAATATGACTTATTTTATTTCCTTGCGAGACCCATACTTCTTTTACTTGTTTTACCATATCATCATAATTAATTTCTTTTCCTTCATACTGAATATAAAATGCAATTTTGGCAGTCTTGGATTTTGTTTTAGACTCTTTGCCTGCCGACTTTTTTGCAGGTTTTGCAGCAGTAGTCGCCAATGGTTTCGCAGTTCCTTGTTTCTTTTCTGTACTCATAAAATCGCCTCATTTCTTATAATTAACTTATTGTATTCTATAATTACCTCGAAAACCGATTTCCTTCATATTTTCGAAAAGTTTCCAAACAATTTTTAAACCCAATAAATCGGTCTCTAATTTCGCCTTCGGGTATTACTACATCCAACGATATCGCCATTCCATTTAAAAGCTTATCATCCATATCTGCTCTGGCCGCTGTTAGTACTGCCAGCTTTTCTTCATAAGTTTCTGCTTCTAAAAATGCCAGTAAATGAGGATTAATTCTTTCATCTTGATTTTCTTCCTGTTTTTCGTATTGAATTTCTTCGGCTATATTCATTTCTAATATTTTGCTTTCCGTTTCTATTTTTCCCTTTTCTTTATCATCCGTTTCTACTCTCAAGTTTTTTCTCTCAACTAGCTCAAAACGATCTTCTTGTTTACACTTTGGATATTTTTTTCTATCTACTTTGCTAACAAAAGAAGAAACAGGTCTTACAAACAATTGATACTTTCCATACAATGCTTGATATACTACAACACTTTCACTAGTCTCCGTATCTTTTGCTTTCCCTATTATCTGATATAGTTTTCCCTTAAAATGTCTACATAATACACCAGGTCTGATTTGTTCACTTTTCATGTACCTCGCTCCTTGTCCCAAGCTCAAAGTTCTCATAATTTAAATTGGGCATTTCAAAATCAGGTAATGTGTCTGGAACATCCATATAATTTAATCCAGCAAATAAAACGTCGGGAAATTCTATATCCGTTTCCCATTTTTGCAATTGAATCAAATCCTCATGATTATTTCCTTCTACATTGTTATTAATAGTTAGTTCAGAATAATTATATTCATTTATCTTCTCTTTGTTATCCTTATATTTATTATTATTCAGAGATTCTTTCTTTTTATAATTATTTGCCGGTTTTTTCTTTTTATAATTATTTTTTGCAGATACTGGTTTCTGATTTGTATAGTCTATTTTTGGTCTAGGAATTTTTGCATTTTTTCCTTCATTTTTGCTCTTCTTAATTAAACTATTAATAACTAATAGAATGATAAAAAATAATATAATTGAACTACATTCCATAATAATAAATCCCCTTTACTATTTTATTATTTATTCTAACATACCAAATCTTAAGACACAATCTCATGAACGAAAAAGGTGCAGATTAATTCCGCACCTTTTTTATCAATTTTATTGTGTGACAATCTCAATTGCTTTTTGAAGTTGGTTATCTTCTTCTGGTTTTATCACCTTATCTTCTTTAGCACTTTCACTCAATTCCACTTCTTCATCCGGTTTAATTCCTACTCCATGAATATTAACTCCACTTGGGGTAAAATAGCTTGCTATCGTCAATTTCAAAGCACTGCCATCCTTAAGATCAATCAATTGCTGTACAATACCTTTACCAAATGTTTTGGTTCCTACTAAAGTACCTATTTTATAGTCTTTCACTGCTCCTGCAAAAATCTCAGAAGCACTTGCACTATTTCCGTTTATTAATACTGCTAAAGGAACTTTCAGTTTATTATTCGCATCTGATTTAAATTCTTCTCTTTTACCATTTTTATCTTCAATATATACAATAAGACCTTTTCCAAGGATTTCATCTACCATTTTGCAAACGATATCTAAATTTCCTCCCGGATTATTTCTTAAATCTATAACCAGACCTTTCATTCCATCATCAATTAATTGGTCTAACGCTTTTGTATATTGATCATAGGTCACTTCATCAAACTCACTGACTGCAATATAACCAACTTTATCATCCATCATTTTGGAGATTACTGTTGGTACATTGATTTTTCGTCTTTCAACATCAAACTGTAGATAATCAGATTCACCCTCGCGTGCAATTGTTAAGTGCACTTTTGAAGATTCTTTCCCCTTAATATGTGTAACTGCTTCCGCCAAATCCATACCTGTTACTTCGATATCATCTACCTTATAAATCATATCGCCCTCATGCAATCCTGCTTCTTCAGAAGGTGTACCCTCGTAGACTTTTATAATACTTACAATACCAGTCTTTGGATCCTGGCTTAATAATGCGCCAATACCAGAATAGGTTCCTTTGGTTGATTCCATTAACAAATCAAATTCATCTTTTGTATAATAGGTTGAATAAGGATCTCCCAAACTAGATACTAATCCGCTATAAATTCCTGATTCCATCTTATCATAATCAATCTTATTTAAGTAGAACCTATTTATTAACTGCTGAATGGTATTTACTTTATTTTCAACTGCCGTGAAATCGATACTTTCTTTACTTTTTTCAGCTTTTGAACTGGTTGCTGATTTAGAATTTAGTTGAAATTTGTTGGCTACTTGTAAATTAAGTCCAATTACAATAAGGATTGCTGTTGCAAATCCGGTCACAAAGCCAAAAATGAATTTACCCCATCGCTTGTTCTTTTCTATTGTTCCCTTCATATTATCCTGCATGTTATTATTTAAGTTATTTTCACCAAACATTCCTTTACTCCTATCTTTTATAATCAACTTAACGGCGTAAACTGAATTTACGCCGCCTTTGTCTTAATCTGTTTATTAAACTTTTAAATGTTTTCTCGTTACAGTAAAACTACTAATAAATCCAATTCCGACCCCTAAAATCAAAGCTGTTGGTATCAATGTTGAAAATACCTTTTCCGCAGGTAAGAATTGTAAAAGTTTAACCAAAATATTAAATCGTTGCATGATATACTGTATTGCCTCGTTATATATAAAATATAAGATGAACAGTGGAAATATAGAGCCTAACAGTCCTATTATTATACCTTCTACAATAAAAGGTGCTCTTACAAAAAAGTCTGTAGAACCTATTAATTTCATAATTCCAATTTCTTCTTTTCGAACTGATATACCGATTGTTACTGTATTACCAATTAAAAATACAGATACTGCCAACAAAATTAAAATAATTGCTGCAGATATATAACCTATCAATACATTAAAATTTGATAAAGTCTCTGCTGTTGACTCTGATTTATTAATTTGTCTAATTCCATCTATAGACTGTAGAAAAGTAACTAAATCCTTCTGCATGGAAATATCATTTAAATAAATTTCAAGGTTCGCTGAATCTTTCAGCGGATTATCATTTTGAAATCCTTTCACTAATTCTTTCGCATTTTTAAAATAATCCTCTTGAAACTTTTTCCACGCATCTTCAGCGGATACATAATTTACATGATCAACCTCTGCACGTTTTTTTACCAACTCAATTATTTGATTTATTTTGTCTTCTTTAATTCCTTCATCAAAAAATGCAGTTACCGCAACTCCTGTCTGTGCTTCTTTCACTATATGTTTAAAATTAACTACAACAGCAAAAAATATTCCAAATAAAAAAATACACGCTGACATAGTCGCTATGGATGCTAACGAAAACATTTTATTACGAAAAATGTTTTTTATTCCTTGTTTCAGGCAATAATAAATTGTACTAATCCTCATCGTAATAACCACCTTGTTTCTCGTCACTAACGATGACGCCTTTCCTCATAGTAATAACCCTTTTCTTCATCGCATTTACAATCTCACGATTATGTGTAACTACTAAAACGGTCGTCCCCTGTTGATTTATTTCTTCTAATAGCTTCATAATCTCCCATGAGTTCTTCGGGTCTAGATTTCCTGTAGGCTCATCCGCTAATAATATCTTAGGTTTATTCACTAATGCTCTTGCCAATGCAACCCTTTGCTGTTCACCCCCTGATAACTGACGCGGAAAAGATTTGTATTTCTCTGCCAGACCTACCATTGACAACATGGCCGGTACATCTCGTTTAATATACCTTGTCGGTGTTTCAATGACTCTTTGCGCAAAAGCAATATTTTCATACACATTTCTATCTTTTAATAAACGGAAATCTTGAAATACTACACCTATATTTCTTCTGAATTTGGGTATCTGTCTATGAGTCAGCCTTTTTAAATGAACATTATCTATAATCACTTCACCTTCCGTTGGTTCTAATTCTTTAAGAAGTAATTTAACCAATGTTGATTTTCCAGAACCACTATTTCCAACAACAAATACAAATTCTCCTTTTCGTACATGTAAGCTTACGTTGTTCAAAGCAGGCATTCCTGTCATATACTCTTTACTTACATTTTCTAGTTTTATCATCTCAGCCTCCTGTTATCATTTCCCTTTTGTTATTACTAAAATAAATATACACTGACTAATTTTGATGGCTAAGTCAAAATCTGTCCTATTTCTTAAATACCCTAATCATTTTATATTATGTTCAAACAAACAATTATAGTCTAAAAGTCTTGTGATTCCATGTATTTCATGTACTTAACTACCATTAGAGCTATCTTAAATGTAATCGCATCTTCAAAAACACGTAAATCCAAACCTGTACTTTTTTGCAGTTTATCTAAACGATAAACCAATGTATTTCTATGGATATATAACTGCCTTGATGTTTCAGAAACATTTAAGCTATTTTCAAAAAATTTATTTATTGTTGTTAATGTCTCTTCATCAAAATCGTCCGGAGATTTACCGTCAAATATCTCTTTTATAAACATTCTGCATAAAGGTATAGGTAATTGATAAATTAGCCTGCCAATTCCCAATGTACTATAAGCTATAATATCTCTTTCTTCAAAGAATATTTTACCTACATCTAAAGCCATTCTTGCTTCTTTATATGACCTTGAGACCTCTTTAATTTCATTCACAATGGTACCATAAGCTATATGAACATCACCTTTCTTCTCATTAACCAATGCACCTAAAATCATTTCAGCTATTTTATTCATTTCATCATAGCCATCATCATGATTTAATTCCTTAACAACAATAATATTCTTTTCATCTACTGCTGTTATAAAATCTTTTGTTTTTCCACCAAAGAGACTTCTTACTTTTTCTAAAGTATTCCCATCTTTCTCCCTATGGGTTTCTAAAATAAAAACCACTCTTCTTACTTCTGTATCAATGTGTAATTTCTTTGCGCGATTATAAATATCAACCAATAAAAGATTATCTAATAATAGATTTTTCACAAAATTGTCTTTATCAAAACGTTCCTTATACGCAACAATCAAATTCTGAATCTGGAATGTTGCAATTTTACCAACCATATAAACATCATCACTGCCGCCACTTGCAACTAAAACATACTCTAACTGCTGTTCTTCAAATACTTTAAAAAATTGATATCCCTGAACTACCTGGGAATCAGCTGGCGAATCTATAAATGTTATAGCCGGTTCAGTAAAATTATCAGCCTCTGAAAATGTAGTCGCTAACACTTTTCCTTCTACATCAATAATACATAAGTCAATTCTAGTTATTCCTTTTAATCCATCAATGGTATTTTGAAGTATCTGATTTGAAATCATTACCCACACTCCTTCTATTGTGTTTTCTGCTATACAACTTTCACAAAATAAAGTAACCTTTTTTTTTGCTAAAAAAACCACCCTAACTTGTATTTTAATGCAAAACTACAAAAAAGGAAAGAGGAAATGTTATTTTTTTATGCATTTTCTCATTTTTTAGTATTTTTTAATATTTCATGACAAGCATTCAGCAGTATACAATATTCACAATATTTTATTTCTATTTACATTTCCAAGAATCCCTCACCCAAAACTTCTCTAACATCACTAACAATTACAAATGCTTTCCTGTCTGCATTCACAACAATTTCCTTCAATTCAACAATCTCTTTTTTCGATACAACACATATTAACAGATTTTTTTCATTTCCAGAATACACACCTGTAGCATTTAAACTTGTAAGTCCTCTTGCTATTTTATCCCAAATAGCTTTTGATACTTCTTCTTTTTTCTCTGTAATTATAAAAGCTGCTTTTGAAAATTTAACACCTTCTATTATGCCATCCGTTACTTTTGAAACTATGAAAATAACAATTAAAGCATAAAGTGCCTTATTAATTCCAAATACAAAGATACCTACAAAAACGATTGCGCCATCTATTAACTGTAAAATCTGAGCAATGGAATAATGTTTCTTATAATGTTGTATTAAAGCTGAAACAAAATCGGTACCACCAGTAGTTGAACGACTCATTAATACTAATCCTACTCCAATACCGGTCAACACTCCGCCTAAAACTACTGTCAAAAAATTATCACCTTGACATATTGGAAATGCTGGTAAAAAAAATAGCCATATTGAAAGTGCAATTGTTGCAAAAAATGTTCTTTTAAGATAATGTGCTCCCTTTATCTTATAGCCTATAAAAAAAGCAGGAATATTGAGTAAAAGGTTGGTAAACCACAAAGGTACCCCTCCTTTCACAATATTCCCAGTAATATTTTTTATAATAATTGCAATTCCGGTAAAGCCTCCCGTAACAAGACCCGCCGAATCAAATATTGATTTTATAGCCAGAGCCATTAGACCTGTTCCTAAAATCATATAAATATAATCTTTATATTTGGAATGACTTTTAAATAGATGCATAATCATTTTTCCTCATTCTTATATTTTGATACTACTCTATGGAAAATACCTCGATTAATAAAGTCTTTAAACCAAACACTCACTTTCTTAGTCGTTAGAATTGTCCTTATATTTCTTCCTAATTCAAACCAAAGCCGAGCATTAATTTTACTCTTTTGCTCCAAAATAAACGATTCTCTTGCAGGAGAATCTAATGCTGCAAAAACAACATCCGGTTCTATGATATTTATTTCATTAACAACCACATCATAATCATTCTTACATTTTTCAATATCATAACTTGCAGCTACAATACAAGACGGAAACTTCTGTACTAGATATTTTTCAAACAATTGACATTCTTCCTCTGTATTGCACAATATAAATATTGTACATTTTTTATGAGATAACTTTTCCAAGAAGCGTATAACAAATTCATTTTCAACAGTTTCTCTTACTCTAAATCCCCTTGTGATACCTGCTACAGCTAAAATCTCTTTATCCCCGATTATTTTCATATCCAGGTTTTCTATCGATTCTTTCACTTTAACATCCTCACCTGCAAGGATTAACAAGTCCATAAAAACAATTCCTACAACATGCATAATTTTATCATTCAAATATGCATCGATCATTGATATAGACTCTCTAACTGAATAATTATCTAAATCTAATCCAAGTACATTAATCTTTTTTTTCATTACCCCACCTATGGTCATTATGCCCATTAACACTCCATTTATGAGTATTCCCTTTCATATATTCAGATAGTATAACAAATGTATTTTGCTTTTTCAACTACTACTTTCATAAGTGAGGTATTGATAGTTTCTATAAAAATCTGTCTTTTTTTTACAATTTCTTCATTTTTTTTAATATTTAAATGTCAATAGTATTCCACATTATTTTTGTGGAAATGTGGATTTTATTATATCTTCACAAAACATAAGTTCCCATTTTTCTCTATGTAAACCACTATTTTTTGCATTTTTTTTGTGGACAATGTGTATAAGTCGGTGTATAACTCCATTTTTTCGCAAATTACGCTTTTTTTATTGTGGATAACTTTTTCCTTTATCTAACAAATTTTGTTAAGTTTTTTCTTCATTTTTTTCCATTTTGTGCAAAGTGCTATTTTTACAAATTTCAAAAAAACATAAACAAAATTTTTCATGAAAATACAACATAATTCACCTAACATCTCTATAGTATATGTTCCATTTCTTTTAACATACCATATAGATGATGCATTTTTTCTATTAGGATACATTGTGTATACTCACTTTATTTTCTATTATTTCATTTTGCCTTTAATGAAAAAGAGTGTTGCGCCATAGATGAATAATCATCTATGGCGCAACACTCTCTATATTTAAAAAATTCTTCTTACTGCAACAATTTCTCTATATGTAGCACTTTGAATTCGTATTCCGGTTTCAGAACTGCTTGCATTAACGATTTGTCCTCCACCTATATAAATTCCAACATGTCCGCTATAACAAATGATATCTCCCGGTTGTGCCTGGTCATAACTAACTCCATAGCCAACTCCAGCCTGAGCACTTGAGGAGTGAGGTAAACCAACACCAAAATTTGCATATACACTCATTACGAATCCAGAACAATCTGCTCCATTCGTTAGGCTTGTCCCACCGTAAACATAAGGATTCCCAACAAACTGACAAGCAAAATCTGCGACTGCTTGTCCAGATCCACTTCCAGAACTTTTAGATGTAGAACTTGAACTTTCTTGTGATGAATTCTTTGAAGATGATTTAGAAGTTGATGCTTTCTGTGCTGCTTTCTCAGCTTCTTCTCTCTCTTTCTTTTCTTTAGCAAGTCTAGCTTCTTCCTCTTCTTTTGATTCTGCTGTTACATAAAAGGTTTTACATTTTACAAATTCTTGAGAGACATAACCCTCTCCTTCCTCTATAGAAACTTTGACCCATCCATCTTTCTCTTCCGTAACAGTAAGCTCTTCCTCTTGTGGTACTAATCCTATGATATCAGATGTAGCATTCGAATCTTTTCTAACTCTGAGCGTCTCTGTATCAACAACAGCAATTCTGTGACCAACTGACTTTGCTAATTCTTCATTATTACGAACAACAAACTCTGATTTTACATATCCGGTTACAGAACCAGATTTAATTTTGTACCAATCACCTTTTGTTTCCAATATAGTAGCAGCAGAGTTATTATAAAGTTTTCCAACAACTTCTCCTTCCTCGTTTGCCTCAACCCTTACATTGACATAATTATCAACCTGTGCAATTGCTATATCTGCATATTCAGATTTGACTTTTTTGGTTTTTTTCTTCTCTTCTTTTTTTGTATTTTTAGGTTCTTCTTTTTTTGTTGAATTTTTAATTTCTTTCGTTTTCTGTGGTGCCGTATAGCATTCCGAAAATGCTAAAGATACACCAGCACTTGGAAGCATTTCTTTTTCACTGGCAGCTTTCGTACTTATCATTGATCCTGTGAATACTACGCCCCCAACCAGGCAACACGCTGCTACTTTAACTATATGTTTCTTCATTCTTACCTCCAATTAATATTTATATATTTATTGTTTTTTATTTATTACGAATTTATTAATTATATTACAAACTCATTATAACAAAGTACTCTATCTATGTCAATTAAAATTCTTTAAAAGTCTTTTACAACGAATTTTGTCTTTTTTCTTTTTTATTTACTGAATTATCTGCATTTTTATTTATATTTTTCTTGAAATTTGCAGGAATTTGTTATATATTTTTATTACAAGGAGGAATTGCTTATGGATATTTCATTATTATCATCTTTGGGGCAAATCAATGTTCAAAATGATGTAGGAGTTGCTATGCTAAGTAAATCTCTCGATTTAATTGAAACTATGGGAGACGGAATGCAAAAAATTATGGAGCAATCAGTAACTCCTCATATCGGTTCAAATATTGATATATCAATATAAATTTTGAATACGATTTCCAAACAGAATGCAAAAAAAGAGCGGCGGCTATTGCCATCGCTCTTTTTTATATTATAAACTCTCTAAAAAACATAAACAGAATACAAATACAAACTCCAAAAATTAATGGAAATGTTACTATCTTTTCCTTTTTTTCTTCTTTCCAAATACTTTTAACGTGTTCCCATCTATTACATCGTTTGCATAAAACGATGAACACCACGCCCGCAAGAACGGCTGTCCCTATAGAAATTAAAATCCAAACACCAACACTGATCAATATTTGAATCGTTGAAAGTCCATCATGAAATTGTAAGGATTGACCCGATTGTTTTGAAAAAAGATCTGTCGAAAGCCCCAACTCATTTGCTTTTTTTATGATTAGATTTATAACAGTCAACAATATGACTGAATTACCGTTTATAATCAAATGTGCTGTCATTGAGCTATAAATACTACCTGTCGCTTCAATTAATAAAGCAAAGAAAACTCCCATGAACACAGTATAACAGAATTGATTAAAATTTAAATGAACTAATCCAAACATAATAGATGATATTAAAGCTGCATATTTTATACTAGCTTTTCTCATTGTATGAAACATAATCCCTCTAAATATAAATTCTTCAAATATTGCTGGAGATACAGCAATAAATAAAAAATTTAATAAAAATGGTCCATCCATTAGACTTCCAATAGCTTTAGAAGCAACATCCTTAACAAAAAATTGAGAGATCATACTAATCGTTGACATAAGCGGAATCATCAAATAAGTGATCAGAACCACTAATAATAAATTAGATATCTTTATTTTTCTGTACGGTATCAATCGTATAGGATTACTCTTTGTAACCAGAAGAAAAATTAATCCAGGTATCACAATAAATCCTTGCGATACTAATAACAATAGATACGTTGAAAGTTGTATTCCATTCATATTTAATTTAAATATTGTGAAAATTCCTAATATATAAACAATTGTAATAATTAAAAATAAAATACCGGCATTTTTTGTTGTTCTCATTCTTACCCCCAATCATGAAATAAGGCCGGCTTTTTGGAAAAGCCATGCCTTATTCTTAGTTAGCCATTAATCATAAATGCCACTAATTTGTCAATATCTTCTTTTTCATAAGCAATTATTTCCAACTCGTCTACTTGGCCATCTGAAAAAACTTTAGCCATTGAAACATATTGAGAAAGTTTGGACTTTAAATTAAGTCTGTCACCTTCACCTGTTACTAATTCAACTTTTCCTACACAGCTATCTACCACTTTAAAAAATTTTTCAATATCGGAAATGTTTTGAACTTTCATTTACATTACCTCCTTTCTTCGGGCAACTGTAATCCTCAAACAAAGATACAGCGCTTCTTATATTTTAATACCTGCATAAAATGCAAGTATAAATTATCTTTGGTTATTTCTCAGCAATGGCTTCGATTTCAATCATTACATCTTTTGGAAGCCTTGCAACTTCAACACATGATCTTGCAGGAAAATTTTCTGTAAAATATTTCTGGTATACCTCATTAATTACACTGAAATCATCCATATTCTTTATGAATACCGTAGTTTTAATTACTTTATCGGCACTCGTTCCTGCTGCATCTAGCAATGATATCAAATTAGAAATTGCGATATCGGCTTGTTCCTTAACTCCACTCGGTATTTCTCCAGTGTCTGGTATTACCGGAATCACACCCGAAGTAAAAATCATTCCATTCACTTCAACCGCTTGTGAATATGGTCCTATCGCTGCCGGAGCCTTTTTGGTAGTAATAATTTTTTTCATGTATATATCCTCCTAAGTTAATTATTTGCAAAATTTTAAACTGTCATTTCTTCATTATTGTTTTATCTGAAATATCAATTTTTCCTTCCTTTAACAGCTTTCCAACCGCACGTTTAAATGCGTTTTTACTTAATCCCAACTCACGTTGTATAATCTCAGGCGCTGCTTTATCATTAAAAGGAAGTACTCCTGCATATTCTTCGATTGCATTCATAACAGTCTTCGCATCTTCACTCATCTGCAAATATGCTTTTTTGCGAATACTTAAATCCAATTTTCCATCTTCCTTTACATTTGTTACTCTAAATTCTGCAATATCACCAACCTGCAACCCCGTATTTCCTTCTTTTTTTGGAATTAGACCGGAATATAATTCTTCTACCGCAACAAAAGTTCCAAATTCCTCGCTAATTTCATATACGATTCCCTGCACTTGATCATCCTTATTGTATGGTGAGTCATTTCTCAAAAAATCATAGATCTTCATCGTTGCACACAGTCTATTGCTTTTATCAATATAAAGAGATACCAGATATTTCTCACCCTGACGTACTCTTTTTGTTTGTTCTTTAAAGGGCAATAACAGATCCTTTTCCAAACCCCAGTCTAAAAAAGCCCCTATCTTTCCAACTTCAATAACTTCTAAAACTGCAAGTTCACCCAAAGCTATTTTAGGTTCATTGGTAGTTGCTATTATTCTGTCTTTCGAATCTTTATAAATAAAGACTTCAATTTCATCCCCTGTTTTCATTCCCTCGGGAACCTGCTTTTTGGGCAGTAATACTCTTTCTTCAGAGTCCTGTTTCTCTGCTAGATAAAGTCCAAAATCTACTGATTTTGTACAAATTAATCTTTGTTTCATTCCTAGTTTTATCATAATTACCTCACTTAGTCCTCACATTCAAATGCAACTATCGCGTATGGTTTTCCTTCTACATCACATAGGGAAATCATATATGCATTCTCTTCCTGATGTAATTTGGGGACTATAATGTCTCCCAAAACTGCTTCTCTACGATATTCTGCCCTCATTTGAGAAATTGTTTTATCATCTGGGATAAATTCTTTTGCCATTTGAATATATTGTCCATTGTTGACATGATTATTCGTATCTATATGGTATTTACGAACAGGAAATGGTTCCAAACATTCCCATGTTTCAGGAAGTTTAATTTTTCTCTTTTTGTAATTCATCGGAAATTTCTCTTCTAAACCTCCATATATGGCAGCCATTTCTTTCTTAACTTTAACAGGATGCCTGTTTTCAAGTCCCATTAAAACCCAAATAGAATTCGCATATGCTAAATTCTTCCCCTTTTCATTTTTGATTACAAAATTTCTGTTTCCGTAAAAACCTTTAAAATCGTAAGGCCATGTACTGATTTCGATTCTTTCGCTTAATTTAGGATAAGATTCAATCACTATCTGCCAGGAATTCAATATCCAAGCTAGTTTCTTTTTTTTAAAGTAATCAAGGCCGGCTCCCACATCTTCTGAATGAAATGTACTTACATCCTGAAAATAATTTACTAAAGAGCTTAATGTTAACCTTTCTTTCGCATCAACTTCGCTGAAACGTACTCTGCTTTTTAAACTATACATGTTTTGCTCCTGCAATACTTATTTCTATATTTGAATGTTATTGTATCACACTTAATAATTGATTACAATAAATGGAATTAATCGTATTAAAAATATTTACCCCATTTTTATAGGGATATGCAACTCAATTTTTTTATGGTAAAATAGGTATAAGAATTTTAATACCAAATTTAGAATTATTATTACGGAGGAACGATAATGGACAAAAAAGAACAAAAGATTCCATCTGAGATCATCGCTGAATATAAAAATGATATTGACCTTTTAATTGCATATATCCCATGGCTTGAGACAAAATCGGGAAATGATGTTATGTCTACTTATAAAGGAGACAGCAAAGTTCCTATAAATTTTTCAATTCCAATTTACGATGGAACATTAATGAGGTTTATTAAGCTTATACAAACAACCAAATTCATGGATAAAAATTATCCATATTTTTATAGACGCCACAATGTTAAAACTTCTGAAGATGAAATAAAAGCTATCAAGAAAGCTACTATAAATGATATTGAAGTATTTAGAGGGATTTTTTCCAAATATGTGATCATGGGACGTTCACATGGCACCGTATGGCAGCAAGGCGTTGCTAATGGTGTGTTTTTAGCCTTATTGATTCGGCTTAAAGAAATAATAGAATATTATGACAAAACATTGCTTGAAAAAAAATAATGCTGCTTTCCTGTTTCAAATTGTATGCAAATTAAATTAAAAACCAAAAAGATGCTTGCGGTTCATATCCCAAGCATCTTTTTTGTCGACAGCTGGCCCACAAGGATTCGAACCTTGAAATGACGGAGTCAGAGTCCGTTGCCTTACCGTTTGGCGATGGGCCAATATTTTCAACAAGCTGTATTATATACTATTCAGCTTAGCATTTCAAGTACTTTTTTTATTACTTAGCAAATTAATCACTTCGGGCAGCGAATCAAACATCTCAATTTGATTATCCAGAACTGCATACATATAAGCATTCTCTAATATAATCTCTGCTTTTCCGTTCGTTACTTCAGTGAGTGTTATTTTTAATTCATCTAACAATTCTAACGGAATCATCGCTTCTACCGCTACATTTTCGGTATATTCCGTATGAATAATATGAATTGAATGTTGACCTAAAACGTATTGAATCTTGCCTATTCCATTATAATCTGTCCGAATTAAAATTTTTACTCCTTCTTTCTGTTCTATGATTTTGCAGTCCTTCAATCCTTCTTTCACTGCTTTTTGATAAGCTCGGACTAATCCTCCTGTCCCCAATAAAGTACCACCAAAATATCTGGTCACTACCACGACTGTATTATGAACTTCTTCACCTAATAGTACATCTAACATTGGTCTGCCAGCAGTTCCACTTGGCTCACCATCATCACTACATCCTTGAATCTCATTTTGTTTGCCAATTACAAATGCAAAACAGTTGTGATTCGCATCCCAATATTTCTTTTTCAATTGATTTATAAAATGAATCGCTTCTTCTTTCGTTTCTACTCTTTCTAAGGTAGCAATAAACCTTGATTTTTTTTCAACGATTTCTTCTTGTCCACCCTCATATATTACTTTTATTACGTTCATCTTTCTCTTCCTTAATATCATTTATTTGCAATTAATTGTTAATTATTTTAGCATGTTAAGAGATTTTTCGCAAATGTGAAGTTTTTAACATTGATATTGTATTTACTGCTTTTATCGATTATAATTATTATATTGAAAAAACTACCAACTTAATAAGGAGGATTTTATGAGCAGATTTACATTACCTAGAGATATTTATTTTGGAAAAGGAGCACTTGAAACATTAAAAACACTGCAGGGAAAAAGAGCCATTCTTGTTTTAGGCGGCGGTTCTATGAAGAAATTTGGTTTTGTTGATAAAGTACTAGAATACTTAAAAGAGGCTGGCATTGAAACTACTTTATTTGAAAACGTGGAACCAGACCCTTCTGTAGAAACTGTAATGAAAGGTGCTCAGGCAATGACTGATTTTCAACCTGATTGGATCATTGCTATGGGGGGCGGTTCACCAATTGATGCTGCCAAAGCAATGTGGGCTTTTTATGAATATCCGGAAACTACTTTTGAAGAGTTGATCATCCCATTTAATTTCCCGACCTTAAGAAAGAAAGCTAATTTCTTAGCAATTCCTTCTACATCTGGTACAGCTACTGAAGTTACTGCCTTTTCTGTTATAACAGACTATGAAAAAGGAATCAAATACCCATTAGCTGATTTTAATATTACACCTGATGTTGCTATTGTTGATCCCACTCTGGCAGAAAGCATGCCAAAACATCTTACTGCTTATACCGGTATGGATGCATTAACACACGCAATTGAAGCATATGTTTCAACCTTACATAATACTTTTACAGATCCATTAGCTTTAAAAGCTATTTCAATTGTTAATACAGATTTATTAAAATCCTATGATGGAGATACTAAATCAAGAGAAGAAATGCATTATGGGCAATGTCTTGCTGGTATGGCATTTTCTAATGCACTATTAGGTATTGTTCATTCAATGGCTCACAAAACAGGGGCTGTATTCTCAACCGGACATATTACACACGGTCTGGCTAATGCTATGTACTTACCATATGTCATTAAATATAATGCTAAATTGCCAGAAGTTGCTGCAAGATATGCTGAAATAGCAAATTCAATCGGAATTACCGGAACCGTAGATGAATCCGTTCAAAAATTATGTGATAAAATAGTGGAATTAAATAACTATATGGGTATTCCGAATACTTTAAAAGAATTTGGAATATTAGAAGATGAATTTAAAGAGAAAATTTCTTCTATTTCTGAAAACGCTGTGGGTGATGCATGTACAGGTTCAAATCCAAGACCAATTGATGCCGCTACTATGGAAAAATTATTTACCTGCATTTATTATGGTAATCCTGTTGAATTTTAAATATATCATTTAAAGGGATAAGCAATTGTTTATCCCTTTTCTTTCATTTTATATCTTAATATCTTTCTAAAAATTTCCAATCGATTTTTTCCCTTTATTTAAATTAGACTATTTGTTATAATGAAACTGTTATAATGTCATAATAAGGAGGCATAACAGAAATGAATTACGGTAAAAAACAGATCCGTGCGAAACAGAAAAAATTGGATTCAAACAATGCCAAATTTCGTAATAAAGCAGGAATAATACTTCTTAAAATAATGTTGGTAACATTTTCTGCATTAATTTTAATAGGAACATTTGCGGGCTATGGTGCTTACAAGGGAATTATTGAATCTGTCCCAGATATCTCTAACGTGAATGTATCTCCTAAAGGATTTTCAACTATAGTTTATGATACTGAAGGGAAAGAAATCACCAAATTGGTATCATCCGGTTCTAATCGTATTTATGTAAAAATCGGTGAAATTTCCAAAAATCTGCAAAATGCTTTTGTTGCTATTGAGGACGAACGATTTTGGAAACATAATGGTATTGATTTAAAAGGCATTGCAAGAGGTGCTATGATAGGCATTACAAGTGGACACTTTTCAGAAGGCGCCAGTACAATTACACAACAGTTATTGAAAAATAATGTGTTTACAAATTGGGTACAGGAAGATTCATTTGCTGAAAGTCTGGAAAGAAAGATCCAAGAACAATATCTTGCTATCCAATTAGAAAAAACGATGTCTAAAAAACTTATTTTAGAGAATTACCTGAATACTATAAATTTAGGCCAGAATACCCTGGGAGTCCAAGCTGCTTCCAAACGTTATTTAAATAAAGATGTTTCAGAATTGACAATTTCGGAAAGCGCTGTTATAGCAGCGATTACGCAAAATCCTTCTAGATACAATCCTATCAGTTATCCGGAAAATAACGCTAAGCGCCGGGAAAAGGTACTTGATAATATGCTGAAACAACATTATATTACTGAAGCTGAATATAAAGAAGCTCTGGCAGATGATGTATATTCTAGAATTCAAACAGTAAATACTCAAAACTCATCATCATCTATTTATACATATTTTTTAGACGAATTAACGGAACAAGTAATACAAGATTTGCAAGAACAAAAAGGCTATACACAAACTCAGGCCTATAATGCATTATATAGTGGTGGTCTTAGTATTTATACAACCCAAGACGCTTCCATACAAAAAATTTGTGACGAAGAGTTTTCTAATCCAGCAAATTATCCAGCTGGAACAGAAGTATCTCTTACCTACCGCCTGACCGTGAAAAAAGCAGATAATACATTAGAAAATTATAATGAACAAACAATGCTTTCTTATTTTCAAAAAACTGATGGTATTGATTATAGTTTGAATTTTCCGAACGAAACAGCTGCAAATCAGGAAATTGATCGTTATAAAGCCGCTATTATCGGACCGGATGACAAAATTGTACCAAATGGTGAAGTCATAACACTTACACCTGAGCCACAGGCGTCGATTGTAATTATGGATCAATATACCGGCCAAGTAAAAGCAATCGTTGGCGGACGGGGAGAGAAAAAAGCAAGTTTGACCTTGAACCGCGCAACTAATACAACCAGACAGCCTGGTTCGACTTTCAAAGTATTAGCTGCATTTGCACCAGCTATTGATAGTGCCGGTATGACATTAGCAACCATTCAAGATGATGCGCCATATAATTACAATAATGGCCGTCCGGTAAATAATTATTATTCTGGTTACTATGGTCTTTCTACCATAAGAACAGCCATAGCAAAATCCATGAATATTGTTGCTGTTAAAACTCTTACAGAAATCACTCCTCAATTGGGGTATGATTACCTGTTGAACTTCGGTTTTACAACATTGGATGGTTCCACTAGTACAGATATTACACAGGCTTTGGCCTTAGGTGGAATCCACAATGGTGTTACAAATTTAGAACTGACAGCTGCTTATGCAACAGTTGCTAATTATGGTACTTATACGAAACCTAGTTTTTATACCAAAATAATAGATCATTCCGGAGAAGTTTTAATTGACAATACTCCAAGTACTAAGAGTGTGTTGAAAGATACAACAGCCTGGCTTCTAACCAATGCAATGGAAGACGTAGTAAAATATGGTACGGGTACAAGTGTTGCTTTAGATAATATGCCTGTTGCAGGTAAAACTGGTACTACATCTTCATACAATGATGTATGGTTTTCCGGATATACTCCTTATTATACTTGTTCCGTATGGGGAGGTTACGATAATAATATGAATCTTCCATCTGGTTCCAGAAACTATCACAAAACTTTATGGAGAAATGTTATGTCTCGTATCCATCAAAATCTGGAACATAAAGAGTTTACGATGCCTGAAGGTATTGTAACTGCAAAAATATGCCGTAAATCAGGCAAATTAGCAGTAGAAGGACTTTGTGATAAAGATCCACGGGGAAGCATGGTAAGGGAGGAATATTTTGCTGAGGGTACTGCTCCAACAGAAGTCTGTGACCGCCATATTGGTGTTACAATCTGTAGCAGCTCCGGCATGTTGGCTGGTGACCTTTGTCCTGATTCTACCCGAGTAAACTCTGTTTATATACTAAGACCGGAAGGAAGTACAGGAGAAACAGATGATACACCATATACAATGCCTGCCGGTTTATCTGAAAGTACTTGTAATGTTCATACAAAAGAGGCTATAAAAAAAGCTGCTGAGGAAGCAGCCCAAAAGAAAAAAAAGGAAAAAAAGAAAAAGCCTAAGCCAAAAAAGGAAAATCCGTTGACAGAAAATAATAACTAAAGATTATATCGTTCACATTTTATTCATTTAACATTCAAAGAATTTTTATTTACATAACATACATTCTTCATTTCTACTAAATATAATATAATTATCAAATAGTTAATCTCCTAGTAATTTTCATTACTATTTTGAATAAACTTTTTCATAATAAATGCCAAGCATTATTGCTTGGCATCCTCCCTTTAGGAGGCTTCAAATCCTTTCTTCAAAAAAATGCTTCGCATTTTTTCCTCCCCTCCTCTTTAAAGAGTGAGCGGAGAGGTTTTTTACCTTAATAGTATCACTTACTCTTCTTCATTTCTATAAAACAAAAAATTTTTCCAGTTCTTCTCCACATTTAGATTTCAAATAAATATCTATTAGGTAATTTGAAAATATTTCTGTCCCTTTTTCATTCATATGTATAAAGTCGCTAAAATACTCTATTAAAAACACATTATCTTTTTTTCTATAATTATAGAAATTGTAGTAATCAATCGAATAATGTGATGCTATATCTAGATAATAATTATTCATTTCATCTAAACCACTCAGCTCTGCCTGCAATTTAGGATTTACCGGTACGGTAACTAAATTAATTTCAATTCCTTCTCTCAGGCACATTTGAATTATCTTATTTAAAAATTTAACATTCTTTTTCTGTATTCTTTTTCCTTCCCAAGACTTTTTTTCAATATATTTACTTCCAATCTCGGCTCCTTTATACACAGAACGCCCTGATACATGACCTTTCCCCTTATAACTCTTTGTATCCACTCCTTTCAAGCCATCTTCATATCTATTAGATAATTTACTATTTACATTGCTTTTTATAAATTCAAAATCAAATAAACTTTCAATATTTGTTGAATATAAAATAGCTTCCTCATATTCACTTACTGGAAAAATATCAAAAAAGCTTATGATTTTAGTTTTCCAATTAAATAATCTATCATAAACACTTAACTTAGCAGGTGTGTCATTTGCTCTATCTGAATCTTTACATAATGTGGTCGGTGACACTTCCAAAAAAACGACTTCTATTGGGTTTTTTTCTATTATCTCTTTTAAATAATAGTAAGTAATACTGATTGGCTGTTGCCCTGTTCCTAAGTTAAAACTATTAGTATTTAATTTCTTATCGAATATTTGCGGATTATAATCCTTCATTGTTCGAGATGTCCCACAAAATACCATCTCTATTTCCCCTTTATTCTCCTCCAATTCAATTTTTCTATATTGGGAATAGTCTTCGTTAGGTTCATATATAAACCTTAATCCAGACTCAAGTATTAATACAAATAGAAAAACAATTATTAATCGTAATAATATTTTTTTAATACTGTGCATATTCAAATCCTCCCACTGCATCTGTTCCAAAAACTCCAAATAATAAAATGGAAGCAATCATTCCTAAGTACACCATGACACGGACTGGAAAGACCTGCCTTGCGATATACTCTCTTACAGGTTCTTTTCTTTGATAAAAGCTAACACCGGCAAAAATAACAATGCCAAAAACTAAATAGCATAATTCACTATGACATAATTGGGGAAATATAGATTTATAATTAATTGAGACGGGAAATTCAGTGATCATACGCTTAATTATTATCAAGCTTTCTTTTGTACTTGACGCTCCCGGAAAAACTTTCAACAAACTTACTATTAAGAAAGTCCGTACTACTTGAAGTCTATGCCAGCCTTTACAACTATCTTTTATATGAAACAATAATTTAGTCTTCTTAAATAATGGCTCTAACCATATGGAAGAAATAATAATGATACCATTTGCAACTCCCCATAAAATATATCTCCAGCTTGCATCATGCCACAATCCTGTTGCAAACCATACGATCGACAATGCAAATATCGCGGGAAACATTTTACCTATAGAAACAGAAAAATGTTTCTTACCAAATTTTCCGAATTTAACAGCTGCTTTAGAAATAGATAACGGATAAAACAAATAGTCTCGAAACCAACCGCTTAAAGTTATATGCCATCTTCTCCAATATTCCGCCAGAGAGCTTGAGAAAAACGGAGTTTTAAAGTTTTCTGCCAGCTTTATACCAAATATCTCAGCGGCACCGCATACAATATCCATATATCCGGAAAAATCCGCATATATCTGTATCGTCATATAAACACAGCCCAAAAATAAGGTTAGATTATCATAAGAACCATAATGTGTAAAAATATTTCTTACAACAGGGCTTAATCTATCTGCTATGATTGTCTTTTTAAAGAGACCCCAAAGTATTCTTTGACACCCAAACGAAAAATTTCGATATTCAAACTTATGTGATGCGTATAGTTGGCTTGCCAAATCTTTAAAACGTCCAATTGGGCCTTGCGTCATTTGTGGAAAGAATCCTACAAATAAAGCTACTTTAAATATATTTCTTTCAGGCTTGCATTTCGATTTATATACATCAATTGCGTAGCCCATGCTCTGTAATGTATAATATGAAATTCCAAGCGGTGCAACAAAGGTTAACGAGTCGTCAAGACGAACACTATTTACTATTCCTGCTATTCGATTTATATTGAATAGCATAAAACCATAATACTTAAGTACTAATAAAACCCCAAAATTTAGAAGTAACAACCCTGTTAAAATTTTTCTCTTTCTTTTTTTAGTAACACTCTGCATCCAGTTGGTTGCAATATATGTAGTAATAGTAGTAATGAAAATATAAACTAACGTTGATACTCCTGTTAAGATATAAAAAATGTAACTTGCAATACATAAACATATCCATTGATGTTTTGGTTTTACCGAATAGTAAATTATTACAGTGCATAATAAAAAGACAAAAAAGGTTATTGAATTTACAGTCACACTAATTAACCCTCACTTTTTAATCTTTCTATCATACTCCACATAGCTTCAGCACTATTGAAATTATCTGCATCAATATCGTCAAAAGTTAATTCTACTTCAAATGTATCATTGATATCACCAATTAGAGAAACCATATCAAAAGAATCTAATATCCCTCCATCTAACAAATTTGTCTCTGTTGAAAAATCTACCTCTGGTCTTAACTCATTCAAAATTACCATTAATTCTTTCATTTTCTATTCTCCTTATCTCTTATTTTTACTGTATTGTAATAATTTAAATTCTAAATTATCCCTATAAATTAAAATCTGTTTTTCCTCCTTTTTAAGGACTACGTCTACATTTGGTTGTACTAATTTTTCAATTTCATACTTTTTAAAATAATATTCTTGACCATTAATAACAATTTTGGGATACCCTAAAATACATAGTACACCATAATCCATAGCTCTTAAAAAGGCACTTATTTTTTTTGAATCCCATTTTAAATCTAAATACCCATCATTTGGTACTTCCCAAGAGTAGTGAATTTTTCGTTTCATAATATCTTTCCCTTCTTGGACTCTTTCCCAAACTTGTTGATTTAAAAATTCACTCATTAACTCAATAAATGCCTTATAGGCAATATTTATCTGCTTTTTAAAAAGCTGGCATGAAGTTATTTCATCTGTCAATTTTATTTGTTTTTGTATTAATATATTTCCGGCATCTACATCTTCTGTAACTTTATGCCATGTTACTCCAGCCACTTTATCTCCTTCAAAAATGGCCCATGCTTCTGCATTTCGTCCGGGATGATTAGGTAAAAGTGATTGATGACAATTGATGATTTCTATTTTCTTGTCTTTTACAATATCTTTGGGAAATAAAAAAGGATTAATTGCACTAATTACTAGAGTATATCCATTTGTTTTTCTTATTTTTTCGAAAATAAAATTTTTATTTCCACATTCATATTTAATTTTTTGAAGCCTTAAACCTTTTTCCATCATTACCGAAATCTTATCCGATGTGTCAAAATATATGTATGATGTATTATTTGTTGATTCCGTTTTTTCTTTTATATAAGCAGCACACCATAATGCTAATTGACCGCTGCCAACTATAATGACATTCTGAAATCTCATAATATCTTACTCCTTTTCCATATATTGCTTCTTTAACCCTGTACGATCTATTTTGGCATGTTGATTCATTGGCAGCTCCTTAAAGTAAAATAACTGGTTAGGACACATATATTTAGGAAGAAATTGTTTTAAATCTTTTAATATAGTTCTATCACACGGTTCTTCGGCCTGATAGAACAATACTATTTTTTTTCTAATATCGTCATACATACAACAACATTTCTGCATGTATGAGAATGCATTCAATATCGTTTCTATCTCTCCCAATTCAATCCGATGTCCCATATGTTTAATTTGTGAATCCTTTCTTGAAATAAACACTAGCTGCCCGTTGTGATTTCGTCTTCCAAAATCACCTGTTCTATATATGATATCAGTATAAAATTGATTGAGAGGATTCTGACAAAAGTTCTCGTTCGTTTTTTCCCAATTACCATAGTATCCCATTGCTACACAGGTTCCCCGAACGCATATTTCTCCACTTTCTCCCTCTAGTACCCTTTCATTATTATCATCTAATAATAAAATTTCTGTATTAGGAAATGGTTCTCCAATTGGCAGCGGTTCTTCTAAAGAATACTCTTTATCCACAATATAGTAAGTACAATTGCATGTAATTTCAGTAGGTCCATATAAGTTTACATACATTACATCTGGTAAATGTTTCTGCCAATAACGCAAATCTTTTATTGGAAGCACCTCACCGGAAAACATTACTTTTTCTAATCTTTTAGGAAGTTCTTTTGCAAATACATCAAATATTGATACGATACTGATTGCTGAAGCTGCCCAAATTAGAGTGGTAATCTCTCGTTCATTTAAGTATTTTATCAACCTTTTAGGTTGAGAAAACATCGACTGCGGAATTATTTGTAAAGTAGAACCATTTCTTATACTTAGAAATATATCTTTTACAGATACATCAAAATCAAACGGAGCCTGATTTCCAAAAACTTCTTCTGTTGAAAACCTAAAAACATCTGTAAATTGTTCTATAAGATCAATCACAGATCTGTGCGAAACCACAACACCTTTAGGTATACCTGTGGAACCAGACGTAAAGATTGTATATAAGGGATTTGAATCTATATGACTTTTTCTTATATTTTCTAAAAGATTGCTATCAGTCTTTGTTCTTTGAGCATCTTCTATATATATAACTTTATTTTCCCAATCCATCTCTTCAACAAATTGAATATCCATCTTTGTAGCTATAATAAGTTTTGGTTTAATATTTTCTAAAATTAATTTAATTCTTGCCTTCGGCAGTTTCTTATCTACTGGTACATAAAAATTTCCACTATAAATAATTCCCCAAAAAGCAATGATACTTTCAATATTACGATCCGTTAATACCACGATAGGTTCACATCTTAAATTTTTATAAGCAATATCAGTTCCAATGGACGTCGCCTTATTTTTTAGTTCCTTAAAGTCAACTGCCTTTTCAATATCTTCAAGTGCTTTTTTATCGGGAAATCTTTGTGAAGTACTTTCTAAATATTCTAAAACATTTGTTATCATACTTCTTCACACTTTCTATATTTTATACGTTCATAAAAACGTTTTTCAGTTGTAGAATCAATCTCCCTATAACGATCCATGTCCTTAGACAAAATCTCTTCCATTTCTTCCTTGGAAATTTTTCCTGCGCGAACTAAAACCGCAAGTTCTCCGGTACGAACAGGATATCCACATTTTTCAATATTCAATTTTTCTGCTAACGCATGAGCCCAGCAATCCGGATGGCTGGTTCCCTTATCAGGACGTTTCCAATTAATCCGCTTTTCTAAAAAATCCATTGTTTCTTCTTCACTTACATTATGATAAGCAAAATAAGAAAGTGATCTAACCCTAGACTCATTTAAGTATTCAACAAATTTTTGTTGTTCTAATTTGTCTGTTAGTTTTCCAAACATTTGATATTCGAATTCTTTCAAATTATTTGAAATTTGAAAAGGTTCTATCCCCTTTTCCGAATCCGCCGTCTGAAGTATTTGTCCTATGGTACGTCCATTTACAATTAACGGAATTTTCTTTTCATAAGCAATTTTGTGGCTATAATAATGCATAAAATGAAAACAGACAGAACAAAAATTATGCATAAGTTTCATAAACGCTGTGTAATACCGCCTGAGTTCTGATTCCTTCATAGAAACTGACATATAATCTACATCCAGCTTCTCTAACGCATTTTTTATATTATTTCGTGCATAATCTGTAGAAAAACCATTATCAAAAGTATAAGCCAATACACGCATACCATAATCATTTTTCAATTTGTATATGATATATGTACTATCTTTTCCACCACTAAGTCCTACCAGACAATCATAATCTGAACCATTCTTTTGAGCCTGCTTTTTCGCATTTTCTAATTCCTCTAAAAAATCCTTTTCTAAATTTTGATAGTTTAAAATCTTCACTTTCTTTTCTTCAAAAAAATTACAATAATTACAAACACCATTTTTGTCTATGTGAATTCCTTTGAAAGTGACTGGCAATCCACATTTTTTACACTTTCTCATAAAACCTCCAAATATTATCATTTTACGCAATTATTTTGCAATATAAATGTGATATAATTATGAGAAACTTTAAAATTCGACAAAATACAAACAATTCCCAGCATTCAAAACAAAAACACCAATCATATTTTTCCTTTTGTAGAATTTTTTACATTTACAAAAAGAAAATATGATTGATGTTTCGTTTTATTCGATATGATTTTTTTAATTATACTTCAAAAATCAAATCTCCATAAGAAGGCATTGGCCACATATCTTTATCTACTATCATTTCTAATTTATCTACAGGTGCTCTTAATGCATCCATAGCTACTTTCACTTCATCCTTATAGAAAAGAGCCTGAGCTTTTGGTTCTTCCATTTCTGAAGCTCTTGTAGTTACATCTATCAATTTAGATAATGCTACTTTTGTTTCTGAAAGTAAGTCTGAAGTCTCATTTAATAATTCTACCTGAGTACTCACATCTGCATCGCAAGCCGCCTTGATTGAATTGATAGATTGTGCCAGTGAAGTTGTATATTTTATTACTGACGGTACTATTTGTTTACCTGCAATATCAATCATTGCACGAGCTTCAATATTTATCGCTTTTGAATACGCTTCATATCTAATCTCTGCACGAGACTCTAATTCTGCTTTTGTAAATACTCCAAAAGTCTCGAATAGTTTTACTGCTTTATCAGTAATTAATGCCGGAATCGCTTCTACCATAGATGTAATATTTGGCAAACCTCTTCTGGTAGCTTCTTCTACCCATTCCTCAGAATAACCATTTCCATTAAATACAATTCTTTGATGTTCAGTCGCATATTTTTTAATTAAATCATGTACTGCAAGATCAAAATCTTCAGCTTTTTCTAAGGCATCACAAGCTTCGGCAAAAGTCTCGGCTACAATTGTGTTCAAAACAATATTAGGACTTGCAATGGAATCAGCTGAACCAACCATACGGAATTCAAATTTATTACCTGTAAATGCAAATGGTGATGTTCTATTTCTATCCGTTGCATCTTTTGCTAAATTAGGTAATGTCTTAACACCGGTTTCTAAAGTTCCGCCTGCTATACTATGTGTAGCAGCTCCAGTACTTATTAACTGACTCAAAACATCTTGTAACTGTTCTCCTAAAAATACTGATATAATAGCAGGTGGTGCTTCATTTGCCCCTAATCTGTGATCATTTCCTACATCTGCTGCAGATTCACGAAGTAAATCAGCATGTTTATCAACTGCTTTTAAGATACAAGTTAAAACTAACAGGAATTGAATATTTTCATGTGGTGTTTTTCCCGGTTCTAAAAGATTGATTCCGTCATTCGTGGTTAAAGACCAGTTATTATGTTTTCCAGATCCATTAACTCCTGCAAATGGTTTTTCATGAAGCAGACATTTTAACCCATGACGATGAGCAACTTTTCTTAACGTGCTCATAATTAATTGATTGTGATCTACCGCTATATTCACTTCTGCATAAATCGGTGCTATCTCATGTTGTGCAGGTGCAACTTCATTATGTTGTGTTTTAGAAGTAATACCAAGTTTCCATAATTCTTCGTTAACATCTTTCATATAGGCACCAATTCGTTCACGAATACTTCCAAAATAATGATCTTCTAACTCCTGACCTTTTGGAGGCATTGCACCAAATAAGGTTCTTCCTGTAAAAATTAAATCTTTTCTCTTTGTAAATTTTTCTCTATCCACTAAAAAGTACTCTTGTTCCGGTCCAACAGAAGGAGTAACTCGTTTTGATGTTTTATTTCCAAATAATTTCAATAGACGTAAAGACTGTTGGTTTATCGCCTCCATAGAACGGAGTAATGGAGTTTTTTGATCTAATGCTTCTCCTGTATAGGAACAGAATGCAGTCGGAATACAAAGCGTAGCACCTGCTGCTCCTCTTCTGATAAATGCCGGTGACGTACAATCCCAAGCAGTATAACCTCTGGCTTCAAAAGTAGCTCTCAAACCGCCTGAAGGAAAAGAAGATGCGTCCGGTTCCCCTTTAATAAGCTCTTTACCGGAAAATTCCATCATAATCTTTCCTTTTTCATCTGGAGCAGATACAAAGGAATCATGCTTCTCAGCAGTTACTCCGGTAAGTGGTTGGAACCAGTGAGTAAAGTGTGTCGCTCCTTTTTCAATAGCCCACTCTTTCATAGCCTCAGCTACAACTTCTGCTACCATAGGATCTAATTCTTTACGTCCTTCAATTGTCTTCCTCAATTCTGCGTAAATCTTCTTTGGCAGGCGCTCTTTCATTACATTGTCATTAAAAACACTCTCTCCAAAAATCTCTGCTACGTTAATTACATCACTCATATTCTTCTTCCTTTCTATAACCTTATTAGGTTCTTTCTTCTATACTATGTATGAACAGAATATAGATTCTGCATTACAAATTCACCAAGCTATATGTACAAAATAGTGTAACCTATTCTGCTTAAAATAATTGCTGCAACTAAAGTTTGCAGCGCAATTCCCTAAAAAATTAAAAAGGGGTATCCCAAACAATGGAACACCCTCGTCCTAAACATTCAAATCTATTTACTATTCCTTTATAAAATACTCTATTATAAGAGAAATTGCAAGAGGTAAATTAAGAAAATCTTATAATTTCTTCGTTTTACCCAATTTTCTTTTGGTTTTTAAGTTGCAAGATGTTAAATTGCACAAATAAAATTTCACTTTATACTTTTCTTAATTTCTTCTACATTATCTTTTGTAACAATTTCATATGGCAATCTAATATATTTACCATCCAGCAATATAATATCGGATGATAATTTTTCCTTTGTAACCAAAGAATAGGCTAATTCTAACATGCTCTCTGCCTGACCTTTGGAATCATTCAATACAGTTCCTGTCATTTCTCCCTGCTCAATTGCTTCTATAGCCTCTTTCGTTCCATCAATTCCTAAAATCATAGGATTTATGATATCTTTCTTTTTATTGATTGCCTCAACAGCTCCTAAAGCCATTTCATCATTATTGGCAAAAACAACTTCAATATTAGCTCCAAATTTTTGTATCCAGTTATTCATTTTCGTTTCTGCCTGTGCCCGATTCCAATTTGCTACTTCATCACCCAGACGTTCTACCGAGTACCCTGCCTTTGTTATCGTATCAATTACATATTCTGTACGAAGCAGGGCATCTTGATGACCGGATTCTCCCTCTAACATTACATACTGTATTTTTCCGTCTTTATTCTTATCTACCGAATGGAAATCATTTTTACAAATGGCATTCATTATTTTTCCCTGCATAATACCAGACTCTAAAGCAACAGCTCCCACGTAATACAATTTATCCCATCGTTCTAGATCTTCTTCTACCAGCTCCCTATTGAAAAAAATAGTTGGAATATTTGCATTCTTGACTCTGTCTATTATCATAGAGGGATCTGTCCTGTCTACTAAATTAACACAAATAATATCATAGTTTTGTTCTACAAACTGCTCCACCTGGTCATTTTGTTTTGACTGGCTGCCATTTGCACTGACCATGTTAACTTGTATTGTAACATTTTTCTCCCTCTCTTTTTCTCTAACAGCTTTATTAAAATAATCTGCAATACTATCAATAAAAGTATCATATTGATCGTAGAGACTAATACCTATTTTAATATTTTTAATTTCCTTGTCTTTTGAAAAATCAAGGTCGATACCTCTAGAGCATCCACTAAAATTCTGCAGAGATAAAATTACTAATAATACTATGCCAATTTTTTTCTTCATATTTTCACCCTTCACTCCACTATTGGAAATAACAGTCTTTGGTTATCTTTATTATATAAATCTTTTCTATTTACGATAGAATATTTTATTTCCTGATTATATAGAGCTGTATTATTCCGTAAATTTTCAACAAGAATCTTCATACTAAGATATCCCATATTATATTCATTGACAAATACAAGCGTATCCACAGTACCCTCATCTAAATAGTGTACGATTTTTTCAGTGTTACCGATTCCATATATTTTAACGCTGTGTCCATCCTTATCTACCGCATCAATGACATTTTCAAGATTATAATCATCTAAAGCCACAACTGCATCAACAGAATTCTCTTCTATGCTTTTTTTGATAAAAACACTTGGACTAAAATCTCCAGCCCTCCTTGTCCAGTGGACTACTTTATTTCCCATTTGTGTAAGAATTCTTTCTAACTCTTTAGAACGTTGACTTATACTTTCTCTTTCCATGTTTTCATATATAATGGCTATTGTACTTCCAGTCCCTAATTCTTTCCCCATTGCTTGAGCCAGTTCTTCCCCAATTTTTCCATTATCCGGACCTATTTTGGCTGTATTTTCCCCCATATTGGTCGTATCTTCCAAAAGTATGACCGGTACTTTTCTTTTTGCATCTTCAATCGCTTGTTCCATTCTCTGACTATCTGAAGAAGCTATCGCAATTGCCTGTGTCCCGCTTTCAATTTCACGCTGCAATAATAATTCCTGGGCCTCTGCTTCGCTATCTTCGTACATAGTAACAAAATTCAAATCGATTGGATAATCTGAGACCGCTTGGTTGATTCCTTCCTTCAAATTATTCCATCGTTCTTCATTTGTACCATATACAATAACAGAGATCCGATATCTCTGCTCATTTTTTACTTCTAAACAATTGCTCATACCTAGTGCACTAAACGCAATAACTCCTATACAGATTGTAATCAGAATGATAATTACCTTTCGTTTCCCGAAATTTTTATTTTCTTCCATTACTTTCCTCCATCATAGCATACCTGTGGTAAATGAATATGGACAATTGTTCCCTCATCCGGTTCGCTTTCTATTAATAATCCATAGTTTTTCCCAAAATATAGTTGGATTCTTTGATGAACATTGATCAATCCAATCCCGGAACCTTTCTTGCGCACTCTCCTATCATTTGTCAATAGCAATTCTACTTGTTCTTTCGACATCCCCAAACCGTTATCAATGATATCAATATAAATATCATCCTTCATTCGATAGCCTTTAATACAAATTTCTCCTTCTCCATCCATAGATTCCATTGCATAGTAAATGGCATTTTCCAAAATAGGCTGAATTATTAGTTTAATTGTACTAAATTGATAAATCTCCTCTTCAATCTGAAATTCTACACTAAATTTATTTTTATAGCGTACTTTTTGAATATCTAAATAATATTTCGCGTGAGCTACTTCGTCTTGAATACTGATAATATTTTTCCCTTTACTTATACTGATTCGAAATAGACTTGCCAAAGATGTTACCATGGAAACTGCCTCTTCATATCTTCCACTTTCTACCATCCATACGATAGAATCCAAAGTGTTATATAGAAAATGTGGATTGATCTGTGATTGAAGCGCATCCAGTTCATTTTTTCTTTTGGCCTCCTGTTCTTTCACCATATCATCCATTAATTTTCTCATCTGTGCAACGGCATAAGATATCGTCCTGCCTAAATGTTGAATTTCATAAGAGCCTCCAATGTATATATCTAAATCAAGATTCCCATTTTCCAATCCTTTCACAGAACGCTCCAGCTGCATAATCGGATTCGCGATAATAGATGATATTACCAAATTGACACATATTAATAACAAGAAAGATATAGCAGCTATCATAATAACAAAATATCTCATTTGTTCATAGTTCATAGAAAATTCGCTCGTCAATGTTACATTCACTATCTTCCAGCCAGTGTATCCAACCGTCTTTACAATAACCTCTCTATCTTGATTATGGAATTTTTCTACATAATTTCCATCCTCATATTTTGCAGCTTTTAAATTATTCTCCTGATAGAGATTGGAATAAATCAGTTCCTGCCTTGGGTGATATATGATTTCGCCATTTCGGTTGATGAGATAGGTGTAGCCGACACCAGTAGAGTTAATCTTTTCAAAGAGCTGTTGTATACTACTGTAATCCATATCTACCAACAATACTCCTCTACTTGTTTTTCCGGCACTCGTCAGCTCAACGGCTCGGCTAAGTGAAACAACCCAGTAATATCGGTAATTACTATCCTTAAAAAGATTCTGTACATGAGGCGTTGAAAAGTGGAGGTTTTCTATCGTAGTATTCGCTGAAACAAACCACTCTTGATTTTTCACATTTAAATCTTCCTTCAATGTACTTACCGGAGTAGCCCCTGCCAAATCCCCCTGTTCCGTAAAACATACAATACTGATAACATTATCTTTATTAGCCTCATATATCAAATTCATATCCCTATTCAGATTTTCTTGTGATAAATCTGCATTTTTTATCACCGAATAGTACATCGTATCTGAAATGCGCATCATACTTCTAATATACGTTTCCATATTCATACTTGCTTGATTAATCAGTTTCTTGTTATCTTCTATTATGATTGACTCCGTACTATCAACATATCTTGTATAAAGAGCAATACTAATAAATCCCATACAAATGGCTGCAATTATGGAAAACGAAATAGAAATATTAAATTGAATACTTTTCTTCTGATAACTTTTTATAAAATGGATTAAATAATTCTTTATTCTTTGTTTCATTGATTAGTTGTCCTATTCGCCCTATATTTTGACGGAGAAACACCATATTGTTTTTTAAATACATAACTAAAATAATTCGGTTCTAAATACCCTACTTTGCTTGAAATAATATAAGTTTTTTCTTCTGTTGTATTGAGAAGCAAAAGTGCGTGTTCCATACGTACTTTCGTCAGATACATAACAAAAGTCATACCCACTTCTTTTTTAAATACAGTTGAAAAATATGCCGCACTCAACCCTAAGTGTTTACAAATAACATCTACTGACAATTCGGGGTCTGCATAATTCGCTTCTATATAATCTTTTGCCTTTTCTGCAAGGAGCTTTGCACTATCTTTTCGTTCGCGTCCAATGGAACTGGTTATTTTGATACAAATTTCTTCTAATCTTTCGTTTAAAGTATCAACAGAATCACTCTGATAAATATCTTGATAAATATTAAACTGTTCACCAAAAATCGTCTCCAATTCCAATTGATATGAACGGCCTAATTTGATAAGCTCTGCTGTGATTTCTGTAAGTAAAATCTGATACCGGTGTAACGATATCTGAGATTCTTTTAATTGATTGATAAATAATTCTATCGCCTTTTTTAATTCCTCTTTTTTCCCAAGCTTTATACTTTTTAAAATATTTTCTACATATTGAGTGTCTATCTCTGTTTCTTTTCCTTTATAAGGCTCAATATCCTCTATATATATAGCCTGGTTGGCCTCTTGCAATACACGGTATTCTAATGCATTCTGAGCCTCTTTATAAGAAAACCGTGCATTTGAAATCCCTTCATATATTCTGCCAATGCCTGCAGCAGTATTGACTCCCAGCATTCTCTTCGAAAGATTACAGATCTGTTCCATACGATTTATGATTTTTATATTATCTTCACCTTCTTTTATGGATGCCAAAACTACTACACTATTTAAATAAATCATAACCTTACAATGACATAGATCTTTTAAATTTTCTTCAACAATTTCTTTTAGCGACACACTTTCTAATTGAATCTGCTGTATATCTTTTTCTGCACTAACAGACTCTGTCTTAAGAATACCGGCCATAAAATATTGACCCGATAAATCTATCCGATAAAAAGACATAAGCTCACTAATCTTATTCTCCTCAATTCTGCCTTCCAATAAATTAATTAAAAACTGTTCTCCCATAATAGGTAAGCTGTCTTTATAATATTGACTGAGTTTTTCAACATTTCTTTTTTCTTGAATCTCTTGATCTAAATTCTTTTTTATTCGCTGAAAAACACTTTGAAGTTCTACTGCCCGAATAGGCTTTAAAATGTATTCTTCTACTTCAAGTTTGATAGATTCTTTTGCATATTCAAATTCATCAAATCCTGAGAAAATCACAAATTTTATACCACGATTCCATTCTTTTACCTTTTTACATAAGGTAAGTCCATCCATGAATGGCATTTTAATATCTGACATAATAACATCTGGCTGTAAACGTTGTGTCATTTCAAGAGCTTCCTCTCCGTTTTCTGCAAATCCAACAACTTGGAATCCCAGAGTTTCCCAATCAAGTTTATTAATAATTGCTTGTATCACGTCTTCTTCGTCGTCTACAAGCATTACTCGATATAGCTCCATATTATCCCCCTTCTCATACTTTATCTTAGCCGTTCAAAATAGAAAAATACACTTTCAAACTTTGTATAATTAAATTATAAATCAGTAATCCATAGTTTGCAAGTAACACAAGTCAATGGGGGACTGCCTTTTATAACAGTCCCCAAATTGAAATCATATCTATTTATTTTTTTGCTAAGTATTTTCTTAAATCCAGAGCAACTGCAACTACAATTACAATACCCTGAACTATGTATTGATAAGAAGTATCTACTCCCAAGAACTGCATGGAAACTTTCAATAACTCGAATACCAATACACCAACTAAAATTCCTGATACTTTTCCAACACCACCATTTGTAGATACACCACCAATGGTACAAGCTGCAATAGCTTCTAATTCATAACCATAACCTGCATTAACAGTAGCTCCTCCTGCTTTTGCTGTTAACAAAAATCCGCCTATTGCATATAAACCTGCTGCTAATGTGTAAATTAAAATTTTGGTAAAATTAACATTGATACCTGACACTTCTGCTGCCACTTCATTTCCACCGATTGCATACATATACTTTCCATGACGTGTTTTATTATATAAGAACCACATGAACACTCCTGCAATCAATGCAAAGTAGAACAAATAAGGAATTCCAAATAATTTACCAGATACTAAACTTGTAAATTCACTTCTAAACCCACCAA
The DNA here is from genome assembly GCF_003363435.1 of Anaerosacchariphilus polymeriproducens. Taxonomy (GTDB): domain Bacteria; phylum Bacillota; class Clostridia; order Lachnospirales; family Lachnospiraceae; genus Anaerosacchariphilus; species Anaerosacchariphilus polymeriproducens. Next base: position 34,642 of record NZ_QRCT01000048.1, read on the forward strand.
TTGGACTAGCTCCTGTATAAACTAAACATATTCCATATACGATCGTCTGCATACCTAATGTTGCGATAAACGGCGGGACTTTAAAAAACGAAATGACCAAACCATTAATCAAACCAAATATACAACAAAAGGCTACTGCGATTAATAAAGCAACAATCAAAGGTACATCTCCCAATTTAGGGAAAAACTTATCAGAATAATCTGCTTTTTGAACTAATGTAGCCACAATACATGCACCCAGTCCAACAATTCTACCGGCAGATAGGTCAGTTCCTTTTGTTATTAAACAACCACTGACACCTAAAGCAATAATAAAACGAATCGCTGTATTAATCGAAACATTAGAAAAATTGTTTTTGCTTAAAAAGTTAGGCTGTGTAATTCCAACATAACATACCATTAATAATAGTATGAAAATAATAGCATTATCAACTAAAAACTTTTTTATATCAAATTTTTTTGTATTCAAAATAATCCCTCCTTTAATTAAACTTTGTGGCAAATTGCATAATATTTTCCTGAGTTGCTTCTTTTCCACTAATTTCTCCTGTCAATTTTCCATCGCACATTACCAGGATTCTGTCTGACATACCAATTAGTTCTGACATTTCTGAAGAAATCATAATGATAGTCTTTCCCTGTTTGGCTAAATCAACCATAATTTGATATATTTCATATTTAGCCCCTACATCAATTCCTCTGGTAGGTTCATCCATAATCAAAATATCAGGATCATTTGCCAGCCATCTTGAAATAATAACTTTCTGTTGATTTCCACCTGAAAGAGTCTGTATTTGTGTCTTACTACTTGGCGTTTTAATACTGAGTTTAGCTACATTATCTTTTACAATCTGCTCAATTTTCTTCCCATTCAGTACGATTCCCATATCCAAATATTTATCTAAGGAAGCAATTGATACATTATCAGCAATTGATAATACTCCAAAAATCCCACTGCCTCTCCGGTCTTCCGTTATCAGTCCGATACCACCTTTAATGGCGTCTTTAGGATGTTTAATATTTAAAGGTTTACCTTTATAGATAATTTCACCTTCCGCCAAATGACGCATTCCAAATAACGCTTCCATCAACTCGGTTCTCTGTGCTCCAACCAGTCCTCCCAGTCCTAAAATCTCTCCTTTTCTTAGTTTGAAATCAACATTTTTAAAAGATTTAGGATGTATACTAGTTAGATTTTTAGCTTCTAAAATCACTTCTCCTGGAACGTTGTCACGTTGTGGATAAATATTTGTTAACTCTCTGCCAACCATTTTAGAAATAATAATATCTGTAGTCAGCTCCTTTGCCTCCCAGGTCCCTATATACTGACCATCTCTCATAATAGAGACATCATCCGAAATACGTAAAATCTCATCCATTTTATGAGATATATATATAATCGATACACCTTTTTTTCTCAAATCATTAATAATTGTAAATAATGCCTCTACTTCATTGTCAGTTAAAGAAGAAGTAGGTTCATCCATAATTACTACTTTGGCATCCATTGATACTGCTTTTGCAATCTCAACTGATTGCATCTGTGAAATTGATAATGTACTTAATTTTGCTTTTGGATCATATTCCATTCTTACTTCTTTTAATAATTTTTTCGCTTCATCATACATCTTCTTATGATCCACCATCTTTACCGGACCAACCTTTTTTAGCGGATACCTCCCACAGAAAATATTTTCTGCAATACTACGCTCTGGTATTGGCTGTAATTCTTGATGTACCATGGCTATCCCTTTATGCAAAGCATCATTTGAATTAGCAATAGAAACCGGTTTCCCTTGATAAATCACTTCACCTTCATCCATCTTATATATCCCAAACAGACATTTCATTAAAGTTGATTTACCTGCTCCGTTTTCTCCCATTAATGCGTGAACCGTTCCTGGTCTGATTTTAATTGATACTTTATCTAATGCTTTTACACCGGGAAAACATTTGCTGATGCCGCGCATCTCTAACATGTAATCTGGCATTTAAGTACCCCCTTTGCACTAGTCTTTTTTCATAATTATTCCCTGTTAGAAACTGGGTATGTACTCGACATACCCAGAATTAACACTTTTAGCAATTTACTTTCATATTTAATTATTGAAGCATCTTCATAATATCATCTGCATTATCTTTTGTTACTTTAATGTAATCTACCATATAAGTACTTTCTACTTTTTCACCATTTAACATTTGTGCTGCGATATCTGCTGCCTTATGAGATTGACCAATATGATCATTAAATACTGTTCCTGTCATTTTGTCTTGTTGTATGTTTTGAATCGCTTCTGTAAGTGCATCAACACCTAATAAGTAAATATCTTTTCCTACTACTCTGCCTGCTGATTCAATCGCCTGTAAAGCACCTAATGCCATAGCATCGTTATTACAGAATACAACTTCTACTTTATCACCATTTGCTGTTAAAGCATTTGCAACAATTTCCTGTCCTTTTGCCTGATCCCAGTCCCCACGTTGTTCATCTACTTTTTCTACTTTAGTTCCGCCATCTTCAAGAGCTTTAACAGAAAACTCTGTTCTATATTGAGCATCTACATTTTCCATATCTCCCTGTACCATTACATAACCAACTTTTCCATCACCATTGATGTCTCCGCCATCTTTCAAATCATTAACAATTTCTCCCTGGAATGTACCGGATTGTCTTGCATCTGCACCTACATATGTAGCATTGATTCCTTCGGAAGCCCAACGTTCTTCTTCTTTTACATCTGGTTCACGATTGATAAATACAACCGGAATTTTTGCATCTGCACATTGATTTGTTACTGTCTCTGCTGCTGATGCTTGAACAAGGTTGATAATTAGTAAATCTACACCTTGTGTTATATAATTTGTAATCTGACCACTTTGTTCTGCCTGATCATTCTTTCCGTCCATAAGTGTTACTTTTGCACCTTGCTCTTCAAGGTACTTTTGTAATTCATTTCTGTACAAAGTCATGAAGTTGTCATCGAACTTATAAATACAAACCCCAATATTTTTTCCTTTTAAACCTTCTCCATTTGTTGCCTTCGCTGCCTGATCAGCAGTTTCTTCTACTTGAGTTGATACTTTAGTGTCATCTTTTTTTGTATCACTTTCTTTTTTAGAACCACAACCTACTAGCATCGTTCCAATCATAGCTACAGACAACGCTAATACCAATAACTTTTTCATAGAAAAATCCTCCCTTTTTCTTTAACTTTGAAGCTTGTTGCTTCTTACCTTTTTACAATTGTATTATATCAATCGTTATTGACAAAATACATATAAAATTCTTCTGTTATGCTCTAAATTAATATGCACTTTTAACATTATATCTAAAATTATGCCTCTTCTTTTGTGCATATTCAACTATATTCTCAAATAACTGAATCTTTTATGCAATAAAAAAGTGTCTTTGACACATTAACTCCCCTGCCCCACAATCTTGAGGGGATTAGGGTTTCTTTTTGTGTTACTTTGTTATATATCCATTGTCTTATTTCTGAAGGTGTTCTAGGTAACCGTGGACTATGGCGAAGCTAAACCAAAAAAATGTAATCCAAACACTGTTATTAAATACATTGGACGTTATCTTGGGAGACCGGTAATTGCCACCTCTCGTATTGACAGTTATGATGGTGAAAATGTTACTTTTCATTACAACCGTCATGAAGATGAAAAATTTGTTACCGAAACTGTTTCCTCTCTTGATTTCATCGAACAGCTTATCCGTCACATCCCTGAAAAACATTATAAAACGATTCGATACTATGGTCTCTATGATGGTAATATAGAATTAAAAACAGAGGACAGTATCTTGAACAAAAACAATCATACAGAGGAACTCTGAAATAAATTCAAAACCCTCCTGAAGGCATGACTACAAATGATATCAAAAACATGATTGATGATGACCTTTGGGATATGGATTATTTCCTTCAGGAAGAAGATCTTGACGATAATTTCGATGAAGAAGGCTTTTATATCTTCTAATCTTCAATCGTCTGTTTACTATGACTGCCTCTTTGCAGGCATTTTAATTTTGTATTGCTCCAAAAGGAGCAATTTCCTATAAATAAAGGAACAGTACCTAAAATACAGGCACTGTTCCTTTATCATATTTCTATCCTCAGCATTAATTAACACTTGCATATGACAGATGTGATGTCAAAAGAAAAACGAAGCAAGACGATGAGCCTAATACACAAGATAGGTACAAATATATAGATTTTTTAAATAGCATAGTGATTTTAATTGCTAATATCATATAATCTCATCTCTGGGGCCTCTTCAATAGTTTCGCTGCTTTTATGTACTATCCCTGAATAATTTCCCATCTTTTCCTATTCACTAACATCATCCATCCCCTGTTCCTCCAAAATATACCTACACTACTTTCAAATTTATTACGAAATCCCTTAATATATATCCCATCATTTTATTAATTTCTTCAGAATTACCACCACCAAATCTATTCCTATTTTTATATCAATCATCACCAATGCTTATTTTTATTCCAAATTTCGTCTAACAAGTGGATTCTATCCTACACTGTGGAATCTAGAATTATGAGCTCATTATAGTGTTACAAAAACGCTTGACTAGGACAGATAAAAGTCCTAAGCAAATTAACAAAATACCTGTAACTATCATAACATTTTTAAGCACTATACTATTAAGAAGTATACCATAAATGAAAATAAGCCCTGAAGAAAATACATTTCCTATAGCATTTGCTACAGAAAGAATTGTTGATCTAACAGAAGATTGTTTTATCATTTTATTTATTTCGTTGTTTGAAATTACAGCAAATGCTCCCCATATTAGACGAACAAACATTATTAACCCAATAAAAATTAGTGCATTCGTATTAAAACCAATAACAACATACAACACACCTGTAAATAATGAAACATATATAACAATAAAACGTGAAATATTACGTATATTAACTGATAATTTTGAGCCAAACCCGTAAATGAGTACTGCTGCGGAATATACTATTCCAAAATATGGTTTAGGAATAGTATTTGATATTAATAGCAATGGATAAATAAACAAATACACGGAATAAAAAAATGACCGAATTACACTAGTATATATTATATAAAACCAAAGCTTTTTCGACTGAGTTTTAATTCGATAAAATGCTTTCATTTTCTTAAGTCGATTTCCACTTGAATCAACTTCATCATAATTTTCTTCATGAATAGTCAATCCAACGATAAAAGAAACTATAAATAGTATTATACTAAGAACAAACGGACTCATTTCCCAATAGTTATAAAGTATACCACCAGTAATAAATGATAAAGACAAAATTAAAGATGAGTTGAAATGCATATTACAATTTACTTTATCATACATTATTTGTTTATTGTAATACTTTAAATTATCAAATAAAAAAGCCTTATCAGCACCGCTACTTAAAGTTTCCGAGAGAGCAAAAAGAAATTGAGCAACACATAGCCACCAAAAGTTTTGAAACAGTACTATTATTCCTAAGCTAATAATACTGATGAATACACCTAACAATACCGAAACTTTTCTACTAATATGATCTGCTACAAACCCGGTGGGAATTTCAAGCAAATTCACTGAGAATGTCTTTATTGAAAGCAATATCGCTACTTGTATTTCTCTGTCCATGATTCCTTGATAATAAATCACTAAAATAGGTATATAGAAAAAAGCTTGTTTCAATCCATCAAGTATATAGAATTTAAGAAGCATCCTATTGAAATTTTTCTCACTAATTAATGCAGTTTGAGTTTCGTTTTCCATTTTATACATTCTCCCATAATTCAGTATTCTCATTCAAAAACACTATAACTTCTGAGCAGTTTTCAAATATTAATTCATCATCTATATTTTCATAAACACCATTAACAACTTCACGAATAGATTTAATACCGTCGAATACTTTAAATATCTTATATAAATCTTCGTTTATAGTTAAAATATCTATACTAGCAAAGTGCAGATAATCTCCCTCAGCTTCTCTAAAAGCTAAATATATTGGTGCTTTGTCAGTATCATAGATTTCATTTTTTTCGTCAATCTTAAAAAAGTTATCCTTAAGCATTTTAATAATGCTAAGAACGTCATAGTTATATGCTTTTACCTTAATTTTTGATTTAATAACACTATGTTCTGATAATTCTTTCGATTTTAAGGTGTCATTATTAAAATTATTTTCTATATTTATGGAAAAATCAGCAAAATCACATTCGTATTGATGTAGCTCATTCACTATTGAAGACGATTCAACTCTATCTCCAAAAAAATTACAGAATAAATCAAAAAGCCTTTGCTCTGCTGGCGAACAAGCGCTTCCTATTTCCACAACAGTCTCTCTCCTAAATTTGAACAATTCTGTCTTGCTCCAACCTTTTATATTTGCATAACTTAAGAATTCTTCTATGAAGTCTTTTTTTTGATTACTCAGTATATCAACCACAAAAAATAAAGTAATAGGATAGAAAGCCATAATAACACTAAAAAAGGTTGTTACAGCAGTAATTTTTTCAGGATCTAACATTTCATTTTTTATATATCCGTATTGTGGAAAAAGCGTTGGGTAATTGTCTATTAATTCTTGATCCTCTTGTAATCTCAACGAATAATGATCATTTTCATTTGAGTTTTCTTTTCGCCAATTAATATATTGAGCAAAATCTGACGAAATATTTGAATCTAAAGAAAACATTAACAAATCATTTACAATTGCATTTAGAGTTTCCGGAGTTCCTGGTAGAGGCGTATGAAAATGGATTTCTTGATCCACCCACTTACCATATGTTTGAAGTAATGATGCCATCTTAACTGTTGACTCTATGTGGCTCATATCTTCAAACGGAAGTCCAATTACGTAACTCCCCCTCACTACAATACCATTATCAATAAGTATCGCAATCGTTTCTTTGGCACTCGAAAAATCTAAGTTTTTACCAATCTTATTTATTGCATCCTGAGATGCTGACTCTAATCCTACCAAAACATCAATGCATCCCGACCTTTTTAATAAATGAATAATTTCTAGATCTAAATAATCTAACCTACAACGTATCGAGTATTTTATATTAATATCATTATTAATTAATTCATTACAAAAAGTAATTATTTCATTTCGATTAGTTCCAAAATTATCATACGTAAATTCGATAAAATCAAATCCGTTATTTATTAAAAATTGAATATCATTAATGGTTCTCTCAACAGAATACGTTCTTACATTTCTTTTCCAGAAATATGTGGAAGAACAAAAGCTACACCCATATGGGCATCCACGTCCAAATTCTAAATACCCATAATGACCTCCATAAGGAGAAGGTGTAAATTGATCTATTTTGGGATACATACACTTTAAATCGAGAATCGGTAAATCATCCAAATTCTCAATTAATTGCCGCTCCTCTGTTCGTTGTGCTTGTTCTTTATACCTAAATGTTATTCCATTTACCATTTCAACGTTACTGTTAGTATCAATTTTATTTAAAAGGTCAGCCAAAGTCAATTCACCTTCACCACGAATAACATAATCAATAAAATTAAATGAATTAATTATTTCAATATCGTTATTAAGTACCCACTGGTTCCCAAAGATTATAGTAATGTCTGGTCTTTCCTGCTTAATATACCGAGCAATTTGGATTGAAGGTATTTCTCCTGATACTATTGCACTAAAGCAATATACTTTTGAATTGAATTTCTGTAACAAAAATTGTGCACATTTCTCATAAATCTTTTCGTCTATTGTAATTTCTTCTTCCTTAATATAAGAATTCAAATTTATTACTTTTGCTACATGTTCTGTTCTTGAATTGATATAACTAGCAAGCGTTAAAGGCCCCAATGGAATTCTATTAATCAAACTTGCATTTGGCGGATATATTATTGATACCTTCATAAATTCCTCCTGTATTGATCTAAGTATAATATTGCGTTAAGTAGTTCTTCTACATCTTCATTCTTTAAGTAATTGTCCATATTTATGAATGCAGTTAAAAGACTTTTATTTTCGTGTATCCAATAATGTTTAATTAGTTTTTCCAAAACACTTGGAATCTCAAACATCTTAAGTTCACCATTTTTTTCAAATACACAATAGTATTGACAGCTTAATTTTAAAATAAATGCAAAGTTAGCATCATTCTTTTCTGGTGGCAAATAGATATAATTGTTATCACTCATATATTCATCAAGATTTAATGGATCCATTACTTGTTTATAGGCATCTATGATCATTTCAATTAATTTTTGAGGTTTATGTTTTGACTTTTGAATCTCGCAGTATTCTCCTACAAATTCATCTGGTATAGATATACATTTAGAACAAGAACCGTTAGCTTCACAATGTTTACAGCCTCGTTCGTTTTCCATCATAACATATCTTTCATCATATCTATGAGTTATAATATTTACAGGTTCCTCTAAACTACCTAAAATTGTACCTGCGCTACATGTTTTGATATTATATTCCGAATCAATTACCATCCTACCATTTTTCCTAAAGGGACAATCTGCAGTCCATTTACAAGAATCTTTAATAAAAACATTCATATATTGTACTCCTAATATGTTTCTAGGTAGTTTAATTTCTCCTCCATGTTTTATCCGTTCTAAAATTTTAGTATAAAAAGAATAATCATCCCTTGTTTCAGTTTTCAATATCAGCATCGAATCTGCTAGTTCCGCATACCTTGTATATTCATACGACATATAATTATGAATTAATTCATTGAATAGTTTATAAACATATCTTAGTTCTATTTCCTTTATATTAGATTTTTCTATTCTTGACTTTGAACATGTAAAATCATTTACAGTTCTAATAATATAATCCGATGACAATATATGATGTTGATTTTCTGAATTCTCATGATAAAATAATACATACTTTCCTTTAAAATGTTTATTTTGAACATTCAAATTCTCACTACTTTTTCCTTCAAAAATAATCACCGAATCATTTCTCTCATTCAATCCCTTAAGCGAAGTTTCCATAAAATTTAAGTACATACGATTAGGAAGCGGTGGTATCCCCTTAACATTATATGGATATTCTTTAACCTTTGCATTAACCGGATATGCAGAATTTTCATTGTGATTTATATTTGGTGCTTCAATTTTATAACCATAACTCATGTAATCACGTGTTAAAGGAACTCCTGTATACAGTCGAATAATATTATGAAAATAATACTTTGGCCTTAATTCTCTTACCAACTCCATAGTTTTTATTCCATCTTCAAACGTCTCACCTGGTAGCCCAAGAATTATATTTATTGTATACTCTAAACCATAAGCCTGTGCACATTCAGCAAACCATCTAAATTTCTCAATATAATCCATTTCAACCTTTAATGATTCTTCATCAAAATTATCTAAACGTATTTTTCTTATTTTTTTAAGAATTTTAGGAGATGCTGATTCTAAACCTATGCCCACATGATCTATACCTGCCTGTTTCATAAGCCTAATTAATTCGGAATCTAATTTATCAATACGAGTCTGAATCCAAAATTTTACACCTAGTTTCATAGAAATTATCTTCTTTAGTATTCTTTTAGCTCTTTCTTGGTTTAAAGTAAATGCATCATCCCAAATAGGTATCGGTTCTAGACTACCGTATTTTTTTGCAACTCTTGCAACTTTAGTTAGTTCAGCCAGAAATCTCTCTTCTGAATAAAATCGTACTCTCCACTCTGATGTAGTACTAAAACTGCAATAAATACATTTATGATAGCATCCACGTGATGAAAATACCCCTATTTTAGTCATCATTCTTTCAGGCACAACACCCGTTAGAATTGGTGAAGGATACGAATTAATGTCCAATACTTCATTGTTTGGTTCGAAAACTATATTATTTTTCTCTTTATCAAATGAAGCAATACCGGGAATTTTCTCATTTAATCGAAATTTATTGTTGCATTTCAAGAAGATCAATAATTTTTTAAGTGGTTCCTCACCTTCTCCAATTACAACAAAATCACAAATGTCATTTTTCAACAAATAATCTGCTGATTCTTCTTTAGCAATAGCGCCACCTATAATTATGGTACATTCAGGCTTATTATTTCGAATCTCATGTATAATAGATATAGTTACTTCTAAGGTATCGTCTGTAACACTAAAAGCGTAATTATTAGTGTTGTATGTTAAAAGTAGGTCGAAGTATTCATATAATGCCAATGGTTCTTCATGCAGTAAATGTTCTGTATTAAATCCATTGAAGCGCAAATAGCTCTGTAAATATGCAATACCCGGATGTGGGCGAGATACGATTTTTGAAAAGCTTACTTCTGGGCTTAAAAATATAATGTCTATATTACATATGTTCACTTATACATCTCCTATCTTATTATATTAAAAAAACGACAGTACAAATCAAGTAAATAAACTGTCGCTTTTCTAATTTAATTGATTACATCTTAACAGTCGTTGCTTTTTTTCTTTGACTGATTCGCAGATGTTGTTTTAACTTCTTTAATAACTAATTTCATTCTTTCACCTCCTTACTAATATCTATTTTTCAACACTAACACACGCGAATGTACAAGTGTTAAAAACTACATAAAAGACGCAAACTGAAATATAAGTATTAATAGTATTTAATCGCTAAAATATAAAGCTACTAATTTGTAATCAAATTCATATTGATGTTATTTTTTCAAGATAATCACTTCAGACAATTATAAAAGTTTTTTTAAATATAATTCTTTAATACATTATAAGTTATCTTTTTATATGTTAAACAATTTTTATTGTTTACTTGTTAATTTCACTCAAAGCATAATATATTATGTTAACACTTGTCAATATATTTTTTAGTATTTATTTAATTATTAAACCAAATAATTCGACACCAATTGGCAAATAATTAAATCAAGAATGTATCTCCGACAGGAAAGAAAGAACTACCTTTCTGGCTAAAACAAAGAAACGTAGCACTAAGATGATACGCTTCACTTGCTGCTGAGGCTATAACTTTTATGCACTCACTATCTATTTCATAAAGTTTTGATGCCTCCTCTATTCTGATATATCGTTTAAAAATATTATCTGTACTAATTAATTAAGAAAAAGCGAACTAACAAAGAGGATTATTTGCTATGTCTAAAAATCTTTTCAATAGATGATAACATTAAAATTCCCTAACATCAGTTGAGGGGTGTGATTCAAAGAATCACACCCCAACTATTGACACAGAGCCAAAAAAAAACGTACCACAAAGTGATACGTCAAATACTAGCTATTTTTTCTTTATTTCCTACCATTATTTCAAGTGCCTTATTCTCGTTTTCTATTTCTACAACCTCATGGTTACCCCCATATTCTCCATCTAAAGTCCATGATATTGCAGTCTTTGAAGTTATCTTTATATGACTTGTTTTAAAGGAATATACACTTGCAGTATTGTCTACACGTAAAACTAATGAATTGATAATAGACTGTAATTCAATAGGGTTCGTTGGATTTTTAATTAGTGTAACTTCAAAAACGCCATCATCTAAATGCACATTTTTTCCTGTCATATTCTTAAATCCACCTACTGAAGTAGAATTTGTTATCATTCCATAAATAAATTCATCTTCAATAACATTTCCTTCATATTCTACTTTCAATGAATAACTTTTTATAAAAGGAAGTCTTTTCACTCCTTCAAGTATATAAGCAACATGCCCCAACAAATTTTTGAAATCCTGATTTGTACTATACGAAACATCTGTAAACAAGCCAAACGCTGCAATATATACAAAATAATCTTGATTGAACCTTCCAATATCACAATAAAAAGAATTTCCACCCACAGCAACCTGTGCTGCTTTTATCATATTCTTTGGAATTTTTAAACTTGTCGCAAAATCATTGGTACTTCCTGATGGAATATATCCAATAGGAAACTTATTATTACTCTGCATCATGCCTGTAATAATTTCATCCAAAGTACCATCACCACCGCTGCAAACTACTAAATCATAGTCTTTTGAATCATCTCGTGTCTTATTTAATCCGTCTTTAGGAGCCTGCGTTGGATATGTAACGACTTCATATCCTGCTTTTACAAAAATATCTAACAAATCTACTAGCTTATTTCTTATTAAAGATTTTCCGGCGTGTGGATTAAATATAAAAAGCAGTTTCTTTTTCTTCATATGCTCACCTATCTGTAATCTATTGCTGTCTACCGCTTAAATAACTCTCAATTTCTTTTACCGCCTTCTCTTCATCAACTCCGTCTGCTTCTACCATAATTTGTTCTCCCGAAGACAGACCCAGGGTCATCATTCCCATAATACTCTTTGCATTGATTCTTTTTCCTGCCACTTCAAAATAAACACTGCTTTCAAATTGACTGGCTACTTGAACCAACATCGCTACCGGTCTTGCTTCCAAACCTGATACCAATTGAATCGTTACTGGTTGTTTAATCATAATTTCTCCTCCTTACTATGCTCTAAATTCTTCTGCCAAATCACTTAGCTTACGCAATCTATGATTTACGCCCGATTTCCCAACTGGGGGATTCAGCATTCCTCCGAGCTCTTTAAGTGTTGCTTCAGGAAATTCCAATCTAAGTTCTGCAATTGCTTTAAGACCATCTGGAATTCCATCAAACCCAATTTTTTCCTCTAGTAAACGTATATCTTGTATTTGCTTTACTGCTGCATTGACAGTTTTGTTTATATTCGCTGTCTCACAATTAACTTTCCTATTAACAGTATTTCTCATTTCTTTAAGTATTCGGACATTCTCCAATTCCATTAGTGCAATATGTGCTTCCATGACATTTAAAATATCTACAATCTGAGCACCTTCTTTTAAATATACCACATAATATTTTTTTCTCTGAACAATTTTGGCATCCATTTGAAAAGAATTGATTATTTCTTGTAATTGCTCCGCTTTCTCAATTGTAGCACATACAATCTCAAAATGGTAGAATTTCTCTGGATCACTAATAGAACCAGTAGCTAGAAATGCTCCTCTTATAAAAGCTCTTCTACAACAGGATTTCTGTATGACCAAATTATTGACCAATGACATCTCTTCTTTTATTTCAGAATTATCTCCTAACAGCTTTACTGCCTGTAGGACCATAATTGCTTCATCGTGATTCTTTACTGTTAAAATATAAGTCCTGCTTTTATTTAAATAATTATTTCTTCGAATAGAAATTTCAGTATTTATATTAAATGTTTTTTTCAGCAATGTAAAGTACTTTCTTGCAATTGCAACATTTTCTGTAAACATTTGAATGCGATATTCATCCTCAACAGATATTTGAACTTTTCCACACAAACTAATAATTGCTGCGATTTCTGCTATCTGGCAATGCCGTGCCTTACTTATCTGTCTTGATAACTCATCTTTCACCTGACTTGAAAATGACATGGCTTCACCTCAATTAAATTTTTTTTCTAAGGGCATCTTTTTCTATATCTCTATGTTCTATTTTTATTCCATACTCTGCGTCTTCTTTAAGCCTTTTAAAAAGCTCATTGGCGAGTGTTACAGAACGGTGCTTGCCTCCTGTGCACCCAATTCCAATAACCAGCTGATTCTTACCTTCCAGTATATAATTAGGAATTAAAAACTGTACCATGTCTTCAAGTTTCTTTAAAAATTCTTTGGCTGCATCAAATCCCATACAAAAATCTTGAACTTCTTTGTCATTCCCTGATTTATTCTTAAGTTCGTCTACATAGAAAGGATTCGGTAAGAATCTGACATCAAATACTAAATCTGCATCACTTGGAATACCATATTTAAACCCAAAAGATAAAATTGTAATAAACAAGTTCTTGTACTCTTGATCATTCACAAATATTTTATCTAATTCAACTTTCAGTTCTCTGGTAAGTAATGAACTGGTATCAATGATATAATCTGCCTTCTTTTTCAAAAATTCCAGCCGGGCACGTTCTTCCCTGATTCCTTTATCAACACGTTCGCCTCCTGCCAGCGGATGACTTCGTCTCGTTTCCTTATACCTTTTGACCAAAACCTCATCTTTCGCATCCAAGAACAATATTTCAAAAGCACAACCCTTAATTGTCATATTCTCTAATACTTTCTCGACTTCACCTAATGATTGTCCACTTCGTATATCAATACCTAAAGCAACTTTACTAATTTCACCATTTGGCACAAAAGATAACTCAGCAAATTTGTCAATAAATGAAATTGGTAGATTATCTACACAGAAATATCCTACATCTTCTAACATTTTCAAGGCGGTACTCTTACCGGCACCTGACATTCCAGTTAAAATTACAAACCTCATAACCCTCACCTTCCTAAAATTCACCAAGTATTTTTATTTCTGTCTCCAGTTCCACTCCAAATTTAGTTCTTACTTCTTTTTTAATGTAATTTATTAATTCCAGCATATCACTGGCTTTTGCTTCTTTTCGATTAATTAAAAAACCACAATGCTTCTGGGCAACTTGAGCATCACCTATCTGATATCCTCTTAGCCCTGCATCCATAATAAGCTTTCCGGCATAATGACCTTCCGGTCTTTTAAATGTACTCCCGGCACTGGGAAACTCTAAGGGCTGTTTCTCAATTCTTTGTATTTTCAAAGCAAGCATTCTTTGCTTTATATCTTCACGTTCACCTTGTTCCAGTTTTATCACACCTTCTAACACAATATAATTATGTTTTAAAATACAACTTGAACGATAATCCAGTTCCAATTCAGATTTAGACAATTTTTTTATGATTCCTTCTTGAGATAATACCGTTACACTCTCAATTATCTGCTTCATTTCACCACCGTAAGCACCTGCATTCATAACGACTGCTCCGCCAAACGTTCCCGGAATCCCTGACGCAAATTCAAATCCTGTTAACTGTTCCTCTAATGCCTTATTGGCAATCTGAGAGAGCATCGCTCCTGCTTGAACTGTAATTTTGGGTTTGTCTATCTTTATTACACTCATATTTCGGCCTATTTCTATAATTAAGCCACGAAATCCTTTATCACCAACCAATAAGTTGCTTCCATTTCCAATGATATAATAAGGAAAATTTTCTTCCTTACAAAGTGCTAACAGTTCTGCAACTTCTTCTGCGTTTTTGGGCTGAACATAAATATCAGCGTTTCCCCCTATTCGAAAAGTAGTATGCAGCTTCATAGGTTCATCCTGTTTAACTCCTGCTTTTCCTACAATTTCTTCTATCTGAACCAACATTTCTTCATTCACAATTTATTCCTCACCTTTTGGCTATTATATTCATTACATAACAAAATATTCCCTACTATCATACAACAGCCCCCTCATTAATTCAACTGTTTTTAAGCTCTAATATACATTCTTTTAGTCCAGAATACCTTGTTTGTTCACTGGTATTTGAAATCATTTTAAAGAAAGTTTCATCATTTCCTACCAGTGTTACGCAAGACTTGGCTCTTGTAACTGCAGTATACAGTAAATTTCGATTCATAAGCATTTGTGGTCCATTAAGCAATGGGATGATAACTGCCGGATACTCGCTTCCTTGCGATTTGTGAATCGTTATAGCATAAGCCAATTCCAATTCATCTAATTGTTTAAAGGAATAATCTACTCTGCGCCCTTCGTCATATTCTACTGTTATCAGTTCTGCATACAAATTAATCTCCTTAATAACACCCATGTCACCATTAAATACACCGGTTCCTCTTTCCAATACCAGTCCATAAGAATTGCTGATTTCCCATTCGATCTGATAATTATTTTTAATCTGCATCACCTTATCACCTTCACGGAATTTACTTCCCTGTATTTCTTTTTCTTTTTTACTTTTTGAAGGCGGGTTCAAATATTCTTGTAAAATCGAGTTTAACCTTTCTACTCCCAGTAAACCTTTCCGCATAGGAGTCAATACTTGAATATCATAAGGCTTTGCATTTACATAAGGAGGAAGTTTTTTTTGTATTAATGTAATTAAAATGCTAATAATAACATTAGCATCATTTCGTTTGAGGAAAAAAAAGTCTTTGCTTTTATTATCCAGTATTACTTCCTGCCCATCATTTATTTTATGAGCATTTACTACGATATCACTTTGAGATGCCTGTCGAAAAATTTTCTTTAACATTACTACACTGAATTGTTGCGATTGAATTAAATTTTTCAGAATACTTCCAGGGCCCACAGATGGAAGCTGGTTGATATCACCTACCAAAATCACCCTGGTCCCTATGGTAATTGCTTTCAAAAGCGCATGAATTAAATGAATATCTACCATGGACATTTCATCAATAATAATAGCATCCGCCTCAAGAGGATTTTCTTCATTTTTTTCAAAACTTACTCGATTTCCACTTTCTGCAAGCCCTCCACTAAGTTCTAGAAGCCTATGAATTGTTTTTGCTTCATGACCGGTAGCTTCTGTCATTCTTTTGGCTGCTCTCCCAGTCGGTGCCGCCAAGAAAATATCCAGTTCTTCTGATTCAAAAAATTTTATCATTGCATTGATTGTAGTCGTTTTTCCGGTACCAGGGCCTCCTGTTATGATTAAAAGCCCATTTTTAACTGATTCTTTCACTGCAGTCCTTTGCATGTCATCTAATTCAATTGTTGATTTTTCTTCAATCTCTTCTAAGCGCTTTTCTATCTCTTCCTCTTCCACTTTATACTTCACATTCAAATCATGAAGCATTTTAGCAATATTAAGCTCTAAATAATAATACTGTACGGCATATACATTCTTTTGCCCATCCAATTCTTTTATCACTATCCTGCGCTCCATAGCCAGATTCATAATTTGATTGCCCAAATGTTCTTTAGCAATCTCTAATATTTCACTGGCTCGTCTTTCAAGCTCTTCATAAGGTAAATAGGTATGTCCTTCTGTCGATGCTTGTAAAAGAGTATACAAAATTCCACTTTTAATACGAAAATCTGAATCCGTATGAATCCCTACTTTTGAAGCAATTTCATCTGCAATTTTAAATCCGATTCCGGGAATTTCGTCAGCCATACGATAAGGATTTTCTTTCAGCACCTGATATATTTCATTGCCATACGTACTATAAATTTTCACAGCAAGATTTGTTGTTATTCCGTATTTCTGTAAAAAAATCATAGCCTGACGAAGTTCTTTCTTGTCTTCTATCTGTTCTGCTATTTCTCTTGCTTTTCTCTCACTTATCCCTTTTATTTCTGCTAAACGTTCCGGCTCATTCTCAATAATGCGAAAAGTATCCGCTTTAAATCTTCTTACAATCCTTGCTGCCAGAGCTGCCCCTATTCCTTTAACAGCTCCTGACGCTAAATAACGTTCAATTGAAATTTCATCTTCCGGAGCCTTGATTTCATACTTCTCTATCTGAAACTGTTGACCATACATTTGATGTTCTCCAAAAGATCCTTGTGCTTCTATAAATTCACCTTCACTTATGATCTGAAAAACACCAACGCAGGTAGTCTCCTCTTCGTCTTCATTTATTAAATTTAATACTGTGTATCCATTTTCTGAATTACGATATATGATATGTTCTATAAAACCCGCTATTGTTTCCAATTTCTTCACCTATTCTATCTTGCTTTGAGGAAAAAACAGACTGTCCCAAAATAAATTTCACAATTTACTCTGGGACAATTTATATATTATAAGCAATAAATTTTTTACAAATTATAATTACGTTTCATTTGTTCATATAAAACTTGAGCAAGACCAACTCCCTGTGTTTCTGACGACATCGATGCATACTCTTGCGTTAAGTTATCTTTACAATAACCCATTAAACTTGAAGAACTAGAAGAACTTTCCTCAGATTTTGGAATCATTTTTTCCATTTGTTTAAATACTTGTTCTGTAAAATAAGCTTCAAACTCTTTGCAAACTTTCATTAACTCTTCTTCTGAAGAAGTATCCAGATTACTATTCAACTTACTCTCAAGACTGTTGGTATTATTATTTCCATTAACCGTTTTGTAGTAATCACCAGTTAAATTAAGCCCGTCTATTGTGCTCATCCTTATCCCTCCCAGTCAAATTATCGTTTTAATTGATTCGCCTGACTTAACATATCATCCGCCGCCTGAATTGCTTTTGAATTCATTTCATAAGCCCTTTGCGCTACAATTAAATTCACCATTTCATCAACAACTTGTACACTGGAAGATTCCAGATAATTCTGATATATTTCCGACTTGGTAACATCAGCACTTGTGCTCTCATTAATAGGCTGACCGGATGCTTCCGTTTCTGCTAATAAACTACCGGATAACTTTTCTAAACCAGCCGGATTACTGAATTGGTATACTCCAATATTTTTACCGGAAGAAGTTAATTTCCCATTAACTTCATAAAAAATCTCTCCTGCACTATTAACACTTAATGTATTAACATTAGCATTATTAGGAAATTCTATCGTATTTCCTTGAGAATCCAAAACAGGATTACCATATGAATCCGTTAACATCATCCCATTTGTGCTGACTGCAATTTGAAAATTTCCATTTCTTGTATAATATGTGTTTCCATCACTTCCATGAACTGCAAAAAAACCAGAACCATTAATGGCAAAAGCAGTATTACTAGAGGACTCCGTGAGTGCCCCCTGCGTAAACTGAGATGTAATGGCCGCAGTCCTTGTTCCTAAACCAACTTGTGCATTAATTGGCTTATTCTCACCATTTGCTGTTGTCGTAGGTGATTGTATCGTTTGATAAAGCAATGATTTAAATTCTGCTTTTTCTTGTTTAAAACCAACAGTATTAACATTGGCTAAATTATTTGATATTGTATCTACACTCGTCTGTTGGGCAACCATTCCCGATGCCGCTGACCAAAGAGCTCTCATCATAATTTTAAACCTCCTTACCTAACGGTCTCTTAAACTTTACCCAACTGATTAACAGCTGTATCTAAAGTTCCATCAATTGTTTGAATTAATTTTTGATTGGATTCATATGCTCTGGATATTTCTATCATTTCTACCATTTCAGATACCACATTTACATTTGAAGTCTCTAAAATTCCCTGATTTACAAACGCAGTACTTTCTTGTATCGTTCCTCCTTGTGCCAATTGATATAGATTTTCGCCATATTTCTCAATATAATTGTAATCCGGAAAATCTGCTACACCTATTTGAGCCACAAATTGATTATTCTGATATATATTTCCACTGGCATCAATTTTCACTTCTGCATTTGGATCTAATTGAATCCTGCTATTAGCATTTGAATTCATCGCACCATTCTGATTCAAAACAAAATCGCCGTCCTTGGTAACCAAGTAACCATCCTTATTCATGGTAAACGAGCCATCTCTAGTGTATTTCACTGATGTTTCACCATTTTTTCCAGTGAAGGAAATTGCAAAAAATCCATCACCATCTAATGCCAAATCTAAATCATTATCCGTTACTCGAAATGCTCCCTGGCCATAGTCTGTATAATTCTCTCCTATTTTAACCCCCATACTCATGGTTCCAAGCGGCCGGGATATGTTGTATTCTGATGAATCTTTTATTTTGTAAGCCAAAACATCTTTAAATGTCTGAGATGTAGTTCCTTCTTTTTTATATCCTGTGGTCGCTGAGTTGGCTAAATTATTGGTTATAACGTCCAAACGATTTTGTTGGTTTATCATACCTGTATAGGCAGTATACAAACCTTTTACCATAGAGTAACCTCCTAATATGATTATTCTTCTCTTTTTCCAGCTAGAAATTCTACGAATTTTCCAGTTCCAATAGCAACTGCTGTCATCGGATCTTCTGCTGTCATTGTATTGATTCCGGTCTTTGATTCAATCAGTTCTTCCAAACCTCTGAGTAACGCACCGCCACCGGTCAGAACTATTCCTCTGTCGGCAACATCAGCCGCTAATTCTGGCGGAGTTTTTTCCAGTACGCTATGAACAGCTTCTACGATCTGAGAAGTAGTCTCTCTTAATGCATCCTCTGTTTCTTCTGAACTTACAGTAACTGTTTTCGGAAGTCCTGTCACCAAATTACGTCCTCTAACATCCATTGTATCAACTTCTGCACGTGGATAGCAAGTGCCAATTTTTATCTTTATATCTTCTGCAGTTCTTTCTCCGATCAATAAATTATGTTTCTTTCTCATATATCGGACAATTGCTTCGTCAAAATCATCACCTGCGATTTTAATGGAAGTACTGACAACTGTACCACCAAGTGATATAACGGCAATATCTGCTGTACCTCCTCCTATATCTACGATCATGTTTCCACACGGTCTTGATATATCAATTCCTGCTCCTATCGCTGCTGCAATAGGTTCTTCTATAATAGAAACTTCTCTGGCTCCTGCCTGATAAGTTGCATCCTCTACAGCTTTCTTCTCTACTTCTGTAACACCGCTTGGTACACAAACACTGATTCTAGGCTTTCGAAACGTCCTCTTTCCCAATGCTTTCTGAATAAAGTATTTTAACATTTTCTCTGTAACTGTATAATCAGAGATAACGCCCTGTCTTAATGGACGGACTGCAATAATGTTTCCAGGTGTCCTTCCTAACATTAATCTTGCTTCTTCACCAATCGCTTTAATTTTATTCGTGTCTCTATCAAAGGCTACAACGGATGGTTCTTTCAATACAACACCCTTCCCTTTTATATATACAAGGATACTCGCAGTTCCTAAATCGATTCCTATATCTGTTGCGACCATATTAATCCCCTTTCACTTTCTTATCTATATTTCTATTTTTTGCAATCATTTCAATATTTAAACATATTCACCTATTCATTATATACAATTTTTGTAATTTTTTAAAGGGTTATTTTTCATTTTCGCAACTTTTTATTTTTTCTTTCGTTCTCGTCAAGAAAACTTTACATAATATTTCGTTTTTTATCAGATTTTGGTCACATTTTCGTCACAATTTTACCTTACACTAATCAATGTACTAGCTAAACATAGCTAATATAATTTTTCATAACTCATGGGGATGCTTATATTTTATATATCGGCATCCCCACTCCCCTTTATTAGATGTTTTTTAATTTTTTATGTAAAAATTCATCCTAGAAAAGCTGATACTATTATTTACAGTATCAGCTTTTCCTATTCTTTTTCTCTATTATTTATTTTTGCTTCTCACAGATCCATACCGGATTTTTATCTGTTACTTGTGGTTCTTCTATAATAGATAAGTTCAATTTTTCTTTTACCAACTCGATATCTATTTCTACTTTATCTATATTTTCCAATGTGATTTTATTTCCATTCTGTATCCAACTGCCGGTTTTTGTAGAGCCATCATAATTTAATTTGTATTTTCCTTCTTTTTCAAATTCAATCGAAATCATCATATCTTCGTCTTCATCGGGATCTAACTTAACCTCATTACCTTCCATCTGTATCGCTGATGAGACCCACTTTCCGACTATTGATGTCTTTTCCTCTACTTTCTTTTGACCGGTACACCCTGTCAAACTCATAATACCTACAATAAATATGAAAAATAATATACGAAATCCTTTTTTCATTTTCGAACTCCTTTTCTAAATTATTCAAGGTTGATTCCTTTATTTTTCATATTTTATCATAGTTGATAATAATTTAGAAGAAAAAATTATCTTCTCTTTCATTAATAAAATATACTTGATACCAAATCAGAAAAACATAAACTGCCCATATTTTTCTACTATTATCTCTCTTGCCCATTCTATGTTGATTCAATAAAACTAACAATTGTTCTTTATTGAAAAATAATTCTGCACTATTACCTTCAAACGCTTCTTTTACTTTATTATAATACTCATCTTCTTTAAGCCATACGCGAATAGGGGTAGGAAAACCCAGTTTCTTTTTTTCTGCTGTTTGTTTTGGAATATATTTATTTGCAACTTGACGGAATACAAATTTGGTTATATGGTTTTGTATTTTATATTTATCTGTTATTTTACGTGCAATATGAAACACTTCTTTATCTAAATAAGGAACTCTGACCTCAATAGAATTAGCCATACTCATTTTATCCGCTTTCAAAAGTATATCTCCCGGCAGCCAATGTTTTAGATCAATATACTGCATTTTACTCACCGGATCATTTTGACAAATTTTTTTGTATGTATCAGCAACCAATTGACTGGCATCTGTTATAAGAACAGGTTGTTTTAAAATTTTGTTCCTTTCTTCCATATTAAAAATATTCGCGTTTCCAATAAAACGTTCTTCAAGTTCTTTACTGCCTCGGATAAGATAATTCTTACCTTTAAATTCAAATGGAATATTCTTAATGATTTTTGCAATTATTTTCCGCAGCGGTTTCGCTAAATATTGATAACCCTTTAGAGCTTTTGGCTCCTTATAAATGTTATATCCTGCAAACAGCTCATCAACACCTTCCCCGGATAATGCTACTTTAACATGATTTGATGCTTCTTTATTCACAAAATACAATCCAACTGCCGAAGGATCAGCTAATGGTTCATCCATATAATACATAACTTCAGGTATCGCATTCCAATAATCTTCAGAAGAAATGATTTTACTATGATTTTTTTTGTTCAATATATTTGACAAATTATCAGCGTATTTTATTTCGTTATAAGGACTATTTTCATCTATGTAGCCAACAGTAAAAGTCTTGTCCCCTTTAAAACTGGCCGCAATCAGACTAGAATCTACACCACTTGAAAGATGTGTACCTATCTCTACGTCTCCCATCATATGCTTATCGATTGACTCCTTAATTGCAGTGTCCACTTGTAATAACAACTGAGAATAGGAAGTGAGTCCATCTGATTCTATCATTGGATCAAAGTATTGTTTCACATTAAATTCTCCATTGCTAAACGTAAGATAATGTCCTGGTTGCAATTTATAAATACCTTTAAAAAATGTTTCTTCAAGAGCTGAATATTGAAAACTTAAATATTGTTCTAACGCTTCCAAATTGACTTGTTTTTCATAACCCGGAAATTCCAAAATACTTTTAATTTCCGATGCAAATACAAAGCACCCTTGAATCATTGCATAATAAAATGGTTTTATTCCAAAAAAATCTCTAGCAGCAAAAAGTGTTTGTTTTTTTTCATCCCATATTGCAAAAGCAAACATACCTCGAATATGATTCAACATTTCCGTTCCATAGTCTTCATATTCATGAACCAGACATTCTGTATCTGCTTCATTCGAAAATATATGCCCCTTTTTAGACAATTTATGTTTTAATTCCTTGAAATTATAGATTTCTCCATTAAAAACAATTGCAATATCCTTATTCTCATTATACATTGGCTGACAACCGTTTTCTAAGTCAACAATGCTTAAGCGCTGAAAGCCCAATGCCGCCTCAGTACCAAAATATTTACCAGAAGCATCCGGCCCTCTATGCTTAATTTTCTCCATCATATTTTCTAGTATTTTTTCTCTCTCTTCTATTTCACCTATAAATCCGCATATTCCACACATAATTTTCTCTCCCAAAACTTTCTTCTAATTGTATTTTCTATATTTTTTTCTTTAGAAAAACAGCTTTTTATGCGGAGGGTGATGATTGCTCAGAATAACCCCATGGAGTTTTGTAGCTATTTTAGATGTTATATATAGTAGATAATTGTAAGGACTCATATTTCATCTCTCCTTCATTTTTTGACTATATATAACTTACACCGATATTATTTCTATAGATTCACTAAAATGTAAAATAGTTGTATCAATTAAACATTATCATAACTAAATTAACGTCATACATAATATTATGCTGATAAAAATAATTCTTTGTTCTAAATTCTGCCAATAATCTTT
The DNA here is from genome assembly GCF_003363435.1 of Anaerosacchariphilus polymeriproducens. Classification (GTDB taxonomy): domain Bacteria; phylum Bacillota; class Clostridia; order Lachnospirales; family Lachnospiraceae; genus Anaerosacchariphilus; species Anaerosacchariphilus polymeriproducens. The sequence goes on from NZ_QRCT01000048.1 coordinate 58,371, forward strand.
TCTCTTTTTGGTCAATCGTTAGTTCGAAAATCCTACCATTCCCTTTATATAATAATTGACTACTCCCGTTAACTAATGAATGACTGTAAATATTTGTCTTTACTCCGTCATTTCCATTAATGTAATCGATATTTACACCTTTTTGATGTTCAATATAGGATTTGTCTGAACATTCTTCCGCCGTAATAATCGTATCTCCTCCATCACAGATTATGTAGTCAAAGATGCCCTTAGGTAATTCTGAAGTTATCAAATTCCATTGATCTAAACCAGAATCAAAATCATAAACATAAAGACTTCCCGTAGTTGATAATCCATACATTTTATTATTCTTTATGGAATAAGCAACTTCTGTTTCTGATTCAAGCGGAGATAATACTTTAATTTGCTTCTCTTTTGAGAAATCAATTAAAAAGTAAATTTCCGGATTCATTCCATAAAGCAATACTTTGTTTCCGTCATCCGACACAACTATTTGTTTGTAATTAAAGAACTGAGAGTTTTCAATTTCTGTCTTCTTCATTGTCTGAACTGTCTTTTTTTTATTAACATCGAAAACGCTGATAAAGTTGAAATCTTCTGATTGATAACCGGATTCCAGTATATAAATTAATTTTTTACTATCCTTTGACCAGATTCCTTTCATATGATAAAAATTATTAGAATATTCCTCTGCATTTAACCTTAATAACTCCATCTCTGTATTATGATATAGATCAATTATGATAAACTGCCTTTCTCCTCCAGATTTTATTTCTCCAAAAACAAAAGAACCATTAGGTGAAACTGCAATTTCTTCAAAGGTATCTAAATTTTTATTATAATTAGAGTACGGTTCATGAAAACCATACCTGATATCTACTTTTTCATACTTTGTCTTTAGATTATCCAAATCATACCCTTTTACAAATACGCTATTTTTATCTTCTTCATTTAAAAAAGCAGATGCCATTCTAGAATTTTCTTTCTCCATCGTTTGATAATTATATTTATAAATCTTCTGCGATACAAACTCTGAATCTGTTGAGATATCTCCGTTCTCTTTCGCTAACTTATCAGGTAATAATACTGTTTTTGATTTATTCTCATCGGAACATCCACAGAGCATCAATACTATAACAATTATTACACACATTGTATTTATTTTACTTGTTTTCATGACTTTTCCTTTCTTCAAAAACAAATCGTAATGTAAATGTAGTTTCTTGCTTTCCATCACTTGATACTTGAATCTCTGCATTATGTTCTTTCATAATCTTCTGACAAATAGACAAACCCAGGCCTGTGCTTCCTTTTTCCCTCGCTTCCTTTTTATCAACACGGTAAAGAGGTTCAAAAATATGCATTATATGTTCTTTTGCGATTCCTTCTCCTTTATTCGTAATCAAAACCCATACATAGCCTTCTTTACAATAAGCATGAATGACAATCTCTTCTCTGGGCATTCCATATTTTATTGCATTATCAATTAAGTTTATGAAAACTTGACGAATTTTCGCTTCCTGTCCTTGTATCCTAAGCCCTTTCTCTAAATGTAATACAATTTCATTGTTATATCGGTTGGCCTTTATTTTCATAGCTTCTACAACGCTTCTTATCAAGCGTTCCAAGTATATCGTTGTAAGATTCTGTTTTGTTGTAGAGTCTGACATTTCCAACAATTGTAATACCATTTGATGCAATCGTGTGCTCTCATGCATAATATGGTCAATTCCTTTTTGAAGTAATTCTTCATCTTCTCTTCCATTTTCCTTAATTAATTGTGCAAATCCCGAAATAGTTGTTAATGGCGTTTTCAATTCATGAGTTACATTATTATAAAATTCTTGTTTTGTATTCATAAGCTTAAGAATTCTATCCTGATCTTGTTGCATTTTCTGAAACTGCGTAATAACTGTATCCAGCATGATGCTATAGTTTTTAGAAAGCTCTCCGATCTCATCTCCTCTTTCTGAACCTGTCCAAGTTGTCAGTATATTCTCATTGATTCGATTATTCATAAGATTCTCTGCTACAAGATTTGAAGTCTGGGTAAGCTGACGTATTGGTTTTATAAATTGAGTAATTACACAATAAATCAAAAGAAAGATAACAGCAAATACGATTATAATGACCTTCAAAATCATCTGCGCAGTTCTACTTCCCTGTTGCCGCAACTCAGTATAATCCAATTGATAACGAATAATTCCAATTTCCTTTTTCTCAATTTGAATTGGCATTGAAAACACTACCGTTAACCCTCCATCTGGTAAATACTTCATGGAGTAAGCACTTTTATTTTTAAGTGCATACTGAAAGTCCTGATCCTTACGTTCATTCTGAAAAAGAGTTTTCTTAGTAGATAGTACCACTTCTCCTTCTTTTGTATAGGCTGCCAGATCTTGTCTCAAATCTGTATATAATTCCTGCACAATATTATAGATTAGTTTTTTATAACTATCTTCGTCATTATTTCCTTTATACATGATTAAAGTCTGTCTGACATATACTTCTGTATTTGTTTTTAATTCCTGAAGGTCTTTCGTTATCTGTGTTTGTATATTACTGTCAATTTGCCTGCTGATAATACAATACAGAAATGTACCACTAGTGATAAACAAAATAACAAGACTTAAAGTTATCTTTAACCGGATTCCTATTCTAATTTTTCTCATTTTACGGAACATATTTATACCCTACCCTAAACACAGTTATTAAGTGACTTTCTAATCCTACTTTTTTTCTCAAACGTTGAACGTGAATATCAATGGTTCTTGTATCTCCTAAATAATCATATCCCCAAACTTGTTCTAATAATAGTTCTCTGGTAAATACCTGCTTAGGATGCTTCACTAAATATAGTAACAAATCAAATTCTTTCGGGGTCAGCTCTATGTATTCGTCCTCTTTATATACAGTACGTTCCGACAATGATATTGTAATATCATCTATTACTAAATTATCCTTCTCTGATACACCCTTCTTTCCTTTTTCATATCTTCGTAAAATTATATGAATACGAGCTAATACTTCTCGTATATCAAATGGCTTAGTTATATAATCATCTGCCCCCACCTCCAAGCCATATAATTTATCTTCCATACTTGATCTTGCAGTTATCATAATAATAGGAATATTATATTGCTCCGTTAACATCTTACATACATCAGTACCAGACAAATCTGTCAGCATCCAATCTAGTAGAACAAGATCCGGTTTCCACTCCTTCGCAGCTTTTAAGCCATCTGCGCCTGTATAGGCACTTAGGACTTGATATTCCTTTTTCAATCCATATTCCAATATGTCTGCAATTGGTCTTTCATCTTCAATAATTAAAATTTTATGTTCAAGCATAATATGTTCCCCCTGACTCATTTCATCATATAGCTATTCTATCTCATACTTATCTCTAAGTTGTAACTAAGTTGTAACTGTATTTCATAAACTTCTTCTATTTTAATTTTACCATAAAAAATAGTACTCATCATAACTAATGTTATTTTGAGTACCACTTATCACTTTTATATCCAATATTATTTAATTTCATTTCAAAAAAGCATCTAAGTAACCTTTTACAATTTCAACCAGTTTTGGATAGCTCATTGAAGATGTATTCAAACAAAAATCATAGTTCCTTGCATCATTCCAAGCTTTTCCTGTGTAATAAGCATAATATTCTGCCCGATTTTTATCAATCTTCTGTATCTTCTTCTTCGCTTCTTTTTCAGAAAGTGAAGATAGACTTTGTACTCTCTTCACACAATCTTCGATCGGAGCATAAAAATATAATCTTATTACATTTTCATAATCCTTTAAAATAAAATCAGCACAACGCCCGACAATAACACAAGATTCATTTTCTGCCAATCCTTTTATTACCTTAGCCTGATAATTAAATAAGTTATTATTTGATGTAAAGTCATCACTCTCAGGTGGGATAATTTCCCCATGATACACTTTCTTAGCAATACGGAAAAGTGAAGTATTCTTTAATTCTTCATCTACTTTTCCAAATAGTGCTTCATTAATTCCACTTTCATCGGAAGCCAAACGTAATATTTCACGATCATAAAAATTGATTCCTAATTCCTTGGCTAACAACGTACCTAATGTTTTTCCTCCACTTCCAAAACCTCTTGCAATCGTAATGGCGTATTTTCCCATACTTTCACCTACTCTCCTAAATATGCTTTTTTAACAGATTCATCATTCATCAACACATTGGCATCGCCTTCCAGTACAATTTTCCCTGTTTCTAAAACATAAGCGCGGTTGGCAATTGATAACGCTTTTTTCGCATTTTGTTCTACTAATAGAACTGTGGTACCACTTGCTGCTACATCTTGTATGATTTTAAAAATTTCTTCTACAAATATTGGAGATAGACCCATCGAGGGTTCATCCATAAGAATAATTTTAGGCTGTGACATCAACGCCCGGCCCATAGCTAACATTTGCTGTTCTCCCCCGCTTAAAGTCCCTGCCATCTGATTCTTTCTTTCTTCTAATCGTGGGAATCTTTGATAAATCATTTTCAAAGTATCTTCAATTTCTTTTTTGTCATTTCTAGTATAAGCCCCAAGTTTTAAATTCTCATAAACTGATAAATTGGCAAACACTCTTCTTCCTTCTGGTACATGTGCCATCCCATAAGTTACAATCTTATGTCCCGGTGCTTTTGTAATATCTTTTCCCTGGAATTCGATTTTTCCTTCTTTGGATGGAATTAAACCGGTAACAGTATGAAGAATTGTAGTTTTCCCTGCTCCATTGGCACCAATCAATGCAACTACTTCTCCTTCGTTTACTTCAAAAGAAAGCCCTTTAATTGCCTGAATCATTCCATAATATACTTGTAAATCTTTTACTGATAACATTGCCATTTGGGGTTTCCTCCTATTCTCCTAAATATGCTGTAATTACGACCGGATTATTCAATACTACATTTGGAGTTCCACTAGCTAATTCTGTTCCAAAATTTAGTACTGTTAAATATTCACAAATACCTGAAACTAATTTCATATCATGTTCTATCAGTAAAACAGTAATATCAAATTGGTCTCTTATTAGTTTTATTGTGTCCATTAACTCCGCTGTCTCATTGGGATTCATACCTGCAGCAGGTTCATCTAATAATAGTAGTTTAGGATTCGTTGCTAATGCTCTGGCTATTTCTAATTTTCTCTGCTTTCCATAAGGAAGATTTGCCGCCAAATGATCTGCATGGGAATCCAAATCAAATACTTTTAAAATTTCTACTGCCTTCCGGTTCATCTCATCTTCTTTCTTACGATATTTCGGTAGTCTGAAAAAAGTATCTGCTAACGAGTAAGTCATTTGATTATGAAGAGCTGCTTTCACATTATCAAGAACAGTCATTTCATGAAATAAACGAATATTTTGAAATGTTCTTGAAATACCACTTTGACAAATTTGTGCAGGCGATTTTCCGTTCAATACTTCGCCATCCAATGCAATCGTTCCATCCGTAGGTTGATAAACTCCGGTCAATAGATTAAAAATAGTAGTTTTTCCTGCTCCATTCGGACCAATCAATCCATATAGCTGTCCCTTTTCTATTTTTATATTAAAATTATCAACTGCTCTTAATCCTCCAAAGGAGATACCTAAGTTTGTTACTTCTAATAAAGCCATCTTATTCAACCCCCTTTTGTCGTTTTAAAAATTTAGGAAAATACTTACTGGATATTAACCTTTCTTTTGCTCCTGATCCATTGAACAACATCATTGCGATTAAAACTATTGCATATATCAGCATACGCAGATTATCTGCACCTCGAAGCATTTCAGGTAATAACGTTAAAATCGTTGCTGCTATAATTGAGCCCCGGATATTACCCATACCACCTAAAACTACGATAACAAGTATTTCAATCGACTTATTATAATCAAAGGTAGTAGGTTTTATGATTCCTACATTATGGGCATAAACTACTCCTGCTACCCCAGCGAAAAAAGCAGATATAACAAAAGCCATAACCTTAAACTTACTAACCGGTATTCCAACAGACTCTGCAGCTATATAATTATCACGAATAGAGCGTATTGCTCGGCCATGACGAGAATTTACTAAATTAACGATCAGAATAATGGTAAGGATCACCAATATATATACGATTGTGAAATTTCTAAAAGTAGAATAAGAAGGGATATCATTCAATCCTTTTGCTCCATTTGTAATTTTTATTACATTGATAACTGATTTTATGATTTCACCAAATGCCAGTGTTACAATTGCTAAATAGTCGCCTCTCAATCTTAATACAGGTACACCAATCAAGAAACCAAAAAAAGCCGCAACTGCTCCACCTACAAGAATTGCAATTATAAACTCTACATACATAGGCAGATCTAGATATATTGTCAACAAGGAACCTGCATAAGCACCAATTGACATAAATCCAGCATGCCCCAACGTAAGTTCCCCTAAAAATCCAGTAATTAAATTCAATGAAACAGCCAGCATAACATTAACACAAATTGGTACTAATAGAGAGGACATCTGTCTGCTCAACATCCCTCCATTAAGAGCTGCCATAATTAATATATATATTAAAACTGCAATTACAATATTTATTATTTTTCCTTTTGTAAATTTATTTCTTTCGTTCTTCATTTTTTCTCACCTACACTTTCTCGGCCTTAAGTTTCCCAAGCAATCCTGAAGGTTTCACCAGAAGAATTACAACTAAAACACCGAAAACAATGGCATCTGCCAGCTCTGTTGATATATATGCTTTTGACATACTTTCTACTATTCCCAATAAAATTCCACCAACCATTGCGCCTGGGATACTTCCAATTCCTCCAAGAACCGCCGCCACAAATGCTTTGATACCCGGTAACGCGCCTAATGTAGGAGTAATGGATTGATATTGACAAATATATAAGATACCTGCAACTGCAGCTAAAGCAGAGCCAATTGCAAAAGTCATTGAAATAGTGCGATTCACGTTAATTCCCATAAGTGCAGCAGCACCTCTATCCTCAGACACTGCACGCATGGCACTTCCAGCTTTGGTCTTATTGATAAATAATGTTAATGCAACCATGATTGCAGTAGTTACTACTAAAGTAATGATAGTTATTCCCGGAATATCAACTCCGGCTATTTTAATCCCTTTCATTGAAATAATTGATTTAAAAGGAATAGGTGTCGCCGAAAAAATAATTAATGCCAAACTTTGCAGCAAGAAACTCATACCGATAGCAGTAATAAGTACAGCTAAAGAGGAAGCATTCCTCAATGGTTTATAAGCTACCTTCTCAATTGCTATTCCTAATACTGCACATACAACAATTGTAAAGATAATGGCTACCGGTAATGGTAATGACAATGCCGTCATTCCCATAAATAATGCATACGCACCTACCATAATTACATCCCCATGCGCAAAGTTGATCATTTTGGCAATACCATAGACCATCGAATACCCTAATGCTATCAATGCATAGATACTGCCCGTGCGCAATCCATTTAATAATTGTTCCATAATACTCTGAAATAAATTCATCTACCCACGTCCTTTCTCTTTCCTACCACTTTTTCTTTGGATCTCACCTTTATTTCCATTCAACAATCTTACCTTCAATTATTCAAATTTAATAAGACATCTCAAGATAAATGAAGCAAATAAAAGCAAAAGTAAGATTGTTCAGTTGAAATAAAAACAAACTCAACAAACATAAAAGGGAGTTCAAAGACTCCCTTGTGCTTGTAAACTAGTTTAAAAATGGATTATTTTACTAAATATTTACCATCTTTTATTTCTACGAATTTAGCATCTTTGTTTGCTTCACCGCTTTTGTCAAATGTCATCTTACCTGTAAGACCATCTACTGTTATTTTTGTCATTGCTGCAATTAGATCTTCATTTTTAATACTTCCAGCCTGTTTCATTGCTTCTGCAATTGCATAAACTCCATCATAACCATCTGCTGCAAACTGATTTGGTGTCTCTTTATACGCTGCCTCATAAGTTTTTACGAAATCTGCAACACTTGAATCTGTTGCGGTAAATGGTGTTAAGAAAACAGCCCCTTCAACCGTAGCAGGTTCTGTCACAACACCTAATATTCCATCCCATCCATCTCCACCGATGAAAGGAATTTTCATACCGGCATCTGAAGCCTGTTTCGTAATATAAGCTGCTGCCTGATAATATACAGGTGCAAAAATCAGATCAGCTTTTGATGATTTGATTGATGTTAACTGTGTAGAAAAATCATTATCTTTTGAAGCTGATGCTTCACTCGCCACGATTTCTCCTCCCAGTTCTTTCACTTTTTCAGTAAACGCTTTTTCTAATCCAATACTATAATCATCATCATTATGATAAATGATACCAATTTTTTTCTTTCCTAATGTCTTCACTGCATATTCTGCTAATTTTTCACCCTGCATTGGATCTGTAAAACAGATTCTAAATGCATTGTCATACTTCGTACAATCTAAAGCAGAAGCAGATGGTGTAACCAAAAGAATTCCATCATCATACGCATTTTTGGTCAATGCAAGACAAGGCGTACTCGTAACAGTTCCTAAAAATGCATTTATATCATTATCCATTAATGTATTATATGCGGTAACTGCCTTATCTTCTTTATTCTCATCATCTTGGAAATCTAAATCTAATTTGTATGCTTTATCTCCAACTTTGACACCACCGGCATCATTAATTTCTTTCACTGCAACTTCGGCTCCCTGTTTCACAGACAAACCATAAGTGGCTGCACTTCCTGTAAGCGGACCACTTCCTCCAATTAAAAAGGTCGAATCATCTTTTTTGGATGAACTTGAACCATTATTGCCACATCCGCTAAATACCATAGCTGACATTGTAACAACTAATAATAAGCTTGCTAACTTTTTCATAATTTCCTCCTTAAATTCTCTTTTAAAGTGTTAAAGTCTATAATTTGAAAAAAGACGTTCTAACATTTGCTAGAACCTCTTTATTCCTAAACGTAATACTACTATCCCATGCTCCAAATGTCAAGTATTTTTAAATAGTATTACGTACATCTTCGCTCTTAAATGGGATTTTTTTATCCAGAGCAAGTTTAAGACGTTCAATCATCATTTTTTTATCTTTATTCAATGTACCAGCCAAATTAACATAATTTGATATATGATTTGCTCTAAAGATAGTACCTTCACTATCTACATGTTCCATAAACAAAAGCATTTCTTCAGCCACTTCTTCCGGTGTAAGCTGAGCAAAACGTCCTGCCCTCCATTCTTGAACCAGAGGAACTTCTCCATCCATGGCTAATGTTAAAAATCCGATATAATCCGGCTTCATCTTCGTAAAAGCTTCTGCTGTCTTAATTGCATGTTCCTGCCACATAGCTTTTCCGCCCAGTCCGGAAATAGCCGTTACAGATAACTTAATACCAGCTTCTTTCACTTTTAGGCCGGCCTCAACAATTGAATCTGCTGTTTCACCTTTTTTTACATACTCCAATACTTTATCACTGCCGGACTCTAATCCCATGTATATCATTTGGAGTCCTGCATCATGTAACTGCTTTAATTCTTCTGGCGTTTTATTTAAGACCGCCTTAGGTGTTCCGTAGCTGGTCACACGCTCACACTCAGGAATCTTATCCTTAATAAAATTCAATATTGTCAATAAATCTTCTGTTTTTCTTATTAATGCATCACCATCAGCTAAAAATACTCTTCCGATATACTTATAAGCATCTCTTGCCATCTGGAAATCTTCTAATATATCTTTCATCGGTCTTATATGAAATTGTTTTTCACTATACATATCACAAAAAGTACATTTGTTATGACTGCATCCAACTGTAACTTGTACTATTAAACTGTATGCCTCACTTGGAGGGCGAAAAACTCTTCCTTCATATCTCATATTTCTTCCCCATTTCCTTTTCAAATTAATTTTTATTATTTGATCGCACCATTCACAACATATACAGTTGTAGTATTGACTTTAGCATTATAATATACTCTTACAAAAACATAATCTCGTTTTCCTTTTATCCTGCCTTGTACCTCTGCTATCATCTGGTCCATATGTACTCCAGTAAATTCTAATTTCATTGCATTGGACGATTTTAGTGATACCTTTTTATTTCCTTTATACTTTTTATATTTTTGTGATTTTGCTTTTTTTAATAAGCTGTTATCTGAAATTTGATTACCGGAATAACTTTCACATAGTTCTTCTAATGCCAAATAATGCGCATTGGTCATTACTTGATTTTTTGATTTTTTATACTGATTGGTCTTTGCCGTACAAATATGATTAAAGACTTGATTTTCTATTCCTTCTAACCTGATATCTGTTCTTGTATTGACTTTCTTTACCTTAGAATATGCCCCATAACGTTTTGATTTATTTGCTTTCACATAAGCTCTTATTTTAAAATAATAAGTGCTACCTGAGTTCAAATTTTCTATAGTATGTCTCGTTGTTCCTGCTTTCACAGTTGCTATCTTATGATATCCTTTATTTTTAGAAGTAGACATATAAACCATATATCCTCTTGCAGATTTCTCTTTGTCCCAATGCAGCTTTGCAGTTGTATTGGTTCCGATCGCACTTCTAAAATTTACCCTTCCCAGTTTTGTCTTTCCATTAATCGACCTGCTCTGGGTGCCTATATATTTATGATTTGATATTTCTATATAACTTGCAATCTTATAACGATATGATGTATAGGAAGCAGCTTTTTTATGAGTAAATGCGGTAATATTTTTATTTGATATTATTTTCATTACACGGTAAGATTTACTTTTTTGGTTATAACGATAAATAATATATCCGGTCGCATTATTTACTTTGTTCCAAGTAAGCTTCACTGAAGATTCGGTGGTCTTCCTCACTTTGAATCGAGAAGGTGCTGCCGGCATGATATAAAAATCAACAGTTTTACTACCTGCATAATTTCCTATCCCAGTCACTGTTATGGTCGCTTTTCCCGGCTGTAGATTATTCATATAACTTAAAGTATAATCAATATTATTTACTAGAGTTTTATTTTCTATAGAAACTACAGGAACAGGAGTAATGGCTTTTCCTGTAAATATTTGATTCGGAATATTTGAAATAACAATATCCGCTATCGTAATCGCAGTCTTTGTTACTACACTATTTTCCTTTTGTATCGAAATATTTCTTAAGTGATCTGAAGTCTGGTCTTCTGTTTGAATTTCTGCTGCTTTTCCTTGTGTTTTTGAATCAGATGCGTATACAGTAATTGGACTCATTGCTATTGAAAATGCCAGAAATCCACAAAAAATTTGTTTAAAAATACATTTTACCACGATTATTCCCCCTCTTATCTTGTCCATATTTTAAATTTACTCATACTTTTCCAAAAAATTATCTATAAAATTATATCAACTATTACCAAAAATGGCAAGCATACGAACTGTTTTAATCCAAACTTTTTATAAAATGCAATATAATTCCAGTTATTTTGCATCATAAAAATGGCAGCTACTCCTATCTCCAAGAAGCAGCTGCCACGCTATCTATCTATGATTTGAAACTTATTCTGATTTTTTTTCATCATCAGAAGAATTTGTAAATTTAGTAAGTAACATAACTAAAATCATAATTAGAATTATTACTGTAAAAATCCCCAGCATACCTTTCCACATAATATCAAGAGATATTAAAACATTATCTATATTCATACGTTCTTCCTCCAATCAGATAAATTTAGCAACCAGACTCAATATCATTCCGCCGGCAACAACAGAAGCTATCTGCCCCGAAACATTTGCTCCAGCTGCATGCATAATGAGAATATTAGTAGGATCTTCTTTAAGTGCCATTTTCTGAACCACACGTGATGACATTGGAAAAGCTGAAATACCTGCTGCACCGACCATTGGATTAAGTTTCTGCTTCCGGAATAAATTTATAAATTTCGCAAATAGAACTCCTCCGATGGTATCGAATACAAATGCAAATAGACCAATTGCCATGATCATAATGGTATTCACATTGACAAACGCATCTGCTTTCATACTAAATGCTATTGTAATACCAAGCAATAAAGTAATTAGATTGGCAAGCATATTCTGTGCTGCACCAGATAAGGTTTCTAATACCCCACACTCTCTGATCAAATTTCCAAACATTAAAAATCCAACTAAAGCTACTGACATGGGAGCAACTAGTCCTGCAATAAAAGTTACTGCTATTGGGAAAACTATCCTAGTCGTTTTGGAAACATTCTTAGGATTATATGGCATTTTAATACAACGTTCTTTTTTAGTCGTGACCAAGCGAATGGCAAATGGCTGGATAATCGGTACTAACGCCATATAAGAATACGCTGCAACAGCTATTGCACCAACATATTTTGACCCTAAAATTTGTGAAACTAAAATAGAAGTTGGACCATCAGCTGCACCAATAATACCAATAGAAGCAGCATCCTTAAGATCGAATCCTAATATTGACGCAAATAAAACTGCTGCAAAAATTCCAAACTGCGCTGCAGCACCAAACAAAAACATAATTGGCTGTGACAAAAGTGGTCCGAAATCGATCATTGCGCCAATCCCAATAAATAATAAAATTGGAAGGGCTTCTGATGCTTCAATTCCAACATGAAACAACCATTCAATAATACCATTCGTATCTCCGATCCCTGCTAAAGTCTGATTAATTACTCCGGAATTTGGGAGATTAACTAATATTGCACCAAATCCTATCGGCAATAATAATGATGGCTCAAACTCTTTCTTAATTGCTAAATAAATTAGTATGACTCCTACCGCGTACATGATACCCTGCTGCCAGGTAATACTCATAATTCCTGATACTAAAAAATCCATGTCTCTTCCTCCTTTTATATATGTTATGAGTAGTTGTTCTTTCTCATTCAAAAGAAAGACCCATGTCTTTCAACTGAAAAACATAGGTCTTACCATTTCAAAATAAAAGCAGAATAATATTGTTTAGTAAACTTGCTGCTAATTACCCTAAAAGACCATAATTTTCTGTTTATGCAAACCACTCTCATATATTTGCTTGTATTTTACAATATCATTCCATAATACAGTTGTCAATACGAAAAATTAACGTAGATATACGTAAGAATCAAACAAAAATGAAAAATGGCCAATGATTTTAAAAACACCATTGACCATTCTATCTATAACTTATTAAATTTCATCTAATCATTTGAAAACTTAGATAAAAACATGATTGCCATAATACCTAGAATAAATGCTGCAATTGATAAAATAACGGAGGTAATCCACCATATGGCATTACCATTATCTGGGATTGCAGGCAAAATCTTATCACGAAAAATTTCTGACGTAGAACCTAAAACAAAACCAATAATCATACAATATGTTTGATGCGGAAATTTTTTCATGGTCCACTCTAATGGCTTCGTTGTTAAAAAAACACCTACAAGAGTAGCTATACCAATCACACCTAAATATACGATATTAAAATCCGTAATCGCAGCAAGCATTGTATCGTACATTCCAAGTACAAGTAACATATGAGAGGTACTGATACCCGGTAAAACTAATGCAATTGCGATTATAATTCCTGTAATTAACATCATAATTATCTGAGTAAAGATAGTACCGGAACTAAAGTCAAATTTTAAGGCCGGAATAAAACCAATTGAGACTACCATAATTAGTCCTAATAAAAAATAAATAATTGATGATGCTTTAATAGAAGTTTCTTTTGTCTTTTTATACAGTGCCGGTATTCCTCCAATAACTGCTCCTAAAAAGAAGAAGGAAACTGGTAGCGGAAAAGCTCCTAACAGCCATTTAATTACCCAAGCCAAAGAACCAATTCCTACGATTGAGCCAAGACAGAACTTTGCAAGAAACAAGAAATTTCCCTTCACATCTTTTAAAAAATTGCTAATCGCACTAATTAATCTGTCATAAATTCCCAGAAGGATAGCCATCGTTCCACCACTAACTCCAGGAACACTCATAGAAGAACCAATAATAAATCCTTTCAGGAAAATCATGATATCTCGTTTCATTTTCATATTTGTAAATGGATACACTAACTCATAGTTAGTGACCCTTCACTCCTTTCTTAATACATAAGTCCGTGGAAAATTATAACACGGGAGTAATTTTATGTAAAGTTAGTTTGTTAAAAAGTCAAAGATATCCCAGCCGGTCGATCCCTGCTTTTTGTAAAGTTCTGTATAGCCGCATCGCTTACAACTTACTGTTACGAATTTTTTGTTCTGTACATCAAAGACTTTAGCAAAATTCCCTCCTGTAGCTTGAAACTGATCTGTTTCATATTCTGTACATCCACATTTTACACAACTAAAACTTCTTCTTTCCATACGATTCACCTTTCAATCTTATTAAAATAACAGATACTATTATCTCACAAAACTTATAATTTGAATATTAAATTTTCTTAAATTTATTATTAATATAAATCATATATTTTTGAGTTTATAGCAATAATTTGATTCGCTTCTATCGGTTTACTAAAATAATACCCTTGAATATAATCACAATAAGCCTCATCCAGTTTTTTCACCTGTTCAAGCGTTTCAATGCCCTCTGCAATAACTACTAATCCTAAACTATGGACTAATGAAATCAAACTATTCATTACTTTCACATTATTCATTTCTAAAAATTTCAAATTCAATGAACGGTCTAATTTAACAATATCAACCGGTAAGAAAGTCAAATAATTCAATGATGAATAACCTGTGCCAAAATCGTCAATAGCAATCTTGATTCCCATCTGCTTAAGATTTTTTAAGAATGCCAAGGTAACCTGTTTATTTTCAAGAAATATATTCTCGGTAATTTCTATTTCTATATACCGCGCATCCAAATGATATTTTTCCAATAAAGATTCAACAAAGGAGATATAACCATAATCATGAAGCTGATTAGCTGAAAAATTAATAGCGACAGGTTTGATTTCCAACCCCTTTTCTTTCCACTGATTTAATTGCTCTATTACTTTTTCTGTAACAATCCTTCCGATTTTAATAATCATCCCATTCTTTTCTGCAATATCAATAAATTCCGCCGGTGAAAAATCAAAATCTCTCAATCTCAATAAAGCTTCATAACCTGCTATTTCTCCGTTTCTCACATTTATCTGTGGCTGATATACGATTTTAAACCCATCATTCTCTATTGCATCCCGCAGAACAAATTCAATATTTGATTTGGTAATTTGATGTTCCATCATACTATAATTAAAATACTTATAACCATTTTTTCCCGAATTTTTAACAGAATACATCGCCAAATCTGCTTGCATAACAAGCTGATCCACATCCTTACTATTTTGAGGAAACAATGTAATTCCCATACTTATTCGAATCTCAATATCATTACCATCAATATGGATTTTTTCATCAAAAATGGAACAGATTTTATTTAAATATTCATTCAGTTCTTCTATTTCTTTCCTATGTTCTATAAGAATTAAAAATTCATCTCCTCCAAATCTAGAAATAAACATTTGGGGTACTGCAATATCTTGTAAGCGCTTTGCAACAGTATCGATCACTTTGTCTCCAAAAACATGACCCAAAGTATCATTAATTCCTTTAAAATCATCAATATCTAAAAGGATAACAGCACCTTCTTGTTTTGAGGCAATTTTATTCGTTAAATTCTCTACAAATTTTCTACGATTTGGAAGTCCGGTCAATGCATCATGATAAGCCAGGAAATTAATATGCTCTTTCTGCTCATTTATCTGATCAAGTTGAGCTCTTAATTCTTCTTCTGTAGCTGTTAGCAGCTCGTTATTCTTTATAATTTCCTTATTCTTTGATTTTAAAGTTTCAAAATATAAGTCGACTTTATCCAACAATGCGTTCATAGAACAAATAACTCCATTAAATGGATTGTCTTCAGAAACTTCCAATTGATACTTCTTACTTTCTTCAATATTAATATTTCTGATTTCATCATCTATCATATTTACTTGCTTCATTAGTTCGTTAAAATTGTCATGCAGATTGACTAAGGCTTTTGAAACAATCCCAATCTCATCCATTCTTTTTGTATAATGAAGTATTTCTTTATTATCAGCAAAGTTAAAATCAAAATCCGTCATATGATTAATCACAGAAGAAATTTCTAATATTGGTTTGGTAATGCGTCTACTAATCTGATAAATTATAACAAATACTATGACATAAGTAATTGCATAAATAGTAATTAATATGTTAGGTATTTTTCTCGTTTCATTAAGAATCTCTTCTTTATCTGCTGCTGATATAACATACAAACCGCTTTCCTTTGAAACTACCGCATTAAAAACATATTCCACATTATTTAGCTTGGTTGTAAAACTAACCCCCTTCTCCAAATTAGAATTTTTAAAACCTTCTATTCCTAATTCTTCCGGAGTTTTCAAAATCCATTCAGGATTATTGGGACTTACAATAAACTTACGGTTTGGACTCATGACAAAAACAAATCCAGACTTTCCAATTTTAGTATTTGATATTTTTTGATTCAATTCATCCAACTTAACAGAAATCCCAACTACTCCAACCGTTTCTGCTTTGTTTTGTATCTTCTTTGCAAAACTTACTACCATTTCATTCGTATTACTGGTTATATATGGGTCTGACATGATTATTTTATCTTTATTAATTGCTTGTTTATACCAAGGTCTTGTTCTTGGATCGTAGCTTTTGGTGGGTATAAATCTTGGATATTCCATATACCCACCTGATTCCATGCCGAGAAATATAAAATTGGTAGACTCATGACTCTCTTTTAATACTTTAAAATATTCTTTTATCGTTTTCTCTGTTTTGGTTTCTTCATATATATATGTTTCATCATACTTTGAATAATTGTTTAAATTTTTTCCTGCATTCTTTACAACATCCAACGAAGCCAATAAGGTGACTTCTTGTTTCATATCATGAATCAATGAATTATCTATCAGTTCACTTACCTTTTGTAGTATTTGTTTTGAATGCTCAATACTAGTTTGATACATCTTTTTTTCTATGAAAGACTTCAGATATAGACCGCCTAACAAATATGGAATCAAACACCCCATAAAAATTGCTAAAATGAACTTATTTCGAATAGACTTTCTAATCATTAAGATGTACCCCCTTACAATTTATCATTTGTATATTGTCTGATTTTTTTGTTTGTTAGGTATTTTTTGCTTATTTTTTCAAAATCATGTTTCTTATTTAATACATTATACAATAAATAGCAAACAAATTCTATCAAAACATCAGGGATACTCTTAAATTAAGAACAAAATCAGTTGAAAATTCATATTAATTATGATTTTAATGCATTATTGCACCTACTATTTCATTCACCAACTTACCATCCGCAACACCCTTTACTTTAGGCATTAATTCTTTCATAATTTTTCCTTTATCCTTAGCCGTAGGTGTATCTATGCCAAGAACGTTCAATACCTCATTCACTACAGCTTTGATTTCATCTTCACTCATCATTTTGGGAGCAAACTCTTCTAAAACAGCAATACGGCTTTTGCATTCTTCAATAATATCAGTTCTATCTGATGGTGTCAGTTCTAATGTTTCTTTCGTCTGCTTAAGCTCTTTTAAAATCACTTCATTTTCTTCATCTGAAGTCAAATCACTTCTTTTATCAATTGCCTTATTTTTTAATGCTGACAAAAGTAAAGAAAGAGTTTCTTTTCTATCTTTGTCCCCAGCCTTCATAGCTGCAACCATAGCTGCTCTTACTTCATCAATTTTACTCATTTTGGTACCTCCATTGTTCTTTTTTCTAAATTATAGATTGTATCCCAGTATTTGTAAAGAAACTAAATTTCTTACATTAACATATTTTTATGAATAACGAACAAAAATAAATAGGGATGAGAAAAAACAGAAATAAAAAAATAATTGAATGGAGAAAATAAATGACAAAAATGAAATTAGTGTTAAAAACTATCTTATTATTTCCAATCAGATTATTTTCTAAAATTTCACCTTTAGCTTTGATAAGAAATAGTAAAATTGAAAAGAAAAGTGCCATACTTAGCGGTACTCGATTTTATAATAGTTCTATTGATAATTTTTCTTATCTGGGACGCAGGTGTTTCGTGGACCATGCACAAATAGGGAAATTTTGTTCTATCGCTGATAATTGTTATATTGGATTAGCTTCACATCCGACCTCATGGATTTCTACTTCTACTACTTTCTATGCAGGTAAAAATGTGTTAAGAACAAATTTTACTGATAAGAATTATGCCGTGATAAAAAATACGATTATAGAAAATGATGTATGGATTGGTATGAACGTATGTATTTTGTCTGGTATCCATATTGGAACAGGTGCTATATTAGGTGCAGGTGCTGTTATTACCAAAGATGTAGAACCATATGCTATTGTAGCAGGGAATCCTGCCAAACTAATAAGATATCGATTTGATGAATCGACAAGGGAGTTGCTTTTGAAATCAAAATGGTGGGAAAAAGATGCTAAATTCTTAAAAGATGCAGCTAATCACATTGAGAATGTTGAACAATTTCTATCAAAATTAAATGTTTAGGGAAGTGAACCTATGAAAATTTTACATTGGGATGAAATGTTCCATCCATCTTTTGGTTATCAGATTAATCTCTTAGCTAATTTTCAAGCAAAAAAAGGGCATGAAGTCATTATATTTACTTCAGATAAAATTGAAAAGCACCCAACTTTTTCAGGTTTTGGAAATAATGAAAATATTCAGGAGGAAGATCATTTATATGAGCAAAAATATGGAGTGAAGATTGTCAGATTACCCATACATGGCGTTATAAGCAGTCGGGTAATTTATAAAAAAGGTTATCTAAAAAAAATAAAAGAGTTAAATCCGGACGTATTAATGTGCCATACAAATGACACCTTATCCTCTATACGAATTGCACAGAAATATAAGTATCTAAATCTTCCTATTGTTTTCGATAACCATATGTTAGAAATGGCTTCACGTAATCCTTTAAGAAAACTATTTCAAATTTATTTCAGACAATTTGTTACTCCTATTATCATAAAAAATAATTGGACAGTTATTAGAACTCAAGATGACGAATATATAAATAAGTGCTTAGGAATCCCTAAAAATCAGACACCTTTTATATCGTTTGGAACAGATACAACGCTTTTCCATCCTGATGATGAAATAAAAAAAAAGTTTAGAGCTGAACATGATATACCACATAATGAATTTGTTGTGATCTATACCGGAAAATTAAATGAAGTTAAAGGCGGTAAACTACTGGCAAACGCTTTCAAAGAAAAATTTGATTCTGAAAAAAATATTACTTTAATCGTCTTAGGAAATACAACGTCTGATTATGAAAAAGAGGTCGAAGAAATATTTCATAAATCAAAAAATAGAATTCTTCAATTTCCCACGCAAAAATATTTTGATTTACCTAAGTTTTATCAGGCATCTGATTTATCAATTTTTCCTAAGCAATGCAGTCTTAGCTTTTTTGATGCACAAGCTTGTGGATTACCTGTAGTATCAGAAGACAATAATATCAATAGAAATAGGTTATTGTTTGATAATGGCTTTAATTTTAAATGTGGAGATTTATACGATCTAAGGGAAAAAATATTATATTGCTCAAAAATGGATGACTTGAGTTATTCTAAGCTGAAACAAAATGCAACTCATTATATAAAAACTCATTGGGACTATCCATTAATTGAAAAACAATATACCGATATCTTATTAAATGAGGTGGAAAAATTTGAGGGGTCTACAAAAAAGAAATAAGATACTTCGTTGTAGTGCAATTTTTTTCTATTTATTTCTATATAAAACTCTTATTGAATTTATTTATGTATATAATATTTCACCGCTGTACAATTATAGTGGATTAACTGTAAATATAAATAAAGTAGGATTTTTTATTTCTTTATTTTACTTATTAATTATAACTTTATTTTCACCGAAGGATTTGAGTTATCCTTCTACATACTTATATATAATGATGGAAGTCTTTATTTTTGTTCCTACGTTATCTTATTACTGGTTAAATAATCAAAGTTTTATTTATACTTCATTTATTGCTATTAGCTTCATGATCCTATCACTTATACAAAATAAGCATACAAAGTCTCTTATATTTAAAGAAGAGTATGCGTCTTTATGGATAAAACTTTTTTTTGCTGCTTATCTGCTGATTACAATCTTTTTAATTATAAGGCAAGGGGGTATAGATTATTGTGCTTTTAATTTAGATGCCATTTATGAACTGCGTTCAGAAAATAGACTATCAGGTATTATAGGGTATTTATTAAATTGGTGTGCAAAAGTTTTTTTCCCATTTTTTGTTATATACTACCACTACCAAAAAAAGAAGTTGATGATTCTTCCTCTTTTAATATTACAGGTCTTATTATTTTTAAGTTTTGGGAATAAGGCTTTTTTATTCTCTATCCCACTCATTATTATGTGTATTAAAATCATGGAAAGAGGAAGATTTTTAAAAGATTTTTTATTATGTATGGTCGGTATCAATATCACTTCTTATATATTAGACATCTTAAAAGTTTCGGATTTTCTCAGAAGATCTATTCCTTATAGAATGATTTATATTCCGGCACAAATCCAATTTCAATATTACAATTTTTTTAAAGTAAGGGATAAACTATATTTTGCCGAAACCATTATCGGCAAAGTGCTATCAATGGATAAGCCTTATCCTGATGGTATCACATATTACATTGGACGATATTATTCTAACAATAGAAACTTTGGAAATGCAAATACCGGAGTTTTTTCTGATGCTATTGCTAATGGGGGATTTTTTTGTATGTTTATTTATACTATTATCTTAGGTATCATATTTCGCTTAATCGATTCTATCACAACTGAATTGCCTTTATATACAGTAGTTAGTTCGTTAAGTTATATGATGTTTGTATTAAATGATACTTCACTATTAACAACCCTTCTTACAGGAGGATTGGGGGTAATGGTTCTATTACTAATTTTATTAACTCAAATATTAGACAACGTAATCTTTATTCTAAGCTTAAATTTGAACAAGAATTCCATATGAGTCATAAACTAGAAAAAGTAATAGATTAGAAGGGATCTATAATGAAGTTAAATCAAATTATGCTTAGTTCTAATAAATCAATTTTTAAGGATTTCATACTGAACATTATTGCTTCCATGATTTTTACAATAGCAACTCAACTTTTTACATACCCCTATCTAAGTAGAATTATGTCTAATAATCATTATGGTATACTTCTAACTTTAATGGGAGTAATTAATGCAATCGGCGTTGCATTAGGTAATCCATTAAACAATACTCGTATTCTATTGCAATCTGAATATGATAAAAAAAAATTAGAAGGCGACTATAATATAATATTTTTAGGAATTTCAATCATCGATATTATTATAGTTTTTATATTAACAGCAATTTTCTTTAATGATACAAACAGTATTATGATTGGCTGTACAATCATTTCGTTATTAATTTTGTACCGTTCTTATTATTCCGCAAGTTATAGAATCACAATTAATTACAAGAAGAATCTTTATTCAAGTATTTGTGGATTTTCTGGTTACTTTTTAGGTCTATGCCTGACACATATTACTACTATATGGATATTTCCATTTTTCTTTGGTGAATTATTCTCATGTATATATATTTTTTTTACAGCGCATATTGTTCATGACAATTTCCAAGTTACTGAATTGTTACGAAAAAGTCTAATGAAATATCTATTAATTATGTTTGCTGCTATTCTATCCACATTTATGACTTATATGGATCGATTTTTTATATATCCTATTTTAGGAGCAGAGCAAGTATCTATCTATATGGTTGCATCTTTTTTAGGAAAAACTGCTGGAATAATAATGACTCCAATTACTGGCGTTTTACTTACATACTATGCTAAAGAAAACAAACTCACCATATCTAGATTTTATAAGAGAATGGTTTTATTTTTAGGATTATCTTTTTTATTTTATTTGGTTATTCTTTTCATTGGTCTACCGATTACAAAATTCCTTTACCCAACCATTATAAATAGTGCCTTACCTTACTTTGCCATAGCAAATTTAGCAAGCATCGTTTTTATTTTAGGAAATACAATACAACCAACATTATTGAAATTTTGTCATACTAAATGGCAGCCCATCATTCAAATTTCCTACTTTCTTACTTACTTGTCTTTAAGCGTAACCGGAATGAGGCAACAAGGTCTTTGGGGATTTTGCTATGCTGTTTTCACTGCTAATATTATAAGGATATTATTGATGTTATTTATTACAACTTTTA
The DNA here is from genome assembly GCF_003363435.1 of Anaerosacchariphilus polymeriproducens. GTDB lineage: Bacteria > Bacillota > Clostridia > Lachnospirales > Lachnospiraceae > Anaerosacchariphilus > Anaerosacchariphilus polymeriproducens. Next base: position 80,649 of record NZ_QRCT01000048.1, read on the forward strand.
CTCTATATAATTCAAAAAAGAAAGGTGATTAGATATGAGTGTAATCAACGTAATAGGTTTAGGTTACATAGGATTACCAACAGCTTTAATGTTTGCTTCACACGGAATAAATGTTATCGGTACTGATTATAATAGCAATTTAGTAGAAACTTTGAAATTAGGAAAAATAACTTTTAAAGAAAAAGGACTTGAAGATTTATTTGATAAAGCTATCGCAAAAGGAATACAATTTTCAACTGATTATATAACTACAAATGTTTACATGATAGCAGTCCCAACACCATATGATAAATTTAGTAAAAAAATCGATGCTTGTTATGTAATAGAAGCTGTTAATAATGTTATGAAGGTATGTCCGAAAGGAGCAACTATTGTAATAGAATCAACTGTCTCTCCTGGTACGATAGATAAATTCATACGTCCCTTAGTTGAAAAAAATGGATTTCATATAGGTGAAGATATTAATTTAGTTCATGCACCAGAACGTATCATTCCTGGTAATATGTTATATGAACTTAAATACAATTCCCGTACTATTGGAGCTGACGACAAAAATGTTGGAGAGAAAATAAAAAAATTATATGAATCTTTCTGTGAAGGTAATATCATTGTAACAAATATAAGAGTCGCTGAAATGACAAAGGTTGTAGAAAATACTTACAGAGACATAAATATAGCATTTGCAAATGAACTCGCCAAAATCTGTAGAGCAGATCATATGGATGTTTATGAAATTATTAAAATTGCCAGCATGCATCCTCGTGTAAACATTCTACAACCTGGACCAGGTGTTGGAGGACATTGCATTTCAGTTGATCCTTGGTTTTTGGTCGGCGATTACCCAGGGCTTGCCAATATCATTTTAGCAGCAAGAAAAATCAATGATTCGATGCCTGAATTTGTTTTGGAAAGAATTCATAATATTATGAAAGAAAACAACATGACAGATTTAACAAAGGTCGGGTTATATGGATTGACTTATAAAGAAAATGTAGACGATGTAAGAGAAAGTCCTTCCTTACAATTGCTTGAAACAATGGAAAAACATTTGGCCCCCGCATTGAAAACATATGATCCTTTTGTAAAACATGATATCAACCAGAATCAATATCACAATTTTGACAAGTTTTTGGCAGATGTCGATTTGGTAGTAATTATGGTTGCACATGATGAAATTCTGAAAAATATCGATAAATTAGCTGGTAAAATTATTTTAGATACAAAAAATGTGTGTAATCTTGAAAATACCTATAAACTATAAAAAGGTGCTATGAAAAGGAGAATATCAATGAAGAAGGTGATGCTTGTTTTCGGAACTAGACCTGAAGCTATAAAAATGTGTCCATTAGTAAAGGAATTAAAAAGTCGAAAAACTATAAAAACTGTAGTCTGCGTTACCGGACAGCACCGACAAATGTTAGACCAGGTATTAGAGGTATTTTGTGTTAAACCGGATTATAATCTTTCTATCATGAAAGAGCAACAGTCTTTATTTGATATAACCATAAATATTCTTAATAAAATGAAATCCATTTTAGACGATATAAGACCAGATGTTGTATTAGTCCACGGAGATACCTCAACTACATTTGTAACAGCATTGGCATGTTTCTATTTACATATCCCGGTTGGTCATGTTGAGGCCGGATTAAGAACTTATAATATCAACTCTCCATATCCTGAGGAATTCAACCGTCAGGCTGTAGGAATCGTTGCAAATTATAATTTTACTCCCACTGAAATGACGAAGAAAAACCTAATTAAAGAAGGGAAAAATGTGGACACAATTTACGTAACAGGCAATACAGCAATTGATGCGCTCAAAATTACAGTGCGGGATGATTATTCTCATGAACACCTTAACTGGGCAGCAGACAGCCGCCTTATTATGATAACTGCACACAGAAGAGAAAACCTTGGCGAACCCATGGAAAATATGTTTCATGCAATTAAACGAATTATAGAGGAACATCCAGATATTAAGGCAATCTACCCTATCCATTTGAATCCTGTTGTAAGAAAGACTGCTCATGAAATTTTTAATAATTGTGACAGAATAAGATTGATTGAGCCCTTAGATGTAATCGATTTTCATAATTTCCTATCTAGATCATATTTAATATTGACTGATAGCGGTGGAATACAAGAAGAGGCTCCCAGTTTAGGAAAGCCTGTACTAGTCATGCGTGATACTACAGAAAGACCGGAAGGTATTGAAGCCGGAACATTAAAGCTTGTAAGCACAAAGGAAGAAGTTATTTATCGTTCGTTCAAATGTTTGTTAGAAAATAAAATCGAATATGACAAAATGAGCCATTCCCAAAATCCATATGGGGATGGATTTGCAAGTAAAAGAATTGCTGATGTTTTAGAGTGAATGAATTATGAAACACAGTCGTCGTTACAAATTTGACTACTGTGTTTTTTAACCAATTACGAAATTTACCAGCTTTCCAGTTATTGATGTTTGATCCCTCTCTAGTTAACTTAAACCATTCATTATTCTTTATTACAAAACGTATGAACTTTAAAGCCATTAACAATTTAATGGCAAACGCTACATGGACTTAATCCTCTACTTTTTGCTTCACTAAATGTTACCATAATATCACTTCGACTTAGATATCTACATCCTGCATTATGATACTTACTACCAGTATTTGTTATATGAACAGTTGTCGAGCTTTCTGAATTATTACTACTAGTTTCTTCCTTTGTTTTTGAAGATTCATTTGCCACATTATTATTTTGATCTTTTAAAGAAACATTTTCTGATTTTAAACTTTCAACTTGATTATTTAATTCCTTAATCTTTATTGATTGATCTTCTAAAGAATCTAATTTAGCTTGGAGAGTTTGTAATTTATTCTCTTTTTCAGCGATATCATCCTCATATTTGGCTTTTACTCTTTCAAAATTAGTTAATTTCTTTTCTAGTTCTTTTATTTTATCATTTGACTCCTCAGTATAATTTGAGAGGTTCTCTCTAACTAACTTGATTTGATTTTTGTAATCTTCAACCTTATGAATGCTGGAAGCAGATGCGGTTCCCATGAAAATCATAATAAGAATCATTAAACAAATTATCAAATTCTTTTTGTTACTAATAAAATTTTTCAATTACTCATCCCTTTCTCTTAAGTATAACTCTTTGAATCAATTAATATCTTTCTAGAATGCTGCGCTATTATGAAAGTAAAGGCAGTAAAATTATTAGTTTAAATGACTTGTTCTAATCACATCTTTAAAGCATAAAGCATTATAGAGGTGGCGAATTAGAAAAAAACTTTGTTGTGCTTATGCAAAAATGATGTCATTAGATTAACATACGTCATCTTTTGAATCACTTAGATGATACGTTCGTGAAATAAATGTAGCCAAAAGGTTCAAATCAAAACCTAATGGCTACATTTTTGGCATTACTTACATTTTGGGATGATTTTAAAACGCTTCAAACCCTTTTATAATGCGGATGACAGGAATCGAACCTGCACGGTCTCCCACTAGATCCTAAGTCTAGAAGTTGTATTTTTTCAACCATGCGCAAATTCACTGTTTTATTTATATTTAACATTTTAATACATGTATATAATACTATAGTTGAATATTTGAAACTCTATTATACTGTAGATTCATGTAATATTGCCGTCAAATGTTGCCGTCAAAATATCATAGTATCAAATTCAATCTTAAAAATTTTAATGCATCTTTGATTCCTTTTATATAGCATGTTTTTTCAAATGATGCAACAAGCAAATCTTCATCTACTCCTGTCTTGTATTCTTTTTTTAGATGTTCTTCAAATTCAATTATTGCATTATCACGCATTTTTAAAATAAATGTATGAAGCTTTTGTTTTACATCTAAAAATTTCAAAGTATCTTTTACACCCTTATCATAACATAATATACCCGCAAAAATATGTAAGTTTTCTTTATTTGTTTTGCAATTTCGCTCTTTTACTATATACTCACTACATTCAACTAAGGCTTTGTCACATCTTAATGCAATAAATTCTTCAAATTCTTTATTCATATACATTCCCTCTTTCATTGGTATTTTACTTGATAAAATTATATCAAGCTTTCAGACTTTTGGCAATACTTTACTAAATAGTCCACATTTTACATACTCTTTTTGTAAATTATGTTAATATGTAATCTTTTCTTTCAAATATCTGGTAATAACTTATTTTGTTAACTTGCATTTTCGACAATGCATGTTTGATTTTCGACAATGGAATAATTAACAAATGAATTTTGTTATAATAAGATGTTAAGTGTAACGAGAATGAACTCTTGAATATCCTGTAATTACTGTTCGTTTTCACGTTCTTAAGAAAATCTTAAGTATTTTATGCTGAATATTCTGGTCATTATAAGCAAAATCTTGTTGACGAAACACAATAAATTGTATTATTATGGATTTAAGTCAATTATTTAACTAATTGCGAAACAGAAGAAAGAAGGAGAGAATTATGAAAACAGCTAGATTGGTGATTGGGATAATTTCGATAATTGCATTTGCAATCGTGTCTTTACAATCATGTGCAGCAGGAATATCAAACACATTAGAGGAGAACGGAAGTACTAGCGGTTCAGCAGGTATATTTCTCGCATTATGCCTTTTGGTTGCTGGAATCGTAGGAATCGCAGCTAGAAAGTCAAAAGGTGGGGCAATAACAGCAGGGTGCTTTTACCTTGCAGGTGCTTTATTGGCAGTCGGACAATCCAAGACTTTTCCTGATTTAATGGTATGGGCAGTTATTTCCTTTATCTTTGCAGGAGTATTCATCATTGGAGCAATATTACAAAAGAAACCACCAACTGAATAAGCCTATTCCACACACATATATTCCCCACGTTATTGCGTGGGGTTTTTTATTGAAAAAGACGGTTCGCAATGAACCGCCCTTTTATTTTTCGCCCAATTCCAATATATCCTTGATATCACACCCAAGCGCATCGGCTAATTTTAAAACCGTGACTACTTGAGCCTTGTTAATATCCTTCGTTCCTTGCTCGTAGTGTTGTATTGTCCTAATGGGTATATCACTCAATGCAGATAATTGACTTTGTGAAAATCCTTTTTCTTTTCGCTTTTCTTGTAACTTCATTCGATCACTTCCTTAACATGCTCGTTATAATTAAAATAATATAAACTCCTAGAAAGACCAATATAATATAATCTAATGCTCCCATATTGCTAAAATCTATAAGCTTCAACTCGATAAAAATAATCAGCAATACAGTTAATATATTGATTGTTTCACTTTTTCCATTTCTATCTTTCATATTATCAACTCATATGATATAATTAACATGACCTCTGGAAGAGGTGGGGAGTCTTACTCCCCTGTTTGGTACTTATTTATCGTCTGTTAATTCTTTTAGCTTGCCAGCAATTTGAATTGATAACCAGATGATTGTAAGTACCTTTATCATGTTGTCGAATATCATATATCTCTCCTTCCTTCATTTGATATATTTATTGTACCACTCTAGGGGTACTTTGTCAATACTTTCCAATAAACTTTTTTAAAAATTTGTAATAAAAAAGAAGGTGGATTTCTCCACCCTCTCTAATTATAATGTACTATTCAACGTATTGAATCCTGTGATACCATCTTGTGATATGTTATGATTCGCTTGCTGTCTTATTACAGCTTTTTGAGTATTAAAGCCATAATATTTATCATTTTTGGTATTGACGTTCGTCTGAATGTAAAATACAACGTTGCCTTTATTTTTTGGTGCTTTCCAAATGTTTCGCCCTTTAGAATCTTTGTCAGGCATCTTACAAATAACCTTTCTCATAGCTTGCTCTGTCTTTTCGCCCTTATAGCCATCTACATATAGCTTTCTTCCTTCTGCATCCGTATGACCGTCTTTATTTAACATAGTTTGTAAAAACTTAGTATTTGCAAATACTGTCTTATTGCCTTTTAATCCATCCTCGACTAACTTCTTGCCCTCATTGTCTCGAAAGCCTTTTTTATTCAAGAATTTTTGCAAGGCTTTTATTGCGACAATATCGTCATTTACTACCACTTTCGCTTCTTCCTTTTGAATCACAGGAATAGAACCGCCCCATGATGCAAAATATTGGCTAGGAGTGCCATATTTAGCTTGCAGGCTACTCCACGTTCCATAGGTCTCAAGTTGAAAATGTGGTTTATCCTTGATGCTTGTCCAATCACCTCCCCAGAATAAACCTAGTGACTTTCCTATTTGTCCTACTTTCGTAAAGAATCCATCTGTGTCGTTGTATGCTCCTGTACCGTCATTCCTACAGAAATCAAAAGCTATCCCCCAACAATGATTAGATCGGGGATATGTAACATTGGTGATAATAGAGCCTGCTCTTGTCCTGCCTTGCGCATATAAAGCGTCTTGCTCCTCTTTAGTACGCACACAATCGGTTATTTTAATAATCAAACCTTGTTCTCTGCATTTCTCTACTAATTTATTCGCTATTACTTGCACCTCTGGATGTAATGCTGTGATGTCTCTCATGCTCTTATTCCTCACTTTCTGCTTTTTGTTTTAATACATTTATTGCGTTTGTTAGCACCCCTGGTAAAGGTACACCCATTAAGCCAGCATTTTCTGTGATGCTAATAGCTTCATTTGCAACATATCCTAAAATGACTGTATTTCTTATAAAATCGATTCCTGTAACCTTGTCTAGTTGAGTTGCTACCAAAACAATTAATAAAACCATACCTTTACGACACAAGCCTTTCCATCCTGCTCTACTTTCCAATGCTCCTGTTTCGGTTTTGCCTGACTTTTTAAATACTCCTGCCACAATTAAGCCTGTCACATAGTCAGCAATCATAAGAACTATTAATATTTGTAATGTCATGTCGAATCCTCCAAGTAATTTTGATAGTCCACTTCCTGCAACTCCAAATGCTGTTAATAAGATAATTTTAAAACTGTTGATTTTTTCCATATGATGATTCCTCTCTTTCTGTTTTTTGTAATAAAAAAAAGACCGTTTTAGGTCTATACTGTGTCATATACTAGCATACCTCTAACCAACTGCGTGTTTCCTGCTGAATATACTGAAAAAGTAGGGTTGCCTGCTGATATTAAACCTTGAGTTTCCACCGCTGCTGCTGTGGATGCAAGCGGAACATAGCATATATTACTAGGTTTATAAGCGGTAGGAACTGTAAAAACACCTGTCTCAACCCCTCCTGTTATTACATTTGTAGGTACTATGTTAAAATTAATAACTACTAGCTTAAGCATTGGATAAAATAAAGCCTTTACATTTGTTGACGTCCTCGCAATGTTATATGTAATATCCGCTGAAAAATCAATGGGGGTAATACCTGTATTCAACTCTGTAAGGCTTTTTGTTATTGTAAATAATTGAGTCACGCTTGAGATGTTAATACCATCTATATACACCCTATAAAGTGGCATATAATTAACATTACCGCCCTCTCGCAATATCGTAGATGTATATGTCGGATTTGTCGGCGTGCCTGTGGTTTGTGTGCCTGTTACTACCTCAAAAGTCATGCTTTCGACTTCTGTGTTTGTATCTTTTTCATACTTAGCACATATTAAGTCGTATCTCTTATAACCACTTTCACCTGCCTGTATGCTTAAGTCCTCATAGTCATCATCTACTAGTCTTGCGTGGCAACCTTGCATTAGGATATCCCCGTCTTTTATTCGTATTGACGTATTTGTCAATACTTCATGAGCCAACTTCTGACCAATATTCAGCACATACTCGCCATTTCCACATATCCCCATATGTAAATCTCTCGCATCTTGTGACGTAACATGATTTTTTCCAGTTGTCCCTGTTATGATATTTAAAGCCATCTTTTCACCTCCCTACTCTGCATTAAACGTTATTTTTGATATTTTATCCGTGGATACTTGATTCATGAAAGAACTATTAGAGCCTAACCTCCCGCCAGACAGTAACGAAAAACTATTTTGATTTTTTATTATCTCTGCGCCCTCTACTGGGTTTGTCAAATCAAATGTATATGTCGTCCCCCCGCTGGACTTAAATTCTATCCTAATAAAAAAAATATTCCGATTAATACAATCGTGACAAGGAATCGCACTAGAATAGAAAAGCACTCCGTACATTCCCCAAGTAGCAAACGTATCAACCCCCCAAGTAGGGTATAAAGTTGTATGTAGGTTTCGCATTGAAATTTCTTCTTCAAAATCTTTAAAAAGAACATCTTGTTCTATAATAATATCTTCTGCAAAGGTTTTTGTTCCTTCTATTCTGCAATCTTCTTTATAGAGTGTTTCAAGACCATGTATTACGCTGAATAAAGGTGTTACACTTGACAAAGTAATGCCATTTAAAGCAACTCTGTATAGTGGATAATAAGAAGTATAACCGCCTTCTCTTATATTTTCGCTCACATATGTAGGGTCTGTTGCTGTTCCGCTTGTCGGTGTTCCTTGTAGCACTACTGTTTCAGCGTTTTCAATGCCAGAGTTAGAATCCTTTGTGTATTTAATACATATTAGATCGTTTCTGTTTTGCCCTTGCGTACCGTTTAAAATGACTGCTTCGTCATAATCGTTGAAGTCAATGCTCACCTCTCTTCCTTGCATTACCGCTATACCGTCATGTATTTTTATAAGATTTGCGGTCACAATTTCATAGTTGAATTTACTTCCAATATTCAATACATAATTTTCTTGTGTACCTATAATTGCTTTGTATAAGTCTGCCTGCTGTTGACTTGTTACATGTGCTTGTCCTGTATATCCTGTTACTATTTTCATTAACTCTCACCCACCTTGTAATCAATGCTTAATTTTCCATTATCTATTTTTACTATTTTATTGGTTATTTGTTCTTTGATATAGAAACCTGTCAGCCTGTCCCTTCCTCCGATAATGTCACCTAACTCAACACTTAAATCATCAACAGAAATTTCTATTGACTGCATATTCATTAATTCTTTGAAGTTTTCCTTCCCTTCTGTTATTAAAGTATTTTCATCCTCTGCGCTTGGGTAATCATAAACTGCAGCCCTTTCGTTTATTCCGCTAAATGTTTTCGTTTGTGATATATTTCCGTCTGCATCTGCATAAAGATGTACAACGGTTCTCGCTGTCAACTCGCCCTGCCCTAAACATATTAAATGATTAATTCCGTTTGTCTTTTTGCTTGTTATAAAGTTTATTTTATTGTCCTGCGAATACTCTATTTCCTCCGAAAAGTCATTTATTGGTGTGGCTGATAAATACACTGTAAAAGGTTCGTTAGTATTTCCGCTTACACATTGTATTTGTAGTTTTGCCCCTACACTCTTAAGCATCTTAGTCAAGCCTGACAAAACATCTGTATACCTGTCAAAACTATAATTTGATACAGAAAAACCGCTATCAGTGATAACGGTTTGAGTGTTATAATCGTAGTATCCAACTTGGAATAAAGAATCAAAATTAGAACCTATTATACTAGATATAATGCTGTTACATTCGCCTGTTACTGTTTTGTAGGCTACTCCGGAAGGTGGCTCAATTATCTTTTTTGACAATAACCCTCTGTAGGTGTAGCCACTCAACTCTACAATATTGGTTTCGGTGTTGGTGTGCCTTTGCCCAAATATACCACCATATTCTGTACTTTCTGCAAAAAACATATAACCAAAATCATAACCGAAATGAAGATAATCTTCAAAACTCATGGATATTTTAAAATCGTTTGTATCTCCTATATCGAGATCAATGTCTGAATTATGACGCATATAGTTTAGTTCTTTCCTATTATTATCGGTTAAGATAAACTCCACTTTGGTTCGCTCCTTTCAATGCGCAGGATAATGTCAAAGCTAAATTGTCCACTCCATGTTACAAAGTTATTTCCTATCGGTATTTTTTCAAAAACAGAACTTTGTTTATTTCTCATGTTGAAACAATTTATAGTAGTTCCATTTGACTTATGGTTTATGATTGTTCCTTTTTTGCTATCTATCTCTAAGTAGTCATTATCATATAAAGTAACATTGACTTGATATAAATGCCCTGCTATGTACACATACGGATTGTCACACGCTCCGTATATCCTCATGACAAAATCTATTGGTACATAATGATTGTTTATAACCCTGTCATTACGAACCGTAGTCGCATAATCGTGCGCATAATCAAAGGGAAAATCAATACCACCTACCGATTCGGACGCTATCGCATATTCAAACTTTGATTCTGTTATCCATGTAGGATTTTCGGACACTATGACGATTGTCTTTTTTAATAACATAGAATTTGAAGAAAGTGCTTCATTATCCACCGCCATAAAATAACATTCCATGTATTGATTATTTTTCCACAGCTTACCAGGGGTTAAATTATCTACATCATAATTCGTTATTTCGAAAAACGTATCCATATCTATTCTTCTTTGCTCGATTGTGTCCGACTTAATTAATAATGTCATGCTCTTTTTTTGTAACGTTCTTTTGAATTTATTTATTTTACTTCCTAAGGAAGATTCTGTTAACTCATACTCTAATTCGTAAGAATCTCCATCATAACTCATTAATCGAAAAGGGAATGTCATAAAGTCTATTATTTGCCCTTTTGAATTTTCATAGTAAAGCGTTGTCATTTAAAAGCAACCCCCATTTCTTTCATACCTCTTGCAAATTCTCTATCGTTCAAACTAATTCCAAAGTTTATTTTTGCTACTTCATTTCCTACCGCCTTACCTATCTTAGTATAATCTATCAATTCTGTATCTTTGGTTTGTGTACTTAAGGCTGTTGAGACTGCACTTGATACAAGATTGTACAAACCTTCTACACTTGTGTCTGACACTAAATTTTTTTGAATCTTTGTGGTTTGATATGTAGCACTCATTTCAAAATCGGTCGGGATCGATTTATTAATATCTTTTGTGATGCCATCCATTTCATTTGTGAATCCGATTCCTAACCCTTGCGCCAAGTACTTACCGATTTCATCTCTAAAAACGGTTGACGGTGAATGGATACCAAAGAAGTTCTTTAGGTTGTCCAACACTCCTTTTCCAAAGCCTTGTATTTTATCCCTTATCCAAGAAGCCATATTATTAATGCCATTCCAAAGACCTTGTATTAAGTTCTTGCCTACGTCTGCGATTCCTGTTACGCCACTTGATATATTACTTATTACCGTTCCAGCGAATCCGCTAACCTTCTCATATATCCATGAGACTAAACCGCTTATTCCATCCCACAAACCTTTGACTATGTTTTTACCGACTCCGACAATTCCTTTTACTCCACTTGTAACCTTATTAATGATAGAAGTCGCAAAACCTCCAAGCTTGCCCAATGCCCAAGATACTAAACCGCTTATTCCGTTCCACAGGAATTTTACTATGTTTTTCCCTGTATTAAAGAATTTACTTGGAAGGGTTTTAACTGCGTTTATCATTCCTGTAGCCATGTTCACAATAAGTTTTTTTACCTTTTTAACCAAATCATCAACTGCTTTTCTGAATTTGGCATTGTGCTTATATACCAATGCAAATGCTCCGGCGAATGGATTAACTATTAATAAAAGTAGTTGTTTCCAATTACTTTTCACGAAGTTAACAATTGCTCCAAAGAAACCCTTGACACCTTCCACGAATCCAGAAATAACATTTTTTAAGGTATTAAAAATATTAATAACCGCATTTCTAAATCCTTCATTTTTATTCCACAATATAACCAATGCTGCGACCAATCCAGCAACTAAAGTTATAATAATTCCAATAGGATTCGCTGAAAGCGCTGCGTTTAATGCCCATTGCGCTGCTGTTGCTATCCCTGTAGCTGCTGTAGATGCTCCTAAAGCTACTGTACTAGCTACTGTACTAGCTACGGAAGCCAATTTTGCTATATTGTGCGCCTGCTCTGCTATTGTGACCGCCAATATTGCTGCTTTCCACAAGCCTATAACGGTTGTAATCCCAACTATAGCTGCAATAACACCTTCCTTATTATCTGTTATAAATGTAACTACACTTGTAATTTTTTTAGCAATATCTTCTATTGAACTAATTATTTTTGGAGCATTGTTTTCAACTTGCTTAATCAAATCTTTTATTGTAGGCAGCAACTTCTCCTCAAGCTGTTCGACTACTTTTGTTTTTATTGTTCGTCCAAGTCCCTCCATTGCGCTGCCAATGTCGTCATATCTGGTGTTATTAATGTTTTCTAAGGATTTTGAAGTTGTTGAAATATTGCCATCAATGTCGGTCATTGCCTTGACTCCCTTTGCGCCTAAATCCTCCCACATTGTGCCAAACATCTGAACACCTAAATTATTTTGTGCAATCGGGTCTTTTACACTAAACAATGCGCTTGCGACATCTTGGAACGCTTTTTTGGCAGCTTCGCCACCTTCTCCAAATTTGGCTTTTGTTTCATCTACGCTCAATCCCAGTTCTTTGAATGCTTCATCTGCTGAACCATCTTTCACCTTTATTCCAAACTCTTTCGCCGCATCACCAAGCTTGTCTATGCTAAACGCTCCACCCTTCGCACCGTTTTTTAACATATTGAACATGTTCTCAGCGTCAAGTCCAAGATTTTGAAAATGTACTGAATACTCATTTAGCGAATCAAGCATATCACCATCCTTGTCAAGTCCTCCCTGTGCTCCTTGCGCAATCAAGTTAAAAGCTTCTTCACTTGACACACCAAAGGTAGTCATCAACATATTGGCTGCTCTTATGCTTTCGGTTACTTCAAAATCGAACGTATCACGCATGGTAATAGCTTGTTTGGTTGTATCTTCCAAAGCATCACCGGCTAAGCCTGTTTGTTGTTTTACAGTTGCCAGAGCACTCGCTACGTCCTGCATATCTTCGCCGAAGTTGCTCGCATAGATATTATTCATAGTGTCTTTTAAGTCTGCAAACTCCGCTTCTGTTGCTCCTGTTTTAGAAATCAGTTTATTAAAGGCGGTTTGTGAATCCATTGCAAAACCAACGGTATCTTTCGCCATTTCATTCAGTGCACTGCCAAGCTTTTTTATACCGCCAATAATGGCACTCGATAAAAGGTTGGCTTTCAATACACTTGAAAAGGTTAAAGTCTTTTTTTCTGCGTCTCCTGCATTGTTGCCTACATCCTTCAAGCCTTTTGACATTTTCCCTGTTGCGTTTCCTGCTTCTTCTAATGCTTTTTCGTTGTCCGTTACTTCTTTATTCAGCTTGATCAAGTCGGCTTCTGCATTGTTTAATGAAACTTGCCACGCTTTTGTTTTCTTGTCGTTTTCTCCGTATTGATTTTTAGAATTTTCTAAAGCCTTTTTAAGAGTTTCGACTTTTTGTCTTTGCTGTTCTATCTGCTTGTTTAAAACTTGATTTTGAGAAGTCAATGCAGTAACACTATTTTTGTTATCCGAAAATTCAGCAGAAACTTTTTTCATTTCAGAAGTCAAGACTTTCATGCTTGAATTTATATTAGTGATAGCAGCACGAAACTCTTTCTCACCGTCAAGTGCAATATTCGCCCCTATACTTCCTTTTTTAGCCATCTTCTCACCTCCTTCTTAAAATGGTAAAACATCATCAAGAGTGACTTCTTTCTCTAAATCACAGTAACGTGTCCTGTTAAGTTTTAAAGTCAATTCTTCGTCGTGTACATCCTTGTAAGCTTGATATAGCTTTGAAAACTTTCCTAATGTCATGCGCCCGACTTCTTTTTCTGTATATCCAAGCTTTTTTACTCCTATATAAGTCAACCGTGCAATACTAACAGGTGTATCTTCGCCTGTATCGTCTGCACGGTCATCTAGTTTTTTTCTTTACCATTGTCGTTTGACTCTATCACTAGATCTCTGATTACTCCGTTGGCATCATCTGTCAATGCCCCTAAGATTCTACCGACTTGCTTTTCAGTTACAAATGGTCTATTTTCTCCGTTTTTCTCGTTCTCAATGTCAATACCTTCGTTAATACATTCCGTGAAAGTAAATTTAATATCTTTCATTCTTGGCTCTTTTGCTTCTAAAGCGTTACTCCATTTTTGGATTGTTCCAAACTTTTCTTGCATTACTTCCACCACGTTTATGTTAAAAGCCATAGGGTACTTAACTCCTTCCGCTTCTATGTACTTCATTACATCTTTCATTTAATTACCTCCATTTATTAAAATAGGGACGGATTAACCGCCCCTGTTGATTTATTGAATTATGTACTCATACTCTGCTATTTCGGAGTTGCTAGAACCGTCCTTGATTGCAATTGCACGAATTGCCATATCATCAGCCACTGCAATAGGACTTGCGTACAATGTACCAATAGTAGCGGAAGGAGTTAAACCATTTGTTGTGTAATAAATGCTTTCTCCGGCTCCTGCTGTTAATGTTACTGTTTGCGCTTCTGCATATGTTCCACTTGCTACATCTGCGATAGGAGTTGTACAAATAGGTGTAATCACTGCTTTCGCTTCAAGCCATGCCACTGCTTCGGCTTCTGTGTTGAATGTTTTTTCCTTTTTCCAAACTCCGTTTATATCTTTCATGATAGTACCTTCGATTGTGGGGGTCTGGAATGCGATTGTTTCGCCCTGTGTCTCTTGAGAGTCATTTGGCTCTGCAAATTGTACTTTTGTAAGCCATACTGCTCGCCATTTACTTACTTTATTTTTAACTGTTCGTCCATAAAATCCATGCCCTACATATGGAGAAGAATCAGTTGCATTTGCCACTAATTCACCACTCGCATTGATGGTATGTCCCAATAATACTGATTGTGTTTCTACTGTTAAATCATTGATATTAATCGTTACTTTTCCGCTTTTAAAAGATTTGTCTAACTCGTCTATCGCATCATCTGCGTAAAGTGCTACCTCGTTACTTTCTATTGACAATTCCTCTTTTATTGCCTTACCAATTACTGCACCATTTGTATATACTGGTGTTCCTGTTGCATCATTGTATAAAGCATAAACTGGATGCTTCAATCCGACTTTTGCCATGTTTTTATTCCTCCGTTTCTGAATTTCCTGTTATTTCACACTCGAAAATAATGTGATTTAGTTTCGTATCATCTTCGTATAGATCTGTTATACTCGGATAAGAAAAACCCCCTTGAAATAGCTTCAAGCGGATTTGTTTTTTTAGTTCCATATAATCATTTGGTGTAAAAAGGTGAATCTGAATATTTGACTTATCTATCTGCGGTGTATCGTCTGCAAATTCTACCGCCCTATCGTCTGCGTAATTAAATGTAATATACGTTTGTTCTGTACCAGAGTATTTATTTGGATATACCGCACTTACAATAGGCTTTAAGGTATTTATTATTAAGCTGTTTACATTCATCCAATCACCTCATTAAATAGTTCTTGTAATTTATTATTCACTTCCTGTTCTGCACTGTTCAAGGCTTTTGAGAGCATTGGCTTTGGTGTGATTTTACTTGTTCCATACTCTAAGTGCATCATTTTTTCCATGTTCCTCGTGCCATTTTTATCTACTCCTGTAGGTCGGACAGAAACAAACCAACCGTATTTATTCTTCTTTGGCTTGTTCGCCTTGATGGAGTTGTACATACTTGATGTTAGCCTGTGCTTTGATGCTTCTGCTTTGACTCTTGTTGTCAATATAGGGACTGCGCCCTCTAATAAACGTGGTGCTATATTGTCATAGTCAGCAAGTTTTTCCATTTGTTTTATTAAGCCAGGGTCAAACTGAAAATCAAATTTTCCCATTATTCCACCTCCGTTATGTCACACCATATCTCTATGTATTCGTTGCTGTCCTCATAGTTATTCACATACGCAATATTGTAAGTTTTTCCTGCATACTCTACTAACATTTTGCGTGTAATCTCTACAGATGAATAACGTACCAAAAACCTCGTCTTAACCTCTCCAAAATCCGCATTTGATTTAAACATTTCTGTACCGGATGTACGATTGAATTTTGCCCAACATTCTCTAACTGTTTCTTTCGTTACTTCCTCGAAGCCATTGGGATTCTGTGTTATAGTTGTTTTAATTATTTTTATCCGCTTATTTAACTCGCCTGCGTTAACATTCATATTGTCACCTCGTCCGGTGTTGGAAGGAGGTTCGTGCAATGCATCCCCAAAATTGAATCAACTACTTTATTAAGGTTTGTCTTATCCACATACAAAGCACGATTGTCAAACATATCTTGACAAAGTACTAAAACAACTATGTGAAAATCCTCGTAATCGTCCAATGTTTTTATGGTTGTATCCGTGGATGTTATTGGAATCCCTGTATAGTTTGAAATGTATTGTTTTGAAATACTTAATATAGAAGATAAAAAAGGGTCTGTTGCATCATCCAACCTTAAATAATCAGCTACGTTTTGCACTGTTATTTCGCTTACTTTCACTCTTTTCCACCGCCTTTTTTGGCTTGTTTTCTTCGGCTGCTTCTATGTAATCGGCTTGTAAAAGGTCTTGGAGTATAGCCTTATCACTACACTCCTTAACCTCGCCTTTATGCATAGAAAAAGCACCAGCAAAACTTACCTTTGCTCGTACTACCATCTAATTTCCTCCTATGCCATAACTAATTTAGCAATTTTCTGCGCATTTTCCACTTTTGAATCAATTTCAATGTAACCTACTACACCGATAGCATGTTGTGTAGCAAATTTTTCTCTTAATACTTCGATTGACACATCCTCGGACAACTTTACAGCCAAACCAGACATATCACCATAGTAAATAGCGGTGTTGGTGGTTGCCATTGTAGGCATGTTATCAGATGTATATACATCTTTGCCAAGTAGCGTATATCCCCATTTTGCAGATACGTCCCTATTTAAAAGGTAATTTCCATCTGCATCTTTAAGTTTGCGAATAGCTGTTCTAGTAGCTTTGTTCATAATGAAGATTGAACCAGCTTGATAAACATCAGGTACTAACTCCTGCAAGTCAATTAATTCGTCTGCTGTTACTGCGGAAGCACTAGCTGCGGTCTTGATTTGAGTTACTGTGCTTAATCCTGCTACTTTATTCGTTGTACCGATTAGCAATTCTTTTTCAATCCACTTGGAGATTGATTCGGCCATAGCTGCAATTGTAAAATTAACAACATCAAACTGTGAGTTATTGATTAATGATTTTGAAATTTTACTTAATACTCCAGCTAAGAATCCTTTTAACTCAATGCTTGCAAATTTTCCAGAAGTTGATTCCAACTCTGCAAACTCTGTAGCGTATGCCATAGTGATACTTTGAGTTGATTCATCATAGTAAGGAATGTTAAGAGTGCCGCCCACATTGTATCTGGTTGCTAATTGATAAATAGGGCAAATATCATACACTTTCTTAATAATCTTATTTGCGATTGATGAAGGAATCACAGCACCGTTGTCACCTACGGTCAAGTTAACATCTGCTCTTTCCTCTGTAACAACTCCACGGATATAATCAGCAAACGCTCTTTCTTCCATATCTGATCTGTTTTCTGTTTGATTTGCACCTTCATCTTTTTGCGCTTTTTGAATATCAAGAGATTTCGCTTTTTCTACTCTAGAGATTGTTTCCTCTAATGCTCTGATTTCTGTCTCAATCTTGTCGAACGATTCTTTTTCCTCTGCTGTCATTTCTGCTCTTTCCTCTGTTTCCATCTTTGATAAGATGCCTTGCATAGTTTCAATTTTTTCATTTTTCTTTTCAATCAATTCTTTTAAATTCATGTATTGTTTCCTCTCTTTCTTTGCAATAAAATAAGCCGACTATTTGCCGACTTTCAAATTGTTTATTCTGTTTTTGTACTGCGTTAAATCTGGTTTCTTAGGTGTTTCAACCATGTTTTTAATATTTATTTCTGTTTCGTTAGCTCTTACCTCCATTTCTATTTCATCATCTGCCCTTAACTCTATGGATGTAGATGCATATACAGGATTTCGATTCATGACCAATGTCACATGATCTAGTACAAAATCTTTTACTGTTCGTAATGGCAACTTGTCGGCTCTTTCCTCGATTGAATCAACTATCTTCTTCATGCCGAACGACCAGCCTTTTAACTTTCCATTTTTAGCACCGTTAACTGCTTCTTCGTCCGTGATAACTGCTTCGGCTCTCAAACCGATATTGTCCTCGTATAATTCTAAAGTACTGTCATTTGTCTGTGCCAACACTCTGTTGCTATTATGGTCTAATGTCATGGGTATGTTATCAGCCTTTTCTAGTGCTCTTTGAAATGCTCTTTCTTCTATCATTTCAATGACTTTACCTCTTGATGTTATGACAGGTCTGGATTCTCTTTTTACTACATTGACATAACCACTAATATGTATACTGTCTGCTCTAATTTCAACATTCATTCTTGCACCCCCTTTCTATAGGTTCGCTATTTCTTCTGTTGTTAATAAGTGATCATATATTTGGATGCTGTTGTATCTACCGCTAAATGGTACAGAATTACCAGATACATTTGAAATTGTTGTTAATTGTGTCGCATTTATTGCATGCGCTACTGTTGTAGATAATGTACCATTTGTATAAACAGTAACGGTGTTGTTCGCCAAAGATACATTAAGCACTATCTTATTGCTTGCATTTTTAACGTACGTTGTCTTTTCTTGGTCTGAATAAGTCCAGTTTGAAATAACTCGACAACTTCCCATGTCATAATTCCATGCATCTACGGAAAATAGAATATTATTGTTTTCATCACCGCCTGATATAGTGTCAGAGCCAATAGCTAATAATAATGAATCGTCTGTTAATTCGTCTGGTATATATGCATCTACCACAACTGCGAAATCCGTCTTAGTACCAAGATTTAAGCTTGATACATTGAAATCAAACTTTCCATTAACCACAACTCCACCTGATGTTGTAACTGGATTCGCCAAATTCGCCAATATATTGCCTTTGTTATCCTTCCATGTTCCTTCTGATACCCCCAATTCGTTTGCTTCAAAAATCAAGCCATTCTCAACCGCTTCTGACACACTTATATTAAATGTTTTTGAAATATTTTGATTAACGGATGCTTTCGCTGTTATCGTACAACTGCCTATTCCTATTCCTGTTACATAGCCATTTGAAACGGTGGCTATAGATGTGTTGCTGGAACTCCATAAAACCTCTTTGTTCTCGGTACTGTATGGAAATACAAAAGCCTTTATTTGTGTCGTTGCTCCCACTGCTACGCTGACATTTGAGGAATCAGCAAGTAAACCTTTCGCATCATTTGGAAATACCGTTGCTCTCTGTGCTATATAAAAGTCTAATATTTTACTTGCTATGAATTGCCCTTGTAATTTCGCCCCTAATGCATTGGGGTGTAGTCCATCCACTAGCGTTTCGCTTGCATTTAGGCTATTGATTCCACAGTTAATGCAATCGATAAAATTAACGGAAAGCCTTTTCGCTATCTCCTGCAATATAAACCCTGTTGCATATGCGACTTTATACCCCTTAACACTTAATGCACTTTGAATAGGGGATAAAAGAAAAATATCTGCATTTGGATATAACTTTTTTAATGTTTCTACTATGTAACGAGTTGCACCAAAAATATTCTTTCTGTCAACCGTTTCAATGTCAATTACATTGCCCGAACTTGTGTAAAATGCCTCCATAGCTGTATAGATTGTGTCATTTGTGTATGTGGTTGCGATACTGTCGTTTGTTCCGGCTGATATAACAATAGAATCCGGAACATAGTCCTGCATGTTTTCTAATACATTTCTTAGCTGCGAATAAATCGTATTCGTAGAATCAACACGATCACACCAAGTCGCACCATTGATCGCCATATTTTTAATTTCAATCCCTAACATATCTGTTAAAATTGACACATATCCGTTTGAATTCGCTGTTATACTGTCCCCAAAAAACAGAAACTTTTTACCTGATACATCCCCTAAGGCTTGATTTTTAACCTCTTCGATAAATCCAGCCTTTAATAAATCTTGCATAACTCCATCATTGTTATGCTCTATTACTTCGTCTTTGTGCATGGATAGTGCACCGACAAAGCTTACTCTCGCTTTATATTTCCCCTTCGCCATTTTTGTCTGCTCCTTCCTTTTGTTCTTCTTCTGGCTCGTCTTGTTTGTCTAAATCATCTTTATCACCCCCTTGCTCTGCCTTATTCATATCGCTATCTTGTAGCGTTTTTGTATTTGGGGTAAAGTATGTCTTATTTTTAACGTCATATATAACCTCACCAAGACTCATTGTAACTACGTCTAATCCTTCTATTGCAGGTTTATCCTCAATGTATCGTATTTCATTCTTGGTAATCCATCCAGCTTTTACCGCTTCGGAGTATGAAGCGTAACGCTCTTTAATATCACCTTTCAGCAATTCTTTTGTATCAAAGGCAAAATAAAAAGACTCTTTCTCTTTTTCAAGTAAAAAGTCTTTATTTAAAGCGCACTCTATGGCTCTTAATACAGGCATAACCGCCATTTTAAATCCTTTAATGTAATCACTTTCTGTTGCTGTGCCCTTGATTATGTTCTCCGGCACTTGCATAATCTTGCATATATCGACTGCATTTGTCTGTTTATTTTCATTTAACTGCATTTCTACGGATGTATTACTTGCTTCTTTAAAATCTAAGCTATTATCAAGAATGACAACATTTTCTGTGTTGTTGCTATATAGCTTTCTCCACGCTTCTT
This sequence comes from Anaerosacchariphilus polymeriproducens, assembly GCF_003363435.1. Taxonomy (GTDB): domain Bacteria; phylum Bacillota; class Clostridia; order Lachnospirales; family Lachnospiraceae; genus Anaerosacchariphilus; species Anaerosacchariphilus polymeriproducens. Next base: position 101,264 of record NZ_QRCT01000048.1, read on the forward strand.
TGAGAATATCTTTTGCTTCCTGCGTTAACTTATTAGCAGCTTTTACAAATCCTTTCTTATTCCCACCTGTTTTTACCAACGTTTCTTCATATTTCAATGTTGCATAACCAACACTTAGTATTAAAGGACATTCTTCTGTGATGCTCGTCCCTTTGCATCCATCTTTTGTATTTCTAAGGATTTTAAGGAATTGAAAAGGTTTATATGTATTCCCATGCACTAAAATGCTATAGTCTTTGAATATCGGATCAGTGTTTTTATTGATGCTGACTTGTGTTTCATCCACATAATATAGACCAGTTACTTTATTTTTTTCTTTTCGGATGTACGCATAACCACCTTTTCCAAGATAATAATCTCTTATCATTGCTTTCCAAAACTGTGCACTATCCAAAGTGTCTCCTGTTTCATCGTTCAATAGCCTTAATCTTGCATCATCCTTTACCTCTTTTACTTTTCCATTGCTCTCTTTATATAACTTGATAGGGAGCATAGAAATAGTATTCGCTACATATTCAATGCATCCGTTAAGGCTTGGAATATTTAAGGCTGTTTCCTTAGTCATTGCGCTTGTCCCTATTAATGCACTTAATAACACATCATCAACTGTCACGTCTGCTCTTTCTTCCACTTGTTTCTTTTTAAACAATCCCACTTTCTCACCACCTTTCTAAATAACTTGTACTACAAATCCATTATTGCCGAATAAATTTTCCTGCTCTAATAAATATATAGCGTTGATTAAAGATACAACCATGTCGACTTTCCCTGCTGATTTCTTTTTGTTTACATATTTATTAAGGTTAGTGTCTTCCGTACATCTTGCATTTTGAAAGTTTATTTCTAGCATAAGATTTTCGTCATATCTAAATTTTTTACTAAGTATTTGTTCTTTCAATAATTTTGAAGGAGAATGAAGCACACAAGAATGTTGTTTAATTTCAACACACTCATATCCCTCTGCTTCTAACTTTTGCACAGTGCTTATTGCGTTCATTCTGTCGTAACCAACCTGTACAATGTCAACTCCATACTTTGACTCTAAGCCTTTTATATGTTCTTCTACGAAATCATAGCCAATTACTGCGTCACCACACTCAAAACAAACCCCTTGTCTAATCAGTTTGTTGTAGTCAACATTTTCTTTTTTGATTTTTATTTCTTTCTTTTCTATTGGAATGAATCCCCAAACTTTAGCGTATATACTCCCATTATGTTCGCAAACCATAGCCACGGATGTATTATCGTCAGTCTGTGATAAATCCACACCTAAGAAAACCTTTTTTCCTATCCAAAAATCTAAATCTTCTTTGATTTTACATTCTTTTACTTTTGTGATTTCCACATAGCCCTCAACCCCAAGACCTTTATACTTGATGTTGTTATGTTTACAAAGGTAGTTCTCGCGCTTGTTTTCATACAAAACAGCCATTGTTCGCATATCTTTGATAGCATCGAATATATAATCATGCGCCACTGCTACAGGGTTGCTTTGATAAATTATTAAATCGTTGTTGTGCCATTGGTCATTTGTCAAAAACTCACTATCTGGTTCATATAATAATGCGAATCTTCTTTTGTTATCCGTCAAACCATCTAGGGTTTTCTTTGAAATGTCTATTTCGTCAATCATGGCATTGTTATCATTAGGGTATTGCGTGCTTATTATGATTCCCAATTTATTAAACAAAGTTATCTGTGACGATCTCATTGCTTCTATTGGATAACTATCCATTGCACCTGCTTCATCTGCTAAGAAAGCATTGGCAAGTTTACCGTCCATTTTATCTTCGCTGTATGCTAGTGGTGTATAATCACTTTCTGTTAACAAGCATCTTATTTCACTTCTTAACACCTTAAACGCTTCTTCCGCTAAAGCAGGACTTACTTTAATAATCTTTCTGATTGCAAGCTGCAATTCTTTAGACAGTTTTAAGTCCGGAGCAACCGAAAAGAACCTTGAAAACTGTGGTTCGGTCAACATAAGCAATATAAAAATAACCGCCGAATTGAAAGTCTTAAAATTCTTACGACTTATTTCCAATACTGCGGTAATATAATATCTTATATTTTTATTTTCACTATTTTTAAGCTTCGTACAAAGCACTGCAACGATTAAAAACCATGCGTAATCTTCCAATCCGTCATACATGGAGCACTGCAAGTCAGGATGTATCATCAATTGCAATATCTTACATATCTTTTTATATGCCTTTTCATCCACATATGCTTCTTCGTCTTTCCCTCCAACTATATTAAGCCATGCCTGTGCTTGCTTTTTGACATAGATTCCCACCTTTTGATTGCCTTTTTCAACACACCATTTTGCGTATTGATACGCTTTTGAATCTTTAACCATCATTCAATGCCTTTAATAGAGCATTGTTTTTAGGTTCTTCTTTTTTTGGTATGCTTCGCAAGGCGGCGGCAATCGTCATTACATTTTCTTTTTCTATGTCTAAAAGCATTTTTCTTTTTGTTTGCACTTGCTTGTCTATATCAATAAGTGTTTTCTGCATTTGCATCTGGATTTTATAATATTCACCTTGTGTCAGTTCTCCTTTCTCCATAGCTGCGCCGCTATTTTCTTCAAAGTCACAAATTTGCTGATAGAATTTTTCTCTCTTTTCTTCAAACTCCATACACTCCGCAAAAATCAAACAATATCTATTGATAACACCCTCATATACAGCGTCATTTTTTTCTATCCGCTTGAATATATCACTAAGCCTTTTAAACTCCTTATGTGCTATTAAATTCTTTTTAACATTGTCGTGTTCTTTCAGCGCAACACCGCTAATAAGTGCTTTCTCGCCTTCTTCTCTCTGTTTTAATTCTCGCTTTGTTCTATGCGCTTTATTCTCGGATGAAATAACCGCATATGGTTTACTCGGTCTCGACATTTTCTCACTTCCTTTCAAAACCTATTTTGGGAATATTTTATTTTCTGATGGGGGCTGTCGGTGTTTTCTGGCTTTATATTTTCCCTCTCTGGTAGTCGGGGGGATTCTTTTCGACATACACCTCGTTTAAATCGGTAAATGTCTTAAATCGTAAAATACAAACTTACAACACTATTCCCTTTTTATTAATTCTTTCAAGTACTCCTTACTTATCTCGCCCTTCTCTGCCTGCTCATGATGCATGTCGCATAGTGTTATTAGGTTATCATCATCTAGTCTTAGATCATATGATTCTTCTAATGGCTCTATATGATGCACGCTAAGGTTGTTATATGTATATCTGTTCTCTTGCCTACATACTACACATAGATGGTTGTCTCTATCCTTTATCTGCTCACGCTTCTTCTGCCATGCATTAGACCACCTGAACTTATCCTTGCTCGTTGTTTTGTACTTACTCTGTCTCTCCTTAATCTTAGCAGCCTTCTCTGGGCATATATAGTCAGATGCATGTATCCTATTGCAATATGGACATGACTTTAACCTTGCCATGTTATCACCCTACTATCTTATCTAAACATAATAAGAAGGACATAATGCAAATAGTAATCATGACCACATACCTAAATACCCCTTCTTTCTTCTCTGTCAATAGTTCCTTTATCTCCGCATATGTTACTGCTAAGTAAAATGTAGCAAGTATCCAAGCTATGATTGTCATGTTTGTTTCGCTCCTTTGTCTCTGTTAGCTTTTTTATTTTCTTCTTGAGTTTTTTGTTTTTCCTTCTAAGCTTTTCGTTATCTTCTCTTAATTCAACTAGTTCTTTAATTGTGTTTATTCTTGCTGGTCCCACATCTGGTCTTATAAAACTTCCTATTTCTGATTCAAACAATTTCATATTATTTACACCCCTTTAACCTTTCTATTTCTTCTTCTAGCTCTTTTATTCTTTGCTCCATTGCACTGATTTGTATTGATGCCCTAATAATTATCTCCAAGTCTTTTTCTGCTTCATGATTCAATTCGTCAATAATTATATTTTTCCTAAACATCAAAAGACACATAATCGCATAAACTACAACATATATTAAAAATACACCTATATTCATTTTCTCACGACTCCTTTATTAATATTTATATACTGTTGTTTCTTTTCCTTAAGATGACTATATTCTTCATCCGTCAATAACCTTTTACAACTTCCCTGTAAATACTTACTTCTAGGGAGAAGCCTATTATGTATCAAGTGTATTAGTGTCCTGCATGTGTTCTTGTTCTTCAAATGTGCATGCATTGAGTATTCTCCATCCTTACGTATTAATATAAATCCTCGACTGTCTTTCTTTATTTCAAATTCTATTTCTTTTAACATCCGTCACTATCCCACCTTCGACATTTTTTGAATGTTTATTTAACCCGACACAACAAAGCGTCTCACACCAATAAAAAAGACTACACGCTTTTAACGCATAGCCTTTTTAGGGAGGATGTAAGAATAATATGAAATGCTTTTCTGTTTTTCGGGAACATCTTGCATGTTTTATTATTACTCTATCATTATCTCACGTATATCATTGCACTTCAAGACACTCATGGTCACTTTCGTACACTAACTTTCATTAGCTTATCAAATTCCAATAACGCTATTCCATGCAATTGTTTCGTCCATGTATAACTTATTCCCATCTCAACCGCTGATTGTTCCAGTGTCTTATTATTTATGTACCGCTTAATCAATATTGTTCTTTCCCTTATGCCCTTTATCTGCTTTATGATGCTTATTGATTCTCTCTTTAAGTCTATTAATTCGTCTATCAGGTCGTTTATCTCATTTTCAAGGTCTGCAATCTTTACTACTGTATTCCCTACCTTGTCACTTGTCCCGCTTCCGTGTGGCTCGTCTGAATATGTAACAGATATGTTAGTGGCTAACGCTCTAAGCCTGTCCACTTCCTCCTGATTGCTGTTTATTAAGTCATCTATATCCTTTAACTGGTATAAGTATTCCTTTGCTGTCATATTACACCTCACTATCTAAATATCTTCTACATGAACCAATCTCAATAATATCATCAACCACAAAATCTTTAAAATCGGCTTTATAACCATTAATGTGTTCTTTTACATCTTCTAAGTCTTCGCACCACGCAATGTTTATTTCTTCGCTTCTATCAAAGTGTGAAACAACTAAGAATGGTCTTTCTGGTTTTGTAAAAATTTTATTTGTGTCCATACTATTACACCTCACTCTCTAAATCTTGCCTATATATTTAACGTTTTCACATGGAACGAAATACCTGTCATCACCCTTCTCAATGCTGAAACAACGTGTTTTAAAATTTAATTCACAATCTTCCACATTCTCCACTATCTTTTCCGTTCCATCCGTAAATTCTATTTTAATATCGTACATCTTTATCCCTCCCGAATTCTAATTTAATGCATTGATAATAGCTTCTTTGATTTCTTTTTCAATATTAGAATTATCCATTTTTGTTCCGCAATTAGGGCAATAATTTGATGCTTCTTTACTTCCTCTTCCACAACTACATATAAACTCTTTTAAATCTCCATAAGCATCAACTACAGGTTCCCACTTGCTTACAT
>NZ_QRCT01000049.1 GCF_003363435.1 Anaerosacchariphilus polymeriproducens
TTTTTCACAGCCCCTTTTTTAATAAATATTATAATTTTATTTAATCCAATATTTCGGCAGCCCAGCTAAAGGATTATTTATTAATTTAATAAAAATAAATATAGTAACAAAAGTCAACAGTATTCCTATAACTCCGGTAATAATTCCAACAATTGATCTTCCATCTAATTTATTATCTACTGTTCTTCTTCCTAATATGCCTAAAACAATAGCTATAATACCTAAAATAATATTGAAACCGGTACAAGAGAAACCAATACTTAAAATACCTGATACCATAGAAATTTGTGAATAATTTCTTTTTATATCTTGCTGCATAAAACCTCCTTATGCAAATTTTTATATTTTTTTCTTCTTTCTAAGTAAACATAAACACCCAGAACTAAATACGAATAAAACAATCCATACCGATGTATTTACATTGTCCATTGTTTTTGGTGCAGTAACTTTATTTCCTGTTGTAGCTGCCTTAAGTTGACTGGTCGTTTTAGTTGTCTTCGTCTCTTTTATATTTGGATTTAACTCCTTAGATCCTTTTACTTTTGGTACTAATTTTTTCCTATTGCTTTTATATGTAACTACTTCATAACTATTTGGACCGATTTGAAATACGATCGGCGTTTTATCCAAAAGATAACCTTCCGGAGCCTTTGTTTCTATAAATTGGTATTCACCCGGAAGTAAATCTTCCACTACGATTTTTCCGTTTTTATCAGTAATCAGGTTTGTTTTTCCTTCTACATCCACATAGGTCCCCAACTCTTTTTTCTGTAATTTAAATATCGCTCCCTGTAATTCTTTATCCCGGTTCTTGAATTCATGTTTTACTAAAGTAATTCGTCCACGATGAATTTTATTTTCGATTATTGCACTGACATCATATTGACTGCCTTGTGTGACATTTGTTGCTGATGTACCAGCATATGTAATCTGAATAGAACGATCCGGATTTACAATGAAATATAACTTTTCTGCTTTTACATAAGTAGCCGGAACTTTTGTCTCTTCTATATAATAGGAACCTGCAACAATATTTTTATAAGTATAAACATTCCCAGTTCGATTCATTTTACCTACAACAGTTCCATCTTCTCTAAAAATGGTAAATTCTGCTAAATCTTCCTCTTCTAATTTTTCATCAGACTCTTCATAATTCTTTGTTATTTGAATGGAATTATCCAGTAAAGCATTTGTCATGAACAAATCAATATACAGATTACGATTACTGTCTGCCTTGTTATAATCAATTTCAAATGTCTGAGGCGTTGTATCCAGTTTATAACCTATAGGTGCTTTCGTTTCCACCAAACTGTAAGTGCCTTCACTCAATGAATTTATTTTAATTTCGCCATTTGTATCTGTGATTAAATGATCACGAACAATTTCACCGTCTTCTGTGGTTCCTTTGACTAATTTAAATTCGGCTCCTGCCAATGCACTATGATTTGCTTCATCTATCTTCTTGAGTTTAACATTAGTCATATACCCCACTGCATCCCCTCTGCCGGAACGATCAATGGAATTTACATTTACTTCATATACCTCGCTATCATTTTTCGTAAACTTAGCATAATTCGTATATTCTGTTGGACCTAATTTGACACCATCTAAAGTCACTGAATCAAAGCCAAACATAAACTCACCGTTAATAGGACCATCAACAAATTCAATATAGAAACCTGTCGCATTATTGTTGGCATCACGCGTCATTGTAAAACTTTTTATGTATTGGGTAAATGCCGGATAATCTTTACCATCCATACGCAATCTTTCAAACTTATAGGAGGATGAACTACTATCCCAATATCGCCTTACAATTTTTATCGAATCTTCAATTAATTTTTGTCCAGGTCCTAATTGTTCTGTAAAAGTACCTTTTGAAAAATCAACATTGGATTTGAGTGCACTGTTAATGTCAACTTCCCAAGACACATATTTATTTCCGTCATCATTATAATAAAATCCCCATTTATTAATATTTTCTAAAATTGGAGCATCATCTCCCTGGTCATTATAAATATCAATGTTATAGGATTTACTTGTTGTATCATAAACAAAAGTAATTTCTTTTTTCCCTGTTTCAATTCCTGATTTCCAAACTGCTGCAAACTGCATTGTCCCCGTTATCCCTGTATGATCTTTTAAATAATCACCATCTTTGTCAGGATCGTCTAAAAACGTGACTGTTGCATGATTTGAATCTTTTGGTACCTCTACCAATCCTACTTTTGTCACTCCATCCGGGGCATAGAGATAAAAACTAATCGCCTTACTTCCTGCGCTAAGAGAATCGGGCAAATCAAATGTTACAATATCTCCCGAAGTATGCCCATTCAACTTCCATGTATAATTTACATATACGGAACCATAAATATGCACCTTCTGACCGTTCACTACTTCGTTTTTACCCTCTGAATCTGTCGTTATCTTAACAGATGTCAAAATCCCATAATCTTCGACCGGAGTATTACTTGCTTTTATCGTATCTGCTGCAAAAGATACCATACAATTTGTTACAATCATTAAAAAACATGTAAACAAAGCAAATAACCTTTTTGTCTTTTTAAAAATTCTGTCTTTTTTCAATAACAACACCTCTTTCTTAATCTAATGATTCTTATATATTCACACACTCTCATACTAACAGACAAATTTCGACAAAACAAGCAAAATTCACTTGATTATGTTATGAATTTTTTCTATCAATTATATATAAAAATAAGGCAACTATTCTTTGAAATTTTTTCAGAATAGTTGCCTTCCATTTTTTTATTAATTATCTTCATTTAACTTGCCTAAAAACTCTTTCATACGTATGTTTTTAGAATTGAATAATTCCTCAGGAGTACCCTGTTCTGCAATTACACCCTGATCCATAAAAATGATTCTGTTCGATACGCTGCGTGCAAATGCCATCTCATGAGTTACAATTACCATTGTCATATGCATATCAGCCAATGAACGAATCACCTTTAAGACTTCACCGGTAAGTTCCGGATCTAAGGCCGATGTTGGTTCATCAAAAAATAAGATTTTTGGATTTAATGCCAAGGCTCTTGCAATCGCTACTCTTTGCTGCTGTCCCCCGGAAAGTTGATATGGGTATGCATTTTCTTTCTCTTCTAATCCCATTTTCTTCAATAATTCTCTCGCCGTTCTATACGCTTCCTCTTTACTTTTCTTTTGTACATGAATCGGCGCATCTGTTATATTTTTAATTACAGAATAATGCGGAAATAAATGAAAACTTTGAAATACTAATCCATAATATTCTTTTATCTTTTTTAACTGTTCGTTTGTAGCGTAAACTGCTTTTCCATGTTCATTATTCCATACAGCTTTGTTCCCAAGATAATTCAACTCACCCGCATCCATAGTTTCTAGCATAGTAGCACATCTTAATAATGTTGTCTTGCCTGAACCGGAAGGGCCTATGATGGATAAAACTTCACCCTCTTTTACCGATAGGGAGATATCCTTTAGTACGTTTAGACCATCAAAACTTTTTTGTACATGATTCATTTCTAACAAATTCATAAATATCCTCCTAACGGTAATAACTTAGCTTCTTCTCAATTTTCTCCATAATAAAAGCTACGAATAAATTAAATAAATAATAGAATGCACCTGCAATTATAAATGGAGTAATGATACCTTGCGCCGATGCAATTTCTCTAGCATAACTGAACATTTCCATAACTGAGATAACTATGACTAAGGATGTATCTTTTACTAGTGTGATTACTTCGTTCGTTATAGAAGGAAGAATACGTTTAATTACTTGGGGTAAAATTATTTTTATAAATGTCTGCTGCCTGCTGTATCCTAACAACTTTGCTGCCTCATATTGTCCAATTGGCATTGATTCGATCCCGCTTCTATATATTTCTGCAAAGTACGCTGCATAATTCAAAGAAAATCCTATAATAGCAGCTACGAATCGATATGACAAACTTAATTGCATTCCAAATAAATAATGCGGACCAAAGTAAACCACCATTAACTGAAGCATGAGTGGTGTTCCTCTCATAATTGAAATATAAAATTTGGTTACCGTACTAATAATCGGATTCTTTGCCATTCTTCCAAATGAAATAACCAGACCCAAAGGCAATGAAAATATTAGCGTAAAAGCAAAAATTTCTATAGAAACCTGCATTCCTTTTGCAAGTTCTAGTAGAATCGTATTTAAATCCATGAAACTTCCTCCCATAAACATTCTTCAATCGTTTCTGCAATATAAGAGAGCTGCTAAGTCAATAACAGCTCCTTTTTCTTACTATTTGCCAAGTATAACACTCTCTGTCAGATCCCATTTCTTTGCAATCTCATCAAATGTACCATCTTTTACCATCTCAAGTAAAGTATCTTCCACTTTATCTTTTAATTCAGTATTTCCAAGTTTGAACCCGATTGCATAAAGTTCAGGTGATAATACCTTGTCTAAAATTACATATTTATTATCTCTATTTTCAACCTGATACTTAGCAACTCCTATATCAACAGCAATTGCATCTACAGTACCGGATTCCAAATTCATAAATGCATTATTATAATCTCCAACTTTAACTAACTCTCTAAATGATGCAGTTAATTCTTTATTATCATCACTCTCTAAAGCTTCCAATGCGGAAGATGCCGTCTGAACTGCAACAGCTTTTCCAGCTAAATCTTTAAATTCTTTAATTCCTGAATCTGCCTTTACCACAAATACCTGGCTGTTATTTACATATGGTTTAGACCATGTGTATTTATCTTTATTTTCATCACTAAGAGTAAATCCATTCCAGATACAGTTTATCGTTCCAGAATTCAGTTCCATATCCTTCGAATTCCAGTCAATGGGTTGTAATTTTAATTCCCAGCCTCTTCTTTTGGCAACTTCTGCTGCTAAATCTAAGTCAAACCCAACATATTCGCCTTTATCATCTTTATAACCATAAGGTGGAAAATTGGAATCGAATCCTACAATCAAAGTATCCTCTGATACTGCCTTCTTATTACTTTTCCCACACCCGCCTAAACATGACACAACCATAATAAGTGCCAGTCCTAAAACAACTATTTTCTTCATATAATCCTCCTAAGTGTGTATGACTCTTTTACACTACTAATTTACCTAAGTAAATCGCTATATTATACTATCATATCCCTTCAAAACTGTCAATGGAACTCAGAATTTCTTCTACCTCTTTTCGATAGGATGGATTTTCTTTTACAAACTGTATTACTTCTTCTTTTAATTCTGTCAGTTTTTTATTGATACTTTCGATTCTGGCTCTTAACTTCTGTCTGCGAAGAATTAAGTTATGACGTATCTCAACCATTTCTTTATTATCTACCAATGCTTCGACTTGATATAACCATACTCCGGTATCATTGATATTGTATTGACGCAGTGACCTGATCAGCTTTTGATTTAACTTTTCTAAATCTCCTGATGTTCGGCTATAAGCTTTTCTTTGTTCTTTCATCAACATGTATTGATCCCATAAATATTGTAACTCATGAGCATTATGAACGGAATACTTTTCACAAGTATATTCAACTACATTTGTAAAATTTACATACTTTGTTTTAATACGATTCAAAACTACAATTGCATGGTTTAAATTGACCTGGACCTGTTGAATTTTCAATGAATTTTTTTGAATTCTTAAAAATATATAAAAGCCAGTTATAACTGCTACAAAGCAAGCACTAAGATAAACCATATTCAAATCCATATAATATGAAGTCTGTAATAGGAAAGCTACTGCACATACTACAATAAACATACTACTGATAAAAAACAACAATTTTTGCAACAGCTTTTGTTCATCTAAAAGATACTTTCTTTCATAATCCCAGGCACCTTTCTCACCTTCTACATGATGCATATCCCGTTTTACTGCCGACAAATAAGATTCATTATCTCTTAATTTCTTTATGGACGCAGGCATTTCATCTTCGAACTTTTCAATTTCCATATACTGCATTTGAGTAAGTTTATTTGTAGAATTTTGAAATTCCTTACGTTTATCTTTTATTTTAATGATTTCTTCCGCAACACAATTGATTTCTACTCGCATTTCCTCCGGTATCTGATCAATAATCTGCATATCATTCAAGTAAGAAGTCACGTTTTCATATTCTAAGCTCACTTCATCCAATTCACTAACAAATTCAATGATTTGCTCAAGACTGTCTAAAGCATAGTGTTCAACCTGTTGTTCCATCTGATCTATAGGTTCATTATTTAACTGTTTTTTATTTTTTTTAAAGATACGTTTCCAAAATTTCATACATCTATCCTTTTAATCTGTATTTTTACGATATTCATTCTTCCATTGTTCTAAAATATTTATCACAGCTTCCTGGTATTGATTCACTCTTCCTTGCGTCTTAAGACTTTTTAGATTCTCCAATTGAAGATATTCCTGGGTACTTCTTAATTCCATCATCAATTCCTGTCTTTTCTGCCTGATTAACTGCTTTATTTTATCGTTTTTACTTTCATCCTCTTCCTCAATAACAGTATTCCCCTGCATCTCCAAATAATATAAACACCAATTCATAGCATAATTAGATTCTTCATCATTCAAAACTTCATTGGCCTTCTTAAAAGATTCCATTGCCTCTTGATATAAAAACATTTTTCCATAAACAGTTCCTATATTGTGATAAATTTTTCCATATAATTCTTTGGGTGTATTTCGTTCTTTTGGTTCATCAAGTATTTTTCTATATTCAATCAATGCTTTTATATATTTACCATTTTGAAAAAGTCTGTCAGCCCTTATTTTTCGTTTCTCGTGTTCTGATTTATTATTTAATTGTTCTAATATTTCTTCTATTTCTTTAATCTTTTCTTCTTCACAATATTGTATAGAGCGTAAGATATAACCAACAAACATGCTGTCTGTTCCATATCCAAATACTAATTGACGTAATTTTGCGGCTAATTTTTTCATTCCAATTTCATTTTCAATCCATTGGCAAAGCATTTCACTTTTAATATTTTGATCTATCAGATATAAATTATTGCACAAATAATAACAGAGCTCTTCAATGGAATATATATTCATTGAAATGTTTTGTATGTAATAAGGATTCTTAGCTAATGTCTGACTACAGTATATTAATCCCTCCAAAAAACATCCCTCTTTTCTAATATGATATCGGTTCTATAACGTCTCTGTAAAACTCCATACTCTATTTGAACTTGGATAAAAATCTCCAAATCCCATATCTTTTATAATTACAGATAAAACATTCCATTCTTTGAAACTTACTTCTATTTTTAGTCTGGTTGTTTTGTTCGGTCGTTTCGGCAGACCGTCTAACTCAAATATTTTCGTATCTTTTTCCGTACTTTGTATCGGATGAATTTGAATCTCAACCTCTGATATTTCATCTAAAATAATAAAGCAGGAACCAAATGCCTCATACCAGTCAATACCTGCACTAATTAATGATAAGTATTCCCAGTTCCCTTTATTATTTACCATCATTCCAATATTAGATCGTACCTTGTTTTTTCCTAGGTATACTTTGTTCCAGGAAACTTTTTGTGTTAAAAAATACGCTGCATAACAAGCACCTTTTGTATATAGATTTTGACCTTGGAAAACCCTTCTGCCTTTGCATAACAACCGAAGTGAATTTTGTGCCCATGGCTGTTCAAACTGATCTCCGATTAAATATACTGATGAAATTACTCTTTTTTGAAAGACCGTATTAATAATTCTTTCAAATATTTTGCCCTTTTTTTCGTTTATTTCTTCTTCACTTAGGCTTTCTTCTCCTAAATCTAATGCAGTGAGTTCACCAAAAACGTTCTCCTCAACTGTAACTACTTGAGGTATCGTCCTATTATTCCTTCTCATACTATAAGAAACTAATTTCTTATCTTGCATGTCAAATAGTTCTACATCATTGTTCCAAATCTGTGTAGACTGACTATATGTATAATAATAAAAACTTTCCTTATAATCCTGTATGTGAAAACATTCTTTTGAAATTTGAATATTTTCCTGCAGCTCTTCCATTATTTGAAATGTTTTATCATCCAGCTCTTCAACCGTAAAAACAAATTTTTGTATTTGAGAAATCTTCCCTACCGTATTCAAAAGCTTCAAAGTCTTTTTCACAAACAAAGACAAAAGTTTTATCGTTTCAAATGTTTCGCCATCAATCTCAATCGTTTTTGTCTGCCTGCATAAATCAACCAAACGCTCTACTAAGATTCCTTCTCCACTTTTTGCAACCCGTTTTGCCTCTTCTCCATGATACCACTGCCCAATTCCTTTTCGCTTGCATAGAACGGAAGGTATCAGTAACTGCTCCCCTCCAATTACAGTACTAAGAGATTTTGGTTCCTTAATACGAAGATCCAAATAACTGATTTGAACATAGCTGTCATTCAGATCATATCCAATATATAATTGATTTTCTTCCCGTGAAGAATGCATGTTTATTCCTCCTGATTACCTAATGTTAAATACATGCTTTGACATGAACTCTCTCTCCATGAACCGTTCCATCATATGAATCATAGTATGGTCATCTTGCAATGTAACACTTAAAATGATTTCATTTAACAAATCATATTTGCTTTCTTTTTGCTCAACAGGCAGATCACTTTTATTTATGCTTGTACATTCCGAAATCACTTCTTCTTTATCTGATATTTCAGTTATATAATACTGTAAATTTTCTCCAAAAAACATAGTGATCATTTTAACAAAAATCCCTTCATACATAAGAGGCATGTCTTCCACAATAAAAGAACTATTTTTATTTTCCTGACTATGTAGCATATAATGTATTTCTACTCTGCTTTTTGGATTTGTTGAATACTCTATAAATAGTTTATCATTTAATTGATAACGATTCGTTATATTTATAGGAAAATTTTGATAAAACTTAAAATACAGATCTCTTCCAATATATTCTTCCAAAAGCTCCTTTACAACATTTTCTTCTTGTTCATTCAATTGTTTTTCTGATAGAGATTTTAAAAGACATAACTTACATATTTCATTTAACTCTTCTTTTCTTAAATATTCTTTTAGCAAATAGTTATCAAAATTTTCCGGTAATCGCTTTTGCCGTACAAAATATTCATAAGAAAAATAGGCAAAATAGGCAATTTTAATTACTTTTCCAGCTCCATTATGATAGTAGTCTTCAAAAATTTTATCCGTTTTAGATGTATACTCTTTCGTAAAAAGAATTTGTATTATAATTCTTTGTGACAGTTCTATGGTTTCCGTTTCAAATTGTTTGGCGAGTTCCCAGATTTCAATCATCTGACTTAAAGTTCCCTGAAAATATTTCACTAAATACTTAAGAATAATATCGTTATATTTCCCTTTCTTCACACAAGCATATACAAGCGTAACAAGAAATTCATTTTCATTGGACTGTTCTTCTTCAGTTATAATAAAATTTGTACACAATCGAAGAAGTAATTTGGCAGAAATTCTATGCCATCCATTTTGACTGATCTTTTCCATTGCTTTTTCATACTGTCGATTCATAATTAATATTTCAATTACTTTTGCTCTTTCACTAATATCCAATTTGCTATCATCTAATTGTAAGAAAAATTCTTCTGCTCTCTCTGTATACTCACCATAATTTTGATAATAATATTGAATGATTTCTGTTCTGATATCTTTCTTGAATTTGTCCTTTATCAAGGACGACTTTTCTATAAAAAAGAGTATATTTAAATTATTTTCTTCTTGTATTTTAAAAGTTTTTTTCTGCTCAAAATAATAAAGTGCCAATTCAACGGAATATGGATAAAGCTTTAAACACTCCTGATATAAAGAATCTCTTGGCAATAAACTTTCTGATTGATAACTAATTTCTTTTCCATATCTGCGATTATACTTATCCTGAAACATAATCTCATAATCGTCTGTAAATATACTAATATATGCTTTTCCATCAATTAATGGAACGACTTGTTCTTTCTCTAAAGCAGAATGACTCACGACAATATATTTCATATTATTATTGGTACAAATTATCTTGTGCATAAATAGCAAATGTGACAAAGCTGTTGCTAACTCTACTGTCAACATCTTATCAGTAAGTATGTTTTTATAAAGGTAGCCCAAATTCTCATTTAAATGCTGTTCTAATATTTGATCAATTGTAAATCTCTCAATAATAGGACGATAATTTCGGTATATTTCTTCATGTCGTTCTTTATTTTTGATAATATAGGCATATAAAAAAGCTTTTCTTCTATAATCTAATTGATTGTTATACTGAAAATACATAAGTACTATTTGTGGTATTTCAATTTCCTCATTCTCTACCAGAGACATCATAAAATATTCGTATAAACGAGTAATCCTCAAATCATATTCAACGGCTTTTGCATACCACTTAAAATATTTACTATGACACATATCATTTTTTATCAGATATCCACACAAAATTCCTACGTGTTCTTTATTCCCATATTTCTCACAAGCAATATCCAAAATTCGATAAAACAAAGGAGAAAACTTCTTTTCTCTAGAAGCTAGATGAAAAAGCTGTCCGGCCATTTCCTGATTTAATGCACCTTGTTTGATAATCCAAGAAATTATTTTTAATTGAGCCTTTCCTAAACGATTTAACATATAAGAGTCTTGCAATAGTACATAATATGCTTCTATATATAATACCGGACTGCTGCATCCCATTTCGATTTGTTGTTCAATTTCCTGGAGTTTCTTATTTCTATTATTTTCTAACTCTTCATCTAAATATAATAAAATCCATAATAAACGCCAGCTGCTTCTATTTCTTTGATACAGCATCTGCACTTCCTGTGTGATTTTATTAATATATTCTTTTTCCGGATTGCATAAAGTCGTTAAATATAAAAAGTAACCATATTGGTCCGGATTCTGTTCATTCTTCTCATTTTCAAGTGCATAACGCTCTAATAACCATCTGGCATCATCTACCTGTTGATTGATAATTCTGACCTGTGCTTGAAACAACTCATACCAATGATTATCTTCCTCTAAATTATGTAGACGCTCTAAATAAGTAAGAGAGTCCTTTGCCCATGTTGCAGCTGAGATGCTTTTCATACGGAATTGAATATATCTGTTTAGAAGCTTGCGTAAATTTATACTGTTTTCTTTCGTTTTCGTACGTTCTGCTTCATCTTTTTCCTTTTTTACGCAAATGGTATAAGAAATTGACTGATGGGCTGAGGAGAATGTAATCTTCCCAAAGTTTTTTCCTGCATGTAATTTATCAAACTCTATAATATATTCAAATATGCAGCTCTTACCAACAAAATCATTTGTTTGTATTACACTTTTACTGATTTGGATAAAAGGCATATCTGTTTTCACTTCTAAATACAAATATCCCCAATTGTTTTTCGTTATCACTATTTTTTCAGAAATATTTTCTTCCAAATTCTCAAACATTATTTCCGGATTGGCATTATCTAATTGAAATTCTACTTTAGATTTCTTATTTATCGCTATTAGAAATGCTTCCATATTCTGTTCGTTTTTTGCACTGGATGAAAAACTCTCATACAATAATTTATATTCTCTCTCATTCTTCTCAAAAATTTGGGCAAATTCTTTCGAATAGAATACACGAAATGCTTCATCCCAATTCGTCTGGGCTAAATTAGCAAAATGGAAAAGATTCTTTACTTCTCCAATAGAAGATACTTCAAATACAGATTCAACCATTATTTCATATGGGATCGTATATTCTCCTCCATTTGAGACAATATAAAATTTTCCCTTTTGAACATCTCCACCGACTAATCCTTTGGTATCATATTCATAGGGTATCTCAACATTTTCTCCTTCAAACCGGGTCACCAAACAAATCATCCTCGGATTGGATGAATAAATGATTCCTTTGATTTTATTTCCTCCGGCTTCCTGAATCTGAACTTTCCCTTTTCCGACACTACCGGAAGGAATATTTAAGATGATTTGATTATCTGATAATTTGATTCTAGGTTTTTCATATTGAAATATCCCATTTGCCAATTCTTTGATACTTCTGTACAAAGTCTCCACCCACTTTATATTCTATAATTGAGTTGCTTTTTTCCCGAAAATACTTATAATGAATTATAACACTAATTTTAATACAAGTGCAACCATTTAAAGTATTGA
Source organism: Anaerosacchariphilus polymeriproducens (assembly GCF_003363435.1). Taxonomy (GTDB): domain Bacteria; phylum Bacillota; class Clostridia; order Lachnospirales; family Lachnospiraceae; genus Anaerosacchariphilus; species Anaerosacchariphilus polymeriproducens. The sequence continues at coordinate 12,147 of NZ_QRCT01000049.1, forward strand.
GTTAAGTTTACAGAAATAGAGGTAAGTATTATGACACAAACAGCGAACTTTCACGGAAGCGATTTAGAAAAAATAGAGCAGATTTATGGGATTCCAAAAGAGCAGATCGTTAGTTTTAGTGCTAATGTAAATCCCTTAGGTATTTCTCCAAAATTAAAACGAGCTTTATCTAAAAAAATTGATGTAATTTCCACCTACCCGGACAGAGACTATACAAATTTACGAACTTGTATTGGAGAATATGTCGGTATAGATAAAGATTATATTATAGTAGGTAACGGATCCACAGAATTGATCTCAATCTTTATACAAATAAGATGTCCCAAAAAGGCGCTTATTTTAGGTCCTACTTATTCTGAATATGAGCGTGAAGTCTCCCTTGGCGGAGGTGTTTCACTTTATTATCCATTAAAGGAATCAGATGATTTCCGATTAAATGTATCTCATTTCATAGAACAATTAAATGATAGTATCGATTTAATTGTAATATGCAATCCTAATAATCCTACTTCCAGTTCAGTCTCTCAAAAAGATATGAGAGCTATATTAGATGCCTGTAAACAATATGACATCTATGTCATGGTTGATGAAACTTATGTAGAATTTGCTGATAATTGGCAGGATATCACTGCAATTCCGCTTACAAGATATTATAATAATATTATAATACTACGTGGAGTTTCTAAGTTTTTTGCTGCCCCTGGACTTCGTTTAGGATATGCGATATGTGGTAACGAAGATTTGATACGAGCTATCAATCAACGAAAAAATCCATGGACGATCAACAGTCTGGCTGAAGCTGCCGGTGAGCTGATGTTTACCGACTTCGATTACATTCAGCAGACCAAAAAATTAATATCCTCAGAACGTAAATTAATCTTTGAACATCTGTCAAAAAACCCTCACTATAAAGTCTACCCCCCTACCGGAAACTTTATTTTACTGCAAATTTTAGATAATGATATAACCTCTCAGGATTTATTTGAAAAAGCAATTCGTAAAGGATTTATGATTCGAGACTGTTCTACATTTCCATTTTTAGATAATAAATTTATCCGATTCTGTATTATGAATCCTGAAGATAATGATAAGTTAATCTCTTTTTTAGAAAATATTAATTAATTTTATGAAAAGTTATTGACAAAACACTTTTTTTTGCGTATTATTGTATTATACAATTAATACAGTGATACAAGAAATGAGAGGTGATACCTATGAGTTGGAATTTAAATTCTGACAGACCAATTTATTCACAAATTATTGAACATATTCAAATGGATATAATTTCCGGTGTTTATGAGCCAGGTACCAAACTCCCTTCTGTAAGGGAATTTGCATCAACCGCATCTGTTAATCCAAATACAATGCAAAAAGCTCTATCTGAATTAGAACGAACCGGTTTAATTTATTCTCAAAGAACCAGTGGTAGATTTATAACGGAGGATATTACAATGATAAATGATTTAAAGAACTCATTAGCTGCTGAGCAAATCAATGAATTTTTTAAACATATGGAACAATTAGGCTTTAAAAAAGAAGAAACAATTGCTCTATTGGAACAGAGAATCAAGGAGGGGAAATAGTTATGAATACTTTAGTTGAATGCAAAGATTTAACTAAAATGTATGGTACCAAAACTGCTTTGGACCATATCAATTTAACTTTAGAAAAAGGACGTATCATTGGATTATTAGGTCCTAATGGTAGTGGAAAGACAACACTGATCAAGATTATTAACGGCTTATTAACTCCAAATAGCGGCACACTTACCGTATCCGGAATGACACCTGGTGTTGGAACAAAGAAAATAGTATCGTATCTTCCAGAAAGAACTTATTTGAACGAATGGATGAAAGTTAATGATATCATTGAATTTTTCAAAACATTTTATGAGGATTTTAATCCTACAAAAGCCTATTCAATGTTAGGTAAACTAGGAATTAATCCTACTGATAAATTAAAAACGATGTCAAAGGGTACTAAAGAAAAGGTGCAGCTGATTCTTGTAATGAGCCGTAAAGCCGATCTTTATATTTTAGATGAACCAATTGCCGGAGTCGACCCTGCAGCCAGGGATTACATTTTGAATACCATCATCAGCAATTACGATGAAGAGGCTACTATCCTGCTCTCTACTCATCTTATCTCTGATATTGAAAATATTTTAGATGAAGTAGTATTTATTCAAAACGGGCATATCAGACTTACTTCTTCTGTAGAAGATTTGCGAGAAAAACAAGGAAAATCGATAGATTCAATCTTTAGGGAGGTATTCAAATGTTAGGAAAATTATTTCAAGCTGAATGGAAGGCTACATCCAGATGGCTGCTTCCTTTACACTTAATTTTACTTGTTGTTACGGTTATGGGGAAAATCCTATTAAGTACAGGTCTATTGGAAAATGAAGCTTTTGTCGCACTAGCTATACTGTCTATGACTTTTTATACCATTTTAATAATAGCTACATCTATTATAACTTTTGTAATAATAGTTGTAAGATTTTATAAAAGTTTATTTTCAGATGAGGGATATTTAACTTTTACTTTACCTGTAACTACAAATCAGCTATTAATTTCAAAAATTGGAGTAGCTTTTATTTGGTGTTTAATTAATACGGTATCAGTTATACTTTCGGTATTTATTTTAGTATTTAACGAAAAAACAATGGATAGTATTGCAGAATTAATTCCGAATTTGAATAATGGCTTAGACAAAGTCCTTGGTTTTTCAGGCTTTGGGGGCGTTCTCTTTATTATCTTTTATATTTTTGTATGCATATTATCAGCAATTTTAATGTTTACAGTAAGTATTTGTATCGGACAGCTTATGTCAAAACATAAAGTATTAGGAGCTATATTAGCATATGTTGGTATTTACATGATAATTCAAACAATATCTACAGTCGGTATGGTCGCTATTGGTTCTATAACATCTAATATGAGTCAAATAAGTAATGCTGAAGTTTTAAAAGTTTATCAAATAACGATACCTGTTTCCTTAGTATTTTCTATTATATTAAGTGGTATTTATTACTTCATCAGCAAATATATTATGAAAAATAAGCTAAATCTTGATTAATAATAACGATAGGAGTTTTCAAATGAATTATATCGATTTACATGTACATTCAAATGCCTCCGATGGAACTTATTCTCCTGAAGAGATTATCGTTTATGGAAAAAAGAAAAACTTGAAAGCTCTTGCCTTGACAGACCACGACACCGTCGATGGTCTGTCAAGTGCTTTTGCTGCTGCTTCTAAATATGATATGGAACTGGTTTCAGGCATAGAACTTTCGACAGAATATAAAGGAAAAGATGTCCATATCCTTGGATTGTTTATCAATTGGGAAGATCCTGATTTTCTGAAATCTTTGAAACAATTTCAGAATTCTAGAGATTTACGTAATGAAAAAATGATTTTAAAATTAAACCAAGAAGCCGGATTTGATATTTCCTTAAAACAAATGAAAGAAAGATTTGGTTCAGATGTTGTACTTACCAGAGCTCATGTAGCACGTTATCTCTTAGAACATGGATACATCAAAAGCATGGAACAGGCATTTCATAAGTATATCGGAGATAACTGCAAATATTTCATTCCTCGTGAAAAAGTCACCCCACAACAGGGAATCGCATTGATACAAAAAGCGAAAGGAATTCCTATCTTGGCTCATCCACTGCTTTACAGTCTAAGTAAGAACGAATTAAGAATTCTTGTATCTTCTTTAAAAGAATCCGGATTAATGGGGCTGGAAGCCATTTATTCTAGAAATAAAGGCTTTGATGAAAGTAATATGAGACAACTGGCAAGAGATTACGATCTACTTATCTCAGGAGGCTCTGACTTTCACGGCTCCAATAAACCGGATATTGATCTTGGTTCTGGTACAGGAGGATTAAAAATTCCTTACGAAGTACTAGATAATATAAAAGCAGCTATTTGTTAAATATCATGGTGTTCAGAAGGGACAAAAACTCTATCATTAGATAACGTTTCTTCTGATTCCACTATCTCATCCGCTTCCAAACAAAACACTTCCTGAGCATTAATAAGCTGTTTTCCCCGCTTATCAAGTTTTTGATAAGTCCCATCAGGCTGCAAAATATGTGCCTTTACGTTATCTTTCAGCTGTACTTTTAAAATATGGATCACTTTCTTTTTTAATTTATCATCTTCAACCGGAAACATGATTTCTACCCTGCGTTCTAAATTTCTTGGCATCCAATCTGCACTTCCCAAATAAATTTCTTCCTGTCCATCATTATAAAAATAAAAAATTCGGGCATGTTCTAAAAAATTACCTACAATTGAGCGAACTTCAATATTATCACTGATACCGGGAATACCAACTTTTAAACTACAAATGCCTCGGATAATCAACTCAATTTTTACACCTGCTGAAGAAGCTTCATACAGTGCTGCTATGATAGAACTATCACATATAGAATTTGCTTTTGCAATAATATGTGCTTTCTTTCCTTGTTTCGCATTCTCTGTTTCTCTTTGTATCATTCTTAGAAATCGTTTTTTTAGCCACAAAGGTGCAACCGATAGTTTATTCCATGATAATGGTTCTGAATAACCGGATAACATATTAAAAGCTGCAGTGGCATCTTCACCAATAGCTGCTGAACAAGTCAATAGACCTAAATCTGTATAAATTTTGGCTGTATTATCATTATAGTTTCCCGTACCCAGATGAACATAACGCCTGATTCCATCTTCCTCTTTTCTTACAACTAACGTTATTTTACTATGAGTTTTTAAGCCCACTAGACCATAAATAACATGACATCCTGCCTTTTCAAGCATTTTTGCCCAAACAATATTATTCTGTTCATCGAAACGAGCCTTTAATTCAACCAATACGGAAACTTGCTTTCCATTCTCAGCTGCCTGCGCAAGTGCTGCAATAATAGGTGAATTTCCACTAACCCGATAAAGTGTTTGCTTGATTGCCAGAACATCTTTATCCATTGACGCCTGTCTTACAAAATCCACTACCGGATTAAAAGATTGATATGGATGATGTAACAGGATGTCTCCTTTGCGAATCTGCTGGAACACATCATCTCCCGGCTGTATTTCAGGTACTGGTCTAGGGATATATTCTGGCATTTTCCATGTTTCAAACCCTTGCATTCCATACATTTTCATTAAGAATGTCAAATCCAAAGGACCATTAATTTTGTATATATCCTCATCACGAATTTCCAGTTCCTTCCTTAAGACCTTCAGTAGCCGTTTATCTATTTTATCTTCCACTTCTAAACGAATTACTTCGCCCCACTGCCTTTTCTTCAATTGTTTCTGAATTTCTTTTAATAAATCAGCCGCTTCATCTTCATCAATTGTTAAGTCTGCATTTCTCATAATACGATATGGATGGGCACAGACTACATTATAATTTAAAAACAATTTTTGAATATTTCGTTCTATAATTTCCTCTAGTAAAATAATTGTCTTACCTTCATCCTTTTTACTTGGCAGCAAGACAATTCTGTCTAAAACAGATGGTACTTGAACGGTAGCGAACTCAAATTCTTCTTTCTTATTCTTCTTTGATAGCAGAGCACCGATATTAAGAGATTTATTTCTTATTAGAGGAAACGGTCTTGATGAATCTACTGCCATAGGCGTTAATACGGGATAAACGTTTTCTTTGAAAAACTTATCTGCATATTTTGCCTGTTCTTCATTTAATTGTTCGTGCTCACTTAATACATGTAATCCGTTCTGCTTTAATAAAGGTAACAAAGAACGATTGTATGTGGAATACTGAGTTGAAACCAATTCATGAGTTTTTTTATTTATCTGTTCCAGTTGTTGACTGGCCGTTAAGCCGGATATATCCTTTTTTGTATATTTTGCATGTACCATATCTTTTAAAGAAGCAACACGTATCATAAAAAATTCATCTAAATTTGAAGCCGTTATACTTAAGAATTTAATTCTCTCAAATAGTGGATTATTCTTATCCCTGGCTTCACCTAATACTCTATCATTAAACCCTATCCAACTTATTTCACGATTTGTATAATATTCTTCCTTTGTAAAATTCAACATCTCTTCCATCAGATTACCCCCTTTGTAATGAAGTATTTAACTACATTTTTTTCTTTCGTTTAATAATAGGCTGTAGACTGAAAACTTCTTCAAAAAATTCTGCTTTTTTCTTTAACCATGTACGTTCAAGTTTTATATCTTCCATCGTATCTACAACAATTTGTAATGTCTTATCCTTTAATACCACCTTACAGTTCTTAAATTTTTCTTTATGACTTTTATCCAAAGCTTTTGATACCCTTAAAATTGCTGTTAACTTTGCTACACGCAGATAGCTTACTGAATCTAGTTTATTAGCCAATTCCTTTTGTGGCGGTAATGGCAAGGTATTATACTTTACAATATTAGCAATCATTTCTCTTTCCAAATGTGATAATCCTATAATCTCTGTCGATATAATAATGTTATAAGAACATTCTGCAGAATAAGACAAACTGATATATTTCCCGCATTCATTCAGCAAAGCTGCAATCTGCAGCAACAAACGATCTCTTTTGCCCAATCCATGTATTTTCTTCATTCCATCAAACAAAGTCAATGCCAATTTTTCTATCTCATTAATATAACTTTTTGTACTCATATATCTTTTCGCAATCTGTTTTGCCGCTGCTAAAATATCATTCTCAAAGTTATGTTGTGTTTGAATAATTTTATTTTGCTGTGCATAATCATATGCACTTCCATCCGTTAAGGCTCCTCCCGGGATCCATATCACTTCTGCATTCATTTCTTCAATAATTCTTCTAAAAATAATTGCCGCAGGTAAAATTAACGAAGCCGACTCTGATGAAATTTCTAATTTCTCTACTAAATCTTTTTTACTGTGATAATTCAATCGTTCCCAATATTCCATCAATTGTTTCCTTGTAATGAAATCTTGTTCCTCTCCTCTTGTAATCTTTCGAATTATTTCAGTAACCACATCTCCTCCTGCAATTATATTTTTTATTTCACAGTCTTTTAAGTACATTTTCTTAAATGCAAAGAGCTCATAATTAATTAATTCTTCTATTTGATAACTTAAGTCAATCGTTTCACTTTCGATATCAACAAGTGCTTCTCTGATTCTTAATGTTCCTAAACGAAGGTTTTGCGTTGTAAACAAACTGTCATTGTCAAAAAGTGAGATCTGTAAACTGCCTCCACCAATATCTACAATAGCTGTTCCATTTTTAATCATCTTATTAAATTCATTTTCCTTAGATGCAATTGCTTTATATCGTAAGAAACGTTGTTCAGAATTACTCAAAACATGAACATCCAGATTCGTTCTAAGTTTAATACGATTCAAAACGATTAACATATTGGATGCTTCACGAATTGCACTTGTTGCATGTGCCTGATAAGCGTCAATCTGATATCCCTTCATAATTTGAGTAAATTCATATAACACATCACATAATTCATCAATCTGCTCATGACCGATTGCACCGACTGCATAAACTTCTTTTCCAAGTTCAATTCGATGACGGATATAATCTATCTCTTTCATACCATTTTTTTTCGATAATTCAAATACTTTCATACTGATTTCGTATGATCCTATCTCTATCGCTACAAAAGTTGTCACTCTATATCCACCTCTACTTTTCTTTTATTAGTAATTGCCTAGAATTTTCATATTTCTAGCTTCATCCCTTAAGCCGCGTAATGCATTTTTCACTGCTCCATCTGCTAAATTTCCATCAAAGTCAATAAAAAAGCGGTATTCCCAATTATGATCGGCTAAAGGTCTTGATTCAATTTTATTCATATTCAGATTATTATAAATAAAATGAGAAAGCATATGGTATAGTGATCCACTTTCATGAGGTACTTCAAAGCATATACTTATCTTCTTGGCATTCTTTAAAAAGATTTTCTGATTCGTTACAATAATAAAACGAGTTGAATTATTGCTGCTAAAATTAATTTTTTCTTCTAATACTTCTAACCCATATAGACTGGCAGCATAACTACTGGCAATTGCAGCCTGTGTCTTATCGCCTTCTTGTAAAACTTTTTGCGCAGCAACTGCAGTATTTTGAATGCTGATCTGTTTCCAGTTTCTATGCTGATTTAAAAATTTAGTACTCTGCATCAATGCTTGTGGATGTGAATAAACCGTCTCTATCTCTTCGATTTTGGCACCCGGAACTCCCAAAAGAGAGTGTTCTACTTTTATTATCTGTTCTCCTATGATATAATTTTCGAACTCTACCAATAAATCATAAACTTCACAAACGACTCCCGCAGATGAGTTCTCAATTGGAAGAACTGCAAAATCTGCGGCACCTTCTTCTATCGCTTCCATAGCATCTCGGAATGTTTCGACATGAAAACTATTAATGTCCTCACCAAAATATGTTTTCATTGCCTGCTGACTATATGCCCCTTCTGTTCCCTGAAAGACAATTCTTGATTTTTCATCTTGGATTGAATCAACTGCTATAAAAGGAAGTTTTCCTGTTACCCCCTGATCTGCCAGTAGTTTATATTGAAGTTTCCGACTCATAGCCATAATCTGCTCAAATAATTCTTCCACTCCATGACGATTAAAGTCATTATTCGCCAATTCTCTAACTTTTTGTATTTTTATCAATTCTCTCTCGTTATCGAATACTTTTTTACCTGTCTGTATTTTATATTCAGCAACATTTTTACACATTTCCATTCGCTTTTCATACAAAGCTACTATTTCACGATCAACTTGATCGATCTCGTTTCTTATTTCTTGCAAATCTAACATGATGTATTTCCTCCCGCTTTCTCTTGTAACGTTTCTAAAAACCAGTTGCACCTTACCAAACTCACTGTATCTTTGTCATTACTTATAATATATAACAAAATGCTGTATGACCGCAAGTTTTAATTAAATGTTCAACTTAGAATAGAATACTTGCATATTCTGATTTATCCTTCTATAATTAAATTAGTAAAAAACTAACAGATAATTTTGAGAGGAGCAGTTATGAAGAAAAAAAAATTTTCCTTAAAATCAACTCTTACTATTCTATTTTCCATTATTTTGATTTTAGGTGGTTTGATAATAACAGTTGTTTTTTTTAATAGAACACATTTCAATCCTAAAGATTCCTTAGGAAATACACCCGGCAATTTAAACAATAAAGGATTATTTTGTGAATATAAGAATAAGATTTATTTCAGTAATCCATATGATAATAATGCTTTATATGTAATGAATAGCGATGGTTCCAATGTTACCATTCTTAACTCTGATCAAGTTTCTGGAATCAATGTATATGGTAATTATATATTTTATTCTCGAAATAACCAAGGTAATAAGTCTGATTTTTCATTTCTACAAATAAATACAAAAAGTCTTTGTCGAACCAATTTAGATGGTAAAAATTTAAATGTCTTAGATTCTGAGCCTACACAATATCCGGCACTGATTGGAAACTATCTATATTATCAGCATTTTGACAAATCAAATATTGCTTCGCTTTACCAGGTCAAAATAGATGGAACTGAAAAAAAGCAATTATTGAAAGAGCCCGTAATTCCCACCGGAATCTCTAAAAATGGACTTTATTATAATAACGTAATAGAAAACCTTCACATGTTTCTTTACAATCCAATTACTGAAGATACTTCAAAGCTTTATTCAGAAAACTCATTTTTTATAGTACCGGATGGTGAGTTTATCTATTTTATAAATTGTAATCAGAATTATACTCTTTGTCGCTATAATATAAATACAAAAGAAGTACAACAACTAACATCAGACCGAGTTGACTGTTATAATATCTGCAATAACAATATTTATTATCAAACTGCTGAAAAAAATAATTATGGACTTTACCGTTGCGAAAAAGATGGGGCCAATCCTATCCTTATTAAAAAAGGGGTTTTTACTAATATTAATGTGACTTCTAAAATGATTTTTTTTCAAAAATTTAGACAAGATACTCCTATTTATTATATTTCAACTGATGGGGATTTAGAGGTTCAGACGTTTACTCCCCAGTAGGGGGGCAAGTTCCCCTTCTGTTTTTCTCTTGTTTTCATATATTAAGGGATTCTAAGTTCTGGCTCTGGATGCAAAAAGCGTGTCTGGAACTCCCAAACTCGAGCATGCTGCTCTCAAACAGGTGGGATTTCCAGACAAAAGCATCCAGAGCCAGAACTAAGATTCCCTAGATACATTCAAGTAGGCGAGTAAAACAGAAGGGGAACTTGCTGGTAGTGGCTGTTGGACTTTTTTTAATTGGCAGAATTTTTATTTTTCAGTATCTATTATGTATTTTCATATATTACTTAATACTATTTTTTTATACTTGAAAACCTATTAATTCTATTAAAGATATAATAATACAAATTTTAATATTTGTCTAAAAGTTTTAGAGCAGTGTTAAAGTTATTAATATTCTCCCATAATTGTTTATCACCAATAACTAAACAGCGAAACTTAGCCCTAGTAACTGCAACGTTTAATATATTAGCTTTCTTGTCAGCGCATATTGATTTCAAGCGGAAAGAAAAATTAGAGCTACTTATATAAATATAATTGATCTTATTTAAATTTTTTACTTCGCACCATGTTCAATTAAATACTGTTTCACATTCTCACTATATTCTTTTGATTTCTCCAATAAAGTCTTTCCCTCTTCATCAATCATGGTCAAATCGGCTCCTGCCTCTACCAAACACTTAATCTTATCCATTTCTCCTCTCCAAATAGCGTACAAAACAGAACCATAATCTATTTTAGCTCCATTATCTACAAGAACTTTTACTACCTCTGGAGTACTAAACTTAATCGCCGTTTTCAATGCTGAACTTTCACCACCATCTCCCTCTATATCTATTCCATGCTCCACAAACATCTGCGTTATCTTTAAGTTCTCCTCACAACAAATATCCGATAAAATTCCTTTTCTTACCTTATTTCCGTATCCCTTCTCGAACAAATATTCTGCAAATTCTTCTTTATTAAAATAAGCACATAAATGAAATACCTGGCTAATAATAGCTTCTTGCTCATCTTTTGGCAATCCTTCATTTTCTTTTAAAATGCGTTCTAACATCTCTTTATTTTCATTTAAGGCTGCCGCACATGCCTCACTTTTACCTTGTGAAATTGCATCTGACCATTGACTATTCACTATCTTGGCATCGCTATCCAATAAATAATCCGCAATTTCTGTATTATTATTTAACAATGCTAATACAAGAGGGGAAATTTTTTCATCAACTAAATAATTAATATCCGCCCCTTTTTCAATAAGATACTTTACATTTTCCAATTGATTTCCACGTGATGCAATAAGCAGAAGAGAATTCATCTGATATTCATTAAACTTACTTTTTTCTATACATGCCTTCAATACATCTATATTGCAATATCCAGCAACAGCTCCACAAAGCTTCCATTGGTTATCCTGATCTTCTCTTTCATATTCTCCTCTTTTCACTAAAGATAATACCTTTTTGGAATTTCCTTCTATTGCAACCTGCATTATATTTGATATCGAAAGGTCATTTTGTTTTTTCACAATCTGTTCTATATAGGGAATAATTTTGCTACCCATACAGCCAGTACCTCCAATAGTATCTCCAGCTTTTCCCGACATAGAATCCACTAAAGATTCCAGCGCTTCCATTCGGACTTCTGCTCCATTTTTTATTAATTCATCAGTTAACTCTATCTTATAAATATCCGGTATTCTATCTGAAACAATTAGGGTTTCTAAAGGAGTCCAATCTCCATCTGAAGTAGCATTGATGTCTGCCCCATGTTCAATAAGCATTGGTAAAAACTTTTTTACATAGCAGTATTGATCATCCATCATTTTCGTAAATACTGTTTCCCCTTTAATATTTTTGCTATAATTTAAATCTGCTCCACGATTGATTAAATATTCTACTATCTTATATCTTGAACTATATATAGCCATCCAGATAGGACTTTTTTCAGGGTTTAAACGATCTTTTGAAACATTTGTCATATTGATATCAACACCCTTATCCAATTCTTCTTTTACTTGTTCTAAACAACCAAAAATAATAGAACTTTTTAATGTAATTTCTTTCATTCGCAATTCTTTCTCCTCTTCACTTTCTCCATTAACACTCTGCACTATCTTGGTTCCTTCATGAACCATTTTACCTATGCTGCTGCACCCTGCCATGAAGACCGTAAGCACTATACAACTTAGTACTACTTTAATTCGTTTCATTATTACCTCCTACTATTCTCACTATAAGTATACGTAAACGATATTGTTTTCTTTTTTTCATTAAGCTTAGCATTAATTTTATCTTGATTCATATTCTTACACAACTCATTCAAATACTCAACATCATCATGACTAATAGTTCCCACCATTTCCAAATCATCTTTATCGGTATGATCATTTGTCTTAATTGCCAAGCCCCAGAAATCTGTACCATCTCCATTCCCTTGGGATGAGTCTTTGCTACTGATTACTTCTTTTGTATTCTTATTTCGAATTACATATTGCATTTTAAATTGTTCGTATTCTTTTGCACATTGATAAAATACCATATCACCATTTTTTTGGAATTCTTGATATTCTTCTCTACTTAAACTATAAATCCCAATTTCTCCACCACTACAGGTTCCATATCCATATTTTCCTACCCATGGCTCGAAAAGATAAAATCTATTATTATATTCAAATATTACAGGAGTCTCTGCCAAATCCATACCAAGTAGTGGACCTATTTTGTCGAACCCATCTCCAAATCCCATCGCATTTTGGAGTGATCCTTCTTTGGTATGATAGCACTTTGTTTCCGGATCATAAACGAATCCCAATAATTCTGCTAAAACCTCATGCCATATAGGAAGATTGTAAAGTTCTTCCTCATGTTTTGCATAAAAAGCAACTAACAAATTTATGACTGCCTGCGTATTTCCACGCATTCCTTCCGGTAAACCTTCGTATAACTTTATAAAATCTTCTATTAGCCCCGAACTTACTAAGCCGTCGCAAAGTTTATAAATTACTTTCTTTAATTTTCCGTCCGTAAGAGAATCTAACCAATTAATATAATCTTTTACCTTGGATGCATCATACTTGTCTAACTCTTCCATATCACTATTATAATAGACTTTATTTAATGAGTTATAAATAGAAGATACCGGTTCATCACTATCTAAATGAGCATTACAGGTATCGATACATGTTTCTAAGCTGTTACATATAGTTTCGAAATATGTCCCTGAAATATCATTACTATGTTGATATTCAAATGATTGAAGATCTTTTTTGTGAGAAGAAACAAGCCCGATTGGCAGTGCGAACGAAAAACTGTCTGACGAAGCATTTAATGTAAAAAAAGTCTTTTTCGCTTGTGTCTCATCCGGTTTTGAAAAAGTTCCAAATTTAGAACAATCATTTTCTAATATTTCATAAACTGCTTCCACCTCTTGATTATAAGTGTTGAAATCTTCCGCGAAATCTTCAAAGTCTTGTTTAATGATATCCAATTTATCCGTATAAATGACTGCCCTCTTAGAAGAATCTACTTCTTCATTAAATTCCTCTAAGAGAGTATTCTGCATTTTTTTAAGTTCTTTCAACGCCACTTTAATGTCTTCTGCCATTGGCTTTTCTACTTTTTTTATGAATGCTTTGGCACTTTCTGCTTCTTTTCCTGAATACTCATCAAAAGCAATGAATTTTTCCAATGCTGTCTGTAGCTTTCCTATTTTTTTATTAATAGTAGTACAATCTGTACTATAATTTTCGAAATATTTTCTTACCTTTTTTTCCTCTATATAAAGCATTCTATATCCCCTTATTTAAGTAATTATAGTTTTCATACATCATTTAACACTATCTAATGTATGTACTATTCAACATTTGCCGCTGCTACAGATGCTTCCTCATCGATTTTTCTTATCCTCGCTTCCGATTTTTCCATAACCGAAACAACTTTTTTCATATGCATTTTGTATTTTTTTATAATCTGTATCATATGCTTATGGGCTTCTATGTATTTTTGTACGGTTTGTGTGCCCGGAGACTTTATTTTATCATTTATGATTTCTGCTAAAAGTTCCTCTGCAGCAGATTCAATCTCATTTACAATTAATAGATAAGACTCTTTATCAATTTTCGTTTCATTGCCGCTTGTTTTACTGCTCATAATGTCTCCCCCTAATTTTGATTTTTTTCTATGGATGCCAATTGCGTCGTTGTTGTATCTATCTGTGCCTGTATATTTGTAATAGAATTATTTGCTCTTGAAATTGCGGAATCTATCTGGCTTTTTAAGGTATCACAAGCATCATAATAATCAGTTAGATTCGTTTCCAATACTTTCTGTAAATTTTCCGCCATCTCTTCTTTCTGCCCCTGCCAGTAATCATTTTTGCTCATATCGTATTGCCTGACATCTTCTTGCAAATTTGAGATTAAGTTCATTTGTGCAACTAATTTCCCACGTTGCTCCTGCATTTTTGTAAGGATTGCAGTACTTGCTGTTTTATTTGATGTTAAATGATTCAAATTTATTTGTAATGAATTTTTTTCTGTTTCCATTGATTGTTCCATTTAATTTTTCCCTCCAAAATAAAAATACATAACTGTTGGAAACAGTTATGTAAGGTTTTGATATTTTTATATAAATCTTAAAATAAACAGAGTTTCCTTATATAAACTCAGACTTACCCCTAGTCCTTTATTCCCTCGTCAATATTATAACAAACTTGTTAACATCTTCCAAGATTAAATATTTAAACGAATCAACTTAATTATCAGACTACTTTTCATAGACAGTTCTTTTTAAATGAAGTTAAATGAAATAATAATAAGTTCCCCACCATTTTCTCTTTGTAAAAACATGCTCTCTATACGGAACCATAACCTTCCGTTTAAATTCCCATAAAATGATTTGTTGAAACTCTTATGCCATGAAAATGAGACTTAAAACGAATAGAAGGCACTCCTGATATTCGTTTTGCTTTAAGGCTCATTGTAATGTTTGGCATAATCGTTGAAACAAAGCATTTTATGGGAATATAGTTAAAGTTTATACATTTTTCACTGTCGCAATATCAACCAAAGTCAAATTATCATTGCAATGTTCTAAACTGGTTAATAATGCATTGGCAGTATCTAATGAAGTCAAGCAATGAACACCTGTCTCAATCGCATTTCGGCGAATTAAAAATCCATCTCTTGCCTTATCTCGTCCTTGCGTTGGCGTATTGATCACCAAATCAATCTTATGTCCCAGAATTAAGTCCATAACATTAGGAGACTCTTGTGAGATTTTATTGACACGATATGCATTTACTCCATTTTCATTTAATACTTTTGCAGTACTTCTGGTAGCATAGATTTTATACCCTAAGGCTTCAAATCTTCTGCCTATTTCGATTGCTTCTTCTTTATCTGCATCTTTTACTGTCATAATCATCTGCTTATGTTTTGGCAAATTCATACCGGCACCTGCAAATGCTTTATACAATGCTTCATGGAACGTCTTAGCAATTCCCAGAACTTCACCAGTGGATTTCATTTCTGGTCCTAAACTGATATCAGCACCACGTAATTTTTCAAATGAAAATACAGGCATTTTAATTGCGATGTAATCCGCTTCCGGTTGAAGCCCAGGGTTATAGCCCAAGCCTTTGATTGTATTGCCTATGATTACTTTGGTCGCTAAATCTACAATCGGAATTCCTGTTACTTTACTGATATAAGGAACTGTACGGCTGGAACGTGGATTTACTTCAATTACATAAACCTCTTCCCCGCATACGATAAATTGAATATTTATTAAACCGATTACATGTAGAGCTTTCGCTAATCTTCTAGTATATTCAGTAATAATTTCCTTTACATTTTCACTAATACTTTGAGCCGGATATACAGAAATACTATCTCCAGAGTGGACTCCGGCTCTTTCTATATGTTCCATGATTCCCGGTATTAAAATATCTGTTCCATCACATACAGCATCCACTTCAATTTCTTTTCCAACTAAATATTTATCAACAAGAATTGGATGATCCTGTGCAATGCGGTTGATAATCTCCATAAACTCTTCTATCTCATCATCTGAAATGGCAATTTGCATGCCTTGACCACCTAGTACATAGGAAGGCCGTACAAGAACAGGATAACCAAGTTCGTTCGCAACCTTCTTCGCCTCTTCAGCTGTATATACAGTTCCACCTGATGGTCTTGGAATTCTACACTCTTCGAGAATTTTATCAAATAGCTCACGGTCTTCTGCTGCATCTACATTTTCAGCAGAGGTACCAAGAATTGGGACACCCATTTCCATTAAACTTTGTGTTAATTTTATAGCAGTCTGTCCACCGAACTGAACAACTGCTCCGTCAGGTTTTTCAATGTCAACAATACTTTCTACATCTTCAGGGGTCAATGGTTCAAAATAAAGCTTATCTGCAATGTCAAAGTCTGTACTTACTGTTTCTGGATTATTATTAATAATAATAGTCTCATAGCCTTCCTTGCTAAACGCCCATGTACAATGTACCGAACAATAATCAAATTCGATTCCCTGACCGATACGTATCGGACCGGAACCCAGAACTAATACTTTCTTTTTATCCTTAGTTTGAATTGCTTCATTTTCTCCGCCAAAGCAAGAATAATAGTATGGTGTAGAAGCTTCAAATTCAGCTGCACAGGTATCTACCATCTTAAAAGCTGCAACAATTCCATTCTCTTTCCTCATTGTTTTAATTTCATTCACTGACTTTCCTGTCAACTGCGAAATCACATGATCTGGAAACTCGATTCTTTTTGCTTCTGCTAATAATTCTACTGTTAATTCTTCTGATTTTAAGCGATTTTCCATCTCAACAAGTATTGCGATCTTATCAATGAACCAAATATCTATCATTGTAATATTATGGATTTCTTCATAGGTAATTCCGCGACGTACAGCTTCTGCGATTACAAAAATTCTTCGATCATCTACCCGATAAAGCATTTGTATAATTTCTTCCTCTGTACACCCTGTATAATCAACGGACATCAAACTGTCTACATGCTGCTCTAAGGATCTTAATGCTTTCATAAGTCCGCCTTCAAAGTTCGGACAGATACTCATAACTTCACCGGTCGCCTTCATTTGAGTCGTAAGGGTTCTTTTTGCCGTTATAAATTTATCGAATGGTAGTCTCGGTATTTTAACAACACAATAATCAAGCATGGGTTCAAAACTTGCATATGTCTTACCTGTAATTGCATTCTTAATTTCATCCAAGGTATAACCAAGTGCAATTTTGGCCGCAACCTTAGCAATCGGATAACCGGTCGCTTTCGAAGCCAACGCTGAAGAACGGCTTACACGAGGATTTACTTCAATTACACAATATTCGAAACTTGTTGGATGTAATGCGTATTGAACATTACAGCCACCTGTAATTTTTAATTCATTAATGATATTTAATGCTGAAGTACGAAGCATCTGATATTCTTTATCACCGAGCGTCTGAGATGGTGCTACAACGATACTATCTCCTGTATGAACTCCTACAGGATCAATATTTTCCATATTACATACGGTAATACAATTTCCATTTCCGTCACGCATTACTTCATATTCAATTTCTTTCCATCCAGCTATACAGCGTTCTACCAAAACCTGACCAACACGGCTTAATCTTAAACCATTCGATAGAATCTCTATTAATTCATTCTCATTATTTGCGATTCCACCACCACTTCCGCCTAATGTGTAAGCAGGTCTTAGAACGACCGGATATCCAATTTCATTTGAAAAAGCAATTCCAGCTTCTACATCCTCTACCACTAAAGACGCCGCACAAGGTTCCCCGATTTTCTCCATAGTAGTTTTAAATTCTAATCGATCTTCTGCCTTTTTAATTGTCTCTGGTGTTGTACCAATTAATTTAACATCATTCTTTTTCAAAAATCCGGATTCATCTAACTCCATAGCCAAATTCAAAGCAGCTTGTCCTCCTAGTGTTGGAAGAACGCTATCCGGCTTTTCTTTTATAATAAGCTGCTCTATCACTTTTATTGTGAGTGGTTCTATATAAACTTTATCTGCAATATCCTTATCCGTCATAATCGTTGCCGGATTAGAATTTACTAATACTACGCAGACTCCTTCTTCCTTTAATGATCGACAAGCCTGAGTACCTGCATAATCAAACTCTGCCGCTTGTCCAATAACGATTGGACCAGAACCGATTACCAATACTTTTTTTATATTTGGATTCTTTGGCATTATTTAGATCCCTCCATCATTTCTATAAATCTATCAAACAAGTATCCTGAGTCTTGTGGACCGGGACATGCTTCCGGATGAAACTGCACTGTAAAAATATTTTTATTTTTATACTTTAATCCTTCATTGGTTCCATCATTCACATTAACAAATGCCGGAACAGCAATATTGGAATCAAGTCCTTCAACATCTACTACATAACCGTGATTTTGAGATGAAATATAAACTCGGTTCGTTTCCAAATCTTTGACAGGATGGTTCCCGCCACGATGTCCATATTTCATTTTGTGAGTATCAGCTCCAGTAGCCAATGCCATTAGCTGATGACCTAAACAAATTGCAAAAATTGGAATATCTGATTGATACAACTTTTTGATTTCATTAATTATGCTCTTACATTCCTTTGGATCTCCAGGTCCATTAGAAAGCATTATCCCATCAGGATTTGATTTCATAATTTCATCTGCTGTTGTTAAGGCTGGATAAACAGTAACGTTACATCCTCTTCGATTTAAAGACTGTGCAATATTATCTTTCGCACCAAAATCCATTAGTGCCACATTTAGACCTGCTCCTTTTAGAATTCTCTTTTCTTTACATGTTACTTTTTCTACAACACTGACTGCAATATATTCTTTCAATTTCGGAATAATTTCATTCAAATCATAATCTTCGTTCGTGGTAATCATTCCGTTCATGGTCCCTTTTTCTCTTAAAATTTTAGTAAGGGCTCTGGTATCTATCCCTGCGATCCCTGGGATTTCGTACTTTTCTAAGAAATTTTGAATACTATCTTCGCTCCTAAAATTACTGGGGATTCTAGACAATTCTCTAACAATATAAGCATCCGGCCAAGGTTTTAATGACTCCATATCTTCATTACATATCCCATAATTTCCAATTAAAGGATATGTCATAACTACAGCCTGTCCTGCATAGGAAGGATCTGTCAGAACTTCTAAATAACCTGTCATTGAAGTATTAAATACAATTTCACTTATAACTTCCTTCTGCGCTCCAATGCTGGTCCCTGTAAATACATTTCCATCTTCAAGTATAAGAAAAGCTTTCATTCTATCACTCTAACCCTTTCTATCTATTCAATTTAGATACTTGTTTACCTAATATATCAATATTTTGCCTTAAAAAAAAAAAGAGAGGCCTCTTTTTTCCTTTTTATTTAAGAAGAAATATTAATTTCTACCATTCAAGATTTAGTTTATAATATTCTTGCCATACAAGTACTCAAATTGTATAGATTTTATCACATAAAGGAATTTTTTTCAACCTTTTTTCATATAAATATTTTAGTAAATTTTTACTTAGCCCTAAAAATTAGATTTTTTATTTCTTATATTAAAACTTATACTTAAAAAAAAGAGTAAAAACATAAGTTTCTACTCTTTTTCTATACACTATTTATGATTTTTTAACATTCTTTCTCATATCGAATACAACGGCTACGATTATAATAACACCTTTAAGTGCTTGTTGTAAGTATGAGTTTACACCAAGTAATAACATACCATTCTTTAAGATACCAAGAATTAAGATACCAGCGATAACACCTGAGATACGAGCAATACCACCAGAGTGAGAGGTACCACCAACGGTTGCAGCTGCAATAGCATCAAGTTCATAGTTAAGACCCATTGTAGTAGAACTTGCTCCGGAACGAGATACTAATAAGATACCACCCATAGAAGCACAGAACGCTCCCCATGTATAAACTTTTACTAAATTCTTTTCTACATTAATACCTGCAACTCTTGCTGCCTGATCATTTCCACCGATTGCATAAACGTTTTTACCAAAACGAGTTTGTGTTAACATGAAACCTGCAATACATACAAAAACGATAAAGAACAGTACGATCGAAGGTAAGAAACCGAAAAACTTTGCTTGACCTAATGTTTTGAAACTACTTTTCAAATTAGGAATTGGGTATGAATTTGTATAAATGTATGCTAATGAACGTGCGATTAACTGAGTACCTAATGTAGCAATAAATGCTGGAATTTTTGTATATGCAATTAAGAGACCATTCATTAAACCAAATACAGTACCTGCTGCTAATGCAATTAAAACAATTAATATTACTGGTAAATCCGGTAAATTTTTAAACTTTTTATCTGAATAATCCGGATTTTGTGCCAAAGAAGCAGCAACAGCTGCTGTCCAAGCTACAATCGCACCTGGAGAGAGGTCAATTCCTTTTGAAAGAATTGCAAAAACAATACCCATTGTAAGTATACCAATAACTGATTCTGTTATTAACATGTTGAATAGATTTCCACTTGTCATGAATACTGGTGACGCAAAGGTCATTGCAATAATCATAACTATTAATACAATCCAAATAGAATTCTTACTTAAAAATTTTTTGAAATCAAATGATTTAGACATATTTTATCCTTCCTTTCTTACACTTCACCTGTCGCATATTTCATAATTGTTTCTTGGCTAAACTCATCACGAGAAAGTATACCTGTCATTTCTCCTTCATGCATAACCAAAATCCGATCAGACATTCCCATTACTTCCGGCAACTCTGAAGAAATTAAAATGATTGCTTTTCCTTCACCAGCTAACTTCGTAATTAAACTATGAATTTCTGATTTCGCTCCAACGTCAATACCACGAGTTGGTTCATCTACTATAAGAATATCCGGATTCTTTAATAACCAACGAGCAACTAGTACTTTTTGTTGATTACCACCAGAAAGGTTCATAATCAACTGTTCGTTATTAGGTGTCTTGACATTCAATTTTGCAACATATTCATCTACATCTTTTCTAATTTTTTTATGATTTAATGGAAAACCATACGCACCTAAATTTGCAAGAATTGTATTATCCGCTATACTTCTAACACCAACAATACCATTTCCGCGTCTATCTTCAGTCAGAAGAGCAATTCCATTACCAATTGCGTCTTCTGGATGCTTAATATTCAATTCCACTCCATCCTTGTATATTTTGCCGCTTGTTTTATGGCGCATACCGAAAATTGCTTCTACCGTTTCGGTACGTCCTGCTCCAACAAGACCTGCAAAACCAAGAATTTCTCCTTTGCGAAGTTCAAATGAAACATTTTTTACAGCTTTTCCTGCACTAAGATTCTCAACTTTTAGAACAGTTTCACCTATTGGACAGTCCACTTTAGGGAACATTTCATTTACTTCACGACCAACCATTTTCTGAATCAATTCGTCTATGGTAATATCTTCTGCCCTATCTGTTGCGATGTATTCACCATCACGCATTGTAGTAAGTTCATCACAAATCTGAAAAATTTCATCTAATTTATGTGAGATATAAACAATTGCTACATTCTGTTCCCGTAACTGTCTGATAATTCTAAATAAATGGCCAACTTCTGTCTCTGTTAAAGAAGATGTAGGTTCATCCATAATTACGATATCAGAATCATACGAAACAGCTTTTGCAATTTCTACCATCTGCATCTGAGCAACCGTCAAATTACCCATCATTTCATCTGGATCTATACTAATTTCTAATCTTTTAAATAATGCTAATGTATCCTCTCGCATTTTCTTATGATCTACAATAATGCCTTTCATAGGTTGACGACCAACCCAAACATTTTCGCTTACACTACGATATGGGATTGGACTCAATTCCTGATGAATCATAGAGATTCCACTTTCAAGTGCGGTATGTGTATCAGGGTAATCGATCTCTTCACCTCTAAATAAAATCTTCCCTGAGTTCTTATGATAGATACCAATTAAACATTTCATCAAAGTTGATTTACCAGCACCATTTTCCCCCATCAAACCATGTACAGTTCCCGGACGAAGTTTTAGCTGAACACCTTTTAACGCACGCACACCTGGAAATTCTTTAACAATATCAGTCATCTCCAATACATATTCGCTCATATTTTCACCTCTCTCTTTCTCGTAAAACATAGCCCGAGGGCAACTTATCGCTGCCCTCGCCGGCTATATCATAACTTCTTACGAAGAATAGCCCATCTCTGGTCTTTATTTCATATATTTTTCTACGTTAGATTTATCAACTGGTTCAAATGGAATCCAAACGATAGTTTTGTCGTCATTTGCACCTTCAATTGTGCTGATACTTTCTCCACCAACAATTGCTTGTGCAGCTTTAACAGCACCTTCTCCTTGACCAGCAGCTGATTGGTATACAGAGAATGCCATTTTTCCAGCTTGGATAGCTTCACATCCAACAGCTGTTGCATCAATACCTACAACTGGTACTTTTGTAGGATCTACACCCTGCATTTCCATAGCTTCGATTACACCAAGAGCCATTTCATCATTGTTACAGATTACTGCATCATATTGTTTTCCAGTTCCTAAGAATTGGATAAACATTTCTTGAGCTGTTGCACGATCCCATTTTGCTGTGTCTTCGAATACGTAATTAACTTTGATTCCTGCTTCTTCCAGACCTTTTTTAACTGAATCTGTACGTTTGATAACGTTTTCTAATCCTAACACACCTTGAAGTAAAACTGCGTTGATTTCTGTTTTGCCTTGATCTTTAAAATATTTTGCTAAATATTCAGCTTGGAATTTTCCTGAATCGGATTCATTTGAACCAACATATACATATTTATCTGCTTTTAAGTTTGCTTCTCCAGGACTTCTATTAACAAAAACAACAGGAAGGTCACCAGCACTTGAGATGATTTCTGCTGAATTGTCTGTATTAACTAAGTTACAAATAATCGCATCATAATCATCAGTTACAGCTGTTTGAATATGTGACAACTGTTTTGTAATATCATCTTCTGAATCCATTACTACTAATTCAACACCATTTTCATCTGCATATTTTGTAGCAGCTGTTTCCATAGAAGTTAAAAATTGATCACGAGATGACATTGTAAAAAGAATTTTTCCACCAGCTTTAGCTTTATCACCTGTTGCATCATCTTCTTTTGTTTGAGTTGTATCATCTGTTGTTTCTTCTTTTTTTGTATCTTCTTTTGTATCAGTATTATCTTTTTGTCCACATCCAAAAGCAAATGTAGAAACCATGATTAAACTAAGTCCTAAAACAAAAAATTTCTTAATATTTTTCATGTTTTTGTTTCCTCCCAAATTTGTTTTAATTGCTAAGAGTAACTCTTAGTTTTCGTCGTTCCTTTTATTAAGGTCATCAGTACGAGCAAAAAATGTTTTGAACATCTTTTGAATTTTTTGAATCATTACGCATGCATTCGTTCATGATTTGAAAATCCATATTTTTTTGCCTTTTGAGTAATTGGTTGCAACATTAATCAACTCATGGGCATATTTTAGCACAATGTTTATAAAGTTGTCAATCCCAACCTTAGTAATTCTAAACACTTACACGCATTTTTGAGCACCTCCTTTTGTGCATTATTTCCATTCATACTTTATTCATACTTTTTTTACATTTTTCATATTTCCCATAAATATGGACTTTTATGCATTACTTGATATTAAATTAACGTACACCCGACTATCGATTTGTGCATTATTAACAAAATTTACTTTTTTTCCAAATAAAAAGAACAACCTTTTCAATAAGGTTGCCCCTTTTTTTTATAAATTATTATAATTATAATCCAGTTTTTTCAGCAATATATTTTCTAGCTTTGATCGCATATTCTAAAGGATTAGCAATAGCAGGATCCTGTTCAGCTTCTACTAATACATAACCTTCATAATTGTTTTCTGCTAAGATATCAAAAATCGGTTCAAAATCAACAGATCCATCTCCAGGAACTGTAAATGTTCCCAAACGTACGCCTTGTAAGAAACTTAAGTGTTCATCTTTTACTTTTTGAACCATTTCCGGTCTAACATCTTTTAAATGTACATGCTTAATACGATTAATATATTTTTTACACATTGCAACAGCATCCGCACCATTATAAGTAAAGTGTCCTGTATCGAACAATAAACTTACCAACTCAGGATCAGTATTTGCTAACATTCTGTCAACTTCTTCTTCTGTTTGCACAACAGTTCCCATATGATGATGGAAAGTTAATGAGATTCCAATCTCTTTCGCTTTTGCTCCCAATTTATTTAATCCATCACATAATAATTTCCACTCTTCATCGTTCATAACATATTTTTCTTCAAAAATGGATTTATCAGTACCTTGTATACTATGTCCTTGTTCCGATACACCTATTACTTTCGCACCCATATCTTTTAAGAATTTAGCTTGTTTTATAAATTCTACTTCTGTCTCTTCATATGGTTTTGTTGTTAAGAAAGTTGAGAACCAGCAATTACAAATAGTTAAACCACGTAAATCCAATGCTTTTTTCAAAACCACAGGATCTGTTGGATATTTTCCACCGATTTCTGAACCTGTAAATCCGGCAAGAGCCATTTCACTTACACATTGCTCAAAAGTATTTTCTTTTCCTAAATCCGGCATATCATCATTTGTCCAACCTATTGGAGCAATTCCTAATTTTACTTTATTTTTATCTAACATATTTCTTTCCTCACTCTCTTTATTCTTATTAATATATAAATATATAGAATCTAATGTTATCGATATTGAATCGGACTATCTACCATCCATGTATGATCCGGGTCATCTACTCTATCCGTCCAAGGATTACCTTCTAAATGTCGAATCATCCAAACTACATACATCGGATATCCTGGTGCAGTCACTTGAGGATGTGTTGCCCCCGGTGTCAAAGCACTGAAACTTCCGTCTTTAATTTTAAATACATCGTCACCTATAAAGCATGCCCCAAAACCTTGAGGCTTATCAAAACGATAGTAATATACCTCCGGTTGTGGATGGTGATGAGGTATATATCCTGACCAACCACCTTGATGACCAATGATCTCACCTAAAACCATATTAGAATATGGTGCATTCTGATAATCAAATGCAGTTCTTACGGTACGAAGCGCCATAGGTTCACATAAGCCTTTTCCTGCTAATGCGTCAACGCAATCTTCAGGCGTGTAGAATACAGCTGAAAACTCTTTCTCATTTTCTGTAGATTGTACAAGAATTTCTGTATCTCCAAATGCTTTTATCGTAACTTTTACACCTTTACAAACATGTAAACAATATAAACTTTCCTTAAAGCAATCTTCTCTTTTCACTTTTCTTGTTTCTTTGTCCCATTGATATTCAACATCACCTGTTACAAGCAATACTGCAAGTTCTTCATTTTCTAAATAAAAATCACGAACATCTCCGTTTTTCATTCGATAAACGGTAATATTCATCAACATGTCTTTATATAGACCGTCTGTTGTAGTAAGAACTTTTTTTCCCTCGTTGTCATACTCAGGATACCCAAAAAGCTTGTTCATTCCCTTACATCTCCTTACATTTTATATTCAGTTACAAGTCACTATTAGTGTAACACAGTATATCCAATTTGGCAACAATTTAACCATGAAAACTTCGAAACATGAGCACTAACAACAATAGATTACACAACAAAATGTGTAATCTATTGATTAAGTTTCATATATTTTCACCAATACTTTTCAACAAAAATACTTATCAACAAAAGCTTTTGTTTTTTCATAAGCTGTTTTTACATTTTCATCATGTGATAATTGATAATATTCTGGTCGGAATTCTTCAATCGTACAAACACCGTCAAATCCTATTTTCTTTAGCGCTGCCGCTATACCAGCATGATTGACAACACCTTCTCCCGGCCATAAACGTTTATCGTCACCACAAGAACCTAATGGTAGATCTTCACAGTCATTTAAGTGATATGCAAAAATTTTCTTTCCATCCGCGGCTTCTAAATCTTCTAGACTAGAACACATTTCATGAAAATGGAATGTATCAACGGTAATACCAACATTTTCACGGTCAACTGCTTTTACTACCTCGTAAGCGGTACCAAATTGATTAATCGAACAATTGGGAGCTCCACAAAATTCAAGTGAAATTTTAATATCTTTCCCCACTTTATCTGCCAGATAACGTAGTCTTGAAACTGCTTCTTCCTTAATCTCATTTACATGTAGATCTTTCACATCAAAAGAAGGAACGGTAATCAACATTGGCATATCAATGGCAGCACATACTTTTTGTATAAATTCTGTTTCTTCATCAATTTCTTTTACTCCGGCTTCATCTCTTTGGTTAAAGAAAATCAATGTGTTATATGCCCATGGCTTCAATTTATGATTTTTAAACCAATCTGCTAATTCTTCTAAAGTATGTTCTTTTAAATAATCTTTCATACAATCAAAACGTATATCAATATAATCAAATCCATATTTTTCACATGCTTCTAAGTCAGCCATTAAAGATTGACCTTTACATTCTAATGCTGTAGCTTCATTAAAACCTAATTTCACCTTTTCTCCTCCAATTATACTGCTACTTTTTCGTTTCCCATTTAATAGGAAGATTCTCAAATTATAGCAGTAACTATTACTTTCTTATTATTTCAGATAAGGTCCAAAATTATTTATAAAATTTCGGACATTCTCCAGTAACTATCGCTTCAATATTACCAGACTGCTGTGCTCTTACTAAAGCATCAGCTGTCACTGCTGCCACATAACCATCCCAAGCAGTTGGTCCATTCACTTCACCTTTTGCTACACTGTTAACCCAATCTTGTAATTCAACATCATAAGAATCAATGAAACGATTAATCCAGCTTGTTTCAATACCAGTAGATAATCTACCCTCTTTACGAATAATCGGAGTAGCCGGTGCCGGCATTTTGACAACCCCTTCTTCACATACGACTTCGCAATTGATATCATAACCAAATTTACAATTAACGAAGACTTCAACGTCAATGCAGATTCCTTTCTTAGTACGAAGAAGCATGATTTGTGGATCTTTTAACTCAGAATGAGTATACTTCGTACTTCCTGGCATAATCACTTGCGCTGACTCATATTCATCATCTACCAGCCAATGTAAACAATCTATTTCATGAATCGCCGTATCATGAACAGCCATAGGGGTTGTATAATCGGTACCAACTTCCGGATTTCTATGTGTACAATGAAGCATTAATGGAGCTCCGAATTCGCCCGAATCTAACGCTTCCTTTACTTGAATATACCCTTTGTCATAACGACGCATAAAACCAACTTGGACCAAATGTTTTCCTGATGCTATTTCAGCATCTACAATTTTCTTACAATCATCAGCAGTTGTCGCTAATGGTTTTTCACAGAATACAGGTTTTCCTGCTTTAATAGCAGCTAATACAGTTTCTACATGCGCAAACCCCGGAGAAGTACAAACAATGGCATCCACTTCTGCATCATTGATTAATGCATTTGCATCGGTATATACTTTTCCATCACAAAGTGCTGCTGCTGTTTTTGCACCTTCCTCAAAAACATCTGAAACTACTACTACTGTAACTCCTTGTAATTTGTTGTTCAATCTTTTAATGTGTTCTTTACCGATTGCTCCACATCCCACAACACCAACTCTTAACATTTTAAATTCCTCCGCTTCCATTTTAAATAATTAAAAAGTACTTATTAATCTAAAGTCATTATAACTCGATGTACTCGTGCACGCAACACTTAAATAGGTAATTAGTTTTTTTTGTTTAATACTCATAATTAATCGTTTCTTTTTTGTTCATTATTACATAATATTATTATGTATCATACCAATTATGTATTATTTTCATACATTTGTTTCCACTTTTTATCTGTAAACAAAAAAAATAAGCGCACGCTTTTGCACGCACGCTTCAAAAATCTGTTCTGCAATTAAACAATAACTCCTCCTCCGTCTACAATAACAAACTGCCCTTGCACATAACTGGATGCATCACTGGAAAAATACAGAACCGTTCCATTCAATTCATCTTTCTTTCCCGGACGTCCTGTAGGATTCATTTCATTATATTCGTTCAAAAATTTTTCTGATTCGAATAAAGCTGTTGTCATCTTTGTTTTAAAAAGTCCTGGGCCAATAGCATTCACTGTAATCCCATATTTTGCATAAGAACAAGCCATGCCTTTAGTCAAACCTATTATCGCCGATTTCGATGCATTGTAAGAATGTCTGATAAACTTATTATTTTTATCAGCAACGACTGCATTCACGGAAGCTATATTGACTATTTTACCATATTTCTTTTCTTTCATTTGCGGTATTATATATTTACTAATTAAAAAAACTCCTTTTACATTTGTATTAAAGGATTTATCCCATTCTTCTTCTGTCATATGCTCTACACTTCCGGGCACTGCAACCCCCGCATTATTTAATAAAATGTCAATCTTCCCAAACATGTCAAGAATCTTCTCCACGGCTGTTTTTACGCTCTCTTCTTTCGTGACATCGCATTCTATTGTAACCGTTTTACGTCCTATATTTTCAATTTCAGTTTTGAGTTGAATGAGTCCATCAACCTTTATATCTAATAGTGCAACATCTGCTCCTGCTTGTGCATATGCAATGGCTGCCTCTGCTCCAAGACCTGAACTTGCTCCTGTCACCACTGCTGTTTTTCCTGTTAAATCAAATAAATCATTCATTTTGTTAAGCCTTCTTTCTGATTATTGTAGTATTTATTTGCTTCCATTATCTCTATATTAACTAAATTCATACACATATCAAGCAAATTGACATAAATAACCAATAAAATGCAAAAAATAAAAAACAAGCATCGAATGACGCTTGCCTATTTAATAATTATATTTTGTTTTGATCAATATTTCTGTATGATAAGTTTCTTTTTGAGGCTTCTTATCTTCAAACAAGTATTCAGCCAATAGTTTCACCGGTTGATATCCTTGAATAAATGCATTTTGATCTATCATAAAATCAATTGTTCCATCTTTTAGATACTTTTCATTTTCAGGTGTCGTATCATGCGCAATTACTCTTACTTGATGTTCTTTTCCTAATTCTTTAAGCCCCTGGCACACACCAACTTCGCCATTGGCAACTACAAAAATTCCCGCTAAATCTTCATTTTGCAAAGCTTGTATGGCTATCTCTTTCGCTGCTTCATCTTCATCAAAACAAGTTTGGACGCCAAGCATTTGTATTTCAGGATAACTTTGTCGTAATTCAGTAATAAAACCTTCTACTCTTTCATTATGAGAACGATTTGACAAATAGCCAGTGATAACCAAAACTTTTCCTTTGCCCCCTGTAATCATTCCCATCAATCCTGCTACCGTTTGACCACTTCGGCAATTATCCAGTCCTACAAAACTCATCCTCTTGGTTCCTGCTATATCCGCATTAAACGTAATTACCGGAATGTCTTCTTTTTCAATAATTTCATTGACTTTCAATTGTAATTGATTATCTTCCACAGGCAATATCGCCAGCCCTTTAATGCCTTCTTCTATCAACTCATCTATCATTTTTATCTGCTCGTTCACATCTAGGGTAGGGATTTGTCTCAACTCTATCTGTAAACCCAAATTACCGACCTCTTCCCGTACCCGGCCGATTCCTTCTAATACCTGTTTCATAAATGGTGTCTTAACAGACTGGATGATAACTCCAATTTTAATAGGATTTTTTGACAAAGCCAACGCTCTACCGGCTCTATTAGGTTTATATCCATGCTCTTTTGCTATTTTCTTTATACGTTCTGCCACTTCTGGGCTGACACGTCCCCGGTCATATAGCGCTCTATCAACAGTGCCTCTTGATACACCGGCTAGTTCTGCAATTTGTTTTATTGTTATCGCCATTCAAAATCTCCTCTTCCTATGTTTAAAATGTGGATTGTTTACTTCCTGAAGCTTTTCTAGATGATTTAAAAAAATCATCTTTTACTCCTGAAAATGCTTCTTGAAAATCATAAAATCATCCTCATTGAACTTATTTTAATACTTTACTTTGACATATAGTTTTGAAACTCTGTTTTTCCTAACTCTACACTTTACTTTTCCGTATGTCAATACTTATAAGTATTGGTACTATTAATTATAATGTATAATTTCATTTATTGAAATTTTTTTAAATTTATTTTATAATAAACACATACTTTGTTTACATATTATTTTTAATCGTTAATTTTATCATTTCTTAAAGAAAAATGTTTGTATTATTTGATGTTAGGGATTTTTGTAACTAGTATAAGCAGATACAGAATGGGGGAAAACGAAGAGATATATTAACCATAATACATCTCTTATTTCATAATTCCAAAGAAGTTTTCCATTACCGAATTATCATGGCAGTTTCCTTTCCGAGACATACGTTGGAAATATTTTCTTTCAGTTTTTATTCTCAGCTGATGCTCTTTGTGTAATACCATAACTAATTATTTCTCTATTGCACATATCCTTTGTCGTTAATCTTATCCTTTTGTTTGGAAAAATTTGTTTCATATTTTAATAAATATTTCTTTTTTAAAAATAAAAAGGAGTATTTATCATGATAGGAAATTTAGTTACTAATATAAGCAAATACAGAAAAGGAGAGAAAGAAGCACTCTATCCTATAATAAAAAAAATGAATCCTTTGATTAATAAGTATACAAAAAAATTATTTCATTTAGAACCTGAAGATGTTAAACAAGAATTTTATATTTCAATTATAGAATCTATAAACAACATTCATACGTACAGTGATGAAAGGCAATGCTTTAATTATATAAAAAATGCCATCTTATATAAATTTATGAAATTATATAGAGATTCTGTTGAATACGATACATTTTATTTAAGCTTATCAAATATAGAACTAGATAAAATATATCAAACCAAAAACTATCTAAAAGACTGTATTTTTCTTACGGATTTTAAAGAAAAAACAAAGGATTTATCTACTAATAAACGTATTATTTTAGAAGGAAAACTTTTTAAAGAAATGTCAGATTTAGAATTAGCAAATTACTTAAACGTATCAAGACAATATGTTAATAGAGTGAAAAAGAATATATTTATAACACTATATAAAAATGAAATTATAAATTTATAAAGGAAGAAAAAAAAGGGTACTCTAAAACTTGATCAGAATTTAAAGAGTACCCTTTTTTTAATTTAACGGATCGTTTTACATGAACCAAATATTTGGCCACACCTAATTAATCTGAAAATTCAAACTGACTATAAATAGCTTCATCAATGCCATAACAAATATTTGTTCGTTTAATAATATCATTAATTACTTCTTCTTTTGCTTTTTTATCATCACTATTTTTAGCATCATAAGCTACATAACAATTATTCTTTTCTAGATAATATGAAAACAAAAAATCCTTATCTAAACCACAACTTGAAATAGCTTCTATATCAAAAAAAGGAATGCAAATAAAATTGTTTAGAGAATATATTGCTATATTGTGCTTTAACGTATAATCTGCTGGAAAAAAACCTACAACTTTAAAATTGAATGTATCAGCGATATAATATAATGATAAAGTATCACCAATTTTATATGATTCTTTATAATCTGCCCCCAAAATAACAGGTATTGCATTGTTGTTTTGATAATTAAAATCATCATCATTAAAACAGCGCCCCTCTAAGATAACATCTTTTAACTGCTCATTAAGAGTTTTACCAATTTCAATTGTGTTTAATGTCGTAACATATTCTTTTTTCCCATTTTCGGAAGTTACAACCTGATTTAAATATTCTTCATTTTCTTCTAAGACAAAATTAAGTGCTCCTTCATAATAACCAATTTTTTGGGCAGATTGTTCATAAAATTCCAGATAATCTAACTTTTTACTAATTAATTCATGAAACGAGTATAGTTTTTCTATACAATCATCTTGATTGCGAAACTCGTTAAGACTAATATTATTGCTCATACCATATCTGTCTGAAATACATAAATAATTATATCCACTTTTTTTTGATTTTTCATAATTATTATCATAAGTCACATATCCCGGATCAGAAGATTCTTCTGTTTGTGAATCGCTTAAATCATAGGTTTGATCATAATCACTGGAATCCTTCTTAGAAATTGCTGACTTAAAAGAACAACCTGATAGCATTAAAGTGACTGATCCAATAAGAAATATACTAACATAACAATTTAATTTTTTATAAGTAACTTTTTTAAAGAGAGCCATAGTGTACACGCCCCGTGTAAGAACCTGGATCAGATGGTGGTGTTATATCATATTTATTGACAGATACTTTTCCTGTTCCAGTGTTATAAGCACTTTTATAAACATAACCTGTTGACTTTTTTTCCATGGATGTTCTCGTATAGTGTTTCGCACTAGCAGTTACAGAACCTTCAATACAAAGAAGACGTCCTTCTGCATGTACTTGCCATCCGTACCAAACATTACTTGCAGTTACATTTAACGATAATTTAGAATTTCTTGAAGAACTAGAATCATCACATATAGGAACTGAATCTGAACTTATTTCTTTCCCCTTCAAATGTGTAGATGCATCAGTTTGGGCAAATACAGATAGTGTGTTACCTATGCATAACGTAACTAAAAGTATTAAAACAATCATTATTTTCTTCATTATTTTTTCATCCTTTTTCTAATCGGTAGTGTCAAATACCCTACCTTTTTTTGATTATTTAATTATACTATTACACTTTATGTATTGCTATCAGATAATCATTAATATTCTATGTAGATATTCGATATAGATTTTATTTCAAATTAAAAGTATTATCTACTAGTTTACAATAAGCTTAAATTATTCTTTTTAATATTATGAATTTGCAAATTTAATAATATTAGAAAGGAGGCGGGATTTATGGAAGATAAATTATTTGAATTAGCAACCTCTCAAGGAATCTGGGGCGTATTATTTATTTTTTTATTTATATATAATATAAAAATTAATGCTACTAATTCTGAAAAGCAAGCAATAAAGGAAGAAAAATATCAATCTATTATTTCTGATTTAACAACGAAATTGGAAATTCTAAATGAAATTAATACTAATATTTCTTTGCTTAAAGATCATTTAACAATAAATCAACCCTAGTATTTCATTGTAATAAAAGCTCCTTAATGTAAGATATCTTACATCTAGGAGCTTCTAACCTTATTTATTCTAATTTGATTCTACTTTTTATTAAAATAAATTAGAATTTTTGCCTTGAATCATCAAAAAATCTATGTACATAAGAGTAAAATATTTATAGCCGTTGTATTATCATATAATCGTTATTATATTTTTTGTTATAAATTTTAAAAATGTTGTTTACATCCAATAAAAAAAAACCTTTTTATTAAGTATAAGCGCTTATAAAACACTTTAAAAACAATATAACAATAACTAAAAAACAGTTATTAAGAAAGGATGATAAAAATGGATAGAATGGTATTAGCGACTCAACAATGGCTTAACAATACTTATGATGGAATTAAGGGATACGAAAGATTTTCAGATAAACAATTAGATGGAATTACGGGAGCGGGTACCTTTCTCAGACTGATACAGGCACTGCAAATAGAATTAAATAAAAACTATCATGCATCTCTTGTCGTAGATGGAAGTTTCGGGAAAGGTACTCTAAATGTATTACCAGATATTTCTCCAGTCAGCAACTCTTCATCACCCTCTAATTTACATTATATTGTACAAGGTTCTTTATGGTGTAAGGGATATGATTCCGTTTATTTTAACGGCATCTATAATTCAAAATGTGCTGAAGCTGTGAAAGAATTTCAAACGGATGCAGGTATCACTCCTGACGGTATTATCAAACCATATATTTTACAGGGGTTAATGAATACAGACGGGTATAAATATACTGGTAATACCGGAACTGATAAGCATTATAAGCATCTCGTTCAAAGAGGTATGAATCAATATTATGGTTCTAAAATCGGTTTAACTGCACCTAGTGGTCTTTGGGAACGGAAAGCTCACAAGAATTTAATTAAATCTTGTCAAATAGAATGGGGAATTACAGGTGTAGATGGTATATGGGGTTCTGGCACAATGAGTAAAGCTCCAACATTATCCAAATCCACAAGTGGATCTACGAATTCTAAGAGATTACTTCAATGGTCGCTTACCGTAAATGGATTTTATCCTGGAAGTTTCTCTGGAGCATTTGATACCAATACATATAACTCCGTTTACAGTTTTCAGGATTTCCTTTGTATTGGTGCTGATGGCGTCGCTGGAAAAAACACCTGGGCCTCTCTGTTAAAAAGCTGCGGAAATACCAGTCGTTCAGCATCTGCCTGTGATACCGCTACTCGCCTTACACCTTCAACCGCACAGGGACTAATTAAGGCAGGATATGATACTGTTGGACGTTATTTAGTGAATGTAGCTGGTGGAACCCTTGATAAGAAAATTACAGCTGATGAAATCAGTGCTATGGCTAATGCTGGTTTAAAGGTTTTTCCAATATTCCAAACCATTGGAAATCATGTAGAATATTTTACAAGCAGCCAAGGTTCTAAAGATGCCATAACTGCTAAGACTGCCGCACGTGAACTAGGTTTTCCTTCTAATACAACTATTTATTTTGCCGTTGACTATGATGTGTTAACAGTTGAAGTTGAATCTAGTATTATACCATACTTTTCAAGTTTAAAAGCAAATATGGGAAAAGCCTACAAGATTGGTGTATACGGACCTAGAATGGTATGTACTGCGTTAGAAAACAAAAACTTAACTGCGAGTAGTTTTGTAGGAGATATGTCATCTGGATTTACAGGAAATATTGGTCAGAAAATGCCTTCTAATTGGGCCTATGATCAATTTAACGAGACTACTGCGGCTGGTATTGGAATTGATAAATGCGTAACCTCTCAAAGAGCTTCCGCTGTTTTAGCTTCCTCACTATCTCCTTACACAGATCCAAAACACCCTGATATCGAACAAAGCTTTGCAATCTTTGAAGATTTATACAATTTGGTTAAGGATTATTTTATAGAAGAACTTTCTAATGTACCAACTATATATATGGCTAATATGCGAGTACTTGGATATTTACGCCAAATAGAATATAATAGCTTTGCTTGGACAATTACTGCAGGATTAATTGATACCACATATAATCAATATGTAGCGAAACATCGACCAAGTTACGATTGTTCGAAAATAGCAATTACTGATCCAGGCACCAATATTGTGATGACTACACCACATTTGGCTGCCACTCTACAAGGAATTATTAACTATACCATATTTATTGATCAAGAGATGAATGCTTGTGCTGGTTGGGCTGGCGATTTATTACAAATAGGGTCAAATTTAAAAGTTACAAATGATCAAACAGGCGTTAATTATTTTAAACAACCAGATTTACTTAAAAAAATAATTGGTGATAAAAAAGGAGAATTGGATGAGTATAACCTGTACAAATATAAAAATGAGAAACTAAAAAAAGGAGAAAGTTTAGGATTTTCATGGATTGATTTATGTCAAGATATAGATGCCTATAATATGAATAACAAATACGATATTGCCGAAATTCCTATTCATGAAATATTACAAACATACTATAATAAAGATTGGCGTAAACGATTCACTACTTTTAAAAATCTATTATTAGATGAATATCATGAAACAAGTCTCTCAAATATAGCATATTTATATACTAAAGGCGACAAAGCAATAAATATAGCCTTTAACAAACAATTTGGTGGATTTGATGGGACCAGTTATGGACGTGTTCTAGCAGATGCATTTGAAACAAAAATAAATAATTTAATTACAATGGAATAATGCAATTAAAACGAAACATTGCTTTATGATGACATACAACCTAAAACAATGTTTCGTTATTTTAAAAAATCAAATTTACTTTTGTGTATTTCGTTCTAACTATTTTAATTTACGCATTCGTATTATATTACTTCTAATATTAATTCTCGAACAAAATTATTTATCTAAATCCTTTTTTCTTTATTTTTCCATAGGGAAACACTAATGCAACAATAATCAATATAATAGTAACTAAGTAAATAACAATTTTAATAATATTACTCCAATTAATATTATGATGGTTTTGTGCATAAACCATTAATTCACTCAAATTATCTTTACGATCACCAGTAGACAATTTTATCTTAATTGTTTCTTGAGATTTAATAGGCGTTTTAACTGTTACATTAAAATGATTTTCTTCATTTTGGTCTGAAAATACAGTAGTAAATTCTTCATAAAAATCACTTGGTATCGTAATATAAATAAAAATAGAACATTCTGAAATCGGAAAATGTGTATCATATACTAGTTTATCATAAATAGTATTTTCTGGTAATTGCGTAAGAAGTGGATATTTTTTTTGTAAAAGTTCTTTTCCTTCTTCTGTTACAGTATTTACAGTTAAAGATTCATCTAGTTCAAAACTTAATATAAATAATGAAAAAGGAATAACAAATAATACAAATATGAATAAACAAACGATTCTTATCCCTAATATAATGTATTTTTTTATCATAATTTCAACTTCCTTAAAATGACAGGTAGTGTCAAATCCCTTTCTTTTAACTTGCATTTTAACATTAACTTTGTCACTTATATAATAATCATTAAAAAATTTGTCCTCCTTAATGTACTGATAGTAATATAGTGAAGTGATATTTTCAACTATTTTAAATCGACATTTTTCTTAAATTATTTTCTATACCATATTTGTTGTTCATGATGTGAATGCTTGTGCTGGTTGGGCCGGTGATTTATTACAAATCGGCGGAAATATAAAAGTTACAAATGATATAACAGAAATTAACTATTTTGAGCAACCAAATGTTTTGAAAAAATTTATATGCGATAAACCAGGTGACTTAGATGAGTATAACTTGTTTCAATATAATTATAAAACTAAAATTTCAAAAAAAATTAATAAAGGAGAAAGTTTAGGTATTTCATTGGTAGATTTATGTCAAGAAGAAAAGTTTGGTAAATTTGACGGAAACAGCTATGGACTTGCTCATGCAAATGCTTTTGAAACCAAAATAAACGAGTTAATTAATTTAGAATAATCAAAGAAGCGTTGCTCAATTCCTAATTTTATGCATAGAGCAACGCTTCTTTATACTCATAAATGTTTCTTCCTTAATTTTCCATATGGAAATACTAATGCAATAATAATTAAAATTACTCCCCCAAAATATAGTAACCATATAAGAAACGTTTTTGAAGAACCTGATTGATGATTTTTTGCATATTCATATGCAAAAGATTCACCATATATTGTACCACCAAGGATTATATGAACTGTATTTTTTGATAATTCTGACTTTTCATCAATATTTACATATAGCTTATTTTCTTGTCCTATTTGATTCTCATCTGAAAATAAGGCTATGACTTCATCTTTAGATTCTTTTGGTACCGTAATATAAATAGATATAACTAAATTAGCATCATGATTATCATAAGTAGTATGTACATATTTATCAAAAACAGTATTCTCAGGCAATTGTTCAAGTAAAGGATATTGTTTATATAAAAGTTCTTTTGCTTCTTGTAATACATTATCCACGGTAACAAATGTTGGTCTTATAACAAAATCTAATACTGTAGCTGATGTAGGTATCAAGAAAAAAATAAATATGATTAATACTATATATCTAATCCAATTTATAATACGTTTCCACATTTTAATTTCTCCTAACTAATATAAATATTATTTTCAATTAATACTATGATCACTTATCAACATTCGAAATGTTTTAATCTTTATTGTAATAATTAAAGTATATCATACTATTAAGTTCCAACAACCTTATAAATCTTATATTTTAAATAATTTTTCCTATACCAAATTATTTAAAAACTTCTCTAAGCTATTATTGCTCCACTCCCATTTTACCTTTTCAATATCGTAACTTTCCTTTCGTTCATTTCATCTAATTTTAACTTTTAATAAGAAGTAAGATTCTGTCAAATCTATCTGCTTCCACTATATGACCATACACCATTTTCTCTCTTCCATAAAAAAAATCAATTTCACTTGTCTTATTATTTCCTCTTCCGTAATCTCACACATATATTCCATGGTAGAGACCCCGGCATAATTTTTCTGTTCTTTGTATAAGACTTTAATACTTTTAATTGTATGAACAAACCCTTCTGCATCTTCCCATTTCACCATTTGTGGAATCGTGTTTCCTTTACTTGTGAACCAACAGCCCACAGCTACCTCCATCTGTCTTCCCCTAATTTCTCCCTTGTCCGTAACTTCTGTGTTTATACCAATTCCAAAAGCCATAAGAACGTTCCTTTCTATTCAATTTTTAGCTTCGTATAATCTACACTACGCTTTTCACGGCTGATACCGCCTGACATATGATCAATTGATTTCGATAATGCAAATGACGCTCTCTTAACAGAATCAATCCCAAACCGATTTCTTATGTTGTCTATTGTTGAATCAACACTTTCCCACTTCTGATAATCCGTATGATCAAACATATTAAATTGACGAACCGCATCTAATTCCCGAATGCGGCTTGTATGAATGCCTAAATGCCTGATTGCTGTCCCGTCCCAAAGTTCATCAAAAAGTTCACAGGAAATTTTGTGGATTTCATTTGTTATATTCGTCGCAGATATCAGTACCCTTTGATGGGAAGTGTAATGCAGATTGCAATCTTTGATCCCTATACTGACTACTTCTGCTTTCACTGAATTTCGCCTTAATCGGGAACAGACAGTCTCCGCCAATGCAAGGAGAACCATCTTGGCTGTCGATGCATCTGTCACATCAAAACTGATTGTAGTGCTATTTCCATAGCCTTTATTCGGAATTGTTTCTGATTGTACAACAGAAAAATCAATTCCATTTGCAAATGCCCAGATAATCTCTCCGTGCTTCTTCAAATTTGCCTTTAAAATCTCTACATTCGTATTCGCCAGTTCTCCAATTGTTTTAATGCCCATTAATAATAATTTCTGCGTCGTTGCCCTTCCACAAAAAAACAGATCCGATACAGGCAGGTGCCACATTTTCTCTCTTATCTCATCAGGATATAAAGTATGCACGCAGTTAGGTTTTTTAAAATCTGAAGCCATCTTAGCTAATATTTTGTTGGAAGAAATACCGATATTTACAGTGAAGCCAAGTTCATTATAAATTCTGTCTTTCATTTCATGCGCCACCTTTACAGGCTCACCAAAAAGACTTTGTGTGCCGGTCATATCAAGAAACGATTCGTCAATGGAGTATTGTTC
Organism: Anaerosacchariphilus polymeriproducens; assembly: GCF_003363435.1. Lineage (GTDB taxonomy): Bacteria > Bacillota > Clostridia > Lachnospirales > Lachnospiraceae > Anaerosacchariphilus > Anaerosacchariphilus polymeriproducens. The sequence goes on from NZ_QRCT01000049.1 coordinate 51,491, forward strand.
TACATCCGGGGAATATTCTCTTAAAATATCCATAAATGCTTTCGAACATTTTTCATAAAGCCCATAATTTGGTGGAACAATCAATAGATTTCGATATTTCTGCTTCGCCTCCGGGATACTTTGGCCGGTATGAATTCCATACTTTTTTGCCGGAATAGATTTGGCAAGTATAATACCGTGACGCATAGACATATCCCCACCTACGGCCGAGGGTATCTCACGCAGGTCTAAGGTACCTCCCAAAACCTTGAGACGATAAACCGCTTCCCAAGATAGGAAAGCGGAGTTCACATCGATATGAAATATAGTTTTTTCAAACATTTGTTCCCACCTCTCTGTTACTAATTTTAACAGAACATATGTTTGTTTTCAAGAGGGAATTTATTGTATAAATGGAAGCGACTGTTGATGATAATCTGAGACATTCTGTAACTGTACCGGAATTTTATGAAGAAGAAACTCTATACTTTCCTTATTGTAAATCCAATTTTCCAACTCATTATTTTCTAATACCAAAGGCATACGATCGTGCACATCCTTTACCGAAGGATTCGCTGAAGTGGTTATAATAACAAAACGATTCTTATCTTCATAACTATTCCATATTCCAGCCAAAAACATAATGTTTTTATCTTCTCTTTCATAAGTCACTTTATTTTTTGCCCGGTCCCATTCATAGAATCCTTTGACTGGTATGACGCATCTTCTGTTTTTTGTACTTTCTTGAAACATCCGCTTTTGTAAAACACTCTCAGAACGGGCATTAAATATAACTCCTTTTTTTTGAAAATGAGGGAAGCCCCAAGTCATTTCCTGCATAACCATTTGTTTATTATCTGACAAAATTGTAGGTGCTGTATCACATGGATAAACATCTCTTGCTTTTTCTGGCCGATTCAATCGATTCTCAATTCGATTTACTATTTTTTCAATTTCACGCGTTGTTTCATCATCTATATAATAACGGCCACACATAATTACACCTCCTTTTAAAAACCAATACTGTTTAAAAATTTCCTGCTTTCCATTACCGCTTCCAAACTCCCTGCAACATCTCTTGGATCTCTTTCCTGCTCAATGGTAATATGACCTTCATAATCAATCTCTTTTATCACCTTATTAATTTCCTCATAATCTAAGACACCTTTTCCAATCGGACACATTACTCCTTTTGCACATGCATCAAAAAACCGGATTCTTTCCTTCATGACTTCTTGATATATTGAGAAATCGATATCTTTAAAATGGATATAATCTAATTTGTCCATATATTTCTTTAAAAATTCAACTGGATCCATTTTGGAATAATACAAATGTCCTGTATCTAAACATAATCCTGCAATCTCATAAGGAATATCCTGTACCAATTGTTCAATTTCGTCTTGAAACTCAATATAACCACCTGCATGAGGATGAATAACAGCTCTGACACCATATTCTTTGGCTATCTTCGCTAATATTACAATATGCTCCATCATTCCATCCCATTGCTGCCTAGATAACCTGGGTGCTCTATCCGGATGTCCGGATTCATAATCTCTTTCCTCATGTCCCCAGTCTATAATGACTAAATATGGAGTAGGAAAATGTTGCTTTTCTTTTCTGTCACTCAGAGGAAGTTTCGTAATGAGGGCACAGATATCATGAGCTGCTTTTTTCAAATTATCTATATTTTCTTCTGATACTAAATCATCGAAAATGGTACCTGCAGTCATTGTAAGGTTATTTTTAATTAATTCTTCACTTACTACTTTTTCATCTAGTGGAAGATATCCATAGGGTCCTAGTTCTATTCCCTTGTATCCCGCCTCTCCTGCTTCTCTTAAAACTAGTTTCCAATCCGGTAAATAAGGGTTCTTTGGGTCATCCACTCCCCAACAGCAAGGTGCTCCTGAAATTTTTACATTCATACTATTTTTCCTTTCGTCTATTCTTTATTCTTCTTCCAATACTTACGATATTTTGCCGGAGACATCCCGACCACTTTTGAAAATACAGTATTAAAATGGTTGGAATTATTATATCCAACAGTAATTGCAATTTGAGTAATTCCTTTTTCTGTATGAATTAATAAAGATTGTGCCTCACCAATCCTTCGCCTGGTAACATATTGCATAGGGGATATTCCCTGATATTCTTTAAATATATGCCCCAAATAATAAGGACTGATTTTTAATGCAGCAGCAATCTGGTGCAAATTCATATCTTCCATATAATGAATATCAAGATAAGTTTTTATTCGATTTCCTATGTCCTGCTGCACTTTGGACACTTCCCCTCCCAGCGTATCGGCCATTTCATAAATCTTAAGTACAAGAACACTGGCGATATGATTTCCAATTTCATTTATATTATCCTGCTGATTTTGAACAGCCTCACACAATAAACGAAACAAAAATTCTATAGTTTCTTTTTGTTCCCCACTAGGAATCACTGTTTCTTTTCCTTTGGGAATTAAATGATTGAGAGGAAGATTTCTAATCTTTAAATTTTTAATCGCACAATAATATACCTGCATTCCTACAGAAGATGCGGAACTTTCATCGTGTAATACCCCGCTGTTATATACCAGAATATCTCCTTCTTTGGTTGCATAACTTTTTCCATCAATAATATGAGTACCATTTCCTTTTTTAATATAAATAATCTCTATTTGCTCACTATGCATATGCATGACCCGGGGCATTCTTGTATAACTGCCCCCTGCTTCATAGGCGGTCAATAGTTGAATATCCTGCTCTAAATATTTTTCATATCTGGTTTTAAAATTTGTACTCATACTATATTCCTTTCTACTACAAATTATTTTAAAAGGATATCACATTTTAAGAAGATAGTACATCTCAATACTCTACCCATTTAGAGTCATTATCCGCGGATTCTACACATTTCTCAACCCATTTGACTCCTTGATATCCTGCTTCCACATCCGGATACCAGAAATCTTTTCTTTCTATATTCTTGCCAGAATCAATCCTATCCATAGCCATTGCAAATCTTAAATACAAGTTTGTCCAGGCTTCAAAGAGCCCTTCCGGATGTCCACAGCTGATTCTGTCTTCTTCTCTAGCTTCTTCATACAAATAACCGCCGCCTCTTTCTAGAATTTGAACAGGTTTGCCTTCTACTTCATACGTCAATTGGTTAGGTCTTTCATCCCACCATTCTAAAGATGCTTTAGATCCTATAATACGTATCTTTTGTCCGTGTACAGAACCGCAATTCATAGCGCTTGACCAAACATTTGCTACCGCTCCATTTTCATATTCCATGATCGTAATCGCATTATCCTCTAACTGACGATCTTTCACAAAACTTTGTCTTGAACACATCAAGCGCTTTATTTTTAATTCCGGACAAATTGCCTCGGACAGGAATAATGGATGGGTACCTACATCTCCCATAGCAAAACTTGGACCGGCAAAATTAGGATCCAGACGCCATTTTGCTGCGGGATTCTCTTGTTCGATCGGAAATGCATAACTGCCAAAGGCAAATTGCATATTGATTACTCTAATTTCTCCAAGATCACCATTCGCAACCATGGACCTTGCCTGCTGAATCAATTGATGCCCTGCATAACCATAAGTAATCCCTACTACGCGGTTGTTTTTCTCTGAAAGTTCTTTTAAAACAGCTGCTTCTTTCGTAGAAAAACACATTGGTTTTTCACAAACAACATGTAATTTAGCTTCAAGGGCCGCTTTGCAGATTTCAAAATGAGTTCCATTTGGAGTCGCTATCGAAACGGCCTCTATACCATCGCTCCTTTTTGCTTCTTCCTTAAACATTGTCTTATAATCAGGATAACACCGTTCCTCATCTAATCCAAGTCCGACTCCAAACTCTTTTCCTCTTAACGGATCGATATCAAACGCTCCCGCGACCAATTGAAATGTATTGTCTCTTAATGCGGAAGAACGATGAATATATCCAATCTGACTGCCTCTTCCTCCCCCAACCATAGCCCAACGTATTGTATGATTTAACTTTAATTCGCCATTAATCATTATCCTCATATCCTTTCTAATCTTTTTGATCTTGTTATTGCTTTAATCGTTAATCTTTTATGAGTTTATTATAAGATTTTATTTAAAACATATCATTCATCATCTTGTTATTTTAAAAACATTCTTTCTAGATTTTTATAGATACAAAAGAAATATCAGGAAACGAAACTTTCTATTCTTGCTAATTCCTCTCCGAGAAGTATTGATAGGTGCTTCTATAAATATAAAAGGCTGACCCCATTATTGAAGTCAACCTTTTCATTGATCTATGTCTGTAGCCCAAAATTAAGCTCTTGCAACCATATCACCATATTTTTCTTTACTTTCTCTAATAAATTCTTTTACTGCTTCTGCAGACGGCATATCTGCACTACATCCATGACTTGCAATCAGCATCGCTGCCTGAGCACTGCCCATTTCAAGACATTCAATGATTTCATATCCCTCTAGCAAACCATAAAGGAAGGAAGATGCATATCCATCTCCACCACCGAATCCTTTCAATGCTTTTACCGGGAATGGTTTAATGGAATAATCATTTCCATCATAAGTATAAGCTGTTGAGCCTTCTTTACCATGTTTGATAACTACGATTCTTGAACCTTGGTCACACCAGTATTTTGCAGTCGTATGATCATCTCTGCCCGGATCAAGTAACGCTTCAGTAATATCAAATTCTTCTCTTGAACCAATAATAATATCGCTTTGATGAGCTACAATGGAATAGTAAATAGCCATATCATCACGACTTGCCCAATTATATTCGCGATAATCTATATCAAAAATTACTTTTGTATTATTTTTTTTCGCAAATTGTAATGCTTTTAACGTAGCTTCTCTTGAAGGACTCATAGCTAGAGCTGTACCTGAAATTAATAAAGCTTTTGAGTTTTTAATATATTCTTCATCAATATCTGCTACTGATAATTGTAAATCTGCTGCCTGATTACGATACATGAGAATACTACTTTCAGTTGGGCTTAAAATTTCTGTAAAGGTAAGACCTAATTTTTCACCATGTTCACATTTTGAAATTCTACTCGTATCAATTCCTTCTTTTTCAAAATATTCTACGACAAATCTTCCAAATTGATCATCAGAAACTTTTCCAAGAAATCCGCACTTCTTTCCTAATCTAGCCATCCCAACTGCAATATTAGCCGGTGAACCACCAACATATTTTCTGAAGGTTTCACTTTCTACTAATGATTTATAATAATCTAATGGATTAAAATCAATAGTAACACGTCCCAATAGTATAATGTCCATTTCCCTTGATTGATCAAATTCTATATATTTCATCCTAGTTTCACCTCATTATTGAAAATCAAAATACAATTCTTTACATTTTCATACACACCCTTGATCATATCTTCATTTAATGTAAAGTAACTGTGTTTTCCTTCAGTTGCTAAATATTCTTTTGCTTTATTTGTCAAAGCTTCAAAACTTGCGGTCGCAATATTAATTTTGCGAATACCCAAATCTATTCCTTTTCTGAAATCTTGAGCCGATATACCACTTCCACCATGCAAGACCAATGGAATATTCACGTTATTCTCTATTTTCTGCAGGACTTCAAAATTAAGCTTGGGCTCTGAAGTATAATTGCCATGTGCATTACCAATTGCCACAGCTAATGCATCAATTCCGGTTTCTTCTGCAAATTTCTTAGCTTCTGTAGGATCTGTATATTTAATCTTGTGATCCTCACTACCATCTTCACTTCCACCAACTACACCTAATTCTGCCTCAGCTGTCGCACCATATTTACGAGCCAGATCCACAGCTTCTTTTGTTCTTCGTATATTTTCTTCCAGTGGATAATGGGAACCATCAAACATAACCGATGTAAACCCTAAATCAAGCGCTTTTTGTAATGTTTCCATGGTCAAACCATGATCCAGATGAACTGCTACTTTAACCTTAGCCTCTTTCGCCGCCTGTACCATCATTGGCCCCATACAACCAAGCGGGGAATGTTTTAAACGGACTTCTGCAATTTGTAAAATTATAGGTGTATTCAATTCTTCTGCTGCTTTTACAGCACCTAACACCATTTCCATGTTCCCTACGCTGAATGCTCCTACCGCACGATTTTCCATTTTCGCTTGTTCCAAAAGGTCTTTCATTGGACACAACATGGTATCGCCCCCTTTCACAACTTATATTAACTTTATATCATTTAAAATGATTATATTTTGGTTATACTTTATCACTTTTTGATTAATTTGTCAATATAATCTGCGTACATGACCTTTATTTTACAAAAAAATGAGGCGTTCCATCATTCTTCTTTTATTGAAAAAGACAGATTACCTCATTACATTTATAATATATTATTTCCCAAGAAGTTCCCTTTCTATACGCTCACGAGTTTCCGGTGCCTGCTTATTCATTTTTTCCGGGAATCCAAATAAAGATACACAAGAAATTGATTCACCACCAACTTTAAATGTTTTATTAGCAAAATTCATTTCACGAAGTGTTTCAAAAATTCCGTCAAAATCAACATCTCCTTCACCTAATCCCAAATGTTGGTGAATAACAGCATCTGATTTTCCTCTTGCATTTAAAAATGGAGGATTTAAGATATAACGACAATCTAATTCTTGGTTAAATGTGTCCGCAAACAATACATGGCTCAATGAATCCCCTGCATATTTTAACATTGATCTCACATCTCCTTTGCCCTGATCATAGAAAAATCCATGAGGAGAAGAATATACATAGGTTAAGTTATCAGAACGGAAGGATTTTACCATATCTACGGTTTCATTATTTAATTCGCAGAAATCATAGGGATGAGATTGTATTTCAACACGAATTCCTTCTTTTTCAAATAGTGGAAGTAATTCTTCCATAGAACGGAACCACATCCCATTACATATTTCCGCCTGATTTGGATCTCCTGATAATTCAGTATTAATAACTTGTACTCCCATGTTAACAGCAATTTCTACGATTTTCTTCCAGTTTGCTACTGCATGTTGTCTTTGTACTTCTGTAGGGCCAGACCAGCGATAAACAACAATAAAAGAAGAAATTTCTACTCCTGTCTCTGCTAAAGCTTTGCGGTATTCTGTTTCAACTTCTTTCGAAAAAAGTGGATGTTTGTAGAATGGATTAATTTGAGGATGTGGAGATTGCTCAATATATTTATATCCCCAATCTGCAACTTGATGTACCATATCATTGATATTCATCTGTTTTGCCAAAACGTCTACGTCAAATGCAATTTTCATAATTTTTACCTCCGAAAAATAACTAATATTTTGCCTATTACGTTTTAATCCTAACATCTGAAACAAATAAATTCAACTAAATTCTTGTTAATTTTTACTTTTTGTATCCGTGCACGCTTTTTCACTTTTGTTAAATTTGACTCGTATGCATTTTCCCTAGAAACTCAATAGACCAAGTGATCCGGATCAAAACCAGACCAGCCACAATCCGTTAGTTCATCTATCAATTTCATATCTTCCGGAGAAATCGAAAACTCAAAAATCTTGCTATTTTCAATCATTCTACTCGGAGTCACTGTTTTGGGTATTGGAAGATGTCCTTTTTGTAAATTCCATCGTAAACATACCTGTGCAACTGTCCTATTATATTTCGATGCAAGATCTTTTAACTCCTTCAATTCAAATAGTTTGCCCGTAGAAAGAGGACTCCATGCTTCAACCAACATATTTTTTTCTTTGGCATAAGAGACTGCATTTTCTTGCAGCATTCCCGGATGTATTTCCAATTGATCAACCATGGGTTGAATTTTAGCTGACTCCATTAAATTTTCTAAATGATGGGGCAAAAAATTACTGACTCCTATTGCTCTGATTTTCCCTGCCTCATACAATTCTTCAAAAGCTTTCCATGTTGCCTGATTGAGTTCTTTCCATTGTTCTTTAGGAAACTCTTTTCCAATTGGCCAATGAATTAGATATAGATCTAGATAATCCAGCCCCAATTCATTAAGAGTTCTCTGAAAAGCTTCATGAGTCGATTCATAACCTTGATGAGGATTCCAAAGCTTACTCGTTATAAACAATTGTTCTCTTGGAACTCCACATTCTTGGATTGCCTGCCCAACCCCTGCTTCATTTCCATAAGATGTAGCAGTATCAATATGTCGATAGCCAATTTTTATTGCTTCTTTGACTGCCGGAACCACTTGTTCGAAAGGTACTTTCCAAGTTCCCAATCCTAAACATGGAATTTCAACACCGTTGTTTAAAGTGTAGCAATCTTGTAAAGATTTCATCTAATTATTCTCCTTTTCGTTATAATTCGCATTTACTTTCTTAATATCATTTGTGCTATTCTAACATATTCTGTTTGAGCATACAATATTGTCAAAATAAATATACCCATTTTTATAAGGAGATACTCAATAACTTACTAGCAGTTGTTAAATTGTACTTTATTTTTCTTAAAAGTTGTTTTATAATATAAGTTAAGCTTTATTGGAAAGGGGAAATTTATGCGTGCAAAAAGAATAGATTTAATAGAACAATATATTTATGAATGCAAATCTGTGTCCTTAGATAAATTATGTGAAAAATTTAAGGTATCAAAAAACACGATACGACGAGACATTAATTACTTAACAGAAAAAGGTGTAATAAAAAAAGTATATGGCGGCGTTACGATTAATGAGTCTTCAAACATCAGCGATTTAGTTTCTTTTGAGGCCAGACATCTAACGAATATGGATGAAAAAAATAGAATTGCAAAATTAGCTGCAGATTATGTCAATGATGGGGATACTATTTTCATAGATTCCGGTACAACTCCCCTAAATATGATCGATCAGTTAAAGGATAAAAAAAATCTCACTATTATCACGTATAGTGTTCAGATTGTAATTAAAGCAATTCAATATCCTGAAATAACAGTAATTTCTTTACCCGGAGTTTTGAAACGTCCTACTTATTCCTTTATAGGTTCGGGAAGTTATGAATACCTGCAGACATTCAATATTAATAAAGCTTTTATGTCTTGTACCGGTCTATCAATAGAAAATGGTATATGTAATGCTTCTGCAGAAGAGTTTGACATTAAAAAAACTGCTGTTAGTAAGAGTCAAACAATTATCTTACTTGCAGATCATTCTAAGTTCAACAAAGTTGCACTGATGACATTCTGTGATATGGATAAAATTCATTGTATTATTACAGATAAAACACCATCCGCTAATTTTATTGAATTTTTTGAAAATAATGGAATTGAACTCCAAGTAATTGATAAAAATTAGGACCAAGCTTTAAAAGCTTGAGTCCTATTACAAAAACTTTTATCGTTTCACTCCTTTGGTATCTCGATTTCCAATACGAAGCCGATTGAGTGCCACTTTTTGTTCCTTATATTCAACGACTTTTTCTTCATTTTCTTCTAAGATATATATATCCTGCACTTCATCCTCTTTCGCTAATTTTATTCCTCTTACTCCAACTGCTCCTTTTTTCTTCTCTGGAATATCTCCTGCCAAAAACCTTAAAAACATCCCTTTCTTAGTCTTAAAAACAATTGTTTCTTTCCCTTTTAATACTTTTACACAAAGAAGTTCATCTCCCGGTTGTAATTTAGTTGCCAAAACGCTTCGTTTTGAAACATCAAATTCTGATCCCTGCACCAACTTGACCATACCTGTCCGTGTTCCAAAAACAACTCTGGTCGGGAATAACGTATATTGCTGAAGCAGACTTGCTAAACTATATATACCGCAGATCGATTCCTCGCTGGAATTGAAATTGCTCACATTATCAATTGGTTTTCCTTTATCCCTGAACTTTCCAAACGGGATATCTATTACTTTTACAGAATGTAGCTGACCGGTGTTCGTAAAGATACATATCTTATCTGTATTTTTACATAGGAATACATATTTATTCTCGCTTTCTATCGCTTCTTTATTTCTTTCATAGGTTGTTTTATCTACCGTTTTCGTATATCCAAAACGATCCATCATAAAAACAACTTCCATTTCTTCTAATTTATTTTCTTCAAATACCGCTTCTTCTGCATTTTCTATCGCTGTTTTTCTTTCTTTTGCATATTCTTTTTTTAGACGATCCAACTCTTTTATTATGACTTTTGCCATGACATTTTTATTACTTAATATATCTTCATATAAGCTTATATTTTTTAAAGTTGTCTCGTGTTCTTTCATTAATGCTTGTACTTCTAATCCTATTAATTTGTACAATCTCATTTCCAGAATTGCGGATGCCTGTCTTTCTGTAAAAGCCAGCATAGAAGCCTGTTTCTTTGACTCTTCTGATTTGAATTTTATACTTTCTGTTGTCCCATGAATCAAGCACTCTTTTGCATCCTTTATATTTTTGCTTCCTCTAAGGATTTCAATAATTAAATCTATGACATCACACGCTTTTATCAAACCTTCCTGAACTTCTTTCTTTTCTAATTCTTTTGTTAGAAGATTTTTATATTTACGCGTATTTACCTCGTATTGAAATGTTACATGATGATGAATCACATCCTTCATTCCCATTGTTTCCGGTTTTCCATTCACAACAGCCAATATATTTACGCCAAATGTGTCTTCTAACCTGGTCTTCTTATATAACATATTACAAAGATTTTTTATATCCGCGCCTTTTCTTAATTCTAAAACGATACGGATGCCTTCCTTCGACGACTGGTTAGAAATATCGATAATATCATTTGTCTTTTTGGTCTCGACCAGGGTATAAACATCATTTAAGAATTTTCCAATATTAGCTCCGATCATGGTATATGGTATCTCGGTTATTACAAGCTGCTCTTTGCCACCTTTTAACTTCTCAACTTCAACTTTACCACGAAGGCGTATTTTCCCTAATCCTGTCTCATAAATACTGAATAAATCATCTTTATTGATTACGATTCCACCCGTAGGAAAATCAGGTCCTTTCACGTATTCCATTAATTCTTTTGTTGAAATATGGGGATTTTTCATATAAGCCTTTACCCCATCGATTACTTCTCCAAAGTTATGAGGTGGAATACTGGTAGCCATACCAACTGCGATTCCCTCTGCTCCATTGATTAATAAATTTGGGATTTTTGATGGTAAAACTACCGGTTCTTTTTCAGTTGCGTCGAAATTAGGTACAAAATCGATTACATCTTTATCCAAATCAGCCAAATACGCTTCTTGTGTCACTTTTTCCAATCTTGCTTCTGTATAACGCATTGCTGCTGCCCCGTCCCCTTCAATGGAACCAAAATTTCCATGTCCATCTACTAACGGCAGACCTTTTTTAAACTCTTGGGCCATGACTACGAGTGATTCATAAATGGATGCATCGCCGTGAGGATGATATTTACCCATGGTATCCCCTACAATACGTGCGCATTTTCTATATGGTCTATCGTAACGTATTCCTAATTCGTGCATATCATATAGAGTTCTTCTTTGCACTGGCTTCAATCCATCTCTTACATCCGGAAGAGCTCTTGCTACAATTACGCTCATCGCATAATCGATATATGATTTTTGCATTAACTCAGAATACTCGGTTCTAATGATTTGTTCTTCCATAAATCTCTTTTTCCCTTTCCTTCTTAAATATCTAATTCTGCATCTTGTGCATGTTCATAAATAAATGCTCTTCTCGGAGGTACTTCCGTTCCCATTAACATCTCTGTTACATCTGATGCCATTCTTGCATCTTCTATTTCAACAAGCTGTAACATCCTAGTCTCCGGATTCAATGTAGTGTCCCATAACTGTTGTGCATCCATTTCTCCTAAGCCTTTATACCTCTGCAAAGTAAAGGGGCCCTTATGGGTCTTTCTGTATTTTTCCAATTCTTTATCGTCATATAAATAAACTTCTTTCCCCTTCGAAGGCATTGCTTTATATAAAGGAGGCATGGCCAAATATACATGTCCTTCATAAATTAATTCTGGCATAAAACGATAAAATAACGTAAGCAATAAGGTTGAAATATGTGCTCCATCTACATCAGCATCTGCCATAATAATAATCTTATTATAACGAAGCTTGGTTATATCAAAATCGTTTCCATATCCTTCTGAAAAACCACATCCAAACGCATTTATCATTGTTTTAATCTCTGCATTGGCAAGTACTTTATCGATAGTTGCTTTCTCTACATTTAAAATTTTACCTCTTATAGGTAAAATGGCCTGATAATTTCTATCTCTTGCTGTTTTTGCAGAACCACCTGCAGAATCACCTTCTACGATAAAAATCTCACAATTTTGGGCATCTCTGCTTTCACAGTTTGCAAGTTTTCCATTGGAATCAAAAGAAAATTTTTGTTTGACCAATAAATTTGTCTTAGCCTTTTCTTCTGTTTTACGAATTTTAGCTGCTTTTTCAGCACAACCAATAATATTTTTTAATGTTTCTAAATTACGATCAAAATAGAGCTGGATTTCTTCTCCTACAATTTTACTTGTAATTCTTGCTGCATCCTGGTTGTCCAATTTTGTCTTGGTCTGCCCTTCAAATCTTGGCGCAGGATGTTTAATAGAAACCACTGCTGTCATTCCATTACGTACATCTGCACCGGTAAAATTGGAATCTTTTCCTTTTAAAATCCCAAGTTCTCTGGCATATTGATTTATGATCTGGGTAAATATAGCTTTGAAACCGGTTAAATGAGTCCCACCTTCAGCGTTATAAATATTATTACAGAAGCCTAATACATTTTCATGAAATTCATTGGTATACTGAAATGCTGCCTCTACCGTAATGCCTTCACTTTCCCCTTTTAAATAAATGGTATCATGTATTTTTTCCTTTTTCTTATTTAAATCCTTAATGAAACCAATAATTCCATCTTCTTCATGAAATTCAATATGTTCAATTTCTTCTTTTCTGCGATCTTCAAAAATAATGGTTAAAGAAGGGTTAAGATAAGCCGTCTCATGAAGTCTGCTTTTTACATCCTCAGCTTTAAATTTAGTCTTTTCAAAAATTAACGGATCTGGTAAAAAATTGATTTTCGTGCCAGTACTCTTTGTTTTACCTAACGTCGGCAGTAAACCATTTTCTAATTCTACTACCGGCTTTCCTCTTTCATATCTATCATGATGAATGAGACCATCTCTACATATTTCAATATCAAGATAAGTAGAGAGTGCATTTACAACTGAAGAACCAACCCCATGAAGACCACCACTGGTCTTATATACTGAATCATCAAATTTTCCACCTGCATGCAGAGTTGTAAATACAAGTCTTTCAGCTGAAATCCCTTTCTTGTGCATTCCAACAGGAATACCTCGTCCATTATCTGAAATGGTTGCAGAACCATCTGCCTCTAAAGTTACAAATATTTTGTCACAAAAACCTGCCAGATGCTCATCGACTGAATTATCTACAATTTCGTAAATTAAATGATTTAAACCTTTCGTGGTGACGCTCCCGATATACATCCCCGGTCTTTTCCGGACTGCTTCTAATCCCTCTAAGACCGAAATACTATCTGCATCATACTTGACTTTTTTTGTCATCTCTTACTACCCTTTCCCAATTGTATCTATTATATTATTGGTTATTATACCACAACATATTGTGGTTTTCAAAGTTCATTATAATAAAACTAGCAGAGTGCTTCTTTGAAACACTCTGCCTCCTATTCACATATTTTTTCTTAATTCCACAATTCCTATAAACCTAATAACCCTTAATAACTAAGTATCAATACTCCTTACCCCATCTTTGATACTTTTTAATAACCCTTAAAAATTATTTCTATTAAATTAAAAATCTGTATATGTTCTCTCCTTTCTTGTCTCGATATTCCGTCTACTCCACACACATATTTTTAAACCGAAATATATAATTCCTCAAACCTAAACTATCTCCTCCTTTCCACCTCAATTTTAATGTAGCTACACACAATCTGCTTTCTGTTAATTCAAACATTTTTCGTGCACCCCTGCCACAAAAAACTATTTTTCACTCCATATGGAAATTAAACATCAGCAAATTCACTATCAGTATAGCACCAATTTTTTTATACAAACTATTTTTGATGCGAACCGCATAAAAATGTTATAAACTGTTAAAAATCATACAGTTTTCGACTTTTTTAGATTCTATTGATATATATCAAAAAACACAATTTCTACAAGAAAATTATTAGTTAATGAATAAAATTCAATCATTCCATTATATTTTTCTACAATATCTTTTATATGATTAATACCATAACGACAACAAACACTTCTATTTGCATTATCTTCTATATCATATTGTTTTAAAACTTCTTCCCCTTGTATGACATTACTAATTCTTAAATTAAGACTATTTTTAAATCTACTTATTTCAATTAAAATAGAGCTCTTCCCTCTATCAAGATTCTCTTTGCATGCCGCTATACCATTCACTACTCCATTATACAAAATACTACATATATCGTAATCTTTAATTAATAACTCTTCACCAAAGCAACCTATTAAATGTAACTTTATACGATTCTTTTTCGCTTCTTCTTCCAATCTATTAAATAAAGCATCTACAATTGGTCTATTACTAATAAACGATTTCGTTTTTTTATTATCCAGACTTTTTGTCATATAATTAAGATATTCTATGCTCTCTTCCATTTTTCTTTCTTTCACTAGATTTTGAAAAATTCCCAAAGAATTTGATATTTCTTTTTGAAACTCGCGGATAGACTTTTCTGATTGATATGCTGTATTATAAACTTCTTTCTGCATATTAATATACTGTTCCTTCAAGCGGTTCTGTTCTTGATAAAATCTTCTTGATTTATCAATACAAACAATAACAAATCCACTGAAACCAAACATAAAACAAATTCCAAGTGTACAAAAAACGGAAACAGGTCCTATTAGATTAATTGAGTTATTTTTGTAAACTATAATGATATTTTGTAAAATAAAACTACAGATTAACCCATTTATCATAAATATCCCATAATGCCTATCTAATATATCTGCGATTTTCCTTCTTAAGTTTGCATTATGATGAAGGAATATCATAATGCCTCCTATAATTCCAAGACTAATAATTTGTACAATTGGCTTAGCTTCCATCTGTGAACTTCTTAACATGCTTTTATCAGATAATAAATCTCCCAAAAGAAGAATTAATTCTATCATATAAAATTTAAAGATAAAACTTATTAAATAAAGCGAAATGGTTTTAAACAACTTACCTTTAAACAAAAGTACTGCATTAAATATTCCAAATATAAATAACTTCCCTGCTACTATTATAAACGTGAGACGATTTGGAATCACTATTTCTCTAATAAGTAAGCCATTCGATATTATCTCGATTGATAATATCAATAATAGATTGAGGATAAGTGCTTTTATTATGTATCTTTTTCCTTTTATTCGTTTATATTGAAAAATTGCATACATAATTATAACACTTTGAAACAGATCTATACTATCTAATAGACTGTACTTTATAGTTTCTTGAATCAAGTCTATCTTCCCTTCTTATTTAGTTTTCACTACAAATTAAAAACACACTAAAGAAAGAATATCTTCAATGTGTTTACTTTTCCCTCATTGGTAACTATGAATAAACCGGAAGCCGCCTTCCAACCTTCTCTAAAATATAATCTTGATATTTCCCCCAGACATCTTCCTTATAAACTTTCCCTATCGGTATTTTGACCTGATTCTTTAATTTAATCTTATCACCAAATTCATCAATATAATTCATATTAATAATATAAGAATCATTAATTCTGGTCATACAATCCATCGTCAGTTTCTCTTCCCAGCTTTTGATCGTTCCTCTGACTAGAAACTGTTTTTCTTTGGCTACAACTTTAACATAATTCCCTTTTGATTCTACGTAAATCACTTGATTGATCCGTAGATCTTTATTTTTATTTTTATCATCAAATTTAATAATTCTATCCTCTCTTGCTTCAGCACAAGCAATATCCAGCCACCTCGAAATTTTCTTATACGGTATAGGATTATAACTAAAGTCTAATATCATTTGGTCAATCACTGACCAAGCAACTTTCTCTTGATTCGAAACAAAAATAATTCTTAATTCTGGATCATAATTATGTAATTTTTTCATTATTTGAATTTTATTATTTCCCGTTAAATCAATATCATAAAACAGAAGCTGCATGGATGCTTCTATGTATTCCAAAACCTCATCTTCATATGTAAAATTCAGTATTTCATAACTCATGCCTTTTTCTCTCTCATATCTTCTACATAACTCTAAAATATGATTCCTTAAATTCATTTGTTGGGTACATATCCCTATTTTCACTCCGACACACCTCCTATTACAAATAATCTCGGTTTGAAATCATGTTTATCATTTATAGGTACACTATAACTTTACGTAGAAATAAAAACAAGAACTATGTTGTGAATGGCATTTTTTTGTTACGAATGGTAGGATTTATTGTATAGAAAATTTTGATATTTGTTTCTTAGATAAAGAAAATATGAAAGGATAATAATTAAAATTTAATCGACAAAAAAAACGTGATATCATCATTTTAAGATAACATCACGTTTATTTAAGAAAAATAGAAATATTATTAATCAAATAAAGATAATTGATTGGATTCGGGAAGAGATTCCATTAACCCTAAATCACTCATTAAATCAATCACAGTTTTACTGACTTTTGTCCTTTGTCTAAAGTCATCTTTAGAAAGGAACTTCCCTTGAACAGCTGCCTCTACGACTGCATCGGCTGCCTTATCACCCAAACCTTCTATTGTACTGAGAGCTGGCATTAATTTACCATCAATAATTTGAAAATGATGGGCCTTCGCCCGATATAGATCAATTGGCATAAATTCAAATCCTCTTGCATACATTTCCTGAACAATCTTCATATCCTTCAGGGTATCTTGTTCTTTCTTACTAAGGATATCACTCCGTTTTTTGTAATCTGCTAAATAATACTCGAGCCTGTCCTGTCCCTGGCACATTAACTCATAGCTAAATGCGGATGCCCGAATACTAAAATATGCTGCATAATATGCCAATGGGTAATTTACTTTATAATAAGCAATTCTCCATGCCATCATAACATAAGCTGCTGCATGGGCTTTTGGAAACATGTATTTAATTTTTTTACAGGACCATATATACCAATCGGGTACTCCTGCCTCTATCATAGCTTCTTCCCATTCGGGTTTTAACCCCTTTCCTTTACGTACGCTTTCCATAATGGTAAAAGATAATTCACTTTCCACTCCGGTATTGATCAAATAAGTCATAATATCATCACGGGTACAAATAGCGGTGGAAATTGTAGCCTTACCTTCTTGAATTAACGTCTGGGCATTTCCCAACCACACATCGGTTCCATGAGACAGACCTGATATCCTTACCAAATCGGAAATAGATTTGGGCTTCGTATCAATCAACATCTGAATTACAAAATCTGTACCAAACTCTGGAATACCAAGCGCTCCTAAAGGACAGCCGCCAATATCATCCGGTGTGATACCCAAAGCTTTTGTACTTTGAAATAAGGACATGACCTCCTTATCATCGAATGGAATCGTCTGCGCATCCAGTCCGGTCAAATCCACCAACATACGAATCATGGTCGGATCGTCGTGTCCCAGAATATCAAGTTTAAGTAAATTGTGATCAATCGAATGGTAATCAAAGTGTGTTGTAATGGTATCTGTACTCATATCATTCGCAGGTCTCTGTACAGGAGTAAACGAATAAATCTCTTCTCCATGAGGAAGTACAATAATCCCTCCGGGATGCTGTCCTGTCGTTCTTCTAACTCCAACACACCCGTCTACAATTCTTGATATCTCACAGTTCCTTTTCCTTGTTCCTCTTTCCTCGTAATAATTTTTCACATAACCAAAAGCTGTCTTATCAGCCAATGTACCAATCGTCCCTGCACGATACGTCTGCCCTTCCCCAAATATTACTTCTGTGTATTTATGAGCTTTACTCTGATAATCTCCTGAAAAGTTCAAATCGATATCAGGCTCTTTGTTCCCTTTAAATCCTAAGAAGGTTTCAAAAGGAATGTCAAATCCTTCTTTTTTTAACGGCTCATTACAAACAGGACAATTTTTATCCGGCATATCACAACCGGCGCCTCCTACGTATGCCTTGACCTCTTCGGAATCAAAATCACTATAATGGCAGTTCGAACAGTAATAATGTGGTCGAAGCGGATTAACTTCTGTGATTCCTGCCATAGTGGCGACAAAAGAAGAACCAACACTTCCTCTGGAGCCCACTAAATATCCATCTTCATTGGATTTCCAAACTAGTTTTTGTGCAATAATATACATTACAGCAAATCCATTAGAAATAATAGAATTCAATTCTCTTTCTAAACGTTCTACTACTACATCCGGCAAATTCTCTCCATAAATTTCATGTGCCTTTGTATAGCATATATTTCGTAAATCCTGGTCAGAATTTTCTATGACCGGAGGACATTTATCTGGTCTTACGGGAGAAATTTTCTCACACATATCAGCAATTTTGTTGGTATTGGTAATAACTACTTCTTCCGCTTTCTCACTTCCTAAATATTGGAACTCTGCTAGCATTTCCTCCGTAGTTCTAAAATACAATGGTGCTTGGTCGTCTGCATCTTTAAATCCTTTTCCTGCCATAATAATACGGCGGTAGACTTCATCTTCTGGATCAAGAAAATGCACATCACAAGTCGCCACTACCGGTTTATGAAATTGTTCTCCAAGTTTTACAATCTTTTCATTAATCTCTTCCAACTCTTTTTTGGAAGTTACCGGCACCTTTTCACTGTGCAGCATAAATTCATTATTTCCTAATGGCTGTATTTCCAAGTAGTCATAAAAATGAACTAATCTTGCTATTTCTGCATTGGAGCGCCCATACAATATTGCCTGATACAGTTCACCCGCTTCGCAGGCCGAACCTATAATAAGTCCTTCTTTATTTTTCAAATACTCACTTTTAGGAATTCTAGGTCTTCTATAATAGTAGTCAATATGAGACTGAGAAACTAAGCGATATAGATTGATACGTCCAATTTCATTTGCAGCCAATATAATTGCATGATAGGAAGGCATCTTTTTGACCGCATCCTTCGTCAGGCTGCCTAAATGGTTCACACCTTCTAAATTTTGTGTGTTTCTCTCTTTTAACATTTGAATGAACTTTATAAATATTTCTGCTGTGCAAGCTGCATCATCAACAGCTCTATGGTGATTGTCCAATACAATTCCTAATGTCTTTGCTACAATATCTAATTTGTAGCGATTTAAGCCTGGTAATAGTATCCGCGCCAAGGCTACTGTATCCAAAATAGTAAATTCTTTTTTATACCCCTGATTTTCGCATTCCTTATGAATGAAACTCATATCAAATTCTGCATTATGCGCTACCATTACCGCATCGTTACAAAATTCTAAAAACTTCGGTAATACCTGTTGTATTTTTGGCGCATCCAATACCATGTTATCATCAATGCCTGTTAATTTTTCTATTTCAAAGGGAATCGGCACTTCCGGGTTAACAAAGGTACTAAATCGATCAACTACTGAACCATTCTCAACTTTTACTGCACCTATTTCTATAATTTTATTTTGAAGAGGACTAAATCCTGTTGTTTCGATGTCAAAAACAATATATGTATCATCCAGGCTCTGACCTTTAACATTGGTTACAATATCTTTTAAATCATCTACCAGATAAGCTTCCACTCCATAAATCACTTTAAAATCAGAGTCTTTATCCAAAGCATGACTAGCTTCGGGGAACGCTTGTAAAACTCCATGATCTGTAATGGCAATTGCTTTATGTCCCCATTTTATGGCTCTTTTAATAATAGCTGCTGCATCCGAAACTCCATCCATATCGCTCATTTTGGTATGGCAATGTAACTCCACCCTCTTTTCCGGGCTTGTATCCATTCTAACTGTCGTAAAATCAGGGATTTTTTTTATGCCTACTACAGACCCTATGTTCAATTCACTATCAAACCGATCAATTGTTGTAACACCCTTAATTTTTATAAAAGCTCCTTTTTTGACACCTTCTAAAATATCTGGAAGCTGCTCATTTTTAGCAAACATTTTTACCATAATGGTATCTGTAAAATCAGTGACACTAAACATGATAATCGTTTTTTCGTTACGTATTTCTCTAGTATCAAGGCTTAATATTTTACCTCTGATTACTACTTCTCCCATTTCACCGAGGATTTGTTCTATGGAAATTACTTCCTCTTCCTCGAAATCCCTTCCATATATTACATCCGGATTATCGGAACGTTTATAATTAGACTTTGAAAAGTTAAATTCTCTTTTGGGGATTATTTTTTTCGTTGTTTCTTTAACCTTAGAAACCGAAGAAGCTTCTTTCTTGCCATGGCTTTCATCTTTCTGTGTACCATTGATAGATGATCCTTTTATATGATCTGAACTATCATCTTCCATTATAGTTTCATCGAATTCTTCTTTGGACTGTCCCAGTTTTGACTGACGAACTATATTGAGCACTTCCTGCTCAATTTTTAACTCACTGTTTTTTCTAGCTTTACTTGGTTGTGTTTCTTCATAATCGACCTGTACTGAAATAGGAAATCCAAAACGTTCTGCAAATATTTTATCTAAAATGCGTACTAATTCATCCGTTTTACTGGAAGAGATAACAGAATCCTTTAATGTTAACATTAAAAGATTCTGTTCATTAAATTTCCATTTGGCACTACGGAATAAATTATACTCCAATATGCTGTATTCTTTCAATTCACATAAAATACTTTCATAGTAAGCTGTCATCAGTTTTTCAGGTGTATACTGCCCAGACAATTGATATTTTTCCAGTATCTTAATTATCATCCGGCCATGAGGAAACAATTGGTTTCGAATCACTTGTTCTAATGCAAATATACTTTTCTTTTGTATTAAACGACGACTGTTTATGTAAATACGTATAAAATCTTTTTTACTCGTGGTCGATACCTTCGTTACCTCTACTTGTTCCAGCAAGTCCCGTATTTCTTTTTCCAACGAAAGAGTCGGAAATACTTCAAAAAACATTTTGGCCATTGATCATTCACCC
The DNA here is from genome assembly GCF_003363435.1 of Anaerosacchariphilus polymeriproducens. Lineage (GTDB taxonomy): Bacteria > Bacillota > Clostridia > Lachnospirales > Lachnospiraceae > Anaerosacchariphilus > Anaerosacchariphilus polymeriproducens. The sequence goes on from NZ_QRCT01000049.1 coordinate 72,538, forward strand.
CAGTGTAATAATTCTTCTCTCAGTGCATTTAAAAGTTGATCTTCAGGTACTTTTTTAATAACCTTCCCTTTTTTGATAAGAATTCCTTCTCCATTACCTCCAGCAATTCCTATATCTGCTTCTTTGGCTTCACCAGGTCCATTCACAACGCAACCCATTACTGCAACTTTTATATCAAGAGGAATGTCTGCAACCAGTGCTTCGACTTGATTTGCCAGTCCGATTAAATCAATCATGGTTCTTCCGCAAGTTGGACAGGATACTACTTCTATCCCACCCTTTCTTAAACCTAAAGTCTTTAAAATTAATTTTGCTGATTTGATCTCTTCTACCGGATCGCCCGTTAATGACACTCGAATCGTATCTCCAATTCCTTCATTTAAAATAATACCTAATCCTACTGCTGATTTGATGTTTCCAGACAATAAAGTACCTGCCTCTGTAATCCCTACATGTAGCGGATAATTAATTTTCTGCGCAATAAGTTTATGAGCATCTACGCACATTAATACATCAGAAGATTTAATGCTTACCACTAGATTATCATATCCCAAATCTTCAATTATCTTCACTTTATCCAGTGCACTTTCAACAATTCCTTCCGCTGTAACTCCATGATACTTTTCCACTAAATGTTTTTCGAGAGAACCACTGTTAACACCTACCCTTATCGGTATATTCCGTTCTTGAGCTGCCTCTACTACCGCTTTGACACGTTCTATCTTACCAATATTTCCAGGATTAATACGTATTTTATCAGCACCGTTTTCCATAGCTGCAATTGCAAGCTTATAGTCAAAATGAATATCTGCAACAAGCGGAATTGCAATCTGTTCTTTTATTTGTTTTAGCGCAAATGCTGCTTCTATAGTAGGAACTGCACATCGAATAATATCACATCCGGCTATCGTAAGCTTTCGAATCTGCTCTACCGTGGCTTTTACATCTTCTGTCTTTGTGTTTGTCATCGATTGTACTAAGATAGGATTTCCACCACCAATTACACAATCTCCAATTTGAATTGTTTTTGTTTTATTTCTATACATATTAAAATCCTCTCCATAATCGGTTAAAAAAATATTTTTCGAATATCATTGAATAGTACGAAAACCATCAGCCCCATAAGCAATACCATTCCTACTAAATGTACCATACCTTCTTTTGATTCCGGCACTCTCTTTCCTCGAATTGCTTCTATCAAAAGGAACACGAGCCTTCCACCATCTAACGCCGGAATAGGAAGTAGATTCATAACTCCCAAGTTAGCAGTCAGAAAAATAGATATATTAATCATCGTCAACCACACAGAAAAAGCTCCTGATTCTTTTGTGGCATCATAACTATCTCCTATCATATCCACAATACCTACCGGTCCGGAAAGTTGATTTACCTTCACCTTCCCTCCCACAAGAAGTTTCAAACTATCAATCGTAGTACAAATATTATATTTAACCTCATAAGCACTATATTTCAATGTTGTCAAAGGATTTCCTTTCACTCTGACACCTGAACTATAACCTAATAAATATCTGCCGCTTTTTTTATCCAGTTTCGGCATAATAGAAGTTTCGTATCTCTTTCCGTCTCTTTCATATACTAACTTAGTCTCTTTATCTGTTGACATAAATTGACTATAAAACAATGCTTCTCGATATAAATGAATATCCTTGTCATTGATTTTTACAATACGGTCTCCCTTTTGTAATCCAGCTTCTTGTGCCGGAAATCCCTCTATTATTTCAGAAATGACCGGTGCATCATATCCAATATTTGACAAAAGGATAATTGCCAGAACAAATGCTAAAACAAAATTAAAGACCGGTCCTGCCAATACAACAGAAATCCTGGCCCAAACTGATTTTTGATTAAAGGCCCCTTCTAAAACAGACTCCTCATCTTCACCAAGCATAATACATGCCCCTCCGAATGGAAGAAGTTTGATGGAATACTTTGTCTCACCTTTTTGAACCCCTACTAAAGTCGGTCCCAGTCCTAAGCAAAATTCATTTACAACGATTCCATTTTTCTTTGCCAATATAAAATGTCCAAATTCATGGACAAGTATGATAAAACTGAACATCAAAATTGCTATAATTATTTTCATCCTACCACCTGCTTTCTATCCTCTCATATGTTGCTTGTTCCGTTTCTAAAATCTGTTGCACTGTCGGATTCTCAATTTTTTTATGCTCTTCTATACAGAATTGTATCATTTCAGAAATTTCTAAGAATCGTATCTTTTGGTCTAAGAACTTTGCAACCGCACGCTCATTCGCTGCATTAAATACAGTCGGCATAGAACCGCCGGCGGTCATTGCATCATATGCTAATTGTAACCCGGGAAACGTTTTTATATCCGGATTTTCGAATGTCATAGCACCTAATGCGGAAAAATCAACTCTATCTCCCGGCATTGGACGTCTTTCGGGATAATACAATGCATATTGAATCGGTAATTTCATGTCAGGAAGACCTAATTGAGCAATAATTGCCCCGTCTTGAAATTCTACCATGGAATGAATAATACTTTGTGGATGAACTAAAACTTGAATCTGCTCTAATTCCATTCCAAAAAGCCACTTGGCTTCCATAACCTCAAGCCCCTTATTCACAAGGGTTGCTGAATCAATCGTAATCTTCTTTCCCATTGACCAGTTAGGATGCTTCAATGCATCCTCCAAACGGACTTCTTCCAAGTCCTGTCTGGTTCTACCTCTGAAAGGACCACCGGAAGCCGTCAATAAAATTTTACTTATTTCTTTTGGATTTTCACCATTTAAAGACTGATAGACCGCGCTGTGTTCACTATCGACCGGTAAAATTTTACAGCCATTTTTTTCTGCCATAGGCATTATAATATGACCTGCTGTCACCAGAGTTTCTTTATTTGCTAAAGCTATATCTTTTTTGGCTTGTAATGCAGCAATTGTAGGACGGATTCCTATCATTCCTACAATTGCTGTCACCAAAATTTCCATTTCTTCCATAACTGCAATTTCTAAAAGCCCTTCCATACCTGATACTACTTTTATATCCAGATCACGTATCCTTATCTTTAGTTCCTTTGCTTTTTCTTCTTGCCAGACACCCGCAATCTTTGGATTAAATTCTCTAATTTGCTGTTCTAACAAATCAATATTATTTCCGGCTGCCAAAGCCAAGACCTGCAAATCCTTCTGTTCTTTCACAATTTCCAGAGTTTGTGTTCCAATAGAACCTGTGGAACCTAAAATCCCTATTTTTTTCATTCATAATCCCTTTCTATTTTATCAAATATACTGCTAAATAGTAAATGATCGGTGCTGTAAAAATTACACTATCAAAACGATCTAAAATTCCACCATGACCCGGAATCAAATTTCCATAATCTTTTATATCATAATTTCTTTTAATAGCAGAAGCAGCTAAATCCCCTACCTGTGAAATAGCTCCGCCAATACCACATATAACAGCAAAACTCAAAACAATATTATCTGCCCCCTGCAAATAATCCTTTATAATAAATCCATAAAGTCCACCTAAAAGTGCCGCTCCCAAAATCCCGCCTATTGCTCCTTCAATGGATTTTTTCGGACTTAATTTCGGTGCCAGTTTGTGCTTTCCAAAAAGCATTCCCACACAATAAGCAAACGTATCACATCCCCAGGAACAGATAAATATTAACCATACTAAGTATATTCCGTTTTCTAACATTCTAGCCTGATATACAAAGGATAACATAATTCCTACATAAAACAAACCAAAAAATGACGCTATTACATGGAGCGCATTATATTTAGGATAAGAAAATACATAGAATACCATTAATACGATTAAGTATGCAATAAATAACATTAAGAATTTTTCTTGATTCATTGTATACAAAAAGACATAATACGTAAGTCCTGCTAAATATCCGACAATACCAAGAGATTTATTGGCTATACCAAAAACTTTGTAAAGTTCTGAAAGTCCAATCAAAGAAATTAGGAGTAAAGTTGCAAACAATATATTTCCTCCGAAAATAATGGTAAATAATGCAATCAGCACTAAACCAATTCCACTAAAAAATCGTGTCCAAAACATTATGTTTCCTCCTCTAATCCTCCGTAACGTCTGCTCCTATTATTATAGTCCTCTACAGCCTTTCTTAATTCATCTTCGGAAAAATCCGGCCATGGGACTAACGTGAAATAAAGTTCAGCATAAGCCAGCTGCCACAATAAATAATTTGAAATCCTAAGCTCACCACTGGTTCGAATCATCAAATCCGGATCCGGTATCTCTTGTGTATCTAAGTATTCCGAAATAAGCTGTTCATTAATATCTTCAATTTGCAGCTTGCTTTCTTTCACGTCTTCAGCAATTTTCTTCATACTGCGGACTAATTCATCGCGGCTCCCATAATTAATTGCTATTTGAAGATTCAACCCATCGTAAGTTTTGGTGCTTTTTTCAAGTTCTTTAATTCTTTTCTGGATATCTTCTGATAATTTCGTTTTATCTCCTAAAACACGGACTCTCATATTATTTTTCTTAGCTGTTTTTATGCAAGTCTTTAAATAACTCTTAAGCAGTTTCATAAGTGCATCTACTTCAGAATTGGGTCTATTCCAATTCTCTGTAGAAAAGGCATACAAAGTTAGATATTTTATACCCATATCATGTGCAGCCTTACATATTACTTCTACATTTTTAGTCCCCTGTGCATGCCCATAATTTCTTGGCATACCCTTTTTCTTTGCCCAACGGCCATTTCCATCTAATATTATAGCAATATGCTGTGGAACATTCATTTTAATCTTCCTCCACTTTTTTTAGCTCAAATGGGGACACAGCTATAACTATGTCCCCATTACTTCTATACGGTAAGTATTTCTTTTGACTTGTCATCAACTGCTTTATCTATATTTGCAATAAATTTATCTGTCATTTTCTGAACTTGATCCATTAACTGCTTTTCTTCATCTTCAGAAATTTCATTCGCTTTTGACATTTTCTTTAATGCATCATTCGCATCTCTTCGAATATTCCGGACAGCAACTCTAGCCTGTTCACCTTTTTTCTTGACATCTTTCACTAAATCCTTTCTTCTTTCCTCTGTTAATTCAGGAAATACCAAACGGATCGCTTTTCCATCATTCGTTGGGTTCAGTCCCAAATCTGAAGTCAGGATAGCTTTTTCAATTTCTTTCACCATAGATGCTTCCCATGGCTGTATAAGTATCATTCTGGCTTCCGGAACTGTCACATTCGCAACTTGTTGAATAACTGTTGGCGTTCCATAATAATCGACTCTGATTTTATCTAATACATGTGGATTCGCTCTTCCTGCACGAATAGTAGTATACTCTTCGAGTAAATTGCTTTCTGATTTTTTCATTCTTTCTTCATAAACGTTTAATCTTTGATCCATGATTACTTCCCTCCATTTTATGTTTCGGATACAACTACTTTAGTTCCTGAAAACTTACCTTTTATTGTATTAACAATGCTGTTTTCTTCCTCCAGGCCAAATACAAGCATCGGCATTTTATTTTCCATACAAAGAATTGATGCTGTCATATCTACTACACCAAGCTTTTGATCAATTACATCTTGAATTGAAAGCTCATCATATTTCTTCGCATTTGGGTTAATTTTAGGATCACTATCATAAACACCATCTACGGCTTTTGCCAATAAAATTCCATCTGCTTCAATCTCAATTGCTCTTAATACAGTTGAAGTATCGGTTGAAAAATAAGGGTGCCCTGTACCACCTGCAAAGAAAATCACTTTCTTTTCTGTTAAACCTTTCACTGCTCGATCCTTTGAAAATAATTCTGTAAAAGAACTACAAAGGAATGGTGTCAACACTTCTGTTTCCATTCCTACATATCGAAAAATCTCTGATACATAGATACAATTCATAACAGTTGCAAGCATACCTATTTGATCTGCTTTGGTTCTATCAATCGTTTCACTTGTTCTTCCTCTCCAGAAATTGCCTCCACCAATTACAATTGCAACTTCAATCCCTTCGTCTATCAACTGTTTGACTTGTCTGGCCACACCAGTAACGGTCATTTCATCAAATCCGGTTTTTTTCTCTCCTGCTAATGCTTCTCCACTTAATTTTAACAATACTCTCTTCATTTTACGCCCTTTCTATTTTGCTGCACTTTCAAATAAACTAGCCACATCAATTTCTGCATAACATTGTGAACAGAAACCTTCAATAACAGCTCCATTATTAATTTGAACAGAGCGTGACTTAATATTTCCCATAATTACTGCTGATGTATCAATCACAACTGGTCCTTGCACATCAATATCACCTTTCACGGCACCTGCAATCACTGCTGAATTGGCAGTTATATTACCTACAATAACAGAACCCAGACCAACTTTAACGGTTCCATTACTATCAATCTCTCCTTCAATTTTCGCTGAATCAGCAAAAAATTCAGAAGCTCTTGAATTTCCTCTTATCATACCTGTCACTACTAATTTTCCTTCACAAACTACATTTCCATTCACTGCACCTTGAATTTCAATAGAACCTTGAGATTCTAAATCCCCCGAAATTCTAGTACCTGCAGTGATCATTGTTACTTCATCAGATGGAACAGCGTCTAAACGATTATTAAAAACCGGTTCCGTTCTTGCTTTTATCGTCTCTACAGCCGGTTTTTCTACCGGAACCTCCACCTGCTGGCTTGCTGCCTCTAAAATACTGCTAATAGGCTCACTTACTAATGGTTTTACCTCTTCATCTAAAGTATTTACCATATCATCTGACTCCATTGGTACCTTTGTATCCGGAATCAATTCATCTACTGCTTGAGATAAATCCTCCTTAAAATCTTTGAAAAAACTCATTTCATTTTCCTCCATTAGTTTATTTTTTAATTTATTTCGCCTTCAATTGCTGTACCGGCGTTGTTTTTTGATCAATTGGTAAAATTTCAATTCCTTGTTCTTTCAACTGTTCAATAATTTTACCTAATGCTTCTACTGTAGAATCCAAATGTTCGGAATCATGCATCAATACAACGGATGTCTGGTTTTTTGAAACTCCTTCCATAGTGTTATTCACTATTTCCTCTACAGAAAGATTTTGTCCGGCTGCATCTCCACTTGAAACATTCCAATCAAAATATGTAAGATTTTTCTCCTTTAAATAATTGATAAAGACTTCCATCTTGGTATCACTTACCTTATTGCTGCTGCCACCCGGAAAACGATAAATCGCCGGAGACATGCCAATGGTTTTGTTCAAATAATCCTGTAATAAATTCAAGTCTTCTTTAAAGGCATCTAATGATTGATAAATCGTACTATATTGATGTGAATATGAGTGCATACCTATTGTATGCCCTTCCTCTACAATTTGTTTATACATAGCTTCAAATTCTTCACTATTATATTTATTTCCAACAACGAAGAATGTTGCTTTTACATTATGTTCTTTTAAAACTTTTAAAATATTCTTTGTGTTAGAACTCGGTCCGTCATCAAAGGTCAAATAAACTATCTTTTTTTCCTTTTTGGAGTCATTTGTTTCAGGTGTCTGCACACCTGTAGTTTCTTGATTCAAAGTTTTCTGCTCATTTAAAGATGGATTCTCAACTGCATTCACTTCATCCGGTTTCAAATCCTGACTGGCATACACAGTATTATCATCAGTTCTTTTCTGACTAACTGCTGCCGTTCCTTCTTTATACAATGCTGCAAGCTTGTCTTCAAGAGAGTTTACTTTAAAAAATAAATAAATGCATAACAAGGTTGGTAAAATAATAGCTATCACTGCCAAAATTAATAAATTTCTTTTAAACTGCGCAATTCTTTTATCACGCTGCCTTTGAGCTTTAAAAGCCAACATTTGATCTTCTTGCATCTACTTTCCTCCCAATGAATACAAATGCATGGTGATATTGTATCATATTTTGATGAAATTGTATAAGGAATTCTTCATATTTGTGCTGGCAATTATTATGCAACTTAATATATGATAGAAACTTTTTTTCCATAATATTATACAGTATAAATTTAGTTTTTTCAATTAAAACTTCTTTCCTGTTAAAAAAATTTTAATAATTTTCAAACAACTGCAAACAATTTTAGTGATTTTAACAAATATTTACCGTTTGGATCCTATCCTCCTCCATCTTATCATTGAATTATTTTTAGTTAAGATGTACATTACAAAAAAATATTTTTGGTCAGTAGTGTCATGTTCATTTTATTTTCTTTTTGTATAATGGAATTAGATAAGAAATAAGGAGGAATTAAAAATGGCTAGTGTATCACTAAAAAATATTTGTAAAGTTTATCCGAATGGGTTTGAAGCTGTTAAAGATTTTAATTTGGATATAGAAGATCAGGAATTTATCATATTTGTAGGACCTTCAGGATGTGGTAAATCAACAACTTTAAGAATGATTGCCGGATTAGAGGAAATTTCAAGCGGTGAGTTGAAAATTGATGACAAACTTATGAATGATACGGAACCAAAAGACAGAGATATTGCAATGGTATTTCAAAATTATGCACTATATCCACATATGACAGTTTATGACAATATGGCATTCGCACTTAAAATCAATAAGGTACCGAAAGCCGAAATTGAAAAGAAAGTAAAAGAAGTTGCTAAAATTTTGGACTTAGAACCTTTATTAAAACGTAAACCTAAGGCTTTATCCGGAGGTCAAAGACAGCGTGTTGCCATGGGGCGTGCCATCGTTCGTAATCCTAAAGTATTCCTAATGGATGAACCTCTTTCCAATTTGGATGCAAAATTAAGAGTACAGATGCGTCTGGAACTTTCTAAGCTTCATCAAAGATTGAATGCCACTATTATTTATGTAACACACGATCAGACAGAGGCCATGACTCTCGGAACCCGAATTGTTGTTATGAAAGATGGTGTTGTTCAACAGGTAGATACGCCGGAGAATTTATATAATTATCCAAGTAATCTCTTCGTTGCCGGATTTATTGGATCACCACAAATGAATTTCCTAAATGCAACTGTAAAAATAGTTGATAATAACGTTTCCTTACAAGTAGGCCAACATTCTTTTGCTCTTCCACCTGCGAAAGGTAAGAAGCTGATTGACGGAAATTACAATGGCAGAGAAGTTGTTCTTGGTATTCGCCCGGAAGATATTTATGACTCAGAGGTATTTATTGAAACTTCACCCAGCAGTGTTTTTGAATCCAAAATTAAAATTTATGAATTATTAGGTTCTGAAGTTAATTTACATTTTAATTTGGAAGGAACGCAGATAACTGCCAAAGTGGATCCTAGAACTACAATTCGAAATGGTGATACTGCAAGATTTGCTATCGATATGGAAAAAGCTCATATCTTTGACAAAGAAACAGAATTGACGATTACAAATTAATGTTTTAATATAATATTATACAAAGGGGCCAAAATTTTAAAATACAGACTAAAAGGGGATGAAGGCTTTGTCACAAGAAAATAAACTGAATCAGGCTTTGAAAGAATTATATAACGTTACCGGACTTCAATTTTCTTTACTATCTAATCCGGAACTTGACACGAAACAAGCTCTGGAACAAATCAAACATTTAACGCATGCTTATCGGGAAAAATATAATAAATCAGGTTTTATTCAGGAATTACTTATCGAAGAGCTTTCATCCTCAGATATTTTTTATCGTGCACAGAAACTTCACATTGAATTTCATGCGAAACGAGCAGTTTACATCATTGAAACGAAAAATGCGAAAGATTCTACGCTGCTTGAAACACTAAAAAACTTATTTACAAATTTAACAGATGATTTTATTATTGAATTTAGCCCTAACAATATTATACTTGTAAAAACATTTTATTCTAAAAAATCCAAAGTGGAATTGGAGCAGACTGCAAATACGATTGTTGACATGCTTAACACAGAAGCTATGTCTAAAGTTCGTGTAGGATACAGTTCTATCATTGAAGACTTATCACAACTTATAATTGCATATAAAGAAGCCCGTCTGGCACTAGATATCGGGAATTTGTTTTATACGAATAAAGCCACTCATTGCCACTCTTCTCTTGGATTAGGAAGAATCATCTATCATTTACCTGAATCATTAAGTACAACTTTTTTAAAAGAAATACTAGGTACTGATCCTCTTAATTCTATTGATGAAGAAACTCTAACTACAATCAATATATTTTTTGATAATGGTTTAAATATTGCAGAAACTGCACGTAAATTATACATTCATCGCAACACATTAATTTATCGAATTGAAAAATTACAGAAACTGACCGGTTTAGATATCCGTTCTTTTGATGATGCTGTTCTTATTAAAATAGCACTTATGATAATTCGTCATTTAAAATCTCGATAGAATTAACATTTAAAGAAAAGAGGTTTACATGAAAAACATTTTTAATATGGACAATAAATTATTTATATATCTTTCCAAAGTTGCAGATTTAATGTTACTGAACATTTTATTTATTCTATGTTGTCTCCCTATTATTACGATAGGAGCTTCGCTCACATCTCTTTCCTATGTAACATTAAAAATGAATCAAAATGAAGAGACTTATATTATAAAAGAATTTTTTTCTTCTTTTAAATCAAATTTTAAGCAGGCAACAATATTATGGCTGCTCTTTTTCTTTCTTAATCTTTTTTTTGCGGCCGATTTGATTATTTTAAATCATATAACAATTCCATTCTCAATAATTTTTACATATATTATCCAGCTTTTATGTATTTTTAGCTTTATTTCGATGATCTATGTTTTTCCACTCCTTGCAAAGTTTGAGAACTCTATCACCGGAACATTAAAAAATGCATTTTTTATAGCTATCAAACATTTACCTTGGACAATCGTACTTCTAACCCTCTATCTGTCACCACTCATTTTATTAATGTGGAATTTTTCTACGATTGTACATTTACTTTTACTTTTTTGTTTTATTGGTTTTTCATTAACCGCATATTTGAGTTCTTATATATTTCATAAGATTTTTTCTCGATACATTCATTGATAAAACACAAAATTAGGATGTCAAAAATCAAACTTTTGACACCCTAATCTTTTCTTGAAAAAATCTTCTCCTATATTTCAATTCGGCATAATCTGTAATTCTTTTTAAATAAACTGCGTCAGTCAATCCTCCCACGATACCTGCAATAGGAATTCCTTGAAGGAACTTCATATATAACATCTCTTTTGATAATGCATTCGCAGTAAAACGTATCTGCTCAGATAAATCATTTTCAATTGATCTACTACCTTCTATCAGTTGAATGATGTTTGCATCTGCATTTTTAAACTCTTCTCCACGATATAAAGCAGTCTCTACCAGCTTTAAAATAAAAATTCGTTCTTTATCCGTATCATAAGGAAAACCGTAACTCAACGCAATTTCATTCATACTTTTTATTATCAATCCTGCAAAAAGAGGAATATCCGGTATTCCAACGCCTAAAGCACCTAAGCCTATTCCTTCTATTCCTGAGAACATAAGATTTCTTAAATTAACAATCCCAGCTTGTTTCGAAAAAGCTTTCACACTTTTTTTGTTTTTTCTGATATTGGCAGAATATGCTCTTATTTTATAATCATTCTCCTGCTTTTCTTTCGAATAAGTCATTTCAATAATCTTAGTCCCTTTTTCAAATACCAATTGAAATGCTTTATAAAAAGCTAAATCTAATTTTTCCTGCAATTTATAAGGAACTATCGCCTCTAGCTTTTTGTTTATGACTGATGCCTTTTCTTTTTGATATTTTATCAACAATAGATTTTCTTTTTTTTCAAGGAGTTCCCATTCTCTCTCCCATATCGCTTGCTTTTTTCTTTTCTTCATATCAGCCCTCAGTTCTAAAAATGTTGTATTTATCCTTTAGATAATTAAGTTGCAGCTTTTGTTAACAATTTCATTACCTCTGTATCTCTCTTTATCCAGGGAATATTGGAAATATCTTTAATACCTTCATTATTTATAATAGCCTCTTCTAACGATATATATTCTAATTTATAACCATATTCTGCTTCATAAGCATCTAATTTTTGCATTCCATTTGAATCTTTGACCATACATTCATAATAATGAGAAAGCATTTCAAAAATATCTTCTTTTTCTCCTTTTCTACGTTCTACAACACTTCCAAGGTATTTCAATGAATCACTAATTACAGTCAGCCCTGTTTCCTCTTCTACTTCTCGTTTAATGGTATCTTTAATCTGTTCGGTTTTCTCCATACCACCGCCCGGAAATTTATATTCTCCATATTTTGAGCTGCGTATCATTGCAATCCTATTTCCATCTCTAATAACTGCTCGGACAGCCGTCCTTTGAAATTTCGAACCATTTTCTTTATAGTTCTTCTCATCCAAACAACACAGTAAATTATAATTCTCTTTCAAATCTTTCCTTCCTCTCTTTTAGTATTATTTTATCTAATTATAACCTATAGAACAACTAAAATCTCTATTTTAACAAAGTCATTAAATCCTTCACCAAATCATTCTCCTCAAATATTAGACTCCTAATCAAATTCTGAGTTTTAAAAAATCTTTTCTCATTATTACTTCTTATACTTGTTAATAACATATTATGTGCCAATGTCCATTTATCAAATTGTAAATAAAAGCTCTTTGAATACGATGTAAAATCATACATTTCACATATTTCTTCAGAAGCCAAAAATAATCCCATACTTTTTCTGCTCCATCGGACTTCATGAAAAATTGAATACGATAAATTTTCCACTAATTCTGTTCTTTCTTTACCAAGACACTCACCTTTTACTATTTTATCAAACTCAAATAGCATTGAAAAGATATTAATGGACTTTTTTTTATCTTGATTCCAAGTTTCTAAATCATTGAGATATATTTGCAAAGAATATACTAAAGACTCTTTCATTAGGCTACTATAATCATAATCAAAAATGTCACAAGAGTATACGATATATTTTAGTGGCTTAAAAAATGGCGCATCTTTTGTATACGTCCAAGCTAAAGCAAACTCTTCAAAAGCAATTTCTACATTATACTTATCATATACCAAATCTGTAACTACTATTTTTTTATTTACCTTATCATATCCATTAATAATTAAACCGTGATATCCCTTGAAAAATCCTCCTGATCTTTTTAGATAATCTCCTGTATAGTACAGATAAAATGTATTTACTAAAGCTACTAATGGATTTTGCTTATCGATTTCTGAAAAAATGCATTCAAAACATTCATCTAGTGTTGCACCACTTCTTATTTCTGAATTAATCATACGATTATTAATACGATCCATTTCTCGGATTGTTTTCAGTTTCCCATTTCCTTCGTCTTTTACTTTAAAATTCAAACAATTAGTAATACCTAAGATTTTATATGTATTAATTGGATAACCATACCAATAGTATATTTCTTGCAAACATTTAATAAAACAGTCTCCATCCTGACTATTTCCTATAAACTTCATATCTAAAACATTTCTCATTTTATTTCTCATATAATTATAAATCCAAATCCTTTCTTAATTATATAATACTCACAAACATTATCTCAATTACCCACACTTTCGTAATTTTTTGTACCCTTAATAAAAATATAATAAGAAATAATACTAAATATTACCGCTATGATACATTCGATTCCTATTGTCTGTAAAAAAGTATTATTATGCAAAAAGAAAGTTGACGGATAAAAAGCAACAAATGCAAATGGCACAATCCATGATATAATAATACGAATTACTCTTGAATAAATAGTAATAGGATATTTTGCAAAATCAGCTATTTGATAGGCTGTATACAAAAAAGGACCACTAATTTTAAACCAAAATGCTAATGAAGCATAAATTAACTTAATCGACGTATAGATAATAGTTCCCACAATTATTGATATAACAAAGGCAACACAATTTAAGAGATTTGCTTGAACAACGTCCTTAGAAATCGAACTTATTAACAACAATATTCCAACAATTAATTCACCAAATGCATCTGGTTGGATTCTCTCACAAATAACTTGAAACAATAAATTTAATGGCCTAAGCATATAACGGTCAAAATCTCCATTCAAGACTAATTGCCAGGCTAATGTCCATATATTATCTGTAAAAAAATGATCTATTCCTCTTGGAATCAATGAAAATCCATATATAAATAAAACTTGATTAAAAGACCAACCTTGAATTGTTGAAATCTTATTAAAAATCAAAAACAAAAAATAGACGTTTGTGAACTGAACAATAAAAAATCCAAATAACCCAATGAGAAAGTCTACCTTTGACTGTAATATACCTTTAATAAATTGAAATGTAAATACTTTATATAAATGCAGATATTGTTTTATCTCTCTCATATTAACCTCCTAAAATTACCATTTTCTTTATAGCCAAGTTCCAAATCAACTCTCCCAAACCATATAAAACTACAATCCAAAAAATTTGTTTTCCATATATATACAAAATATAATTATTACTATACTTTCCAATGTATATCATTATTGGATCGTACGTCATTGCTGAAAAAGGTAAAATTTCTAATATTAATCTTATCACTTTAGGAAAAAAACTTAATGGAATTAAGCTACCACTAAAAAATGAAATTATTGCGATTTTTGCTAAACTTAACCCAAAAATATAATTAGTAAAAAAACTAATTATTCCTAAAATATAATCAAAAAGAACATATACTAAAAAACTAAAAAAAATGCTCAATAAATAAAGCGTCAATTGCTTTATACTAATCATATTTATTTTCAAAAAGAAAACCTTTACTATTTCAATCGCGATTCCAATAACTATATTAGGTACAAAAAAATGATAAATGAAATTACCAAATGCTTTCGCAATTAATGTATTTCTGTAATTAATTGGCTTTATCAAACTCATTGATATATTACCTTTTATAACATCATTATTTATATATCTGGAAACATCAATCATAACTACAGTACTCGTTATGTATGATATGAACACATATACTATCATTTCATTTTGACTCAACCCACCAATTATTGCTCTTTTAGAGTTAGAATAAATAGCCTTCCATAAAAAAAAATTTGTAAATGATGCAAACATACTGCAAACAATAAACAAATAAAAACTGCCTTTATATACAAATTGCCTTTTTATTTCATTTAATGTAAATTTCCCATATATTTTTACAAATGTTTTCATTTCAAATACTAACAACAATTTTGTCGTTTTTTCTCCTTATTTAATTTTTTTAAAAATTTTATATCTTATGTTTATAAATCTGTCTAATTATATCACTTAATTCCTCTTCCTGAATAACAATATCATTTACTTCTACTAAACTCATAACATTCTTAATTATATTTGTTACCTGAATACACTTTTTATCAAAAAAAACATAAAATAGATTTTTTTCCAAATCAAATTCTATTTTTATTTCTTCATTAATAATTTTTAATATTTTATATAATTTCTTTTCATATTCTTTATCTAAATTTTTAACTTCAAATTTCACTCTACGATAAAATCCATGCTTACTTTTTAACTCTTTTAATGAACCATCAAAAATTTTTTTCCCCATATCAATTATAATAATACGATTACACAATTCCTCAATATCTTTAATATCATGAGTTGTTAGAATAACCGTTGTATTATACTCACTATTTATTTCTTTTATGGCCTTACGTATATTATCTTTAACAACTACATCAAGACCAATAGTTGGTTCATCTAAGTATAAGGTAGATGGATTATGAAGAAGAGACGCCCCTAAATCGGCTCGCATCCTTTGCCCTAAAGATAACACTCTAACTGGTTTGTCCCAAAATTCTCCTATATTAAGCACTTCATTTAAAAATTCAATTCTATTATTATAGTCAATATCTTTTACTTGATAGATCTCTTTTAAAATTGAATAAGTTTCACTAAGAGGTAGATCCCACCACAACTGCGTTCTTTGCCCAAAAACAACTCCTATATTTTTTGCATTCTTTTTTCGTTGCGTAGATGGATTAACTCCATTTATCATACAACTTCCTGAAGTAGGTGTTAAAATTCCTGTCATCATTTTAATTGTTGTTGATTTTCCTGCTCCATTACTTCCAATATATCCAACAATTTCACCATCTAAAATAGAAAATGAAACGTTATCCACAGCTTTTTTTATAACTTTTTCATTTGAAAACAATCCTTTTATTGCTCCAAAAAAGCCTGGATACTTTTTTGCTGAAATAAATTCCTTAGTAATATTATTAACTTCAATCATTACTTTCACCCATAAATCCTTTTAAATTCCAACTTTAGTAGATACTAATTCTTTAATATAAAATATTAAATTTCCTACATTATTAAATGCAGAATTAACTAACTTATCATCTGAAAATTCAATATTAAATTCCATTTCCAAATTCACTATCAATGATACAAACTTCAAAGAATCAATGCCTAATTCATAAAATTTATTTTCCAAACTTATTGCTGCATCACTTTGGATACTTTTTGAAATAATTTCAAAAACTCTTTTTTCTATTTCATCATCATTTTTAATAAAAATATTCAAATTACTCTGTTCATAATATTTTTTTAACATCGCTTTCCTATCTGTTTTTCCACTTGCAGTAAATAACACATTATCAACTCTGTAATAGAGTGCAGGCAACATATATGAAGGCAAAAAATTTTTTATCTGTGTCCTAATATCCACATTTTTATCAGAAACATAAAAATTAATTAATATTTCTTCCTCTTCTATGAAACAAGTAATAGATGATTTAACTTCATCTATTTTTTCAATATTAACATCAATTTCACTCAATTCAATTCGAAAACCTCGTACCTTTACCTGCTCATCTATTCTACCCAGACATTTAATATTACCATTTTCATCATATCTTCCTAAATCTCCTGTTCTATAAATACATTCAAATGGTTCACATTTTAATTTACAAAATGATTTTTCTGTCAAATTGGGATTATTTAAATACCCCCTTGCAAGTCCGTCACCAGCAATGTAGATTTCACCAAAGTCTTCTTTATTGCTTATAGGTAATTTTTTTTCGTTCAATATATACAATCTTGTATTTCTAATTGGAGTTCCTAAATGTACATACTCTGATTCAGATACATTACATATTGAAGACCAAACTGTAGTTTCTGTAGGTCCATACATATTGTAGATTGTTGCTGTTGTAGCTTTATTAATTTCAGGTAGTAATTCTTCTGGAAACTGTTCTCCTCCAATTAATATCTGACTTAAATTTTTCAAGCAATCCCATTCCTTGTCTATCAATTTAATTAATTTTAATCTTGAAGGTGTCATTTGTAATATATCAATCTTTTGTTTTAATATTAACTCTACGATTTTTTTAGGATTATCTTTTTGGTTATCATCAGCCATTACAACTATTAACCCTGCATACATAGCTAAAATTGTCTCCAAAATAAATATATCAAAAGTACTATTTGTAAAACTAGCTATTCTGCTTTTTTTTCTAAAAGGTATAAGATTACATACACCTTGAATTAAATTATAAATACCTTTTCGTTTTATCTCTACTCCTTTGGGTTTCCCAGAAGTACCAGATGTATAAATTATATAAGCAATATTTTCAAAATCAATTTCATAGTTACTATATGATTCCTCTCCCCCAATTTTTTTATCTTTAAATGAATAATTTTCTATATCATTTAAAAAAATCTTATCATAATGTGCAAACTCACTTCCTATATCTTCCATTACAACTAGATACTTTATTCCCGAATCCTTAATCATATACTCAATTCTATCATAAGGCATATTTAATTCTATATTTATAAATGCAATATTACTTTCTAAAGCAGCTAACATAACTGAAATCATATATTGACTTCTACGCAGTACAATGCCAATTACATCTTTTCCTTTTTGAAGTTTTTTTTCTATAAATTTGAATTTAATAATCTGTACATATCTAATAATTTCATCTGTTTCATATATATCCCCTTGAAATTCTACATTTCCTGTTATTTCTAATTCTCCAAACATATTAATCCTCACATTTATCTTTATTCCAAAATAAAACAAGTTCTTCCAATATACGTTTTTCTTCAATGTTACATTGATTTATTTTATTTTTTAATTTATCTAATAAAAATATATTTTTTGACACTCCCAATTTAACTAATAGCATTAGTATGTAATTCCATCTCTTTATAATTTCTTCATATGCAAAACATAAATTTTGAGAAATACCCGAATCTTTCATTTTATCTAATAGTATATTTTTGAGAGTGAAAAAACCATATACTCTTAATTCATAATTCAGTTCTAAAATGTATACATAAAAATTATCGTTCTTTATCAATTCATACAAATTACTAATACATCGTTTAATTGCATCATAACCATAATAAAAATTATTTTCGCTTCCTCCTCGAAGATAAGAACTAATTCCTTCTTGCACCTTAACATTCACTATATTTTTTATATTTATATTTTCTAATTTTATGTAATCATCTCTTATTACAAGATATTTATAATGTTTTTCTTCCCACGAATTAATAATATCATCTAAAAGAACCAAGCCTTCAAATTTAGAAGGTACAATCGTAGGAACACAGCCATCACTAATTCGAACCTCATTTCCCTCTAATCCAATTACATTAATATAATGAGGAGAATCATCAGTTTGATTAAATACACGATTATAATTTAAATTTAAAGTAGATACTTTTAAAATTAATCTCTCGTTTTTCTTAACTGCATGTTCCAAAAACTGTATTGCAGATGACCTCTCTTCCAATTGTCCATCTTCATACTGTATATTGTAATTATTTAAAAATTTTGTATTTGCACTATACATATTTGAATTAATTGTTTTTGTATCATTATTGTATGTAATCTTAAATCCATCTCCCAAAAAAATTATATCACTACCCTTAATCAAATGTTTATTAAATATTAAATAATTACTGATACAAGAACTTAGGCACTCATAATTTTGCATAGTCCTATATTCATTTTCAAAAATCATTTGATTCCTCCTGCCATTCACGATACACTATTATTAATCTTATTTATAAAATTATTTTCTATTCAGCTTCCTCTAAATTACTAATTAAATCTTTCAATGAAGTAATGTATAAATACTCAATATTATTTTTTTCATTATTTGATTTATTACAAGAATCAAAATAAACAGGAAAAATTCCAGTAGCACTTGCACCTAAAATATCATTATTAAAGTTATCCCCACAATACCATACATCATTTGCATTCAAACCAGCTTTTTTTAATCCAAGTTCAAAAATCAACCGATTAGGCTTTCTATAAACATATTCACTGGATGTAACAATAAACTCAAAACTATTATTTTTAAATATTTCATTTATTCTTCGTAAAACATTTTCTCTCGAAAATGATATGTTACTAATTATTCCAGTTCTAATATTATGCTTTTTCAAATATTCTAAAACTTCATCTACATAATCCATTTTAATACCAGATGCTGCATGATCCCAAAATATTTTTTCCATCTCAATATAATTTAAAGAACATTCTACTTCAAAATATTCAAACATAAATTTCAAACATGATATATTATGAATTTCTACGCCATTTTCCAAAGCCTTTTTCACTAAATCTAAAAACATCTTGTCTGAAAATTCTGCCAATCTATCTAAATCCACCTTATTATTTTTAAATACAAAATATTTTTCCAATGCAGCAATTCCTTTTTTACTATTAAAAATTGTCTCTTTTACCAGCGTATTACCATAATCAAAAATAATCATTTTAGGTTTTTTCATAGTTCCCTCCATTTCGCAGTACGTTTATTATATTTTCATAGTATTTATTCTTTTATTTTGTTAATTCTTTTTATTTTTCCACTAGCTGTTTTTTCTAGTTGTTTAACTACAATGATTTCTTTCGGAATTTTATAATTTTCCAAATGAATTCTACTGTAAACATAAATTGCTTCATTATTTAAATGTACATTTTCATTCAATACCACATATGCAATTAGTTCACTTGTTGCGTTATCATTTTTCTTATCTACTACAAGTACTTCTTTAATATCTTTGTATGATGTAAGTACTCCTTCTATTTCCTCTGGATAAATATTCTTACCAGCACTTATGATCATGTTATCTTTTCTTCCAATAACATATAAAAAACCTTCATCATCCATATAACCCAAATCACCAGAATATAGTCGATTGTTTTTAATTGTTTTTCTCGTCTTGTCCTCATTTCGATAATAACCGAGCATCACATTCGGTCCAATTATAGTAATTTCACCAATCTCCATTGGAGCTGCTACATCTCCAGATTCATTTAAGACTTCTACTATTACTTTTTCAATTGCTTTTCCACTAGAAGAAGAATGTGTAAGTAAATCTTTTTTTTCTATGTAAGTTACTCTGGGGGACGCCTCAGTTTGTCCATATGAATAAATCAAATTGACCTTTGGAAATTTTTCTATGACCTTCATAATATCTTTGCTATGCATAGATGCACCATAAAAATTTATAATACGTAAGCTCGACATATCATATTTTTTAAGCTTTGAATATTCAACAATACCTTTTAATAAAGTAGGAACAGCAAAAAATATACTAATTTTTTTTGTACTTATTAATTTAAGAATACTATTAATTCTTGGAAGACTATAATTCAAAACAATTTTACAACCATTAAAAATCCCAACTAGCAGCTCACCTATAATACTAGAGGAATGACTTAAATCTTTAATTAAAAGAATATTATCAGTACTATTAAGTTTTAAATATGCACTAATTGCCTTAACATTACTTAAAATATTATCATTAGATAACATTATAGATTTAGGTATATTAGTAGTACCGGACGTAAATAATATTAATTTTACTGATTCTAAAGTCGCATCAATACATTCACTACATTTATATAGAGTTAGTTCTTCTATATCATTTATATATTGATATTTTTTATTAAACTTTAATTTTTCAAGCTTACTTTCTTTTACTATGTAGTTAATATCGTAGGTATCAATTATATCTTCCATTTTATTTAGTCCTGTTTTAGTATATATAGGCATAATTACTGTTCCAAGATAACTCAATGCAAAAAAAGTTGTTACAAAAATCAAAGGATGATCTACTACCATTAAAATCTTTGAATTTTGCATTATGCCTTCCTCTCTAATTTTATAAGCCAATCTTTGTATTTTCATATCGAACTCTCTATAACTATAGTTCTCTTCATTGCAATCAATGGCTACCCCATCTGGATTAATAATCATTCCTTCTTTATAAATATTATACAATTTCATTTCCCCCTTACATTTTATTAACTATAGTTTCATTAATAAATTCTTTCGTTTTTCCAGTCTTTTCTTCAGGTTTTATGTATTCTACTTCTTCTAAATTAATATTAATATTAAAACCAACTATTTTTTGCAGTTCCTTTTTATATTTCACCATAACTTCTTTTTTATTTGCATCTGGATTTAATCTAAGTAGCACTAATAAATCATTTTCAGACTGTTTTCTTATTTGAAATTGTAAAATAACATTCATTCCATACAATTCACAAATTGCCCTTGCAATTCCAGAAAAAATAATCGCATTAAATCTTCGATTTCCATCCATTACAAAAAAGTCTGCCTTCCTACCTCTATGTAACGATAAATATATTTTCCCATCTTCAAACCAATATTCTCCTAAATCTTCTAATCTGTATCGGACAAGTGGCCAGGTATTATTCTTTAACAAAGTAATTAATATCTCATTTTTCTGATGTCCTTCGTTATATAATTGTTCAATAAAAATATTATTTTTTTCTACCATTAATTTTCCATTCGAGTCGGAATATGCCATTGGCCAATACTCTCTGCAACCATACTGATTAGCAATGGGACATTGAAATACTTCTTCGATTAATTTCAAATGTTTATCCTGTACATATTCTCCACTAAGTTCTATAAATTCAAAATGAAACTGCTCTAAACTGTACTTTTTGATAACCAGTGAGAGATTATATATCGTTGAAGAAGGACCATGTAACCACCTAGGTTTAAACTTAACTATCTCATTCCAATAATTAATTAGCTTTTTGTCACTCAAATCAAATAGTGGTAATAAAATATCATTTTCTTTATATAAAACTACGTTCGTAATCATTTCATTATCTTTATTTCTAAAAGCATAAAATCTTGCAAATTTATCTGAAGGTCTTATGTCTCGAATGAATCTTCTCCTTAATCTCCATAGTGAATCGGAACATATAAATCTTTCTTTTTTACTTCTATAGCAGATAATTGGCTTTCCATCTGTACCACTAGTGGAATCAATTGATAAGTTATCCATACTAACATTCTTTATTAAAAATTGTTCTGAATTTTTACGAACGATTTTTTTCTCTAATATTGGAATTTTTTTACAAAAAACATCATAAGTCATATCATCAATAGAATCTAATTTAAAATCCCAATTACTTTTATAGTATTCTACATCTTCTTTACAATGAATTAGTAAACGATATATTTTATCTTTATATTGTTCAAAATATTCTTCTTGATTTTTCACTCTTATCTCCTATTTTTTTATTAATTATTATATCTAAATATTAAAGCATAAACAGCTAGTTTTTCCTTCATATTTATTACTCAAAGCTTCATATTCTTTTGCTAAAATACGAATACCTAATTCATGATCTAAAAAAGTATCTCTTGTAACTTTTTTTTCTACAAACTCTCTAAAGCAGGCTTCTCGAGCAGATTCATTATACCCTAACATCTGTTTTTCATTTTCGAAAAAATCCCTTAATGTATATTTTTCTAATGGTTGACCACCAATTAAATCAATATTTTTAAATACATATACATTAAAATGTTCTACTTCACCAATGTCCAATTTCCCTTTGATTCGATCTTTAATTTCCTTTGACTGATAACTATGAATTTGAATATTCATTAACGGTCCTATTTCTATGTTCATATACTCATGTCTTACACGTCCATTACTTTTATATGTATCTTCAGGTAGTTTTTCCCAGCTCCTTCTTGAAAATCCATCCTGCATAAGACTAATATTGGCAGTGGAAATCACTTTATCATCTTTCTTAAATTGCAAAATGCTATATATATCTAGTTCACCAAATTTCTCAAATTTATACTTGTCAATATTATCAAAAATACTATCATATTTATGACTATTAAATATATTATTATAATTGTTTTTGTTAATAATTTGCATAAAATCACTTGGTTTTACTGCTGAAGCATATAATTCAATATTATTCGGTCTTTTGTCCTCAAGAATATCATTTATTCCTTCAAACCATGAAAGCAAATCAATAAAATGATAGCCGCTATGAAATAATTTACCATATCCATATTTATACGGATGATTTTCTCTCGTTATAAACTCATCCGGCATATTCCACATTCCATCACAATGTGATAACTGAATTGCAGTAATTGGAATTTGATATTTTTCAACAATTTCATTTGCTAAATTATGTACAAATCTATATCCTTTATGCCATCTTCTCTGACATTGTATTTGTAGAATAGTATTATTCTTTTTAGCTTTAGTATACAATTTCTTAATGATCTTATAGTCTTTTTCAATTTGCATCGCTCTATTTACATCAGTGCTAACGTTTATTGGAGCTGTAAGCGGTTTATCCACTAATACATTAATATTATGCTTTAAGAAAAAACAAAGATACATATAGTGAGCTTTTGGTTCTGTTGAAATAATAGCATGAGTAATATTCATGCTTTGAATTATTTCTATAATTTTTCTGTTATCCTCTTTAGATAATTTTGAACTATACCTATATTTATCATTAATAAAATACGTTTTGATTGGCAACTTATTTACTTCAATATAATTTGTAACCTCATTAGCTTTCGACTGTACCTCTATAATTAGAACTGGTTGAATATGATTATCCTTAAAACACTGCATATAAATTCGTTTGGCATGTGGTCCCAGACCTACTAAGACAACATTAGTTTTCATATTTTTTCTTCTCCCTATCTGAAATTTACTTTCTCTGTCACGTAGTTAACTAAATCACCAAATTTATAAATTTGTTCAATATCATCTTCATCAATTTCAATATCAAATTCACATTCAATATCAACAATAAGTTCTACTAAACTTAGGGAACCCAAACCTAAATCATAAATTAAATCATCAGAATCTTTCATATCTGTTTTTTCTTTTTTTATTTTTGATTTTAGAATTACTAAATTATAAATTTTGTTTTTTACATTCATTTTATTTTACTCCCGTTTTATCTGTATTTTTATATAATTCCTTTACTTTATCACTCCAAAACTGCGTACATATTAAATCCGTATATACACGCCCTTCTTTTGTGATGATCAGCTCATTATTTTGAGTTTCTCTTACGTAACCTAAATTTAAAATAGCTTCAACATGAACGGCAAAATCAGTTTTAAATGAGGATTTAAATTGTTTAAAATATTTATTCATATCTACACATCCAATAAATATACCATATATGGCAAACCTACATTTTCTTTCCTGTTCATTCATATGAATACCATAATACTTTAAATTTCTAAAATCTTTAGATATATATTCATCTAATAAACTCTTTCTCATAGTTGGATTAAATCTTTCCTCTACACTATAGTGAGTATGATAATTATAAGATCTTGCTGCACATCCTAGACCAAGTGTATCAATTCCCTGATATTCATAAATTTTTTGTTGATGTGTAGAAGTCTGATTTTTTAAAACAAATTTTACATTTGATTCACAATAATAACCTTCTTCTAATAAGTAGTCATGTAACACACGAAATAAATCATATTTTTCTTTATTTGTCATAGTATTATTATCTTTTTTTAAGATGCTACTTTCTTTTCCAGCTAAAGGATAAATGGATATAGTTTCTGGTTTAAATTCCATTAGCCTTTCTAAAGTTTTCATAAAAAGTTTAGGTGTTTGTCCTACGATACCATTAATTACATCGATATTTATATTCATATCATATTTACGCATAACCTCAACCAGTTGGAGTAAGTTATAATTATTATCTCTATTAATTGTCTTTCTAAGATCCAAATCCAAACTTTGAACACCTAGACTTATTCTCTTAATTCCTACTTTATTTAATCCCAGTATATACTCCTCATCTACTAATTCTGGTGAAATTTCCATAGATGGTTCTAACTTATCATCAAGATCAATATTAATTGTATTTAAAGTGTTAAATATTCGATAATATGCTTCAAGTGGAGCATAATTTGGAGTACCACCACCAAAACATATTGATTTTATTAGTCCCTTATTATGAAAATACCCCGAATATACCTTCATTTGTTCATTAATTTTATCAACATATTTAATAATATAATCTTTATCACTTTGTGCTATTGTAAAAAACCCACAATACGGACATATTTTTTTACAAAACGGAATATGATAATATAAATTAACCTCATTTCTATCACTCCATATCTTTTCAAAATCAACATTAATAGGATCATATGCAAATTGGCTGGGATACATAGCCATAGTAAAACCTGGCCAATATCCCAGCTTAGCCTGAGTTTTTAATACTTTTTCTATCTTGTTCATTATATTCCCTTTCTTAATTAACATATTTCTTCTAACGGATATCTTTTCGAATCAAGATTCCATTTTTCCCTAGAATTCCTTCCGAAAAATGTCTATGAAATAAAATCTCCCCTTCTTCTTCGATAGAAATTTCTTCCTCCGAGCAATTCATGATAATATCGACTGCATTATCAATCCACCCAAGTTTAGAGATTTCAATTACTCTTGGGTTTTCATAAAAATTGGGGAAATGGAAATTCCTGCTTTTCAATAATGGTTCCTGCTGCCGCAGACAAATTAGCTGTTTTAAAATCTCTATTGATTCATCATAAATACCCTGTTCAATTTCTTCCCAAGGCATGCACCTTCTGCAATCCGGATCGTGCCCACCCTCCATTGCAATTTCAGTCCCATAAAAAATACAAGGACTTCCGGGCATAATAAATAGGGTCGCCAGTTGTTGATAAAATTCATCTATACTATGTACTTCCGATCGCAATCTTTTTGTGTCATGAGAATCTAATAAATTAAATAAGACATCATTGGTCTGTTGCATATAACCGGTGTAGCATCGATTTATCATAAATTCAAAATCTTCTTTACTCAAGCTTTTATCAATCCAAAAGTCCTTAATGCTCTCGGCTAACGGATAATTCATGACCCCGTCAAATTCGTCTCCACGAAGCCATGGCATGGCATCATGCCAGATTTCTCCTAAAATATAGACATCCGGCTTAATCTTTTTCAATTCTTTTCTAAGTTCTTTACAAAAAGTATGCGACAATTCATTCGCTACATCCAATCGTATTCCATCCACATCATATTTTTTGATCCATGTTTCACATACTTGAATAAAATAGTCGCGGACTTTTGGGTTATTTGTATTTAGTTTCGGCATTTGATCACAAAAAGCAAAACTATAGTACTGCTTATTTCTCGCTGCACCTTTGGAAAAATCAAATGGCCATTCTTCTATGAGAAACCATTCCCAGTATTCTGAATCTGGTCCCTTTTCAACAACATCCAGCCAGGGTTCAAATTTTGATCCACAATGGTTGAATACACCATCTAACATTACTTTGATATTTCTTTGATGTGCTTCTTGCACCAGACTTTGAAATGTCTCTTCACTTCCAAAATGTGAATCAATTTTGAAATAATCGGTTGTATCATATTTATGGGAAGAGGGAGATTCATTGATTGGAGTTAAGTAAATACCTGAAATCCCCAATTCTTGCAAATAATTTAGCTTTTCTTTAATCCCCTGTAAATCGCCGCCATAAAACTCTTCATTGGAAACTTTCCCTTTGTTTCTCCATGGTAGTACATAAGATGGATTAATGGATGCGTCAGCATTATAGAACCTGTCCGGGAATATCTGATACCAGACAGTATCATTGACCCATTGCGGGACAACAGGAATATCACTGGGATTCATCCACGGAAACACAAAACATTGGCGGCTTCTGCCTTCCATATTTAATTGTCTCTGACTTACAAAACCATCTTCAAAATAATACCAAAGTTCATCCTCTGTCTGTAATTCAAAATAATACTTTAATCTTTTGAACTGAGGTTCTAATGTTGTTGTCCACCAAATTTGATTTTTGAGTCTTTTCTTAAATGGGATATTTAAAATTTCACCTGTCCAAGTTTCTCCTCCTCCAAGTATCCCTTCTTTGAACGGATCCCCCTGCACAATATTTACATATTTTACGTCATATCCGGTTTTTATATTAATAATTAGTCTTTCTTTATCCAATGGATAGCAAAAATTATCATTGGCACGATGATATACAGCATTAAAATCCATAACCCAATTCTCTCCTTTCGTCTTTTATAAAAGGTAAGCAGCCAAAAATGCTGCCTTACCTTTGTTCTTCTTTTTGGAATCTTTCCAGTAATTCATAAACTCTCACTATTTCTCCAACACTCCATGCTTGTGCAAAACAACCTCTTGATTCATTTGGATTGATACCATCATAAATTTCAGCAATATGTCCAAGGCAGCCCTCTGTCAAACATGGCTCTAAGTCTTGTAATTGACGCTCTACTGTTTGTATTGCTTTTACCTTATCTTTCGACCAACGCAAATAGGCTCTGAAATATGCTCCTAAAGGAAACGCCCATACTGTTCCTTGATGATATGCCATATCTCTGTCCCAGGCACTCCCTTTACAAAATGCATGAAACTCATTATCATCAAAAGCTAAACTTCTCAAACCATAAGGTGTATATAATTTTTCATATACTTTTCCCAAAATTTTTTCTGACTTCTCTTGATCTAACATGGAAAAAGACATTGACAACGCCCATATTTGATTACAACGAATCTGTTTGTCTGCCAAAGTACCTGAAATCACATCCTTCAAGCATCCCAGCTCATCATCCCAAAATACCTGAATAAAACTTTCCTTTACCTTACCTGCCAAGTCTTCATAATAATCTTTAGAATCATCCAATTCCTTAGAAAATTGACTCATAACCATAAGTGCATTATACCAATATGCATTGACTTCAACAGGCTTTCCATGTCTTGGAGTCGGAAGTACATCTCCTACTCTGACATCCATCCATGTTAGCTGCTCCAGATCTGCACCGGCTTTTATAAGACCATCTGCATCCATATGTATATGATTTTCAGTTCCATTGCAATAACATTGAATAATTTCTTTCATGACCGGATACATTTCTGAAACAAATACGTTATCCTGTGTCGCCAAATAATACTGATAGACTGTTTCAATGAAAAGTAAAGAAGCATCCACTGTATTATAAAATGGCTGCGTACCTTCCTCAGGAAAAACGTTCGGCATAATCCCATTTCTACAATAAGATTGAAAGGTCCTTAAAATACTCTTTGCTGCTTCGAACTGCTTTGTAACAATGGTACATCCAATCATAGCAATCATGGTATCTCTTCCCCAGTCACCAAAAAATGGATATCCTGCGATAATTGACTTACCTCTTGTTGACTCCCTGTAAACAATATACTGATCCGCATTTCTGGCTAACATCCTGCCTGCAGGATTCTGAATAGAACACTGCGCTTCCAATAATTCCATCCTGCTTCTTTCCTTGTGTAAAATTTCTTGTATTTTTCTTTCTTCTAATTGATTACTATAGATTAAAAATGCTTCTTTCTCTGCCTCTTGTATCTCAATCACAATATTATGATTAACAAATGCGGTACCAACAGCCTCTCGCCCATCCCTTGCATCATATTCAAAATATAAATCTTTCATATAACAAGGTTCTCTCCGCTCGAGTAATCCATTTGTTTGAAAATAAAGCATTTGTCCGTTACTCTTGATATAATTATGATTTAGCTCAAATAATTGTTCTTTTTGTAACATTTGATCTTTTAATGTAAATCTTAACAATGGAGTCAAAATAAGCTTTGCCTTTTGACTGTTGTGTGAATATATTTTATAACTTACTCCGACCGTATTTTCACCATGAACCATTACAATTGTCTTAACAATTTCTATGCCTTCTATCTGATAAGTCCATTGTGGAAAATATTCATAAGAAGCACTTTGCAGATATGTAAATCCATATTGGTTTTTCGTTCTATTCACATATTCCTGATTTGACAAATCATAAATTTTTTCACCAATCTGCAATTTCTCCTGTACATTTGTGATCATATGAAATCTAAGATTAGGTGCCTTTACGGAAGTCATCATTAGTGCATGATCATTTCTGGCATTAGAACCAATCATGGTAAGTGAAGAGAATCCACCTAATCCATTTGTTAATAAATAACACTTTTCTTGTCCCTTTTCGAATGTTTTCCATTCGTTTTTTCCTAATTGAATTTTCACAATACGCTCCTTCAGAAATTCTATACAACCAGATAATCTTGTATCTCTTTTTCTACCCTTTCAATCTTGTCTCCAAAAACATGTAATTGTAATGTTTTGGACAAATCCAAACTAAAAATACCTAAGATCGACTTGGCATCTACTACATATTTTCCTGAAGTTAAATCAAAATTATTTTCAAACTTTGTAATAATATTTACAAATTTTTTTATACTTTCTACATCCTTTAACTTAACATTATAAGTTCTCATTTCTTCAATCCTCCTTTGAGTACGTTGATATAATTTCATAACTTTATAAATTCGATTTTCAAGTGGCTTTGTAAGTACTGTATGTTTCATTCTCCAATGCCAATTCCCACTACAGGTCGATGGAATGTTCATACGTGCACGATTGTCTAATTGTAAATAATCCTGCATTGGTATAATCACTAAATCACTGACTGTGCCCATTGCCCGCTTAATTAATTGCCAAGCAAAATTCTCTTCATCAGTAATATCAAAGTATTCTTTGCAAAATTCGATACTTTCAGCGGGTGCTTCTTTAAGCCATCCCATAATGGTGGAATTATCGTGAGTTCCGGTATATACAACACAATTTTGAGTATAGTTATGGGGAAGATAATCGCCCGATTCTCTACTATCAAAAGCAAATTCTAATACTTTCATCCCCGGAAATCCACTGGATTTTAACAATTGCTTCACGGATGGAGTTAAAAATCCTAAATCTTCAGCTATAATATCCAGCTGTTCGAAATTTTTCTCAATCGTAATAAATAAATCCATACCCGGTCCATTTTCCCAAGTACCCTGCTCCGCTGTTAAGGCTTCTGCCTCAATTGTATAGTAACTGTCAAAGCCTCGGAAATGATCCACACGAGTAACATCATAGATTCTCATTGCATGTTTAAATCTTTTCATCCACCAATCAAAATCGTTACTTTTCATTTCTTCCCATAAATATAGCGGGTTCCCCCACAATTGTCCGGTTTCAGAAAAAGCATCGGGCGGGCATCCTGCTACATGAACAGGACACATATCCTCATCCAAATCAAAGATTTCGGCATTCGTCCACACATCTGCACTGTCTAAAGCTACATAAATCGGAATATCTCCTATTATTTTAATTTGTTTTTTGTTCGCATAAGATTTCAGCTTAAACCATTGTTGATAAAATTTGTATTGTACAAAACACCAAAATTCTATTTCATCTTTCAACTCTTCTTCTATCCGGTTCATTATTTTCTTATCACGTTTTTTTAAATTTAAATCCCATTCCTGCCAGCTTCGATTATCATATTTTTGCTTTAAACTCATAAAAACAGCATAATCTGCCAACCATTCTTTTTCAGCCTCTTTAAATTCTAAAAATGCTCTTTGGTCCATATTTTTAAAATTCTCATATGCTTTCTTCAAAACCTTAAAACGGTATTTATAAATCAACCCATAGTCAACCTTTTCTTCCTGTTCTCCCCAACAGATATTGCAGTAATCTTCTATATCCAGCAGTTCCTCCTGTTGTAAAAAATCCAAGTCAATTAAATATGGATTGCCTGCAAAAGTGGAAAAAGATTGATAAGGAGAATCGCCTATACTTGTAGGTCCAATTGGTAGTATCTGCCAGTACTCCTGCCCTGATCTATTTAAAAAATCAACAAATTCATACGCGGCTTTTCCCAATGTTCCGATTCCCCATTTTGATGGTAAGGATGTAATCGCTAATAATATTCCACTACTTCTCATTTTATTCCTCCTGCTCTTCTCCTAAAATCATGACAGATTTCGGATAAATTGTAATTTGATTCCGTCTTTCTAATAAACCGTAGTGCTTATAAATCTTCCTGCCATCAGATAAAATATTCCAATTCCCTTTCGGCAATTTAAGATGATATTTTTGTTCGTTTGCATTATAGATGATCAAAAGTCGATTCCACTTATCACACTTTTTGGAATCCCCTTTCATAAGAAATGCAATCATGCCTTCTTTTTTCGTTTTAATAAATTTAATATTCGATACCATTTCTCTATTTTTCTCACGAAATCCATGGAACTCTGCTCTAAGACTTATCAAGCCTTTATAATATTTTATTAATCCTTCAAACTCATACGCTCTTTTCCAATCTAATTGATTCAATTGTGTAGAGGAA
Source organism: Anaerosacchariphilus polymeriproducens (assembly GCF_003363435.1). Lineage (GTDB taxonomy): Bacteria > Bacillota > Clostridia > Lachnospirales > Lachnospiraceae > Anaerosacchariphilus > Anaerosacchariphilus polymeriproducens. Next base: position 104,012 of record NZ_QRCT01000049.1, read on the forward strand.
TTAAAACTATTGTCATTTCCCATCTTAGTTCTGGCAAATTCCTCCCCAGCCTGGAAAAATGTTGCACCTAAACAAGTCATATAGATACCCGCGACCATTTTATTGACCTGAACAATCTTCCTGTCATGATCCGAGAAACGAGGAGCCGGTTTTAACGTATACTCCAGTTTATCCCACAATGTAAAATTATCATGAGACGAGACATAAGAGATGATCTGTCCAGGATTTCTTGGATGAAAATCGGCTTTATCATCACACCATGCACAGACAGACGATTCTACTTTCTCCTCTAAATCTTTTTTCCCATTTACAAATCCGGGATCCAACTTATCAAAAACGCTTCCCTTTATGATATCTCTGGTATCATCACAGAAAATAGCTATGTTATCATATAAATACTCAACATTTTTCTTTAAAGCAGGTACTGCTCTTTTTCCCATTGGAGTATCTCCGGCACTCCACGGTTCTCCATACATAATAATTTGTTCACCACCCGGTAATTCATTAAGGGCAGTACGAATAGTATTCATAGTTTTAATATCATGAAGACCCATTAAATCAAATCTAAAACCATCTATATGATATTCCTGAGCCCAATAACATACTGACTCAACCATATATTTTCGAAACATATATCGTTCACTTGCTGTATCATTTCCACATCCTGATCCGCTGGAGAATTTACCTTCCTCATTTAAACGGTAATAATAGTAGGGAACTGTAGATTGAAAACCGGATTCCGTATTATGGGTATGATTGTAAACAACATCCATGACCACACCAATTCCTGCTTCATGTAAAGACTTGACCATTTCCTTAAATTCATGTATTCTTACTCTTCCATCAAAAGCATCCGTTGCATAAGAACCTTCCGGAACATTATAATTTAACGGATCATATCCCCAGTTAAACTGATCAGAGTCACTGCTTTCATCAACAGAACCAAAATCAAAGACAGGCATTAAATGAACATGAGTAATGCCTAAATCTTTTAAATATGCCAGACATGTTGGTTTTTCTCCTTCTCCATCCAATGTTGAATTCTTCTGTGTAAATGCAAGATACTTTCCCCTCCACTCCTCTTTAATACCGGAATGGATGTTACTCGAAAAATCTTTTATATGTATTTCATAAAGAACAGGCTGCAAAGAGGAATCATAGCGATAATAATCTTTTTCCCAATTCTTCGGATTCGTTTTAGACAAATCTACTACCATACTCCTTTTTCCATTCACACCACAAGCTTTTGCATATACATCTGCCGTCTCAAGTGTGCAGCCATTACTTGTAATGGTATATGTATAATAGATACCTTCTATATCCCCTTTTACTATGCAAGACCAGACCCCATAATCACCACGTTCCATTTTGATTTCACCAATACAGGCGGCTTTTAATTCATCATCACTTCCCGTACGGAACAAATTTAATTGTACGGATGTTGCCGTAGGTGCCCATACTTTAAATTTCGTTGCTTCTTTGTCATAACAAAACCCCAAGTCATTACCAGCATAATGGTAATTCTTTTCAAATTCCTCTGAATCAAAAATTTCTTTCCACTCCAATGGCTTTCTTACTCTTTCTAGATCCATCATATTAAAACCCTCCTTAATTTAATAATAGAGTTAAAAAGCCTACTGCCTAAGCAGTAAGCTTTTATATTACTGTTACCCTTTAACAGCGCCTCCAGAAATCCCCTCTACATAATATTTCTGCATACTGATAAAAAGTGCTGCAATTGGTATCGAAATCAATACACATCCAGCTGCAAACTGCGTATAATAATCATTTATGAATTCTCTTTCCAACATTTTAAATAACCCTAATGCAACTGTGTAATTGTTATAATTGTCCCCCATAATAACACTGGCAAAAACAAAATCCACCCATGGTGTTAAAAAAGAAGTTAACACTGTATAAACAATAATTGGTTTTGATAACGGCAAGGTAATTTTCGTGAAAACTTGAAATTTAGTTGCCCCATCCAAATATGCCGCTTCGTCCAATGCTCTTGAAAGCGTATCAAAAAAACCTTTTGCGATAAAAAACATCAACCCGGCTCCACCGGAATATACCATAATTAACGCTATTAAAGATTGTGTAATACCAATTCCTTTTAAAATATAATAGACTGCAATCATAGACATAAACGCAGGGAACATCCCTAAAATCATAGCTACATTCATTAATGGTTTCCTTAATTTGAACCTCATTCTTGACATAACATACGATACCGATAATACAAAAAACGTTGATATAATACAACTGCACACAGCCACAAATAATGTATTACCAAACCATTTTGCAAAATAAAATTGATGTGTTTCCGTTAATAACTTCAAATAGTTATTAAGTGTGAATCCTTTCGGGAAGAAATAAGGAGTATAAGAACCTGTTTCCGCCCTAAATGAAGTCATAATTACCCAAAAAACAGGAAGCAGCCATATAATAGACAAAATGATCAGTATAACATAGGAAAGAATATTTTTTATTTTTTTGTTTTTTGACATAGATTTTTGTTTTTTCATTATTGAAATTCCTCCTCATTGTTATATGATGATGTCCTTCTATATGCTATTAATGAAAATACGGCCGAAATAATGAAAACAATAATACCAATTGCCGAAGCGTAACAATAATCTTTACTGTTTACAGTTAATTTATAAAGCCACGTTACAAGCAAATCAGTTTTTCCTGCCTGATAATACGCTAACGTACTCGGTTCCCCTTTCGTAAGAAGATAAATGACATTAAAGTTATTGATGTTACCAATGAATTGTGTAATTAAATACGGTGTTGTTACAAAAAAGACATATGGCATCGTTATTTTGGTAAACATCTTTCTTACACTTGCTCCATCAACTCTTGCAGCTTCATACAAATCTGCAGGTATATTCATTAAAATTCCTGAAGTAATAAGCATAGTATATGGAATACCAATCCATAAGTTGACTAGTATAACAGTAATTTTTGCTCCGGTCGCACTCGTCAAAAATGGAATACTTTTTGAAATAAGACCTAGTTGCTTCAATAACACATTAACTGCACCTTCCGGTTGTAACATTGTTCTAATAACTAATAAAGAAACAAAAGCCGGAATCGCAATAGACATTACAAAAATAGTTCTCCAAAGAGCTTTACATTTTATCCCTTTTTGGTTAATCAAAAGAGCTAGTAAGATACCACCAATATAATTTAGACCTGTTGCAAATACAGCCCATGTAATCGTCCAGCCAAGTATAGGCCAGAAAGTTTTTGAAATAGTTCCTCCTGATCCCAGTATAGTTTTGAAGTTCTCCAATCCTATCCATGTAAATAAATTACCTGGGGGCTGATGCGCGTTGTCATAATTTGTAAATGCAACCAGAATCATATATATAAGAGGAAGTACTGTAAATGCAAGAATTCCAATCATAGGAAGTGTTAATAATGTTCTATTTAATTTAGAATCAAAATATGCCTTAATATCATCTATAAACCCCGGAACTTTTTTACCTTGTTCTTTCAACGATTGTACTTCCAGTGCCGATTTTAAATTCGCCCTCCATGCAAGTATAAATAATATGATTACTACTATACTCACTACACCGAACAAAAGTAATAACATTGAATTATCACCCTGTGTCAGCACATCTATTCCAAGTGTTTCATCATATACCCACCCTTGGGTCTGGGTACCCAGGGTGGTCATGTTTACAAGTGAAGTGATACCAGTAACAATCATATAATAAATAAATGATATTTCTATAGCCAGAAATATTAAACCTTTCACGATCTGGCCTCTGCATAAGTTTGCCGCTCCCATTATAAGTATTGATAGTTTTGTATAGGCATCCCCGTTCCTTATGACTTGTGGCAATACAAAACGCTCTGCCTTTCTATCTGCTTTTATAATATGTAACGGATTTTTTTTCACCAAGAATCTCCTCCTGTCTTGTTACTGTTCCCCTAATTTTGAAAGAACACTTTTAACCATAGAGTCTAGTTTTTCTTTCATATTTTCCTTTGTTACTGCCTTTGCAATACAATCCTGACCAAAGGCTTCCATTGGCTGCCAAAAATTTGTTATTTGAGAAATTGAAGGTTGATTTGTTGAAGTTTTTACTTGTTCTGACAAAACTGCAACAGCCGGACTTGTATTCAATAACTCTTTATTTTTTAATAAGTTAACATTCGTTGGTGATGAATTTCTTACTTCGAATCTCATTTTCTGGCACTTTTCATTGGATAAATATTCTGCTAACAGCATAGACTCAGCTGCATATTTTGTCTGTGCATTAACTCCGTACAAATTAAAGTTAGCGATTGTACTTGGAGACACTACCGTTCCGTCTTCAAGCGTAATCGTAGGAACCGTAGTCACACCGAAATTATCACCTAATGATTCCTTAATCGCTTTTGCATCCCATGTACCTGAAAATGTAGCGCCTAATTTACCATCTTTAAAAGCTGCAAGTAATAAAGCACCATCATGATTTTTTACTTTTGGATTTGCTGCAAGGTCTAAAATATAATCACCAACTAATACGCCTTTGTCATTATTGAAATCACATTGTGTCGGATCCATTCCGTCTTTTCCAAATAATGTACAGCCTGCTCCAAAGAAAAATGAAGAAAGATACCATCCATTGTCAATATCCATTGAGAAATTAGTAACTCCATTTTCCAAATCTTTTGCTAATATACTATCTAAACTTTTAACTTCTTCTTCTGTAAATTTACTTTTATCATAATACATAAAGAAAGAGTTAGCGGTACTTGGATATCCATATAATTCTCCATTTATCGTAGCTGATTCTATGGAATTTTCAACACTATTTTTAATTACCTGATCTTTGTTTTTTGTAATACGATATAACGCTCCTGCTGCTTGTAACTCTGCTATCTGATCAGAGGCAAATTCAAAAACATCTGCTGCCACAGATGGATCTTTCAGAACTTCCGTCTTTGCATCCGATGCACTTATTACGCTCATGTCAATGGTCCAATTTTTTGCTTCTGGATGATCTTCTTTAAAATTTGCGATCATATTTTTCAGCATTTCCTGATCTTCTTGTGAACCCCATAGTTTAATTTTGGCATCACTCGCATAACCTGCTTTGCCTTTCGTTGTTCCTGCGGTAGTTTTTGTCTCTCCTTTTCCTCCACACCCTGCTATAGTCGTTACGATCATTGATATTACTAAGATTAATGATAATACCTTCTTGTGCATAAAAAAATCTCCTTTCACTTTTTCAGTTCCTTATTCTTCGTAATAAATTATAGCATATGGAGATTTTTGACATATATAAATAACTAAACCTAAAATGTTGATTATTAAACCCTCTTTTTATTTTTCGCTCTTTAACTCACTTACTAACTGATTCAGCATGACTAATATATTTTCTTCGCTTACTTCATTTCTAATATAAAACGGTAAATTTTCAGTAAAAAATTCATTTTGTATTTTCTGTTCCCAATTGATTTGATAATTCGGTATTATATTTTTTACTTCTTTCACAGACTGTTTGTACTCAAAGTCAAAAATTGAGTTCTTTTGCTTACCCAAAAATTGCTGACTTTCCTTTTGGTCACGCAAAACTCTAAACTCTAAAAATTTAACAGCTCCATCTGTAACTTTTTTATCATATCCGGCAGTAACAGCCCAGGCAGACATTCTTGGAGATACCATCAATGTATTTTGGGGAAATGCTGCAAATCCGAACTTCTCCTTTGATTGTTCATCCATTTGAATATTAATCCAATATCCGTTTGCTATGATAGCTGCCTGATTGTTTAAAAATCTCTGTTCTGCCTGAGCATATTCAATATCTAAAGCATCATCATATGTATAAAGAAATAATTTTTTGAGCATTTGCAGTATCTGTTTAAAACTATCACCTGCATAATCATCAGGAAACTTCTGCTTTAAAAAATTCATTCCTTCGGGAGTTCCTGAAATATAGCTGGTCGCAATCAACATCGGTACCCAATAGGTACCTGAACCGTGTAATGCTAAAGGTGTGATCCCACATTCTTTCAATTTATCCAGACACTCCCAAAACTCTTCCCATGTTTTCGGAAAACGTTCAACTCCAGCCCTTTTTAATAATTCTTTATTATAAACAAAACCTGCATAAGAATGTACAGGATTTCCCAAAGATGATAAATATATACTTCCATCATCTTCCGTACAAGCTTTCAAAATATCCTCCTGCATTGCACCTAACCATTCTTTGGAATTTTGAATATAAGGCTTCAAATCTACAAGTCTTTCTTTTTGTATTAAAAGTTCATTAAAATCTGAATCAAAACCAACATCAGTAATAATAGCAGGCATCTCATCTAAAGCATTTAATTGTTTAATTTTATTTCTATAACCTGCTTCTGTATCAGTTAGCCATTCTGCTTCCACACAATATTGTCCCTTATACGCTTCATTAAATTCTTCCACTATTTTTTTATGGATGCTTTGATTCGTTTCTGGGTTTACTAAAAAAACAGCCGGAATCGTAATCACTTCATTTATAGGTTTTACTACCGTACTAGTATTCTGACAACTAGTTAAAAGAACACAACAAAGAATGCATAATATCTTATACTTCTTCACCCATCTTCCCCCTGTCTCCACAGATTTATAAACACCTTGCTGATTTTTATAACACATTCTGTTCCTTGATCTTTCGGAATATAAAAAAAACGAATCTGATTATTATATTTCAATCGTAATCGTTTCACTACATTGATAATCCCAAAACCACCTTGACCTTTTGGCATGACCAAGCCAATTTCATCTATCGGAACTCTTTCTAATTGATTCAATAACCTATAACTTTGTTCTTCCATTGTACTTCCGTTATTCTCGACTGACATGATAAGATTATCTTCATCCTCGTAAACACAGATATGAATTTCACCTCCCTCTTCTAAATCTTGAAATCCATATTTAATACAATTCTCAACAATTGGTTGTAAAATCATCTTAATAATGACGCATTCTTTTAGGTTTTCTTTGCAATCAATATAATACTCAAATAAATCATTATTTCTTATTTTTTGTATCTCTAAATAAGCACTGACATGTTCTAATTCTTTGGAAACAGTAATTTCATCCCTTCCATTATTCAAATTTATCCTTAAAAATTTTGAAAGAGCTTGTATCATTTTCATGATCGTTTCTTCTTTTTGAATCCTGGCGAGCATATATATAGTATCCAATGTATTGTATAAAAAGTGAGGTCGAATCTGATATAACAACAGATCCATTTCGCTCTTTCTAAGTTTTCTTTCTTTTATCTTAATATCATCCAGTAGGATTCCTACTTTTTCTATCATCTTATTATAGGATTCCCCTATTGTATCTAATTCTGTATTTGTCTTAATTGAAATTCTATCATTTAATTTACTATCATCAAATTCAATCATAAATTGATTTATTTTTTTTATTGGCTTTGTCAGTTTTCTTGAAAATATAATAATTCCACAAATTCCAATTAAATAAGTTACAAAAAATATGATACCTAACATGAATAAAATTTCCTGAATCACTTTCCAGGTAATGCTTTTGGGCACATATGTAATAATTTTAAAACCTGTATCTTTATCATATGCTTGACACAATATCCCATACTGAAGCTTTTCTACCTGATTCAACTTCTTATCATTTGATTCTAGTATGATTCTATTTAAAACATTATTCTTTTCCTCTTTCTGCCATTGAAAACCATCGGGCACCTGTTCATAACAGATCTGATTTTGGTTGTCCAGAATCAGATAAACAAGAGAGTTATCTTTAAGCTCTTTAGTAAACTTCATATTAATCTGATTATTAAGCTTTATGTATATAATTCCAGGTTCATGGATCGTATCCAATTGATGTACATATCTTCCCACAAACAAAGCCATATCATAGCTTCCAAATAAGACATCTCTCTCCCAAAACAATTTCGTTTTCGAATAATCTTTACCCAGATTTTTATAAAGTCTGCTATTATAAAATTTTTCCAAATCTAATTGGATATCTTTTTGTCCATAAGTATTCCCTTTATTATCCAGCCACAAATAGTAGTCCATATAACTTTTATTTATATAGAATAAGGTTCTTGTCAACAAGACCTTGTCTTTTGCAGATAGTGTCTTATTACACAAAGATTTCTGAACATATTCGTTTAATACATAGCTGGATGTCAATTGGTTCAATTCTTCATAAACATTTTGAAAAGAATTTAAGAATTTGTCATTCACATACGTATATTGTGCAGTCATTGAACGGTAAGTATTTCGTATCACCACCGTTCCAATCCCTGCAATAATAGCAAGAAAGACTACACTAATAACGATTGTCAGCCACAAAAGGGCTTTTTTTTGAATTCCGTATAAATGCTTTTTTAAATGTCTTTCATTCATTCAATTGGCTCCTTTTGTACTCACTAGGTAAAAAGCCGGTATATTGTTTGAAGAGTTTTGTAAAATAAGAGGGGTTGGGGATTCCCACTTGTGTACAAATGTTGGATATACTTTCTATCTCTTCTAAAATAAGTACTTTCGCTCTTTCGATCCGGGCATTTTGTACGTATTTTTTAAATGACATATTTAGCATATTTTTAAATACTCTTCCAAAATATACAGGATTCAAATATATTTGTTCTGAAACAGTTGTTATTGACAATGTTTCATCATGAAGATTTTCTTGTATATAATCCAACGCAACATAAATGTAATCTTTAAAGTATTCTTCCGCAGAAGATTCAGACATTGATATTCTTAAATTAATAACTGAAACTAATAATTGATAAAAAACATCTACTAGTTTAACCAACAAAAACTTATCCAGCATTTGATAGAAATTACCGAAACTGTTTGCAATATCATCCGTCATTCCATATGACTCTTCTAATGCAAATTCAATTCTTACCGCTAACCTATGCAAATAAGTTTTCGCTTTGGATTCTTTGGTCGGAAGCATATAAATAAATCTTTTAAAAGTTTCTTTCAATTGCTCTTCATCGTTTTTTCGTATTGCCCCTAAAATTTGGGTCTCAATATCAATTGAATATCGATTATTATATAAATTTATATCAATATCTTTAGATGATGTCAACATACCCGCTCCTGCTTCACATGCAACTTCAAATAATTTCAACACTTGCTTATAAGCATTTTTCATACCCTCTAATCCCATATAACATTTAGATATAGCTGAAATCATTTCAAAGTTAATTTCCTTTCTGACCTCTGTTATCACTTTTTTAACTTCTTCTATTTTGGGATCATGATCGAGATTTATAATATAAATCTGACTGCCTTCTATACTTTTAGTGGTCCATATCTTATATCTTTCCTGTAATCTTTTTTCTAATTGTGAATGCAAAATATATCGCTTCATATCAAAATTACTTTGATTAATTACTTTATATGTAACGTCAATGTCTGCACAAACAATTGTAAAATAATTATGTATGTCCTCTTCTCTTGAAATACTTTTAAATAAGTCATCTAATTCCTTCTCTTCAATGACATCTTCCAAATACCGGCTTACCATAAGATTTAAAAAATTTTCTCTGTCTTCTAACAGGATTTTTTTCCAGATATCATAATTTTTCTGTTTATTTTTAGTTTCAATACAGATATTATAGATTTTTTTCATGATCGTATCCAGTTCAACTTCGTCAATCGGTTTTACCAGATAAGATAAGGCACCGCTTTTACAGGCTACTTTTGCATATTCAAAATCTTTATAAGCGCTGATTACAACAAATTTTATTTCCGGATTGTATTCTTTTGTTCTTTCAATTAATGTAAGTCCACACATCCGTTTCATTTTGACATCAGTAATAACCACATCCGGATTAAGATCTTTTATTAATTGTAGTGCTGTTTCGCCATCTGTAGCAGTGCCAATTACTTGAAAGCCCATTTTTTCCCACTCGTATGTCTCCAATAATCCCTTTAGGATAATGGTTTCATCATCTACTAAAAATAGTTTCAATAAATTCATCTCAATCCCCCCTGATTATTCATTATACCTATTTTCTAAATCGCCCACTTAATTGATTATTTCATTCATGTAAAACTTATGATAATTTCCAAATATCCCTATTATATTCTTCAATTGTTCTATCTGATGAGAAAAATCCTGCTTTACTTATATTTGTCAGCATTTTTTTAGCCCAATCTTTTTTATCCTCATAATCTTTATATGCTTCTTCCTTCTTTTTACAGTAAGAATCAAAGTCAATAAGAGTCATAAACCAATCCTTATTTAAGATTTCCTGATATAATCTTTTCAGATTCTCTTTCTTCCCTATCTTGATCATCTGTGTGCTGACAATAAAATCTACCGCCTCCTTAATGCTTTTATTTTTATTATAATACTTTTTGGAAATATAATCTCCTTTCTTATAATGTTTCATAATTTTTTCACTAGATTCACCAAAGATATAGATATTATCCGTTCCTACTAATTGTTCTATTTCTACATTGGCTCCATCCATAGTTCCTAATGTCACCGCACCATTTAACATAAGTTTCATATTTCCAGTTCCACTGGCTTCTTTGGATGCTAAAGAAATCTGTTCAGAAATATCACAAGCCGGTATTAACTTTTCCGCTTTTGATACATTATAATTTTCTACCATAACTACCTGTAAATATTTATTTACATCTACATCATTATTCACTAATTCTTGTAGACATAAAATAAGATGAATAATATCTTTTGCAATGGTATATGCCGGTGCTGCTTTTGCCCCGAAAATTATTGTAATTGGTGTTGTTGGGATTTTTCCCCTTTTAATTTCCAGATATTTGTGAATTACATATAACGCATTCATCTGCTGTCTCTTATATTCATGTAATCTCTTGATTTGTATGTCAAAGATTGCTTCACTATTCAAAACAATACCTTCTGTCTCCTCGATATACGTTTTCAACTGTTCTTTATTCTGTTTCTTAATCATTGTAATCTTTGACAGAACATCATCGTCCTTTAAAAATTCCTCTAATTTTTCCAATTCATCTGCATCTTTTTTATAACCGTCTCCAATCAAAGAAGTAATATATTCCGCCAAACTCGGATTACAGTGTATCAGCCATCTTCTAAAAGTAATTCCATTTGTCTTATTATTAAATTTTTCCGGATAAATTTTATAAAAATGATTTAATTCCTCATCTTTCAAAATGTCTGTATGAAGTGCAGCAACACCATTTACACTAAATCCATAATGAATATCAATATGAGCCATATGTACTCGCTCATCTTTATCTATTATATATAAATTCTCATCTGTAAATTTCCTTCTAACCTTATTGTCTAACACTTCAATAATCGGAAGTAAATGTGGTACTACCTTTTTCAAATATCTAACAGGCCACTTTTCTAATGCCTCTGATAAAATTGTATGATTTGTATATGCACATGTTTTGGAAACGATCGCAATGGCATCATCCATTTCAATTCCTTCATCCATTAATAAGCGGATTAATTCAGGAATAATCATAGTTGGATGTGTATCATTGATTTGAATCACTGCATAATCATATAAATCATAAAGGTTACTTCCTTTCGCTGTACATTCATCCAAAATTAACCGTGCACCGTTACTTACCATAAAATATTGCTGATAAATTCTTAATAACTGTCCTTCTTCGTCACTATCATCCGGATATAAGAATAAGGTCAAATTCTTCTCGATATCTTCTTTATCAAAATCAATTCCTTCTTCTACAATCCCTTCTTCAACTGTTTCAACATCAAACAGATGCAGTTTATTCGTCTGATTGTTGAATCCTGTCACTTCAATATCATATAATCTTGATTGCAAAGTAAAATTTTTAAATTTAATTGGATATGAAATTTCTGTCCTTGTCAACCAACTGTTTTCCTCAATCCACGGATTAGCTTCTTCTTTTTGTAATTTACTTTCAAATACCTGTTTAAATAATCCAAGATGATAATTTAATCCAATACCATCGCCATTTAGACCTAAAGTTGCAATAGAGTCTAAAAAGCAAGCTGCTAACCTGCCTAGTCCTCCATTACCTAAGGATGGCTCTGCTTCCATCTCTTCAATTTCGCATATATCTTTTCCATTTTCATTTAAAATCTGCTTAACCTCATCATAAATACCTAAATTAATAAGATTATTTGATAATAATTTTCCTATTAAAAATTCTGCTGAAATATAATAAAGCTTTTTCTTTCCTTTCCGGCTCACTTTATCCTTTGCCATATCTTTGACCATATTTAACAAAGAAATATATAATTCTTTATTGCTACATTCCTTTAGCTGCTTACCACATAGTCTTTCCAGTTCATTTTTTAAATTCATTCCATACTCCTCCTAATTATATAATTTTCTCAATAATAATATAAACTATTTGCGTTACTCTTATTATTAGTTGTATTGTAATATTCTCTTTTACTTTTTTCTTGCAAAATACTATCTAAAAGTAATACAATACTATCATTAGAACAGCTAAAACTTACATACATCAAAGGAGCTCCTATGAATATTATTGAATATGAAAATTATCATGAAACGAAATCTCATGTTGAGCCCTCGTTTCCTTATAACACCTATCTTTGTTCCATTCCACTTGATTTTACTCAAGTTCCCACTCATTGGCATGATGAATTTGAGTTGATCCTGATAAAAAAAGGACGAGGAATTATCTATGTAGATTTACTCCCTCATCCTGTATCAGCCGGTAACATAATATTAATTAGACCCGGACAGCTTCATTCTATTAGTCAATTGGAACAATATACGATGGAATATGAAAATATTATTTTTCAAATTCAAATGTTAATCCCAAAACATATTGACCTTTGTTCTCAAAATTACATACTTCCATTCTCACAAAATAAATATGACACCCCAACGGTGATAGACTCTTCCTTTTCTTATCACCAAGATCTTTCGAACTGCATTGATTCTATAGACTCTTTATGCAGTTTTAAGCCTCCTGCTTATCAATTAGCAGTGAAAGGATATTTATTTCAATTTTTTTATATTTTATTTACGAATAATCAAGGCGAATTTACCTTAAGAAAAGCAAAAAAATCTTTTGATACTTTAAAACAGATACTAAAATATATTGAAATAAATTATTCTCAACATATCACTATAAAAACAATGGCTGATATTTCAAATTTTAGTGAATCTTATTTTATGAAGTACTTTAAAAAGCATATGGGAATGTCTTTTACTCAATATCTAAATAATTATCGTTTGACTATGGCTTCCCGCCTTTTAGTTACTTCTACAAATTCCATTATAGAAATAGCCTCCATAACAGGATTTGAAAACCTGTCTTATTTTAACCGGTTATTCAAAAAAAAATATAATGTAATACCTAGGGAATATAGGAAGCTGCATCAATAACTAATTCATCTAAATATTTTATTAGATTTTATATTCCTCTATTAGGCTTCAAGTGTTAAGATGGTCGTCTCTCCAGCTACACTGTCTACATTTGTTTGAAGTTTATAAGATTTACCAGTATCATCTGTAACAACAAGTACTGTAACAGTAGGATGACCAGCTTCCTTAATTTTTTCAGTATTAAAACGAATTAGTTTTTCTCCGGCTTTTACTTTTTGACCTTGACTCACCAGCACCTCAAATCCATCTCCGCGCATATCTACGGTATCAATTCCTATATGTATTAAAATTTCTAATCCATTAATGAGCTTTAAACCACAAGCATGGTTGGAATCCGGCATAAGCAGTGTAACTTCTCCATCTGCAGGAGCCAATACTTCATTAACTTCATTATCTGCCGGAATAATCGCCAGTCCATCGCCTAACACTTTATTCGAAAAAGCCTCATCCGGTACAGATTCAATTTCGACTACCTTACCACTTAAAAATGCTTTTAGTTCACTGTTTGAATTTTTATTTCCTTTTTCTTTTTTAAATAATGAAAACATAACTTTCATCCTCCTATTTGTTCCTCTTAAAATTAAACTGTTGCTAAAACATGTACATCCAATCCGGATCCGGTCCAATTCTTACTCCTGTATTCAGGTCTGAAATTTTTTTCATATCATCATCGCTTAATTTAAATTGAAAGATATCAAAGTTCTCCTTTATTCTTGCTTCATTAACTGACTTAGGTATGGTTACCACCCCCATTTGTATCTCCCAACGTAACACAATTTGTGCAATCGACTTATGATATTTTTCAGACAATTTCTGACTGATTGGAAGCTCAATTACTTTTCCATGCATTAATGGACTCCATGCTTCTACTTGTATTTTATGTTTGGAACAATAATCCATTAAATCTTCCTGAACCAATTGCGGGTGAAACTCCACTTGATTAATCATTGGAACGATTTTTGCACTTTGGATCAATTGTTCCAGATGCTTTATTTTAAAATTTGAAACTCCTATGGCTCGTACTTTTCCCTTTTCATATAACTCCTCTAAGGCTTTCCAAGTCTCACAGCTTATCTTTTGAGGCCAATGTATTAAATATAAATCTAAATATTCTGTACTTAAGCGCTTTAAAGATTCTTCGAAAGCTTTTAAAGTGGATTCATAACCTTGTTGGTCGTTCCAGACTTTACTTGTTATAAATACATCCTCTCGCCTTATTTCACTTTCTAGTATCCCCTGTCCAACACTTTCTTCATTTTGATATATCATAGCCGTATCAATATGCCTATACCCTGTTTGTAATGCAAACTTGACCGCTTCCACTGTTTGCTTTCCACTTTCCATTTTGAATGTTCCCAAACCCAGCATGGGTAATTTTACGCCATTATTCAATGTTGCGTATTTTTGCTCATACATACTGACTCCTTCTTTCCTTACAGCTGCAGGATGATTTTTTATACATAAAACACCAAAAATACATAATTCTGCACTTAAACAGTATCAAACTTCTATCTTTCATTCAATGGTTTAAAATACTTTTGAATCGAAGTTCACCTTTAAAACGTTCGTACATAAATCGAACGCATGCACACAATATTGTTTCTTCTACATTGTTTTTCTACAATACATTATATATTTTATAAAAAGCAATTCTATTAACATGAAATACTGGGCCGTAGTATAATAAGATTTATCATCTGATAATTTAATGGCATCAGATGTTATGTACAAATTGTAATCACAAACTTTTGAGAGTGGGTTATCAGTTAATTTTGATATAGAAACAACCGGAACATTTCTGCTTTTCACTTTTTTAGCAAGTTCAACCGACTCCGTGTTTTCTCCTGACAAAGAAATAATAATGATTAAATCTTGGCTTGTAGCAGTATCAACAACCACTTCTGTCTCACTATTCCCATAAAGAGTAACAAAAAATTTATTCATATTCATAAAATTTCTCTTTAAAACTTTTGCCGCTATATTTTGAATATGACCTGTTGCACAAACAAATAATTTATCTGCATTATAAATCAGCTTACAAATATCAGACATATCCTTTTGTTCAAATCCTTGTATCGCTTTTTTATAATGTTGACAAATATCATTCAGTGTACTATCATCAATATTATCCTTATCTTCTAATTCTAGTTTTAATCTAGTTTTAAATTCACCAAAACCAGTTAATGATAATTTCTGTGAAAATCTGGAGATTGTTGCTCTAGAGATATTACATTTTTTTGCCAGATCATCAATAGAAATAGTACAACACTCCTGCATATGAGTGCATATATATTTCCATATATGAAGATCATTCTGATTTAAAATCATATAATTATTATTGACCAATTCTTCCAACTTCATCTCTCTTAACTCCTTTTATACGCTTTCACTAATAAGAAATCAGGCTTATGTATCTCCTTCAGATACTCCGGATAGTTCTTCATAATTTTTTCATCCGGAATAGGCTCGATTAATTTATCCAAGCAAAATCCTGTATCTACTAAAACATTTATTATCGAAGAAAACGTCCTATGATACTTCACTACCCCATCAACAAACCAAGTAGTTCTCCGTTCTCCATCTACACTATAATGATATAAGTTTGCACATATCACATTTCCATCCTTGTCTTTCGTCCATCTACTTCCATCCGCAAAACAGGTATTCATTGGATTTTCCTGTGAAAAAATAAAATAACCACCTGGATTTAGCAACTGATAAATATCCTTAATCAGCTTTTCAAAATCTTTCACATAATGAACTGCCAAAGAGCTGAAAATACAATCAAATTTCCTATTTAAATGCAAGATATCTTCCATACACATATGAATATACTCCACTTTTTCTCCTAAATTCTCCTTTTTTGCAATCTGTAGCATTTTATCAGATATATCAATTCCCACAACAATTTTTGCCCCTCTTCTAACAAACTCCAGACAATTTTCTCCATAACCACACCCTAAATCCAATACATCCTTACCATTCAACTCAGGCACCAATGAAAATAATGCCGGTTTTTCCACCAAAATATTTGCATTTCCATCACGTTCCCGAAGCATCTTATATTCTTCAAAAAAAGTTTCATTATCATAAATATTTTGCATTGACACAAATTCGCACCTCCATTATCTCATATTTTTTCTATTAACTTAATTGTATCTGAAATTACTAATAATTTCCAGATAGTATTTCTGTCTTATTAGAGTTTTTATTGACAAAAAATTTTAACAGCAAAAAAGAGCCGGCTCTCGACTCTTAATTTATGACTCATTTACAAATTGTACTTTTTTATAATTTTTTCTAAAAAACGATATGCATAAGAAATATCATCATTTCTATTGTTTTTCATAATACGTAGTATTAAACACTCCTTACCCCCTACTACTATTTTATCAAAAATCCAATTCTTATAAAAATCATTATTCTCTTTATAATATTTATTATAAAAATCAATATCTTTAAAACACTTATAACCTTGATATCTACTTATATGTTTCAAGCCATTTACATATATAGATTAGTTGTAGAACTTAATATCTTTTATCTTTCTAATTTGAATTTTGTTAAATTACATGTAACCTCCCCTAAATATTCCTAAAATGGTCTTCTGCAAACTCTTCTTAGGCCATGGAAATGAGACTTAAAACTGATAGAAGGCTATCCTGATATCAGTTTCGCTTTCAAAGGCTCATTGAAATGTTTGGCATAATAGAGTTTGCAGAAGACCATTTTAGGAATATTTTCAAAAACTACAATTAGCATTTTACTTATCCATTTTATATATTTCCAAATATGAATTTATCACATCAATAAAAGGACACACGAGCAAAATAATACACTCATATGTCCTTAAACTAATCTAAACAAATTTCATATTATTTAAAAGAAAACTCCTTAATTCCCAGCCATCTGTTTAGCAACTTCCGCTGCGAAATCTTCTTCTTTCTTTTCAATACCTTCACCAGTTTCAAAACGTACAAAAGACTTAATCGCAATTTTAGCACCATTCGCTTTCGCTACTTCATCCACATATTTTTGAACTACTTGTTTTCCATCTTCGGCTTTCACATATACTTGATCCAAAAGACAGATTTCTTTCAATTCTTTATTGATACGTCCCATAACCATGCCACTGATAATTTTATCATTAGCATCCGGTTTTTCATTTTTTGCTTGAGCAGTTAAAATTTCTTTTTCTTTTTCAATGTAAGAAGAATCAACTTCATCTCTGCTTGTATAAATAGGTTTGATAGCTGCTACCTGCATAGCAATATTTCTAGCCATTTCTTTAATATTATCATTGATAACATCTGTTTCAACATCTACCAGAACACCGATTTTTCCACCAGCATGAATGTAAGAAGCTACGAAACCATTTGTTTCTTCCACTTGTTGGAATCTTCTAATATTCATGTTTTCACCAATTACTGCAATTTGTGATGCCAGCTCTTCGTTCACAGTCTTTGAAGAATCTAAACTCCATGCTTCAGCTAAAAAAGCTTCAATATCTGATGCTGTAGTATTTAAAGCCTGATCTGCAACCTGTTGTACAAATTTTTGGAATTTCTCATTTTTTGCAACAAAGTCTGTTTCTGCATTCACTTCTACAACAACTGCTTTCTTTTCATCAGCAGATAATACCGCTGCAACAAGACCTTCAGCTGCAACTCTGCCAGCCTTCTTTTGTGCAGTTGCTAAACCTTTTTCTCTTAAAAATTCAATTGCCGCTTCCATATTTCCATCGGTTTCAGTAAGAGCTTTCTTACAATCCATCATACCTGCACCGGACAATTCTCTTAATTCTTTTACCATAGCTGCTGTAATAGCCATTTATATTACCTCCTATTATTTATAAGATTCTATCTAATATAAGGGACAGGCCCTTATCAGTGTCTGTCCCAGTTTTATATTCCTTAAGCTTCTACTGCTTCAACTGCTTCTTCAGCAACTTCTACTTCTTCATTATCAATAGATGCTCCCTGATTTGCTTCAATTACTGCATCAGCCATTTTTGATACGATTAATTTTACTGCTCTAATTGCATCATCATTTCCTGGAATTACATAATTTAATTCTTCCGGATCACAGTTTGTATCTGCGATACCAATTAGTGGGATACCTAGTGTATGAGCTTCTTGGATACAAATTCTTTCTTTCTTAGGATCTACTACGAAAATAGCATCCGGAACTTTTTTCATATTCTTGATTCCACCAAGATTTTTCTCTAATTTTTCTTGTTCTTTCTTTAACTCAATAACTTCTTTTTTGGGAAGAACTGCAAAAGTACCTTCTTCTTCCATTCTTTCAATTTCTTTTAAACGTGCTATTCTGCTCTGTATCGTCTTAAAGTTAGTAAGCATACCACCTAACCATCTTTCATTTACGTAGAACATACCACAACGTTCTGCTTCTGCTTTGATAGCATCCTGTGCTTGCTTTTTAGTACCTACGAAAAGAATTGTACCACCATCTGCAACTACATCAAAAATCGCTTTGTAAGCTTCATCTACTTTACCTACAGATTTTTGTAAATCGATAATATAGATTCCATTTCTTTCTGTGTAGATGTACTCTGCCATTTTTGGATTCCATCTTCTTGTTTGGTGTCCAAAGTGTACACCAGCTTCTAGTAGTTGTTTCATTGAAATAATTCCCATGTTTTTTCCTCCATTTGGTTCATTGTTTCTTCCGTAAGACTCTTCTTTCTAAACAACCTTCCGGCACCCGCTTAGAAATCCTCTTACGTGATTTTTGCCTTAAAAAGTATATCATAAAGCAAAAAAAAGCGCAAGGCTTTTCTTACTTTTCAATCAATATTTTAGCAACTTCTTCATAAGTTGCCCCCATAGGTATTCTAAATGCACCGGCTCCTAATTTCTCATCATAATTATTCTTTGTTAAAAAACTGTTAAAAGCAACTGCATCATCCACAAGTTTTGCATTAAATAATAACTCTGCTATAGCATTAGAGCCTAATCCACCGGTAATATCAACTTGAATCATTTCTTTTGTTTTTTCGGAAGTTGTATCTTTTTTCTCTACATTTTCGTTTTTATTTTTAGGTATGTCTTGTTCTTTTTTTTCCGGCTTTTTCTTATTCTCTGTTTCTTTTGACTGGTTTTCTTGTTCTTCTTTTAAATCTTGAAGCTTTTGAGATTGGTTATTTTTATTTTTCTCCTGCTCTACCATCCCAAGCTCTTTTGCTCTTTCTATGATTTCTTTATCTGTCAAGGACTTATTTCTTCCATATAATGAAATTGATAAAATAATGGTGGTTATAATAACTCCGACGCCAAGTCCTCTTAAATAATACCTTAGCTTCATTATTTTTCTCCTTTAAATAGATCAATGACTAATTTTACTTCGCCGATCCCTAATCCTAATTCTCGTGCAATTTCCACCGGAGATTTACCATCCTGGTGGAGATTTAATATACGTTGATTGTAATTAATGATTTCTTCTTCCATATCAATTTCAGGTTCCGATTCTATCGACTGCCTTCCTATTTCTTGAATAAGTGATTCAGCTTGTTTCGCTTGTACTTTTTCACTTCTTACTTGATTTGAAATAAGTTCCTTTACTTCATCCTGTTTGTCAGAAAGCATACTATACAAAAATACAACTTCTTTATGACTTTTATTAATTTCTTCTAATACGGTCTCTGAATACTCACTGACTGCCATAATTTTTTCATTTGAAATTTTTTCAAATTCTCTTTGTGCTCTCTCTTCAACCTCTTCAAAGCATTCTTGAAACGTTTCTTCCATCCGTTCTTTCGCTTTTTCCATTTCTTTTTCTGTTATTTTTTCTATTTCTATTGAACTCATTTTTGAAATTCTTTCAAGTTCACCGGATGAGAATTTATCAACTATAAAAAAGCTTCCAATAAGCATTGCAAACCCAGCAATTAATAAACCAATTTCTAACGCTGTCATTATTATGTCCCCTACCTTATATTCTTATATCGAAACTTGAATTTCCTTTCAAGGAAACTCTTTCTTTTTTGTTATCTTTTTTGTCTTCTTTTTTGTCTTCTTTTTTCTTATTATAGTTTTTAGAGTGAGCAGCACCATTCCCTTCCTTCTTTTCACCATATTTGTATTCTTCCTGTCCTTTTTCAGGATCATTTACTTTCTTCATATGATGCTGAATTTCTTTTTTAAATTCCTGTTGGAAGTTATTCTGGTCTATGATTCCTTTATTATCCTGATTCTGTTTAAAAGTCGTAACATCCTGACTTCTGGAAATCATTCCATTCATATCAACCGGTCTTATAATTGACATTGTACTCACACCTTTCCATAATTTAAATTAGTAAGCTGTAGATTTTATTTCTCCATCCTCTTTCACAAATTTACAAGTTTTCATTGGATCTTTCACATAGAAGGATTCCTCACCAATAACGATCTTTACTCCAGGGTATATGATTTGACCTACTTTAATCGCTACTGATTCATTCTCCATTAACTGCTGTTCAAACATCTCTACTCGTTGTGAATCTATTTCGATTTTTTCCTTTAATTCCTTATAATGCTGAGATAAAGTTTGTAAATGTTTTATTCGGTCTGCTGAAAATTGTTCTCCTTCTTTTAAACGCTTACTAAAGTCTACTATGCTAGGCTTCATTATGTCTAACTTTTTTCTCATTTGTTTAATACCTTCTTTTAACTTATAATACTCTTCTCTTTTCTTCGGATCTATTCCTACCTCAAGTATCGTCATGGCGCCCATATGAGAACCCATGATCTTAGCAGCAATATTTTTTCCGGCTTTCACATTTCCGCCTACTACGAATCCTTTCTTTCCTACTACATTGATTTCATCTCTGGCTGTCACTTTACATTGTAGAATACAATCAGTTTCGATATAACCTCCTGCTTCCACTGTACAGTTCTCTAAAAATTTGGAAACAATATTTCCTTCGGAACGAAGAAGTCCCTTTCCCATTCCATTCATTCCTCTTTTTAAAATGATATTACCGCCAGCTATTACCGTTGCGCCTTCTACGATACCTTCAATTACGATATCGCCTTCAGCCTCTACGCGGAATCCATTTTGGACATTTCCTTTTACTAATACATTCCCATTATAGTGAATATCACCTGTAGAAGCATCAACATCTGCTGAAACTTCAAAAACATCGGAAACAAATACTTTTCCCGCTATTAAATTAACATGCCCGGTCACATCAGAAAACAGTTCCATCCCATCTTCAGATAAAGTAATATTTTTCCCATAATTTAATTTGAGTTTTTTAACTTCTCTGGCTTTGATTACATTTCCCATAACATCAGAGCCGGGTATACTTGGTACCTCTTTTGTAAGACGTGCAAGCAATTGCCCCTGCCTTACATGATTGATCATATCCAAACTATGATAATCTACAGTACCATCTTCATTTTGTTTGGGTTTTGCATTAAGATTTGTTTCAAAAAAATATTCGATTTGGGCATCACTGCCTTGAACAGGTTCTTGACCAACAGCTAATATATAATCTTTACAATAATGTCTGTCACTTATAAATTTCTGAATTTCTTCTTGGTTGATTCCTACCTGTACCTTATTAAAAATTAACTCATCAACAATATCTTTCACCGTTAATTGCTGCCCCATATTTGAAGGCGGATAAAATCTCCCATAAATTTTCATTTTATCTGGTGTCATATTTAAAACTACAGATTCATTTTCATGATACTTGGCCTCTTCACTCAATTTCATTTGAAAAGCACCTTCGGGCATTGTCTTTAATGCCTTGCTCATCTTAAGCTGATCTACATTTTCATAATGCCTTCGTGTCAAATATTCCATGACTTCCGCTACTTTAACTTGTTCTCCCCCTCCTTTTGGCGGGTAAACTCTCAAAAATGTTCCTTTCCCTTCTTCAATATGCAGTTGGAAATATCCATTTCTTGGTTCCATAACTCTTCCTCCTACCTATTTACAAGAATATCCATATAAGTGCCCATACTCTTTTTCATCTTTTGCAGCGCTCTCGTATGCAATTGTGATATTCTAGATTCTGATACTTCTAATATTTTACTAATTTCCTTTAATGTCAGTTCTTCATAATAATATAATTGAATCACTTTGCATTCTTTCTCTGACAGATTATTTAATGATTTCTCTAAAATATCTTTTAATTCACTTTTCTCGACTACTTTCTCTGGTGTCTCAAAATGTGTATTATAAGTGGAATCCATAACCGGTTCACTGCCCTGTTCAACAAACTCATTTAAGGAAATTATATGAGTGATTTTTAGCTGAGATTGCCAATTAAGCAGCTCATCCATTGGTATTCCCAATTGGATGGCTACTTCTTCATCGGTTGCAGCTTTTCCGTTTCTAGCTTCTATTTCCTTCATGGCTGCATCAATCTGCTTTTGTCTTTTTCTTACTGTTCTCGGTATCCAGTCCATTTTGCGGATCTGGTCTAAAATGGATCCACGGATTCTCAAACTTGCATATGTCTCAAATTTTACTGTCTTATCGAGATCAAATTTATCAATCGCATCAATCAGGCCAAATATCCCGTAACTGACCAAATCATCGTATTCTACATTCTGTCCCAAATACATGCTGAGCCTGCCAGCTACGATTTTAACAAGAGGGGCATATTCAAGAATAATCTTCTCTCGAAGTTCCGGCGTTCTATATTTACTATAGTCATTCCATAGCTTCCTCTTCTCTGTCTCGTTCATTGCCTATCCCCTCTTTTCTCTGTAAATTTTAGTTCATTTCTTCCGTTTTTACTTCTTCTATCCTTTCATTATTCTGGATACTTGTTTCATCTGGGTCCATCTCTTGTTTATCTTCCTTTTTTGGGGCAGGATTAAATACTTTATTCAACATAAATTGTAAAATTAGACCGGCTCCATAAAAAATAATTAATACCATAAATAAAGTCTTCATACCATTTACATCGGTATATTTTTGTTGAAACATAACAACACAAGTCACCAGACCCGCCAATAATGAAATGATAGCTGGAATTGATTTTGTATTCATTTGTCATCTCCATTATATTTTATAATGTTTTAATAGGTTTCCCTACTGACTTAATCAGAAAATCTCCGGTATCACAATATAGTTCTACTGTTCGTCCATAATTGAGACCTGTATCCTCTGCTAATATCCGTATATTGCACTTTCCTAAAATCTCTTTGGACGCTACTACGTTTCTTTGACCAATATTTCCAATTTCATTTGTAACATTAAATTCAAACATTTGAGCACCACCTGCTAATTTTGCAACCAAGCGGCTTTCACCGGCACCCAGTTTTTTCATTTCATCAATTAATTGATGAATACCTGTATCTGCAAATTTTGCTTTATTAGAATTATGTCTAATTTTAGTACTGTCTGGCAACATAATGTGTACCAAGCCACCTATTTTAGTCACCGGATCATAAAGTGCTATCCCTACACATGATCCTAACCCCAAAGTTGTAACAATGTCCGGACCTCTGCCAACCTTAAAATCAGCCATGCCTACCTTTATGATTTGACCCATCAGTGTTTCCTCCTATAGTTCAATACCAAGAGATGTTAATATTTTATCATAGGAATCCAAACCAGGAAGTAAGATAAAATATCCACTTAATGTGGTATCATTCCCAAAAGTAGTTTCAATTAACAACGCATTATCTCCGACCTGTCCAAATTGTATCGCAGGTACACTTAATATTGCTGCTGCCATATCAATGGTCAAATAAGGGATTGATGAAGTAATAACTAATTGTGTCATAGTTGATATTGCCGATAGGTAAGATCCTGCAATGATGTTTCCTATTTCTTTCATTGCCGATATATCCATATCATCAAAATCTGCTTCATTATCGATTGGCTTTCCCTGTAAATGATTTGCCAAATAATGCGCTGATTTCAAATCCAATAAGAACATCATACTTCCATTTACATCTTTCTCTAATTCCAAGAAAATCCCGACGATCGTATCTTCTTCATTGCCAAGAGCCGTGGTCAATTCTTGAATCGATAAAAGCTGTACATTAGGAACGCTCATATTAATTTTAATACCTAACATCTTCGCCAGAGATGTGGTAGCATTTCCGGCGCCGATGTTTCCAATTTCTTTTAATACATCAATATATAAATCGTTGACTTGCTCAAAATTAAATTTTGTCATATGCTTCCTCCATAGGTTCACATACTCTGCACTAAAAATCTGTTAATTAAACAACCTCTTTTTCTGAAATAATACTATTTAGCTCAAGTAATGAAATTAATTGACCATCATGTTTTCCAATTCCATTTATAAATGAATTTTTTCCATCTTTTACATCATTTGTCATCTTATCTATTTCGTTAGAGCTTAACGTAACAACTTCTTTTACTTCATCTACAATAATTCCAAGTACACCATGTTGTTCAATTTTTAATATAATAATTCTTGTTGCATTCGTGAATTCATCATCCGGAAGATCCATTTTTAAACGAATACTCATAACAGGGACTACTTCTCCTCGTAAATTGATAATTCCCTTAAAATAAGCCTGTGCTTTGGGTACTCTTGTTATTTTCTGCATTCTGACAATATTATCTACATAATGAATATCAATACCATATTGTTCATTCCCAATAGATACTACAATATATTGCTTTTTATTTGCGTCTACCTGTGAGATTTGATTATTATCCATGTTCAACACCTCCTGCTATATCAATGAATTAACATCAACAATTAAGGCAACTTCACCATCACCTAGAATCGTAGCACCGCTGATAATACGATTATTTTCAATATACTTGCCTAATGATTTAATTACTATTTCTTGTTGTCCAATCAAATTATCTACAACCAGACCGGCTTGCTTATCACCCTTTTGAACAATAACCACTGTCAAACTTTCAGGTTCCTGTTCTCTTGGTTCAATATCAAGTATTTTGTCTAAACGGATCACTGGTATTACTGTGCCACGGATATGGATTACTTCTTTTGCCTGTACATACTTAATATCCTGTACCAAAATATCTTCAATTGTCTGAATGGAACCTAATGCAATTGCATATTTCTCTTCTCTGACTTCAACCATTAATGCCTGGATAATTGCGAGTGTTAATGGAAGGCGGATAGTAAATTTACTTCCTTCTCCTAACTTACTCTTAACTTCAACATCTCCACCCAAGGCAGCAATTTTCGATTTTACAACATCCAGTCCAACACCACGTCCTGAAACATCTGTAATTTTCTGCGCCATGGAAAAACTCGGAAGGAATAATAAATCAATAATTTCTCTATTTTCCATAGTTTCAGCCTGTTCAGGTGTGATAATTCCACGATCAATCCCTTTTTTCTTAATACTTTCAACATCAATACCATTACCATCATCGCTTACTTCAATAATAACGTTATTTCCTTCCTGATAAGCATCTAAGAATATAGATCCCTGCTCCGGCTTTCCTCTTTCTTTTCTGATTGCTTTTGACTCAAGCCCGTGATCAGCTGAATTTCTAAGTAAATGTTGTAATGGATCACCAATTTCATCTATAACAGTTCTATCAAGTTCTGTATCTTCTCCTGTCATATATAGTTCCATTTTTTTATCCAGTTTTTTGGATAAATCACGAATCATTCTTGGGAATCTGTTCACTACACTTTCGATTGGAACCATTCTTACTTTCATAACAGATTCATGAAGATTCGTTGTGATTCGTTCTAAATATTCAATCTGCTCATGGAACCCTTGCTCCTGCAGGCCGGTACTCTCTGCTGAACTGATAGATACTAAACTATTCTTCGCGATGATCAGCTCACTTACTTGATTCATTAAAGCATCCAGTTTCTCAATATCAACACGAACTGTTCGGTTTACAACCGGTTTATTAACGTTTTGTTTCACAGGTTGGTTTACATTTGATTTTTCATTCGTTCCTTTTATTACATTATTTGTATTATTTGAAACAGAATTGTTATTCTCTTCTACAATCTCCTGCGCCAAAATCACGTCCTCTGCCTCTTCTTTTATTTCAGTCATTTCTTCACAGAATATTTTATCTATTTCTGATACATCATTTATTGTTGCTTTTATTTTTTCTAAAGGCTCTTCTGAAACCAGAACAAAACTAAAATCCAAATCGAAATTCTCATCTTCAATTTCTTGTGCACCCGGTTCAAATTTTATAATGCTCCCATACTCCTCTACTGCTTTAAAAACAATAAATGCTCTAGCAGCCTTTAATAAACAAGTATCCTGAATAAATACTGTGACACCATAGAGCTTTTGACCAGATGCCATAATATCCTGTGCTCTTTTCTTTTCTTTCTCTGTAAAAACAATATCGAGGAATTTTTTTTCGTTTTCATTAGACGTTTCTTCTTTATTGTCTACACTTGTTTTCGTTTTTTCGGTATCACTTTCTTCATTTAAAATTTCAGTAAGTTGTTTAATGATCGCTTCATTCTCATTCGTACCTTCATCTGCGGTATTTTGAATCATTTCAAGATACTCTTCTAAAGCATCTAAACACTGAAACAAAACATCCACAAGTTTTGCAGATACTTTCATTTTATCATTACGAATTCCCTGGAACACATTTTCCATATCATGAGTCAACTTCTGCATCCGCTTGTAACCCATAGTTCCAGCCATACCTTTTAAGGAATGTGCTGCTCTGAAAATCTCATTAATTGTGTCTTTATTTTCCGGTTCTTTTTCTAATATAAGCAGACTTTCGTTTAAAGTTTGTAAATGTTCTTTCGTTTCATCAAGAAAAATTTCTAAATATTGGCTTACATCCATGTCATCTTACCCCCACGTTCTTTGTAATTGATTGATAAACATCGCCTAATGGAACTATTTCATCCTGTAGACCTGCATCTACGATCGCTTTGGGCATTCCATAAACTGCGCATGTTTCTTTGTTTTGTACAATAACATAAACATTTTTTTTCTCTTTAAGATGCGCGATACCTTTTGTTCCATCAGCTCCCATACCTGTTAAAACAACACAGGTAATTTCATCATAATTGCAATCCTCTAATGACTCATACATAAAGTTTGCATATGGTCTTAATCCCCCTTGTGGAGGTTCTTGACTGAGTCTGATTTTATGTGTATTTCCACTTCCGGGAATTACTCTGATATGAAAGCCTCCCGGAGCAATATATACATGTCCATTCTTGATAAGTTCTCCATCTTCTGCCTCTTTCACCTCTACCATGCTTACCTTGTTCAATCTTTCTGCTAATAAATTTGTAAATCCTACTGGCATATGCTGAACTAATACAACAGGTGCGTCAATGTGTTTAGATAAATACGGTATGATTGAGTGAAGTGCTTTGGGACCTCCTGTGGAACATGCAAGCGCAATTAACTTGTTACCTATTACTCTTTCCTTGACTCTATAGACTCCTGTCGTTCTTTGATCCGTAATAGTTTTATCAGGCCTGCGTTCCTTGACTTCTTTTTCCTTTTTCTCTACTTGAGGTTCTATTACTTGGGCAATAGAAGATATTTTTTCATCTGTATACGTAGCTTTTGCTAAAGAATCAAGAATTTTGTTTCGGAAAACTTCTCCACGGGCTTCTACAAAGTTAGAAGGTTTTAAAATATAATCAAAAACTCCTAATTGAGTAGCTTTTATTACTTCTTCTGAACCTGGGTTCATGGTTGAACTGACCATAATGATATTCACATGAATATTTTCGTCTTTCAATTTTTGAAGAAGTTCAAGCCCTGACATAATCGGCATGTTCACATCTAAAATCACTGCATCATATTGAGTTTTTAATAGGGTTTCATAGCCAGCCTTTCCATCCTTGCAATAATCATCGGCTTGAAATCTACCATCTGCATTTATTATATCACAAACCAGCCTTCTCATAAGTGCAGAGTCATCTATAATTAGAATTTTTTTCTTCATATAATCAGTCCCTTTTTTTATTCACCTTTTTACGCTCAGTTTCAAATACATATCGGATAATCAACTCTTGCTCTTTTTTATTTAAGTATACGAAACGGATCCGATGCTCATACTTGCGCTCCTTCTCTGGCATCATTCTGTCCGATGAAATAACTTCACCGATTTCATACAGGTTCTTTGTTTGACTATTTAACTCTATTTGTAACATAAAACATATATAGGCTCCAGCTTCTATTTTGTCTCCACTTATAAATCTTAAACCTCCCCCACTAATATCTACAACTATCCCCTTAAATATTTCATCTGATGATAAATATTCACTCTTATACTGAATAGTACTGTCTGCAAATATTATGGCTTTTTCTTTGTCAATTATTTTATAATTCATATCTAATAAACAAGGTAATCGATAAAACTCTCTTCTTTGATATCTAATAAGCTTTGATTTAACTACAACAGAAGCCATATAGATTTTATTTGCTCTATAACGGTTTTGAATCTCACCTTCACACCGATACAGACCTGATTTTGTATAAAAATAAAATTCATATCGTAATCTGACCGGTAACAATATTATCTTTCCTTGTTCAATGGGCAGTGCCATTTTTATATCATCTTCTGTAATATCCTGAATCTGACTTTTAAAAATGCGGGTGCTATCCCCCAGCTTCTCTCCATGTTCTTTATCATTTAAAAGCCTTATTTCTACTTTATCGCCTATGGATAGTACATTAGAAATCAATTTCATCACCTCCTAGTTTTATTTATTTATAATTTTAGAAAGCAACTGTTTGATTCCGTTTAAGTCTTGATAAAAAATCTGTTTATGATTTAACAAACTTACTGCTATCTCTTGAAATGCAACTGCTGATTTAGATGTTGGCATGTACAAAGTAACAGGCTGCTGCTGCATAACGGCTTCTTCCATTTTTTTATCTTGTGGTATCATACCCAAAAAATCAATTTCCATGTTCAAAAAACGATTCGTTACTGTATTTAATTTTTTATAAAGTGCATGTCCCTCTTGAACAGTAGAAACTTTATTTGATATCACTCTGATTTTAGTCTCTTCCTGTCGAAAATTAGGATTCCTGTGTAATGCTTTTAATAACGAATAAGAATCGGTTAAAGAAGTCGGTTCTGGTGTCGTTACCAACAAAACTTCTGAACTATATACGACAAATTCTAATACGCTGTCCGAGATTCCTGCACCTGTATCAATAATTATAACATCTGCTAAAGAATCTAATTCTGCCATATTCCGAATTATATATGATATTTCATCTTTATTAAGGTTATTCAATCCTGCAATCCCTGAACCACCTGAAATAAATCCAATTTCTAATGGCCCGGGTGTTATGATATCTTTTATTTCTTTTCCTTGGAAAATTAAATCACTTAAGGTATATTGCGGAATTGCTCCAAACATTACTTCTACGTTTGCTAAGCCGAAATCTGCATCAAATATTAGTACACGTTTTCCCTGCTTTTGAATCTCAACTGCGAGATTTACTGCAACGTTAGATTTTCCTACTCCGCCTTTTCCACTAGTAACAGTAATTACTCTTGCTACTTTGGGTGGCTTTTGATTTTTTGATTTGATAATATTTCTTAATTGTTCGGCTTGATCCATAAATCATTTACCTCCCAGCAACTTCTTCACAATGCTTTGTGTATCTAATACTTCCAAATCATCTGGGACGTTCTGGCCATTTGTTATATAAGATAAACTCACTCCTGAATATAATTTTATATTCAAGATGTTCCCATAAGTACTTGTTTCATCTAATTTTGTAAATATAATACTATAATCAGTAAATCCGGAATATGAATCTACTATTTCCAACAAATCTTTATACTTCGTCGTCGCACTTAATACTAAGTAAGTCTCTTTTTCATATTCTTCTCCCAGACAATGTAATAGTTGATTAATATTTTCTTTTTGTTCTTCATTTCTATGCGAGTGACCCGCTGTATCTACTAAAACCAAATCATATTCTTTTACTTTTTCAATATTCTGCTCCAATTCTTCTAAAGAATAAATGACCGAAAACGGAGCATCCAAAATATTTGCATAAGTCCTAAGCTGCTCAGTTGCTGCAATACGATATGTGTCTGCTGTAATTAATGCAACCTTTTTCTTATCTTCTAATTTAAACTTAGAAGCTAATTTTGCAATGGTTGTAGTTTTCCCTACTCCAGTTGGCCCAACAAAAAAAACGACTTTGGGTTTTTCCTCTGATAATTCAATTTCTTTTGGCTGACCAAACTTTAGAATCATTTTCTGATATAAATTTGATAAAATATAATCTACACTTTTATCACTTTTCATTATGCGTTCTGTCTCATCAATAATTTGATTGGCATATTTTTCATCAACTTCATTCTCAAGCATAACTCCATATATTAATTTGATAAAAGACAGATTTTCGTTTTTAACTTTGGATTCTTCACTTTTTACATTCTCTTTAGGCTGTTCTTTCTTTTCAAATGTTTTGTCTCCCCACTGTTTTTCCAAAAGCTGTTGCAGACTGTCTAGTCTTTCTTCAATGACAGAAGTGTCCTCTTTTTTCTTATCTAAAACCGGCACTTTAACGGCTTCATCGGCTGCTAATTGAACTGTTTCCGGTTTTTTCGGCAATTGTGGTATCACCGGTTCTTTTTCCTCCGCTGCCGCTGTAACCTCTACGGTGCTGGATTTAAAAAGACCAAAAATCCCTTTCGGCTTCACCACTTTAATATTCATGATCACTGCATTACTTCCTAATTCATCTCTAGCCTGCTGTACTGCTGCTTCTTCCGTATTTGCCTGAAACTTTTTTATAATCATTTTATCCGGTCACCATCCCTACTGATTGTAATTCTACATTCGAATCGATTTCATTATATGATATCACAACTAAATCTTTAAAATAATCTTCTGTAAGTTTTTTAAAATACATTCTTACAATCGGAGACGTTATAACAATAGATGCCTTCCCTAAATTCTCAAGCTTTCCTGTCTCCTCTTCCACAGACGCAATAATTTTTTTCGTCCGTTCCGGATCCAAAGTCAAATATGCTCCCTGCTCAGTCTGTTTTACTGAATTCATAATTTCTTTTTCCACATTAGGATCCAGCGTAACTACACTAGTCGTTTCATTCGAAGGAAAATATTTTGAAGAAATTGCTCTTTTTAAAGTTTGCCTGACATATTCTGTTAAAACATCGGTATCTCTGGTTGTAGTTGCATGATCTGCCAGATTCTCAAAAATTGATAACAAATCTCTTATTGAAATACCTTCCCGCAATAGATTTTGTAACACTTTTTGAATTTCGCCGATACTTAATAGTTTCGGTACTAATTCTTCTATTAAAGTAGGATTGTTTTCTTTCACATTATTAATAAGATTTTGAACTTCTTGTCTGGTCAATAGTTCCGCAACATGAGAACGAATTATTTCTGTTAAATGTGTTGCAATAATTGATGGTGGATCTACTACTGTATAACCTAAACTTTCGGCTCTCTCTCTTTGACTTTCCGTAATCCAAATAGCCGGTAAATGAAAGGATGGTTCAAAAGTAGGAATTCCTATCACTTCCTCCTCCACAAAACCGGGATTCATTGCCATATAATGATCAAATAGAATCTCGCCTTCACTAATTTGTATTCCCTTTATTTTAACAATATATTGATTAGGATTTAATTGTATATTATCCCTTAAACGAATAATAGGTACTACCGTTCCTAATTCTAAGGCTATCTGGCGTCGAATCATAACCACACGGTCAAGAAGGTCACCACCTTGATTTACATCCGCTAATGGAATGATTCCATATCCAAATTCTAACTCTATCGGATCTACCTGTAACAAAGAGACCACATTTTCCGGACGCCGAATTTCATCTGCTTGTTCTTCTGATGTATCCACTTCCTCTTCAATTGCCTCCACAGCCAGAGTATTCTGCATCGAACGTGCTGTCACAACAAAAGCAAGGCCAAGTCCTATAAACAACAGCTTGCTTAAGGGTGTCGTAATTCCCAGAAAACATAAAGTACCCCCTACGATATACAATACTTTTGGAATACCAAACAGCTGACGGACTAAAACGGAACTAAAATCAGATTCTTTGGAGACTTTCGTAATTAAAATACCTGCTGATAACGAAATCAAAAGAGAAGGTATCTGACTCACCAGACCATCACCAATTGTTAATATTGTATATTTGCCAAAAGATTCTGACAATTCCAAGCCCTGCTGTAGAACTCCCATTGTAATTCCACCAATAATGTTAACGAAAGTAATAATCAGACCTGCTGATGCATCTCCTTTTACATACTTCATCGCACCATCCATGGACCCAAAAAAGCCGGATTCCTGCTGAATCTTTTCTCTTCTCACTCTTGCTTCTTTTTCATCTATCGTTCCCGTATTAAGGTCTGCATCGATAGCCATCTGTTTTCCCGGCATAGCATCCAGTGTAAACCTGGCTGTTACTTCAGCAACTCTTTCGGAACCTTTATTAATAACCACAAACTGGATAATGACCAAAATTATAAATATTATTACACCAATAATTAAATTACCGCTACCAACGAATTGTCCAAAAGTTTCTACTACATTTCCCGGTTCTCCGGTTGCTAAAATAAGTCTAGTTGTTGAAACATTTAGTGATATTCTAAATATGGTAGTGAAAAGCAATAAGGTAGGAAAAAAAGACATATCTAATACTTCTTTTACAAATAAGGCATTAAATAATACAATCAATGCCACAGATATATTGATTGCTAACATTACGTCAAGCAAGATACTTGGAATCGGAATGATGAAAAACATGACAGCCGCCAGTAAATAGACTGCTATTCCTATATCTGCCTTTTTCATCTTAGTTACCTCCTTTTACTTTCATTTCTTCAAATTATATACAAACGCCAATACTTCTGCTACCGCCTGATATAATTCAGGTGGGACTTCGCCTCCCACTTCTACATTTGCATAAAGCATTCGGGCTAAAGGTTTATTCTCTACAATTTCTACATCGTTTTCTTTCGCAATTTCACGAATTTTTAATGCTAAATAATCTTCACCTTTTGCGACTACCAAAGGTGCTTTTAAAGAATCTGAATCATACATGACTGCTACTGAAAGGTGTGTTGGATTCGTTATGATTACATCTGCTTTTGGCACATCCTGCATCATTCTTTGTCTCGAAACTTCTCTCATTTTTGATTTCTGACGTCCTTTTATTTCAGGATTTCCTTCTGTATTTTTAAATTCATCCTTAACTTCTTGCTTTGTCATTTTCATATCGTTTTTAAATTTAATAAAATTAAAGATATAATCTGCAATTCCCACAATAATATAGACCAAACTGATTTTTAACCCTATATCTATCGCTATGCTGCCTATTAATTGAATTGCCTGAAATAGAGGAATATCATATAAAATAAAGATTTGATCTTGTTTTTCTTTTAAAACAGATAAAGATACGTAAGCAATTAAGATGATTTTTCCAATCGACTTTACTAATTCAAAAATCGATTGTTTTGAAAGTATTTTTTTAAATCCGCTCATTGGATTTAATTTACTTAATTTAGGTTTAAGAGGTTTTGTTGTCAGTTTCCATTTTACCTGCAGCAAATTTACTATTACTGCAACAACCAAGGATATGATAAATACCGGTGCCACAATCATGAGAATTTTAATCAATACGGTTGACTGCAATGTAGTAGCTGTCTGCCAATTAAACTCTTTACTTCCTTCTTTTACAATATCCGGAATTTTTCCATAGATAAGTTCAAAAGTAGAAATAAGATTTGTCCCAATATAAGAAATAAAGAACTTTAATATTATAAATAATGATACAAGACCGATTGCCGAAGTCAACTCGTTACTTTTGGCCACCTGACCTTCTTCTCTTGCCTCTTTTAATTTTTTCCCGGTTGCAGGTTCTGTTTTCTCTCCACCAGGTCCATCTTTTGCAAAGTACTGTAAATTGTAGGACAAATAAAAATATTTATTCTCCATATCAATGCATTCCTTCAATAAATAGTATTATCATTTTTTTGATTTCCTCAAATATAAAATTTGAAATACTAGGTAGTAATCCAATTGTCAAAAACAACACCATCAGACCTACCATAATCTTCATTTGAATCCCCACAGCAAACATATTTAGCTGGGGCGCTACTTTTGCAAGTATTCCTAAAATTACATTCATAATTAAGATACATGCAAATACAGGTAGTGCAATGCGGAACCCAATTACAATAAAATCTATCATAAAGGTCGAAAAATTTGAGTACATCTTATCGACATTAATATTTAATCCATCAACGGGAATTAATTGATAAGAATCTACCAATGCTCTTAATATATAATGATGCATATTACTAACAATAAGCATCATTAAAACGAAATAAGAATATAAATTACCTGTTATACTGGTCTGTTCCTTGGTTACCGGGTCAAACAACGTAGCCATCGATAACCCCATATCCATATCAATAATTTTACCTGCAAATATAACAATAGAATTACAAATGCTGGCTGCATATCCTATCAGTAATCCTGTAATTCCTTCTTTTAATACTATTACTCCATATTCAATTGCTGTATTATAATTCAATTCTTTCACCGGTAGTACCTGAAATAAAACGATTGATACCACAAGGGAAAAACCAACTTTTACCCTGGCCGGTGTATTACTCATTCCAAAAAATGGAGCAATAAAAACAAACGTTGCCATCCGAACAAAAATCACTAAAAAATATTCAAATGTCTCTATTGAAAATACATAGTTTACCATAATTATGATCCTGATAAGTAATAACTAAAATGTGACCAAAGCTCTGTCATATAAGTCGTAATACTGTTTAATATCCAGCCCCCAAATATCAACATCCCAACAAAAATACCTATAATTTTGGGAATAAAAGTTAGTGTCTGTTCCTGAATGGAAGTTACTGTCTGGAAAATACTTACTAAAAGACCAATAATTAGGGAAACTAACAATAAGGGCATCGAGACTTTAATTATGAGCCATATTGTATCTCTGGCGATATCCATAACAACTTCCTGACTTATCATTTTTTTCACCTCTTATTTCATATTGTCAGTAAAACGTCTTTACTAAATTTCCAATAACCAAATCCCAGCCATCTGCTAGTACAAAAAGTAATATCTTAAATGGCATAGAAATCGTTGTTGGTGGAAGCATCATCATACCCATAGACATCAAAGTAGATGCTACTACCATATCAATAACTATAAACGGAATATAAATTAAAAATCCAATAATAAAGGCAGTTCTCAATTCACTTAAAATAAAACTGGGAATCAACACTGAAATTGGAATTTTCTCTAAGATAATTTTCCCATTTTTATCTACAGCGGCGTCTTCCTGGTTCGCTATGTCTAAAAAAAGATTTAAATCCTTGACCTGTGTCTGTTTATACATAAAATCTCTTAAAGGTTTTAATCCTGTTTCAATGGCCTGTTCTTGTGTAATCTTTCCTGCATCAAATGGTTTCAAAGCATTTTCATTTATGTTTTTGAAAACAGGGGACATTATAAATAACGTTAAAAATAATGCTAACCCGACCATAACCTGGTTTGGGGGAGCAGTTTGTGTACCAAGGGCCTGCCTCGTAAAATGTAATACAATGATTATCCTTGTAAATGAGGTCAACATAATCAGAATAGAAGGGGCTAAAGCTATTAAGGTCAAGAAGATAAGTATTTTTATGTTTCCTGCCATTTGCCCTTTTCCATCATTATAATTTATGGAAAAACCACCATCATTGATCCCTGTTGCAACTTCAGGACCCTGACCAACATTGAGCTGACCTATATCATTTTGATTGTCTTGTGTTGTATTCTGTTGTGTATTATTATCGGTCGTAGTAGCATGAACCACACGATGATTCAGCAGAAATAAGGTCAACACAAATACAAACAGACTCATTACTATACTAATTTTTCTATATTGTTTCTTAACTCTTAACATATCTCCCTTGCCTGCCTATTTCTGTTTTTGGTGCAACTTTTTTTTAATATCTTCAAGTACCTGTTGAAAGTTGAGATTTGTATTCTGTTTCATCTCCAGAGGAATTTCCATTACTTCATCCTCTTTTAATTCTGTCAACATAGTAATTGTATCTTTACAGACTGCAACTACAATGTATTTTTCTCCTACTTTCAAGATTTGTATAAACTTCCCATTCGTCACACGGAAAGTTTCAATTGGCTTAATATTTTTATGAAAGACCTGTGCCTGCTGATATTTTGCAATCCAACGTGTTGTCCAATAAGTAACTGCAAGTACAAAAATAAAAATCAATAAAACACCTAATAATTGAAAAATATTATTTATGGTGGACATTCCAATTGTCATTCTCATCCCTATCCTATTACTTTTTTTATGGATTCTAAGACACGATCTGCTTGAAATGGTTTTACGATAAAATCTTTCGCTCCTGATTGAATTGCTTCAATAACCATTGCCTGTTGTCCCATGGCAGAACACATTATAACAGCTGCATCCGTATCCGTTTCGCGTATCTTTTTAAGAGCCTGTAATCCATCCATCTCAGGCATGGTAATATCCATTAGAACTAAATCAGGATTTAACTCATTGAATTTTTCAACTGCTATTGCTCCATTTTCAGCTTCACCAACTACATTATATCCGTTCTTAGAAAGAATATCTTTAATCATCATTCTCATAAATGCTGCATCATCACATACTAAAATATTTTTTGCCATAATCTTATCTCCTCTGTCTTCTTATATTATCCTTTTATGATTTCAGTCACACGAACTCCAAAACTTTCTTCAATCACAACTACTTCACCTTTTGCAACATATTTGCCATTAACCAGAACATCAATTGGTTCACCGGCAATTTTATTTAATTCAATAATTGTCCCTGGTGCAAATTCTAAAATATCATTGATTGATTTTGTTGTTCTTCCCAATTCAACCGTTACATCCAATGGCACGTCCATTATCAAATCAATATTTTCTTTTTGACCCATTGGAATAAAATCATTTGAAAACGCCTGAAACTGTGCCGGCTGCACATTTACATCCTGTTTCGGTGCTGTATTCATTTGCTGCATCATTGGTTGTTGTCCTCCATTCATATTCGCCATTCCAACATTCGGTGTCTGCTGAGGCACTGCCTGCTGCGTTGTAGCTTGTGGCGGAACCGCCTGTTGTTTCGGTGTCTGTTGTTGCCTGTTTGAAGTTTCATCTATTTTATCCATTTCCATTGTCTGTCGAAAACATTCATACATCTCACGGGCAAAATCTACAGGATAAAGCTGCATGATTTCACTGTCAGCTAATCCTTCAATCTCCATCTTAAAGGATACTTTTATAAATCGTCCTTTTAAAAAGCTTGCAATCTTTCCTTCATCATCCACTGAATTTATATCAATTAAATCTGCTTGTGGCGGACTGATATCAATTGTCTTATTCAGCATTGAGGATAATGATGTTGCAGAAGAACCCATCATTTGATTCATTGCTTCGCTAATTGCACTTAAATGAAGTTCTCCAAGTTCACCATCTGTATTGGTGCCATCACCACCCATCATCAAATCAGTAATAATCTTGACATCCAGTTCTTTCAATACCAATATATTACTTCCATCCAGACCTTCCGTATAAGATATTTGTATAAAAACACATGGTCTTTCATATGATTCGGAAATTTCTTCCCACGTTGAATAAGACACCTTGGGAGTTGTAATTACTACTTTTCTGTTAACAAGAGCAAATAAGGTGGTAGCAGCAGTTCCCATGCTAATGTTTGCTATTTCACCAACCGCATCTTTTTCAGCATCTGTCAACACTTGTTCTGTCGAATCACTCATTCCATCGGGATCTGTATTATTCAATAAAGCATTAATCTCATCTTGCCCTAATATTCCATCCATTTTATCACTGCTCCTCTCTTATGACCGATGTAATTCTTACTGCATATTTATCACCAGATGCTCCTGGCAGAGCAGCAAATTTTTCTATATTACCTACATATACTTTTAATTCTTCATCTACTTTTCTGTCCAGCCTTATAATATCTCCACATTGCAAATGGGCAAAATCATTGACTGTAATAGAACTTTTTCCTAACACTGCCTTAATGGGCATATTAGATTTTGAAATCAAAGTACCAATGGCATCACAATATGCTTTATCATCTTGATTTTGAATGCTGGAAAACCAATACTTCGTATTTAAACGATCCATCACATGTTCTAAAGTCAAATATGGAAGGCAGATATTCATGAAACCTTCAACTTCGCCAATCTTCATATTTATTGTAATGATTGCAATCATTTCACTTGGAGATATGATCTGCGCAAACTGTGAATTGGTTTCTATTCTCTCTAACCTCGGCGAAATATCTACTACGTTTTTCCAAGGTTCTCTTAAAAGATTAACACAAATATTCATAATTCTTTCAATAATTGTCAATTCGATTTCTGAAAACTCTCTTGCCTTTTCTAATGCGGTCCCTTCTCCACCTAACATACGGTCAATCATTGCAAAACCTAGATTTGGGGCCAACTCCAATACAATATGTCCGTTTAATGGACTAAAATCAACGATACCAAGAATCACCGGATTCGCTAAAGCATTTGAAAACTCCTGATAAGTAAGTGCTTCAGAATTCACTACTTCTACTTGAATATTTTTTCTTAAATATGCCGGTAGATTTGTAGATAATAATCTGCCAAAATGTTCAAAAACTATTTCTAAAGTACGCAGATGCTCTTTCGAAAATTTTGCAGGTCTGGCAAAATCATAATATTTCACCTGCTTCTCCTCTTTTTCTTTCATCTCATCTGCATCCAGTTCACCACTGCTTAACGCCTGCAGTAAATTATCTATTTCATTTTGAGATAATACCTCTCCCATCGGAATATTCCCCTCCTTTCTTCAAACCCATAGTGCTTCTAATATCTGCCTTACTGATAAACCACATCTCTGAAAACTACCTGAATAATAAAATCAGAATCAAACATTTCTTGTATTCTGGTTAACAACTCGTCTTGAATTGCCTGTGTACTGCTTTTGATTTCGTCAATTGTATAAGAAGATACTACACGATTGACTTCATTTTTTATTAAGCTCTCTTTTTCACTAAGTGATGCACCGTATTTTTCATAATCTTTGCTTTCTGTATTCATTGATAATGACACTGACAATTTAGCATAATGTTCCGCATCGTCATTTCCCGGTTTTAAATTGATCGTCATACTATCTTCAATATTGTATACTGAGATTTTATCAATTGGAACGCTCTTGTCTTTTGACTTCTCACCTGCACTCAACTCTAGATCAATCGCGGCTGCTATTTTCCCAACCAGTGCATCTGTCTTCTTTACTTCTGAAATAACACTAAATGTCAATATAGCAGTTAGAATTAAATTAGCTAACACTAAAGCCAATACCAACACAGTCAATAAATTTTTTTTCATTTTATTTCATTCCTTCCATTTAGTAATCGCTAAACGAATTATAAATTTTAATCTCGACTCTTCTGTTTTGAGCTCTGCCTTCTACCGTTGTATTATCAGCAATTGGAGCATATTCCCCACGACCTGAGTATTTAAGCTTTACCGGATCTATACTATTATGATTACGGAAATATTCTGCTACTGCCAATGCCCTTTGACAAGATAAGTCTTCATTATTCTTAAACGCTCCACCATGTATCGGAACATTATCTGTATGACCTTCTATTTCAATAATATTCTCATTATAGTATTCTAATATAGTGCCAATCTTATCAACTAATGGATAAGAATTTTCAACGATATCTGCACTTCCTGATTCGAATAGTAATGCGCCATTTAACGTAAGCAAAGCATATTGAGATGTAAAATCTATTTGGACTTTATCTAAGACTTCATTTTCCTGAGCCATTTTTTCAATATTTTCTGCCATTTTTTCTGATTCTTTTAATGCTTCTGATTGATATTCTTCTTTAAAATCCTTTGGCATGGAAGAATCTTCTGAATCGATAGGTTCCAGCATTTTGCTGTATTCTTCTTCAAACATTGCCAACTGACTGACTCCTGCTGAAATAAGTGTTCCTTCTCCTACACCTGTGCCGCCTTCGGATAAAATACTAAAACTACTATTTAAAGATGCGATCATATTTTCAAATTTTTCAGCATCTACGGAAGACATTGAAAACAATAATACAAAAAAACATAAGAGAAGATTCATCAAATCTCCAAATGTGGTCATCCATGCCGGTGCCCCTTTTGGACCTGTTTCCTCTTTCCTCTTTTTTGCCATTATTCCTCACCTTCTCTTTCATTCACTTTTGTTCGTTGTGAAGGTGCTAAGAAAGACTTCAATTTTTCTTCAATGACTCTTGGATTTTCACCTGCCTGAATAGATAATAAACCTTCTACCGTCACTTCTTTTAACATGATTTCAGTTGCACTATTCGCTTTCAGTTTTGCAGATACCGGACCGCACAACCAGTTTGCTATCAACGAACCATAAAGAGTCGTCAACAAAGCTACTGACATAGAAGGACCGATTGTTGAAGGATCATCTAAACCTTTCAACATATTAATTAGTCCGATTAGAGTTCCAATCATACCCCAGGCTGGACCCATTTCTGATAATTTATTCCAGAAATCAAGTACTTTTCCATGCCTTTCGCTGACACAGACCAATTCTGTTTCCATAATCCCTCTTACCAACTCAGGGTCTGTCCCATCAACCACCAGCATAATTCCTTTTTTTAAAAATTCATCTTCCAGATTCGTAGCTGCTTCTTCTAATGCCAGCAAACCTTCTTTTCTGGCAATCGTTGACAATTCTATTACATTAGAAATGGTTTCATTGGCATCTCCCTTCACCCCTTGAAACGCAAGTTTAATTGATTTTAAACCATTTAAAAAATTGGGTAAAGTACTTGAACTCAATGTACTTGTCAATGAACCTCCAATTGTAATAATAACTGATGGGATATCAATAAAACTGAATAACTTTGAAAACTCCACTCCGGTATTTTTATCAAAAACAATACCGAATACTATCATTACAACACCTAAAATAATGCCTAACAAGGAAGCTATATCCACAATTGCCACCCGTCCCTTCGTCTTTTTTTCTCTTTATTGTATATAATCATTCTGTCTATTTTTTCATATTCTGTCTATTTTTTTTAATTTTTGTCGAAGTTTGTAAAAATACTTCGTTTATATGATATTACTAAATTTTTTATCTCTTGTCTACTTTCTTTTACTATTAATTTCTTTCCAGTTGTGAAAGAAATTACCGTATCGGGAGTTTCTTCTATTATTTCTATCAGTTCAGCATTGATTAATATTTTTATTCCATTTAGCTTCGTTACATCTATCATATATACGCACTCCTTCTTTGGTATTATACCACATATTGCGTCACAGTGAAACATTATTCTACAATATCTATGAATTTGACTGAAAAAGGGAGATAAGACAAATGCTCCTCTTCTGCACCGATCCTATCCCCTATTTTCCCTTACTGACTAACGTTTTAGGTTAATTAATTCTTCTAGCATCGAATCTGAAGTTGTTATAATTCTGGAATTCGCTTGAAAACCTCTTTGTGTTGTTATCATTTCAGTAAACTCCGCAGAAAGATCTACATTAGACATCTCTAAAACTCCGCTTGACATGCTTCCTCCATCTGCTGTAACATCTTGTCCGATTCCGTCAAATTCTCCGGAGTTCAATGTTGCTGAGTACAAGTTCTCTCCTTCTTTCAAGAGACCTGAAGCATTGGCAAAGGAAGCGGTAGCTATCTGTCCCAAAAGTTTTGTATTTCCATTATCGTAAGTTCCATAAATCATTCCGTTGTTCTGAATAGATACCCCTGTCATCTGTCCAAGCTTTTTCCCTGCTCCGACACCATCTGCATCGCCGGTCTCCATTACTAAAGTTGAACTTCCATTATTATCTACCATTGTGGTTCCTTTAAAATCCATATTAATATCTTTAAAGTTCCCATAACCGGCAGCAAAATCTAAATTCACATCATCTTCACCATTTACTGAAACAAAAGCACCAGTACTAGTGTTAAACTGTACAATATAATCTTTTGTCTTCGTTGTTGTAGATAAAGTAATAGATCCATCCGCATTTTGTGTAAAAGTATTTTTTACGGCATCTGTATCTGCAGGTATCCCATAAGCCTCTGCTGCTGTTACAATCGTACCACCCTGTTCAAACTGTCCTTGTGCAGAGTCATAGTAATATCCTGTATTTAAATCACTGTTTCCTAACGTAGTTGTATGAGTTGCAACATATCCGGAACCAGTTGAATAACTCCATGCAATATCCGGATTGGTTTCTGCTGCCTGTAATGCAGTTACGACTTCTGCATTTGTCATTTCCCATGTAAGCCCTGTTACAGGATCACCATCAGCCAAGGCAGATGTACCTGTAATACCGCAGCTGGTCAGAATTGAAACCGGTACCGTTGTTGTTCCGTCTGTTACAGTAGCATCACTTCCATCTCCGACCGTACCATAATCATAGGT
Source organism: Anaerosacchariphilus polymeriproducens (assembly GCF_003363435.1). GTDB lineage: Bacteria > Bacillota > Clostridia > Lachnospirales > Lachnospiraceae > Anaerosacchariphilus > Anaerosacchariphilus polymeriproducens. The sequence goes on from NZ_QRCT01000049.1 coordinate 146,797, forward strand.
CCAGGCTACAGCATCGTTCAAATTATAAGCACCCATTGATTTTGTAAATAACATTGAAGAAATTTCAGCTTTTGTCAGACCTTGTGTCATTTTTCCAGTACCAGAATCATAGGTCGCTCCGATCAATGTAGCAACATCTGTAAAACCTGTTGTTCCCGAATAAGATTTCGTTCCCACGAAATTATAAGATGTATTATCAACCACCTGAGGTGCATTATATGTAAAGCCTGATTCTAAAGTTCCTGTCTGGAAAATACTCTGATAATTGGTCATTACACTTCCTGTTGCTGAATAGTAGTTGCCATTGGCATATGCATAACCTTCTACTAAATTAGTCAAATTCTTTGTAGTTGAGGTAGTCGTAGTTCTATCGGTTCCAAAATTTACAATTTTATCTAATGTAACTCCATATTTTTTCGTAATAGAATCTCCGTTACTATCTACAATATCATTAAGTGCAATCGCATATTTTCCATCGGCCGCAGTTGATTTTATAGAAAATTTAGCAGTATAACTATATCCTAATTGATCATAAAAAGTTAAGCTTCGAATCAATCCCGTTTCACTTGTTACTTGAGTACTATTTTTGTCAATAATTCCTGAAATTTTTGAATTTGTTGTTGCCTCAGGATCTGAAGTCAGATTCTCCACTGCCAGAATCCTTAATGGAGACACGGTATCTTGTGCTATTTTTCCTTCTCCATCAACCTGCCATCCCATTATATTGTATCCGGTTGAAGACATACATAAGTTTCCTGCACCATCAACGTAAAATGATCCGTCTCTTGTAAAATAATTTTCTGAACCATTACTTACAACAAAAAAGCTATCTCCTGTTATTTTCAAGTCAAATGGGTTTCCTGTGGTCTGCGTTGCACCTGCTGTTGTAATGTTAACTGTAGTTGCTCCTGTTGTAACTCCAAGACCAATCTGTTTTGCATTCGTACCACCGGTTCCTGTCAGTGCATTCGCTCCTGATGCTGATTTTGTAGTTTGATATAATATTTCACTAAAAGTGGTACTACTAGATTTAAAAGCTACTGTATTTACGTTCGCAATATTATTACCTATAACGTCCATCTTGGTCTGGTGTGTTTTTAATCCTGATACACCAGAATATAATGATCTCATCATAACAAAATATCCTCCTAAATTGTATCGTCTTACTATATTGACGCAGCCTTATCTATCGGTCAAAGGCTGTTTAGCTTCCTTAAAAGGTCCGGCTAAATAATTACTGCACCATCAATATTTGTAAAAACATTTTCATTTGCTTCTGTTTGGTCCATTGCTGTGACTACCGTTTGATTTTTTATATTTACAATAAATACCAAGTCATCAACTAGTACTAATGATTCTTTTATCCCTTTCTCTTCTGCTTTCAACGTCCCTTCTTCCAATCGTGTCTTTTGACCCTGTGATAAATTTATGTTCCTATCTGAAAGTCTGTTCAAGGCATGTTTCGAAAACTTTAATTCTCTGGACTCATTCGTCTTTTGTTGTTCTTGTAAAATTTCTTCAAAAGAGAAGTTGGAATCTGCACTTGCTGTAGATTGATGATTATTTTTTAAGTATCGGCCGGTAACCTGTTCAATGGATGTAAATTGATTTTGAATTGAATTCATATCCATTCCCCCTTGGGTTACTGTCCCTTATTCATTATTTATCTGCTTCAGACTCGTATAATTTAATTTTTGCTTCCAGATTCTGCATTTTTGTAATCGCATCAGAACTTACAAATTTTTTCGCATAAGTAGATAATGCTTCATATGCCTTCCTTGCTGCCACTACAGCTTCTTTATCATCCAATGTAACTGTCTGCTCGCTCGGAAGATTCGTTACCTGATTTTTAAAATTTGTAGCTGCTTCAGTAGCATCTAAGTATTCATCCGATACTACCGTATCTAAATCATCAATGGAATATAATTGTTCATTAATTGATAAAAACGCTTTTCCGTTTTCAATCACAACATAATCTACTTTTCCACTTATATAACTTGTTTCACCGGTAGTAGAAGATGTAACCTTCATAATTACATTTTCTCCTGTCAAACTAGTTGCTTTTTCCTGACTCTGTGATGCCTGTAGATTCTGCATTGCTTCTAATTCTGAGAATGTGGCCAATTGAGCTATGTACTCCGTATTGGCTGTTGGCTCCATCGGATCTTGATACTTCATTTGTGCAACTAATAATTGCAAAAATGCGTCTTTATCAAGTTCTGAATTACTTTTTTTCGTAGATGTGGATGAAGTGTTTGAAGAAGCTGTGGTATCTTGAACTATGCCATCCTTAATCGGTGCAATAATAGCCATAAATTTCTTCCTTTCTTTTTCTTATATTCGTATCATCATTCTTTTTAAGCTGAATAATCAACTGAATTACCATTCTGTAACATCATTTTGACTGCAAGATTTTCATCTTCTGACATAATCCCTTGAATAGCTTCCAAGTCTGAAACATTTAAATTCCTGCGTCTATTACCTGAATTTTGCCTTTCACTTTCCTTTTGATTATTCTGTTGATTCTCTTCTAAATTTCTTTCAAACTCGTGACTTGCAATCGTTACTTCAATCGCTTCCACCTTTAGGCCCTGATTGTTAAGATTATCTCTTAATTGAACAATCTGATTTTCTAAGGCATTTTTAACAGCTTCATTTTCTGCTGCCATATGCGCAGTAACAATTCCATTTTTCGTAGTCACCATCAAATGAATCTTACCAAGATTTTCAGGATTCAATTGTAATTCCATACTGGTGGCTTCCCGAGACATACTTACTCTGACTGATTCCGTGATTTGTCTCATAATATTTTCTACATTTACACGCGTCTGAAAATTCTCTGCTGTCTGTGGTACTGCACCTACCGTATTTGTTCTAGCATCTAATACAGGATTGCCGTTTTGTGCATTAGAAAATAAGTGATTTTCTTTATTCTGAGAATCTGTATTATCATCCGAAAAATCAGTTTCTATTTCTTCCGTTTCTAAATTCATAGACTCATCTGCCAAAATTTTAGCATTTGTTTCTTCGTCTATTTCCTGCTCTTCTACATTCACTATTTCTTTAGGCAGATTTTCTAAAGCTTTCTCTACACTATTTCCGTCTGCTGCCTGAGTTTCTTGTGACTGCTGTAATACTAAATCCGCTTCCTCTTGCTTTTGAATTTCAGACTGAATTACAACTTCTTGTCCAATCAATTCATCATCCGGATTCATCTGAACCGAAGTATCAAGCTGCATATTTTCAAGTAATTGCTGTACTTCGTTCCTATTCATGCCCAAATCCTTTAAGAGGGAAACCGTTAGTTCTTCAACCGTCTGGAATAACTGTTGAAATTCTTCGTTCATAAGCAGTGTGACTGGCTCTGTATTACCTGCCAGCTGAGTAACCAATGTCGTAAGATTTTCCGGCTGCATGAAATCGCTAAATTGGAATCCTAATGCTTGCATTGCTGCTTCTAATTCTGACTCGGAAACATTTAAACTTTCTAAAATGCTCTCTTTCATTTTCTTTTCAAAATCTTCTAGTTTTTCTTTCAACATTCCTGATGTCTCTGAGAATTCCTTTGCATCTTCCTGAACAGATTCCTTTTGTGGTAATTTATCCTGAATACTTGAATAACTCTCCTTTTTTACACTACCAACCTTTAAATTGCTCTGACTATCTTCTACAAAATCCGTTTGTGTCTGTGCTTCAACCTGACCACTTGAAGCAATTTGATTGATGAAGGATTCAAAATCCAATTGAGAGGATTCTTTCTTTCCTGCACTTACGCCTTTTGGTGAACCTAAAATTGCCGAGTTCATTTTTACCATCGTTGTACCTGTCATAAAACTCCTCCTTTCTTTTTTTTATTTATTCTTCAGGTGCCATGATTTTTGTTAGTTTAACTGCGAAATCAGGATCCATTGCACCAAGAATATCACCTCTTGATTCTTTGTCCATTACTTCCAGTATCTGTGCTGCAAGTTTCAAGTCATCTGTTAATTTTTCTAATATAGCCGCTGCCTGTTTTGGTTTCATTGCGGAGTAAGTCGTTGCATAATCTTGGACTTTTTGATTATAAGCTTCCTGTTTCACTACTTCTTTATACAAAAGTTCTGCATTAGTAGGATCAATACTCTCATAATATTTTTGATACTCTTTCATTGCCGGAGCATTCTCTCCAAATACAACTTCTTCATAAAATTCAGTTTTTAATTTCTGAAATTCGACCTGTTTTTTCTCAAACTCTTTCAATCGTTCTATCTCTGTCTGCAGATCTTGGATATTTGAATCGCCTGTTTCACTTTTCTCTTTCTCATCCTGAAGTTCCACTTGGAGTTTTTTTATCTGCTCAATAGCTTCTTCTACCGTTTTATAAGGATAATCCGGATTAACTTTCTTTTTATCACTTTTCGAACTGGATTCTGGCAATATCTTATTTATATATGGAACATCTTCCAAAATCGGTGATAATACCCCTGAACCAAATCCTCCTATATCCGCTTTTACTAACAATACCAAAATGATAAGCCAAGTAATGACTAATCCGGCAACTGCCAAGACCACTGCAAATCTGCTTCCTTCTTTTTCTTCTAACGAATCAGAGTCCTCAATAATTTTATCGGCATTTTTCTTCTGTTTCTTTAATTTTTTTTCTTCCTTTTTCTTGTCTTTTTGTTCTTTTTTCAGTTCTTTTTTTGACTTTTCCGTTTTTTCCTCTAATTCTTCAAAATTATCTTCCATGTCTTTCACCCACTATCTTTTATTTATTATTTCCATAGATGTAACTCACCAGTTCATCGATTTCCTTACTTTCCTGAACATTAACTTCTTGTTTAAAATCTTCAAACGCTTTTTCTTTCAATTTTTCATAAGTTTTTCTTTCCAACATGACTTCACCCAGCTTAACTCTGGCCATTTCTAAATTCTTCTGAGCTACATGAACAGAAATCATCTGATTTTTAATGGAACCTTTTATTCCTTCAATAGATTTTCTACAATTTTTAATTTCCAAAAGATTAATGGCAGACATTAAAAGATTCTTGTGAATTCCTTCAAACTCCTGTTGTTTTAATTTTAACTCTGCTAATTTTTTCTCTTCTTGCACCAGTCTCTGACTTGCCTCTGCATAATCGGATTTTGCCTGCATTTCAAGTTTTCTTTTGATCTCTAATATATTTTGCATTCGATAAATAAACTTTGCCATGGCTCCTCCTCTATATTATTCACCAAACATTTTTTCTAACTGCCCTATAATTTCATCAAATTCAAATTTTTCATGAGTTCCCTGCATTAAAAACTCATTGACTTCATCAATTTTACTTACTGCATAATCTATATTTTTATTGGCTCCTTTTTTATAGGCTCCTATATTGATCAAATCCTCAGCTTCGCTGTACGTAGCTAAAACATTTTTAAGTTTTCCCGCCACCTTTTTATGCGAATCTGTTACAATGGAATTCATAACACGAGATATACTTTGCAATACATCAATTGCAGGGTAATGGTTTTTATGAACTAACTTTCTTGAAAGCATAATATGTCCATCTAATATACTTCTTGCTGTATCTGTAATTGGTTCATTAAAATCATCTCCATCTACAAGCACAGTGTACAGACCTGTAATGGAACCTTCCTCTGAATTACCTGCCCGTTCTAACAGCTTAGGCATTTCTGCATACACACTTGGGGGGTATCCCCTTGTAACCGGTGGCTCTCCTGACGCAAGTCCTATTTCCCTTTGAGCCATTGAAAAACGAGTCAATGAATCCATCATCAACAATACATCTTTCCCCTGATCACGAAAATATTCTGCAATCGCCGTAGCTGTTTTGGCCGCCTTATTACGAATTAGTGCAGGCTTGTCCGAAGTTGCTATCACCAGAATCGAGCGTTTCATTCCTTCTTCACCCAAATCTCTTTCAACAAACTCGCGAACTTCTCTTCCTCGTTCACCTATTAATGCAATTACATTTACATCTGCCTTCGTATTTCTTGCAAACATACCTAATAAGGTACTCTTTCCAACACCACTTCCGGCAAAAATACCAATACGCTGACCTTTCCCTACTGTAATCAATCCATCTACGGCTTTTACACCTAAAGGCAAGACTTTCTCAATAATCTCACGTTCCATTGGATTTGGCGGGTCTGCCTCAACCGGATACATTTTTGTCAATGGAATAGAGCTAATATCCGTCGGCCGCCCCAAGCCATCCAGGGTATGACCAAGCAGATCATCGCCTACATAGACAGACAATGGATGTTCCGTATTTTCCACGATACATCCAAGTCCTATTCCTTCAACATTTTCATAAGGCATGAGCAAAATCCTTTTGTCACGCATTCCAACTACTTCTGCTAAAACATATTTATTTTCTTCTTCATCCACAATAATACGACAAAGATCATTTAACTTTGCATCCGGTCCAACTGATTCTATTGTTAGTCCTACAATCTTTACTACTTTGCCTAACTTTTTAAAATATGACTGTTGGGATAATTTACTATATTTATCAAGATTTATTGTCATGAAGCATATTTCCTTTTCATCTCATAAATTTTAATGAGTTATTAGTTATTTTCGAAAAAAATTTTTAAATACTTAGAGATTTTAAATCTTTCAATAAACGTTCCATCTGAATGTCTAAGCTGCAGTCAAAGACTCCTGAATCAGTCTCTATCACACACTGATTCTTCTTAAGAAGCATATCTTCAATCACTTCGACCCTGACTGTCTTACCTACTCTTGCTTCCAGTTCGTCCTGCCGTTCTTTTACGAATGTATAATTTTCTTTTGGAACTCTTACGAGAAACTCTCTACTGTTCTCTATCTTATCCATTGCATTTTTCGCCAGATGAAGTACCATGCTCTTTTTATCATCGAACTGAACATGAAATACTCTTTCAAATACATCAGCCAATACATCTACCAAAACGGGTTCCAGCTCATTCACTTTTCTTTTATAATCTCTTTCTAATTCTTTTTCCTTCTCTTCTAACTCTTCCTTCATTTTCTGAATGTTATCTTCTGCTCGACGACATCCTTCTTCATACCCCTTATTTTCTCCTTCTACCCTCGCATTCTCTAATATTAATTGTGCCTGTGCACTTGCCTCTTCAAGCATACTCGCAGCCTGTTCTTTTGCCTGTGCGACAATTTCTTCATATGCTGTCTGACGATTCCGTTCCGCCTCTTTTTCTTTTTCCGATTCAACCACTTCTACACTTTCAGCGAACAGCCCTCCAATAAATTCAGAGTCACCTTCCTCCCCCAGCTGTTCCGCCCTTTGTGATACAAGCAGTTCCTTGATTCTTTCAGCAACTTTATCATTTGAATCTATGACTCTTTTTTTCTCTTCTAATTGCTTAACATTATGATATTTTAACAAATTAGACAATAATCTCGTCACCTCCACCACGTGAGATAACAATTTCTGAAGAATCTTCTAACTTTCTAATAACACCAACAATTTTCTGTTGCGCTTCCTCTACGTCCTTCATACGTACCGGCCCCATATATTCCATATCTTCTTTAATCATTGCTGCCAGACGTTTAGACAGATTATTGAAAATTGTATTTTGTACTTCTTGATTCGCTCCCTTTAATGCAATACTTAAATCATTATTATCTACATCACGCAATACTCTTTGAATTGCTCTGTCATCCAATAATAGAATATCTTCAAATACAAACATTCTCTTACGGATTTCATCTGCAAGTTCCGGATCATCAATTTCAAGATTTTCCATAATATGTTTTTCTGTACCACGATCTACTGAATTCAAAATATCAACAATAGCTTCTACGCCACCGATAATTGTATAATCTTGATTTACTAAAGAAGACAACTTTTTATCTAAAATACGCTCTACTTCTTTAATAACATCTGGAGAAGTTCCATCCATTACCGCAATACGTTTTGCTACATCAGCCTGCTTATCAATAGGCAGCGCACCAACGATCTGAGCTGCCTGTTGAGCTGGCAGATATGATAAAATTAATGCAATTGTTTGTGGATGTTCGTCTTGAATAAAATTCAGCAATTGAGCCGGATCTGTTTTTCGTATAAATTCGAAAGGTCTTACCTGTAAGGAAGCTGTCAGCCTGGAAATAACATCCATGGCCTTGTCTGAGCCAAGAGCCTTTTCAAGCAATTCTTTTGCATAACCAATACCACCTTCGGCAATATATTGCTGTGCTAAACATATCTGATAAAATTCATTCAATATGTCTTCTTTTATACTAGGTGTAACACTTCTGGTGTTTGCAATTTCTAATGTCAATTCTTCTATTTCTTCATCTTTTAAATGTTTAAAAATATTAGATGCTTTTTCTGGACCTAATGCAATTAATAATATTGCCGCTTTTTGTAAACCTCCTATTTTATGTTCAGCCATTTTTAATCCCACTCCTCATTTAGCCAATTTCGAAGCAATTGTGCAACTGCCTCTGGATTTTCATCTACAAACTTCTCAATCATAATACGGACTTCTGATTTTTCATTAAATCCGATATCTTCTAACTCTTCATCCTGTGCTTCTTGTGTCGTTTCAAGTAAATTCTTAACAGAAAGTTCTGGTTCTAACACAGTTTCTTTTTCGCCTCTTGTACTCTTGAAAATGATAAATCCTAAAAATCCTAAAATCAATACACCAAGTAGAATTGGAGCATAATCCCAAATCGATTTTTTGCTTGTATCGCTTGCTTGGAAAAAAGGCACCTGATAAGCTACAATAGAAATATTATCCTCTGATATTCCTGTAGCTTTCGAAACTACCTGATAAAGTTCTTCATCTACGTCCACTTTCGTCTTTTCACTATTTGCCGCCTGAAACTCTGCAAAAGTCTGACCTTTTAATTCACCGGATTTTTTCAACTTATCTTCATCATAAACTTTATAGGTTGCTGCAACTACAGTAATAGATGATTCATCTGCTTTAATTGTACCGGTTGCAAATTTAGTATTTGTAATTTTTTCATTTGGTAAATAATCTTTTGTATTTTCTGTCGTAGTAGAAGTAGATGTTCCATTATTTTCCATTACATATGTTGTCTCGTCATTTGCATCTGTTCCAGGAGTCGCAGCCGCTCCCCCTTGAGATTCTTGTTCGTAATTACTTTCACTATCTAAATAACCTTGTGTATTTCCATCATTCACATAATACTGGTGATCCGTCTGTTCAATCACATCAAAATCTAAAGCGAGATTCAGACCTATTTCAACATTGTCATAAACATTTGCCCCAAGCATAACATCTTTGACCTGATTTTTTACCATACTTTCATACTTTGTTTGAACTGCAAGCTGATTACTTACTGAGCCTGCTGTAGAAGACTTATCTTCACCAGTAAATAAAACATTTCCATTTGAATCTAAAATCAATACATTATCCGTGTTATCATTTCCAACTGCTGTTGCTATGTATTTTGCCCAACCCTCTGCAGCTCCTTCTTTCACCTCACCATTTAATGAAACTAATACACTGGCATAGGTAGATTCCTTCTGAGATGCTAAAGTGCCATCATTCTCTGGAATTGATAACGTAACGGTTGCTTCATCAACTATATCAATTGATTTTAATTCACTGGCTACCTTCTCTTCTAAATATAACTGGTATTTTTTGGATTTATCTGATTCTGTTGTGCTAAAATTGCCATCAAATACAGAAGACAAATCATACTCCTGAGTAGGAATGTTATTAGAACCCAACAATAAAACTGCTGCCGATTCATCTTTTTCATTAACTTGAATGACCAATCCATCTTTTGAAGCAGTATAAGCAATTCCTTCTGACTCAAGAAGTTCTGTTATCTGAGAAGCTTCTTTTGTACTCTCTAAAGTCACTAAAGTTACCATCTTAGGCTGTGAAAGCACCCAATATAATATTCCCAATGCAATTGTGACACCAACTACTACGCTTATGATAATTATTCTTTGAACTGCTGTAAATTTATTCCACCAATTTATTATTTTTTGCTGTATACCCTTTATTCTTTCATTCATTCATGATACTCCTCTACCGTCTGTTTACGAAGACTAAAGTATTTTTATATTTCTATAACTTAAATTTGAATATTCATTATTTGATTATATGCTTCTAAAAACTTATCTCTTACCGTCACAGTATACTGTAAAGCAACATTTGCCTTTTCCTGTGCTACTGTTAAGTCATGTGTGTTCTCTGAATATCCCAAAGCATATTTAATTTCTTCCTGCTCTGCAACATTTTGCAAAGAATCCGTCTGGTTGACCATAGACATAGCTGATTTTAACACAGAATCAAAACTATCATTCTTTTCATTTCCCGATACGGTTTGACCTTGAAGAGCATCTGCTGCCTTTATATAACTTGAAGAAATATTATTAAGTGAAGAAATATCCATGTAATCTTACCTCCTATTTTGCCATTTCAAGACCTTTTACTGCCATCGATTTACTTGCTGAAAAAGCAGTGGCATTTGCCTCATATGAACGACTGGCATCAATTAAATCTGTCATTTCAGTTACTATATTAACATTGGGATAAGACACATATCCATTTTCATCTGCATCTGGGTGTGAAGGATCATATTTCATCACAAAATCGTTTTCTATGTCCTCAGACACCTCAGAAACTTTAACCCCGCTTCCTGAATAAGAACTATTAGCCTTTGCTAAAACACTACTAAATGAAGGGGTAGTACTTTTCTCCGCAAAAGAAACAATTTTCCGACGGTATGGAGTTCCATTTTCTGTTCTAGTTGTTGAAGCATTCGCAACATTCTGAGAGATAATATCTGTACGAAAGCGCTGTGCTGTCATACCCGATGAATTAATCCCAAATGATCGAAACATTCCCATTTTATTTCCTCCTTAAATTTATATAATTATTTTATAACCAATTTTAATCTACTGATTTCTTGTTTCATACTGTCAACCAAACCGTTATATTTTATCTGATTAGATGCTAACTCTACATTTTCTGTGTCTATGTCTACATTATTATCATCAATACGATACGAAAACCCTGCGGAATCTGTGTAAGTAGACACATCTAAATGTTTTAAATTTGAATTTAAAATTTTTTCATCTAAAGTAGAATATTTAGACTTCTTTAATTCAACTTCTAATGCACTTTCAAAATCTACATCCTGTCTTTTATAACCAGGTGTATCCACATTCGCAATATTATTACTAATAGCTTCATTTCTAAGCCAACTTGCATCAGCCGCTTTATTTAATACATTTAGATAATTAAATACATTTGAATTAATCATATGCAACACCCTCCTGACTCTATTATATATAAAATTACAAAAAAGACAAGCAATTTTTCGTTTTTTTTACACGATGTAGTACTTTTTTTCTATTTTTTTACATGATATAGTACTATTCCCTTTAATATCTACACAATATAATACACTTTTTTTTATTTATAGACAAGAAAAAGGATTTACAAAAAAATTGTAAATCCTTCCTGTTTTAATATATACATTCCAATAATGTTTAGCGTTTTTGATTTTTCATTGATTCTAGTTCTTCGAAAACAACATCATTTAAAACTTTAATATATGTTCCTTTCATACCGGAAGATCTAGATTCTATTACTCCTGCACTTTCAAATTTACGAAGTGCATTAACAATGACTGACCTGGTTATTCCTACTCTATCCGCAATCTTACTTGCAACAAGAATTCCTTCCTTGCCATCCATTTCTTCGAAAATATGTGTAATTGCTTCCAATTCTGAAAATGATAATGTACTGATGGCTGATTTTACTATCTGTACTTTTCTAGTTTCTTCTGCATTTTCCTCGTTTACAGAGCGCATCATTTCAAGTCCCACCACAGTAGTTCCATACTCACTTAAAATGATATCATCAATTTCATACTCCATATCACTTTTGTAAATAAATAATGTGCCTAATCTCTCTCCCGCAATATCGATTGGCGTAATAATCGCATGATATCTTTTCACATCATTCGATACAAATCCTAATGTTTGTAGATTTACATTTTCTTTTGTAGAAAGGACTCCCAATAACCTTTCATTCAAAATCGGATCAATGTAACCACCTACTTGATCTGCAATCAACTCCTCAATTTCATCCACTGCGTTGCTTAGACTTACACCCAACACTTTGCCTTTTTTACTAATAACTAGAATATTTGAACTCAATATTTCAGTTAATATTTGACATATGTCATTAAATACTACTTTAGACGTATTGTTGTTGTGCAAAAGTTTGTTAATTTTTCTGGTTTTATCCAGCAATTGAACACTCATTCTTTACCCTCCATTCAATTTTCTAAACATTTGTCATGCACCTATAATTTTATCACACAAATTTCGCAAAAACAAGTATAAATATCCAAAAATATAATAATTTACATTTTTTTCACATTTTATTTATCTTTTTGCTCTTTTATGTTTCTCAAATAACCACATGTCTCATTTGCGCATACCAACTTGTTCCCCTTTTCAAGCATATAGCTGCCACATTCCGGACACTTTTCTTCGGAAGGTTTCTGCCATGACATAAAGTCACACTCCGGATTATCTTCACATCCATAATACTTCCTTCCCTTTTTTGTTTTACGCAGAACAACATCTTTTCCACATTTAGGACATTTTACACCAATTTTCTCTAAATAAGGTTTCGTATTTTTGCATTCTGGAAATCCCGGACAAGCTAAAAATCTACCATGAGGGCCATATTTTATTACCATATTTCGACCACACATATCACAAATAACATCCGTAACTTCATCCTGAATTTCAATTTTTTCTAACTCTTGTTCTGCAATTTGTACTGCTTCATCTAAATCAGGATAAAAATTTCGTACAACTGTCTTCCAATTGACGACTCCCTCTCCCACTTTATCTAATAATGCTTCCAAATTTGCTGTAAAATTCACATCCACAATACTTGGAAACGCTTCTTTCATAATAAAATTAACTATTTCACCTAATTCTGTCACATATAAATTCTTATTTTCTTTCGCAACATACCTTCTTGCTATAATAGTTGAAATTGTTGGAGCGTACGTACTTGGACGACCAATCCCCAACTCTTCCAATGCTTTTACCAATGCTGCCTCAGTAAAATGGGGCGGTGGCTGCGTAAAATGTTGTTTATAATCGAATTCTCCAAAATCTAATTGAGTTTCTTTGTTTATATCTTTTAATAATATATTATTTTCTTTTGTTTCATCATCTTCTTGTACATAAACAGACATAAACCCTTGAAATGCCAATTTGGATGCTGAAACTCTGAATTGATATTCAGAAGCTGAAATCTTAACTGATGTAGTTTCATATTTTGCATAGCTCATTCGACTTGCTGTGAAACGTTTCCATATTAATTGATACAACCGAAATTGATCTCTTGATAAAGACTCCTTCATCTTTTCCGGGGTTCTTTCTATATCTGTTGGTCTGATCGCCTCATGGGCATCCTGTATTTTACTTTTATTTTTTGAATTTGTTGTAGCCTGAATTACATATTCTTCTCCATAATGTTCTTTAATATAATCTCTGGCAAGTCCATCTGCTTCTTCAGAAATACGAGTTGAATCTGTACGCAGATATGTAATCAAACCTATCATTCCACTTCCTTTTATTTCAATTCCTTCATAAAGCTGTTGGGCTATCCGCATAGTCTTTTGTGTGGAAAAATTCAAAGTTTTTGCTGCTTCCTGCTGCAATGTACTTGTAATAAATGGGACAGGTGATTTTTTTATACGTTCTCCCTTTTTCACATCTTCAACAGAATATTGTGCATTTTCTAATTTAGTAAGAATAACATTTAATTCTTCTTCCGATTTTATCGCTATTTTTTCATTACGATTCCCATAAAACTTTGCCTGAAGTGGTTTTTTCTCACCTTCTACGTTCAAAAAAACATCCAATGTCCAGTATTCTTCCGGAATAAATGCATTAATTTCTTCTTCTCTATCACAAATAATTCTTAATGCTACCGATTGCACTCTACCTGCACTTAATCCTCTTTTTACTTTTGCCCATAGCAATGGACTAATACGGTAACCTACCATTCTATCTAACATTCTTCTTGTTTGTTGTGCATCTACCAGATCCATATCGATTTCTCTTGCATCTTTTATGGATTCTTTGACCGCTTTTTTAGTAATTTCATTGAAACTGATTCGATACATTTTATCTTCATCTAATTTAAGAGATTTCGATAAATGCCATGAAATTGCTTCTCCTTCACGGTCAGGGTCAGTTGCAAGATATACTTTATCCGCTTTCTTAGCTTCTTTTCTAAGTCTTGCTAAGACATCCCCTTTTCCTCTGATTGTAATATACTTTGGTTCAAAATCGTGCTCTACATCTATTCCCATTTGGCTTTTTGGCAAGTCTCTCACATGACCATTTGATGCTACTACTTCATAATTCTTTCCCAAGAATTTTTTAATTGTTTTAACCTTAGCTGGTGATTCCACGATTACTAGATACTTCGCCATATTTCCTACGCCTCCGCAATTTTTTAATAAAACCTGTCTATTTATCCTCATATATTAAATGAGTGTATCTATCTATCCTTCTTTTATACTCGTTCGGACATAATAATTCCTTGCTGGTTCATAAATCAATCCCATCATCTGTAATGTTACAATTATATTAGTAAGTTCAGGAATCGACAGGTTTACTTCCTGAATTATAGTTTCTATACTTTTCGGCTCTAAACTTAGACAACTATACACTATTAATTGTTTTTTTTCAAGTGCTAAGTTGGTATTTAATTGATTTTTTATGTTTTCTAAACATTTTTTTTCACTTTTTACACCAAAAACGTCCAATATATCTTGAAATGATGTCACAATACCAGCCCCTTGCTTTATCAATTCATTGCACCCCTGACTCAGTGCATCATTAATTCTTCCAGGTACTACAAAAACATCTTTTCCCTGTTCCAATGCATATTCTACTGTAATAAATGTGCCACTTTTTACTTTGGCTTCAATAATTAAAAGAACATCTGCAAGACCGCTGATCAATCTGTTCCTGTATGGAAATAAATTGGCTCTCGGCTGTGTTCCTATCGGATATTCAGACAAGAGACCACCTTTTTTTTGAATCTGCATATACAATTCTATATTCTCTCTGGGATAACAAATATCAACCCCACATCCAAGTACTCCAAAGGATTCTCCTCCTGCTTCTACTGCACTCATTTGACCAATTCCATCAATCCCTCTTGCTAATCCACTAATAATTTGTATTCCATATTGTGCAAATTCTTCCCCAAATTTTCTAGCAACTTCTCTCCCATAAGGACTACATCTTCTTGCCCCTATTATAGCAACACTAGGCTTTATTTCAGATGGCAGTCTCCCTTTTATATATAATCCGAACGGTGCATCGACTAAATTTCGGAGTTTATCAGGATACTCTTCCTCTAATTCACATACAAATGCAACTCCCTTCTTCTGCATATTTTCAAACTGCTCTTTTATCTGGTAATCATTTTGGGCCTCCAATATCATTTGTATATTTTTAACAGTTAAAAATTCAAATTCTTTAAGTTGTTTTTTTGAAAGATTATAAACAGTTTTTGCATCTTTTGTATATTTTAGTATCTCTTGAATTTTTTTATTCCCTATTCCCGGAATATTAGCGAGCCAATAATTGTAAAATATATTCATCTTCCCCAATACCTCTTATCCAATGTTCGATAACAAATTGCTTCATTCAAATGTATGCTCTTTATTTGTTCACATTCTTCTAAATCAGCAATCGTTCTGGCTACTTTCAAAATTTTATGATAAGCTCTTATACTAAGTTTAAATTGATTAAAAACCTTCTCCATTAATGCAGTTTCTTCTTTTTCCAAAAAACAGTATGTTTCAATTAATTTGGCTGACAATTCACCATTTGTCTCAAATCCCAAACCTTTATATCGTTCCTGTTGAATAGCGCGTGCACGTTTCACACGATGTGCTATTATAATAGAAGATTCTCCTTTTTTTTGATTGTATATTTCACCATAATTCATTTGGGAAACCTCTACCGTAATGTCCATTCGATCCAATAATGGCTGACTTATCTTTCCCAAATATTTAGAAATATCTCGAGCAGAACAAGTACATCGATTCATGTCGGGATAATAACCGCAATTACATGGATTCATAGCTGCAACAAACAAAAATTTAGCTGGAAAATTATAACTTCCATACAATCTGGAAATTTTTATTTGACGTTCTTCAAGAGGCTGTCTCAATATCTCTAACGAATTTCTTGAAAATTCAGGTAATTCATCCAAAAACAATACTCCGCATTGTGCCAGACTTATCTCACCCGGCATCGGAAAACGCCCTCCACCAGCCAACGCTTGCGGAGTTACTGTATGATGCGGCGCTCGAAACGGTCTTTGTGTTACAAGAGAATCCTTTTCTGACAACAAACCTGCAACGCTATAAATTTTCGAAACCTCCAAACATTCTTCCAAATTCATTGGCGGAAGAATAGACCGAATCCTCCTGGCCAGCATCGTCTTACCTGTACCTGCCGGTCCAATCATCAACAGATTATGAAAACCTGCTGCAGCAACTTCAATGGCACGTTTTACTCTTTCCTGCCCACAAACTTCAGAAAAATCTTCTTGATAGTCAGAACTTTTTAACAATTCGGTCAAATCTGAACTTTTTTCCACATATTGTATCGGTTCTTTCTTAAACAAAAAACTTACTGCCTGTTCAAAATTGTTTACCCCAATCACTTGAATTCCATGTATTGTACAAGCTTCTTTTTCATTCTCTTTCGGAACAAAACATCTTTTAATTCCATGCTTCTTTGCCATGATTACAATAGGGAGCATTCCTCGAATCGCATATATTCTCCCATCCAGGCCCAATTCCCCAATAAACAACGTATCTTTCAATTGTTCTTTTCTAATCAACTCAAAACCTGAAAGAACGCCTATCGCAATAGGAAAATCAAAAGCTGTCCCTCCTTTTCTTACATTTGCAGGTGATAGATTAACTGTTATTCTTTTAGGGCTCAGCATATATCCACTATTTCGTAATGCCGTTTTCACTCTTTCTTTCGCCTCTTTCACTTCTGAGCTTAAATAACCTACCATTTCAAAGATAGGCAAACCATTACTTACATCAACTTCAACCAGTACTTGATAGCTCTCTATACCACAGATACCACCTGATAGTACCCTACTAAACATGAATCCACTCCTTTTCTATATAATCGAATTAGGCACATTATCCTAATATTAAGTTTTGTTTCTATGGGAAAATAAAAGAAATTTAGAATAATTTCTTTACGGAAGTTGAAACTTCCAATGAATACTATCAGATTAACATACTTAATCCTCTTTTTCAAGAGCTTTATACAAAAATTAACATATATTACCATTAAAATCCTCTTGTTAACAATATAAAAACATCTTACCACAACTGATAAGATGTCTTTATTATAAATTAAATCTAACTATTTTCAAATCCATCAAAGGAATAATTAATTGCTGACTCTCTACTAATTGCCCCTTCCATATAGAGCTGATGCAATGCCTTATCCATAGTAATCATAGAACTATATTTATCATTCTTGATAATATCGTAGATCTGTGCAATTTTATCCCTGCGTATCAAATCTTTAATTTCATCAGAGGCAAACATTACTTCAAATGCAGCTACTCTTCCGTCTCCTTTTACACGGGGGACCAATTGCTGAGAAATAACCGCCTCTAAAACATTCGCAAGCTGTAGACGCATTTGCTTCTTTTGTTCGGATGGGAAGATTTCTATTAACCGTTCTATTGTTTTAACAACACCTACCGTGTGCAGGGTAGCAAACACCAAATATCCATTCTCTGCAGCTGTTACTGCGGTAGAGATCGTATCACTGTCTTTTAATTCCCCTACGCAGATAACATCTGGGTCTTCACGCAAAGCTTCATGTATTGCATTGGCAAATGTATAGGTATCTAATCCAATTTCCCTTTGATGAACAATTGAATTTTCATGATTATGCAAATATTCAATAGGATCTTCCAACGTAATAATATGTGCACTCCGGTTCATATTCATTTTATGGATGAATGAGGCCAGCGTAGTTGTCGTCCCAGAACCCGCAGGACCACTGATCAAAACAAGACCACTTTTCTTTTTATACAAATCTACAACTTCATCAGGAATCCCCATTGATTCTAATTCCGGTATCATGTTATCCACAAGGCGCAACACAATAGCAACAGAACCTCTCTGCTTGAAAGCATTGATCCGATATCTACCCTGTTTGGATATAGAATAAGCGAAATCGACCTCACCATATAATTCAAATCTTTTTAACTGGTCTTTTTCCATCATACTTTCCAATAGTTCAAAAGTTTCTGCCGGTTCAAAGCTATCAAAATCCATACTGACAAGTTCTCCGCTAATCCTCATTCTAGGAGGAATACCTACAGTAATATGGACATCTGAAGCACCATTTGCCTTTGCAATCTCTAAAAGTTCTTGAATCTTAATCATTTCGTTTCCTCTTTTCTAAGTACAAATTATCTTTCGAATTATTCGAATCCTTTTTTCATTTTCTGTAAAGCACTTTTTTCAATCCTTGAAACGTAAGAACGGCTAATTCCGAGCCTTTTGGCTATCTCTCTCTGCGTAAGTTCTTCTTTTTGGTACAAACCGTAACGCATTTTTATCACTTCTTTTTCTCGCTCTTTTAAGTATTTCTCCATACTCTCATATAGTTTTTTCGTATCCTCTTTTAAAGTTAACTGATCTGTCACACTTGCTGTTTCATTCTCAATAATATCCAACAAATGTATTTCATTTCCTTCTTTATCCGTTCCAATAGGTTCATACAAGGAAACTTCTTTCGAACTTTTTTTCTTCTGCCTAAACATCATCAGTAATTCATTATCTATACACCGTGATGCATATGTCCCCAGCCGGTTTCCTTTATCCATATCAAAAGTTGCAACTGCTTTTATCAAACCTATGGTCCCTATCGAGATTAAATCTTCCACATCTTCTTCAACATATTGGTACTTTTTTACTACATGAGCCACTAATCTTAAATTCCGCTCAATCAGAATATGTTTTGCCTCAAGATCACCCTCTTTATATTTTTTCAGATAATAAGATTCCTCTTTCGCAGTTAGGGGTTTGGGAAAAGTTTTCAAAAAAAGCACCTCAAAGACCATTTTTACATTTTATGTGAGAACTAGCTTGAAAGTGCCTTTCCATATTAACTTAATATTTCATACGTAATTTCATTATTGTTTTTGCTATTTTATACATCGGTGTTTCTAAGTTTTTTTTGACATTTTTCAATTCTTTCCGAATCGAAATCCCCTGTGGACAGTTTTTTTCACACTTTCCACACTGAATGCATTTCGAAGCATTCGATGGATTTATTTTTAACGTAGTACACAATATATATTCTTTCAGAGCCTTATAAGCTCCATCCATATATTTTGTATTATAACACCTGAAACATACGGGTATGTCGACTCCTTGCGGACATGGCATACAATAACCACATCCTGTACACCCTACCTTTTCTACCTTTTTTATTTCCTTTATCACCTGCTCAAACATTTCATATTGTTTTGCAGTCAGTTCACCTGCCTGAGTTTCTGAAGCAATTCTTACATTCTCATTGACCTGCTCCAGAGTATTCATACCTGACAATACAACGGTTACCTCCGGTTGATTCCATAACCATCTTAACCCCCATTCAGCTGGTGTTTTTGATTTATCTTCCTTCTTGAAATAATTCACTGCCTGTTCTGGCAATCCAAATACCAATTTACCGCCTCTTAAAGGTTCCATAATAATTACCGGAAGACCTTTTAAAGATGCATATTTTAAACCTTCCACTCCTGCTTGTGCATGTTCGTCTAAATAATTATATTGTATCTGACAAAAATCCCAGTCATAAACATCGATCACCTGAATAAATCCTTCTTTTCCTCCATGATAAGAAAAACCAATATTTTTAATTTGTCCATTCTCTTTTTTATCTTGAATCCATTTTTCAATCCCAAGTTCTTTCAGCCTATTAAAGGAAGTTAGATCTGTTATCATATGCATTAAATAATAATCTATATAATCTGTTTGGAGCCGCTCCAACTCTTCGCTAAAAAAGCGGTCAAAATCTTCATATGACTTACATAAATAATGTGGAAGTTTCGTCGCTATGAAAACATCTTTTCTATATCCTTTCGCTAAAAATTTCCCCAGAGCGACTTCACTGCCCCCATATGTATAAGCAGTGTCAAAATAATTTACGCCATTTTGCAAAGCATAAAGCATTTCTTTTTCTGCCTTTTCTTGATCAATATTATTTCCTTTTTTGGTAAATCTGAGACATCCATATCCTAAAATTGACAGTTTGTCTCCATTTTTGGAATTTTCTCTATAATTCATTTCTCACTCTTCTTTTCGTCTTAAAATATCAAATTTATCAAGCTCCATACCCAAATCGACAAATAGTACTTGTTTTGGATGAGGTGCAGAATCCATTTGATTTCCATCCTCATCAAATATTGACTTTACTTGTGTAATTATATTGTCTCCATTTGGCTTCATCACTTCAATTTCTTCACCAACACAAAATTTATTTCTTTGTTCGATCTGGTATCTGCCAGACTCCTCCCTATCTCCAATTATGCCCAAATAAGTATACTCTTTTACATAAGTATTATTATCATAAATCTGTGTATTTTCATCCGGTTTTCCATAAAAAAAGCCGGTTGTAAACTGTCTATAAGTACAATTTGATATCTGATCCAAGTACCAAGGCATATGTTGCTTATAAAGCATAGGATCTTCTAAAAAATCATCAATCGCTTTACGATAGGTTCTCGCTACAGTAGCAACGTATAACGCAGTTTTCATTCTTCCTTCTATTTTTAAACTGTCCACTCCTGCATCTATTAAATCCGGAATATGTTCAATCATACACAGATCCTTCGAATTAAAAATATAAGTTCCTCGTTCATTCTCATAAACAGGCATATATTCTCCCGGTCTTGTTTCTTCCACGATAGAATACTTCCAACGACAGGGATGGGTGCAGGCTCCCTTATTCGCATCTCTTCCCGTAAAATAATTACTCAGAAGACAACGTCCCGAATATGATATACACATGGCTCCATGTACAAAAGTCTCAATCTCCAAATCATTTGGAATATTATTACGTATTTTTTTAATTTCGTCAATTGATAGTTCTCTTGCCGAAACTACCCTTTTAGCACCTTGTTGATACCAAAACTGATATGTTCCATAATTTGTATTATTCGCTTGTGTACTAATATGAATCTCAATTTCCGGACAAATCTCTCTGGCAATCATAAATATGCCTGGATCAGATATAATTAATGCATCCGGTTTCACTACCTTTAATTCCTTAAAATAACCCCTGACCTCTTCCAAATCTTCATTGTGTGCCAGAATATTCGCAGTAACAAAAACTCTGACTTGATATTTATGGGCAAATTCTATCCCTTCCTTGATTTCCTTCATTGAAAAATTTTTAGCCTTTGCTCTTAAACCAAAAGCTTCACCGCCAATATAAACAGCATCAGCGCCAAAAATAACTGCTACCTTTAATACCTCAAGACTACTGGCTGGAATTAATAATTCTGGTTTTCTCATTATTCTTCTCTCACTTTCGTACTAATTGTAACCCCGTCTCCTATCGGTAATATTGTCGTTACGAGTTGCTCATTATGAGTTAATTCATATAAATAATCCCTCATTCTGCTATGAATCGTACGATTTCTTCGTGTAACGGCATAACGAGACTGAATGACATCTCCATCCTGCATTACATTATCAGAGACTAAAACACCGGAAGGAGCCAATAGACGCATAATGTCTGGAAAGAAATTTAAATACTGTCCTTTTGCCGCATCCATAAAAATAAAATCAAATGATCCATTCAAATTTTGTAAAATCTCTATTGCATCACCTTCTAAAAGGATAATATCATTTTCTTTTTCCGCCCTTTTAAAATTCTCTTTTGCGACTGGAATTCTCTTTTCATATTTTTCAATTGTAGTCACCTTACATCCGACCGGACTATATTCACTCATTAAAATAGTCGAGAAACCAATTGCTGTTCCGACTTCCAAAATATTCATTGGCTGCTTCAACGCAAGCAAAACTTTCAGAAGGCTTTGTGTTTCTTTTCTAATTATAGGCACATATGTATCCAGTGCCTCGTTCTCGATCTGATTTAATAACTCAGTATTTCCTTGATCTAATGAATTCATATAAGTTATAAACCGCTGTTCTACAATCACCTTTTAATCTCCTCATCCAGAGTTTCTTCCACTATTCCAGTCAAAATCTTCATAATTTCTTTATTCGTCATAGAGTTTGTTAATGTATAAGTCCCGGATTTTAATTTATTTTCATACCTGTGCAGTCGTACCTGAAACATAAATAAAGCAGAGTCCCTAATTACATTTTCCTTTTCCAATTTCGCTGTAATATCTTTTAAAGACATTCCTGGTTTTATTTCCACCTGGATTTCCTTACCAGGTGGATTTGCAACAGGTTCCTCATTGAATACTCGATACCCAAACAGATAAGAATCAGCACAGTATTTATATACCAAAAAAACAACAAATATAGCTAATAATATTTTAATCAATACTCGTGCTGTATGATAAAACGTTCTTTTCGTATTCACAAAAAACCTCCTCTCCCCTTAGACCAGTTTTTATTCTACAAATTCTAAGTCAATTTCTAACGGTTCTATAATTGTACAGTTTATTTCCCTAATTATATTACATAATTCTAATTCTGCCTTTAAGTAATCTCCGATAATTCTATCTTGAAGACAGCTAGCAAATTCTTGCTCTAAATCATCCATCTCATCAAATAGCTCTAAATCACTAGTTTGCAATCGAAAATTTTTTGCCCGGAAATCATTTGCAATCATAACTTTATCCGGATAATTTTCTATTTCCTTCTTTGCCTCAATAAAATGAATATATTCTTCCGTTTTTTGTATTTCTTTAACCAAATTATCTAAAATTTGACGAATTTGATTCATACTTACCGCCTACACTTCCATTATTATCGGCAAAATCATAGGACGTCTTTTGGTCTTTTTCCATATGAATTCACTCAAAGAATCTTTAACAGTACCCTTGATCCTTCCCCAATCGGATACCCCTTGTTCTAAACATCTGTCTAAAGAAGATTCTAATACATTTTTTGCTTCTTCCATTAATCCTTCCGCTTCTCTTACATATACAAAACCTCTAGATACAATATCCGGCCCTGCTAATACCTGATTGCTTCCTCTTTCTAATGTAAGAACAACAATCATGATTCCATCTTCTGCTAAATGTTGACGGTCACGTAATACAATATTTCCAACATCTCCAACACCTAAACCATCTACTAAAATTGCTCCATTTTTGACTTTACCTGTAACTTTCGCCTGATTCTCATCTAATTCAAATACATCTCCGGATGCTAAAATGAAAACATTTTCTTTCTCAATTCCAAGATCTTCGACCACCCTTTTTTGAGCGATTCTATGCTTATATTCACCATGAATTGGAATAGAGTATTTCGGTCGCACCAAAGAATATATCAATTTAATTTCTTCTCGGCAGGCATGCCCTGAAACATGAGCATCTTGAAATATTACCTCTGCTCCCTTCATAGATAATTCGTTAATCACCTTGGAAACTGCTTTTTCATTTCCCGGAATAGGATTTGAACTAAATATAACGGTGTCTCCCGGCTTAATTGACACCTTTTTGTGTATATCCAAGGCCATTCTAGATAATGCAGCCATGGACTCGCCCTGACTTCCCGTTGTTATTAAAACTGTTTTTTCATCCGGATAATTTTTTAGCTGCTCAATATCAATTAATGTTTTATCCGGGATTTGGATATATCCTAATTCAGTAGCAATATTGATAATATTTACCATACTTCTTCCCTCGACTACTACCTTCCTGTCGAAGCGATACGCAGAATTTATAATTTGCTGTACACGATCCACATTAGAAGCAAATGTCGCAATAATAATCCTGGTATTTTTATGTTCTGCAAATATATTATCAAAAGCTTTCCCTACCGTTTTTTCTGACATAGTGAATCCTGGTCTCTCAGCATTGGTACTATCACACATTAATGCCAATACTCCTTTTTTCCCAATCTCTCCAAAACGTTGTAAATCAATTGCATCTCCAAATACAGGTGTATAATCCACCTTAAAATCTCCTGTATGAACTACGATACCTACCGGTGAATAAATTGCCAAAGCAGAAGCATCTGCAATACTATGATTTGTTTTTATGAATTCAATTCTAAAACACCCTAAATTAATAGATTGTCCATGTTTCACTACTTTTCTTTTAATCTGCTTTAAGATATTATGTTCTTTCAATTTATGATCAATAATTCCTATTGTTAATTTAGTTGCGTAGATCGGTGCCGGTAATTCTTTTAAAACATAAGGCAGGGCACCAATATGATCCTCATGCCCATGTGTAATAATAAAGCCTTTTACTTTATCTCTATTTTCTTTCAAATACGTAATATCCGGAATCACCAAATCAATACCTAACATATCGTCTTCCGGAAATGACAGACCGCAGTCCACCACAATAATACTGTCTTCATATTCAAAGGCAGTAATGTTCATTCCAATTTGTTCAAGTCCTCCTAATGGAATGATTTTCAATTTTGAGTTGTTTGCTTTTTTCAAAATATACCTCCTTAAATTTTGTCAACAAGTCTAAATTCCTTGTTGCTTATGTATTTTCCGCACATATTTTACAAACAATCTTTACAGTAACCATAGAATTTCACATCATGATCTACTACTCGAAATGACGTTTTCTCTTCAATTTTCTCTTCGAGTTTCTCAAGCAAATCGTCTTCGAAAGATACTACTTTTCCACAAGAAAGACACACTAAATGATGATGGTGATGTTTTTTACCACCTTCATCATTATGCCCAAATTCATAACGTACGTATCCATCTCCCAACTGAACGCTGTCAATTAGTTTCAATTCTAATAGTAACTGAATTGTTCTATAAACTGTTGCTAAACCTATTTCAGGATAATCTATTTTAACTAGCTCATAGATCTCCTCCGCGGTCAAATGTTTGTCATCACAATCAGACAACACTTTTAAAATTGAAATTCTCTGTGTCGTCACCTTTAAACCTTTTTCTCTTAAAATTTGTTTAAATTTATCTTGATCCACTGACATACAATCACCTTATATACTTTCAAAAGAAATATCTTCTAAAATTTCATTAAATATAGCAGCGACTGCTTCTAATTCTTTTTCATCTTCAACAATCTCATAGATTGCCTCTTGATCTTCCATACCTGATAGATCTTTTAAAATAAAAGCTTCTGCATCGCCATCCTCTTGATCTGTTACTAATATATAATCAATTCCATTAATCCTTGTTTGTTCTAGTACAAAAAAATCAACTACATCTCCTGAATCAGTAAATGTAAATTTTATTTTATCCATATATTCTCCTTATTTCATAACCTATATCAATATCCAAATATAAGTTTATTTCTCTTCATTCGATATAGAATCTAAAAAACCCTGCAAAATAAAAACAGCAGCAATCTGATCTACATACTGCTTCCTATTTTCAAAATGAATATTTCCTTCTATTAAAACTCTATCAGCCTCAACTGTGGTCAACCGTTCATCCCACAGTACAACCTCAAGACCAGTTCTTTTCTCAAGCATGCCTTTGAATTCCAATGCCTTTTCCGCTCTTTCCCCAATCGTATTATTCATATTTTTAGGAAAACCTAATACAATTTTACTTACTTCATATTCATTAATTAATTGTTCAATTCGTGCTAATGTCTGCCTTAGCTTATTCTCTGATTTTCGCCAGACAGTCTCAACACTTTGGGCGGTCAACAAAAGAGAGTCACTGATTGCAACACCAACTGTCTTCGAACCATAATCAAGCCCCATTATTCTCATATTTCCTCCATTAATCCAAAAAATTGTTCTTAATATATTCTTTCAACAATTCTTCCACCAATTCATCTCGTTCTGCCTTCATAATTAAACTCCGAGCATTATTATGACTGGTAATGTAAGTAGGATCACCCGACATTATATATCCAACAATTTGACTTACAGGATCATAACCTTTTTCTTTCATTGCTTTATATACAACATCCAGTACTTCCTTTACTTTTAGTTCTGTATCCGTTTGTACTTTAAAATATTGTGTATTATTTAAATCTTGCATATCATCACGCCCTTAACTATCTCAATACATTCATTCTAATATAAAGACAAATAAAATTCAATGTATTTTTGTAAGAAGTATCATTTTATCTGTTAAAATTTTCTTAATTTTCCCTTTAATAATCTGATTTGAGTCCATTTCGTTTTCAAAATCTTCTACAGCTGCTTTAATATACTCCTTGGTATGACCCGTCTGATAAACGATACCATTAAGATTCAGTTCTTCTTCTATTAGAATCTCGGTTTCTTTTCCAATATATGATTCCATATATTCTTTGTTTAATTTCTTTTCTAGCCGTATTAGTTCATTACTTCTCCTGGTTTTTATATCTTCAGCAATATGATTAACCATTTCTGCTGCCTTCGTACCTTTTCTTTTGGAATATTTAAAAATATGCATTTCTGAAAAATGAACCTTTTCAAGAAATTCTTTTGTACTGTTGAATTCTTCTTCTGTTTCTCCAGGAAAGCCAACAATTACGTCTGTAGTAATTCCAGGATTCTCAAAATATTTTCTTAGTATATTACAGCCTTCCAAATATTCATCGGTTGTATAATGACGATTCATTCTCTTTAGCGTTTCATCACATCCGCTCTGTAAAGACAAATGAAAATGTGGACAAATCTTCTCTAAGCTAGAAATACTTTCTACAAACTCTTCTGTTATGATCCTTGGTTCTAAAGAACCTAAACGAATGCGTTCTATACCTTCTATTTCATTCACTTTTATAATCAATTTTAAAAGATTTTCTTCTTCTAAATCTATTCCATAAGAACTCAAATGAATCCCCGTTAAGACTACTTCTTTATATCCATTCTCCACAAGCTTTCTGACTTCTTCTAAAACTTCTTCAGAATTTCTGCTTCTTACTCTGCCACGGGCATATGGTATGATACAATAGGAGCAGAACTGATTGCACCCGTCCTGAACTTTGATATAAGCTCTTGTATGCTCTGCAGTGCTTGAAATACTTAGCCCTTCATATTCATTTGTTGAGTTAATATCGATATACTCTATCTGTTCTTCTTTTGACTTCTCATAAGCTTCAATTATAGAAATTAGTTCACATTTTTTATTATTCCCAATTATTATATCAATAGCCAAATCTTTTTTTGCATCTTCCAAAGAGGTCTGGACATAACACCCGGTTGCAATTACGATACCTTCAGGGTTCTTTTTCTTTGCCTTATGAATCATCTGTCTGGATTTCCTGTCTGCCATGTTAGTGACAGAACATGTATTTATAATATAAACATCTGCTACCTCTGAAAATGGGACAATCTCATATCCACCTTCTTTTAATAATTTTTGCATAGCATCTGTTTCATATGCATTAACTTTACATCCTAAATTGTGTAATGCTGCTTTTTTCATATTGTGGACCAGGCCTCCTTTATCCTAATTTATTTTCACTTCTTCACTTTTCATTCATATATTTATCAAGAATGGTATTATGTTCTAATTTCCCCATTGACTTTTACTTTTTTTCTAGTTAAGATTATATTGTCACAATTATATTAGCAGGAATGTTTTTCCTCTATCATCAAAATAAGGGAGGTTTTCCAAATGAAAACAGTACAAATTTCTTTAAATTCTATTGATAAAGTCAAATCATTTGTTAATTGTATTACAAAATTTGATTATGATTTTGACCTTGTTTCAGGAAGATACGTAATTGATGCAAAATCTATTATGGGAATCTTTAGTTTGGATTTATCCAAGCCAATTGACTTAAATATACACGCAGACAAAGAACTCGATGCAGTTCTTGAAAGCTTAAAACCATATTTAATTGAAAACAATTGATTTTATCTTAAAACGGGTTATTGCCTCATTTCATTGCAACAACCCGTTTTTCTTTTATCTAATCTGCTGTTACTACTATTTTTTCTGTGCTTTCAATCGCTATTCTTAACATATCTTCTATATTTTGTTCTAGTTTCCTTTCGGAACGTTTTATAACATTAATATTCGGTTTTGTCACTGGATGTTTTGCTACAAATATGGTACAGCAATCTTCATAAGGTAGAATCGATGTTTCAAAGGTATCAATTTTATTAGAGACATCTATAATTTCCTGCTTATCAAATCCAATCAAAGGACGATATACAGGCATTGAACATACTTCATTCGTAGCTGCTAAACTTTGCATTGTCTGACTGGCTACTTGTCCAATACTCTCCCCGGTAACTAAACCTAACGATCCGCTTTCCTTGGCAAAATGTTCTGCAATCTTCATCATATAACGCCGCATAATGATTGTAAGCTCATCATGGGGACAATTTTCATAAATGTACAACTGAATATCTGTAAAATTAACGACATTTAAATAAATAGGGCCTGTAAAACGAGCAACTTTTTTTGCCAAATCAATTACTTTCTGCTTTGCTCTCTCACTCGTATAAGGTGGCGCATGAAAATAGGTTGCATCAATTTTCACTCCTCGTTTCGCAATCATATACCCTGCAACCGGACTATCAATTCCTCCTGAAAGAAGAAGCATTGCTTTTCCGTTCGTCCCTACCGGCATTCCGCCCGGACCCGGTATCGTTTTGGAATAAATATAAATTTTATTTCGTATTTCGATATTTAACAAAATATCAGGAGTATGCACATCAACCTTCATTTCTTCAAATGCTTCTAAGATTTTTCCACCCAGCCCTGCACTTACTTCCATGGAAGACATTGGGTAACTTTTTTTCGCACGTCTTGTATTGACTTTAAACGTTTTCTTTTTATCCGGATGAACTAAATCCAAATATGCCACTACATCTTTGGCCAGCTCATCGAACCCCTTATCTTCCACATGTACTACCGGGCAAATACCGACAATCCCAAAAACTCTCTGAAGACTTTCGATAACTTCATCATAATCATATTCACTTAAAACTTCAATGTAAATTCTACCTTGTTCTTTGGTTACTTCAAATTCTCCATCTACAGACTTTAGTGCGTACTTTATTTGTCTTACAAGTGCATTTTCAAATAAATGTCTGTTTTTTCCTTTAATTCCAATTTCACCATATTTTATCAAAAAAGCTTTAAACATTATCTTTCCTCTTTCTTATATTCAATCTTAACAAGTCAAAATGAACCTAGTATCGTTTTAATGTCTCGTATATTTTCGAAGTCTTGGAAGTATTTCTTTTAAGGACTGTATACAATAATCGATTTCCTCAAAAGTTGTATCAAATGAAAAACTAAACCTTAT
Source organism: Anaerosacchariphilus polymeriproducens (assembly GCF_003363435.1). Classification (GTDB taxonomy): domain Bacteria; phylum Bacillota; class Clostridia; order Lachnospirales; family Lachnospiraceae; genus Anaerosacchariphilus; species Anaerosacchariphilus polymeriproducens. Next base: position 176,239 of record NZ_QRCT01000049.1, read on the forward strand.
TGTTGCATCTAATAATTCTTTTTTTACATTTATTCCTTTTAAAGTTGAACTAATCGCCGGTTTATTCGATGCACAGGCCGAACCTGCTGAAACATAAATATTTTTCTCTTCCAATGCATGTAATAAAACTTCACTTCTTACGCCTTCAAAACTTACACTCACAATATGTGGCGCACCGGCTTCTTCAGCTCCATTTATTACGATTCCTTCTATTTCTTTTATTTGTTTTATAAAACTTTGTTTTATCTCATATATTTTTTTCTGCTTTTCTTCAAAATCAGTATAAACCTCTTTTATTGCAACTCCTAACCCTGCAATACCGGGTACATTCTCCGTACCTGAACGTATCCCTTTTTGTTGTTCTCCTCCAAAATTTATCGGTCTTATCTTCACTTTTGCATGAACATAAAGTACTCCAATCCCTTTTGGACCGTGAATTTTATGACCACTTATAGATAATAGATCTATTTTTAATTTGGTAGGTAATATTCTGAATTTACCAAAACTTTGAATCGCATCTACATGAATCAAGGTCTTAGAATTGTTTTCCTTAACAATTTTAGCAGCTTGTTCAATCGGCTGCAAAGACCCAATTTCATTATTTACATGCATTATGGATACAAGAATCGTATCTTTTCTCAATGCATCTTTCAAATCTTCTAATTTTAAGACTCCTTTTTCATCAACCGGAAGATATGTAACCTCAAAACCTTGCTCTTCAAGATACTTCATTGCATTTAGCACGGATGGGTGTTCAATAGAAGTAGTTATCAAATGTTTTCCACTTCTTTGATTTGCCATAGCTGTGCCTATAATAGCAAGATTATTGGATTCCGTTCCACCAGATGTGAAAAAAATCTCTTTTTCATTTACTTTAAGATTTTTACTTATTATTTCTCTTGCTTCTCTAATATATTTTTCAGCTTCAAAGCCCTTTGTATGCATTGATGAAGGATTCCCATAATCCTGAGTCATTAATTGAACAACTAACTTAGCTACACTTTCATAACATCTTGTTGTTGCCGAATTATCAAAATATACTTCCATTACTTTCCTCACAATCTTAAATCTAATGTTCCAATTCAAACATCATAGCTGCAATAAGAGCTAATCCAGCTGTTTCCGTTCGTAAAATTCGTTTTCCTAATGAAATTGGCATAAAATCTTGAGCAACCGCTAATTCAACTTCAGTATCTTCAAAACCGCCTTCCGGACCAATGAAGATGCCAATTTTAGTTTCTGGTTTTAATTGATTTAAAATTCTCTTAGTCTCGTCCATTCCTTTTGTATTCTCATAAGGTATCAATTTTACATCAAAATCCTCTGCATATTCTATTGCTTCTTTCATTGTCATTACTTTTTTAATTGAAGGGATTCTTCTCCTTTTAGATTGTTTTGCAGCGCTCTCGGCAATCATCTGCCAACGTTTTAATTTATTTTCTTCTTTCTTATGATCTAATTTCATAACAGAACGTTTTGTAGCAACTGGAATGATCTCAAATACACCTAATTCTACAGTTTTTTGAATAATCAATTCCATCTTGTCCCCTTTAGGCAGTCCCTGGAACAAATAAATTTTAGACGGCAGTTCTGTTCCATCTTCATCTATCTCTATAATCCTTGTCCGTATATAATCTTCTTGTAGTTGCTCCAACTCGCAAATATAGTCTCTGCTTGTATCTTCACGCAGACTAATTCGAATCAACATACCTGGTTTCATACGGAGTACATTTTTTATATGATTCACATCTATTCCTTGAATTATTATGTTCTCTTTCTCTAACTGATTCTTATCAACAAAAAAATGATACATACGCTTTCTTCCTTTATATCACTACTTTTTTTGGGCAGCTATGGATACCCAATCACCTTGTTTTAAAACTTCTATCACTTCTAAGCCAGCTTGTTGTATTGCATTCACAACATCGTTTTCTTTCGACTTAATAATACCAGAGGTAATATAAATCCCATTTTTCTTTAAATATCGCGGAACTATAGGGGTCAAAGGAATAATAATATCGGCTAGAATGTTTGCGACAACGACATCAAATTCTTCAAATCCTATTTTCTTCTGCAAATTTTCATCTTTTATCAAGTCTCCGCATAGTATTGAATATTTTGAACTCTCAATATCATTCACTTTCATATTTTCCTGAGAAGCTAACACAGCATTCTCATCGATATCTATTCCAACTGCAAAATCAGCTCCTAATTTCAAACTTATTATTGATAAAATTCCACTTCCGCATCCCACATCTAATAATCTGGTTTGTTCATTCATATACTTTCTTAATTGTTCAATACACAACTGGGTAGTCTCATGTTTTCCGGTACCAAATGCTGTACCAGGATCAATTTCTATCAGTAATTTATTTTCAGGGTTTTCTATATTTTCCCATGTAGGTTTAATTATTATATTATCTATCTCAAAAGGTTTGAAAAATTCTTTCCAATTATTAATCCAATCAGAATCTTCCGTCTGACTTAATTGAATACTTCCTTCTCCGATTTCTATAAACTCTTTAAGTCTTTCAATTCCATTAGAAATATGATTCAATAACAAAGCTGAATCTTGTCCTTCTTCTAAATAAAAGCTCACATATCCAACTCCTTCGTCTGGAGGAAGCTCCGGCAGAATATCAATATACATTTTCTCTTTATCTTCCTGTGAAATAGGCACATTATCTTCGATTTCAATACTGTTAATTCCTAACTCCATTAACATTCCACAAACAGAATCTTCGGCTTGAGTCGTCGTTTTAATTGTATATTTATCCCACTTCATTTTAACACCTTTTCTTCTTTATTTACTCTAATTGACTTAAATACCATATCATAAAAATATGAGGGTTACAAGAAATTTTTCTTCTTTTATAGGATTTTTAACACCATAGCTCTTATCGTATAATACATGAAAAGGATGCAATTCTTACGAATCACATCCTTAATTTTAATTAATAATAAATTTCTTAAAACTTTCTCTTCATTGTCTATACACCATACGCTTGTCTTAAAGAATCATATTCTCTGTTAATTAATTGAATTGTATCTGTGTCACCATTTACATTATCCGGATGAAAAATTTTCATTAATTCCTTATAACGCTTTTTCAATGATATACTACTATTTACACCTTTAAAGAATATTCCAGCATCAATATCTGATTTTTGCTCAAAAGCAATCACCTCTTTATAAAATGCTTTCTCTCTTTCTAATTTCTGCTTTTCATTCGCAACTTCTCGAAGTTCATTTTCTAATATTTTCCATTTCGTTTCAAATAAACGTTTTTCTCTTTCTAATTGCGATTCATTTAAGGCTTTCTGTCTTTCATATTCTCTCTTAAAATTATTCAGTTCTCTTTTCTCTCTATCAACCTTAACTTTTTCATCTTCTAGCAGTTGCTTCTCATGCTCAATTCTAACAGTTTCTTTAAAAAACCATTGTTTTATTTTCGTCTGTTGTTCATCTATTGCATAATTTGAATGGCCCATACTATTTCTCCCTCCCATAGAAAACCAATAAACTGCTACCATATTATAACATTTCGACAATATATGGTACCTTTTCCAAAAATTATACTATATCTAGGGATTAAAATCAATATTTCTTGGACCAAATTTTTTTAAATTTCTTCAAAGGATTCTTTTATTTTATCCATAAAACCTTTTTTCTTTGTTTTTCCTTTTGTTGCTTCACCTTCTTGGGTCAAACTTGAACCAGTTTCTGCATCAAACTGCCTTAATGCTTCTTTAGCAGTCTCATTCAGCCTTGTTGGAACTTGAACAACTAAAGTTACATAGTGGTCACCTCGGATATTTTTATTTCTTAGTGAAGGAACACCCTTTCCTTTCAGGCGGATTTTAGTATCTGTCTGAGTACCTGGTTTTACTTCATACAAAACTTCTCCATCTACTGTTTTGATCTTTACTTCTCCACCTAAAGCTGCTTGCGCAAATGAAATTGGCGCAGTCGAAAAAATATTCATATCCTGACGTTGGAAAATAGGATGTCTGGAAACGATCACTTCAACCAATAAATCTCCTCTTGGACCACCATTAACACCCGGTTCACCTTTATCCCTGATACGAACACTCTGGCCATTTTCAATACCTGCCGGAATTGTAACTTGTATTTTTTTCTTATTCGCTATATACCCGGTTCCATAACAAGCAGAACATTTATCCCTTATAATTTTTCCTGTACCATTACATTCAGGACAAGTCTGAACATTTTGAACCATACCAAAAATAGACTGCTGCGTATACATGACCTTTCCCTTACCACCACACTTTGAACATGTCTCCGGTGTAGTTCCGGGTTTGGCTCCAGTCCCATGACAAGTAGCACATTCATCTTTTAAGGTCAATTCAATTTCTTTTTGGCAGCCGAATACCGCTTCTTCAAAAGTAATTCTGATTCCGGTTCTTAAATTAGCACCTTTCATCGGACCATTATTTGCTCTTCTTCTTGAACCCCCACCAAATAAATCTCCGAAAATATCTCCAAATATGTCTCCCATATCCATTCCACTAAAATCAAATCCACCTGCACCAGGACCACCACCTTCAAAAGCAGCATGACCAAATTGATCATATTGACTTTTCTTTTCAGGATCACTTAGTACAGCATAAGCTTCTGAAGCTTCTTTAAATTTTATTTCCGCTTCTTGATTTCCCGGGTTCATATCCGGATGATACTTTTTGGCCAATTGCCTATATGCTTTCTTTATCGTTGCGTCATCCGCACCTCTGTCGACGCCCAGGACTTCGTAATAATCTCTTTTTTCTGCCATAACTATCCTTCCATTCTTGCTTACTGATTTAGTTACAGTTACTCTATTTCATTGCTTCTGCCCGAATAAAGTTCCTCTATACAAGCAGAGGCATTATTCTCAAATTATACTGTATCATAAAATACTCATAGAGAGAGATTCGTTTTAGAATCCCCCTCTTAAGTATTAGCACTATTACACTTAATTCTTATCTATATTTCTTTACACTTCTTTATAATCTGCATCTACAACATCATCATTATTAACTGTTTCACCCTGACTTGCATTCATATCTGGTTCAGCACCTTGTGCAGCTTGTGTTTGTTCATATACTTTTGCAAATAATTTTTGAGCACTTTCCATTAGCTTTTCTTTTGCTGCCTTCATTTCATCTAATTGTGCATCTGTCATTTCTTCGATATTTTCTGTTTTGCTGACAATATCTTTCAATGCTGCTAAATCAGCTTCTACTGCTGTTTTGTCATTGGCATCGATCTTATCGCCAACTTCTTCTAATGCTTTTTCTGTTTGGAATACAAAAGAATCTGCATCGTTTCGTGTATCAATCATATCTTTACGTTTTTTATCCTGTGATTCAAATTCTGCTGCTTCTTTCACTGCTTTATCAATATCATCATCTGACATATTGGAACCAGCTGTAATTGTAATATGTTGTTCTTTCCCTGTTCCTAAATCCTTAGCAGAAACATTTACGATACCATTAGCATCAATATCAAAAGTTACTTCAATTTGTGGAACACCGCGTCTTGCTGGTGGGATTCCATCAAGTCTAAACTGTCCCAGTGATTTATTATCTTTCGCAAATTGTCTTTCCCCTTGAACAACATTAATATCAACGGCTGTCTGATTATCTGCTGCAGTTGAAAAGATTTGACTTTTCTTTGTAGGAATTGTTGTATTTCTTTCAATTAATCTTGTTGCAACTCCACCCATAGTTTCAATAGATAATGACAATGGTGTAACATCAAGTAATAAAATTTCACCAGCTCCAGCATCCCCGGCTAATTTACCACCTTGAATAGAAGCACCTAAAGCTACACATTCATCAGGATTTAATGATTTACTTGGCTCTTTTCCTGTTAACTGTTTTACTTTATCTTGTACTGCTGGAATACGGGTAGAACCTCCAACCAACAATACCTGACCTAATTCACTTGCACTAATTCCTGCATCTTTCAATGCATTTTGAACAGGAGCTGCTGTTCTTTCAACCAAATCATGTGTCAACTCATCAAATTTTGCTCTTGTCAGGTTCATGTCAAAGTGCTTTGGTCCTTCTGATGTTGCTGTAATAAATGGTAAGTTAATATTTGTTGTAGTAGCTGAGGATAATTCTTTTTTCGCTTTTTCTGCTGCTTCTTTTAATCTTTGAAGTGCCATTTTATCGGTTGATAAATCAACACCTTCTTGTTTCTTAAATTCTGCTAACATATAGTCTGTAATTTTTTGGTCGAAATCATCTCCACCAAGTCTATTGTCTCCTGAAGTAGCTAATACTTCAATAACTCCTTCACCAATTTCAATAATGGATACATCAAAAGTACCACCACCTAAATCATATACCATGATTTTTTGTTCTTTTTCATTATCAAGACCATAAGCTAAAGCTGCTGCTGTTGGTTCATTAATAATACGTTTTACATCTAAACCAGCAATCTTACCTGCGTCTTTTGTTGCCTGTCTTTGTGCATCATTAAAGTAAGCCGGTACTGTAATAACTGCTTCTGTTACTTTCTCTCCCAAATATCCTTCGGCATCTGATTTTAATTTTTGAAGAATCATAGCTGAGATTTCTTGTGGAGAATATTTTTTGTCATCAATTGTTTTCTTTCTGTCTGTTCCCATATCTCTTTTAATAGATGATATTGTCTTCTCCGCATTGGTTACTGCCTGACGTTTCGCAGGCTCACCTACTAATCTTTCACCTGTTTTTGTAAAGGCTACCACTGATGGTGTAGTTCTGGCACCTTCTGTATTTGCAATAACTACAGGTTTTCCACCTTCCATTACTGCTACACAACTATTTGTTGTTCCTAAATCGATTCCAATAATTTTTCCCATTTTTATTTCCTCCTAATTTCTAAAATTTATAATCTTTGTTTCAGTTTCATCTAATTTGCAACTTTAACCATGCTATGTCTAACTACATTATCCCTATATGTGTATCCTTTTTGAAATTCTTCAACTACAATATTTTCTCCAACCTCTTCATCTTCTATGTGCATAACTGCATTATGATAATTGGGGTTAAATTCAACACCAACAGATTCAATCGGTTTTACATCAAGTTCCTCTAATGTTGTTATCAATTGTTTATATATCATATCAATTCCTTCGAAAAAAGAATTTTCTTTTTCTTCTTCCGGAACTGCTGATAAGCCTCTTTCAAAATTGTCGACTATTGGTAATATTTTCTCTACCACATTTCTGGCACCAATTTCATACATTTGAGCTTTTTCTTTTTCAGTACGTTTTCTAAAATTATCAAACTCAGCCATTTGACGCTTAAGACGATCCGTTAATTCTTCTATTTGCTCATCTTTTTTATTTTTCTTTTCTTTCTTTTTAAAAATACTTTTTTTCTCTTCTACAACTTCTTCTGACGCATTTTCTTCCGAAGGTTCTTCATCAATTGTTTCTTCCTGAGAAGCATCTTGAACATTATCTTCTTTCAGATCTACTGTTTCTTCTGTATCTCCCTCTTGATCATTCTTTAATTCATCAGCTACAACTTCATTGATTACATCCTCAAGGGTTTCCCTTTTTTGTTCTTCCACTTGCTTCACCTTTCTTTCCTTCCAACTTATTCTTTCTTAAATATTTCATCTAATTGATTCTTTAATGTTTTTAAATTATTCATTACATTTTCATAATCCATACGTTTGGGGCCTATGATTCCTATCGTACCTTTCATTCCTTCTCCCAGTTCATAAGTAGCGGTAACTACACTACAATCTTTCATCGTCTGCACTGGTGTTTCACTACCTATATATACTTGAATACCTGTATTTTCTTCTTCAGAAAAGGTATCAGAGACCAAATCAATTAACTGCTGTTTTTCTTCAAACGCTGATATCAATTCACTCGCCTTTGCAGAGTCACTCAATTCCGGATATTTAAAAATATTTGTAGCACCACTTGTATATATTTCTAATTCAGAATCTTCCTGTACCGCCTCAACAACCGCATCTAACACTTCATTGATTACATTACAATGAATACCTGCCTGTTCTTTTATATTAGCAATTAGACCTAAATTAATCTGTTCTAATGTCAAACCATTCAAATTTGTATTAAGTAAGATATTTAATTTTAAAATCGTTTCTGTATCCAACTCATTCTTAATCTGTATGATCCGATTTCTTACTATGTTTCCTTCTAATACAATAACTGCAAGAACCTGTCTGGAATCAACCGGAGAAAGCTGAGTGAACTTTATCTTACCTTGATTACCACGTGGAGATGAGACCAAAGTAGTATAATTCGTATTATTTGCTAAAACTTTTGCTACTTGTTTCAACACCCTCTCCATCTTATCTGCCTTTTCAATCATCAATTCTTTCATTTCTGTGACTTCTTTTTCTTTTTCCTTCATCAGATCATCTACATACAAACGGTATCCCTGATCAGAAGGAATTCTCCCTGCAGAAGTATGTGGCTGAACAATATACCCTAAGTCTTCTAAATCTGACATCTCATTTCGAATGGTAGCTGAGCTCAAATTTAAATCTGTATATTTAGAAATAGTTCTCGAACCTACCGGTTCTCCTGTTTCTAAATATGTTTGAATAATCGCTTTCAATATTTTCATTTTTCTATCGTCTAATGACTGCATGGCTACTCACTCCTTCATTCTTTTGAATGTGAGATTAATAGTTGTTAGCACTCACTCTATTAGAGTGCTAATATCTATGTATCTAAAATATCACTCCCAATATTCTTTGTCAATAGAATTTTTTAAATTTATACTTAATTTATATTTTGATACTTTTATTAAATATTTATTTGAAGAATTTTATTTTGCAAAGAAACATATTTAAGATAAATATTAAAACAACGGTAGTATTTTAAAATATCAAAAGATACTTTACCAAATACTACCGTTCAGAAAATTTAATATTAACGCTTAGTTTATTTTTTTCTTAGGCCCACCAAAAAAGCCGTTAATGACATAATTAATAATACGACCGTTATAAAGTATAACCAATTATCATTTCCAATATGCCCTGCAATAAATATACTAGTCGGTCCGCCTTCCGTAGAAATTGGCAAAGACACACTTATATTTTTATCCAAGCAATATTTTATTATTGATGCAATTATCAAAAAAAAATTTAATAAAATACAAAAAGCAACTACTACTTTTTTCATCATTATTATATCTCCCTATTCAATTATAAATCTGGATAATACATAATTACTTACATCCAGTCCTATTTCGGTTAATTTTATTATTTTCTCCCCTTGTTTTAAAAGCAATTGAATGAGTCCATCTTTTTGCAATTCTTGAATCACATCTCCGTATATCTCCTCCATAGATCTGTGAAACTTATTATAAAATTTATTCATTGAAACTCCACAAATCATTCTAAGTCCCAAAAACATAAATTCTTCCATCGATTCCTTTGATGTCAATTCAACCACATCATATGCTTTAAAATCTGTTTCTAAATAATTTGACAATATAGAAGTATTAGAAAAGCGTGTTCCCTCTATATAAGAAGCAGCCCCCAGTCCCAATCCCAGATAAAATTTATCTGTCCAGTAACCGATATTATGGCGGCACTCTTTTCCCGGCTTCGAATAATTTGAAATTTCATAGCGCTGAAAACCTGCTTGGCTCAATAATTTCTTTGTTAAATAATACATATTTCTTTCTGTCTCTTCACTTGGTAAGATTATGGGTTTTTCTCCTTTTTCTCTTCGCTTACAATCTTCTTGATATTGTATAAAAAAAGGAGTCCCTTCTTCTATTATTAAACTATACGCAGAAATATGCTCTGGATTCAAATTTATGATCCGTTTTAATGTATGCTTCCATGTTTCCAGCGTCTGTCTTGGCAATGCACTCATTAAATCAATATTTATATTTCGAAACCCACATGCTCTTGCTAAATCATAGTTCTCTTCAAACTCTTCAAACGTATGAATTCTACCCAGAAGTACAAGTTCTTCGTTATAAGTAGATTGGAGTCCCAAACTTAATCGGTTAATTCCTGACATTACATATTCGTTCAATTTTTCATAAGTAAGTGTCCCCGGATTTGCTTCTATTGTAATTTCTGCATCTTTTTCAATTGTAAATTCTTGATACATAACTTTCATTATTTTTTTTATTTCATTTCGTTCCAAAATAGAAGGAGTCCCACCACCAAAGAAAATTGAAGTCACTTTATAATCTTTATAAATATATGATTTTTGCCTGATCTCTTTCAACAATGTTTCTACATAAAATATTTTGACGTCTTCTTGTGCCGGTGCAGATAAAAAGTCACAATACTTACATTTGCTTTTGCAAAACGGAATATGAAGATAAAGTTCTAATTCTTTATTTATCATCTAGTTTCAACACACTCATAAACGCCTTCTGCGGTATCTCTACATTACCAATTTGCCGCATACGCTTTTTCCCTTCTTTTTGCTTCTCGAGTAGTTTACGTTTACGTGAAATATCTCCACCGTAACATTTTGCTAATACATCTTTACGCATCGCTTTCACAGTTTCTCTTGCTATTACTTTGCTTCCAACTGCAGCCTGAATAGGCACTTCAAATAAATGCCTTGGTATTTCATCTTTCAATTTCTCACACATTTTTCTTCCACGTTCATAAGAAGTTTCGCTGTGAACAATAAAAGAAAGTGCATCTACTTCTTCTTTATTAATTAATATATCTAATTTCACTAATTCTGAACGCTCATACCCTTTCATCTCATAATCAAAGGATGCATAACCGCGGGAACGTGATTTGAGCGCATCAAAGAAATCATATATTATTTCATTTAAAGGTAAGTCATACTTCAATAAAGCTCTCGTCTCCTCCATATATTCCATACTAATATATGTTCCACGACGTTCCTGACACAAGTCCATAATAGCACCAATAAACTCTGTTGTTACCATGATCTCTGCACTCACTATCGGTTCTTCCATATATGCGATTGCAGTAGGTTCCGGCATATTAGAAGGATTCGTCAATTCAATGACTTCTCCATCTGTTTTGTGTACTTTATAAATAACACTTGGCGCTGTAGTAACTAAATCTAAATTATATTCTCGTTCTAAACGTTCCTGGATGATCTCTAAATGAAGCAGTCCTAAAAAACCGCACCGAAACCCAAAACCTAATGCAACGGAAGTCTCAGGTTCAAATTGTAACGATGCATCATTTAGCTGTAGTTTTTCTAATGCATCTCTCAAATCAGGATACTTTGCACCATCGACCGGATACATACCACAATAAACCATAGGATTTACTTTTTTATAACCCGGCAACGGCTCTGCACAAGGATTCTTAGCTTCAGTAATCGTATCTCCTACTGTTGTATCTTTCACATTTTTTAGACTGGCAGTAATATAGCCTACCATTCCGGCACTTAATTCATCACATGGAATGAATCTGCCAGCACCAAAGTATCCAACTTCCACTACCTCAGACACCGCTCCTGAAGCCATCATTTTGATAGAAGTTCCAGGTTTCACTTTCCCCTCCACGATCCTGCAAAATACTATGACTCCCCTATAAGAATCATATAAAGAATCAAAAATAAGAGCTCTTAAAGGAGCTTCCTTATCTCCTTTAGGTGCCGGGATTTTTTTCACGATCTGTTCTAATACTTCTTCAACGTTAAGCCCGGTCTTTGCGGAAATCCTTGGCGCATCCTGTGCCTCAATACCAATAACATCTTCAATTTCTTCAACGACTCTGTCCGGATCAGCGCTTGGCAAATCTATCTTATTAATAACCGGCATAACGTCTAAATCATGATCTAATGCCAAGTATACATTCGCCAATGTCTGAGCTTCAATACCTTGAGCAGCATCCACAACTAAAAGAGCACCATCGCATGCTGCAAGGCTGCGTGATACTTCATAATTAAAATCAACGTGTCCGGGAGTATCTATTAAATTAAAAATATATTCATTTCCATCCTGTGCTTTGTATACAATACGGACTGCCTGCGCTTTAATGGTGATTCCACGTTCTCTTTCAAGATCCATATTATCTAATATTTGTTCTTGCATTTCTCTATTTGTAAGCAATCCTGTTTTTTCTATAATACGATCTGCCAATGTAGATTTTCCATGGTCAATATGCGCAATAATACAAAAATTCCGAATTTTACTTTGATCTATGTTTCCCATGTTTTCCTCCATGTAACTTCCTACTTTACTGTGGCATATTATATCACAAGGCTTCTCGCTTTGTCTATAGGCGATTGACTCTCTTCTTGTTTTAGGATACAATGCTTATACAACAATCAGACTAGAAAGGAAGAGTTTATTATGGCACAAAATCCAATCGTTACGATTGAAATGGAAAATGGAGATATTCTGAAAGCAGAACTTTACCCGGATATCGCTCCAAATACAGTGAATAATTTCATATCACTTATTAAAAAAGGTTATTACGATGGTTTGATTTTTCACAGAGTTATTAAAGGATTTATGATTCAAGGGGGATGCCCTGACGGAAACGGAATGGGTGGTCCCGGCTACAGTATTAAGGGCGAATTCACTCAAAATGGTTTTTCGAATCAATTGAATCATGAACCTGGTGTTTTATCAATGGCCAGAGCAATGAATCCTGATTCTGCAGGTTCTCAGTTTTTTATTATGCATAAGAATTCACCTCATTTAAATGGCGCCTACGCTGCTTTTGGCAAAATCACGGAAGGAATGGAGATCGTGAATAAAATAGCTGAAACTGATACAGACTATAACGACAGACCTGATACCCCTCAAGTAATGAAAAAGGTTACAGTTGATACATTGGGTGCAGACTATCCTGAACCTGAAAAATGTTAGGCAAATCAACTAAAAAAATTATATAATTTTTTACACCTGACCTCTTTTCTTTTTCCAGAAAAAGTATTACAATATTTACAACGAGCTATAGAAAGGAGTCATTTTATGGCAAAAAAGTTTTTAAAATTCTTAGCATTTGCAGCAATGGTCAGCGCTGCAGTTGCAGTTGGCATTGCTCTTTATAAGAAATATACTGAAAAAGATTCCTGGGATGATGATTTTGATGATTTTGATGATGATTTCGAGGATGAAGATTTAGAAATGGAAAACATTAAATCCAGAGAATATGTCCCCATTACCTTAGAAGCACCGAAAAAGGAAAACACTGACACTTCTGCTCCAGAAAACAATGTATCTGAAGCAGATACACAAGAGTCAGATGGAGCAACTGGATTGGAAGAATAACAAAGTGAGTGTCGCAAAATAACTATTTTTAGTTGTAGAGCGATGCTCCTTTTCTGTTTTAAAAGACACAAAAAGAAGCGATGTTCTATAGATGAATATTCATCTATAGAGATCGCCGCCTTTCTTCTTGATTATAAACTTCTTATTTACCAGAGTGGATTACTTGCAGCTTAGAACTTGTACCATCTTTATTCCATAATTACATCGTAAAATAAAATTTCTATTGCAATTCTGTTCTCATGACTTTTAAATTCAATTTCACCACCATTACGCTCCACGGCTTCTATTATCGTACGAATCCCTATTCCAAAATTACTAATATCTTCTTTCCAGACTTTGTTTTCAAAGAAGGCACTATCAATTATTTTTCCTACTGTATTTGCGACTGAAATAGAAAGTGTATTACGAAAATTCTTTACACTTATTTCAATATGTCGTTTATTACTCTCCGGAATCTCCTTACACAACTTTATAGCATTGGAAACTGCATTTGATAGAATAGCACACAAATCATATGAATTTACCGAAATCTCTTCTGGAAAGCTCCCCAAAAGATAAATAGGAACCCCTTCTTCTTTTCCTTCCAGAATCAAATGATTAAGGATCGCATCTACCATTTCATTATTACTCTCAATTTTTTGTTTCATAGCCTTCTGAACACGATTATAAAAAGATAACATATATTCTTCTAACTCATTATACTTCTTATCCCTTAATAAGACTTTCATACTGTTGATCTGATTATATGTATCATGACGAAACTTTTGAATCTCCAAATCTCCTTTATAAATTTCACTATAAAATTGATTTTGCGCATAAATATACTCATCTTTTAATTGATTTTGTGCTTGGAAGAAGTTACTGGAAGAATTAAGCATAAGCATTGCACCTCCATTTATTACGAACAAAAGACATAATACTCCCACAGAAACAAGCAATAGTTGGCTAAGAGTAGGATTGTCTTTTAATCCATAACTGATTTTCACAGTAAGAACTGCTACATATGTAAAGAAAAGGAAGCTGACAAAAATAAAATAATAATAAATCGGTAACTTTTTTACGAATCTCGGCCAAACTTTTTCTTTCTTGGATATCTTTAAATGATACCCAATAAATAGAATAAAAAAAACTTTTAATGCCTCAGTACATATACTTCCTAAGCTCCATTCCCAATCAAGATTTACCTTTGTTTTCTCCAAAAAAATTAAAAGCGCTGAAAAAAATAAATCTACTAAAAACCAAGCAAATTCTGAACTCAGATAAATCATTCCATTTTTTAAATTATTTCCCTGAAAGCAAAATGCTACGATTAAAAAATTAATTGTTAAGAGCAGTGTTAAATATAGGATTCGATTCTCTGTCTGCATTCCAATCATTAAAATAATAATTATTAGTGCCAGAATAATACCAAAATACTTTCTTTTCTCTCTTAGCCTGCACTGTAATATGATTCTCATAAATAAAAACGATTGCAATAGATGGCACAAAATTTCTACTACTCCTCTGCACATAAAAAAAATCATACTTACACTTCCCTTCCTATAAAGTAATACCAAGAAAATGTTTACTTGACAAGAAAAATGATGTGAACGGTATGATTTTGTTACAAACGGTATATTTTATATATAATAACAATACTTTTCATATAGTTTTAGTAGAAAATATATCTCCTATAAATTTAACAGCATTTTTCACCTCATCCTCGGATAAAGAACCAAATCCAAGCAAAATTGTAGCGGAATCATTTCTCATTTGTTCAATATAATACTGAGATAAAGGATATACTTTAATCCTTGCTTCTCTAAATTTATTCACTATCATTTCTTCTGACATACCATTAATAAATCTTACTAAAAGATGAAGGCCCGCATTCTCGCCCTCTATGATACAAATATCTTTCATTTTTTTAAATTCATTCACAATAATATCATGTTTCGATTTGTAGACCGCTCTCATTCGATTTAAATGCCGTTGAAAGTAACCCTGATTAATAAATTCAAAAATCATTGTTTGGTCAATACGTGAAACAGTTGAAGTATATAAATGTTCCCTATCTTCATATACTTTCAATAATTTTTCGGGCAGTACCATGTAACTAACACGAATCGCCGGGGCTATAGAGTTAGAAAAAGTTCCCAAATAAATCACTCTTTGTTCATGGTCATAACCTTGTAACGCAGGAATAGGCTTTCCTACATAACGAAATTCACTATCATGGTCATCTTCTATAACATATCTTCCTTCGCTCTTAGAAGCCCAATTCAATAACTCTAAACGCCTGCTAATAGGCATGACAATACCTAAAGGGAACTGATGAGACGGCATTACATATGCTGTATCGGCTTGGGTCTTTTCCAAAAAATCAACCTGAATCCCATTTTTATCCAAAGGTATTGTTAAAACTTTATAATCTAAATTTCGAAAAGTCAGGTATGCCTTTTTATAGGTTGGATCTTCTATTGCAATTGTCCTGTTCTTTCCCAATAACTGACTTAAAACTGTTAATAGATAATCATTTCCAGCGCCTACAATAATTTGTTCTTTATAACATTGTACTCCACGTGCCTGATATAAATAATCACATATACTTGAACGCAAAGAAGATTCTCCTTTAGGAGAACCTAATTGAAATAATTCCTTTTTATCTTCTAATAAAATATTTCGCATTAATTTTCTCCAGATGTTATCCGGAAAATTTTCTAAATCAATTCCTTTTAAGGAAAAATCATAATCATATTTTGACTTTTCCTTTGGGGAGTTTTTTTCATTTCTTATTATTGATTCTTTAAACTGGTAAATACCTTCTAATTGACAAACAAAATATCCTTTACAGGCAACAGCTTCAATATATCCTTCTGAAACTAACTGCTCATATGCCAAATCTACAGTACTTCTGCTTACTTGAAGGTGTTTCGCTAAAACTCGGGTTGAAGGTAATTTGTCATTATATTTTATTTTACCTAACTGAATCTCTCTCTTAACATACTCATAAATCTGTTCATATAATTTTTTCTTAGATTCGTTTTGTAAATTAATCGTTAATTCATTCATTACTAAACATCCTTTAAGATTTTGAGCTTCTGATTTTTTCGAGAAGTTCGGTTTTTATGTCTAAAGTTTTATCTTTCATTCTTCTGGAAGTTGTTTTTGATGATAGAATTCCTGAAATAAGCTTTGATGCAGTATCATACTTTTCAAAACGCATTGCCAAAACCGATAAAATATAATCAACAGTATCTTGTTGCATCCCACACATCGGAAATTGTTCTTTACTTATTGCTATTAAAAAGCCTTCATAAGCATTTTTCATGAACTCCTCTTCTTCTTTTTGAAGACGTTCTTTATTCTTTTCCCATTCTTGAGGATTTTTTTGCATTTCTTCCATTTGTCCACGTATTGTCCACGCAGCCTTTAAACAAATATATGCTTTTTCGCTATCTCTAGCTTTCCTTACTACAGCATTAAGTAAAGCTAATTTATACCTTTCCATAGCTTTCTCATAAGTATAATCTTCCATTTCTTCCTTTACACGGGCACTGGCTTTAAACTTACTCGAAATATTTTCACGTATCAGCCGGATCTGTATTGATGTAATATCTTTTAAATACATTCCTAAAATTGCAAAACCACAGTGGGGACATGCGACTACATCATATTTCAGCACATCGACCACTTCAAAACGAGGACGTAAATCTTTGTCAGCCTCCAAACGACGGATTTTAGAATTTTTTACAGTTTTGATAACGATTTCTTTATCACAAACAGGGCACATCACTTTTTTGTGTAACAAAAAATCCTCTTCTTGTAAAGATGCATCTTTTGACACTTCTTCTTTCGTCTCTACTTCCTCTTTTTTTTGTTCAAATAAATCTATAGCCCCATCATTTTTCATCCCAAATTTTTCTAATCCATCGAATAAACTACTCATTTTTTTACCTCCGTTTACTTTTTATTGTGGTAACTTAAAAGAACTCTTTAATGGTACAATTCGATTAAATACTAAATGATCTGTTGTAGAATCTTTTGCATCTACACAGAAGTAACCATTTCTAACAAACTGAAAACTATCATATACCTTAGCATCCCTCAAAATAGGTTCTACGAAACATTCTTTTAAAACAGTTAATGAATTCGGATTTAGATTTAGACTTCCATCTTCATTATAAATACCTTTTTCTTCATCAATAATATTCTCATATAGCCGAATCTCAGCTTTAACAGCTTCTGCTGCCGGTACCCAGTGAATGGTACCTTTTACTTTTCTACCCGTAAATCCGCTTCCGCTTTTGGTATCTTTATCATAGGTACAATGGACTTCTATCACTTTACCATTTTCATCTTTTACAAAGCTTTCACATTTAACAAAATATGCATGCATTAACCGGACTTCATTCCCAGGATATAAACGGAAATATTTTTTAGGAGGTTCTTCCATAAAATCTTCTCTGTCAATATAAAGTTCACGGCTAAATGGTATTTTCCTCATTCCTAAATTTTCATTTTCCATATTATTAGCAACATCTAAATATTCCACTTCACCTTCCGGATAGTTATCAATTACTAACTTAATCGGATCTAATACCGCCATTACTCTGGATTTCTTCAATTTTAAATCTTCTCGGATACAATATTCTAACATAGCATAGTCAACGGAACTATTACTCTTTGAAACGCCACATAACTCTACAAACGTCTTTATAGACTCCGGAGTAAACCCACGTCTTCTTAATGCTGCAATAGAGACAAGTCTTGGATCATCCCAGCCATCTACAATTCCGTCATCTACCAGTTTCTTAATATATCGTTTTCCTGTCACGACATTTGTTAAATAAAGCTTCGCAAATTCTATCTGCTTTGGCGGATGTTCATATTCCAACTCTCTTACAACCCAGTCATATAATGGTCGGTGATCCTCAAACTCTAAGGTACATATTGAGTGGGAAATCCCTTCAATCGCATCTTCAATCGGATGTGCAAAATCATACATTGGATAAATACACCATAAATCTTTCGTTCTATGATGTGACATATGTGCGACACGATAAATAACAGGATCGCGCATATTCATATTCGGGGAGGCCATATCAATTTTAGCTCTTAAAACTTTTTCTCCGTCTTGATATTTCCCTTGTCTCATCTGCTCAAACAATATAAGATTTTCATCTATGCTTCGTTCACGATATGGGCTGTCTTTCCCGGGTTCTTTTAATGTGCCTCTATATTCACGTATCTGCTCTGCGGTCAAATCACAAACATACGCTTTTCCTTTTTTAATCAGTAAAACTGCCGCTTCATACATTTGCTGAAAATAATCAGAAGCAAAAAACAAGCGTTCTTCCCAATCAGCTCCTAACCATTCTATGTCCTGCTTAATAGACTCTACATATTCAATCTTCTCTTTTGTTGGATTTGTATCATCAAATCGCATATTAAATTTGCCATTATATTTCTTAGCCAGACCATAATTTAAAAGAATAGACTTAGCATGTCCTATATGCAGATAACCATTAGGTTCCGGGGGAAAACGGGTATGAACTGAATCACAACATCCTTCTTCCAAATCCTTCTCAATTATTTGCTCAATGAAATTTTTTGATACCACTTCATTTTCCATAGTGTTCCTCCTGTGTAGCTCTTAATATTCAAACATTTTAACATATTTTCTATCCTTATGGAAGTAGATTAATTTATTTCTGTCTTAACGTCTTTAAAGCCTGAGAAATTTTAATTGGATTTCCATAACGTAATGTACCCATACGATAAATTTTTGCACCTAAAATCCCTACACCTATTACTGATATCAATAAAATGAGAAACGATACGATTACTTCCCAAGGTTCTACCTTACCTAATGCAACTCTTGCAAACATTGCACTATAAGAACTGAATGGTAAAAAGGAAGCAACTTTTATAAAGATTCCGTCTACATTTTGCAACTGCATCAAAACCCCAAAGTAAACAAACATAATAATCATCTGAATACCTCCGGTACTCTTATTCAAATCTTCTGTCTTTGAAACCAATGCCCCTACAGCTCCATAACAGAAGGCATAGAACAAGAAACCACCAAGCCCGAAAAATGCAAAAGTAATTAAAGACTCTGCAGGTATTTTCATGAACATATCTAATACACCATTCCAATATTCCCGATTCACTTTATATAATACTAAAATTTCACATATAATAATTCCAGTCTGAACCACTCCTGCTAAAGCTCCTGCTATGACTTTACCAAAAATCAGAAAATTAGAATTGACGCTGGTTACAAGAACCTCTATAGAGCGATTACTCTTTTCTGCTGTAATAGAAGTAGCTATCATATTAGAATAAAATATAATCATCATAAAAATAATAATAATTAAAAAATAACAATACCAATAGTTTTTCATCGTATCTTTACCAAGAACTTGCTCTTTTACATTAACAGGTTGATTGAATGCTTTTTGAATGGATTCATAATCAAGTCCGTTTTTCTGACAATATATTTGCCGGCCTATCGTATTTAGAACTTCTTTAAAAGTTTCCGTATTACTATCCATCATTCCTTTATTTATAACATAATATTCAAGTTCTGTTGTTGATTTTACTACAAAACCACAATCAACGTCTTCTTTTTCCACTAATGACTTTATTTCTTCAATATTTTTTGCTATAATCCACTTTGTCTCGGGAAATGCGGCTTTCAATACCGTCTGTTCTTTAAAATATCCATTCTGATCTAATAAGGCAAACTTTTGATATTCTTCCTCTGGCACTTCTTCCTTCTCTTTTTCAAGTGATTTCATGGGAACACCAAAAAAATCTGACATATCAATAAAACGAGGAAGAGTAAAAAATATACCGATAATAAACGCTATAATAAGCGTTGTTGTTATATATGTTTTATTTTTAAAATAATTCGTCAATTCAAATTGTAACACCGTAATAAATTTTTTCATTCTTATTCACCTGCCTTTGCAACAAAAATATCATTTAATGATGGTTCATAATTTCCAAAATGCTCTAATTCAATATCCGTTTTTAAAACTTCTTCTAAAAGATTGTTCTTTTTGTAATTTTCCTTTAGTTCTAAAATAAGATAATCTTTTTTTATATCTTTCACTATTACCATTTGGGAAAAAATACTCTCACATTTCTGTTTTAACTCTTCTAAAGAATAATTTTCAGAACTTATAATAACTCTTCCCTTACCAAAATCCTTTTTAATTTCCTTTAATTCTCCATTTAAAACAATATTTCCACGATTAATTACTGCTATATTTTCACAAAAATCTTCCACATATGCCATCTGATGACTTGAAAAAATAACAAGTTTACCCTGCTGTATTAATTCTTTTACTACATCTTTTAATATCTGAGAATTTACAGGATCTAAACCACTGAAAGGCTCGTCTAAAATAACGATTTCAGGATTACATACCAATGTAGAAGCCAACTGCACTTTCTGTTGATTCCCTTTCGATAAAGTTTCCAGTTTTTTATTTTCATACTCAGATACTTCCAAGCGCTTGAGCCACTTTTTAGAATTATCACTTGCTTCTTTTTTGGAAATACCTCTTAAACAAGCCAGATAAATCATTTGCTCGATCACTGTCTTTTTTGGATAAAGTCCTCTTTCTTCAGGCAGATATCCTATTTGATATTTACTTCTGTCAAAAGGCTTCCCATCCATTAAAATTTCTCCTGAATTTGCACGGAATACATCCATCAAAATTCGAATGGTAGTTGTTTTTCCTGCACCATTCCTACCTAATAATCCTAACGCTTTTCCACTTTCTACTTGAAAAGATATTCCATGCAGTACTTCTGTTTCTCCGAAACTTTTTCTTATATTCTTTACTTCAAAAACCATCTGTTTCTCCCTTCTGGAAATATTTATTTTATAATTGTTAATTATCAAATAATTCTTTGTTTTTTTCTAAACATTTAATCTTTTTATGTAATGGTATTCCTACACTAAACAAACAGGTTGCAACAACAATAAGAAGAAATCCGCAAAAAAAAGGAAACCATGTAACACTTTCGTTGGAATTTTTTAAGTAAATTCCTAAAATCATTTCATAAAGTGCAATAAAATATTCTAGAGCTGCCAATGAAAACCACCAATTTCTTATCTTTTTGTATTGTTTCATTTTATCTTCCATACCTGAAAATATTTCAAATGGTCCATCTTCTTTTTTCTTTCGTAATATTGACCAATACATATATGTACCAACACACTCTACTTTTAATTCTTTTAAAAACTCAATGTATTCAAGATTTTCAGGATGTTTTCCAAAATGTCTCATAAATTCTATACGATATTCATACTCATCAGGTTTTCCTTCTTCAAAAACATAGACCGCCCAATAATATCCTACTAATTGAAGTCCATTTAAAGACATTTGATTCAACCATTTTTCTTCTTTCTCATAATTATAAAAAGGTTTAAAAACAGTTTTTTTCACTTCTCTTTCCTCCCAACTACCCGGTGACCATTATCAAGCAATTCCTGTAAACGCTCTAATTCAGCATCTATCATATTTTCTCCTTCTTGGGTAATAATGTATTCTTTTTTCCTTGACTTTTTTTCTCCTTCAACCGCCTGAATCCATTTCTTTTCAAGCAAAGTATTAATTGCACCATAGAGAGTTCCAGGACCTAACGTTACTCTTCCCTTACTTAAATTAGTAACATTCTGCATTATTCCGTAACCATGCATTGGTTCAAAAAGTGAAAGCATTATGTAATACACTGCTTCTGTTAATGCACCCCGGTCCATTTTTTCGGCCATTTTTATCTCTCCCTTCTTTATCATATCGCAAACCGTTATATCGTCTTCCGTAATAAAATATATCGTAAACCGATATATTTGTCAATACTTAATTCTACAAAATATTTCACTTGAACTTTTAGCCACACACTAATTTTAATAATAAAAAAAGAGCGTCACATAATTTTGTGCAACACCCCTAATAACTATCTGTTCAATTAACAATAACTCCCCAAAGTCCAATTAAATTAGCTGCTTGAAACATATTGATGATGGCTCCTTTAAGTTCTACAGGCGGAGTTGATACCGTAGGAGCGGCAAACTCATTTTTAGTAAAATCAACCGTCGCTAACATCGTTTTGAAAAAGTTATTTTTTATAAAACGAGAATTTATTGCAGAAAATTTTTTCAGTTTTGCTTCAGATAATGAAGCTTCTGTAAAATCTACATTGTCAAAGAAAACATCTGAAATTTTCGTTTTATTAAAATTTGAATATCTAAAATTTGATTGTTCAAACACTGTTTGTTTCATTAATGATTCATTCATATCTATGCCCAAGCATTTACAGGATATAAACCGGCAGCGTTCAAAATAAGAACCTGCGAAAATACAGTTTGACAAATCACAAGACTGAAATTCTACATCGACAAAACCGGCTTTTTCAAAGTTGCAATTCAAAAACATACAATTCTTAAAAATACTTTTCCGTATCTCTACTTTATATAAATCCTTGTCTTCCAATCTCTGGTCATAACTTTTAATCCCTATAATCGGAATCTCTTCCTGCAAATATTCTCTCGTATAGGTATAAAAGTCTTGTATTAAATTAAGTTCTTTTGGAATTTGTGGTTTTTTCATATTCTTAATTTTATTCCTTTTATTTTATTTACACCCAGATTCTACCATACAAATCATTGTAAATCAATCGTATCAGCTCACAGAATTCTTACTCTGTTTAAATAGGATTAAATTGGTCTCGTCTTTTGGTTTCTTTTGCTTTCTTTCCGATAAAATCAATCCCATTAATGTCAGTAAGGTCCCTAACGCAGACAGCCATGTTATCTGTTCCTTTAGAATAAATGCGGATGTAATCACTGTAATGACTGGAACTAAGTAAATATAAACACTAGTTTTCACTGCTCCCAATACTTTAATAGAC
Source organism: Anaerosacchariphilus polymeriproducens (assembly GCF_003363435.1). Taxonomy (GTDB): domain Bacteria; phylum Bacillota; class Clostridia; order Lachnospirales; family Lachnospiraceae; genus Anaerosacchariphilus; species Anaerosacchariphilus polymeriproducens. The sequence goes on from NZ_QRCT01000049.1 coordinate 199,374, forward strand.
CAATTCCATGAAACAAAGCATATTGCGGACGCCCCAAATCCTAAATAAAATAAGTTTAGTAAATTAATTGGTTTTATAAGTGTTCCCACCTCTATGTTAAAAGGCAACAATATAACTGCCGGTATCATAAATACTAATCCGTAGAAAAAAATCCTTCTGGTAGTCTGAACAATATTGTATCCATATTCTCCAAGTTTCTTAGTAAGTATCGAGTAAACAGCCCATACCAAGGCAGCTAGTATTCCCAAAAAATCTCCCATCGGATTTAACTTAAATACACTACTTCCATTAAAACTAATAAAAGCAATTCCTATCATTGCAAGTAAAAATCCAATAAAAAAACTCTTTTGAAGTCCTTCCTTGCGAAGTAGCTTATTTGCAAATAAATAAGTAAAAAACGGTGCAACTGAAATTATCACTCCAATATTAGAAGCAAAGGAATAGGTTAAAGCTATGTTTTCCAACAAAAAATATAACGTAACACCACATAACCCAGCCAATGCAAAAATTATTTCCTGCTTTTTATCATTAAGCTTTAAAGCTCTTGGATAAAACAAAAAGAGTGCTATATATCCAATGATAAAACGTATAAACAAAATCGTAACAGGCGTAAAATCACGTAAAAGTATCTTCGTTGAAATAAAAGTCGTACCCCATATAAGAATCGTTATTATAGCCATTAAATGCCCTTGTAAGTTTTTATTCTCTTTCACTTTACATCACTCCTTAAAAATATTTCTGTATTGTCCTGGTGTTAATCCAATAAATCTCTTAAAAAAATTTGAAAAATGACTCTGATCTGAAAAACCAGTCTTCATTGCAGCATCAATAGGTAACATACCTTGTTCCAATAATTTTTTTGCCTTATTGATTCTAATACTCTGCAGATATTGATACGGGGTAATTCCTTTTATTTTTGTAAATGCTCTTAACAAAGCATACTTATTGATATCTGCAGCGGCACATAAATCTCCCAAGGTAATAGGTTCCTGATAATGCATGTCTACATATTCAACAACCTTTTTCACATGTTTTTCATTCATATTTACTTGAGCCGGTTTCATTTTTGCATATTTTGATATTATCTGTTCAATAAGAAACAAAAATAGTTCTTCTTTTAAAAATGAGTTATTTTTCTGCATAATCATTTCATGCATATCACGTAATTGAGCAATTAATTCAGAATGAAAAATGACAGCTTCTGAAAAATTAGGCAAAACTCTCATGCCTATAAACGATTCTAAAAGCTCAAACATAATATCTTCTTTTATATTCAAACAGCGATAATCCAAAGCTCTTTGATCTATCTGTTCGCAGGAATGATTATCTCTTGGGTTGAACAATATCAAATCTCCCGTTTCAACAATATAATCTTTATTTTTACAAGATAAGCTTCTTTTTCCATGTTCTACAAATCCAATAACATAATAGTCATGAAAATGATTGGGAAACTTCTGCATTATTCCTTGGAATTGATATGCTTCTATTTTTAATTGATTGTCATAACACACTTTTCTAATTTCTTCCATACTTACCTCCCGCCTATCCATTGATAAATACTTTAACAGTACTAATTTATAAAGTCTTGAATGATATTTGCAAAGTTATAACTATAAATAGTGAAAATTTCTGTATAAATAATTAAGCTGATACAAACATTCGTTTGATATCAGCTTTTCATAGTTATTTATTTTCAAGTAATTGATTTACTCCTACCAGTTTCACACAAAGTGCAAATAATTCTGTAGCTTTTTTTAATTCAGATAAATTTGGAAACGTAGGAGCAATTCTAATATTAGAATCATGTGGGTCTTTTCCATATGGATAAGTAGCACCAGCCGGAGTCATTACTACTCCTGCTTCCTTACATTTTTTAATAATCTCTTTTGCACACCCTTCCATAGAATCAAAGGAAATAAAATATCCACCTTTGGGAGAAATCCATTCTCCAAGTCCTGTACCTCCAAGTTCTCTTTCCAAAATAGTAAGAACCATCTCAAATTTAGGTCTTAAAATTTCTGCATGCTTTTTCATATGATCTATCATACCATCAAAATCTTTATAAAAAAGAACATGTCTCAATTGGTTTAATTTATCATGGCCAATTGTTTGTATCGTCATATGCTTTCTAATTTCTTCTAAATTCGGTTCGGATGTAGCGATAGCAGCAAGACCTGAACCCGGAAAACTGATTTTGGAAGTAGAACAGAATTTATAAACCATATCCGGATTGCCGGCCTTTTTACATTCTTCTAAGATTTCTATTAAATAATCCTGATCATCTTCATATAAGTGGTGTACTCCATAAGCATTATCCCAATATATTCTAAAGTCTTTCGCTGCCGGCTGTAAGCGGGCAAACCTACGAACAGTTTCATCTGAATATGTAATACCTTGAGGATTTGAATATTTGGGTACACACCAGATACCTTTGATTGAATCATCTTCTTTTACCAGTTTTTCAACCATATCCATATCAGGACCAGTAACCGTCATAGGAACATTGACCATTTCTATACCAAAATATTCAGAAATAGAGAAATGTCTGTCATAACCGGGAACCGGACATAAAAATTTCACTTTATCCAGCTTACACCATGGTTTACTTCCCATAACTCCATGTGTTACTGATCGGGAAACAGTGTCAAACATAATATTTAAACTGGAATTTCCGAAAATAATCATATTATCAACTGGTACTTCCGACATGTCTGCTAAAAGTTTTTTGGCTTCCTTTATTCCATCTAAAATACCATAATTTCTACAATCTACACCCTGTTCACATACCAGATTGTCAGTACTTTTTAAGACATCCATCATTTCCATAGATATATCTAATTGATCTGCTCCCGGCTTTCCGCGCGACATGTCTAAACTAATATTCTCTGACATCACTTTTTTATATTCTTCTTCTAATTGTATTTTCTTCTGGAGTAACTCTTCCTTACTCAACTCTTTATATGATTGCATTTCGACCCTCCTAATTTCCCTTGAACATCACTACATTATAACAAATAATTATTTCCAATGCAATTTTAAAATCTTCAAATTGCAAATTGGCTATGTTTTTATTTATTCTCTAGATTATTCCATATATATCCTCTCAGCTAGACTTTTTTTCATGACTTTCTAAAAAAAAACAATAGATATGAAAACCTCTGATATAAATAATACAATAAGTAGAACTATCAAAACAACTGTTTCTGATTTAAAACCACTCCAGTATTTTAGCATTCCAGACTGTTCTAACAAGGGGTTGAATATACTATTCACCACAGATATTCCTCCAAAAGTCAAAACAGTCAGAATCAAAATAAAATAAAGTTCTTCCATTAAAAACCTCTTATAAAACTGCTTTCTCGTCATCCCTATACATTCTAGTACGGCATATTCTTGTGCATTAACTAAACTGTCTGACACTTTAGCGATAACCCTTCCAGCAATACCTAATGCACCGAATACCAGAAGTAAAAACATTCCTAAAAATATTACACTCTGTATAGTTTGATCATTGTAAACTTTATTTTTAACTGATTCCTTTGTTTCCGTTGTTAATTCAGCTTTTATAATTTCTTTTTTTATTCCTGCGTTATAATTCTTAAGTATGGATTTAACCTCTGATAAAAACCGATTCCCATAGCCAGGAACTGCATCTGCTGAAAAATTAATACATTTTTTACTTATTATGTGTTCACCATATTCTGAAGCTGGCAAATAAAATATCACATTTCGAAACATATTTTTAACGCTAAACCGTATTTCTGTATTTAAATTGGCTTTACATACAGCAAGAACAGTATATTCTTTTTCTGTGGCACTGTTATCATATGCTACGGTAACGGTATCTCCCACATGATAAAAATCCAGCGTATTGGCATCTTCCGGCACAAAATCATACAGACCCCATGATGACTGTGCACAATATATGATATACTTCCCGGTTGCCAGCTTATCTAAATCAATTTCCCCTTCTAATACTTCCAGCTTTGATAGAATATAATCATCCGCCCCATATAAGGCCATCTGATAATTCCCATTGCAATCTTTTTCTGCAAATGCAAAATCAAACACATTATCTTCATATTTTTCTGTATACCGTAGAGTGTTTTTATCCTCTTTCAACGCAGCATCACTTATTACTTTTTTACCATCTTTATCGGAAACGGTATTATAATCAAAATTGAAATAGACTGCCCCACCAGCCTGAAAGTACTTACTCTCTTTTACTTTCCTGATGACCGAACAATCAAAATTTTCATATGGATTATACTTTTCCATATCACTAGGAGCATATACTATTCCATCAAAATAACCTTCTGTTCCAATCATAACATCTGATTTCATATAGAGTTCAGCCCATTTTTCCGGTGATATTTCAATAAAGATATTAATAAGAAGATTTATGCCAACAAAGCAACAAGCTATGCATACAGCATAAAATATCGTTTGAGGTAATCTGCTAAAAAGCTGTTTTAATGCCATTACAGGTATTTTCCCACCTGATTTACTTTTACGCTGATACCACTTTGTAGACTCCGTACTCCCTATCGTAGCTTTTGGTGTAGTTTCATCCAAAGTAAGTACCGATAACATCATGTTAAAAAAAACAAATGCAAATGCAAAACCGATTATTATCAAGTAGTATTTTACATCCCAGCTGATTTCCAAATGCATTCTAAGTAAATTTTTCATAAAAAAACGTAAACCCAAACAAAGAGTGGTGCCTGCAACTACTCCTAAAAACAAATTTAAAAATATTTTTTTAAAGAACTGCCTGATTACCATATGTACCAACTGTTTTTTCGTAGCTCCTACCATAAGCAGCTTCGTATAAAACCTTGTATCCTTTTCTCGGCTCAGGGAAAAATAACTGTATATCATAAGAAATCCCAAAACCCCTGAAATACTTACGGCAACCCATGGTGCAAGTCCCACCAATTGATACTCAACACCTACCAATTCTTTCCCTTCTGCAGCATACGATGCTTTTATATTCGTTGCAATGCTCGTAATCATAATTGTTAGCATAATCATAACAGTAACAGTAGATATTATGAGAACAGATGCCATTCTGTTTTTACTTCTTTCATTAATTGCAATACGCTTATTTAAATATTGTATAATTTCCTTATGTTTGTTCATTGTATTCTCCCTTATTCGTACAAAATAAACCTTCCCCTCCTTTCCATTCTGCTTATTTCAATATCATACCATCCTCAATACGCAATATTCTATCTGCCGTTTTCGCTACTTCTTCATTGTGTGTTATCATAATCATTGTCTGTTTAAATTCCCTCATTGTAAATTTCAATAATTCAAGTACATTTTTCGTATTTTCCGAATCTAAATTACCGGTAGGTTCATCCGCTAAAATAATTGCTGGTTTATTTACAATAGCTCTTGCTATTGCAACCCTTTGCTGCTGTCCGCCGGATAACTCATATGGCATGCTTTCTGTTTTATCTTGTAATCCAAGGACTTCTATAATATTCTTTACATATTTATGGTCTATCTTCTGACCGTCTAATTGTAATGGCAGTACAATATTTTCATAAACGTTTAATATATGAATCAAATTAAACTGCTGAAAAATAAACCCAATATTTTTTCTCCTAAAAATGGTTTTCTCTTCTCGATATATACGCTCTAAATTTTTCCCTGCAATCCATACCTTTCCCTTGGAAGGATTGTCCAATCCGCCTAATATATTTAACAGCGTGGATTTTCCACTTCCGGAACTACCTGAAATGGCAACAAATTCTCCTTTCTCCACTACAAAACTAAGCCCCTTCAAAGCTTTAACTTCATTATAACCATCTCCATATGTTTTTTCGATATTATCTACCTTTAAAATACACATTTCTAACCTCCAATAAATAATAATTAGCTATTATATAACAACACTATTTAAAATTCTCCTTTATATGCAATAAAAACATTTTTTACAAATTTATATCGAACCTTGGGAATGGAAAATTCCATTCCATTACTTAAAATTCAAATTGCAAATTGGCTATGATACAATTCATAATAGAACCCTTGCTTTTCCAATAAATATTCATGATTACCCTGCTCAATAATCTTACCATCTTTCATAACCAAAATGATATCTGCTTCTTTAATTGTTGATAAGCGATGCGCTACCACAAAACTGGTTCTTCCCTTCATCATTTTATGAAATGCTTTTTGTATTTTAATTTCTGTTCTTGTATCAATAGATGAAGTAGCTTCATCTAAAATTAAAATTGGTGGAAGCCTCAACATAACTCTGGCAATACACAAAAGTTGTTTTTGCCCCTGAGAAAGATTACCTCCGTCTTCGGAAATCACAGTTTCATAACCTTGAGGCATTTTTTTAATAAAATTATGTGCGTAAGCCTGTTTTGCAGCTTCTACAATTTCATTCATAGAAGCATTCGGATTTCCATATGCGATATTCTCTGCTATTGTTCCTGACTTTAACCAAGTTTCCTGTAGCACCATTCCATAATTTTCTCTCAAACTCCTTCGAGTAATATTTCTTATATCATTTCCACTTACTTTTATTTCACCTTCATCCACATCATAAAAACGCATTAATAAATTGATTATTGTACTCTTACCACAGCCTGTAGGTCCTACAATTGCTATTCTCTGCCCCGGTTCAACACTTAAATTAAAATCTTTTATCAACTCTATTTTTTGATTATACGAAAAATCAACATGCTTCAATTCCACTTTTCCATTAGAATGTTCCAGATTTACTGCATCTGCGAAATCCGCTGTTTCTTCCTGCTCATCAATAAACTCAAAAACTCTTCCTGCACAGGCAATCGCATTTTGCAGCTCAGTGACTACTCCTGAGATTTCATTAAATGGTTTGGTATACTGATTCGCATAACTTAAAAAGCTGGTAATTTGTCCAATTGTAATCATTCCATTCATGGCAGAAATAGCTCCAAATATTCCTACCCCTGTATACACAAGGCCATTAATAAAACGAGTGGATGGATTTGTGGTAGAGGAATAAAAAACAGCTTTTAAACTATGCTCTTTTAATCTTTCATTAACATCATCAAAACGTTTCATTACTTCTTCTTCATAACCAAACGCCTGTACTACTTTTTGATTCCCAATCATTTCTGTAATAAGTGACGTGATTTCTCCCCTTGTTGCCGATTGCTTTTGAAACATAGAAAATGTATGTTTGGCAATAAAACTGGCAACTACTAATGAAATCGGCGTTATGCAGACTACCACTAAAGCAATATTTGCCTGAATCGATAACATAAAGATCAAGGTACCCAAAATCGTAAGAACACCAGTAAATAATTGAGTAAATCCCATAAGCAGTCCATCTGAAAATTGATCGATATCTGCTACAATACGGCTTACAATATCTCCGTGCTCATGTGAATCTACAAATTTAAGCGGAAGCTTTTCTAAATGAAAGAAAGCTTCATCTCTTACATTCTTTGCAACACCATAAGTCACTTTATTATTACAAAGATTCATGATCCATTGACTTACTGATGTAAATCCAACTAATATTACAATGTTCCTAAGAATCAAAAATATCTGTTCAAAATCCACCTGGTCTTTTTTTATGATATAGTCGATTCCATTACCAATTAATATTGGTACATATAGAGTTAATGCTACGCTGATCGCAGCAAATAACAAGGATGTAAAAACAAAAATTTTATATCCTTTTATATATTTTATAACCCGTTTTATAATGATCTTATTTTTACTCATCTACTGTACCTCCTCTTTTGAAAGCTGAGATAAACAGATTTCTTGATATACTTCACAATTCAAAATCAGCTGTTCATGCGTTCCCGATCCTACTATTTTGCCATCATCCAGAACTAAGATCTTATCTGCATTTTTTATTGTAGCAGCTCTTTGAGATACTAAAAAAACTGTAGTATTGGAAGAAATTGTCTGAATAGCTCTACGAAGTTTTGCATCCGTTGCATAATCAAGAGCAGATGAACTATCGTCCAAAATCAAAATTTCCGGTTTCTTAACCAATGCTCTTGCTATCGTCAGACGCTGCCTTTGCCCTCCTGAAAGATTTTTTCCTTCTTGTAAGACTAAAGCATCTAATCCTCCATCTTTTAATTCAACGATTTCTTTTGCTTGGGCAATCTCTAATGCTTCCCAAATTTCTTTATCTGTTGCATCCTTTTTCCCCCAACGCATATTCTCTCGTATCGTCCCACGAAATAAAACAGCTTTTTGTGGAACGATACCTATCTTACTTCTTAATTGTTGTAAAGAATATTCTTTTACATTTACTCCATTTACCAAAACTTCCCCTGAAATCACGTCATAAAATCGTGGGATTAGATTTACCAGAGAGCTCTTTCCAGAACCAGTACCTCCAATTACACCTATCGTCTGCCCCTTATTGGCAACAAATGTAAGATTACTTAGTGCCTCTTCCTTAGCCCCTTGATATAAAAATCCAACATCTTTGAACTCTACACTTGGACCATCCTTAGGGATGATCTTGGTCTCTGCTGTATCAACGACACTGGCTTCTTCTTGTAAAAGTTGATTCACTCGATTACCACAGGCTAATGATTTGGTAAGCATAATTATTAAAAATGCTAATTTTACTAACTCGACTAAAATCTGTGACATATAATTCACAAGAGCTACCACTTCACCCTGAGTGATAATTCCTTTGTACACTTGTTTTCCTCCTATCCAAACAAGTGTAACGATTGCCAGATTAATCATGACATACGTAAAAGGATTCAGTAATGCTGAGATATTTCCTCCCATCAATTGTGTCTTTACTAAGTCAGAACTTGCACTTTCAAATGCTTCACTTTCATCCTTTTGTCTGTTAAATGCCCGGATCACTCTGACTCCCGCAAGATTCTCCTTCGTGAGTAAAAGGACTTTATCTAATTTGTTTTGTACTTTTTTGTAGATTGGAATGCTAATAATCATAAGCGCCAAAACAAAAACAGATATGACCGGAATTGTAACCACAAAAACAAAAGCTGCTTTCATATTAATTGTAAATGCCATTACCATGGCCCCAAATACAATGCAGGGTGAACGCAAAAAAAGTCTGAGTAATAAATTAAATCCGGTTTGAATCTGATTAACATCACTTGTCAAACGGGTAATCATTGTTGAACTACCTATCTTATCAATCTCATTATAGGATAAAGATTGAATATGCTGAAATAAATCTCTTCGTATGGAAGAACCAAATCCTACTGCTGCCTTCGCTGCAAAAAATTGTGCAACCAAAGAGCATAAAAGACCAATAATTCCAAGTATGACCATAATTATGCTCATTTTCTTCACATATTCAATATCTCTATTTTTTATTCCAATATCTATAATTCTGACCATGACTAATGGAATTAAAAGTTCAAAACTAGCTTCAAGGAATTTAAATAACGGAGCCAATATACTTTCTTTTTTATAGTTTTTTATATACTTAAATAGACGAAACATACTTTTTCTCCTTATGTATAAAATTTTTCAAATTTTGACTTTTATTTTTTTAATATTATGTTATAATAGCTTTTACGGGGTGTGGCTCAGTTTGGTTAGAGCGCACGGCTGGGGGCCGTGAGGTCGCAGGTTCGAATCCTGTCACCCCGATTCTATTTTAAAGTTTCCTGATTTTATATGTAAAAAAGCGTGATAACAATTGTTTGTATCACGCTTTTTTACATATAGGAAAGACCTTAAATCATTGCAGTGGTTAAACAATATCTTTTATTTGTTTATTTTTCAATCTCTTATATACCCATTCACGAAATAGAGTATAAAGAACCGACGAGATAGGAATAAAAATCAACATTCCAACCACGCCCATCAAATTTCCACCAATTGTTACTGCAACTAAAACCCAAATAGATGGAAGCCCAACAGAGTTTCCTACCACGTGTGGGTAAATTAAATTTCCTTCAATCTGTTGTAAGATCAAGAATAAAAATATAAATGCCAAAGCTTTCACAGGACTTATCATAAGTATTAAAAAAACACCGACTGCACATCCAATAAACGCTCCAAAAATCGGAATTAATGCAGTAAACGCAATTAAAATACCAACAAGTAATGCATAAGGAAATCCAAGGAGTGACATCGTAATAAAAAACATAAAACCTAGAATTACAGCTTCTACGCATTGACCTGTCACAAAACTGGCAAAGGTTTTATAACTAAGTTTGCTGATATACAAAACTGAAAGTACTTTTCTTTTCGGCAGCAATGCATATAATACTTTCTTAGATTGAACATGCAATTTTTCTTTTTGTAATAAAATATAACAGGCAAATACAAATCCAATACAGATATTTGTTACCGCATTAGCAATGGTCTTCGCTACTATCATGGTAGAAGACAATACATTCCCTGCTCCACTTCTAAAAAATTCCATTGCTGATTCCAACATTTTATCCCAATTTAATTCAACATCATTTAACCAATTTGAAATCTGTGTATTATTTCGAAACATCTCTTCTACCCAGGCTTCTGCCTTTGGTATAAATTTTTCTATATTAGTGCCAAGCCCTATTAATGTAACACTAAGCTCAGGTATTACTACAAATGCAACAAGTGAAATCACACCAATGACTATTAATATTGAAAGGATCAAACTGATAGGGCGTGATATTTTCTTTCCGATTACACTTTTCTTCATAAGTTTATTTAGATTCATCTCAATAAAATGCATCGGCACATTTAAAACAAATGCGATTGCGCCCCCTAAAACAAAAGGAAAAATAATCCGCCAGACAAAGGAGAATCCTTCTAAAACCATATCCATCCTTTGAATTCCTACTAATACTAATATCGTAAATACAATGAGGCCCATCAGCTTCTTCATATTATCTTTATTTAACTCCATATCATCCGCTCTCTTTCGATTCTAAAGTATGCCTTTTTTATAAAGACATTTTAACTTTACATGAACGTATAAGAGTTGTCAATAATACAAAAGAATCTCCTTAGGATTCTTTCTAAATAATTTTAGAATTTCCCAACTTACACTTAAACAGATTATTATTATTTCCACTAATATTACAATCAAAAATTCCCCAACCCCCACCTTAATCAATAAATAATCCGGTGTCTTTACCGAAGCTTTTACATTCAACATATCTTCTGTAAGCTCTTGTGCCTGATTATGGATAGCATCCTCCTTGGTGATTTTTTTTAACGTATCTTCTTGTTTCGGCGTAACCTTTTCTAAAACATAATTCCCAATCTGAGAAGCAATACCTTTTGATACTGCAAAAGATAATAAAAATGCAAAGAGTGCAATTATGATGCATTCAAATATATATTGATAAGTAATACTTTTGAAGGATATTCCTAACGATAGCATGATTCCTGTTTCTCTGGTCCTTCCTTTCACTCTTATATTGAGAATTATAAATAATAATAGACTGCAAGCTCCCATTATAATCCCTACAAATATTGCAAGAAGCGTTTTCATGACTTTTAAAGGAGCTACTGATTCCTTATACATAGAATCATCCTCTTGAATCGTAAAATAATTCATCTTTACAATATTTTTTAATTTTACCTCATCTATAACAGTTATTAATTCTTTTGGATCTTTCACAAAAAACGTGCAGTTATCATAGGGACATTTTTTCTCATTTAAATAAAAAAGTACTTTTTTAGAAAAATCTATGGTTGTAAATATAAGATTGTCAGATATACTAGTCTCCGGTACCATTTCTGATTCTGCAATACCACTCTTGACTTCAAAAATTCCTGCTATTTCCATATCGAAGGGAGGACATTTTAATTTATATGGGTTATCCTCTTTACTTCCTGTACTCTCACGTAAAGAAACAGTAAAAGCATCACCTATCTTTAAATTATTATATTCTGCCAGATTTTTGGAGATCAAAACTTTATATAAATCGCCTTCTCGAATATGTGTCCCTTCCACTAAATCAAAAGAACCATTCCTAAAATAACTACTATTTTCTGTATTTGTATTACCAATAAAACTCGTAGTTTTTTCCAGCATTTCAGCCCCACGCTCTTTCTCCTCCTCAATTTGATTTACATAAGTAAACAAACCATGAAATAACTCTAGATCATCCGTATATAATTCCCACGTAAAAACGGCATTATAAAATTTAATCCCTTCAATTTTTGTTACTTTTTCAATTAATTCGTCATCCACTTGCGGGCCTGTATATTGCATTGTTCCATCTTCCTGCCTAATTTCCCATACGGAAGGATCCTCCTTGTTATAAACTGCTTCTATTTTGAAACTTCCTCCAATAGTTTCCCGCAGAGTTTCTATTTCATGGTTGGTTGCCAGATATATCGATAACCCGATTAATACTGTAATTGTCATAAATAGAAGGATACAAAAAAATATTAAATTTTTTCTTATTTTTCTTATGTTATATAAGACAGCTCTTTGAAATGAATTCATATAATCCTTCTTTCCATGTATCTTCAATTCATTTTGGCTAAAATATCTCTGGGGTTTAGGCGTATGACAGAAAAAAATGAAATACTGACAGTAAGAAGGATAACCAAAATTTCAATAGTCAAAACTGCTAAAAACTCTAAAATTCCAACTGTCGTATTAATTTCTTTACTTTGAGACCATATCTCTTCAGCCATCTTCTCAAGATTCAAAACTGAAATGTTTCTCAAAATAAAATTCCATAATTGTTCAGAGATAATTACAGAAATAGTGTAAGAGAATACGAATGAAATCAAAGCAATTAATAAAAATTCTAGTAAAAACTGACTAAATATAACTAATTTACTGCTTCCAATCGAGAGATAAATTCCAACTTCGTAAATCCGCTCACGGATCCACAACGTCAAAATAAATGTTAATAAAAGAATACCAATCATAAGAATAAAAGAAACCATAATTTTAACCAAATTATTTAAATTTTCCAAAGGTGCTGCCAACTCTTCATATTTCTTATTATTTTTAATCACTTTAAAAGAATTCAAATTAATATCTTTTCTTGCCTGCAATTTCTTTATTATTTTATCAAGTTCTTTAGGATCCTTTACATAAAAACTTACTCCGGAACGATAATGAATCGATTTCTTACCCGACAATAACTCATAGATACGATGTCCTGTCTTATTATCAGTAAAGATAAAATTCTCAGGCAGTTCACTTTCAACAGTATCATCTACCCTATCTTGGGTCACAGCAATTTTAAAAATACCGGTAATCTTTAATTTTAGTGTTTTACCTATCGCATCCTTATTATCTTTTCCAAATTCCTCATCTACTGTTACAGAAATCGTATCCCCTATATACAAATTATTATAATTGGCTAAATTTTCTGAAATAGCAATTTTTCCATCATCATCTGGCATAATATGACGCCCTTGTGTCATTACAAATTGTTTGTTTGAGAAATAAGGATTCAATTGACTTTTTGTATTACTGATAAATTTAGGTACCTTCTCCCATATTTCTCCTGTCCCTGCATAATGACCAGGTTCCAACACTAAATCTTTGGCAGCTAAATAAAAGGTATTTTGTCCATTGAAATCTCTAATACCTCCGCCAGACATAATTTTCTTAATTAGTTCATCTCCTAAATTGTTAGAAGAACTCCCTTCCACCCGAAATTCTGCTCCTACATTTTCTCGAAGTTTTTTTATTATAAAAACGGTTGCATTACGAATCGTTAATCCACTCAACAAAAAAGAAGATAATATTAAAAAAAGTAAAAATAAAAATAAGGACTTGTTCCATTCTCTTTTTACATGCAGCACAGCCCTTCTCCATACACTCATAGTGTTTCTCCATTCTTTAATCTACTAGAATATCTTCTCTCCTATGAAAGAATTTCTATGATTAAGTCTCCTATATATCCGGCATTCCTGCTTTCTTCTCCAATTAAAAAAGCGTATTTCCTTCCATCAACCTCAAATACTGTCTGTTCTACGTTTAAAGATATCACCAAATCAATGTTAAATTTGGAACTCAGATTTATAAAATCCTTTTTTAATAAAATAGAAAAAATTAATTCAGCTTCACAAAATTTTTCTATCATTATTTCTATAATTTCTGCCTCTAGCCCACACTTTTTTATGTTTAAAAAACGTATATCTTCCATACTTCTATTTTTTGTAAAACCAACACACTCAATATTATAATTATTATATAAATAATTTATTATCTCTTTCCCAAGTTCAAAATCTTTAAATTCCTGAATCACCATACAAACATGTGGAATTTTAATTTTACTTGATTCTAATACTTTTTTATCTAATTCAATAACAACTTCTTTTGAACTTATTTTATCTAAATACTTCAAAACTGTTTCTATACTTGGATTTTTATTTTTATTAATATAAGAATTAATATAAGATACCACTACAGGTACTGCAAAACTATTACTGGTAGAATCAATAAAAAATTTCTTAAAAAAATCTAAATCACAATTAGCAGTTACTTGCAGTCCCAGCCACCATTTTGAATGTACTGCAATTTCTAAAGGTTTCAAAAAACTGTTAATATCAGATTGAACACCTATTACTTCAGGATAAGAAGCTGGTAACGTTATCAATTGTTGGTTGCTGCCAGCCGCAACCATTATTACCTTTCTATTGGCCAGTTCTTGGATAATCCGGTTCAGTTTTAGTGACTCTGATAACCGAACCGTTCCTACACTCATACTAATAATATCAACTTTTAAATCCAGACATACTTCCAAAGCTCTGACAAGAGAATCAATGTTTGCAGGTGTATTACAATCTTTCATTATTTGAACACTGATTAGTTCATAATTTTCTGTACAATATTCCAAGACGATAGCGCATATGGTTGCATGGGTATAATGATTTATCGTTTGTATTTCTTTTCCATCCGGCTTATCATCATATATTACAATGCGCTCCTTCACAATCTTATTTGTCAAAAAATCTTCTTTGATTGCATCATCTATGATTGCTATTTTTGACATCCAAGCCTCCTAAAATACTATTTTTCTATCGTTCTCCATCAGTGATGATTTTATTTCCAGTATTCATTTATAGGATACTCCTTTCTATCATTTTCATTCATACATTATCTCAAGGTGGACAAAAAAAATCATCCTAAAAATAGGATGATTTCTATGGAACTCTTTTATTCAATTTAATAACTAAATCCTCTGCATTCTCTATTTCTTATTCTGTCTCTTATCTTTTTTCTGTTTGCCTGACTAATTGTCAAAATATCGTTATTCGTCATCTTAACCCATTCATATTTATATTCTACAACATAATTTGGATTAACTAAATAGGATTTGTGTATTTGCATAAAATCTTGAGTCCCTAACTCTTTCATAACTTGTTTAAGTTTTCCGTAGAATTCTTTTACTTCTCTTACAAAGACAATTTTAATCTTTTTCCCTTCACTTTTAAAATATAAAATGTCTTTGTATGGTGTCCGATATACTGTTTTCCCAATCCTATATTCAAAAAAACGATTTCCCCTTCTTATTAAATAAATCGCTTCTCCTAATGTTTCTTCTAAACTCTTCTGTGGAATTGGTTTAAGCAGAAAATCTAACGGACGTATTTTGAATAACTCCATTGCATATTTCCCTTTTGCTGAAACAAACACAATCTTTGTAATTTCATCTTCTAATTCATGACGTATGTATTGCCCAATCTCTACTCCATTGGCACCACTTAATTCAATGTCCAGAAAGATGATATCAAATGAATTATTCTCTAGACGACTTTTTAAGTTATCACCTGAAAAAAATAATTCTGTTTCAATCTTAAGAAAATGCTTATGACCATACTCTTGAACCATTTTTTCAATTTCAGAACAAACTCCTTGTTCATCATCACATATAGCTATCTTAAACATTTCTTTGCCCCCAAATCTTTCGTAATTATTTTCATCTACTCCTCATCTCTTTTCTTTGTTGTTTCCCTTATATTTAAAAGTCATTATAGATTTTTTTACAATAAAATTCAAATACTTTTGTATAATTATATCTTAATTTTTTTTAAACTATATAAACTATAATGTTGATATGTTTATTTATGTCATTAATTCAACTATTTTCTACTTTGAAGACTTTTACATTTAATAACAACGTAATTTTCAATTAAAAAAAAGGCATATTTTCACATGCCTTTTTACTTATTTAAAACTCTTTTTTCTTATAAATGATATTTGAAACTATAATGGAAATTACGAATAGAAGTATTACAAAAATCGGTATTCCTATTTTTATTATTTCAATTGTTTCAATACTAGGTGGTGGCAAATTCAGCTTACTAAAAAGTACAATGCCAACAGTCGGTAAAAAAAACATCAACATCATCATCAGTCTCCCTTTTTCAACACCAAACTTAAACAAAAGTGGGAAAAGGATCGATAGCGCCCCCAAACCTGCCAGACTCGCATATAAAATCATAAGATTATTTACTTTCGTATTCACCCCTGGGATAATAAGAGAAAAAGCAATTGACACTAATACTCCAAAACCTAATCCAAGCAACCCTAAACAATATTTACTCATTATCAAATCCTTTCGAGTGATTGGCATCGACAATGCGTATTTTTCCCAATTTGCCTTTTCATCATAAGCTAATGCTGTAACCGAAAGCATTACATTCAAAAGACAAATCATAACAGTTACCATGGACATTTCTTTATTGGAATATGCTAAAAATCCATAAAACGCAAGTAATAATATATATATTTTTGCTTGCTTTTTTAAGTTCATAATATCCTTTAAGATTAATCCAATCATTTTTTTCCCTCCCTAATATAATATAACATGATGTCCTCAATAGAAGCGGGATCTACTAATAAACTTCCAGCAATTTTTTCCCTTTCTACTAATGCTTCCACTCCAAAACCACTTTTTCTATAACCAATAATCGCTGATGAATCAACTGTTTTTAATTCACTTTCAGAACATTTTAATACACCATATTTTTCAAGCAGTAAGTCCTTAGAGTCGTTAAATATTATTTTTCCTTTATGTAGAAATGTAATATAATCACATATTTTTTCTAAATCACTAATAATATGAGAAGAAATAAAAATAGAATGACGTTCATCCTGTATAAACTCTAAAAAAACATCTAATATTTCATCTCTTACAATAGGATCCAAGCCACTAGTCGCTTCATCTAGTATTAAAATCTGAGAACCATGAGATAATGCACAAGTGATTGAAAGTTTCATTTTCATACCTCTTGAATATTCTTTCACAGGCTGTTTCTCTTTTAATCCAAATCGTGTGTAATATTGTCTGAATAAGGATTCGTCCCATGTCTTATAAATTTTTTTCATGATAAAATTGATTTCTTTGATATCTAAATTTTCAGGAAAACAGCATTCATCCATTACTACTCCTATTTTTTCTTTTAGAATTCTCTGGGATTTACTTATCTCTTCGCCTAATATATAAATCTCTCCTGAATCTTTTTTAATTAAATCCAGAATTAACTTAATTGTTGTCGTTTTGCCTGCACCATTTTCTCCTATAAAACCCATAATACATCCTGACGGCAATGCCAAATTGATATGATCTAACGTAAATCCATTATACTTCTTTGTTAAATTCCTGATTTCTAATGCATAATCCATTGTCATTCTCCTTTATATAATAATTCTAACATTTTTATTAATTCTTCCAAAGTAAGTCCACACAATTTTGCTGATTCAAGAATTTCCTGCATGTGATTTTCTATGGTTCTTAAATGTTCTTCTTTGATAAAATCAATGTTTTTACTCGCTACGAAACTTCCTTTCCCGGTCACTGACACAATAAACCCATCTCTTTCCAACTCTTCATAGGCTCTCTTGGTCGTAATGACACTGATGCGTAATTCTTTTGCAAGAAGTCTCATTGACGGCAGAGCGTCACCTTCTTTCAATTCTCCCGAAACGATTAACGCTTTCATCTGGGAATATATCTGCTCATAAATCGGTTTTCCACTAGAATTGCTGATATTGATATTCACATAAGACCACCTTTCTATACAAATATTTAACGAATATTGTGTATATATTATATATACATTTATAACACTATGTCAAGTATAAAATTCAATTCAAAAAGCTGCCCCATATGAGCAGCTTTCTACATTATCTATTCATTTTCTAGGTTTGTTATAATTGGTTCCCCTCCAAACGCATCCTTCTCATATAATTCTTTCCATCGCTTATCACCTTCTAGCAATCGTTTCCACTTTGTCTTTAATCCATGTTCTATCACTTTCATCCTTGCTATGAGTTTTTCTTGGTTATTGCATGGTTTTCCAAATAAATTTCGGTCTTCCATATCAAATTTTCTTTTTATAAATTGTGTCATAAAATATCTATAAATACAATTATCCCTTTTTTCTACATATATGATATCAATATCTTCCATAGAAACAAGAAGTTCAATATTGAAATCATCTTTCTTGAGATACACATTATTATTTTCGAGTAAAATATCAAATGAGTATTCACTTGCTAATTCTTTGAAAATATTATTGATCAGGCTTTTATCATTCATATCGTCTCCCTTCGGAATCATACTATTGGTCGAAATATCATAATAATAATTGTTTTTACGTAAATAAGTATACTCTTTTCCAAATCCACTTAATTCATATTTTCCATAATCATTAATTCTAATTAAATATTTATTTTCTGGAAATGTGGCCAGCTTTATTATGTCTTTCCTTTGGATCACCAGATCCAGCCAGGGTCTATTATATTCTTCCCAGAATTGCCTGGGAGTCTCGAAACTATTGTCGGGTGTATTTAATAAATTAAAGTATCCGGCTCTTGCACCAAAATCTGATGTTTTTGGATATTTTAATTCCGATATTATCGGGCCGGTGTCTAAATTATAATTTCCTAAAATGGTTGTTGTTTTGTCCATTGTCGTACTTAATTCACAACCTGATGTCGTCTTATGATTTAAACCAATATTATCCTTAACCCTTATTATCATCATCCCTTTCACTGTCACACTATTTCATCTTCATTATTTTATTCCCTCTTTTCATTACTGCTCATGATTCATAATAATTAAAAATAGGAACCCAATATTTTCTGTTGGATTCCATACAATTTCTAATTTAATTTTTTATTTTCTCTGTTTGATCCTAATGTCAAAATAAGTACTGTTCCTATAATACATACTCCTCCAATTATTTCAAAACTGCCTAGTGTTACATGCATCCAAATAATAGTTACAATTGTTGCTGATAGTGGTTCTGCACTACCTAATAAGCTTGCCTCAGTTGGTGAAATATATCTTAAACTGTCTATATATAAATAAAATGCTATTAATGTACCAAATATGACCACAAATCCTATATATAATGCAGTAATCAAGGACCAATTTTGCCCATCAATTTTCCATGGAGGATTTATAAAACTTAATCCAATTCCCCCTATTATCATCCCCCATCCAACAACAATGAAAGACCCCCATCTTTTAAGTAAACTTTTTGGAAATATTGTATAAAATGCAAGAGCTATTGCAGAGCCTAAGCCCCAGTATATTGCTGAAAATGAAATAGTCAATTTATCAACAGTTCCATTTGTAACAAGGAAGAATGTCCCCAAAATAGCTAAAAAAACTGCAATCATCTCCTTTTTACTTGGAATTTTTCTAATTTTAATTGCTAAATAAACTATAATAAATATAGGTGCTAAATACTGCAACAATGTAGCGGTTGCTGCATTCCCATAATTTATTGACATAAAATAAGAATATTGAACTCCTAACATTCCAAATATTCCAAATAAAATTAAGCTTATTCTCTCTTTTCTGTCAGACCAAATAGTCCAAACCTTATGTTTTTCTTTGGATTTAATACTTGCAAATAACAATAATAGAACTCCTGCCAGTAGCATTCTTATAGTCACTAACCATCCTGGTCGAAAACCTTCATTCTGAAAAAGTTCTTGTGCAACATTACCAGAAATCCCCCATAATGCTGCTCCACTCAAAGCCATAATATATCCCTTAAAGCGTGAATATTGTATCATCTCCAACTCCTTTCTTGTATACATTAGTTGTCAGAAATAATTTAATGATATGATATTTATACTAAAACATATTTTGACATTTTACAACACCATATAATCGACATCATTAAAAAGGCATCTTATTTTTATTTTAGAAAATGTATGCTGTAAAAAAGTGCTATCGCATTTACAACCATAAATGCGATAGCACTTTTCTCATTTTATCTCACTTGACATTCTTTTGGCATGACATCTGTTCTAATTCCTTTAAAAACAGGCTGTCTAAGTGCATCTTTTGTATTTGGCATATACTCAACAATGCATACTAGGTTCGGTTCTAACCATATGACCTCATCACTTTCAGCAGGCGCATAATTAAATGGGGATACACCGATCCTTTTACAATTGTATTGGTTAATAAAGTCCGATTTGACACCAAAGGAAACACTCCCTTTATACACCAGCATATCGCCTTTATATTGACCTAATACCAGCGTATTATTTCCCGGTTTATAACCACAGATAACAAATTCTTCATCTGCCATTCTCTTAAACTTTATCCAGTCTTTCGTTCGTTTATCAAAATAATATTTACTATTTGCCTGCTTTGCAACAACTCCCTCTAATTTTTGTTCGTCTGCCAATTGAAATAATTCAATTCCTTTTTCTTTTATATATCTGGAAACAGCTAGTTGTCTATGCTCTTGAATAACACTCTCCAGATAAGATTTCCTTTCTATTAAAGGAAGATCTGTAATTTCCCTGTTATCCATATAAAGAATATCGTATGCTACAAAACCTGCTGGATATTTACTGAAAGAAAGCTGCATTTTAAAAGTATCTGTCAACATAGTCCTCCTCTGCAATTCATAAAAATCAGGAACTCCCTCTTTCATTACAACTAATTCCCCATCTAAAATACACTTTGATTTTGCATGCTTATGAAGTTCATGTAATTCCGGAAATTTAGGTAACAATCTCATGTTTCTTTTATTTCTCAACTCTGTAGTTTCATGATCTAAATACGCAATGCATCTGAGTCCATCTAATTTCAGCTCATAAATCCATTCCGGAGAATTAAACGGTTTCATCATCTCGCTAATCAGCATTGGCTTTATATCTTTCTGTTCAAACAAATCCATTATGCAGTACCGGATATCTTGCTATTTCCTGAAAGCTCTAAACTGCGCTGTAAGGCATCCATAAGATTGATTACATTATTCTGCTCTCCGCTATCAGCAGAAACAATTTCATTTCCTTGTATCTTTGCCATAATAGCATTTCGCAATCGTTCTTGATATTCATCCTTAAACTCAGCTGCATTAAATGATTTTGTCATATTCTCAATTAACATCTTGGCCATATCCAACTCATTTTGTTCCAACTGCATTTGAGGTATCTGCTTGGGAACTGGTACTATTTCATCTGCGTAAAATAATGTCTTGACTATCATCCCATCTTTTGCAGGATATAATACAATTAATTTCTCCTTAGTTCCCATAACTGTTTTTGCTATTGCAACTTTCTGCTGTTCTAACATTGCCTGTCTCAATAATTCATATGCCTTTTCAGCACCAGCATCCGGAACCGCATAATAATCTTTTTCATAATAAATGGTATCTACTTCTTCCATTTTCGTAAACTGTATGATATGAATGGTTTTATCTTTTTTCGTTTTAATCTTTTCCAAATCATCATCGGACATAATAACGTATTTATCAGGCTCATACTCATACCCTTTGATGATATCTTTGCTGGTTACCTCTTTATTACAATGGCTACAATATTTCTTGTACTTAATTCTGGCTTTGCTCTCTTTATCAAGTTGATTGAAATGGATATCATTATCTGTACTTGTTTTGTACAATCCAATCGGAATCAATACTAATCCCATGCTGATGGAACCTTTATGTGCAACTGCCATGTTCTTCCCTCCTTTGTTTATATATAATAATGGTGTCAAAACCTTTTATCTTAAAAATAAACTGTTTTGACACCTTAATTATATGTAAAAATCATTCAATTTATCAGTTGCACCTTACATGTATCTATATCGTATCGATTTACTTATTTATTAACAAGCTTAATAACTCTGTCTATAACATTTTCTATTGTAAAACCAAATTGTTTAAATAATGTTTTTGCATTTCCTGATGCTCCAAAAGTATCTAATGAAACAATATCACCATCCAGTCCTACATATTTGTGCCATCCAAAGGATGTTAATGCTTCAACTGCCACTCTGGCACGAACTTTATTTGGCATAACGAATTCTTTATAGGCCTTATCTTGCGCATCAAATACCTCAAAAGATGGTAAACTTATGACTCTTGCATCTATTCCTTTCGCTTCTAACTGCTCTGCTGCTTTAAATATTAATTCAACTTCTGAACCTGACCCCATAAGAAGTACATCCGGAATTTCCTTTTGAGAATCCTTAATGATATAGCCCCCCTTTAATGCTCTCTTAGCACATCCCTCATATAGTGGTAACTTTTGTCTAGTTAATACTAATGAAGTTGGTGTAGTTCCATTCGTGACCGCATAGTACCAGGCTGCTGCAGTTTCTTTCGAGTCGGCAGGTCTAAATACTGTCATGTTTGGCATACTTCTAAGTGCTGCTAAATGTTCTATTGGTTGATGAGTTGGACCATCTTCTCCTACTCCGATACTATCATGAGTTAATACATAAGTAATTGGAATGTTCATTAAGGAAGATAATCTCATGGCGCCCTTCATGTAATCACTAAATACGAAAAATGTTGAACAGAATACTTTCAGTCCGCCATGAGCATAGATCCCATTAACGATTGCCGCCATAGCATGTTCTCTCACTCCAAAGTGTAGGTTCTGACCAATTCTTTCTTCTGCTGAGAAATCTCCCTTTCCAGCCATGTAAGTTTTATTTGAAGGGGCTAAATCTGCAGAACCTCCCATCAAATTAGGAATAATTTGAGTCAATCTATTTATCACAATTCCAGAAGATTCTCTTGTAGCCATTTCTTTATCAAAACTCCAGAATTGTTCATTATTTAATAGTGACTGTTTATCAACTTCACCATTTATCCATTTGACATATTCTTTTGCTAATTCTGAATAAGCTGTTTTATAAGCTTTAAACAGTTCATTCCAGGACTTTTCCTTCGTAACACCCTTCTCTATGTATTCATTCATATTTGAATATACTTCATCTGGTATATAGAAAGCAGGTTCTGTTTTCCAGCCTAAGTTTTCTTTCATTGCAAATATATTTTCAGAACCTAAAGGTTCTCCATGAGCGGAAGCTTTTCCTTGTTTTGCAGGACAACCATAACCAATTTGATTTTTAACTATAATAATTGAAGGTTTTGAAGTTTCTGCTTTCGCTGTTTCCATTGCATTTTCAATTGCATCAATATCATTTCCATCCGCAACTCTTAATACTTGCCAGTCATAAGCTTCATATCTCTTCGCTACATCTTCTCTAAATGCTATGTCCGTACTTCCTTCAATTGAAATATTGTTTGAATCATATAACACAATTAATTTCCCAAGGCCTAAAGTTCCTGCAAGAGACGATGCTTCCCCTGAAATTCCTTCCATAAGACATCCATCTCCAACGATAGCATATGTATAATGGTCAACTATATTGTAACCTGGTCTATTGAATTTTTCAGCAAGATGAGCTTCTGCTATCGCAAAACCTACTGCATTACTTAACCCTTGTCCAAGTGGACCTGTTGTAATTTCAACACCTTTCGTGTGACCGTATTCTGGATGGCCTGGTGTTAAACTTCCCTCTTGTCTGAAATTTTTAATATCTTCTATTGTTATACCATATCCAAATAAATGCAATAATGAATATTCAAGCATGGAACCATGTCCTGCTGATAATATAAACCTGTCTCTGTTTTCCCAGTTCGGATTTTTTCCATTATGATTCATTTTCGACCATAATGTAAATGCCATTGTAGCTGCTCCCAGTGGTAAACCAGGATGTCCTGATTTTGATTTTTCAATAGCATCTGCTGAAAGTACTCTTATTGCATTAATAGATAATTTATCTAATTCTCTACTCACCTTTTTCCTCTTTTATTCCATCAACTTCTAATTTAGGTCTTGTTAAAAACAAATATCCTACAATAACTAGTGCTCCAATAAACATATCAACAGCGTACCAGACTGCACCTTTGGTCACACCACTGATAGAGACCAGACCACCAAAAGCAACCACTGATTCAACCCCATGAATCATTCCTAATAAACCAGAAACCGAAGTTCCAATAATGATGGCTGGAAAAACTCGTTTGAAATCTTTTCCAGCAAAAGGAATTGCGCCCTCAGTAATTCCTGCCATTGATAAGAATAAAGCCGAAATCCCAAATTGTTTCTCCTCTTGTGTAAAACGATTTCTTATGATAAATGTTGCTAATGCAAGTCCTAAAGGAGGAACAGCGCAGCAAAGTCTAAATGCACCATTAGGTCCATAAATTCCTTCAGCCATTAATGCTAAGGTAAAAGCTGTTGCTGCTTTACTACATGGACCACCCATATCAGCTGCTGCTAAGATACCTATTCCAATGCCTAATAATGCTGCATTTACTCCTGATAAGCCAGTTAATGTCTGAACCATCAATTGAACAAATCCATTTAATGGGTAAACTAACAAATAAATATATCCTACACCAATGATCAGAGTCGTAAATAATGGAACTAAAAAAGTTGGCATCAGTGGTTGTATCACGGTCGGTACTTTCCACTTCTTCACCCATTTCACTACATAACCTACTAAAAATCCAAGAATAATTGCACCAATAAAACCTGTTGCTATTTGACTCTCTCCAATAGGTTTATTAGCAACATATCCTAAAATAAACGCAGGAGCTAAAGCTGGTTTACTTCCAATTGAATATGCTATATATGCACATAATACAGGAACCATCATTGTAAAACCTGCCATAGCTAAATCATATAAATTTGTAAAGAATTGATTACTTGGAATTATTTGTCCATCAACAATATTTCCTGTCACTAATGTAAAGGAAAATAGCATACCACTAGCAATAATAACTGGTAAAAAATAAGAAATACCTGTATTAAATGACTTAAATAAACTTCTTCCTAATTCTTTCATTTAACCAATCCCTCCGCTCTATCAATTAGACCTTCTATATCTTTAATCGCTACACCAGGTTCAACTTCAATTACTTTTCCCTGATCCATTTTTTCATCAAATCTTTCTTGCATTTCAATCCCAACCGCTATTGCTAAAATAACAACGTCAGCTTCATCAATTTCTTCCTGTTCTAATTCATTATCAATCCCCATACCGCCCTGGGTTTCTACTTTAATAACATATCCTCTTCTCTGACATTCTTGTTCAATCACTTCCTGCGCCATATAAGTGTGCGCAATTCCTGCTGTACAAGCACATACTGCTACAATTTTCATAAATTCATCCCCTCTTCAATTGTTTTTAATAGTTTAAAAACCTCTTCTTCTTTTTTTGCCTGAATTAAATCATCTCTAAATGCTGAACGCATCAAGCTTTTACTTAATTCAGATAAAATCTTTAGATGTAATCTTGAATTTTCATCTTGTCCATTTTCGCTTTTGGGCACTCCTATCATAAATACCTGATTCACTTTTTCATCTGATTCATCCCATTTCACCCCTTCTGTAAATTTAGCATAAATAACAAAAGGTGATTTAAGAGAATATGATTTTGCATGAGGAATAGCTACTCCAAAACCAATATATGTCGAGACAACACTTTCTCTTTCTAGCACATCTTTCTCATAATCTGATGGGACAATAACATTTTGATTATTCAAATTAGCTAAATATGAAATTACTTCATTTTTAGTTTTGAATTTTTTATCTGTTATTATCGTCAAATTCTTTTCAAACATTATGATTCATCTCCTTCCCTTTACACCTTAATTTAATCACGATCGAGATATATTGACCAGTTGAAGATTTTCTTCAATCAATGTGGAAATCAATTATTGCTTAATAGTTCTATAATAGATAATAATTGTTCATATGATTGATTTCGAATCAACATTGAGATAAGATTTTTATTCTTTAAAAGCCTACTTACAATTTTATAAAATAACTGCAAATGTTCATTGCCTCCTTCTTGCATTGATAAAAGAAAGATAATTTGAACCATTTCACTATCCCATAGAATGGGATTCTCTAACACTCCAATGGCGACAAAACTTTCTTCACCAATTGGTTTATAGGGATGTGGAATCGCAATATAATTACCAAATGAAGTACTACCAATTCGTTCTCTTTCTAAAACAAGTTCATGAAAATTATCAGGAATATTTTTTTTCTGTTTCACAAATTCACACATAAAATTTAGAATATCTTCTTTTTTATCTAAAGAAATATTAGGAATAAATAATTCTGGTGCAAAATAGTTCAATATAAGATTTTTATAATCTGCTTTAAAATAATCTTTTAAAATAATATCTTGCTCATCAATTAAAAATGGTTTAATTTCAATAATCGGAACAGGAATTGTTTCACTGATATGTACAGTAGTCAATACATAATCAATATTTTTAAAATCTATATCTGAAAAATCAATGGATTCATGCGTTTTTATGACATTAATATATTTACTATATTTTTCCTGGAGCTGATAAGCTAACAGTTCCGCAGTTCCCCTGCCCGTCCCACAAACAATGAGTACATTCTTTTTATTTGTTTTTTTCTGTCTTTCAATGGCAACCCCAAAATGTAAAGCTATATAAGCCATTTCATCACTAGTTACTCTCTTTCTATATTTTTCATATAAAATCTCACTGGAAATACTAGCCATTTCATAAGCCAATGGATAACTCTCTCTAATTTGATCCTTAAGTGGATTTTCAAATCTCAAGTCATAGATTAATCGGATTTTCAATAACATTAGATGTAATGATAATAAGGTAATAAGGTCAAAATCATGTCTAAAATCAAAATGAAATGTATTATTAATTTCTTTAAGCATAGAAATAACAATTTCATAAATATCTGAACTGACAACCGTATTATTTTGCTCGGTAATAATCTTTTTACTGCTTAAATGAATCATAATGTAATTCAATTCATTCTTTGGAAATACAACTTCATACTTATCCTCTAATTCTGTAATAATAGATTCCGCAACTATGTAGTCTTTTTCATTGTGATGCTCAATATAGTTATAATTATCCTCCAGTATATTTCCAAGTTGAATTCTTGATAAAGCAATATATAAGTGTATAACCAAATTATGAAATGCATATTCCGATATTTTAAAGTTATGATTTTTAAAAACATGCTTCAAGATTCCGCCAATATCTTCTAAATCATAGCTCATTAAATTATCATCTTGCATCAACTGACTACGTTCAACTTTAGCTAAACATCTCCTTAAATTTTTCTCTTCGCCATTAATTTTCATTCCTTCATAAGGTTTATGATCTATATGCAAATCATAGTGGCCGATAAAATATCTTACTTTCTTCAAATCATTTTTTAACGTTGATCTACTCACATATAATTCTTCACACAAATCATCCATCTTAATGGAATGTAAAGAGTTAATAAGATATACTACAATTTTATACATCCGTACTTCTGCATTATCAGTTGTCAACAGCTCATCCGTTTTCATTTTTTCAACAAATTCTTGGTATTTATTTAGGTTGCTTATTTCTAATTTCAAACCCAAACGAGGTTTTGAAATAATCTTAGTTCCATAGTTTATCAATAATTTATTAAGCTTTAAAACATCATTGTAAATCGTTCTATTTGTAACGTTTAACTGTTCTGATAATTGAGACTGTGTAACATACTGATTGTCAGGTATTAATAGTAACAATTGAGTTAATCTATCCATAATTTCCCCCTAATTCTTTACTAATATTTTCATATAGATTCATCCTATTTTATCATCTCTTATTATATCAAAATTTCTAATTATAAAACAGGCAATGAATTTCTATAATAAATCTAGAAATTCATTGCCTTATTAATTTTATTCTGACAACTACATCATTCGCAAACGTTGTTACTATTTTTAAACTATTCAATTAGAATTCAATCGTTTTTCTTATATCCTTTTTAAGAACAGTATCTGATACTACCATCCAATATAAACCTAAAAATATCAAAAGAAATAATTTATTTAAAGTAAGAAAAACACATAAACATATAACACTATAAAGCCCCCATAACATCAATAATAACATTTTTGTATTATTTGTATTTCTATATAATATCTTTATCTTTTTTACCAGGTAATATAAAAAATTCTGTTCAAATACCAACGAAACTATTAAAATAAATGATTTAATAATAAAATTCATATCACTTATTGATGATAGTAAATACATAAATATAATATTTTTTGTTAATGCAGTAAATATCTCTTTTCTTCCCTTGCTTTTTTGTTCTATTCTATTTATAAATTCATGAAATATTATATTTTCCCTATGTATTTCTACCCAACAAACATAAGAAAATATTATGTCCAATAGAGCTAATGCTATAGAGAATGATAAAACAATCTTTATATTTAAGTATGTTGTTAAAATATAAACTATAAGTAATTCTATTACTTTTATTAAAATTATGGCTCTAACGTTATTTATCTTCAATGAATATCCAACATTAATATAGGAATCTGGAAATAAGGATAATAATATTCCCAGAAGAACTCCACCAATTGCAATCAACCAATAAATACTATTATTTTCTAAATTATATAATATGAATGTTAATGCTATCCCTGTATAAAAAAATATTAACGAAAGCCATAATAATACTTCTGGAACTTTCATCTTATTAAATATTCTCATTTTTTGTATCTCCTGTTTTGGATTATCAACAGATTAACTCTAAACTACTGCCAATAACAGGTTACCAATTATGTTTCTTTAAGTCAATCATTTTTTCTATTTGAAGAGTCTACTATGATGAATATTTTTCCTTTATTTACACACACTATCATTAAAAGGAGTGATACATCATGAAAAACAGAAATAATAAACCAAAATCTACAAACAAAACTAAGACCCAAAATAGTTGCAACAACAGCGTGCAAAATAGCGAAGCCCATAAGCCAAGTACTCATTCGGGTATTGACCGTGAACGAAGAGATGGGCCTGGCGGTAATTAAGGAAGCAAAAGCTTCCTCTCATTACAACTTAAATTGTTTTAATCCCTCAGCAATACTAAATGTTTTAATTTCTTCTATATTGATATAAAAGATTTTAAATAAAGGATTTTCTGTAGAACCATACATGCTTTTTATGCTTGGGTTTTCATCAAGTGCTCGTTCTTTAAGTTCCTTATCTTCTACAAATGCAGCTTTACCACTTATTGACAAAACCGGCGTATAGTTTTGTGGATATGTACAGAATGAAACATTAGGGTTGCTATTTATTTGTGCAAAAACAGCTTTTTCACTGCTTGTGCAGAAATATATCTTTTTCCCATCCGCAAAAAGATATTGGAATACCCTCGTCCTTAATTTGTCATCATCCTGAGTAGCCAGTACTCCGTTTGGATTTTTTTCTAAAATACTTACATAATCAATCATGTTTCATACCTCCTATTTTTAAGGGCTTGACGTTTTTCATCCCTGACTTTAGAATAGTACTGTAATCACATAATGTAAAGTAGGTACTTTTTTGTTCTATAGTAACCTATATGAAACTATTGGAGGAATTTTAATGATTGAATTAAAAGATTTACCTGATTGTCCTGTTGAAACAACTTTATTCTTAATAAGTGACAAATGGAAGGTTCTAATTATCCGTGATTTATTAAACGGAACCATGCGCTTTGGAGAGCTGAAAAAATCAATTACCGGTATATCTCAAAAAGTTTTAACTCAACATCTTAGGGCAATGGAAGAAAGCGGTCTGATTTCACGAAAAGTATATGCACAAGTCCCTCCAAAAGTCGAATATACTTTGACAGAAACAGGAATGAGTTTAAAACCGGTTCTTGATGCAATGTGGCATTGGGGATTAAAATATAAATCGAATAATACAGATAATCGCAAGACATCAAAAAGAGACTGAATATGAACATTTCAAACATTATCTTTAATGATATTAAACAGATTAAAAATTAAAGCTGGGATAATTTTTTTAGTATAACTTCAATAATTAAAATTATAAATATCAATAGTTCCATCAGTAAAACTATTCTTTGAACATCATTAAATTTTGTCATGTCTATTCTCTATTGCAACCTCTCCGTTTTTGAGGATACTTATTATTTTGTATGTAATTTTACTTGTTCGTTTTCAAATATAGTATTTGTTGATTTATAGCTGTCATCCAAACAATACTTAAAATAAGGACTTCTAAGCAAATAGCAATTTTTACATATTTCCGGTACACAACTATCAAATCTTCGATTATACCAATATTCATGATACTCTATAAATGATTTTCTTTTTATTATATCGTCCAGCTCATCAGAGAATAAATTACCAAATATCTTCTTATCTCTTGTATGTAAACCACAAGGTGCAAAATTTCCTTCATGACTAATAAAAAATAAATTAGTTCCACAGTATTTATGATTAGACATATAAGGATAATTAGCAAAATCTTTTAAATTTATCTGTATTCCCCGACAAATTAGTTTATTTTCAAGATTATTCCTCATAAGAAGCCAATTTTCATTCTCAATGTTTCCCGCTTTTACTATAGGCGCAAAAGTAATTTTATTTACCCCTTTATTCAAATAGAAATAATTAATATATTCTTCTAAATCTTCTGCTTTATCTTCCTGAAAAACAATTTTATGTGTCACGACATATATATATTTCTTCTTTGTATCCCTTATCTTTAACAAGTAGTCCAAATTATCCATCACTCTTTTAAAATCAGAATATTTTCTAATTGAATTATATTTTTCTTCCCTATAATCATCAATTGATAATGCAAACCATGATACTCCATTTTCAACCAATCTATCAATTTTTTCACGAGTTAATGCTACTCCATTCGTTACAATTGCAATCTGCTCTGTATATTTTTTAGCAACTTTTACAATCTCTGGTAAATATGGATTAA
The DNA here is from genome assembly GCF_003363435.1 of Anaerosacchariphilus polymeriproducens. Classification (GTDB taxonomy): domain Bacteria; phylum Bacillota; class Clostridia; order Lachnospirales; family Lachnospiraceae; genus Anaerosacchariphilus; species Anaerosacchariphilus polymeriproducens. Next base: position 230,385 of record NZ_QRCT01000049.1, read on the forward strand.
GCGTAGGTTCACAGTCGCCTTGAAATACTACATTACTAATGTAAGTTTTTAGCTTTTTTAGTGCAATATCCAATTGCTCTGGTAACATATATTCAGCATCATTTATTCCTGCTTCTACAGTACATCTAGCCTCGCACATAACACACTTTAAGTTACAAATATTAGTCGGTTCTACCAACACTGTCGAATTAAATAAATACATGTTCTTTCCTCCTACTTGTGATTTAATATTTTTTCATATAGGTACTTTTCAGTCTCGCACGAATGTATTTTTTCATCATTATCATTTATAAATTTTAATAGTCCTGTTTTAAAATCAGTATTATAAACATAACCTATTATTTCAGAATTCAACCTTTTCGTAGATTGCTTCCAATCAAATCTAGTATATGTCTTTAAAAAATCAAAATATACTGGATCTATAGCTACTATCTGGTTAGTTTCTTTGTAAATTATTTGACTTTTGCTATTTAATAGTTCTTTTTCTATTAAATAAATATCATTCCAAGTATATTCTTCTTCTCCTGAAAGATTGTATATCCTTCCATATGTATTTTTCAATCCACTAGCTTTTGCAAATGCTAACCCTACATTATCTGCATGACATGCTTGAAAATTTCTTTTTCCAGCCTCTGTTAATACAACCGACTCATTATTTAGTAACCTTTTTAATACATATCCTCCCTCAAATGACAAATTATTAACCAAAAAATCTTTTCCAAAAATATGCCCTGGTCTAAATATAGTGACATTAAATAACTTTTTATCCATAGCTTCTAAAAACACTTTTTCCGCCTGCAATTTCCCTTGTCCATACTCAGTAAATGGTCTTGTTTCACTTTCTTCAGTAATCCAATCTTGACTTATTCTTGGAGTATAAACACATGATGTCGAACAATAAATATAGTGTTCAATTTTGTCAGCAAAAGTATTAACTGCTAATTCTGCATCCTTTCCAGAAAAACAAAGCATATCAATCAAAACATCTGGTTTATAATTCAATATCTTTTCTAAATCTTCTTTACAATAGCGATTTCCTTGTATTGTCAGTACCTCATATTCTGGCTTCTTATTACCACGATTAAAATGAATTACTTCCTTTCCTTCTGCTACACACATTTTTGTAATACTTGAAGAAAGTAATCCCGTTCCTCCTAAAATAACTATTTTCATTTATGCAACCCTCTAACTTTTATCTCATAATTTTAACAAATTGTTTGTATAATAACTATCTACATCTTTTAAATGTAATAAAACTTTATCAGTTAAGTTTTCAGACGTATCACTTATTAAGACATTTGGTTCCAATAAATCTGCTAATACATGATACATATGCGTAATTTCCTTTTTAGGCGGCAAAATGAATGCTTTCTTATAAACTTTATAGCTACTAGTCAATAATTCATCAAAATCATATTCATTAAAAACATATTCTCTTGCTGCTGGCATTCTGTATAGCTCATTAATAACTTTCGTCTGGATTTCCTCCGATAAAAACTTCTTACAGAACTCTTTTATATTATAATAAAGATCTTTTGTTATAAATTTTGATATAAATAAATAACTAGCGTTAGCAGTAGAACGGCATTCTCTGTTAAGTTTTGGTATTTCACAAATTCCTAAATTGTGTCCTGTTGCTTTGTCAAACCCTGAAATATTCCAGTCCCCACCAATACAAAATGCTGCTTTCCCCTGTATAAAACATTCATTACTTTCTGTCTGCTCCCACTTAATTGGTAAAATAGACTTGTCATATATAAGTTCTTTTAACAAACAGATGGTTTTATATAATGCCAGCCTTGGAATTGCTTCCGAATTACTACTCCATAAATCTGCACCATACCCATATAAAAACGGCAAAATAAAATAACTCAATCCTGTTGGAAAAACAAAACCATATTCTAGATTAAATTCTTTCTTAATTTTCTCTGACGTACATATTAATTCCTCCATTGTTTCTGGTTTTTCATTCACATAATTTTTATTATAAAATAATAATTGATGATTCCCCCCCACTAAAGGAATACCTGTTCTCTTACCATTTATAATTGATCCGTTTGCCAAATGCTTATCCGTTAATTGAAATATTTCATCAAATTCTTCACTTTCTAATATCATAAATTCTTCACTATTCCATTTATTGAAATAATCATTTGCTCCTATTGTTGCAATCCTTTTTCTTAATTCTTTATTCTCCCATGCTTCTGGAAAATCAGTTAGATATAATGATTTCATTATATCACTGTAATGAAAATTCACATATTGATGCAAATTCCAATTCTCTGAAACAACTCCTAATGTTTCACGTAATAAAAAAATTTCCAATTTGTTCATAGTATCTTCCTTTCAAATAATTATTTTTTAGAATCCTAATTCTAATAAGGCTATTCCTATCTGCTTCAACTTAACTGTAATTACATTTTCCCTAACAGAAAATTGAATATCACACAGCCTATCAATATCTGTAAAATTTAAGTATTCCATTTTAAAAACAGCTAAACTAATTTTAGTATGCATAATAATATTTTTCTTACTTAGCTCCATATCTAATGGAATTTTTAATATTTCCTCCTTCCATTCCACATCATTAGTAACTGGTACAGGAACCATGCCAATCCAATATTTTGCAGAATCATCTTTTTTAATAATGAACACAGCCATATTTGAAGTTACCATATATTGGATTAGGCTACTTTGCTGTAAATCATTTTTTATTAGTTCATATTGATTCTCGATTTGGTGATACAATTCAAATAATTCTTTATCACTGTTCCAAGCAATACTTTCTGGTCTATTGTTAGCTCTATGTATTCCTGATGATAAATCTTGATTTCCTATCACTTCGTATTTGGGATGTCTATTTCTTCCTACATTTGCAAATCGACTTAGAAAAAAACGCACCCCCATTCCAACTTTCCCTTCTCTATGTGCTAGTTCTTTCCCTAAAAAAAGCGGATGTGCCATATCATGAGTATCTATTGCCCAAACTGTATTAAAACAATTACTATTATTACTATTAGATGAACATAAATCATAAAAAATTTTTTCTAAATTGCATTTGTTGTATTCAAAAGCTACATGAGAACTAATAATCAAATTAAAGCCGGCTTTATAATATTTATCTGCATCACACCCCACATGGTCCGCTAAAACACCAATACCTTTCCAACTATTCTTTAATTTTTTTACTATTTCATTGATTTCAACTGGTGTAAGCATTTCATTTAAAGGTATTTCTATCCCATTTTCTTTCATAACATTATCAAAGATATGATCCACATAATCAATTCTAAGAAAATCAAATAAATATTGCTCAACTTTGTCGTTTAAATAGTCTATAAAAAAATTGAAAAATTCAACATTTATACCTTTTTCCTTATCATCTAACATATATGATACTGGAATTTTATTAGCTTTAAGCCCTTTATGTATATAAAAATTTGCATGTAGCCATATAGCATGCTGTCCTTGATTTTGACCATATTTATCTTTATATTCCCAAATAGGAGCTTGTATATTATAAGCATATTTTTTAAAACCTGGAACAGATAACCCATTCCATGTATGAGGCGGAACTGTATAATATCCTAACGCACTCAACCTTTTATTAATCTTATCAATACATTCCATATCCCAAATATCAGATTGTTCAATGCCATTTTTCTTTATTTCCTCCTCAACTACCAGCGCAACCTCTTTTTGACATTGATTTTGAAATTCTACTGAATATTGTACATCAATATCCATATTATCAAACAATGTTGTTTTATCTTGTGCCAATTTAATCCATCTAAATAATTCCGGTTTTTGTAATCGGAGTACCGAATCATTACTTGTATGAGGAGTGACATCAAACCCTACTGCCATATTCAGTAAATGACAACAGTCAATAAAGAAAAATATCTGCTCTTTAGGCAAAACACCTTTGTCCATATATTCCACATTAACTATTTCGTGATTAATATGGAAAAATGATTTTTGACAATAGATAATTCCTGCACTACACTCAAAAAAGGGGGCAAGATGTATTGCAGAAACCCTTAATGCTGGTAATAATTTAACCGCATCAATAATATTTCCCGTTTCCTCTACTTCGTTTCCTATTGCCCTTATATTGAAAAAGCAAAAATCTCTCTCTAGTAACCACAACTCATTCTCTTTATCCGAAATTATGCTCTTAGGTCTTACGCCTTTATAACCATATTTCACATATAATTTCGCAAAGAAATAAATGATTGCAAAGTCTGAAATTTTTAACAAATCACGAAACATATAATCCGAAATATGCCTTCTTAGCAAATATTGAGCGAAAAACAAATTAGAATGTTCCATTTCTTTTTCATAAGCAGATCCGATTTTTTCCTTTGCACAACAAAAAATTTTTTTCCAATATTCAGGCAAATTATTTATAACTATTTCCTCTTTCATATACACAATCCTTCGTATAAATTCCTTTTACAATTTCCTCTAGTTTTGGTTCCTCAACAATAAAATCCGTTACATCATATTTCCCAACTATATCTTGCATTAATTCAGGAAAATCTACCTCTTTTTTTAGAAACTTAATAGAAATTCTATTTTTCTCTTCATTTTCTACATTTAATATACCGTTTCTTTCTCTTATATCTATTAAACAAGTAGTTTCTTCCTTAAATTCAAAATGTACTGTTCTTGTAATTGCATATACATTTTTTAATTCGTCTAAGCTGCCATCAAAAATTTTTTTTCCTTTATCTATAACAATTATTTTATTACAAATTTCTTCTATATCATCCAAATCATGTGTTGTTAATAATACTGTGGTATTTGTTTCTTTATTAATTTTCTTTATAGCCTGCCTAATTTTTTCTTTAACAATTATGTCTAACCCTATTGTAGGCTCATCTAAAAATAACACTGCTGGATTATGTAACATAGACGCAGCCAAATCTGCTCTCATTTTTTGTCCAAGACTTAAATTTCTTACGGGGGTTAAGTAAAACTCTTTGATTCCAAGTATCTCTATCAAAAAATCTAATCTTTCACTAAATTCTTCTTTTGGCACCTCATATATTTTTTGTAATACAGAAAATGACTCCGATACTGGCAAGTCCCACCATAATTGACTCCTATTTCCAAAAACCACTCCAATATTTTTAGTATACCTTTTTCTTTCTCTGTATGGAATCATTCCATTTACAGTGCATATTCCCTGTGTAGGTTCCATTAATCCAGAGAGTATTTTTATCGTTGTAGATTTACCTGCACCATTCAATCCAATATAACCAGCCATTTCTCCTCTCCCGACATTAAAACTCAAATCATCTATTGCTCTTTTTATTGTATATTCTCTCGAAAAAAAAGATTTAAATGTACCTCCTAATCCTTCATACTTTTTATTAACCTTAAATTCCTTACATAAATGTTCTACTGTTATCATATACTATTCCTCCACTTCGCTTTCAGATACCAAATACTTTTATTGTTCTATCAAGTTCCTGTTGGTTCAAATCTTTTCAATCCTATATACCAAACCTTGATAGAAACAAATAATAAAATAGATGCTACAACTACCGAATAAAGAACAATCTCATAACCGCTAATACTTCCATTTAAAATATGAATTGTCCCTGTATCTCTTTTTAAGCAAAAAATAGCAGGAAAATATGCCACAATCGGAAATGGCAACAAATATAACAATATTTTTTGTATAATGGCATTCTTATAAATTGTAAGAGGATATTTTGAAGTATTACTTATTTCAATGCCTGCTGTCATAAATTCTCCACAACAAACAGTCCAAAAGGCAGGTGCAGAAAATAAAAGTTTAATAGCAAAAAAAACTACCAAACCACATATAAACAATATACACAATAAGAAAATATCCAGCACGCCTAATGACAAATGCAAAACATTGCCCGATAATATGATTATAACTAAACCAATTATTACTTCACTCAATCCACTGATTTCTACTCTCTCCATGACAATGTAAAAGATTGGATTTAATGGTCTTAACAAAATTTCGCTAAATCGCCCATCCTTAATTTTATTCCATGCAAAGCTCCATATATTATCATTATAAAAATGATCCATTCCCTTTACCATAACAAAAAAACCATACATCAAAAACATCTCATAAAGATTGAAGCCAGCAAGAACATCCATTTGCGAAAAAACTAATATAGTTAATAAAAACATATTAATCTGTCCTATCAATACTGAAAACACTCCAATTATGAAATCAGACTTATATTGTAAAATTGTCTTTAACTGTAAATTTAAAAATTGAAAATACAACTGTATATACCGCATTTCTATCCTCCATATATTGTTATTTTTTTCTGTGCTTTATTCCACAGAATATGAATCAACGCATTTAAGCATATTATCCAAAAAAATTGTAGAAAAATATGCAACAATATATCAGATGGTTTGTCAATAATTCCTGACAAAATAGACATTGGAGTATAATACATACTTTGAAATGGTAAACAATATGCTATCTTTCCCAAAATATTAAAACACATCATAAAACCTGGATGATGTAGAAATGATAAACTACTTGTAACGAACTCTGTGCCTTTTCCTAGTTCTATATAGAAACTAATTGCCACTAGCTGACCTGAAAACAATCCCATAATAGAATTTGCAAAAAATTGAAGACCCCAATAATTAGTTGTCCAGAAAGTCAATATCCCCATCAAATACGAAAACAAAAAAAATAGTATAATTGCCAATACTGTAGAAACTCCAAAAAATAATACACCTAGTAAGGACATTGACTTACAACCTGTTAAAACGAAAGCAACTACCATTAGAGGAACTAAACCAATGGCTTCACCCATCTTGGAACCAATATGTCGAAAAAAAACCATCATTTTATAATTTAAAGGTTTACTCAAATTCATGGATATGCTTCCTGTTTTTATATCTTCTGCTATATTCATATTTTCCATACATGAGGTTATATTATAGAACACAACTCCAAAACTTATATATGTAAGATAATTATTTTGTGCCACTCCCATAAAATTTCCATTTAACTCTAAATATACTGATTTCCAAAGATAATATTGCACAAGCATATTAAAAAGAGTTGAAAATGACCACATTAATGCTTTAAATCTATATGCATACTTTTGCTTTAAAGCATTCAAAGCAAAAACACTATATTTTGATAGGTAACTAACCACACTCTCACCCTTCCTTATGTATACAGGTTACTTTTCTCACAACTACCTCACTATTTTTATAATATTTCTCCACAATATCTTCACTACTAAATCCATTGGCTGCACCATTACAACGAATTTTTAACGCTGCAAATATCTCCGCCCGAGTCAATGCTTCTACTGCTGAATATCCTTTCATGTAATAATTTATAAAGCATGAAAATAATGCGTCTCCTGCCCCAATAGTATTCACAACGTCACCTACATGAGCAGCTTCCAATCTGTATATTGTATCATCAGAACGTTCATATAACAGTACCCCCTTCTTACCAAGTCCGATTACTATAATCTTTGATAAATACTTTTCTTTCATTTCAAAAATAAATTGTTCTGCACTACATGGTAATTGCTCATCACTCAAAAATAAAATATCTGCATATTCCAAAAATTCCTTATTATATTCATCATCAATATCACTTAATACGTGAACATCACTAGCAATTAATTTTCCAATCTTTTTTACTTTTTTTAATAATGAGCGATTGAAATTAATATTGCATAAAACAACCAAATCACTATCTTTTATCGCTGCTTCTAATCTGGTGAAATCCATATTTTTTTCCTGAATGTCTTTCAAATCACAATATATTTGTCTTCTACCTTCCTCATCATACAATGCAACTGTAACGGGCGTCTCTTCTAATTCATGGTAAATAAACTGGTTTCCTATTTTTTCGTTTTCTAACTTTGATAAAATTCTCTTTCCTTCTTCATCCTCACCAATAAAAGATGTTATTTGTATATCATTTTCCAATGCCAAAAGAGCTTTTCCAACATTATAAGCCACACCTGAAACATCTGATTTTATACCAAAAAAAGGATAATCAATAGGATAATAATTAATTGGAAATTCTCTAACCTTTAGTGTTGTTTCAATATTAATTAAGCCTGATACTATTACTCTCATTTTCTACCTCATCTTTCTGCCTTGTTTCAAAATCTGTTTTTAAATACAAATTATTATCATATATCTCTTTTCCATATCTATCTCTCAATTTCAACAAATATATATCATTATGGATATGCTCAGATAGTATCTTTGTAAACAGAACATTATTGCTTACTGTTCCATTCCATTCCTTCAGCTCTGTCCCCCTATCAGCTATTAATGATATTTCATTGTCCACAACTAACATAAATCTAGATGCCAAATGCCCTTTATTCATATTTCTATAGTGAGAATAAAATTCCACACCACACTCTAAATCCAAATCATAAAATGAGAACACCACTACCCTAACTTTGTTTTCTTTTAATGTCTGGAATTCTTCTTTAAAACATGACAAATCAAAATCTGCATTTATATAAACCTCATTTTTAGCATTTTTCAAAATAGCCTTTGCTTTAAAGATAGTAGTTTCAAACCCTCTGAAAACAAGATTAATATTTTTTCGTCGTAACTCTTGATAATTTTTTAATTGTTTTTCTGATTCCTCCATAGCATTTATCATTTCAAAGCGCATTTTACCTAAAATCACTCCTGGTTCTTGTGCTATATACAATGCAGTATCATTAGGTACCATTTCAACCATACCCTTTTCTAACATATGTTCTAAAGCATTGTATATTGATGTTCTCGATATATCTATCTTTTTAGCTAATTGATATGCCGATAAAGGTTCTGTTCCTAATAAAGCTAAATATATCTGTGTTTCTAACTTTGAAAAATTTAACTTTTCTAAATTCTCTTGAATTCTCATTATATCTTAATTCCTCTCATCACTAGTTGTTCATTTTGTACAACTATTATATAGTATTTTTTTAATTTCTGCAAGTCTAACTTATTGGGGGCACATCATAAACTTACACTTCCAACATTTTTATTTTTGTAATAAAATATCATCTATACAATTACTTCCTCTTTGTTAGTTCGCCAACCACTTAGACCAGAGGTAATGTATAGATGATATCCAATTATATCAATAAATTATTAAATATTGAAGGTATTTTTATAAAAAATATATTTTAGAACGATTCCCAAGAAAGAACGTAATCAAGTAGAATTCTTTGTTGTGATATGTGAAAACAATATATAGAGTTTGGACAAGTCTATTTTCCTAATGCAAAAATTGTAATAGATGAATACCATTTTATTAAGCAAATCACTTGGGCTATTGATCGAATAATAAAATTTTAATAATAAAATCAAAGTAATGAAACGTACATCTTATGGAATTAAGAATTTTGAAAGATTTAGAACAAGAATATTACATTGTACTAATTAATTAAGAAAAAGAGAACACAGAGCCTAAAATAAAGGCTCTCTAAAGTTATTCTCTAGAAAGCCTTTAAAATCAATATTTGAGAGCTGATAACGGGAGTCGAACCCGTGACCTCCGCACTACCAATGCGACGCGCTACCAACTGTGCCATATCAGCTTAGTATTAAATGTTTTAGTCCATTAGTATTTAAACTACCAATGTTTCGCGCTACCAACTGTGCCACGCCAGCTTGTATCTCGACTGTAATACTATACTATAGAGAACATAAATTGTCAATAACGTATTTTATTTTTGATTACATTTTATGCAAACGTAATTCCTTCAAAATCTTCTATTTTTAAAGTCGTTAAATCTTCTTTTCTTATCTGTTCCTGCTGTATCAAACGCTGTGATTGTTTTAAAATAGCTGCTTCCAAATAGTTTCTCATTGCTCTTGCATTCGCAAAGTCCTTCGTTTTATAGCACAGCTTTACCTCAACCTTTTTTTCTACAAAATGTCTTGCATCGCTGTCAGTATAATAATCAAGTTTCTTTTCCATGCCTTCTAGAATCTGCATCAGTTCATCCACTGTATAATCTTCAAACGTCAAAATTCTGTTAAACCGTGAACGGAACCCGGGATTAACATTTAAAAATTGATTCATTGGTTCCGGATAGCCAGCGACAATTACAATAAGCTGGTCTCTATAATCCTCCATCGCCTTTGTAAGCAAATCAATGCCTCCCGGCCAAAATCAGCTTCTCCTCCATTGTTTGAAAGTGCATATGCTTCATCAATAAAGAGAACACCGCCCTTTGCATTTTCAATTACTTCTTGTACCTTCTGACTGGTCTGTCCTACATAACCTGCTATCAACCCAGAGCGGTCAATTTCAATAAATTTGTCTGTCTCAGCAATATCCAATGCATAATAAATCTTTGCCAAAAGCCTGGCAAATGTAGTTTTTCCGGTACCCGGGTTGCCAAGAAACACCATGTGGTTAGAAAATTCCTGCACTTTTAATCCATTTTCTTTTCTTAGCTTATTGATTTTTATAAATGAAATTAACTTGTGGACTTCTTGCTTTACAGTATCCATTCCAATAAATCCATTCATTTCTTCTAAAAGTTTATCTAACGATCCTTTTTCAAGCTGAACAACTTCTGTGTCTGTATTGATAGATACCTTCTCTTCTATTCTTTCTTTTTTCTCTTCTTGATAAACAAATTGTCCATTTTTAATAAATTCTCGTAGCATACATAAATAATCTGTGATTCTGACTAGTTGAACTTCATTCAAATCCCGATTACAGGAGATCACTTCATGTCCTACTTTATCAAATGCTTTATAATATACATTTATAATATTATAATATTTGCCTTTCGCTTCCGGAGTATTGAGCAATTTAGGTTTCAGAAAATAATCAAAAGACTTTGCAGGCCTTAATAACCAGGATTCATCTTCTATTTCACGATTCCTTACCAAGGCTTCTATTTGTGCTTTCTCCAACTCCTGGAGAAAAAATTTATTAATAAAGTCAATTTCCTCCGTATCGACCTCTCCGTCACACTTAGCCAGATATGCACAAAAAGTGATAATATCTCTCTGCAATATTTCTACAATAGATTCTCCCTGATGAGGGCCGAATCCATCCTTGTCCAACTCAAGTGCCGTATCCAGACAACCTCTTACTATGGTTAACGTTGTCGGACTAATTGTATAGTCAATACATGTTCTCATAACTTACATTTCTCTCCCTATTTATCTAACTATAATAAAATTGAACTTAATTTATTTTTAATCCTCTGTAATGCATTGTCTACTGACTTGGCAGGCTTATCCAATATTTCTGCAATTTGAATGTATCCTAATCCTGTAATATATAATTTCAATACTTCATTTTCAAATTTACTTAAATTCTTTTCCAATTGTTTCTCGATATTAGATACATTCTCCTGGTCAATAAATTTCTCTTCGGGACTTTTCTCCGTTAAACTTTGTAACACTTCTAATAAAGGAGTTTCTTCTTCCGTAGAATGATTGACGTCTAAATATAAAGATACATAGCTGTTTAATGGAATATGCTTCAATCGGTTCGAGGCCTGGACTGCACTGTATAATTGTCTGGAAATACAAAGCTCTGCGAAGCTGAAAAAAGATGCCTCTTTTTCAATCTTATAATCTCTGATGGCTTTAAATAAGCCTATCATTCCTTCTTGAATCAAATCATCACTTTCTCCACCGATCAGATACATAGCTTTCGCTTTTTTACGCACCAGATTTTTATATTTATTCATAATATAATCTGTAATTTCTTCTTGCCCTGCTCGAAGCATATCAATTAACTGTTCATCGGTCATATTTTCATATCTATTCATACCTTACCCCTATACATATATGATTATTGCATTCTCTGACGGACAATTTCGAAAGCGAGAACACCTGCTGCTACGGATGCATTTAAGGACTCAATATCCCCTTTCATTGGAATAGAGGCTGAATAATCACAATTTTCTTTCACCAAATGGCTTACTCCACTGCCTTCATTTCCAATAACTAAACCAATGGGACCTTTTAAATTTAATTTGTACATGACGTCCCCATCCATATCTGCACATACAAACCATAATCCTTTTTCTTTAAGTTCTTTAATCGTCTTGGATATATTCGTAACTTTGGCTACAGGTGTATAATTGATAGCACCTGCTGATGCCTTGGCAACGGTAGCGGTCAGACCTGCAGCCCTTCTTTTTGGAATAATGACTCCATGAGCACCTGCCAAGTTGGCAGTACGAATGATAGCACCCAGATTATGCGGATCCTCTATATTATCTAGTAAGAAAACAAAGGGTGGTTCTTCTTTCTCTTCGGCAATTTTAAGTATATCTTCTACCTCTGCATATTCATAAGCTGCTGCATAGGCTATAACACCTTGATGTTTTTTCGTCTCAGAAATTTGATCCAAACGTTCTTTGGAAACATATTGTATAATAGTATCTCCTTTTTTGGCTGCCCGGACAATTGATTGTACAGGTCCATCGTGACAACCATCTAAAACAAACAGCTTATCAATGGGTTTTCCAGCTCGGAATGCCTCTATTATTGCATTTCTTCCTTCAATCGTAAGTTCTTCGTATCTCATACACTACTCCTATTCTTGGGGTATCAGCCCCGTTCTTTCCAAACCTATCTTAACCAACTGTACAATTCTATCTAACCGATTATTTAAATATAAGAAACCTACTAATGCTTCAAACCCTGTAGCCCTTCGATAATCAGACATGCTGGCATTCTTTGCCATAGTTGAAGACTTTGCATTTCTACCTCTTTTAAATATGATCGTTTCCTCTTGTGTCAATTCCTCTTTAACAGCCTCTATCAAAGCAGACTGTGCCGCCGCTTTTACCATCTTACTAGTTTTTTGATGTAAACGATTGGCACTAGTATTTCCGTTCGCCACGACAATCGAACGAATGACCAAATCATAAATCCCATCTCCTATATAAGCTAATACTAATGGAGAATAATTTTTGGGGTCTTCATGTCCAAGGCCAAAGGAATCAACAATGTACTGATTTAAGCCCTTTTCCATTTTACGCCCTCTCGAGTATCTTCTAAAATAATTCCCTTTTCTAATAGTGTATCACGAATTTCGTCTGCCCTGCCAAAATTTTTTTCTTTTCTTGCATTTTGTCTCTCTTCGATTAATTTCTCTATTTCGGTATCGAGTATTTCTTCTTCCTTTTCTACCATGATTCCCAAAATATCACATAATATATGAATGGTTGAACGTAATTCCTCTAAATACTTCTTTGAACTTTCTGCTGAAGCTGTAGTATTCGCATACTTAACAAGTTCAAAAACTGCTGAAACAGCATCTGCTGTATTAAAGTCATCTTCCATAGAAGCTTCAAATTTCTGAACAAATCCCTTACTCTCTTCCAGTTGATTTCGTTCCTTTTCACTTAATTCTTCCGCTTTCGTTACACTTATTAAATGTTTTAAGTTCTCAACCGCTGTTAAAATTCTCTCTAATCCATTTTTGGATGCTTCCATAAGCTCTTCGCTAAAATTTAAAGGACTTCTATAATGTGCACTCAACATAAAGAAACGAAGCACTTGCAAATCATACTTTTCACTGATATCCCGCACAGTAAAGAAATTTCCTGATGATTTTGACATTTTTCTATTATCAATGTTTAAAAATGCATTGTGTAGCCAATATTTTGCAAACTCTTTCCCATTCGCAGCTTCACTTTGCGCTATTTCATTTTCATGATGTGGAAAAACCAAATCTTCACCACCGGCGTGTATATCAATTTCATCACCTAAATATTTTTTAGACATGACCGAACATTCAATATGCCATCCAGGACGTCCTTTGCACCATGGAGAATCCCAATAAGGTTCTCCATCTTTTTTGGGTTTCCAAAGCACAAAGTCTAAAGCGTCTTCCTTTTCATTACCAGTCACTTTTATTTCTCTATGTCCTGCTTGTAGATCTTCTAGATTCTTATGAGATAATTTACCATATTCAGCGAACTTTTTGGTTCTAAAATATACTGTCCCATCTTCAACTGCATAAGCATATCCTTTTTCTATTAGTGTTTGAATCATTTCTAACATATCACTAATTTCTTCCGTAGCTAATGGATGCTTCGTTGCCGGTCTTACATTCATTGCTTCCATGTCTTTTTTACACTCAGCAATATAACGTTCTGATATCTCTGATGCCTCTACGCCTTCTTCAATTGCTTTTTTGATAATCTTGTCATCAATATCCGTAAAATTAGATACAAAATTCACTTCATATCCTTTATATTCCATATATCGGCGAACAGTATCGAAGACAATCATTGGCCTGGCATTTCCAATATGAATTAAATTGTAAACAGTCGGACCACACACATACATCCGAACTTTTCCTGGTTCTATTGATTTAAACTCTTCTTTTGCTTTCGTTAGCGTATTATAAACTTTCATTTTTCTCCACACTTTCCACTTCGTTCAAGTTCTTTTCTTATTTCTTTTAGTTCATTCTCTAAATCAATTAATTTATTACAAAATGCTGAATTTTCCTTCTGCAACGTCTGCATATCATTTTTGACCGGATCAGGTAAATCAATTTGATCCATATCGCTTCTTGGTATCTTTTGATTATTTCGTTTTACAATTCTACCAGGTACTCCTACAACGGTACAATTTGGCGGAACTTCTTCTAAAACTACAGAACCTGCTCCTATCTTTGAATTTTCTCCAATGGTAAAGGAACCTAAAATTTTGGCTCCTGCACTTACCATGACATTATCCCCCAAAGTAGGATGTCGTTTCCCTTTTTCTTTACCTGTCCCCCCCAGTGTAACTCCTTGATATAAGGTAACATTATCCCCTATAACAGTAGTTTCTCCAATAATTACTCCACTTCCATGGTCTATAAAAAAACCTTCACCAATCACAGCTCCGGGATGGATTTCAATTCCGGTTTTCCGTGCAGCTCTTTGCGAAATCCACCTTGCTCTAAAATAATGCCCCTTCTTATAATGTTTATGCGCTCTTCTATAACTTAACATTACACGGAAACTTGGATACAACAATACTTCCCATGGGGATTTAATCGCTGCATCTCTCTCTTGAATCACTTTAAATTCATTCATAATATAAGAAAAAATTCCCATCTTTCCCTCCAATTATTACTTTTACGCGACCGAGCGGTTTATTCTTAGAAACTGTAAAGCATTCCTACAAAATAAAAACTTCGTCTCTTATTGTACTACACACTAAGAGACGAAGTATATCCGCGGTTCCACTCTATTAAAAGAAAAATTATCTTTCACTCAATACACGTAACGTGTGTAATTCGTACTAAGCTACTTCTTTCACCTAGTCAGCTCCCGGACGCACTTTCAAAATACTTCCCTAAAGACTGCTCACAGCCACCGACAGTCTATCTCTGATATTTCAGTATCTCTACTCTTTCCGTTCAAAGCCTTTTTTATAAAATTCTTAATACTTACTAATTTATACTATTCAAAAATATCTACTTTGTCAATAGCATCCAATATTTTCGTCATTTTTACTATAAATCTTCCCTATCTCTTCTCGTGACAGCCTTGGCATCCGGAACAACCACTTCCTGCTTGACTGCTATCATCATATATATAATTTGCAACGGTTCCGAGAGAACATATTGCTTGTGCAGAAATTCCTTCTCCACTTCCGGTAAAACCCAGCCCTTCTTCCGTAGTCGCTTTTATATTGACCTGTTTTGGAGACAACTTTAAAGTTTCTGTAACATTCTGAATCATATCATTGATAAATGGCAAAAGTTTTGGTCTTTGAGCAATAATCGTTGCATCAATATTTTCAATTAAATAATAATTTTCTTCTAATAATTTACCAACATTCCTAAGCAAAACTATACTGGATACACCTTCATATTTTGGGTCCGTATCCGGAAAATGCCGGCCGATATCTCCCATAGCTGCAGCTCCCAACAGTGCATCCATTATTGCATGGACCAATACATCTGCATCAGAATGTCCTAAAAGTCCTTTCTCATAAGGAATTAGCACTCCTCCCAGGATTAAGTCTCTGCCTTCTGTCAATTTATGGACATCATATCCTATTCCTACTCTCATTAGTTTCCTCCAAATAATATATTAATTAGGCATTTATTTAATAACTTCAAACTGGTAAATCGTCTTAGACTGTCTTTTCTCACCAGCATGCAAGATTGGCTGCGGAAAATTCTCATGATTCATCGCATCCGGATAATACTGTGTTTCAAGACAGATTCCATGACGCGGCCCGTAAACAACTCCTTCTTTGCCTTTCAGACCTTCAACAAGGTAATTACCAGTATAAATCTGCACACCTGGACAATCTGTGAAAACTACCATTTGTATTCCTGTCTTTTTATCCTCTAACTGTGCTGCCTCACCGAACAGCTCATCCGTATTTAAAATCCAATTATGATCATAACCTCCTGCCATTTTCAATGGTTCATAATCTGATTCAATTTCCTCAGATAATGCCTTTTTTCGCGTGAAGTCCATCGGAGTCCCTTTCACCGGTACAAACTCTCCGGTCGGAATAGATTCAGCATCCGCAATTGTAAACATATCTGCATCTACCCAAAGCTCTTGTTCCAATATACTTCCAGAAGCATGGCCTGACAAATTAAAATAACTATGATTTGTCATATTAAAAATGGTAGTTCGGTCAGAAATTCCTTCATATGTAATGGATAATCCATTATTCTCTGTAATCTCATAGGTTACATCGACAATTAGATTTCCCGGATAACCTTGATCCATATGAGGACTGTTATATGTCAGTGTTATTTTATTTTCTAAAAAGGCAGTTACTTCCCACTTTCTTTTATGATAATACTTAAGTCCAGAATGCAGGTTGTTACCATTATCATTGGCATCCAGTTGATATTCTATCCCTTCTATTGTAAGCTTGGCATCCTTAATACGATTACTGTTTCTTCCAATCGTTCCACCCAGACATCCAGAATTTTCTTCGTAAGAAATAGGATCATCATACCCCAACACTACATCTTGAAACGTCCCATTCTTATCCGGTACCCATAGTGAAACTAATGCTGCACCATAATCTGTAATCGCTGCCTTCATGTTTTTGCTGTTTTCGATGGTGTATAAAAAAGTTTCCGTACCATCATTTAATTTCCCAAATAATTCTTTTGTCATACTACTCATTCCTCCTGTCTTTTTACTCTGGTTTTATTTTATCATATTATTCAATCTTTGGTATATTTTTCTTAAAAAAATAACTAATAATGGGCAGTTTTCTAAGTGAATTTTATCCCTTGAAAAAATCCGCATGTTTGATAAATTCCGGCTATGACATTGTCAATATTGGTGTTACAATTTTGCTTGACTATCTCAATCAAAAAAAATATGATAATGATGTATGAATAAATGGAAGGAAGATTTCTTGCTGCAGTTAAAAGAAAATGCTATTCCCTTCAAAACATTTGTAGATGACAATCATTATCACATTTGGTGATTCCACTTCTTCAATCGTGATAAAAAGGAAATGAATTTACAGCCAATTAATCATTACAAAATACATGTAATTTAAAAGTGATTTTAGATATGCTAAAGTATTACGATAAATAATTACTAAGAAACATAATGGAGGTATGAGATGACAAATCAAAATAATTTACCCCCTTCAGATGCTAAGGGTGAAGTAATCATCTACCAAACAGATGATGGACAAACCCATATTGATGTCAGAATGGAGGATGAAACTGTATGGTTGACACAGGCACAACTGTGTGAACTGTATCAGACAAGCAAATCAAATATCAGTGAACACATAAAACATATCTTTGAAGAGGGCGAATTAAATAAGAATTCAGTTGTTCGGAAATTCCGAACAACTGCCGCTGACGGAAAAAACTATAATACTATCCATTACAATTTGGATATGATTATTTCACTCGGATATCGTGTCAAATCATTGATTGCTACAAATTTCCGTAAATGGGCAACAGAACGTTTAAAGGAATATATGATTAAAGGTTTTACAATGGATGACGAACGTCTGAAAAATCTAGGCGGTGGCAGTTACTGGCATGAACTCTTAGACCGTATCAGAGATATCCGTTCATCAGAAAAAGTTCTTTACAGACAAGTTCTAAACCTATATGCAACAAGTATTGATTATAATCCACACAGTGAGGAATCTGTACGATTTTTCAAAATTGTTCAAAATAAATTGCATTATACAGCACACGGACACACCGCTGCAGAGGTAATCTATGAACGAGCAGATTCCACGAAACCTTTTATGGGACTAACCTCATTTCCTGGTGATATGCCTACACGAAAGGATATCGGTATTGCCAAAAATTATTTAAACGAAGAAGAATTAAAAGTCTTAAATAATCTCGTATCTGGATATTTCGACTTTGCAGAAATTCAGGCAATACGTCACAATCCAATGTACATGAGTGATTATATTAAACATCTAGATTCAATTTTATCTTCCACAGGTGAAAAAGTATTGGAGGGTTCAGGAACAATTAGTCATGTAAAAGCTATAGAGAAAGCAACGAGGAATATCGAAAATTTCAGATACTCTCAATTACACCTGTTGAAGAAGCGTATCATGACACAATAAAGTCACTTGAAAAGGAAGCAAAGAAAAAATCAAAAGAATGACATTGCAATTTGGAGAACTACATATGAATATTAATAATTATATAGAATCTCAATACCGAGAGTTATCAAATGACATAAACATCGAATATCTTGATTTATAGGATTGCAACGTGTTCTTAAAAATAGTAGTTATGCTTTTCATATAGATGAATACTACTCTGAAATAATTAAAAAATCTCAAAAATTTTTATCTGGCAACTTTGGTAGTGAAATACCATCGCATATGGAAAAAGTTGAAATATACTACACTCTTCCTATTTTTTTTCAACAAAACACAATATCTATTAAGTCAGATACTTTAAAAAAATATGAGGGTTTAAAACTAATAGGTGAAGGCTCATATGCACAGGTATTCAAATGAAGATGTAGTGGTTGTAAAAATTGCTGATTTTGGTTTAGTAAAACTTCCTGATAGTCAGCTTACAAGCATTAATACAGAATTTAAAGGTTATTTTAATGACCCGGAGCTTGTAGTTGAAGGATTTAATAGTTACGGAATTTTACATGAAACATATGCATTGACTAGGCTAATATACTTTGTAATGACAGGAAAAACAAATACATCTGTAATAAAAGATACAAAATTAAAAACCTTTGTAGAAAAAGGACTTAGTTCTGACAAATCAAACCGCTATCTAAATATTACAGAATTAAATAATACTTTCAAATTAATATAAGATTAAGATTAACTTATGCAACAATTCGCAAAACGACAGAATTCAACTGCAAAAACGACCACTCAGGAGCATTTCTACTCTTTAATAGTCGTTTTTCTGTCTACCTGTTCGAAGGTGTCACTCAAAATTTATTAGTTTTCTGAATATCCCTAAGTGAACTCTCCAAATGGAAGTATTTTATTATCCTAAGAACATTTTTAAATCTTCATCTACTGAACCAATACCTGCAATACCAAAGTTCTCTACTAATACTTTTGCAACATTCGGAGATAAAAATCCAGGTAATGTTGGTCCTAAATGAATATTTTTTACTCCTAAGTATAATAAAGCTAACAGAACAATAACTGCTTTTTGTTCATACCATGCAATATTATAAGCAATTGGAAGATCATTCACATCATTGAGTTCAAATACCTCTTTCAATTTGAGTGCGATAACCGCCAAGGAGTATGAATCATTACATTGACCAGCATCTAGCACTCTTGGAATTCCTCCAATATCACCTAAGTTTAATTTATTATAACGATACTTCGCACAGCCAGCTGTTAATATAACCGTGTCTTTTGGTAACTTCTCTGCAAATTCTGCATAATAATCTCTGGATTTCATTCTGCCATCACAACCTGCCATTACAAAGAATTTCTTGATTGCACCGGTTTTCACTGCATCTACCACTTTGTCTGCCAAAGCCATAACCTGAGCATGTGCAAAACCACCAACAATTTTTCCTGTTTCAATCTCTTTTGGAGCAGGTAATTTCTTTGCATGTGCAATTATTTCACTAAAGTCTTTTGTGCCATTGTCTGTACGATTTTTAATATGTTTAAAACCAGGATACCCGGTAACACCTGTCGTATATACTCTATCTTTGTAACTATCCTTAGGTGGTATAATACAATTTGTAGTAAATAGAATTGGACCTTGGAAAGATTCAAACTCTTCGTTCTGTTTCCACCATGCATTACCATAGTTTCCTATGAAGTTTGTATACTTTTTGAAAAATGGATAGTAATGTGCCGGTAACATTTCTCCATGCGTATAAACATCCACTCCGGTATCCTTTGTCTGTTCTAGTAGTTCTTCTAAATCTTTCAAATCATGACCTGATATTAAGATAGCAGGATTGTTTCTTACTCCAATATTTACTTCTGTTACTTCCGGATTTCCATAAGCTCCTGTATTGGCTGCGTCAAGCATTGCCATTGTATCTACACCAAATTTTCCGGTTTCCAGCGTAAGTGCGACTAAATCATCTGCGCTCAAACTATCATCTAGCGTTGCTGCTAATGCTTTTACCATAAAATCATAAATATCATCCGCCTCTTTGCCTAATGCAAGTGCATGTTCTGCATACGCTGCCATACCTTTTAAACCATAAGTAATCAATTCTCTCAATGAACGTATATCTTCATTTTGAGTTGCTAAAATTCCTACTTCAACCGCATTTGATTTTGCTAAAATATCTTTCTCATTATCAACCGTAAAAGTTGCAGCATCATGCAACTGTCCCAAATTAATTCCCTTTTCAACTAACTCTTTTTTCATTTCTTCTCTCAAAGAAATTGCTTCTTTTATTTTCACAATAAAAGCAGTATCATCAAAATTAGCATTGGTAATCGTCATAAATAAACCGTTTAAAATAAAGTGATTTGTTTTTGGAAACCTGATTCCGGCTTCCAAACCTTTCTTTTCTAACAATGCAATCCCCTTTAATGTATAAATCATTAAATCTTGTAAGTTAGAAACCTTATCCGTCTTTCCACAGACCCCTCTCATAGTACAGCCCTTTCCTTGGGCAGTTTCCTGACATTGATAACAAAACATACTCATACAAAAATCCTCCTTTAATCTGATAACTTTTAAATTCTTTATGCACTTATCATATAGGAAAATTAATGATATATCGGTATCCCATGTTACCATTTATAAACAATCTTCTAATCTTTCTAAATCTAAAATTTTAAAAGTATTTCGATAGAAATCTATAAGACCTTCTTTTTGCATATTAATTAATTCTCTGGATAAGGAAGGTCTGGACACTAGTAGAAATTCCGCAAGTTCATTACGTTTTAACGGAATATCAAATGTAGCATTTTGTTTGATTTTATACTGTTGAAGAAGATATGTCGCAATCTTTTTCCGGATACTTTTTAAAGAAAGCATTTCTACTTTTCGATTAAGAACAAGTGCTTTCTTGGCCACAATTTGTAACATATTCTGTATTAATTTTCTATGACCGCCACACGCATTACTACAGACTCCAATAATTTGATTGGTAGGAAAAAACAATATTGTACAATCCGTTTCTGCAATCACTGTGGCTAACCAGTAATCTGAAGAAAACGCCGCAACTTCACCAAATAAATCACCAGCTTCCAGCCTAGACATAATTACCCTATCCCCTGCTAATGTTTCTTTTCCGACTAATACCTCACCCTCCAAAACAATTCCAAAAGCTTTCATCTTCTCTTTCTCTAACGTAATAATATCTTTCTTCTTGTATGTTTTGATATTCGGCTGTAGACAACCTAAGATGTCCTTTAACTCCTCTTTTTCCATATCTTGAAACAACTCTACTTCTGATAATTGATCTATCCACTTTTCATACATTTTTATCATCCTCATATTTCTATGTATAGCAGAAAAAAACTGTCAAATACATCCGATTTAACAGTCTTTCTACTTATTTAGCTATTGTCACATAATTTTACTCTACTTTAATAGCATCAACCGGACATTGTTCCTCTGCATCTTTTGCAGAATCTTCTGCATCATCCGGAACATCATCTTCTGTTGCAACTGCTTTCCCATCATCATCCATATCAAAAACTTCCGGGCAGATACTTGGACATAGTCCACATCCAATACAGGTATCTTTATCAACATATCCTTTCATTTTAAAAACCTCCTTTTCATTTTTCTAACATCAGTGTTCCCTTAAGTTCAATCCTATACACATAAAATTGGTAAATTGTTCTGGTATCTCTTTCATGTTTAAATTGTAACATAACATATTTACATTTTCAGTAACATTTGTTACCATTTTCTCTATAAATTAGCACTACATGAGAAAATTGGCAACCACCATAGTAACAAACAGACCTGCTATAACCGGAATAAAGTTTTTTCTGACTAATTCAATAGGGTTTACCTTACATATCGCGGCTACTGCAATTACCCCCCATGGTATCAAAGTTCCTCCTCCAATCCACATAGCAGAAATTTGTCCGAGTGAAGCTAGACTTGCTGTATCAATTTTTACAACCTTGGAAAGTGTACCTGCAATTGTCCCTACTAATGGTAATGCAGAAAAACCTGCTCCTCCTAACCCGGAAATTCCAGCGGTAATTGTTTGGACAATTATGGCCAATGGCTTTGATAATGTAATTTTTGTAGAAAGATACATTCCTAAATCTGCTAAATAGCCACTGGCACCTTCTCCTAATATTTGACTTGCTGTTTCTTGACTGCCAAGAAAAAAGAAGGCTCCTACTATTAATATTGGAGCAAAAGTTTCAATTCCAAAAATAAACCCATTCTTCATATATATCCCAAGCTCACTTAATACATTTTTTATATTATCTTTTATAATCACACATATAGTAGTTATAAAAATAGCCGTTCCGGTCAAAAGTGCCGCAGCGTCTCCACCTTTTAATTTGTAACTATACATAATAAAAATATCTACAATAAATGTGATAGGAGTTAAAATAGCAATTATTTTTACCCGAATATCATCTTTTTCTAATTCTTTTTCCTCAAAAACATCATTGGAAGTTGACTCATACTTTTTCAAATCTTTCAACATCATGAGATAAGACGTAGTTACTGTAACAACACTCATAGTGAACCATAAAGGTAATCCTGCTTTCATAAGTAAAGAAGAATTTTCTATATTTGCTGCTTTTGCTGTAATAGCTGGTGCTCCTTGTATAAAAAAGTCCCCAGACAAAGCTGCTCCATGTCCAAAAAGATTCATTGCTGCTGCAGCCCATATTGGAGGAAGTCCTGCTTTGACAGCTACCGGTAATATAATAGCACCAATCAATGCAACAGCAGGGGAGGGCCACAATACAAAGGAAAATAACATCATTAAAATCCCAATAAGCCAAAAAGCGATAGAAGGATTTTTTACCAACCGTTTAAAAGGCTTTACCATAAACACATCTGCCCCAATATCATTTAAAGCATTCGACATTGTAACAATTAGAGATATTGTTACAATAATACTCCAAAACTCATTTCCTGACACAATGATCCCCTTATAAATTGTCTGAATACCATCTAATAAATTTCCACTATAGCAAACTCCCATCAAAAACAACCCAATTATACAAATTAGAACAATGTCTTTTTTCAAAATCATAAATAGAATAATAATCCCAATCAAGAGCAAATATAAGTAATGTATTAACCCAATCGTCCCCATCTCCTTACTTTTGTTTCTTAAACTTTGTGGATATCTTATTTTAAATAATATACTTAATCTCACTATGAATCTGCATTTTTTCAATTTCTTCTGTAAAAAAACTCTTTATCTCACTGATATCTTCCTTTTTGTATACATATTTTCCATATCCAAATTGTCCATATTTGTACATACGTTCCTCATTTTCCATAGGAAGTGTACTCTCCGGAAACACCTCCAATATTCTAGATTTTGCTATACTCGTATAACGATGAGAAATAATTTCGAATGTAATCGGAAATTTGACAGAAGTTGATAATTTTTCACTCATCAAATGTAGCAATTGGCGATACTCGTCTTTCCAATTTTGATAAATAAAAACAGGAGCAATCAGATAACCGATTGGATAGCCTGCTTCCATCATCTTTATACTGGCTTCTATTCTCTTCTCAAATGAGGCAGTTCCTTTTTCATATTGTTGAATAATATTTGGAGTATTTATACTAAATCTAACTTCAGTATGTTCATTATGCGGAATGTTTAGTAAATTATCTACATCATTATATTTTGTTACAAATCGAAATCTGCCATACTCTTGCTCCCCAAAAAATTCAATCGTTCTTTTTAAGAGATTTGTATATGGTTCCACCGGTACTGGGTCTGATGTGGCAGCACCTTCAAATATTGTAATCTCAGGAATCTTTTCTGAAATATACTTTTGGGTCTGATTTAAAATGTCTTCTAAATTCACATGAACCCTAACAAACGGTTTGTCTCCCAAATTCGTATTTAAATAGCAATATTCACATTGCCCCATACATCCGGTCACTAAAGGCAGTTGATAATGAGCAGAAGGTTTACATGATTGAAATTTCAAACTTTTTTTGGTATCTACTACTAGTGTCCTTTTCCCTTCCCTAAATTGAGTATACAAATCTTCACCAGGTATATGCTGCTTGTATCTGTTTGATGATAAATAAATTATTTCTATATCATTTCTAGTTTCAAACATTTTTCTGATTTCATTAGCAATACTATATTGAAATACATCTTTCTCAAATATAATTCTCTTAGGAATAAACATAATAAATCCTTTCTTAACTATCTTAACCTAATTATCCCCAAAAAAGTTTAAAAATATAAACATAACACTTTTACAAAGTAGCAAAAATAGCGTGTGAATTTTCACACGCTACCTTTAAATTTTAATCTGGTTTTCTAACAGACGTTAGAGAAATTATTTATTAATTCTATAATCTGATCTTCTCTTTTTTTATGAGACCAATTAATTACACCTGTATCTACAATAACGGCGCCTTTCTGCTGACAGGTCGTTTTCATCTTTTTAACCGAATGATTGCCTCCCATCCAGGAATATGGAAAATGCTGTGTAACAAATACACCAGCTTTTTTCCCCATTAGTGAAGGAATCTGGGATAGATATGCATTCATGACTCCTGATAAAGAAAAGGCCCATACCGGTGCACCGAAAAACAAAATATCGTAATCTTTTATATTCGGAATGTTCTTTAACTCAAAGTTTTTACTTTCTGACGGATTTTCATTAACAGTCTCGATTTGTTCTAAATTTACCGAACACCCCTTTTTTATAAGCTTTTCTTTCAATCTCTCTGCAACGCTTAAAGTATTTCCTGTTTTTGAATATACAATAATCCCTACTTTCATGACCAAACTCCTTTCTTTTTATCTTTTACAATAAATTCATTTATGTTTCTTTTTCTGTTTGTTTTCATACATAAGTGCATCAATTTTTCTAAAAAATTCTTCCAATTCCATATGCGAATTATAGTCATAAACAATATACCCCATGCTTAAAGAAAGTTTAAAAGGCTCATTATTATATTCATTCTGCTTCTCTACTGCTTGGTTTATGCGAAATACAATTCTTTTTAATTGTTCTAAATCCATAACATCTAATACAACAAAAAATTCATCTCCACCAAACCTAGCAATAAAATCTTTAGATTTTAAAACCCGTTCAAGCAATATAACTAAATTCTGCAGTGCTCTATCTCCCTTATCGTGACCGTATGTATCATTTATAAATTTAAAATTATCAAGATCGATCATAATAGCAGAAAATGTCTTATTCGGAGTACTCATGTTGATTTTCTCTTTCAAATAAAGATCCAATTTTTTTCTATTATTAACCTTAGTAAGGTAATCAATATATATTGTATGGTTCTGAATATTTAAAAATACAATTAATAATGAAATCACAACTCCAATAAGCATCATTGAATTTCCATAAAATAAAACCTGTATAGCCATACCGCATAAAGGCGGAACTGCAAAAAATACCAATGCAAAAATATGGGACTTGGTAAGCCTTTTAATATTGCAAATACAAATAATACTAGCAAAACCAATTAAACTAATAATAACAATTGCGGGAACTGTAAAGAAAGGTCCTCTATGATAGATGTTATTAGAATCAATATAATATAACCAACCAAAAAATTGAGATATAATTAGCATTATTGCATTTAATATATTTAATATTACGAGAAAACACATCAACTTCTTTGTCTGTTCTTCTTTTTGTATCACTTGATTATGAACATATAATATCCAAAGTGACGGTAACATCAAATTGAATAAAAATATCAAGAAATTTCCTGTTTGGTTGATAAATGGATATATAGTATCAGGCTTCCCATCAAATCTACTAAGTATGTCAAGTATTAGCAATAAAACAGTCACCTGCAGCATTTTCATATAAAGATTATATTGAAGTGTTCCTTTTTCATCTTGCTTAGAGGACTGAAAATAGATGATACCTAAAATTATAATGGAATAAATATTAATAATAATATTACTTGCCAGGCTCATATTTTCACTCCTATTTTTATTTAGTACATTATTTTCTATCAATTTATATCATACTATTATCAAATTATAAAATCAAGCATCTTCTTTCATTTACTGAAACTTGCTAAAATAATTTATGTTAAGTATAATGATTGAAATTACAATAGCTGACATCTAAAGGAGGTTTTTATGTTAAAAGAATTTAAAGAATTCGCACTGAAAGGAAACGTAATCGATTTGGCAGTAGGTGTTATTATAGGCGGGGCTTTTGGTAAAATAGTCACTTCCTTAGTAAATGACATCATTATGCCATTATTAAGTATTCTGTTAGGCGGCCTTAATTTCACAAATCTAAAATATGTAATCACTCCAGCCAATGGTAGTGTAGCAGAAGTCGCATTAAAATATGGCGCTTTTCTGCAATCAATGATAGATTTCTTCATTATTGCATTCTCCATATTTATTTTTGTAAAAGTGATTACATCTATAAAAAAGCCTAAAATAGAAGAACCCCCTGTATCAACACCTAGTAACGAGGAAAAGTTATTGACAGAAATACGTGATTTGCTTAAAAATAATAACGAAACATAGTACAAATCTTGAGACCAGTTTTAAATAACTGGTCTCTTATGAATATCAAAAAAATTTTTTGTATATGTGTTTTTACTGTCTAAAAGATTATGAAATAAATAGTTCTGTGTTCTGACTCCTATTCGGACAATATTTTGATATTCAGAAAGAATTTCCTGTTCAATATTTATGATATTCTCTAAAGGAATAAATTTAAAAGAATAACTATAAATGACTTCTCTAAATTGCTTAAAGGTTTTCCCCCGACTCAAAATAATAAGCTCTTGCTCATTACTTAAAAAAACAGATGATAATAATTTCTTATAAAAAAAAGTACGATATAATTTCTTTATTTTACTATTCTCAATTTCCTTTGTTCTAATGACAGGCTGCATTGCAAAAATTTTTTCATTACTCCCGTCACTTTTTAACTGTTTTAGTAATGTAAAATAAATATTATCCATGCTCTCATTTAAACAATAGGATTTTTCAAATAATTGATACGTGCTTTGGGTATATTTACTTCTAATTAATTGGATCATTTCTTGAATGATATCTTCTGATACTGCATTATACTTAATTTCAAACAGACTATTATGAAGATATATCTTCAATCTTCCATCAAGAAGATCTATGTAATTTTCAACACATTCTATATCCGAATATAATATTTTCAACTCGCTTACTTCTTTTTCTTCTTCCCTTTTCGCTATATGAATGAAATCTTGATACATTGCAATCACATAATCATATAAATCTACAACACCTTTTATCTGCTGACGATCAATATCTCTTGGAATTTTTACAAATATCAATGGGCTTGGAGAATTTTGAAAATAAGGCTGAAAAAGTTTTGGAATCGGATATTTTTCTGATATCTTAAGAATCCATGGTCCAAACGCATATTCTTCTGTCATTTGAAACTTACCCATGCTGATCTCCCCTTCCTTTCTTATCCAAATAATTGTTTAATGTTATAAATCCCTCTACAATTTTTTCACATTCTTCCTCTGAAATATCCTCAAACAGCTTTTTAAATTTCATTTGATTATCCTTATTTTTAAACTCTACGAACTGCTCTCCTTTCACAGTAAGTGTAAGGTAATACTTTCGTTCATCTTTTTGACTCATATTTTTTTCGATAAAACCCATATCAACTAACGATTTTATTATTGTTGTCAAACTTCCTTTTTGTATGTTTAATCCATTACTTAATTCTGTTGGTGAAATTTTTTCAAATAAACTTATTGTCATCATTACTTTAATCTGATTTTCATGAAGCCGTTCTCCATTATATTCACATTTATGCAATGCTGTATTAATATAGACATAATAATTTGGCATAAAATTTGTAATTGCATCTAATATTTTCTGATTTTTTTCCATATGTATCACTCCTCCTACTTAGTTAGAATTCTAACTAATTTTTTCTTAAATGTCAAGTGAAAAAGAAAAAGACTGTCTAATTTTAGTCAGTCTTTCCATAAGTTATCTAATAATATTCCCCTTTTGTGAAATAGGGTTTGCTTTCTTCTTTCCACTTTTGGCCTTTCCTTGGATTTCGGGTACCGGAGCAACACTATTTTTAGCCACGTGCATTTTATGATTGCTCTCTGTTCCATGAGGTTCTTTTGGATCCGGCCTTCTCATACCTGCTTTTGCCATATTATTCCCTTTCTATCTGATATTTTTTACACTTTTCTATAAATAATTTGATATTTTCCTCTTCTTCTTTTTCAGAAGAACCTGTTCTTCCCAAACGGTCACACAGACCAATTAAAGCAACTTCAGAAATATCTGTATCTTTTTGCATTCCCTGTACATTCTTATAAGGTAAATCCTTTAAAACATATAATACTTGCATGTGATATTTTACTAGATTTGATACACGTTGTATAAAATCTCTGTCTTCCAAAATTGCAGATAAAAATTCTTTTGTTCGTTTGGCACCTACTTTATCATGATCATAAGCTGTTATTCTACCCTTTCTTATTTTGGTAGTTTCTGGTTTTCCAATATCATGAAGCAAAGCTGTCCACATAAATACTTCTTCATCTTTACTTTCTGTTTTACGTTTTGCGGCTTCATCTACGACCATTAACGTATGATTCCAAACATTCCCTTCCGGATGATGTACTTTTGATTGTTCTGTAGTCTTAAGTTTTAAAAGCATATTGTAAGGATACTTATTAAATTCCGGATCTTTACTTAACTTTGTTAAATATTCAGAAGGTTTATCATCCTGTAATAAATGTCCATTTATTGAATGGAATAATTTCATTATTTGCTTATCATTTACTTCTTTTAACATATAATTAACTCCTAGTTCTTCATATCTTTTTGAGTTATTATAAAGTACTCACCAAAAGAATCATAGGAATTATTATGTTTCATAACAAATAAAAATATACATACTATACTATTCTTTCATTACTTCCAATTATTATAAAATTCTTTTAATTCCTTTTTCTTATTTTCTGATAAATTGGCTTTATTAATCTGCTGTATTGCTCCTTCTAATGCACATAGTCTGTTATAACATGCAGAATCATCGATTGCTTTTATCTTTAACCATGCCTGCTGACTTCCTATGTTCTTCAATTGTTCATATGTTTCTACTCCAACTTGATTCAACTGTTCTTCAATAACTTTTCCGATATTATGTAATTTTGCTAAATCTCCCAATTCAATTCCTCCTTATTCGTTCAATACAAGAAGCATTAAATAATCCTCTTCATTTTCATCTATTACTTCAAAACCTACATTCTGATATAATTTCAACGCATAGTTCTCTTTTGCAACACTTAAAGATGTTTTTTTATACCCTCTCCTTTTTAATTGTTCAATCATTTCGTTCATTAATCGTGTACCAATTCCAAGATTTCTATATTCTTCTAATAATGAAATTGCAAACTCTGGAGTTTCACTATCAATATTCCCATATCCTTTGATTTTTCCGTCTAGAATCCTTGTCCATACAGCACCAACAATTTTATGATCTATCTCTGCTACAAGGCATAAATCATCTTCTTTTCCCCAGTCCTTTATATACACATATATTTCAGGTCTGTATATCACATCTCTAGGTAGAACTTCTCCCTCTGGCAGAAAAATAGCCTGATATAACATCTCTTCTAATATATTTATTTCCTGTAACTCTATCTTACGTATCACGCAATGGCTTGTATTTTTCACTTATTGACTCCATTCTTTTCTTAATTTCACTAAATTCAATCGGTTTATAATCCAACCGTTCTATGCAGACACAAAAAGACTGCTCTGAGTAATCTACAAATGTTTTATTTTGATGAACATGTCCAAAGATATTCGCATAAGGCATATTTTGACTTACATAAAGCGGTTCATGAGATAAAATCCAATAGCCTTCAAAAATAACTGGATATTTATATACCTCTTCAAAACCACAAACTCTATAATAATCTGAATCTTTCTCATCATGATTTCCAAGGATTAATGTCTTACGTCCATTCAGCTTTGTACAAATTTCTGTTGTTTTATCAATTTCATAAAATGAAAAATCTCCTAAAACAAATACTTCATCTTCTACTCTTACTTCTTTATTCCAATTTTCTATTATGACTTCATCCATTTGAGCAACATCAGCAAATGGTCGGTTTTCGTATCTCATGATTTTTTGATCTCCAAAATGAGTATCTGCAATAAAATATACTTTGTGATTCACATAATACCTCCTTACCCCTCTGTTTTTAGAATAGAACTATTTGTTTTTTATTTTTTGTATTGCTACATTAACTAATTTTACCATACTTTAAAATAACATCCTACAAATATTTATAAAAAAGAAACCTTCTATTCAGAATGTACAGTGAATAAAAGATTTCTCAATCTTATCTATTTAAGTGCTCTACTTTTTCACAAATAAATTGATATATTTTTTCACATATATGTATTAACTGCTTATTTAAATTATTACTTATATCAAAACCAAAATCAATTTTCTCTATCTCAATTCCAATAAAATATCCTTCTACTTCTTTATTATAGTACTTTCCTAGATTTCTTAGATAACTAAGTAAATTGGGTTGGTGTTGAGAAAAAATTTCTTGATAAAAAATTGGCCTATCATTAATAGAAACAAAAGTTACTGTTCCCGGACTTTTTCCATAATAAGCTGCATCTAATATAAATATAAAATCACCATCTTCAATGAAATCCAAAACATACTCAATATCTGATTCTCCATAGATGATTTCTATCTTTTTTCTTCTTAATCTATCATAAAGATTCTCCACAATTATAATTCCAATACCATCGTCGCCCATAATACGATTTCCTATAGCAATACACTTAACAGCCATTATACAATCCTTATGTCCATTGGGGCAAATCGATCACTCTCTACATGCGTTGCACAGGAGATACAAGGATCAAAAGATCTGATAATACGTCCTATTTCTACTGGATATGCCATATCTTTAATTGTTGTACCAATTAGAGCTTTTTCGGCCGCTCCTTTTAACCCTTTTGAATCTTCCGGTGATAAATTCCAAGCTGAAGGAGTAATAATCTCATAATTATAGATTTCCTGATCCTGTACATAAATCCAATGCCCCAACGCTCCTCTGCTTGTATCAGCCAGACCTTTTCCTTTTACACTATAAGGAAATTCATATATTCTCTGATTTGCAGGCTCGAACTTCATTCTTTCTAAAAACTGTTCCATAATTTCTATTATCTTTTTAGTTTCCAAAACTCTGGCAATTAGACGATCCATTGTTGAAATTCCTCTTTTATAATTTCCACTTAAAATCATACGAGCAAGCGGACCAACTTCCATTACATATCCATCATAACGCGGAGCTTTAATCCAACTATAAGCACCTTCTTTATTTGCATTCTCCTCTACGGTCAACTCCGTAGGTTTTTGTACGATTTGATTAGCCTCAAACCATGCTTTTTGAATATTTTCTGTGATTTTATCAGAATCTAAGACATATACTTCTCCATCAATAAAAACCTGCGGTTCTACAAAGAATAATTGTTTTTCCTTATAATTATCAAATAAACCATACGTCATGAGGTTTCTATATCCCACTCCATTTTCAAAATAGTCCGAATAATATTCTGAAATTACATATACATCTGGAATCATTACATTCTCAACAAAGTCCTTAATTTCTGCCAAAGTTGATTTTACCTTAATCCATTTGGATGCATCCAGATTTACAGTTACTCCACCTACAAAAACACCATGATTGTGAGGTGCTTTCCCTCCTAATACAGTTAACATTTCATGGGCTAAACGACCATATCTGAATGAATCCAGATAATGATTTGCCAACTCCTTATTTAAATTTTCCGGCAAACGATAATCATTATGCATCTCTATTTGAGTAAGCTGTAATTCAACTCCTTTCACATAATCAGGAAGTGAATATTGATAATAATGCCGTAAATGATTTTGAATTATTTCACATCCATGTATGAAATCCCGGATCATTTTATCATTATCATTTGGTATTATATCAAGTACATCTTCTAATGCTGATGTAGAACCTATGGAGTGTGCTGTAGAACAGATTCCACATATTCTTTGAGTAAAATAAACGGCATCTAAAGGAGGTCTTCCCTTTAACATTTTTTCAAATCCACGAAAAAGCATTCCACCACATTTAGCATCAATAATCTTATTTTCTTCTACTTCAACTTGGATTTCAAGAAAACCGCTAATTCTGGTGACAGGATTCATTATAATTTTATTGCCCATAGATTCCCCCTTAATGTGAATCTAATACTTTACAAAAGGTTCCATTCCATCAGGAAAGTTTTCCTGTGCACATCCTATACATGGAGTATTATCTTCGATAGGCCAATTCACATAACCATTCCATTGTCTTACCGGACAGTCAGCTTTTGTTACAGGACCATCACAGCCCAGCAAAAACATACATTGCGGATCACCTAATTTATTAGCAAAAATACCCTGATCAAAATATGACCTTCTAGTACATCTGTCATGAACTGTAATTCCATAAAACATAACCGGTCTGTTTTTCTCATCTAACACAGGTTTTCCAAACGCTAATAGATGTGCTATCGTACCAATAACCCAATCCGGATGACCGGGACAGCCGGGTACTCTTATGACTTCACGATTTAAAAAATCTACGACCGAAATGCTTTGAGAAGGATTGGGGTAAGCACTTGATATACCTCCGAAAGAAGCACAAGTCCCTACAGCAATAACATATTTCGCTTTTTCCCCTGCCATTCTCACTGCTTCCATCGCTGTTACAGGCTTTCCATTATAATAGGCTATAACACTATATTTGCCATTATCTTTTATAGATACAGCTCCTTCTACGACCAAAATATATTCCGTTTCTAACGTATCTATAAACTGTTGAAAAGCAGCCTGACCTTCTAATACCATAATACTATTATCATACTTTAATGATACCATTTCTTTTAATAGATAAGTTACATCTGGTCTTTCTGCATTCAATAGCGATATAATATTCCCTGCACAACCGGTTGCTTCTAACCAAATTAAGTTTATTTTTTTTCGTTCATCTTCTTTTACTTCTTTTATTGCTATATCAATCAATTTTTTGGCAGTATTTGATTTTGATTGTATCATTGGGCAATTCATCTACTTGTTTACCTCCTTGTATTAATTTGAAAGCACTCCTACTTGAGGTAACTTTTGTAAAATATCCTGCCTGCCGTAATGACATTGATTGAATTCATCCGTTAGATCTTTTCCGGCTTCCAGACCAAAATGTGAGCCACCTTCCCAAATAGGTATAGAACTTAAATCATAAACGATTCCATTAACTGCTATATAAGGTGGATTCCCATTCTTTCCATTATATTGTGCCAACTCTTCTTTGGTAAATTGCTTTTGACAACTTTCCAATCTAGATTTCCCTTCTTATAACGGTTTGTTTTTACATTCTATGCAAAATTCTATTATAATAATTCCAATTGTATTGCAGATGACCAGGATTCTATTAATTTGTCTAATGAATACGAAGCATTAGCAGGACTTGTTGAGGGTAATTTAATAATATCTTTTTTTGTGTTTTTATAACAATATCGATTATATAATTCATATGATTTACCCCCATTTGCATATATAGTTTCTATATTAGAATTATTTAATAAATTAGCGATATCATTTGGAACTACATTTTGAATAGAACTATCACTGGAAGCTTTGATGTCACAGGAATAAATTACATCCCAAATAGCAATACAATTTTGTAATAACATATTCTTTTTATCCTCTATCGTTTCCGGCTGTTTAACACCAATAATAGAACTAAGAACTCTCCAAAATCGATTTCTGGGATGGTGATAATAAAAATTTCCTTCTCTTGATTTTACAGAAGGAAAGGTTCCTAATATTAATATTTTAGACTCTTGATTGTAAATCGGTTCAAAAGTGTGTATCATATATTTGTATCTCCTTTCTTAAGCAACTACAAAAACTCATTAGAATATTTATACAAAAAGTCAGTCAAATTATTCATATCAGATTTGTATATTTTCTAAGACAAATTTTATTATAAATGTAGTTATTTTGCTTGTCAAACAGGCTTAAAATAACATATAATTCTTATTGCATGTTTGAAGATTTTGTAGTATTATGCTAAATGTAGTAACTTTTGAAAAAAATGCGGAGAAAAATATAATTTCCTAATGAAAAGGGATTGGAGGCACAATGACAATAACGATTTCACAGTTTATTTCAGAACTAACAACGAATCCTGCATTATGTATTACTGTCATCTTAACTATGGCCGTTATCTTAGTTAATGGCTGGACAGATGCTCCAAATGCAATTGCAACCTGCGTTTCCACACGCGCGATTGCACCTAAACCTGCTATTATAATGGCAGCAGTATTTAACTTTGCTGGTGTTTTCTTCATGACCATAGTAAATGCAACTGTTGCACAGACCATTTATAAAATGGTCAACTTTGAAGGAGATTCCAGAAATGCATTAGTTGCACTTTGTGCAGCTATGGTAGCAATTGTACTCTGGGCTACTGCTGCCTGGATATTTGGTATTCCGACAAGTGAAAGTCATGCACTTATTGCAGGAATCTCTGGTGCTGCTATTGCATTGCAAAATAGTATTTCGGGAATAAATGCTTCCGAATGGGTCAAAGTACTTATTGGTTTGGCTCTATCTACATTCCTTGGCTTTTCCATGGGATGGGTTGCAGTTAAACTGACCGAATTACTTTGCAAGAAAATGGACAGACAAAAAACAGGACCTTTCTTTAAAAATGCACAGATAGGTGGAGCTGCTGCTATGGCATTTATGCATGGTGCTCAGGACGGACAGAAATTTATGGGCGTATTTATGCTTGGTATTTTTCTATCCCAAGGTAACTCAACTATTCAGGAATTCAGTATTCCTGTTTGGCTTATGTTTTTATGTTCATTAGTAATGGCTCTGGGTACCTCAATCGGAGGTTATAGAATCATTAAAGCTGTAGGCATGGACATGGTAAAATTAGAAACTTATCAAGGATTTTCGGCAGACCTGGCCGGAGCCGGATGTATTTTAATTTCATCGTTAACAGGAATTCCAGTTAGTACAACCCATACGAAAACAACTGCAATCATGGGCGTTGGTTCCGCAAAACGTCTTTCCAATGTTAATTGGGGAGTTGTTAAAGAAATGGTCTTGACTTGGATTTTAACTTTTCCAGGTTGTGGTTTGATAGGTTTTTTAATGGCAAAACTCTTTATAGGTATATTTTAATTGCTCAAAAATTAGGAGGAAAAAATGAAAGACGAAAAAGATAAGAAAAATGTAAAAGGTAGTAAAGACTCAAAGCATGATAATAAAAAGAAAAAATCACAAAAGAAAGCAAAAAATTACAATTATTTTGATGCTATCATTACTTTTGCAGATTATTCTTGTCAAGCAGCCGAGTTACTTAACTCAATTCTTTCGAACTTTGAACCGGCTAAATTAGAAGCACAAATGAAAGAAATGCATGCAATTGAACATGCTGCCGATTTAGCAAAACATGAAATGATGAGCTATCTTGTAAAAGAATTCATTACCCCAATCGATAGAGAAGATATCTCCACAATAGCTCAAGAAATTGACAATGTTACTGATGCGATAGAAGATGTATTGATGCAGCTTTATATGTACAATATTCAATCCGTTCGTAAAGAAGCTTTAGAATTCAGCAAAACAATTGTGACTTGCTGTAATGCTTTAAGAAAAGTAACAGAAGATTTCCATCATTTCAAAAAATCTGCTAATGTAATGAAACACATTATTAACGTTAACAATCTGGAAGAAGAAGGTGACAGACTCTATACAAGAGGAATGAGAGATTTATACACTACTTCCAAAGATCCTGTTGAAATCATGGCTTGGACAAAGACGTTTGATTATCTGGAAAAATGCTGTGATGCTTGTGAAAACGTAGCTGATGTCATGGAATCTATTATAATGAAAAACACTTAATCTAAATACAAAAAATCCTGATTTTGATCGGTTCAAATTAGGATTTTTTTTATAAAAAAGCAGTCCATCCATATGTTTTATCATAATGGATGAACTGCTTTATAAATTATAGATTTTAACAAGACTCACTATTCTTATAATAAGTATACCCAATTAAACAAACCAGCGTACAAAATAGAATAAAAAATGTTACATATAAAGGATTTGATATAAAACCGCCTACAAATATAATTAAAGCTCCGATAATCCCAAATATTGGGCATATAATTCCTTTAAAATTACTCTTAATCGTATCCTCTTTTTTCATCTTCAATACTTTTATATAAAGGATAATATAACTAGCATAACTAAAAACTATGGATATTTCACTAATATCACCACCGGCCAGCAGCTTATACTTTTGTACAATATAATGAACAATCATCCATATTGTTGAAATGATAAAATAAATAATACATGAAGAAATTGATAACTTAAATTTAGGATTTATTTTTGCAATGTTAGAAGAATTGGGAATCATATTCTTACTTGCCAATGCTTGAGGCATTCTGAGCCCTCCCAAAATAACTCCATTCACTACACCTAAAACTGATATCAGAATAATAGTTAAAATAATCCTGCTTCCATGAGTACCTAATAATAATTCTCCTACTTTATTTATAGCAGAATCCCCGGTGGATAGTATATATTCTGCACCCAGCATTTTATTTAATCCAAGAAAATATAAAAGATATACACCTAAAACTATTATTGGACCTATGATAAGAGCAAGTGGCATATTCCTTTTTGGATTCTTAACTTCATTCGTAATACTAGTTGACACAACCCACCCATCAAATGAAAATGCGATAGGTGCCAATGCAGCAAGCCATCTCCATCCGACGTTGCTTTTAGAGACCAATTCAACTCCTTCTGGTAAAGCAGGGTTTTGAGCACCCCAGATTATACTTAATAATGCAACTCCCAATAAAGGGATCAACTTTACTACGGTAGAAATATTTTGAAAATAACCACCTAATTTAAATGACAAAATATTAACTAAATAAAGTAATATCATATATCCAAAACCTATGAATACTTGTTGCTCCAATGTGTTCTCTAATCCAAAAAGTATACAAGTATAAATTCCTGCAACCCATGAAACAATAGCTGTTAATGTCGGAAAGTACACAAAAGTCTGAAACCAGCCAAACCCGGA
The DNA here is from genome assembly GCF_003363435.1 of Anaerosacchariphilus polymeriproducens. Classification (GTDB taxonomy): domain Bacteria; phylum Bacillota; class Clostridia; order Lachnospirales; family Lachnospiraceae; genus Anaerosacchariphilus; species Anaerosacchariphilus polymeriproducens. The sequence continues at coordinate 268,168 of NZ_QRCT01000049.1, forward strand.
AGCTGCTTTTTTTGAAATAAAATCTTCAAAATATCCAACAACACCACCACTTTTCTTCGAGCGTAAGGAAAGTTCTGTTAATGTCAAGCTACCAAAGATAATACCAAATGCACCAATACAAAATACCAACACACCAAGACCAATATCTCCTCCTGTAAATTTCAATACATCATCACATTTGAAAAATATACCGGAACCAATAACAATACCAATTATCATAGTAGTGGCCGTAATTAAACTATAATGTTCGTTTTGATTTGTAATTTTACTCTTTTCCATTTTTTCCCCCTGTTGGTTTACAATCTTTAATTGTTTTATCTATAATATTTCCTTATCACATCATATATTATTATTAGCCAAGAGTAAATACTTAATCTAATAAAAAACCATAATTTTTTATTTGTTTTTATCAAAATATAACCAAAATATATAGATTTGTTATACCTAACTGAGCCCCATGGCTTTTCTTTTACTGTTAATGTGAGCCTCTATATCATCTGCTACTTGTACAGGATCATCTCCCAAGGCTATTTTACCGCCAGTCAATGCTTCTACATCTTCCGTTACTAACTTTACCAGATTAGGTGCACCTGTTATAAATGGTGTTGGTGAAAGATGCGTATAAGCTCCATATGCTACCGCAAAAATACCATCTATAGTTGCTTTTTGCTCCATCCATTCTGGTGCAGTCACCGCAATCGGAAGCTCTGATATATCTGCATCTAAATGATCTGCTAACGCAGTCACAAGCATTGATATTCTTCCTGTATCTGTACATGTACCAAAGCTTAAGACCGGAGGTATGCCTAAAGACTTACAGACTGCCTTTAATCCTTCTCCCGCTTGTTCTACAGCTTCAAGATTACACATACCTGCCACTTCAAGACCATGATTTCCACATCCTGCTGCCACAACCAGAATATCTTTCTTAATCAATTCTTTTGTTAGATTTACTGTATTCCAATCCTGTGGTCCGTTTCTTAACGTTGAACAATTGGCCAAAGCTACGATTCCTTTTATTTGACCTTTTGCAATCACATCTACTAAGGCATTTAAATCATTTCCTATTGCTTTTAAAACAGCCTCTGTGGAAAATCCTGCAATTGCCTTCGTCTTATTTTTAGGAACCATAGGTTTTATATTATTATGCCTTTTCTTAAAATTCTCAATTGCAATATCAATACAGTTTTCTGCCATTTCATCTGCTTTGGAAGGGTAATAAGGCATTTCATGCTGCGTTCCCGGAACACCAATGATAGTGCTGACGCTAATTAGTGTTACCTGATATTTTTCAGCATATTGATCCATTGCCGGAGGAGAACAATTTTCTTCCATAACAAGCGCATCTACCGTACCTGTCGCAAGAAATGGTTCAAGCGAAAGCCAATTCCCCATAAGTCCAACAAAAACATCATCCACTTCAAATCTTTGAAGCAACTCCTGTCCTGTCTCAATAGATCCGACGATCCGGATTCCCTTTGCACCTGCTTTTTTTGCTTTTTCCTGGTATTCCTGCTGTTTTGCTTTTTGAAGTGTAGCTACACCTATCCAAGGTTGATGTCCATTAAACGCAATATTTACATAGTCTGGATCCATAATTCCCAAGTCTACATCTACTTCATGAGGCATCGGTGTTCCGAACAAAATATCCTGCGTCATTTCTAATCCAATTTGTGCCGTATAAATTGTAGACAAGCCAAGTCTGAGGGCTTTTTTGGCTAATGAAACATAATCTCCATCTACATTTGTCAAACAACTGGCAATTGCATTTTCAACCTCATGCTGTAAACCTGAAGGGTAAAGATGAAGGTCTCTCCATAGCGGTTTTCTTTTCTTAGGCGCAAATGCTTCCACCATAATACTTTCCCGATCTGGGTTAACTTTCAATTCATCGTCTAGTAATTCAGCCAGTTTTATTGCTAATTGATTTGTTTCTTGATTGGTATCAATACCGACTTTCTCACACATCCACTTCAATTTTTCAACGTCCTTGATTTCAAACGTTGTTTTCCCTTCTCCTGTCGCTTTAAGTGTCCGAAAAGCTTCATATGCATGATGACCATAAGTCGCAGCTCCCATAATATTTCTCATAAGCAGATTTCTCATAGCCATTGCATCCGCATCAATACCACACACTCCCTTATCTGCTCCTTCCAGATCATTGCTGATCCTGCATGGACCATGCGTACACAACTGGCAACTGACTCCCTGCAAACAGAACTTACAACGTATTTTTTCCTGTACTTCCCATCTGGAAAACACACTCGAAAGTCCATCTTCTTTTATTCTCTTTAACATTTCTTCTACAGAATCATGATAGCTTACACGTCCTTTTGTTTTTTCTAAAATAGATTGTTCCATAGCAATACCTCGTTTCTTTCATAAATTATCCTGTTTAGTATTTCCTAAACAAAAAAAAATACCCCAAAAACGGGGTATTAAATTAAGTCAATTTTTCAATTCCTTCCATTGCCATGAATAAACAAATTAAAATAAAAATAATCATCCATACAGAAGTAAAAATGTATTTATACTTCTTCTTATTTCTCGTAGCATATACGTTTAAGTAGTGAGCTATTTGCTTTCGATATTTAAATATAAAAAAGATAGCAATTAGAGTAAACACAACAAGCATTGCATAAAATATTACATTAGTAACCGTTTCATTCATACCCTTAGTCAAAAACAAAAATAAGTCTCCAAATATGAAATTATTTATGATATGTAATACCATTGACCATTTAATAGAATATTCCATTGCAACATATCCTAACACAAGTCCAACAGAAGCTGCAAAAATTCCTTGTACCAAGTTACCATGAAACAATCCAAATAAAGCTGCTGAAACTATAATTGCAAAAACTCTTCCATGTTTCTCTAATTTTCTAAGTATTGCCCCTCTAAAAATGATTTCCTCAGAAATAGGTCCAAAAAACGAAGCATAAAGAAACATTAAAATACCGTTACTTCCGGCAGAAGCATTTTTCATATCATTCATAATGGTATAACCAAAATGATTAAATACACTTTCTAATCCATTCCCCAAAAGTAAGAACAAAATTTGTGGAGCCATAAAACAGGAAAGAAAAATAACGAATTCTTTTAAATGCATTTTACGTCTTGATACTTTTAAATCATAGGTAAATAGCTCTTTTTTTCTTAACGCATAAATTAAAAACAAACCTAATCCTATCCCTACGAGATAAGCCACACCATCTTTACCATTTCTGGAAATAGAATCTGTAAATGCTTCTACATCAAATTTAGGATTCTTTATCATTTGAAAAGCTGCTTCGACTATTACATATAACGTATAGACTGACATCAACAAAATATCATATAAAATTAAAGTTATAGCAATTTTATTAATATCCTTTTTAAATAACTTTTTTAATGTTTTTTCTTCTGAATACATACTAACACTACTCCTTTATCACAATTTAGTTCCTTTATATCATATAGCAAATGAGAAGAAAAATTACGATTTTTGTGACCAATTGCAATATTTATGTGACAAATGGTAAGTTATTCTCAACTAATTTTTTTATAATTTAAATATTGCACCAAACCTAAAGCGAAATTGTTTACATTTTATTTAAATTTAAAGGCAGAAGAATTTCTAAAGTAAATTGCCAAATATCCTCTTTCTGTATCCAGTTAATATGAACATCGCCACCATAATTTCCAACAGCAGATTTTATATTGTCTATTCCAAAACCATGATTATCCTGATCTATTTTGCGACTGACAATTTTTCCGTTCTTTTGAATTACTCCGTATTTACAAGCGTTTTCAAAACTGATAAGCAGAAAATTTGTATTTTGTTTTATAGAAATATAGACCGTCCTATCATATTTATCATGCAATTCTTCTAATGCTTCTATAGCATTATCTAAAGCATTTGCAAATATTTTACACCAATCAATTGCTTTGATATCAGCTGCATTTAATAAATTTCCCTCCATTGCGAACATGATGCCTTTTTCCTTTGCCCGTTCTTTTTTTGAACTAATAATCGCATCTACCATACTGTTATTCGTCTGTACATCAACATCAAGTTTTGCCACTTCCAGATTAAGTTCCTCTATATAATTTTTAAGTTCTTCACTTTTTTCTTGATCCATTAAAATCTTAATACAAGCCAAATGATTCTTCATATCATGCCGCAATTTTCTGGTTTCTTCCTGCATTTTTTTATATGCCTCAAAATGCCTTACCTCTTCCTCTATATATTTTTCATTTAATCTGCTTATTTCCAAATAAAACTGTGCCGTGTTTCCCTGAATCAGCATTCGTATCATAATATATACTATTAATATGTAAGCAGCAATCAAAATCCATAATATAATTTTAGGATATATATCTATATGTAATAAAAATCCATTATCCGTTATCCCAAATGTCAATATTCCCAAGAACGTCGAGGTAATCCCAATAATATACCGTTCTATTTTTTTTATTCTCTTTGTAAAATGATACTTTCCATCTAACTTCCATACTAGTAACATGATTACAAGCGTAGTAATATCACCAACAAAGGATTTTATACTTTCATATAGATCATTCTCTAAATTACCAAAAATCACTTGTACAAGCATAGATAATAGACCATAAGGTAATAATACCGTAAAAACAAGGGGCCAAAACCAAAATATATGCCGAAAACGTTTTTTTGGAACAACCAGAAACAATAGCAAATGACTAACTATTACAGCATATAAAATAAGTAATTCATCATACGATTCACCGGTCTTTCCTAAAAAAGATAAGACGAACCCTAATAAACCTGCCACAATAATCCACTTTTTAATTCTTTGAATCGAAAATCCATATACATATCTATAAACAAAGAACAAAATAAAAATTAAAGTACAAGTAGATACTCGGTAATATAATAATTGTAATTCCATGTTTACCTCTTTTTAATTGCTATTTCACTGGGTTTTGATACAATGAATGATCTTCTCTTTCAACTCCTTATCCCTTCCACGACTAATAGGAAGACATATATCAGAAAAAATCGTAACCTCTCGCGCATGATAAGAGGTCAAATAATCCAGGTTAATGATATAACTCCGATGACATCTAAAAAATTGTTTCTTAGATAATTCCATCTCAAAATCTTTGATCCTCTTGCGGACCCGATATTCACTCAGAAAATACTTCCCTTTATCCCCTTCACTATTATTCCGTACAAAAACGAAAACATCATTCCGAACAGATTCTATATAAACAATATCTCTAATTTCAACAATGACCTCTTCTTTCTGAGTATGAAGAAGCATCGTTTCCCTTTGTTCCATTCTTCTATCTATTTCTTTCAATGTCTCAAACATTTTTTCTTCCTTGACTGGTTTTGCCAAAAAACGAACTGCCTCGACCTCATACCCCTCCATTGCAAATTCTGTATGACTTGTTAGAAAAACAATGAATTCATTTCCACCAAATGCTCGTAATTTCTTCGCTGTCGTAATTCCATCCAGCTTTTTCATTTCAATATCCAATAATATAAGATCATATGTATATCCCGACTGATATCTTTTGAGGAACTCTTCTCCAGAATCAAAGGTATCAATCAGAGTATCTAAATTATGATAATATTTGTCTATTAATTTTATAATCTGATTTTGAAATAGCTTTTCATCTTCACATACTGCAATTTTCACCAGTTTCACCCCTCGTCATTTTTTATCTGCCTTATATTTTATCTTGCTTTCATACAAAAAACAAGGACATTCCATCCTTGTTTTTTATAATCTCTATTTATTTTTTAATACTGAACTTCTAAAATCTCAAAATTGATTGCCTTATAATCACCAAATGTTTCCGGTACAACAAATCCAGCTTTCATTAACAAATCTCCTGAATAAATTTTATCTTCCTTATTAATCCTATACTTCTTAGAAGCATCCAATCCTTTCAGACGGAGTCGTACTGTCGGTGCATTTGCTTTTGCTGTGAGACTTACATAGCTGCATAATGATTTTGTTTTCTGTTTATCTACAAACTGCCATGCTGCAAAATCATGATTATTCATGACATCTGTCAATCTATAATAATCACCATACTGTATGACATCATAATTTCTTTTAAACTCTTCAATCTGTGATTGAATCATATCTTTTTCTTCATCTGATAACTTTGTAATGTCTAGTTCATAACCAAAAGTACCCGCCATGGCAACAATTCCCCGCGTCTTAAAATCTGTGCATCTGCCATTACCATGATTTGGTGTTACTGAAACATGAGCCCCCATAGAACTGATAGGATAACCGAATGATGTTCCATACTGAATTTTTATTCTATCTATCGCATCCGTATTATCACTGCACCAAATCTGTGGAGAATAATATAACATTCCAGGATCAAACCGGCCCCCTCCACCAGAGCAGTTCTCTAATAAGATATTAGGATATCTTTGAATTAACCGTTCCATTAAATCATATACACCTAAAACATAGCGATGAAATAATTCACCTTGAGATTCTTTTGAAAGACCAGCAGAGTAAAGATCCGTAAGATTCCGATTCATATCCCACTTTATGTACTCTATATTTGTACCATCCAGCACTTTTGTGATTAAATCAAAAATATAATCTCTTACTTCTTTCCTTGACACATCAAGAACAAGTTGATAACGGGCTCTTACTGGTGAACGTTCTGGCACCTTGATGCACCAGTCTGGATGTGCCCGATACAAATCACTATCCTCATTAACCATTTCCGGCTCAAACCAAAGGCCCATTTTTATACCTAAATCATTGATTTTCTGACACAAGCCGTTAATACCCGATGGTATTTTATCATGATTGACTACCCAATCACCAAGTCCTGCCAAATCGTTGTTTCTTTTGCCAAACCATCCATCATCCATTACCAGCATCTCTATCCCTACGTCGGCTGCCATACTGGCAATATCTAAGATTTTTTGTTCATCAAAATCAAAATAAGTTGCTTCCCAATTATTGATTAGAACAGGGCGTTGTTTTTTCGCATAGTTTCCTCTGCACAAATGATCACGATATACGTCATGATATATTCTAGAAAGTTCTCCTAACCCATTCTGACTAAATACCATAACTACTTCTGGTGCAATAAATTCCTCTTGCGATTTCAAACAATAGCGGAAACCTGTCGGATTAATCCCCATGACAAATCTGGTCTGATTGATTTGATCAACCTCTGTTTCAGCTAAGAAATTACCGCTGTATACAAATGAAAATCCATAACAATCTCCAATATCTTCGTCCGCCTTACGATCACACAAAATTACAAATGGATTCTGATGATGACTCGATACGCCTCTGACACTTTCCACTGAAGTTTTTCCATGCGTTAAATGTCTTCGCTCCAATTGTCTTTCTAACATATGTTTTCCATAAAAGCTTATAAAATCATATTTATTCTCATAAAAATCAAGACACGTAGATAATACACGATTCAAATAAACAGACTCAGCTCCATTGTTTTTCACTCGAACTGCTCTCGTTATAACATCTAGATTTTTGAATACTCCATATAATAAAACTACTTCCATATTCGTATGTTTGTCTTCTAATATAATTTCTAATGTATCAGCTTCTTCTTTTGCATAAACTGACGGTAAGCCTTGTAGTTTATATTTTCCCTCATAAATAGTAAATTCTTTAAATCGTAAGTCTACTGTCTGACTTCCATCACTATTTTCTACTAAAATACTACTGGTTCTATAATCACCTGAACCAAAAGTAGAGTATTCTTGAGGCAAAATATCTAAAGAATAAGTTCTATCATCTAATGCATCATATGGCTGTCCTGAACATGCCCTGTCTATATATCTAATTAAATAATCTAAATCTTCATTTTCTATAGTTGAACCATAATATAAATGTAATAAATAACCTAATTTATCTACACACATCTGGTACATTGTCGATTTTGTCTGTAAAGTAAAAACTTTTGATTCTGGCTTATAAATAATTGACACTTTTTCTACTCCTTTATGCTTTTGTCCCTGTCAGCGCAATTCCTTCTACAAATTGCTTTTGGAATATAAGATACAATACAATCATTGGTAACATAGCCAATACAGAACCCGCCATTAAAACCGGATAATTAGTAACGTATTGTCCACGCAACGTTGATAATCCCGCTGAAAGAGTTAATTTATTTAAGTTTGTATTAACAATTAACGGCCACATCAAATCACTATAAGCAATTAATGCTGTAAATACTGCTAATGCCGACATTGCTGTTTTCGTTAATGGCATAGTAATTTTATAAAATATTTGAAACTCATTGCAACCATCAATTCGGGCTGCTTCCATAATATCATCTGGAATTCCCATATAAGCCTGACGCAGAAAAAATGTCCCAAAAGCACTGACAATTCCTGGGAATACCATTGCAAAAACGGTATTTGTCATTCCCATTTGTGAAATCATTTTGAACTGCGGAATAATAAAAATCTGTGAGGGTAACATCAATTGCGTTATAATAATTGTAAAAAAGAGTGTCTTCCCTCTAAAGTTTAATTTTGCTAATGCATACGCAGCAGTTGAAGAAAATACTAATGCACAAATGATTCTAAATATTATCATTAAAATAGTATTTAAATACAACTTAAAGAATGGAAGACTATTCGTTACACTCCTATAAGCAGCAGTATTTTTTATATCATCCGGCCAAAATGTTGGAGGAATTCGAGTCGTTTCTGCTATCGTCTTTACACTGGTAATAAGCATCCATATAAACGGAAAAATCATTAAGATACTTCCAAGACCTAAAACCAAATATATTAGAACTTTTGCATTTATATATCTTTTATAATTTGCTTTTTTATCCATGACTGCCCCCTATTACGTTTCATAGTTTACCCATTTCTTTTGTCCAATAAATTGAACAAGAGTTACAACACCTATAATTAAAAATGCCCATATTACAATTGCAGAACCATATCCTTGGTTATTATTGACAAACGATTCTTTATAAAAGAGCATTAATATTGTCTCTGTACTTCGTATCGCCGGATTCCTTTCCTCGATCATCATATAGATAATATCAAACATTTTTAGAGACGTCATAGCACGCATTATAATTACAAAAAACAAGGTAGGTGACACCATTGGTATTGTAATATGGAAAAATTGTTTGATACCGGAAGCTCCATCTATTTTAGCTGCTTCATAATAAGATTTAGAAATACTTTGAATCCCGGAAAGTAATAAAATAGCATCATATCCTATCGCACTCCATATAGCTACAATCGCACATGCTAATAATGCTGTTTTACTGTTGGTAATCCAGTTGATTGTATTGGAAATACCTATACTTCTTAAAAAATTATTTATAATTCCATATTCTGAGTTATACATCCACTTCCAAACCATTGCTACAGCTGTAGGAGCAACTACCATTGGCAAAAAGTAAATCGCTCTAAATATAGTCCGTCCTTTAATCTTTGCATTTAAAAAAACTGCAAGTACTAAGGAAATAAACACTCCTATCGGTACAGTAAGGATTACAAAATAAGTGGTATTCCAAGTAGATCTCCAAAAACCTGAACTCGAGAACATTTTTATATAATTATCGATTCCGCAAAACGTCCACTTCCCAAACGAACCTGATTTATAAAAACTCATTCGTATCGTTTCAAAAAACGGTATGATATTTAAAATAACCAGCCCTATCATTGTCGGTGCTATCATAATATAAGCAATTAAATTTTTCTTTTGTTTCTTTTTTTTCAATTTTGTATTCACCGAATCACCTCCTAAATAAAATTGCAGAGCAATTTTACCTATAAAATGAGAGTGCCTTGTTTACCTATTAGGGTTCAAGACACCCTCTTATTCACAATATTACTCTTCTGCTATACAACCATCTACAAGGGTCTGCAATTCTTTACTTACTTCTTCTACTGTTTTGTTTCCTTTATAAATTTCCAGAATAGATGCCGTTACTTTGTCTCCCCATTCAGCTTTTGATTTGGTATAAGGAAATTGCACTCCATACTCCATCATTTCAACAAAAACTTTAACATTTTTTCCTGCGTATTGTTCAAACCATGCATTTTCGGTTCCTTCATATGCAGGAATAGCACATCCGGATTTTGATGCAATTTTCATTCCTTCTTCTGAACCCATAAATTTAATAAAGTCTTTAGCAGCCTCTACATTTTTACCTTTTGCAGGTGTGGCATAACTCAAACCATTATATATGGTTGCTCTGCCTTCTCCTTTTACAGGATTATCACATTTTGGTAATATTGCAAAATCCCAATTTATGTCTTTATAATTGTTATAAAAGTTAGACATCATCCAGCTTCCGATAAAACACATTCCTGCTTTCCCTGACATGAATATTTCTGTAAAATCATTTTCAGCAAATGCTGCCTGTTTTGGACTAAAGTCATGGTCTAACTGCCAGCTGATCCACTCAGAAAGCCCTTTTTTGGTACCTTCCTCATTAAATCCTGATGCAGTCTTATCCTCATTGATCAAATGACCACCTGCTTGATAAATCAAATTGTAATAACCTTGTTGATCATCTAATGGAGCCAAAAATCCAAAATTGCCGGTCTTTTTATGAATCGTATCTGCTGCCGTCTTTAAAGTTTCCCAAGTCCATGTAGAATCAGGATATTTCACGCCAGCTTGATCAAAAATATCTTTGTTATACATTAGAGCGATGGTATCATAATCTTTAGGAACACCATATAGTTTACCATCATAAGTCACGTTATCTACTAAGCCTTTTGCAAAATGCTTATTGTAATAATCTACCTCGTCTTCTTTATATAAATCTGTCATGTCAGCTAATAATCCTGCATCAGCATATCTGGAAAATTCATTGGTATGCATCCAAAATATGTCAGGAAGTGAATTACTATTGGCAGATGCTTCTAACTTCGTCCAATATTCATCCCAATTGACAGTCTGTACATCTATCGTAACATTCGGATGCTTTTCATTATAAGCTTTCGCTAAATCTTCCATTCCTTTTTGTTGAAAAGTATCCCAGATTTGAAACGTTAATTTTGCCTTTTTTGAACCATCTGCGGAAGTTCCATTATTCTTAGTTGTACTATTTCCACAAGCAGAAAGTGACATTGAGATTGCTCCAACCAATGCAATTGCAATCATTCTTACCCATTTCTTTTTCATACAAATCCTCCTAAATTTTACATCTTGCTTTTTGATATGCTACTCTACCAAACACCCTATTTTATTTTCATACAACACTAAAATAATTTCATGTATTTATTCCCAAAATCTTCTGTCTGCAGCCATAAGATTTTTGTAATAATGCACATATTATCCTTGGTTGTATATATTATATTATCATTTTTATACAAAAACTGTAATATATTTATGACGTCATAATATACCATAATTCTATATTTCTCAAAATTTTCTTGATTAAAATATAGCATTATGGTATATAATTATTAACCTATTAATTTTATTTATAAAAGAAAGGATTTCCTATGCCTAATCATGTGAATTACATTTTTCCTAATACTAATTATATTGATCTGACTTTATATCAATATGGAATGGAATCGTGCCGCTCCATGCAATCTTTTGGACCAGCAATACGAAATCACTATTTACTTCATTACATTTTATCCGGTTCCGGGAAATTCCATAGTTTCAAAGATAAGCATTATTATCTTGAACCAGGACAAGCATTTCTAATTACTCCAAATACAGTAAATACTTATTATGCAGATGAAAAACATCCTTGGTGTTATATGTGGATTGAATTTGATGGTCTAAAAGCTCAAGAATATCTTAATGATGCAGGTTTAACAGAGGACTCTCCCATCTACAAACCCATAAAAGGATTAGAATCAAATGATTTGAAAAACCATATCACCTATCTGGTCGAACATCCTGAAGCATCTCCTGTTCAAATAATAGGAACTTTATACCATATAATGGATGCTCTGATTCGGACTTCTGCTTCAAGAAATGTTACTACTGTTGGCAATTTGCGGGAATTTTATACAAGAGAAGCCATTAATTTTATAGAACAAAACTATAACAAAAATATTTCAATTACTGATATTGCGAATTTTTGTAATCTTAATCGAAGTTATTTTGGAAAAATTTTTAAAGATACCATGCATGTCACTCCACAAGACTTTTTAATTAAGTACCGAATGAATCGAGCTTGCGACTATTTATGCAATACTAATTATCCAATTAATACAATCGCTCAAATTGTTGGATATGATAACCCTCTTCACTTTTCTCGTGCTTTTAAAAATACTTATAACGTTTCTCCACGTGATTGGCGCAGACATCATGGTTCTACTACAATTCCTAGTGAATAATAGTATGAACAAATAAGAAGAAACTACAACCAAGCAAAAATCTTAGTAGTAGTTTCTTCTATTAGCAAACAATAATATAAAATATGAGCTGTATCTCATGAAATCAATCTTACTTTAATCTTTTTAGTAACAATTCTCTTTCTTTTTCGAATCCGGGTTTTCCAAGAAGTGCAAACATATTTCGTTTATAACTTTCTACACCTGGTTGATCAAACGGATTTACACCTAACAGATATCCACTGATTCCACAAGCAAATTCAAAGAAATAGAACAATTGGCCCAAACTGAATGCATCACGCTTTGGAATTGTTATCATAAAATTAGGTACATTTCCATCGGTATGAGCTAACATAGTTCCATACATAGCATTTTTATTTACATAGTCCACTGTTTTACCAGCCAGATAATTTAAACCGTCTAAATCTTCTTCCTCTTCTTCAATAACAAGACTAACCGGGTCTTCTTCTATATTCAGTACTGTTTCAAATAACATACGTCCGCCATCTTGAATATACTGTCCCATTGAATGTAAATCTGTAGTAAAATCTACTGCTGCAGGGAAAATTCCTTTTTGATCTTTCCCTTCACTTTCTCCATATAGCTGTTTCCACCATTCACCGATATAATGTAAACAAGGTTCATAATTTGCTAATACTTCAACATTTTTACCTTTTCTATACATAATATTACGAACTACTGCATATTGAAGAGCATGATTTTGTTCCAAATCATTTTTAACAGCCAAATCCCTTGCGTAAGCCGCTCCTTCCATAAGCTGTTGAATATCAATACCGCTTACTGCAATTGGTAATAAACCTACTGGTGTCAAAACAGAAAAGCGACCACCGATATCATCCGGCACCACAAAAGTCTCATAGCCTTCCTGTGTCGCAAGACCTTTTAAAGCCCCACGTTCTTTATCTGTTGTCACATATATTCTTTTTGCCGCCTCTTCTTTTCCATATTTTTCTTCTATCATTTTCTTGAAAATACGGAAAGCTATAGCAGGTTCAGTAGTTGTTCCTGATTTACTGATTACATTAATTGAAAAATCTTTTCCTTCTAATACATCTTTTAGTTGTTGTATATAAGTACTACTGATATTATGGCCAACAAAATAAATTTCAGGTGTCTTTCTAGTATCTTTAGATACAACATTATAGAAATTATGTCCTAGAAACTCTATTGTCGCTCTAGCTCCAAGATAAGAACCACCGATACCTATAACTAGTAAAACCTCTGAATCACTTTTAATTCTGTCTGCTGCTGCCCTGATTTTATTTAATTCTTCTTTATCATATTCTGCAGGCAAATCCACCCATCCCAGAAAATCATTACCTGCTCCGGTTTTATCCATTAATTCCTTTTTCGCCGATAAAGCCGCAGTCTCCATCAATTTTAATTCTTCTTCCTTAATAAATCCTAATGCCTTCTTATAGTCAAATGTAACATTTCTGCTCATACTATTCCTACTTTCTTTTGAATTTCTTAATTAATTAGTTTCCTTTTGTATAATTATGGATTTTAGGTATCATCGTTATAATATTATCAAATTCGATTTTAAATATCAAGGAAAAATATTTTTTATTTTATAAATTTTATAAGGTCTATTTTTTATTTAATTTCACATTTTTATAGGATATAACATATTACTAAAAGAAAAGGAGTTTACTGTATGTCTTTTTTTGATTGCGTTTTTAATATTTTCTTTTTTATATTTAAGTTTTAATAATCTCTATACCATTGTTCTCACTTGCTGTTTCACTGCCTGCTAAAAGAATCTCTAAAACCAAAGGTTCAACATTCGATAATCAGAATTGTTGAACCTTTGTTTTCAAATTCTATTCTACTTAATAAAAAGATCAATTGCTTTATTTAATTCTTCGAGTTCTTTTTGATCACCCTCTTTTATTGCATGTACAATGCAATGTTCTATATGATCTTTTAATATTACCTTGCCTGTTCCGTTCAATGCAGATTTTACTGCTGCTAGTTGTATTAACACTTCACTGCAGTCTTCTCCCTCTTCCACCATAGCTTTTACTTTCTGCAAATGCCCTATAGCCCTTGCTAATCTATTAATGACCTCTTTTGATTGTGTATGATAATGAGCATGATGATTCGTCTTAATATCCTCAGCATCTATTTTATTTCTTTCTTCCATCTCTTTTCTCCCATTCATATTTCAAAATATTATAACAGATTTCCCTGAAAATTGAAACATCTGCTAATTTAATTTTTTCAAACTTAAAGCCAACGCTTATTATACGTCGGCCATGTATATCTACTATCAAGTAATCCATATTAACTTCGCATGTCTTTAAGTACCCTTAAATAATGATTTGCTTCACGCAATGTATGATCTGCTAATAATGGAACAATAATAGATTTAATCTTACATTCAATCAGACCTTGAGTACCTTGAGCTTTAAAATCACGTATTGATTTTGTTGCATGTATACTTTCATCAGTTACATTATTAAAATATAAAGAATAATCCATAGCAGTTTTTGCCTCTTCCGTCAATTTATCAAACTCTTTTCCAAAATCATTTGCTATTTGAATCAATTCTTCTTCTGTAGGGTCAAGTAAACCACGAATAAATTTTGAATGTTCTGCCATAATTTGATTCCAAAATATTTCTTGACTTAATAAATCATACTGATTTTTGAAATTATCTCTATTTTGCAGTTTTTGAGTCGTTAATAAATAGAATTCAGCTTCTCTTGTAATATGATCGATTAATAAGGGATAATTATTTGTGAACATCTTACATTCTAATACATTAGATAAAATAGAAGATTTAAGTTGAATTATTAAACGGATTAATTGAATAGCTTTTTGATTTATTTGTTTTATTTGTTGCTCATACCAATATCCGAGCGTTGTATTTTCTCCACTGGTTAGTCTTTCCTCTGTACGTGTTATATCTGTTGGTATATTTACTCCTGTATAATAGGAAGTAACCATTTCAGCATTCAACGTATATGGAGTAATAATTTCTTCAGATCGTAAGGCGCTCTCACTAATAACCCCATTTGATAATGATACTACTTGATTTAATAATATATCAAATTCTTTTCTTAACTCAGCTGCTTTTTGTTTAAATCCATAATCTTTTGGTGTAAAACTTATTTCCAGAAAAATTAAATGCTCCTTCATTATTCTGGCAAAAAACAAATGTATCTCTAATGACATTTTAACAAATTCCGAATAAGAAAGCATAATGAATTCCTTTCTAAATCATTTATGCTCTATATTATGAAAATATTTTAGATTCGTGTTCAGAAATTATTTCCTTTTTTTCCCAAAGAATATAGGACAGTATTTTACAAGAAATATCCCTGAAAAATATGTTAAAGTTATAGTTAATACTGTAACAAACAACGTTCTTATTTGTCTATGATTTAAAAATAAAGGTATCCCTAAAATTACATATGTCAAAATTTGAATAAATGGCATTGGCGGATAATGAAGTACCATAATCGATAAACTATTTTTACCTAAACTTTGTAAAATTTTATTATTTGATATAATTATTGACAGCATTATTACTGTCAAACTTCCCAGTATTGAAGTAAGATAAAAGATTATGGGGTTTCCAAGAACATACAAATGCATATTCACTCCATTTCTAAAAATTAAATTAATCAAACTAAGGGAAATAAAAAAACCTGTAAATATTGCTATATATTTAAATTTGTAATTGATGATATTTTGATTTATAGTATTTACAAAATATCTTGACAACATAGAACCAATAACCATAAATGCAAACGCAAGTGAGGTACGAAATAAGAACACATAAATCATAAACTCGATTAAATCAGTATTAGGTAATTTAGAATAATGTAATGTATTTACCCAATAATTAATAAAAAATATTATAATTACAATAATAAATCGACTCTTTAAAGATTCGAATTTATTTATAAAACATTTCCAAATTATATCTGCTACAAATAAACTTGCCAAAAACCATAATGGTGCTAATCCCCGAAGCGTAAATACCTTTACTATATCAAAAAGTATTTTTTTATCCGGAAACATAAAATGTATGACCCCTAATTTCACTTGAATTATATTTAATATAATATAAATCAAACTAAATACAAAGTATGGGATCATTAACTGGAAGAATTTTTTCTTTATATATTGAGAGTCAATCTTTGTTTTTCCTGAATTCTCTTTTATTTGGGATACAATACCTGACAATACAAAAAACAATGGCATATGAAAAGAATAAATAAAAACATTAAGTATATTATGTGGCGGTATATACTGTTGCATTACATGTGCGTATACTACCACTAAAATCCCTATCCCTTTAGCTACATCTAAAAAATCTAATCGTTTTATTTTTATCATAATTTATTTTCACCTTTTTTCAAAAATTCCTTTGATAACATACCATATTTCGACACTTTTGTCTATTGCGTTTAAATTTTTAACAAGTTTGTCCTTTGTGTTTTAATTTTTATTATCTTTTGTAATTTTCAAAAAAATGTTACTGTAAATTATTCGTCTACATATGTTTTATACATCATATAATAATTTTTGTAAAGTGATTATATAAAAAGGAGAGAGAAATAATGAAAAATATTTTTAAATTCTTAACTACATTTACGTTAATCTTTATGATGACCTCAAGTATGGTATTTGCCAATGATGCACCCATGAAAAATACCTACAATTCTGAGAAAAACCATCATAATTTAACAAGAAATAATTCTTTTACCATTAGAGCACCCTATGGTGCTACAATGAATATTGATTTAGATTCTCCTGTTCCTACTGGCTGGGTAATTATTGCGAAATACTCCTCTTACATGACGATTAAAAATGCAAATGGGGCACCTTATGGCGCTACAATAAATGTTGATCTAAGTTCTCCTATTCCTACTGATTGGGTAATTATTGCGAAATATTCTTCTTATATGACGATAAAATATGTAAACGGGGCTTCTTATGGTACCACGATTAACGTTGACTTATCTTCTCCAGTTCCTAACGGCTGGGTAATTATTGCGAAATACTCTTCATACATGACAATTAAAAATGTAAATGGGGCTTCTTATGGTACCACGATTAATGTTGATTTATCTTCTCCCATTCCTACTGGTTGGGTAATCATTGCCAGATATACTTCTTATATGACGATTAAATATACGAATGGAGCCTCTTATGGTACCACGATTAATGTCGATCTAAGTTCTCCTATTCCTACTGATTGGGTGATTATTGCGAAATATTCTTCTTATATGACTATTAAATATGTAAATGGGGCTTCTTATGGTACCACGATTAATGTTGATTTATCTTCGCCTGTTCCTAACGGTTGGGTAATTATTGCCAGATATTCTTCTTATATGACGATCAAAAAAATATAAATGAAAAACCCCCTTTTATTAACCAAATATGAAAGGGGGGTTCGTACAAAGTCAAACTTGTATATACTTGAACCTAAAAAAGAAAAAAGTTTCTATTGTATACATTGATACAGAATATTAAAACTTTCATAGCAAAAAACAATACCTATCACGACGTTTCCTGTACTGTCGTAATAGGCACTTAAATCTTATATATAAATAATAATAGCGGAAGAGGGATTTGAACCCCCGACACCACGGGTATGAACCGTGTGCTCTCGCCAACTGAGCTATTCCGCCATATGGGACCAACAGGGCTCGAACCTGTGACCCCCTGCTTGTAAGGCAGGTGCTCTCCCAGCTGAGCTATGATCCCTGGGTTTTGCGGGTCATCTACCGCTGACCCGCTTAGCTATTATACTATTATTTTTAACAAACTGTCAACCCTTTTTTTACTTTTTTTTATATTATATTACTTTATTCTTTAACGTTCCATTTTTCCCATATTTACTTGAAATATGAAACACCTGATTCAAATATTTTCATATCCTGTTGACCATGAATATTAATTGCTACTGCAATGTCTGTACGTTCGGAATGTGCCATTTTTCCAAGAATCCTACCATCTGGACTTGTAATACCTTCGATCGCACAATAAGAACCATTGACATTCCATTCTTCATCCATCGTTGGGCTGCCCGTTTCATCCACATATTGAGTAGCAACTTGTCCATTTGCAAACAATTGGTCCAACCATTCTTTTGAAGCTACAAATCTTCCTTCTCCATGAGAAGCCGGATTTACATAGGTTTTTCCTAACTCTGCCTGTTGCAGCCATGGTGATTTATTCGTTATGACTTTGGTATAGACCATCTTAGATATATGGCGTCCAATGGTATTATAAGTCAAAGTTGGAGAATCTGCTTTTTGTTCTGTAATTTCACCGAAAGGTACCAAGCCCAGCTTAATCAATGCCTGGAATCCATTACAAATCCCCAACGCCAATCCATCCCGTTTTTCCAATAGATCTGTCACTGTTTCTTTCAGTTTTTGATTTCGAAACGCTGTTGCAAAAAATTTAGCAGAACCTTCTGGCTCATCACCAGCACTAAATCCACCAGGAAACATTAATATCTGAGCCTGTCTGATGCTCTTCTCAAATTCACCTACCGAATCACGAATATCTTGAGGATTAAGATTCTTGAATACCTTAACTATAACATCTGCACCAGCCCGCTCAAAAGCTTTGGCACTATCATACTCACAATTAGTTCCCGGAAATACAGGGATAAATACGGTTGGTTTCGCAACTTTATTTTTACAAACGTAAACTTTATCCGTACGATAAATATCTGTTTTTATTTCTACGTCTTCTACATTTGATCTGGTAGGAAATATTTTTTCTAGTTTGTTTGTCCATGCATTTAATGCTTCATCCATCGTAATACTTACATTTTGATATAGAAATTTAGCATTATTAGTCACTTCACCAATGAATTCGTATGGTATTTGCAATTCATCAAATTTGTCTGCTGACACTTCCACTACAATATCTCCAATGGCTGGTGCAAATAAGGATTCCTTCTCAACTGAATCTATAACTTGGATTCCCATTTTATTACCAAATGACATTTTACTAATTGCAGCGACTATCCCTTTTCCATCTAATGCATATGCAGAAACAATAACTTTTTTTTGAATCAGTTCAAAAATGGACTCATATAACTTCATGACTTGTTTGTAATCCGGTAAATCAAACTCATCCTTTTCAATTGTAAATCTTACTATTTTATTTCCAGCTTGTTTCAATTCAGGTGAAATAATGTCCTGATGCTTCGCAATATCAACAGCAAATGAAACTAATGTAGGTGGTACGTCTATTTCATGGAAGGTACCCGACATACTATCCTTTCCACCAATAGACGGAAGACAAAATCCCATTTGAGCTGAATAAGCGCCGAGCAGCGCTGCAAATGGCTGGCTCCAGCGTGATGGGTCTTCTGTCATACGTCTAAAATATTCTTGGAACGTAAAACGTATTTTTCTATAATCTCCACCTGCTGCCACAATTCTAGCTACCGACTCTAATACTGCATAGACGGCTCCATGAAACGGGCTCCAGCTGGAGAGATATGGATCAAATCCATAACTCATCATGGTTACGGTATCTGTCTTTCCCTTTAGGACAGGCAGTTTTGCTATCATACTCTGGGTTTCAGTCAATTGATATTTTCCGCCGAACGGCATATATACACTTCCTGCACCGATAGAGCCGTCAAACATTTCCACTAACCCTTTTTGAGAACATACATTCAAATCTTCTAGCGTTTGTAACCATGCGGTCTTAACATCTGCTATATTTTTTGATTTAAAATAAGTATTTTCTTTTCTTGGAATATCTACATTAACAGATGTTTCTTGATGAGCTCCATTCGTATCCAAAAATGCTCTGGAAATGTTCACGATTTCTTTCCCTCTCCAAATCATAACTAATCTAGGCTCTTTTGTAACTTCAGCAACTTCTACCGCTTCCAAATTTTCTTCTTTTGTATATTCTAGAAACTTATTTACGTTCTTTGGATCTACCACAACTGCCATTCTTTCCTGTGATTCTGAGATCGAAATTTCTGTACCATCAAGACCAGCATATTTTTTCGGAACTTTATCCAAATGAATTTGAAGTCCGTCAGCTAGTTCTCCAATTGCTACAGAAACTCCTCCCGCTCCAAAATCATTACACTTTTTAATTAGACGGCTCACTTCTTCTCTACGGAACAAACGTTGGATTTTTCTTTCAGTAGGTGGATTTCCTTTTTGTACTTCTGCACCACAGGTTTCTATGGATTCCTCTGTATGCACTTTAGATGAACCTGTTGCTCCTCCGCATCCATCACGTCCGGTACGTCCGCCCAAAAGAATGATAATGTCTCCAGGATCTGAAGACTCACGTATTACATTTTTTCTAGGCGCAGCTCCCATGACAGCTCCAATTTCCATTCTTTTCGCAACATATTCCGGATGATAAATTTCTTTTACATAACCAGTCGCCAGACCAATTTGATTTCCATAAGAACTATATCCATTGGCTGCTCCACGTACTAGTTTCTTTTGAGGTAACTTCCCTTTTAATGTATCTTTTACAGAAACAGTGGGATCCGCTGCTCCGGTCACACGCATTGCCTGATATACGTAAGAACGACCAGAAAGTGGATCTCTTATCGCTCCCCCAAGACAAGTAGCTGCCCCTCCAAAAGGCTCAATTTCTGTTGGATGATTATGTGTTTCATTCTTAAAACTTACCAGCCATTCTTCCTTGGCACCATCGATTTCTACAGGTACAACAATACTGCATGCATTAATTTCTTCAGATTCTTCTAAGTCTGCAAGTTTTCCTTCACTTTTTAATTTGCGCATTGCCATCAATGCCAAATCCATTAAGCAGATAAACTTGTCCTCTCTTCCTTTAAAAATCTCTTCTCTGTCAGCAAGATACTTTTCATAAGTTTCTACCATTGGCTTTTTATAAAAACCATCTTTAAAAGCAATCTCCTTCAACTCTGTGGAAAAGGTAGTATGACGACAATGATCTGACCAATACGTATCTAATACACGAATTTCTGTCATAGATGGATCTCTATCTTCTTCCTCTTTAAAATAATTTTGAATATGTTGAAAATCTTTAAATGTCATAGCCAGCCCTAAAGAACGATACAATTCATTCAGCTCATTTTGATCCATTCTTATAAAGCCGTCAAAGATTAGGACATCTGCCGGCTCTTCAAATTCTGTAATTAATGTTTCCGGCTTAACAAGATTTGTTTCTCTTGAGTCGACCGGATTAATGCAATGAGCCTTTAAAGCCTCAAACTCATCGTCCGTTATCTTTCCTTCTATCACATAAGTTACTGCCGTTTTGATCACAGGTTCTTCTTCTTCTTTTAATAGTTTCAGGCATTGTTCTGCTGAATCTGCTCTTTGATCAAATTGACCTGGCAAAAATTCTACGCTAAAAGTCCTTCCACCATTCAACTCAAAAGTTTCTTCATATATATCATCAACAGGGGGTTCCGAAAATACCGTAACAAGGGCCTTTTGATAAGTTTCTTCAGAAAGATTCTGAATATCATAACGCACCAAGACTCTAACTTTAGAAACACTTTTAATTCCCAAATAGCTTCTTATCTCCTCTTGTAACTCTTTGGCTTTTACTGCAAAAGGCTCTTTTTTTTCTACATAAACTCTTCTTACCTGACTCATAATTACCTCCATTGATTATTTATTTATGTCTTATTGAAAGTTTTCAACATATATGATAGCATAAGAATTATTATTAGTAAATTTAATATATCTAATACCATTAATAAGGATTTCTAATTTGTGTTTGAATATTTATTAATATCTTATTGGGTATAAATCTACAAATAGAAAATAAGGAGAAAAATTATTCCGCATTTTATAATAGTTGAATAATTCGTAATTATATGGATATCAATTTTGAATTGTACAAAGTATTTTTTTATGTAGCAACTTCATTAAGTTTTTCCGAAGCGTCGAAACAGCTATTCATTTCTCAATCAGCTGTCAGTCAATCTATCAAAACACTAGAGAAAAAACTAAATCAACCACTTTTTATTCGTAATACCAAGAAAGTTGCTTTGACTAAAGAAGGGGAACTCTTATTAAGCCATATTGAACCGGCTATTCACCTAATTATGCGGGGGGAATCTTCTCTTATGGACAGTAAATCTTTGGGCGGCGGTCAACTGAGAATTGGTGCCAGCGATACGATATGCCGTTATTTTCTTGTCCCTTATTTAAAGAAATTTCACGAAACCCATCCTCATGCACATATAAAGGTAACGAATCAGACTTCGTTAAATTGTGTTGATCTATTAGAGAATGGGCAAGTTGATTTAATCGTAACCAATTACCCGAACTCTCGTCTGAATTCAACGCACCACCAAAAACAGATATTAGATTTTCAAGATGTATTTATAGCCAACCCGGCGTATTATGATTTAGCAGATAAGGTACTTTCCTTAAAAGAATTGCTTAAATTTCCTTTATTAATGTTAGACCGTAAAAGTACTACCAGTGAATTCTTACACAATATATTCCAACAACATCAATTAGATCTAGTTCCTGAAATTGAACTTAGCAGTAATGATTTGCTAATTGATTTAGCCAGAATCGGACTTGGAATTGCTTTTATTCCAGACTATTGTCTCACCAGACAGGCAAAAGATCTAATTCTTGTTAAAACGAATGAAATACTTCCCAAAAGACAATTAGTTGCCGTATTCAATAGCCGTTTTGCAGTCTCCCCTATTGTGTCAGAATTCGTAGCACTTTTTGATTGATTTTATCTATTTATTTCTTATTTTAATTAGTTCCAGAACTTCTTCAACTTTTGGCATCGAACAAATAGCACCTTTACGAGTCGTAAGAATTGATGCTGCTGCATTTGAAAAAGTCAAAATTTCCTGTAGATGCTCATTTGAAATCTCTTCAATATCAAAGTTTAATATCTGAGCCAGACAAGCACCATAGAACGTATCACCTGCACCTGTTGTATCTATGGTCTTATCATTTAAAAAAGCAGGTTGATACAGCATTTGGTCCTTATAAAATACGTAGCTTCCCTCGCTACCTGCCGTTACAAATATTATCTTGATATCAGAATTACTTTTTAAAATATCTATCCCTTCTTGTATCGAAGTTTTCCCTGTTAAAAATTCTAATTCCTTTTCTTCAATTTTTAATATATCGCACATACTACACCCATATAGCATCTGCTCTTTTGCTGAATTCAAATCATCCCATAAGGGCTCTCTTAAATTTGGATCAAAGGATATCAAGCTCTTATTCTGTTTCGCTGTGTCTATGGCATGTTTCGTTGCCTCTCGAACTTGTTCATGTGTCATAGAAAGTGTTCCAAAATGAAATACCTTGCAGCTGCTAAGTAAATCCAAATCAATTTCATTTTTCTTCAAATTCATATCCGCTCCGGGATTTCGATAAAACGAAAAACTTCTTTCGCCATTCTCTTCATTTTTTACAAAGGCCAATGTAGTATTTACTTCAGAGTCGTCTATTAGTCCCTTATCTTCAATACCAACCTTTTTTAATGTTTCTCGAAGCTGAACTCCAAACATGTCTTTTCCAACTTTTCCTATAAAAGCCGTTTTTTTCCCTAATTGGTTCGCCATAGCCAAAACATTACATGGTGCTCCTCCGGGATTTGCTTCAAATATTATATGTCCCTGTTCTGTCAACCCAGTTGGTACAAAATCAATTAATAGTTCTCCTAATGCAATTATATCAAACATATTCATTCCCTCTTATTTCTTATAATTTAATAACAGCCTTAACAATATTTGCCTTATCCTTCACACTTTTGTCCATCGCTTCTTGAATATGATCAAAGTCGAAAATGTCTGTTACTATTTCTTTAATATCAATTTTGCCTGCTGCTACTGCATCTATCGCAGCCGGATAAATATGACGATAACGGAATACCGTTTTGAATGTAACTTCTTTGTCAAGTGCTAAGCTAATAGGCATGTTAACTGTACCACTTGTTGTATATCCAACAAGTACTATGTTAGAACCTTTTTTCACAATTTCTACACTTTGCTGTGTTGTTATCTCAGTTCCGGCAGTTTCTATTGCAAGATCAAATCCTTTTCCATCTGTAATTTCCAAACATTTTTTTATCACATCCTCTTTCGATGCATTAATTACTCCTGCAGCTCCTAATTCTAAAGCTTTTTCCAATCGCTTATCCATAATATCCACTACATATATCTGGCTTAAACCTTTCGCCTTCAGCGCCAGTAATGTAACAAGTCCGATACATCCGGCCCCTAATATGACTGCACTCTGGCCAATTTGGGCATCCCCTTGATTCGCTGCATGAAATCCAACAGCGAGAGGTTCTATCAATGCGCCCTCCATTGTTGTCATGTTTTCTGGCAGTTTAAAACAAAGTGCTGCTTCATGGGCTACATATTCCTGGAATACACCATCAACCGGAGGCGTTGCAAAAAATATAACATCCGGACAAAGATTATATTCTCCCCGTCTGCAGAATTCACAAGTACCGCAGGTTTTTCCTGGTTCCAAAGCCACCTTATCCCCTACTTTCAAATGAGTCACATTATCTCCGACTTCTACTACAGTACCGCCGGTTTCATGACCTAATACAAAAGGGGGCTCTACAATATAATTTCCAATCCTGCCAAATTCATAATAATGCAGATCACTTCCGCATATACCTACATATTCAATTTTGACTAAAACTTCATTCGCTTCAACCTTTGGGACAGGACGATTCGTATAACCCATCTGGCCAATTCCATTCATAACTGCAACTTTCATGTTTTCCATCATTTTTACTCTCCTTTACTTAAGCTGTTTTTGCTACTTTTACTGATTTATACTTTTGCCAACAGTCAAAGCCAACAGCTACTAATAAAACAAGTCCTTTGGTTACCATTTGTACGTATTGACTTACATTTAATAATACCATTCCATTACTGAGGACACCCAATATCAAGACTCCTGCCACAACATTGGACATTTTTCCTGAGCCTCCATTAACACTGACACCACCCAGTACAACAGCTGTAAGTACATCAAATTCAAAGCCTTTTCCGGCTAATGCCTGACCTGAATTGGTACGGGATAACATAACCACACCTGCTATTCCTGCAAACAATCCTGATAATGTATAGACTAAATATTTGACTCTCTTAACATGAATACCGGAAAGTTTTGCAGCCTCTTCATTTCCACCTACTGCATAAAAATAGCGGCCAAAATATGTTTTATTAAGTATAAAGGAACCTATTCCAAGAATTATAATCATGATGACAACCGGAATCGGTACAGGACCTATGTATCCCTGACCAATGACAGCAAATGACTTCGGGAACCCAAAAATTGGTATACCACCGGAAATGATATAAGCGATTCCTTCTAAAATAGTCATACTTGATAAGGTAACAATCAATGGAGGCATATTAATATTAGCTATAATCCATCCATTTAAAAATCCAACAAATACACTGATTGCAATAGCAATGAAACATGACATTACCGGATTCATTCCTTCTTTTACCATCATCCAGGCTGCAACAATATTAACAACCGTAATCTGTGATCCAATAGACAAATCAATACCACCAAGCAACAATACAAAAGCCATACCCACCGAAGCAATTCCCAACATGGATACTTGTCTCGCTACATTAAATAAATTTGATGATACCAAAAATGAATCGGTAGAAACCGAGAAAAAGATTACTAACAATAATAATACCACATATATACCATATTTTTTAATGAATTCCATTAATTTCATAATTTTCCTCCTGTTTTTGAAGCATAACTCATAATTAATTCTTGAGTAAATTCTTCTTTTCTTACCTCTCCAGTAATTTTTCCTTCCGCCAGAACAATAATACGGTCAGACATACCCATTAACTCTTCCATTTCTGAGGAGATCATTAAAACGGTTTTTCCGCTTTCTACTAATTTGTTTATTAGTTTATAAATCTCATATTTTGCGCCTATATCGATACCTCTTGTAGGCTCATCTAAAATTATTAATTCTGAATCTGCTGCAAGCCACTTTCCTAAAATGACCTTTTGCTGGTTTCCACCACTCAAATTCTTCACTTTCTGCTCTAAATACGGCGTTTTAATTTTTAACTCCTCTTTATATTTTGATGCAATATTTTTTTCTTCTTTTTTATTAATTACAGAAAAATTTGAAATATTTTTCATTATTGTCATAGTAATATTACTTTTTATTTCCATATCCAGTAATGCACCCTGCTGTTTTCGATCCTCGGGAACTAATGCAATTCCATGATCAATAGCTTCTCTTGGTGTCTTTGGGGCAATTTCTTTTCCTTTGAAAAAAATTTTACCGCTGGTTCTGGCTTTTACACCAAATATAATTTCTGCAAGTTCTGTTCTTCCTGCTCCAATCAAGCCGGCAAAACCTAAGACTTCACCCTTCTTAATTTCAAATGAAATATCTTTTAATCCATTTCCGGTTAAATGTTGCGCCTCAAGTAAAACCTCGTTACGATATGTCCTCGTTCTTGGCGGAAAAGTCTCTTTTAATTCTCGCCCAACCATAAGTGTCACTAATTCATCTACATACGTATCTTTTGTATACAAAGTCTGTACTTTTTCTCCATCTCGCAAAACCGTAATTCTATCTGTTAAATAGAAGATTTCATCTAAACGATGTGAAATGTATAATATCGTTACCCCTGCTTTTTTTAAGCGCTCTATCATTTCATAAAGTCTTTCTACTTCGGATTTTGTCAGAGGGGCTGATGGCTCGTCCATTATTAAAATTCTAGCATTCTGAGAAATTGCTTTTGCTATTTCTACAAGCTGTTGATATCCTACTGTTAAATTTTTTACCAATTCATCCGGTGCAATATTAATTTGAAACTGTTTAAAAATCTTTTCCGTTTCTTCTTCCATCGCTTTTTTATCAATCATAATACCTTTTCGAATAGCTCTTCCCAAAAAGATATTTTCTGCAACAGATAATTCGCCTACTAAATTAAATTCTTGATAAATAACAGCTAATCCATTATTTTCCGCTAGTTTAGGATTCATTTGTGCATACTCAATACCATTAATAATAATTTTCCCACTATCCGGAATCGTTGCACCTGTACATGTTTTTATCAGTGTTGATTTACCTGCACCATTTTCTCCGACTAAACCATGAATTTCGCCTTCTTTTAGCTCTAAGTCAACCTTATTCAAAGCAACAACACCAGGATATGTCTTTTTTATATTTTGCAATTGTAAAATACTTTTTGCCTCTTTCATTGTTTCACCTCTATTTTTCCTTTTATTTCAGAAAAGGGCTTGAGACACATCTCTCAAACGTTCTCAAACCCTTAACTTTAATGTCACTATTCTGAATAATATTGACTGAGGTTCTCTTTTGTGACCGGAATAGTTTCACGATAAATTTTCTTTTCTACTTCTTCTCCAGCTAATAATTTTTTCAACCATGAAAAGATTTCATCTGCAATTTTGTCTGCTCCACCTGTAATCAAAACTGACATTCTACAAGCTTCATTTTTGTTCATTGCAGCAAGTTCTTCTTCTGTTGCATCTGCTGCAAAAATTCCAAAATCATCTGTCAGCTTTCCTGATGCTTTCACTGCTTCATTAGCTCCGACAGCTCCTCCACCTCCGATACAGGCAATTACCTTTATATCTGGATTCGCTTGTAAAAATGTTTCTGTTTTGCTCATTCCTTCTGTTGCATTTATTGCACTACTCTGTGCAACAATTTTTGCTTTAGGAGCTTTTTCTTTAATAGCATCCACAATACCATTTCCTCTTTGTAATAAAATCTCTAATTGTGGGTAGTCTAGTACTGCAACTTCACATTCGCCATTAAATTTTTCATTAATCCATTTTGCAGCTTCATCACCAATCATTTTTCCTAATTCATAGTTATCGATCAACCAGCAGATATCTGCATTTTTAATATCTTCATCCCAGCAATATACCTTTATTCCAGCTTTCATAGCCTGTCCCAACACTTCTTCTAGTGCATTGGCTTCCGCAGGTTGAATCACAATAGCATCTACATCACTTGCAATAAAATTTTCAACTTGTTCAATTTGAGTTGAAGCATTACTTGCACAATCCAAATAAGTAAAACTTCCTCCATCTGCTTCAATAAGTTTTTTCAAAGCTTCACAGGAACCAGCCCAAATCTGATTACTTAAATCTTGTACTGTCATACCGATTTTGTAACTTCCATTTGAAGTATCTGCTGTTTCATTGTCTGCTTTTTCTGTTACCTTCTGATCCTTTGATTCTGATGCATTGTCTGTTTTGGTACCACACCCCGCCAAAAGTGTCACCAGCATAGTTGCACATAGTAACATTGATAATACCTTTTTCATTACTTTTCCTCCTTTAATAATTTCTATTAACCCTAGCTAATGCTAGTTAGTTACTATTATGTAAATACTTTATTAAATACTTTTATTAAAGTAATTACATACTAACATTCTTTTTATAAAACGTCAACATCTTTTTGTCTTTTTGTACAATAATCATTAAACATTATACGTTACTTTGTTTGTTTTTAACAAATAAACTAGCAAATTTTCCACAAAAAAAAATGAAAACCCTAATTTCACTCAGAGTTTTCAGCTCTATAAACTTTTACCACTTTCTATATACTGCTAATAAAACTTTCAATATGTAAAATAGCAGCTCCCAAAGCAGACGCCTCTACTTGATAACGGCAAGGCTGGATATAAGTTTCGTCTTTACTGAAGGTGTTCAACAAAGCTACCTTTTCTTGCAAACGTTTTAGATATGGCTCAATAAAACTACCTACATAACCTCCAATAATAATTTTACAATCAAAAATCATTCTCAGACTATTAACCTCGAGAGCTAAATATCCTAAATATTCTTCCCACATTTCTTCAAATTCCCGGTTTCCCTTCTGAAGCTCTTCAAAGAAAATTTCCAATTTTCCTTCTGTTTTCTGTGATAACTTTTTAGCAGAACAATACACATCAAAACATCCCTGTTTTCCGCAATAACATTGTTCTCCTCCAGGAATTAAGGTGACATGTCCAAATTCTCCTCCACGCCAATTATCTCCTAAATACAATTTTTCACTCACTTGAAAGGTCTCATCAAAATTATTTTTAGGCTGTATGATTGTACCTCCAACACTATTACTTAATGATAAGTAAACCGCAGTAGATTGATTTTTTGCATTATATATCTCAGCAAGTCCAGCCGCATTTGCATCATTTATAAAATAACATGGATAATTTAAAAATTGACTAAAGCTAGAACACGGAACATCTTTTATTCCTAATACATGTGAAAATGTAATTGTTTTATTATCTGGTGTTACGATACCCGGAATCGATATACCAAATCCAAGAAAAGTTTCTTCATCCATATTACTTTCTTCTAAAAATTTATGAGCTAAATTTCCTAACTCTTTATAATATGAATCTTCACTTCTAAACGGCTTATACATCCTCGTATGTCTTAATACTTTTCCTGATAGATCTGTCAATGCGAAACCTACATGATTTTGTGTAATATCAATACCAATCGCCCACCTGGCATTTTGTAAGGGTGACAAAACTTTAGCCTTTCGCCCTCCTGTTGATTCAAAAGCACCTTCTTCACAGATCAATCCATGTTCCATCAATTCTTTCACATTTTGTAGGACTGTGGGCATACTGATATTTAAATTTAAAGCAATATCAGGCTTTGATACTTTTTCAAACTTATTAACATACCGAAATATTTGATTGCGGTTAATTCTTTTTACTTCCATGTTATTTGCTTTAATTTTATTCATACGTCACTCCATGTTGATACTTTTATAAAAGTATTTATTTAACTATAATATACTTTAAAATGAATAAATTGACAAGTATTTTATGAAATATGTTTCCAAAAATCTTCTAATTCTAATTTTAATTGTTCCATATTTCCTTGCTTAAAATCTTTCCATTCATAAGGAAATTGATTCTGATATGATTTGGTACAAAACCTATCATCCATCAAAATAATTACGCCTAGATCATCATCTGTCCGAATTACACGACCTGCTGCTTGCAGTACCTTATTCATACCCTGGAAACGATAAGCAAAATCAAATCCGTTCATTTGTCTTTCATCAAAATACTGTTTCAATATTTCTCGTTCATTACATACCTGCGGAAGTCCCGTACCTACAATCAACGTTCCAATTAAAGAATCATTTTTTAAATCTATTCCCTCACTAAAAACTCCACCCATTACACAAAACCCAATAAGACTTTTTTCGGGCTTCGATATGAATCTTTCCAAAAACGTCTCTCTCTGCTCTTCTATCATATTGGGCTGTTGTAAAATACAATCAACGTCTGGTATTTGATACTCTTGAAAAATCTCATAGACATCTTCCATCATACGATAAGAAGGAAAAAACACCATATAATTTCCCTTTTTTGCCAACACTACAGTCCGTATGTATTCTGCCATTTTAGAAAACTCAAAATAACCTCTTCTTGTGTATTTACTACTAACATCTGATCCTATATATAGCAATCTCTTCTTTTCGTCGAAAGGTGATTTTACATATATAGCATAATCATCTTCATTTTTACTCAATAAGCTTTTATAATATTGGATCGGTAATAAAGTGGCTGAAAAATAAATTGTGCTAAGTCCCTTATCCAGACATCCTTGTAAGTTGGTAGAAGTATCAATACAAAAAAGACGTATTTTAAATCTTCCATCTGGTTCCAACTCAGTATATATCACATAATTCTCATCTACACGGTCATAAATTTGAAAGAAATTTCTTAAACGAAAATAGAACTCTAATAAAATTTCCTGATTTGGTAACTGTTCTTGAACTTCCATAAACTTTTCTAATTCACCCATCAAATGAAGAATATTGACCCAAAAACTCCCTATGCTTTCATGAATTTGATAGTTCTCACATTCTCGTTTCATTTCCAATAAATTTCGATTACACCTCTCTAAAGCACGTTCCAAAGTTTTATTATAATATTTAACTATTTTTTTCACCTCAAGAAAATCTTCTTTATAAAGAGATGCACTATACATTTCTCGTCCCCGCTCCACTAAATTATGTGCTTCATCAATCAAAAAAATATACTCACCTTTTATACTTTCTCCAAAAAATCTTCGTAGATAAACATTAGGATCGAACACATAATTATAATCACAAATAATAACATCAGACCAGGTCGTGATATCTAAACACATTTCAAATGGACAAACACGAAATCTCTCTGCATAATCTGAAATAACTTCTCTGGTAAACTCATCTTGTGATGTCAATAATTGAAATACAGCTTCATTTATTCTATCATAATGACCTTTTGCAACCGGACACTCTTGAGGATTACAAATCATATCCTCACATAAGCAAATTTTTTCTTTTGCCGTTATTGTAACAACTTTTCCACGAAAGCCTTGTCTCTTAAGTAATTGAAAAGTTTCTTGAGCAACTGTCCGCGTAATCGTTTTTGCTGTCATATAAAAAATTTTTTCTCCCAGGTTCTCTCCCATAGCTTTAACAGCTGGAAATACAACTGAAATCGTTTTTCCAACTCCAGTTGGTGCTTGTATAAATAATTTCTTCTTTCGATATATCGTTCTGTAAACAGATGCAGCCAAATCTTTTTGTCCATTTCGATATGGAAATGGAAAGTTTAATGGTTGAATCGATTTTTGCCGTGTCTTTCTCCATTCAAACTGAAATCTTGCCCATTTCTCATATTCTTTTACCAGATTCAAGAACCAACTTTCCAATTCTGAATAATCATACTTATCCACAAAGCGCTTAACTTGTTCGTTATCTAAATTACAATATGTCAACTGTATCTGAATTTCCTCCAACTGATGATCTTTCGCATATATATACCCATAGCACATTGCTTGTGCTTTATGGACAAAAACAGGTTCTGTAATATATTCTAAATCTTTGAAAGTACCTTTAATCTCATCAATAGTTATCAAATCTTCTTCAATAAGTATACCATCAGCCCTGCCTTCAATGCATATTGAAAAATCATTACATTTTTCAATCGTCTTCAAAGGAACTTCCGGATAATAATTAGACCCCATTCTTTTTTGTATTTTGCGATGCATCTTGCTTCCAGCCTGCATCGCGTCTTTATCCATACCTGATGCTTTTCTATTATCAATATCTCCTGTTCGTAGAATAAATTCTACCAAATTACGTACTGAAATTTTAATTACTTCTTCTGATAATGAAGCATTCTTACTTGCGATTTTATCCATTTTAAAATCCTCAATTCTATAATTCATCAAACAATAAAATTATTTTGTATATATTTATTAGAAAACGCACATATTATATATAATATAAAAAAGCTATAGGCAAAATTATTTACCTATAGCCTTTTGTGACTTAACAACTCTCTATCTTATATGACTCTCTTTTAATATGATTAGGGATACTATGCACTAGCATATTTGTCCAATACATTTTCAAAAGATAAGTCTTCACCGCCATATTTTACAGTCAATTCTCTAGTAAGATCTAAGCTTAAAACCCCTAGAATTGACTTGGCATCAATCGTTACACGATTGTAAAAGATATCAATGTCGAAATCACATTTTCCTGCTGCACCTACAAACTCTCTTACATCATCAGCCGCATTCAATTTGATTTTCTTAACATTCATTCCTTTCATCTCCTTCACATTGTAGCTCAAATATAATATCCACTACTGCTTTATCCTAGAAACTATACTATTTTCTCATGATTTTTACTTTTTGTCAACTTTGACTATATAATGTAATATTGCCATTATGCATGGGTTTTATCCCAATATTTGTGTCTTTCTCATAAAATTTCTCACTCTTTC
Organism: Anaerosacchariphilus polymeriproducens; assembly: GCF_003363435.1. Lineage (GTDB taxonomy): Bacteria > Bacillota > Clostridia > Lachnospirales > Lachnospiraceae > Anaerosacchariphilus > Anaerosacchariphilus polymeriproducens. Next base: position 301,305 of record NZ_QRCT01000049.1, read on the forward strand.
CAGAATAATTTTCCTGTTCTATTGTGAAATTTTATTCAAAAAAGTTTCCCTTAATTGTTGAATTCTAACACATTTTCTCGGAATCTTATAGGTAAATTTTTTCTTTGTAAATTGTAATTTTCTCTTTCTTTTATTGAAACAGTATGAAAGAAACACTTCCACAATTCTTGTATTCTCTCTTCATTTTCACTGATTTTATTAATTGTATCTATATTTATTTGTTCATCTTCAACCAATACCCACTCTTTTTGTTTCGCATGTATAGAAAATAACCCTCTATTCTCATCATATATCATCCAATTCTCATTTGGTAAACGGTCTGCAAAATGAGGGGAAATTATTGGTAAAAGGTGACTTTTAGGAGCAATTTTAGCAAAATAAACGCCATTTTGTAATTCTTTAAATCTGATAAACCCTTTCATATGATCAGCTTCATAAAAAACTGTCCGGCTTAATTTAAAAACTTTCAAAACTCCAGGATTGCTTAAACAATCCATCACCTTCCCTTTATACTTCAAAGCCAATCCTACTACAATGGTCCGATATATTGCATCTGCTTTTTCATCATCCACAGCCAATGCAGCCCTCATAATATGAATCAACGCTTCTTCTCCCATTTTATTTTTAACAGTATCTGAAACCTTGCGTGCCTTTTGAGCATCTGTTTTCACATTAATATATTCCGCAAACAAACGAAACGTGTTACATTGTTTTAGTTCTAACTTTATATTAGCATGTCCTTTCTTACTTGCCCAGCCATCATAAACACCGGTAAAAATACCTTCCATACTATCTTCACATAAAAAGACTGTTTCCACTTGAACACCCTCCCTGTATTTGTGTATCAAAAAGAGAAATCTGCTTATAAGTAATATCTCCTATACCATAAGATTTCTTATCCATAGCCTCTAAAAGATTTCTAGTAATATAATCTTCCTCTATTTTGGTAGCATACATCATTTTCCCATTACAGGTAATAAAATATAATGCACGCTTCAATACGACGCCTATCTTCTTCAAATCTTCAAAGTTCAATTTTGCAAATTTTCTAGCCTTCATAATACGACGTGCAGACTGATATCCTATTCCGGGAACTCTAAGGAGAATATCATAAGATGCCTTATTAATCTCAACAGGGAAAACATCTAAATTCTTTAATGCCCAATTACATTTCGGATCGAATAATACATTAAAATTGGGGGTCTCTTCTGATAGTAATTCTTCTGCTTTAAATTTATAAAAGCGTAAAAGCCAATCAGCCTGATATAATCTATGTTCCCTCAAAAGAGGAGGGCCTCCTGGTAATGATGGTAGATTTTTATCTTCTGTTACCGGAACAAACGCTGAATAAAACACTCTTTTCAAATCGAAGTTTTGATATAAAGACTGAGCTACCGTCATAATCTGAAAATCATTTTCCGGTGTCGCTCCGATAATCATCTGCGTACTTTGTCCCGCAGGAACGAAACGAGGGGCAGACTTATAAACGGTCAACTCATCTTTATTGGAAGTAATCCCGTTTTGAATAAGACGCATGGGCTTTAAAATGGTCTTTCTGTTTTTGTTGGGTGCCAGCTGCTTTAATCCTTCCGCTGTAGGAAGTTCAAGATTAACACTCATTCTATCTGCTAAAAAACCTGTCTTGGCAACTAATGTTTTCTCCGCACCCGGAATTGCTTTTACATGAATATACCCTTGAAAATGATGCACTGTCCTTAATTTAAAAATAGTTTCATAAATCAATTCCATGGTATAATCAGGACTTTTCAATATACCGGAACTTAGAAACAGGCCTTCGATATAATTTCTCTTATAAAAATTCATAGTCAATTCACAAACTTCATCTGGTGTGAAACTAGCTCTCTTCACATCATTAGACACACGGTTCAAACAATACTTGCAGTCATAAATACATTCGTTCGTAAAAAGAATCTTCAATAATGAAATACACCGTCCATCTGCAGAAAAACTATGACATATACCGGATGAAACACAATTTCCTATCCCTTTTCCATCGCCTTTTCGTTCTACTCCACTGGAAGTACATGCAACATCATATTTGGCTGCATCGGACAGCACTGCTAGTTTCTCCATCAGAGGCATTTTATTTTTCGTTTCCGTTTGACAATTGAATATATTTTGAGATTTCGTTTCTATCAGATTCATCCTTACACCACCAGAACATTTGTTTGTTCTGATTCTAACATTATTTAACAAAAAAAGCAAGGACTTTTTGAACGTTTGTTCGAGTCCCTGCTTCTGAATTTATATTAATCCAAATTCTTTCAGCCCTCTATATATACCATCTTCATGTATCGATGTTGTCTTATACTTCGTCTTTTCCAAAACTTCTTTTGAACTGTTTCCCATAGCTATACCATAGTTAACATACTCTAGCATTTCCATATCATTATTGCTGTCGCCAAAAGCATATGTGTCTTCTCTTTTTATCCCAAGATGTTTGATCATTTGTTGAATTCCTGTAGCTTTGTTACAGCCTATCGGTACTAATTCTACCGTACTATATATTTTCTGATGAATTGGATAGAAAATATGATCTACTTCTTTTACAAAAGCAAACGCCTCATCCATAATTTCCGCACTGACCGTTATCTTATTTATATTACGAATCCCATGTTCCAAATCACAGATTTGTGCTCCAGTAGCAACTTTCCAATCTTCCAGCATTTTCATGTATCGTTTATTCGTTACTTTTGGGTTATAATATAAACAATCTTCCCCTTCTATAATAACGAAAATTTTATGTTTTCCACATAATAATTTTAAATTTGCCAGTTCCTGTTCTTCTACTTTTTTATTTTTTAGTACCTCATTTTTATATTCTACATATGTCCCACATCCGGCAATCAGACCTTCAAAACCAAGCTCTAAAATTTGTTGGGGGATAGAAATTCTCGTTCTTCCTGTACAAATAAGTGGTATATGTCCATTCTCCAAAAGTTTCTCTATTGCGATCTTAGTGCTATCAGGCACTCCGATATCATGACTATAAATAGTACCGTCTATATCCAAAAAAACTGCTTTACTTCCCATTATATTCCCTTCTTCCTAAATATCCATTTTTAATATATTAATTTTTTCATCTCCTTTAAAACACCATCATTAATATTCGTATCTGCTAAAAACTTTGCTGCCTGTTTCACTTCATCTCTGGCATTCCCTACTGCAAAACTATACTCCGCCTGTTTCAGCATTTCAATATCATTTAATTCATCACCAAAAGCCATGGTTTCTGAAGGAAGTATATTAAGTGTCTTCTGAATAGCACTTATGGCGTTTCCTTTATTCACCTCAACGGATATACTGTCTATCCATTCTTTTCCCGCACAAACTGTCTGTATTCTCTCATGGTTTTCCCACTTAGGGATAAAACTTTGGGCCGCTATTTCTTCCGCATGATCAGGATGGAAAAGGCTTATCTTGTATATATCTTCTTTTATATCAGTCAGAAGATCATCAACTACCTTCATATTACATTGATAACCATTAATTAGCCAATCAGCCATCTTCTTATCTTGAGGCTCAACATATCCACATACCGCTCCTGATGCAAGTACAGAACATCCTTGCAATTCCCGGATATCTTTAACTAGTTCTTTTATATCATCATATTTTAATGGATGAGAAGACATTACTTGATCTCGGCACATAACCACTGCTCCATTATTTCCTATAAATATCATATCATCCTTAATTGGTTGAAAAAGATTTATAATACTTTCACATTGTCTTCCACTGGCTGCTGCAAAGATAATTCCTTTCTCTTTTAACTTTAAAATAGTGTCAAAAATTTCAGGATTCATCTCTGCAGTACCTGGAGGCACTAAAGTCCCATCAATATCCGTACAAATTAATTTTATCATTCTATTCTCCTCTTAAAGTAACAATTTATACTAATAATGATAGCTTAATATTCTCGGAAAATCAACCATCCTGAAAAATACTGGGGATTTGAACAAATCAAAGGCTGGCTTTCCGCTTTTTATGTGATAGTTGCATTATCTAATGAAAATCCAATGACCAAACTCCCCTCTGCAATAATAATTTGAAATTTAAAAGGTATCTGACTTAATATTTCAGATATAATGCATTGAGCAAACTCTACTTTAACATCTAAAGATGTGATATCATCTGCACTTTTCTCCTCGATAGTCTGAATCTTTGGTGATATGATCGATAATTTAAATTTATTTTCACATTTTATTTTCCCAAAAATGCCACTCATTCTGAACTCTTCTTCAAAAATCAATAAAATAATTAAAACTGCTGTCTTAAACATATCAACATTGATTTCATAATTACCATTTAAATCATCTGCGCATTCAAGAGTGGTTTCCTCAAAGATAGATTCAATCGTTTCTTGACATAATATTTTAAGTTCTTTTGCACTACATTTCTTTTTTTCCATTACTACAGCATTACATATCATCTCATAAATTTCTTCTTCTACGGAAAAAACATTCTGAAATGTTATGCGGTCTCTTAATGAATATCTTTTTTGAAATCCATAAATTGCTTTGCCACAGGACCCTAATATTTGACAACGTTTTTTTGCATCTTCAATAAGAAAATCCATTCTTTTCAGTATATTTTGATATGACTCATTTTTCTTCTCCAAAAGTTCCTGATATTCTAAATTCTGTTCTTTTAGAATGTAATAATCTAATCCCTTCCTTATAAATCTATTTAATTCTTCTAACAACCATGGTTTTGTTACAAATTTAAATATATCTACTTGATTTATGGTCGCTAAAATTTGTGGGAGCTGTGTATAACCCGTTAAAATGATTTTAACTGTTCTTGGCCACTTTTTTTCAACTATGTTCAGCAAGTCTAACCCTGTCATGATTGGCATTTTCATATCAGTAACAATCAAATGGATTTCGTTTTCTTCCATAATATCGATTGCTTGTTTTCCACTATTTGCAAAGTAACATTGATATTCCTCATCCATGAAGCCCCTCCTGAGAGAGTTTAAAATATAAACTTCATCATCTACAAATAAAACTGAATATTTTTCGTACATAATAGTGACCTCCTAATTTAAATTCAATTTTTCAGGTAATTTAACAATAAATTTGGTTCCTTTCCCTTGTTCTGATACTACATCTATCAAACCACTATGCTTATTTACAATGATATCATAAGATATACTAAGTCCTAGACCAGTCCCACTCCCAATTTCCTTAGTTGTAAAAAATGGTTCGAATATTTTTTGTTTATGTTCTTCTGATATTCCCGGCCCATCATCTTCAACATAAAGATTGATATATCCATCTGATTTGTCTGCTTTAATCCTTACCAATCCCATCTGTTCTTTATTTTGAGACTTTATTGCTTGCGCTGCGTTTACTAAAATATTTATCAGAACTTGTCCAATCTGTAATTTATTACAATAAACTGACACTTCATCAGGAACATCAATTTCAATATCTGCTACATATTTAATTTCATTTTTACATATCAGCAATACTTGATTTATGATATCTAACACACTATATACATCTTTTTCATCATCTTTCACCGTTCTGGCAAATGATCTTAATGATTGCACGATTTCTGTAACTCTCATTATTCCACTTTTAGAATCCGTTATGATTCCCTCTAATTCTTTTACTATAATTTCTATTTTTAATTCCTTATATTTTTCAAAAATTTCTTTCTCTAAATATAATTTATTACTTTTGACCAATTGTGAATTTACAAAATTTATATACTCAGATATTCTTCGCAAATACTTCTCTAATATTTCAAAATTACTATTCACAAATCCCATAGGGTTATTTATTTCGTGCGCAATTCCTGCTGCCAATTGACCAATTGCAGCCATTTTTTCAGATTGGACTAAATGAAATTTCGTCTCGCTTAGCTTTACATTCATTTCTTTTAACTCTCTATTTTGTTCCTTCGTCACTTTGAGTAAGTCTTTCATATGATTAGATGCCATTCTCGTATCAATAGCAGCCTTAATACGTGCATTAAATTCTATCTCATTTATTGGCTTACTAATATAATCAGAGGCTCCAAGATCAAAACATCTGCTGAAACTTTCAGCATCATTTAGTGAAGTGAACATGATGATTGGCATATCATCGTATTTTTTATCTTGTCTTATCATTTGCATTAATTCAAACCCAGATATCTCCGGCATAATAATATCTAAAATTAAAATATCAATGTTTTTATCATTAATAATACGCATTGCATTTTCTGGTTTCTCACATAATATAATATCTGACACCCTTTTATTTTCTTTCAAAAGTCTTTCAGCTATCTTTAAATTAAATCTACTGTCATCTACAACAAGTATTTTCATTCTTTTTCACCTCCCAAAAATAATTTATTGTATATTTTTTATTATTTTATCACATTTTCTTACAAATAGGGAGAGTAATCCAAGTAAAATCTACTTAATTCTTGTAAAATAAAAAGCAGATTTCCAATCAACTCATAAAAACTTACGAGCTGACTTGAAAATCTGCTTTCTTATATTTTAGTGTTTAAAATGTCTCATACCGGTGAATACCATTGCAATTCCATATTCATCACATTTATCAATCGATAACTGATCTCTCATTGCCCCGCCAGGCTGTATAATGGCTGTAATTCCTGCTTTGTGTGCTGCCTCTACAACATCGTCAAAAGGGAAGAAGGCATCCGATGCCAAAACGGCATTCCGGGTCGCATCTTTTCCTATTAATTCTTCTGCATGTTCAAAACATTGCGTTGTTGCCCAGATTCTATTCACCTGTCCAGGTCCTATTCCAACCGTTTGCTTATTTTTAACCACTGCAATTCCATTAGACTTCACAAATTTTACAACTCTCATGCCGAATTTCATGTCTTCTAATTGCTCTTGTGTAGGCTGAGTTTTCGTTACTACCTTAAAATCCTCTTCCTGATAAAGCTGGCTGTCTATTGACTGTACAATTAGTCCACCATTTACTTTCTTCATATCCAATGCTTCACTACTCTGAGGTACTTCAATATCTTTTAATTCTAGAACACGGATGTTCTTCTTCATTTTCAAGATTTCAAGTGCTTCTACTTCATAACTTGGTGCTACAATTACTTCCAAGAATATCTCATTCATTTCTTCTGCCATTCTCTTTGTAATTTCTCTATTTGAAACAACGATTCCACCAAAAATAGACATTTTATCTGCATTAAATGCTTTTACCCAGGCATCGTAAATATGATCTGCACTTCCTACACCACAGGGATTTCCATGTTTACATCCAACAACCGTCGGTTCTGTAAATTCTTTTAATAATTCTAATGCTCCATTGGTGTCATTTATATTATTGAAGGATAACTCTTTTCCATTATGTTGTACTGCATCGACCAAAGATCCGATCTGTTTTCCGACCTGGCGATAAAATGCGGCTTTTTGATGTGGATTTTCTCCGTATCTCATATCCTGTACTTTTTCAAAAGTCATTGTTAATGTTTCCGGCAATTCAAAATCTTGTCTTTCTTTCTTTAAATAATCAGCAATCATCGTATCATAATTCGATGTATGCATAAATACTTTTTGCATTAAATAAAATTTGGTCTCCAGTGTAACTTCTTTTTTAGTCTTCAATTCTGATAATACTTTATCATAATCTCTAGGATCAACTACAACTGCAACATCCTGATAATTCTTGGCTGCTGAACGAAGCATTGTCGGACCACCAATATCAATATTTTCAACTGCTTCTGCCCTTGTCACCCCTTCTTTCATAATAGTAGATTTGAACGGGTATAAATTAACTATCACCATATCAATCGTGTCAATTTCTAAATCATTGATTTGTTTCATATGATCCGGATTAGAACGCATTGCCAATAATCCTGCATGTACAACTGGATGGAGCGTCTTCACACGGCCATCTAAACATTCTGGAAATCCTGTCAACTCTGATATTTCAATCGCCGCAACTCCCTCTTCCTTTAATTTATTGTACGTTCCGCCTGTAGAAATAATCTCTACTCCTAATTCTACAAGTTCTTTTGCTAATTCTACAATTCCTGTCTTATCCGAGACACTAATTAATGCTCTCATTTTTTTCCTCCTATATTCTGCTAATTTTACTGGCAAAAACATGTTACTCAAATTCCTAAATAAAAACCACCTGAGCACCATATGGCTGCCCAGGCGGTCGACATTAAACTATCTATACTTCCTGTAGGTAAACCTACTTATCCGCCAGTCGTATAGATTATCTGAAATTATATTACACTATATGAATATTAATTTCAAGTCATTTTATCTCATTAAACAGTAAATTTCTAATAGTTTTTCCAAAATATCCTGTCTTATTCTTGAAGCACGGAATCTTCACCCTCAGGTAAAATAGCCGCTAACAACATTCCTACTATAGCAGCTAGTGCCAAACCTGAAATTTCTACTGTTTTTGTAATTGGAATGCTGGAACATCCTATTCCTAATACAAATATCAAGGCTGCTATCATTAGATTCCGGCTGTTTCCAAAATTCAATCTGGAATTTATCAAAATACGTACGCCTACTGCTGAAATCATTCCATATAATACGATTCCAATCGCACCTGTAACGGGAGTTGGAATACTTGAAATCACTCCACCAACTTTCCCAAATATACCAAGAACAATCGCAAAAACAGCCGCTATTCGAATGATGCTCGGATCATAATTTTTTGTTACCGCAAGTACTCCGGTATTTTCTCCATAAGTAGTGTTAGCAGGTCCTCCTAATAAACCAGCAACTGCAGTTGCAATACCATCACCCAAAATGGTTCTATGAACTCCCGGATCTATCATGAAATTTTTTCCAACAACAGCACTATTCGTCGTGATATCACCAACATGTTCTATCAAGGTAACAATTGCAATAGGCGCAATTGCAAGTATCGCATCTAGTTTAAATACAGGGAAACATAATAACTGTTTCAATATTTCGGGATCAGTAAGAGAAATGAAATGAGCATTACTTATTCCTTCAAATTTACAAAATCCCAATGGGTAGCTAATTAAAAATCCAATAATTATAGCAAAAAGTATTGGCATCAGATTAAAGATTCCCTTAGCGAAAACTGAAATGCAAATAATCGTTGTTAAAACTATAATTGTTAAAATCACCGCTTTGACACTAAATTCTTTGTTCCAATAAAAAGCATCATTAATTGCTGTACTGCTTAATCTTAAACCAATTACTATAATGATAGGACCTGTTACAATCGGCGGTAATATCTTATTGATCTTTTCATATCCAACCAACTTAATTAAGATTGCAAAAATTGCATAAACCACACCCGCAACAATCAACGCTCCTTTTACAGCTGCCAGTTTTTCTAAAAAATCGGAATCTCCCATTCTGGAATTACCAATAATTGCTTGAATCCCTCCCATAAATGCAAAGCTTGACCCCAAAAATACCGGGACCTTCCTTTTCGTTATCATATGAAAGAGTAATGTCCCCAATCCAGCACATAACAAAGTAATTGACGTGTTTAACCCAGTCAAAGCAGGCACCAAAACAGTAGCCCCGAACATAGCTAAAACATGTTGAATTCCTAACACAATCTTTTGTCCTGATGTTTTCTTTTTCATTTTTTCCTCCGGATATTTTATTTTTTTATCTTGTCACATTTTTAACCCAAGTTTCTCGTTTGTAATGCAAAATTGTAAAAGGAAGCTTTACAATTTCATCACTCATTAAAATAATGTAAACTACAGGTATACTGAACTTAAATACAAATGCTGCAATCGCTCCTAATAATATAGAACATCCCCACATTCCCACTGTGTCTAAAATCAGACCGAATTTCGTATCACCTCCAGCACGAAATATTCCTACAACTGCAGTAGCATTTAATGCCTGTCCAATAATAAAGTATGACATAACAAACAGCATAAATAATAAATAGCTGCTGGTTTCCTTAGTTAAGCCCATAAAATCAACAATAAGCGGTCGAACAAAAAAAACCAAAGAACCACCTATGGTTCCTGTAAAAAAGCTAAGCAACATAAAGCGTTTAGCATATATTTTTGCTAAATCATATTTATTTTCACCAATCACTTTTCCTATCATAATAGAAGCCGCACCTGCAATTCCAAAAGAAATAACAGTTGCTAACTGTCTGACTACTTGGGCAACCGAATTTGCCGCAACAACACTACTTCCCAAATGACCTATTATTGCAGTAATGGTAGAAGTTCCGCCTCCCCACATCAACTCATTTAGAACGACCGGAATAGAATATCTGGCAAAATCTTTAATGACCCATTTCTCGCAGCTAAAAAAATACTGCCATCGAATTTTTATATCCTTATTTATTTTAACCGCATAGATTATTACCATGAGTATCTCTGCTATATGTGCACATAACGTAGCTATCGCAGAACCCTGTATTCCGAGTTCAGGAAATCCAAACATACCATAAATCAATAAGCTGTTCAGAATTAAATTAATAAAAAATGACGTTAAAACGATAAATGTAGCTGCAAAAACACGCTCCACACTACGCATAATATTTAAATAAACCATAGAAACCGTAGTTAATAAATAAGAAAAACCTACAATTTTAAGATATTTCACACCTTCTGTTATTATTGCAGGTTCCGATGTATAAATACTTAGTAATTTTTCTGGTAATAGAATTGCTGCTACACTAAAAATAACAGATACAATCCCCGCTGTACAAAGACAAACGCCCAAAACTTTTTCTATTGTCTCAATATCTCTTTTACCCCAATATTGAGAAGTCAAAACAGAGGCTCCTGATGTAAGACCAAAAATAATTAATATCATAATGAATTCAATTTGACCTGCCAAAGAAGAACCTGCCAATACATTCTCCCCTACTTTTCCAAGCATTATAACGTCCGTTGTTGCAATTCCAACATGAATTAAATTCTGTATTGCCATAGGAACTACTAATGCTATTATCTTAGTATAAAAACTTTTTCTCTCTTCTCCCATAGTCAACATCAAAACCTCCTCTCTTCAGCCCTTTTCTATTCTATCACATTTTATCCTCATTTTTATACAAAATTCAACATTTTAAACTTCTGCATATCAACTAATTATATTCTATTAATATGCAAAAGGTAATCCTCTCTATGGATTACCTTTTGTAAGTCATTCAATAAAATCGCTTTAATTTTTATTCTACTTTATTTATATAGTATACATCAATATGTTTTTTTAAAAAAACAATATGTTTTAATAATTTTTTTTCTTTATTATTCTATTTTACGACTTTTCATTTTAATAATTGTAATTTTCAGACATTCGTTTTCCATTTTAAGAATTTTATATGTAAAATTTTTGACTCTTATTGAATAAAATGATACTATTAGACCAAGTTAATTTTTTAACTATCTGGTAATAAGCTGAAGAATGGGAGGAGTAAAAATGGATTTAAATCAATTATACACTCAAAAGCTAACATCTCCAGAAAATGCCGTCAAATCAGTTCAATCAGGTCATTGGGTTGATTACGGCTGGACAGCTACAACACCCATAGTTCTTGATAAAGCATTAGCTGCGAGAGCAAATGAATTAACTGATGTAAAATTCCGGGGAGGTATTTTAATGTGGACTCCGGAAATTTTCAAAGTAGATAATGTGAAGGAACACTTTTCTTGGAATTCTTGGCATATGAGTGGCATAGAACGTAAAGCAATTGAGGATGGTTTTGCCTTTTATGCACCTATACGTTATTCTGAACTACCACGTTATTATCGGGAATCTAAATGTCCCCCTGATGTTGCAATGTTTCAAGTAACTCCTATGGATAAACATGGATATTTCAATTTCGGACCAAGTGTTTCACATATGATGGCCGTTTGTGAAACAGCGAAAACTATTATCGTAGAAGTAAATGAAAATCTACCTCGCTGTCTTGGTGGCTTTGAAGCTGGCATACATATTTCGAAAGTAGATATGATAGTAGAAGGAGAACATCCAAATATTGCTCAATTAGGAAGCAGCAAAGCTGATTCAGAAATTGATCAAAAGGTAGCCCAGCTTATTGTTGATGAAATTCCGAATGGTGCTTGTCTGCAATTAGGAATTGGCGGAATGCCAAATGCTGTTGGTTCTTTGATTGCAAAATCTGATTTAATGGATTTAGGGGTTCATTCTGAAATGTATGTAGATGCATTTGTAGACCTATCAGTATCCGGAAAAATCAATGGTTCCAGAAAAAACATTGACCGTTTCCGGCAAACTTATGCATTTGCGGCCGGCACATCAAAATTGTACAATTTTATTGACAATAACCCGGAATGTATGGCCGCTCCCATTAATTATACCAATGATATTAAAACCATTTCATCTTTAGAAAATTTTATGTCTATCAATAATGCTGTTGAAGTAGATTTATTTGGACAAATTAATTCCGAAACAGCCGGAATCAGGCATATAAGTGGTGCCGGTGGGCAATTGGATTTTGTTTTAGGAGCATACTTAGCGAAAGGCGGTAAAAGTTTTATCTGCTGTTCTTCCACATATGAAAATAAAAACGGAGTTCTAAAATCCAGAATCCTTCCAACTTTAGAAATGGGTTCTATTGTAACAGATACTCGTGCAAATGTACATTACTTAGTAACAGAATATGGAAAAGCAAATTTAAAAGGCCTATCTACTTGGCAGAAATGTGAGGCTATTATTTCTCTTGCTCATCCAAAATTTAGAGATGAATTAATTCAAGAAGCTGAAAAACTAAAAATTTGGAGAAAGAGCAATAAGTAAATTTTTCAATTGCTCATTGCATAAAGCGCATAGATGCATTGAATTTATAACAATTGAATGCATCTGGCGCAGCAACTTATTATTGCGGAATCTCTTTCTCTAAACAAACAATAGCTTTTTCTATTCTATGTTCTTTTATATCAACAACTTTAACATGCATTCCTTCTAAATCAATTTCAAACTGGCTTCCATCATCCGGTATGGAACCATAGAACCCAAAGACCATACCTCCAAACGTATCATATTCATCGTCCGGTAGTTTGATTTCTAAAATTTTTTCAACTACGTCAATTGGTGCACTTCCATGTATCTTCCATGTTTCTGAATCTATCCGTTCAATTATTTGTGTTTCTTCTTCGTGGGATATTTCATTTTCTAAATCGCCTACAAGTTGTTCTAATAAATCATTCATTGTTACAATACCCAACATACCGCCATATTCATCAAGTACTACCGCGAAATGATTACGGGTCTGTTTCATCTTACGGAACAAAACATCCGCTCTGACACTTTCCGGAATAAAATATGCCGGTTTGATTGCTTCTTGCATTATACTTTCTTTTGTTTTATTTTTTATCCTGAAATAATCTTTCGCATTAAGAATACCAACAACATTATCCACTGATTCATCGCACACCGGATATAAAGAATGACGACTTTCATGTATTGTCTGTTCCCATTGATCAATATCTTCATCCATCCACAATAAAGAAATTTCTGTACGGTGAGTAGTGAATTCTCCCACTGTTAAATCATCAAATTCAAAAACATTCTGGATCATTTCTTTTTCCGTAAGGTCAATAACTCCCTTTTGTGATCCAACATCAACTAACATTCTTATTTCTTCTTCACTTACTTCTTCATCTTCTCCATTTGGATCTATCCCACATAATCGCAGAATAAGATTTGTAGAATTTGTCAGCACCCATACAATCGGCGCAAAAACCTTCGAGATAAAGGAAATTAATGCTGACATACCGAGTGCAAGTGGTTCTGCCTTTTTCATGGCAACACGCTTTGGTACAAGCTCTCCAAAAACTAACGTAAAATAGGATAAAATCAGTGTGATAAATATAACTGATATTGTATTAAGTGTTTTTTCAGACATCGTCACCCCAAGGTTTAATAATAAATTCACCAACTTGTCCGAAAAGTTATCCGCTGCAAAAGCACTGCCTAAAAATCCTGAAATTGTAATTGCCACTTGGATTGTTGCCAAAAAACGGGCCGGCTGACTAGTAAGCACTTCAAGTCTTATTGCTCTTTTATCTCCCTTGGCTGCTAATTTTGCAAGCTTATTATCATTCATAGATATAACTGCTATTTCTGCACATGCAAATATTGCATTCAATGCGATTAGAATCAACTGTACAATAATATTCCATATAATTGGGTCTTTCAAAATAAATCCTCCTAAAATTTAATATCAAAAAGTAAAATAGTTGAACATTATTCAAGCACTTTTTGAACACAAAAAGCACGCTCACATTCTAAGCAGCCAAAATGTGAGTATGCTTTCAATAAATTATTTATAATATTTATAACTATCTTAAATCGACTATTATCGACGCAACTTTCTCCATCGTCCATACTATTAGAACTTCTTCCTTTCATATCTAAAATATCTACTATGCTACTATAAAACTTAAAAACAGTCAATAATATTTATAATTATTTATGGATTTTTTGAAATTATTTTATATTCTGATTATAGAAAAGGAGGTCCCAAATACGATTTGTATCTTAAGGACATCCTCTCCTAAATATAAACACTTTATTTTACAGCTAACTCTATTTTCATTTTTTCTGTTAAAATTGGAAGTATTTTTTGGTAATCTCCTACGATTCCGTAATCTGCTACATCAAATATCGGGGCTGATTCATCTTTATTGATTGCAATTATTATATCTGATTCTTCCATTCCGGCCAGATGCTGTATTGCACCTGAAATTCCAATCGCAAAATATACATTTGGTCGAACGGTTTTCCCTGTCTGCCCTACCTGTTGTTCTTTTTCAGTCCAACCAGCATCAACACATGCACGGGAACTGCTTAAAGAAGCATTTAGCACTTCAGCAAATTCTTGCAATAATTTAAAATTCTCTTTGCAACCGACTCCACGTCCTCCGGAAACTAATATTTTTGCATCCATGATATCTATTTTGTCAGAAACCTTTTTCACTATTTCAACAACCTCTACATAGTTTTGATTCGGTTTCAAATCAATTTTAAACTCTTCTACCAAGGCTTTTGCATCTGGATCTTTTTTTCTTTTCTGCATAACACCCGGGCGGACCGTTGCCATTTGTGGACGATGTCTGGGACTAACAATAGTAGCCATAATATTACCACCAAATGCCGGACGCGTCATCCTTAAATCTTTTGTCTCCGTATCGATTTCAAGCTTGGTACAATCTGCTGTCAGACCTGTATGCACTCTCGCGGATACACGTGGAGCAAGATCACGTCCTATTGCGGTCGCTCCATATAGAACGATTTCAGGTTTATAATGCTCAATTATTTCATACATTACCTGAGTATAAGGCTCCGTTGTATAATCCTTTAATTCTGGATTATCTACAATTATTACTTTATCTGCTCCAAAAGCAGCCAGTTCCTCTGCTAATGTATTGATTCCAGCACCTAGAACAACTGCGGTAACATCCGTTTCTAACTCTGATGCCAATTCCTTTGCCTTACCAATTAATTCAAAAGAAACGCCGGTAATTTTACAATCCACTTGTTGCGTAAAGACGAAGATTCCTTTGTAATCCTGTAAATTCATTTATTTCACCACTTTCTTTTAGATAACAAATTTTTCTTTTAACTTTTCAATTATGTAATCTGCTGACTCTTCAGCATCAAGTGAAACTTTAGTTCCTGCCGGTTTAACACTTTTTGGAAAAGACTGTGCAACTTTGGTCGGCGAACCTTTCAAGCCTATTGAATCATCATCGACTTCTAAATCCTGACGCGTCCAAACAACTACTTCCTTTTCCCTGTAAGCGTCAAAAATTCCACCCGGAGTCATATAACGTGGTTGATTCATTTCACCAAGCGCGGTAATTAAACATGGCATCTGAACTTTAATCGTATGATATCTGTCTTCGTATTGTCGTTTAACTATTACAAACTCACCTTCAACTCTGATATCTTCTGCATAAGAAACATTTGGAATTCCTAAATGTTCTGAAATTTGTGGACCTACCTGAGCGGTATCTCCATCAATTGCCTGACGTCCTGTAATGATTAAATCATATTCTAATTTCTTAATTGCTGCTGCAAGTGTTGTGGACGTTGCTAATGTATCCGCTCCACCGAATGCTCTGTCTGATACCAAATATGCATTGTCAGCTCCCATTGCCAACCCTTCTCTAAGTACTGCATCCGCCTGTAAAGGTCCCATAGAAATCACGGTCACTTCAGCTCCTATAGAATCTTTTATAGCCAGTGCAGCTTCTAATCCGGCTTTATCATCCGGATTTATAATACTTGGTACCCCATCTCTGATAAGAGTTCCTGTTACAGGATCTAATTTTACTTCATTTGTATCCGGAACTTGTTTAATACATACTACGATTTTCACTGTATTGTCACTCCTTATTTTTATTTCACTTTTCACACTTTGAAAATAATGATGTTTTCGTTATAAATATTTTCCTGCGATTACCATACGCTGCACTTCTGATGTTCCTTCGTAAATTTCAGTAATCTTTGCATCACGCATCATTCGTTCAACATCATATTCCCTGGTATATCCATATCCTCCATGGAGCTGTACGGCTTTTGTTGTCACTTCCATAGCGACCTCTGCTGCATATAATTTAGCCATTGCCGCTTCTACAGAAAATACTTTCTGCTTATCTTTTGCAATAGCTGCTTTATATACAAGGTTTCTGGCCGCTTCCACTTTGACGGCCATATCTGCGATCTGGAATTGAGTATATTGAAATTTTGATAGTGATCTTCCAAATTGTTTTCTTTCTTTCACATACTCAATTGTTGATTCTAATGCCCCTGAAGCAAGGCCAAGAGCTTGCGCTGCAATACCAATTCTTCCACCATCAAGTGTCTGCATTGCTATTCCAAAACCTCTGCCTTCTGTTCCTAATAAATTTTCTTTCGGAATTCTGCAATCTGTGAAAATCAATTCATATGTAGCGGAGCCGCGAATACCCATTTTCTTCTCTTTGGTACCAAAGCTAAAACCTTCTGTCCCTTTTTCTACAATAAATGCAGAAATCCCTTTGGTTCCTTTTGATTTGTCGGTCATCGCAAAAACAATATAGGTATCTGCTTCTTTTCCATTTGTTATAAATATTTTACTGCCATTCAGTATATATTCTTCTCCATCAAGAACTGCCTTAGTCTGCTGACCGGATGCATCTGTTCCTGCTCCAGGTTCAGTCAAAGCAAACGCCCCTAATTTCTCTCCTCTTGCTAATGGCTTTAAATATTTATCTTTTTGTTCTTCTGTTCCAAATTTTCTTATCGGATCTGCTCCCAATGAAGTATGTGCTGATACTATAACACCTGTTGTACCACAAACTTTAGATAATTCTTCGACTGCCAATACATAAGTCAATGTATCGCATCCCTGTCCACCATATTTCTTGGGGATCGGAATTCCCATAAATCCAAGTTTCTGCATTTTCTCAACAGTCTTTCTTGGAAATACTTCCGTCTCATCTACCTCTTGGGCTAATGGTTCAACTTCATTGATAGCGAAGTCCCGAAATAACGTTCTAGCCATCATCTGTTCTTTGCTTAATGCGAAATCCATCTTGATACCTCCATTTTAACTCTACTCGACTCTCAATTATTTACTATAATCATAAAATCCTTTCCCGGTTTTCATACCTAACTGATTTCCTCGAACCATCTTTTTCAATAATGGATGTGGACGATATTTCGAATCACCAGTTTCAGCCACAAGAACATCCATGATTGCAAGTACAATATCAAGACCAATTAAATCTCCTAATGCTAAAGGACCCATTGGATGATTAGCTCCAAGCTTCATTGCAGTATCAATATCTTCTACAGAAGCAACGCCGTCTGCAACTATTCCAACTGCTTCATTAATCATAGGTATTAGAATTCTATTTACTACAAATCCACCTGCCTCATTCACCTGTACAGGAGTTTTCCCTATACTTTCAGCAATTTTCTTGATTTCCCTGACCATATCTTCCGGTGTATTCAAACCGGCAATTACTTCTACCAGCTTCATCACTGGTGCAGGATTAAAGAAATGCATTCCGATAACTGGTCTATCTAATTGAGAACCAATCTCTGTAATAGAAAGAGAGGATGTATTAGTAGCAAACATAGTATCGGCTTTACAGATTTTTTGCAGTTCTTTGAATGTGTCCTGCTTAACCTGCATATTTTCTAAAGCTGCTTCAACAATCAAATCACAGTCTCTGCAGATTTCTTTTGTTCCTGTTTTTATTTTAGATAAAATAGTATCTGCGTCTTTCTGCTCCATTTTTCCTTTGGCAATACGCTTTTCAAACCCTTTTGCAATTTTATTCTTGCCTTTCGCTGCCAATTCTTCGTTGATATCACATAAGCAGACTTCATACCCATCTGACTGCGCAAATGCCTGAGCAATTCCTGCTCCCATAGTTCCTGCACCAATAATTCCTACTACCATTAAAATTATCCTCCTTCTATTTCAAATCTTAAAATTAATATTTTTCAACAATCGTTGAGCAGCCCATTCCTCCACCTATACATAAGGTAGCGAGACCTTTCTTCACATTTTCTCTCTTTTGCATTTCATAAAGTAATGTTACAAGAATACGGCATCCGGAACAGCCTACCGGGTGACCTAATGCAATGGCTCCTCCATTTACATTTAAAATTTCAGGCTTAAATCCAAGTTCTCTGCCTACTGCCAGACTTTGAGCTGAAAAAGCTTCATTTGCTTCGATCAAATCAATGTCATCTATTGTCATTCCTGCCCTTTTCAACGCTTTTTTCGTAGAAACAATAGGTCCTACCCCCATAATAGAAGGATCAACTCCGCCTAATGCGCCTGAAATCCAAACAGCCATAGGTCTTACACCCAGTTCTTTTGCCTTTTCCTCACTCATAACAACGACTGCTGCTGCTCCATCATTAATGGAAGAAGCATTTCCTGCTGTAACAACTCCATCTTCTTTGAATGCTGCTCTCAATTTTGACAATCCTTCTTCTGTTGTTCCTTTACGCGGTCCTTCATCTGTATCAAAAATAATCGTTTCTTTCTTCGTCTTTATCGTTACCGGTACTATTTCATCTTTAAATCTTCCTGACTCAATTGCAGCCACTGCTTTATTTTGACTATCTGCTGCAAAGGCATCTAAATCTTCTCGAGAAATTTTCCACTGTTCTGCTACATTTTCTGCTGTAATACCCATATGATATTTATGAAACGCATCTGTCAAAGAATCATTTACCATCGTATCGATCATAGCCGCATTATTCATACGATAGCCAAAACGAGCTTTTGTTAATGCATATGGTGCCATGGACATATTTTCTGTACCACCGGCTACTACGATATCAGCTTCTCCGGCAGTGATCATATTCGCCGCCATATTAACTGCCTTCAATCCCGAACCACAAACAACGTTGATTGTGGTAGCCGGTACCTCTTTTGGTAAACCAGCATTCAAAGAAGCTTGACGCGCTATATTTTGTCCTTGTGCCGCTTGAAGAACACATCCCATAAACACTTCATCTACTTGTTCAGGTTTTACACCAGCTCTATTTAGTGCTTCTTTGATAACTATAGTACCTAAATCAGCCGCTGAAATATTACTAAGTGAGCCACCCATTTTACCAATTGCAGTACGGCAAGCGCCTGCTAATACAATTTTCTTGTCCATAGATAAACCTCCATTTTTTTATTTTATTTGAGCATTAAGTATTTCCTGAACCTTAACCTCAGCATGTTAATTTTATCACAACCTATATGGGTATGCAATATTGTACACTTCGTTTTTCCATAAAATTCCTGAATTTTTTGTGAAATTTCTATAATTTTATTGTCCTTTTTCGTCATTTTATCTCTCTTTTTCCCATATTTGTTATTTATTTATCACTTTCTCGAAAGCTTATTCAATTTTCTTAAAATAAAAACAACCACTAATCTCTTAGTGATTGTCTTATAGACTATGTATGCCTTTAGTTTTTAATTTATACTAATTTTAATGAAAAACATGGTTTCCAATAACTTGTCCCTGTGTAACAAAATCATTACGTTTAAAAAACAATGCACTGCCGATAGGATTTGCCCCCGCCAAACTATCAATAGCTGCCGATGTACAAGATGCATTGGCCCCCTTAGCAAGTGCTACAGCAAACCTGCCACTAGCCACAGGGGAAAATTGACCTGCCTGATAGATAACTCCGATTATGGTATTCGGAAACAAATTACTTCTTACTCTATTTAACACTACGGCTCCAACAGCAACCTGTCCTTCATAGCTCTCTCCTTCTGCCTCACATTGAATAATAGCTGCAAGAAATGCTAACTCAGAATCTGTTGCACTAAGTGGTGCTCCCGTTCCTACTTGAGCCTGCTGAGCCTGTGCTTTCTTGATCTGCTCTTGCTCTTTCTTTACTTCTTCAATTTGTGTTTCTTTTTCTCTTATTTCATCTTCATAAGCTCTTGCCTGTTTTTCAAATGCAGAAATTTCATCCTCAAACTTTATAATATCTTTTGTAATTTCCTGCATAATTTCTGCCAAATGATTCTGCTCTTTCTTTGCCTCTTCTTGCAGTTCACTCAATTCTTTTTGTTCCTGTTTTAATTGCTTCTCCTTTTCTTCAATTTCTTTCTTTGTATTCTGGTATTTTTCCAACATCTTTCGATCATATGCGGAAATTTCTTTCACATAACTAGCATGGTTGAGTGCATCTGCAAAAGTATCTGAATTAAAAATAATATCAATATAAGATTCTGAACCCTGTTCATACATAAAGCGAATTCTTTTTTTCATATCTTCGTATTGCTTCTTCTCTTGCTTTTTTATTTCTTTTATTTTTTCATTTGTCCTATCAATTTGTCGTTCTTTATTGGAAATTGCACTCTCTAATTCCGAAAGCTTTTCACTGATTTCCGTCAACTGAAGATTCAATTCCTCTAGATATCCTTCTAATCCTTCTTTCTTTTCTTCTAATTGGTCTACCTGCTCTTTATTATTTTCTAATTCTGTTCTTATATTCTCTTTTTCATTTTCTAATTTTGAAACAGATTCTGTTGCGTTGACATTTTCAATATCCAAAAAAAACACCAGCAATAATAACAACAGACAGAATCTCAATATCTTCTTTTGTTTCATCCACATATCCTCCCATGTAATTTATAAATGAAAAATCAACTATTTCAAAATTAAACACATTTCTATTCCATTGTACAACAATTTTCAGATTTCAACAAGATTTTATAACAAAAAAATATCTAATAGAGCTAATTTCTCTATTAGATACTATTTTTGAGTCAATTTATTTCGTTTTTCCAAATATTGTATGTATTAATTGTTTTAATGTTTCATTATTTTCCTGAACCGATTCCTGAGCATCCGATTCTGGTTCCTGTTCCTGTTTCCAATTATAATATTCTGCATCCAAATCAAAATCATCTGTTGAATATGCCTGACCTTTTGCAGGTGGTACGATTTCCATCTTCTTGTTAGAGCTTTCCTCTAACGCAGCTTGCCGCACCTTTGCAACATGCTCAATATCTACCTTGATTTCCGGGAGTGTTGCTCCTGAATCCTTATATGACATTCCTAACTGCCCATCCATATCAGGTATTTCATAAGCATCAGCTTCTAACTTTCTATTTGAGTCTGCTGTATTAACAGTATTGTTGGCCCTGCCTCGTTCTAAATTCACTGCTTTTCTTTTTATTTCATCCCGTTTTCTTTGTTCTTCTATTATATTTAAATATAATTTATCGTCAGCCATATCCTGTAATTGTTCATGAAGTTCATCGCGATTTCGCATAATTGCAGAAACCTTGCTGTCAAGAAAATGCTCCATCAAATGATATTCTTCGTGAATTCGATTAATCTGCCCTTGAACAACTTTCTTTACTTCTGACAACATATTATCTGAGTACATAATGGATGCTGCATAGATATCTTCAGCACTTTTATTTGCATTCGCAACAATATTCTCAGTTTCTTTTTCCATTTGTGCTTTTGCTTTCTCTTTACTGACCTGCGTCATTTCATATTGATCCATCATCTCATAAATTGCATAGTTTAATTCCTCTAAAATTTGAAACATTTCTTTTTTAGAAACTATGATTTCGTCTTCCGAATTCATATATCTGTCGCTCTTTGCAAATAAAATATGTATCTTTTTCAATAACTGTTCTATTTTTTCGGGCATAACTATTCCTCCATACTCCCTGTCGACTTTATATGTTATTTTACCCAATAAACCTTTGCATGTCAATGAATCTGGTATTAAGTAATCGCTACAAATATATCATATTTAATTCGTCTTTAAAGTGCTCTTTTGCGATCTCTACTATATGTTTATGGCAGGTCAACATCATAATTTGTGACTGCATTTTTTCTTTTTCGATATTATCCTTAAAAAATGCGAATCCCTCTTGCACTCTTTTATCATCATACTGCATAAATATATCATCCAAAAAAAGTGGTAATTTTTCATTTTCCCTAATAATTAATTGTGTAATTGCAAGTCTAAGAGCTAAATATGCCTGATCAATCGTTCCATTACTCAAGTAAGAAGCTTCCCTATAATGAGTATCTTCAGCCGGCTGTGCCAGCAAGCTATAATCCTTTGCAACCAATACTTGTTTATATTTTCCACCTGTAATCTGCGAAAAGATCTCTCCTGTTTTTTGATTTAATTCCGGTCCAAAACTTTTTCGAATCTCTTCTGCAGATTCTTGCATCACATTTTCTGCCTTAACCAAAGAATCATAATATAACTGAATCTCCTCTACTTTAGATTCCAAAAACTTTTGTTCTACTTCTATCTGTCCAAGATTTTTTTCCGGAATCCGAATCTTTTCTCTTAAGCGAGTCAGATATTCTTCTAAATTTGTAATTTCCCCACCTTTAAGATTTATTTTCCTTTTCATCTCGGATGTATTCTCTAGTTCTTCTTCGAAACTGATATTTAACTGTGTCAACTGCTTGTCAATTATTTGAATTTCATTAATCATAGATTCCAAATCAATAGATTTTCTATCTATGCCATTTGCCATATGTAAAATAGCTTGATGTCTTTCCCTAAGTTCAATCACATTGTTTTCTAACTCTTTAAGCAGGTTATCAGCCATTTCAATAGATTTTACTTCTTTATACAAGCTAACCTTATCTAGATATTTTGTACAATCTAATTGATATTCTTCCCTCATGCTAAATAATGTCTTTTTCTTATCCTTAATAGATAGATTGTCAAAATATAATGTTTCAAACTCTTCACTAACATTGCAATGTTTTAAATTTATAATAGATTTTATTTTCTCTTTTTTTTCTTGTATTTGTTGATAAAGGTTGTCCAGAAAATCATTTTCATTCATTTTCAGATTATATGAGAAACAAAATTCTTTGTTTAGATATTGAATCTGACCATCTACGCTTTTTTCCATTCTATTAAGAATTGGATTATTTATTCCCATTTCATCATATTTTTTTGAATGACGTAAATAGAAAAATACAGTTATCAATGCTGATACTATTCCAGCCAAAATCACTGCGGGATGATATAATACCCCAAAAATAGCTAAGGCAGCACTTCCTGACAGTCCTATCAAAACTAGCCTCTGATTTTTTGTTTTTAATTTCTTTAAACTTTCTTCTCTAAGATGTTTTTTTGTAGCATTATAATCTAGGATTGCAGGTATTAAACTATTTTCAAAATATGCGCATCCTCTTTCGAAATTTTCCAATTGTTCTCGCAATTTTTTAAATGTTACATATTCTTCTTCCGTAATTTCTACAAAAGATTTTTGACTCAAATCACTATTATCTTGAAAACATTTTATCGCTGTTTCCTGGCTTTTTATTTTATTTTGCAATACTTTACACTCTTTTAAAAAACTTTCTAGTTGATCTTTCGGTATTCCTCCTTCCATCAACTTCTTTTTGATAGATTGCTCTTCCTCAACTTTTTGTATTAACGATTTTAGTTTTTGTTGTATATGAAACAATTCAGATGCTTTTATTTTTTTTTCTAATATTCTTTTTTGAGCTTTCTTTTCTTCTAATTCTTCTTTTTTTAGTTTGAATTCTTCCAAATATTCCATTTGAGAATCTTCTAATTCTTTTATCTTAATTTTTGTTTCTTTTATTTTTTCTAACGAGTCTTTCGCTTCTACCAATATCCCCTTATTACCACGGATCGATTGTATTTCTTCTTTTGCTTTACTTAACCGCTCCAGTACTTGTCTTTGAGATATATTTTCTTCTCCTGTTGAAAACATGTTGGAAAGTTTCTGTCCTATCTCGTCTTCTTTATCTGCATCAAATGCCCCAATCTGTCCAATAAAAATGCTGCGTTCAAAACCAGCCAAGTCAGTACCCAAAAACACTTTTCCCAATTCTTCTTTATTAGGAAGAGTAACTTCCCCGGTACTAAGATTCATAACTTTTGTCTTATCCTTTGCAGGTGTAGGCCCCATTTCCTTCTCAATCCTATAATCAACTCCATTGTTTTCAAATTCAATGGCACCACCCATACTCCGACCATTCCAGGGTAAATATTTTTTACGCGGGTTATTTGAAATATCCCTGCTTCTTTTCTGTTCGCTATAAAACATCATCTTAATAAATGCCATTAAGGTAGTTTTTCCGTCTTCATTGTCTCCATAAATAAGATTCATTCCTTCAATGAAATCGATAGAATATTTATGAAACCTTCCGAAATTTTCTATTTCTATTTTTTTAATCTTCACGATATTTCACCTCGCCATAAAATGCTTTTAATCCAATATTTAAAGCATTTTGACAAATCTGTTTCTCATTTTCATCTTTACAATCATCTAATTTTTCCAGCATTCTTCTTACAAAAATCCCTTTCAATGCTTCTTCTTTTGCAAGAAGGTTCAAATCAAATTGTATCTGTGTTTGATCAATCATTTTTACATAAAATAATTCTTGTTCTAATTTTACTTTTAAATCTTCTAACTGAATCATGCTGTCTTCTGTTACAGACCCTTCTAAAATAATTTTATATAAATGATTCCCAAAATCTTCTCCATACTTTTTCGATATGGTTTCTAAAATCAGCTTTTCTGCTTGTAACGTATGATTGACATCGGATACATTGATTCTGATTTCAATGTAATTTCGTTGACTTACAGGAACAAATTTTAAATTGCAGTTCTCATTGGTAAGTGTTCCAAAGTAAACTCCTTTCTCATCCAATTCATCAAACCCCTGTCCTTCCGGACATCCCGGATAAGCAAAATAAGTATTTCCTGTTTTTTTCAATGGGGAAAATTTATGTATATGGCCTAATGCCAGATAATTTAACTGACAATTTTCTATCTGCTTTTCTGTAATCGGGTTGTAATTGCTCCTTCCCCCTTCTGCTACCACTTCGCCATGGAACAAGCCAATATTGATCCAATTATCTTTTGGGACTTTTATCCCCCTCAATAAGGATTTCGTCACATAGGAACCAGTAAAAGCGCCTCCCCAAACACGGAGCTCATATTCCGGAAATTCTTTATATTCTAAACTTTCTTTCCATATCGATACATTGGAAGGCCAAAAATCTTCCTTCAAATAATAAGAATCTTCATGTATAAAATCATGATTTCCCGGTGTTATCAGAATATTTGTCTGACAAATCTGTTCAAATCCCTGTCTAATTTCTTCTATCACAGAATAATCAATATTATTATGATCAAGCATATCTCCTGCAATCAGCAAAAAATCAACATTCTCTTCTTTGCACATGGAAAGTATTTTAAAAAATGTCTGTTTGATTTCCGCCTTTCTTTTTCTTGATTTATATCCAAGCGTTGTTAATTCTGCTCCAATGTGAATATCTGCACAGTGAATTAACTTTATCTCTTTCATGCTAACACCTGCCTTTGTTAAAGCTCATAACTTCCTTATTTTTATTCATTTATTAGTCCAAGTATAACATAGTTTTTCTTTTCATCAAAGCTTGATGTTTTGAATTAATCCGTTATAATTAAGAAAAAAGGAGGTCGATATTATGGAAATACGTTACCTTGCAATCCGAAATTTTAAATCCATCCGCTCTTTAATCATTTCAGACGTAGAAAATGCTCTAATTGTTGTCGGAAAAAACAGTACTGGAAAAACTGCTATTTTAGATGCTGTTTTGGCTGTTGCCGGTATCTATTCCATTTCACCTAACGACTTCCACGATTTGGACGGAAATATAGAAATTGAAATATCTTTGAATATTACAACGAAAGATTTGAAAATGTTAAATCAAAACGGACAAATAAGTAATTATAAACGTTTTGACCTTTGGCTAAAAGATTTTTATTCAAAATTACCTTCTTTTCATGAAGAAATTCTACACTTTACTTTTGTTGCTAATAGAAATGGGAAAATAAGATATTCTGACGGTTTCAAGAAAAACAATCATTACATTCCCCACATTTTCCCTAAAATTCATTATATTGACCAAAATCGTAATCTCCTTGAAATACAAAAAGATATATTAGAATTGCAGATTGGAGATGCAATCTCAGGTTTAAGAAAAAATCTTTGTCTCTTTGACAAATCAAAACATTGCAATAATTGTTTCAACTGCATCGGCATGATTCAAAAAAAATCACCGGCTTCTTTGACTGTGTTTGAAACAGCTAAACTCTTAGAATACAAGTTATTCCATTTAAATATTGATTCGTTTGTCACTACTTTAAATGAAAACTTTGAAAAAAACAGTAACGGTGCCTTCCGACTTGCTTATGAAATTGATTTTGACATTGATGAAGTATTCCGAATCAATATGCTTACCTACAATAAAAACAATAATTTTACAGTACCTGTTCAAAATATGAGTGAAGGAACCAAAAGTATTTATATTTTATCCTTACTTGAGACTTATATTGAAAAATCGCAATTGCTTCCTTCTATCATTATGATGGAAGATCCGGAAATTTATCTGCATCCACAGCTTCAAAAAGCCGCAAGTGAAATTTTATATCGGTTGTCCAAGAAAAACCAAGTAATTTTTTCGACTCATTCACCTAATATGATTTTTAATTTCAATTCAAAGCAAATTAAACAAATCACTTTAGATCAAGATTATCTTACAATTATCAATGAACACCCTGACATCGATCATGTCTTAAGTGATTTAGGCTACTCAGCAAATGACTTGATAAACGTTGATTTTGTATTTATTGTGGAAGGAAAACAGGATAGTAATCGTCTTCCTTTATTACTGAATAAATATTATTCTGAAATTCAATCATCGGATGGCTCCTTACATCGTATCGCAATGATACCAACAAATAGTTGTACGAATATTAAAGCGTATGCAAATCTTAAATTCATAAACAAATTCTACTTAAAAGACCGTTTTTTAATGATTCGAGACAGTGACGGAAAAGATCCTCAATTATTAACGGAACAATTATGTAGTTATTATAAGAATAGAGAACTTGCCGACAAAGGTAATCTTCCCAGAGTGCTGCCCAGAAATGTTTTGATTTTGAAATATTATTCCTTTGAAAATTATTTTCTTGACCCAAAAGTCATGGTAAAAATAGGACTTTTAGAGACGGAAGAAGAATTTTTTGATATTCTCTATCAAAAATATACGGATTATCTTTACCGGCTTACCAGTACCAAAAAAATGCTGGAAATAACCGGGATTCAAATCAATTCAAAAGAAGATTTGAAAAAGCATTTTGAAACTATAAAAATATATGTACGTGGTCATAATCTTTTCGATATCTTTTATGGTCCTTTTAAAGGTGAAAAAGAAAAAGAAATTTTGACTACTTATATAAATTCTGCCCCAAGGGATACGTTTAAAGACATTCTGGATGCTATTGATTCTTTTGTTTATTTTGAAAGTAGAAAAAAGGAACTGCCATCTGAGCCTGATAACTTCTAGGTGGTTGATTTGTTATGATTTTATCTTCCAAAGCACAGCCAGCATTATGATTATCGCTATTATGATTCCTATGATTCCGCCAAAGAATAGTGCTGCCCAGCAGAACAATAAAAACATGATCCAGTTTTCATCAAGTATCGGTTTTTGTCTTTTGTTTTGACATTTCGTATTCATAATATTCCTCCTAAATGTGTTTCTATAAGGAGTATACAAAATAACGTGTACCAAAAAAAGGACTTATAAATAATTCCTTCTTAAACGTAAAACAGTTCACACCTCATTTTTAGACATAGAAGTAGGCTGTAGCAAACCTAACTATATTTGTTAGTTTTACAACAGCCCCATATCGTTTATACATTAATTTAATATATTATAAACTTTTTACTGTTTCAACCACATTATTAACAGTAAAACCAAATTTATCAAATAATATTTTCTCTGGTGCACTTGCTCCAAATCCGTTCATAGAAACATAAGCTCCTTGCAGGCCAACATACCTTCCCCAGCCAAAATCAGTTCCTGCTTCAATCGCTACCCTCTTTGTAACTGCCTTTGGCATGATAGACTCTTTATACTCTGCTGACTGCTGTTCGAAAAGATCCATACAAGGTACACTTACTACACGTACATCCATTCCCTCTTGTAATAAGACTTCTTGTGCCTTGATTGCAAGTTCAACTTCGGAGCCACTAGCCATAAGAATTGCATCTGGCTGTTCTTTCTTAGAAGCTGAAATAATATACCCACCTTTTAAAGC
Source organism: Anaerosacchariphilus polymeriproducens (assembly GCF_003363435.1). Classification (GTDB taxonomy): domain Bacteria; phylum Bacillota; class Clostridia; order Lachnospirales; family Lachnospiraceae; genus Anaerosacchariphilus; species Anaerosacchariphilus polymeriproducens. Next base: position 329,897 of record NZ_QRCT01000049.1, read on the forward strand.
TTCCTTACTTGAGCCTGGGAGTTGCGGAAGATTTTGTCGTGAAAGAGCTAGTCCGGTTGGTGTCTTCTTGTTTGAGATTGCATAGTACCATGCTGCTGCTGTTTCAGTCCCATCGGCCGGTCTGAATATACTGAAGTTAGGCATGGCCCTTAACATAGCAAGCTGTTCAATTGGTTCATGAGTAGGGCCATCTTCTCCAACACCGATGCTGTCATGCGTAAATACATATGTAAGAGGAATATTCATCAATGCTGAAAGTCTGGCCATTGGTTTCACATAATCGCTGAACACAAAGAATGTGGATACATAAACCTGCAGGCCACCATGAAGCATCATACCATTTCCAATTGCTGCCATAGAAAGCTCTCTTACGCCAAAGTGTAGATTTCTTCCAGCATAATTTTCTTTTGAATAATCACCTTCGTCTTTCATATATGTTTTAGTAGAAGGAGCTAAATCTGCTGAACCTCCAATAAAGTTTGGAAGAAATTCCTTGATTTTATTAATTATGATTCCCGAAAGGTTTCTAGTTGCTTCTGCTTTTTCATCATATATCCAAAAAGCTTCCTCATCAATTAACTTTTCGGCCGCGTTTTCATCATGATATTTTTCCCACAACGCTTTCATTTTTGGAAATTTTGTACAGTAATCGGCAAACATAACATTCCATGATGCTTCTAAGATTACGTTTTTTTCAGCATTTTTTTTATAGTTTGCATATACTTCTTCTGGTACATAAAAAGGATCATGTTTGGGCCATCCTAAGTTGTCTTTTAAACTGACAACATTTTCTACACCGAGAGGTTCACCATGTGCGCTTGATTTGCCCTGCTTTGCTGGACACCCGTATCCAATCTGTGTTTTAACAATAATCATAGTAGGTCTTTCTTTATCTGCTTTTGCCGCTTCGAGTGCTACGCTGATTTCTTCCAGATTATTTCCATCTTCAACAACTAGTGTCTGGAATCCATACGCTTCAAAACGCTTCTGCACGTTTTCTGTAAAAGCAATATCTGTACTTCCTTCTATTGTAATCTTATTTGAATCATACAAAACAATAAGTTTACTTAATCCCAATGTTCCTGCAAGTGAAAATGCTTCTGAGGAAATACCTTCCATCATACATCCATCTCCACCAAGAACATAAGTATAATGATCTACTATAGGAAAGTCTTCTTTATTAAATATAGCTGCCAAATGTGATTCGGCCATGGCCATTCCGACTGCCATTGCCATTCCTGCTCCAAGGGGACCTGTTGTAGCTTCTACACCTACTGTATGTCCATATTCAGGGTGTCCAGGCGTTAAAGAACCCCATTGTCTGAAATTAGCTAATTCTTCTATTGAAAGATTTTCGTATCCAAACAAGTGCAGTAATGAATATAATAAAGTAGATCCATGACCTCCTGATAATATAAATCTGTCCCGGTCTGCCCATGTCGGATTGGTTGGATTGTGCTTCATATGTTTTGCCCATAGTTCATATGCCATGGCAGCTGAACCCAAGGGAAGTCCAGGGTGACCAGAATTTGCCTTCTGAACTGCATCAGCGACTAGTACGCGGATGGCATTTACTGACATTGTATCAATATTACTCATGTATACCTCCTGATATTTATCAAATTACAATATGCAAAAAGTGATATGATAAATTTTTATCTCATCTTTCTAGTTTATTTAAAATCTAACACCTCTTTAAGTATTGGAATCGAGCCTGCTGCTCCTTCCTTTGTCACTGCAATTGCTGCCGCTTTCGTCGCAAGAGCCAAAGCCTTCTCAGGACTCTTTGTGTTATAAAATTCTTTGATGAAATATCCCGTAAATGTATCCCCAGCAGCAGTTGTATCTACTGCATTTACATGTATCGCATTCTGCCTGCAAGTTTGTCCCTGCATTCGAAATATAGCTCCAGCCTTACCCAATGTCAGAACAATCTTAGATGCTGGATATTTTTCCGAAAGAGCATTTAAAATTCTCTCCACGTCTTTTTCTCCAGTAATCTGCTCTCCTTCAATTTCATTTAAGAAAAATAGCTCTACTCCTGAAAGATCCATCTGGCACATTTTTTCATCTAAAGGCGAAGGATTCAATAAAATACGCATTCTCTTGTCCTTTGCCCGTGCAATGATATAGTCGATATAACTGATTTCATTTTGAAGTAAAAGCAAATCTCCTTCTTGAAATTTGACCAATACCTCATCCACATATTCTTTCGTAATTTTCTGATTTGTTCCACCACATAAAATAATGGAATTCTGTCCGCGATCATCTACCTGAATCAACGTATGTCCACTTTTTCCAGTTGATTTTTGAATCAGCCCAGTATTAACATGTGCTTTTTCCAGTTCGGTCAATAATATTTGCCCATCCATACCAATCATGCCCGCATGAAATACTTCCATCCCTGCTCTTGCAAGCGCAATAGACTGGTTTAGCCCCTTGCCACCGCAATGCACTTGCTGCGAACCAGATGCGATTGTCTCACCTGGTTGTACTATCGATTTGACCCGATATACATTGTCAATATTCAAAGACCCAAAACTTAATATTCTCATTTACTTTTTCACCTGCTGACTCTAAATTAATTATATTCCCGGATTCCATGTTCTATAATATCCCAAAATTTCGTTGTATCAATATCAATTGCAACAAAACTGTTTGGCTCATTATTGGTATAGTGAAAGAAATCACAGTTGGTACGTCCATAACTCTGCTCACTTCGAATATCTATCTGTGTAAACATTTCTTTCACTGTAAGTACGGTAGGATCAATTAAATAGGCAATGGTAACTGGATCGTGCAATGGACCACCTTCCCATCCATATACTTCCTTCTGACTCTTATTGAAAAAGGTCATTAAGTCAATAAATAATTTTGATGCAATATTCTCATTTTTTCCCATTCTTTCCATAATTTCCGGATAGCATAAAACTTTTCGTGTGACATCTAAACCAACCATAGTAATTTTTCTTCCACATGTAAATGCTACATGTGCTGCATCAGCATCAGCAATAATATTAAATTCTGCTGCCGGGGTAACATTTCCAAGTTGATAGCATCCTCCCATCAGAACAATTTCCTTGATTTTCGGAACAATATCCGGACACAACCGAATAGCCATTCCAAGATTGGTCATAGGTCCTGTCGTCACTACTGTGATATCCCCATCAGATTCCAGCAAAGTTTCAATGAGAAAATCTACCCCATGCTTCCTCTCAGCTTTTTTTGTCAGCGGTTCAAAGACCGGACCATCCAAGCCAGATTCTCCATGAATATCTCCAGCAATCACCTGCTTATCCCGTATCATAGGCTGCCCACACCCTGGATAAACTGGAACATCTAATCCCAAGTACTGACATACATTTAACGCGTTTTTCAATGTCTTATCAATCGTCTGGTTTCCTGCCACAATCGAAATTCCCAGCAAATCAATTGTTTTGCTCTTTGCCGCAAGCATGATAGCAATGGCATCATCATGCCCAGGATCGCAATCTAAAATAATCTTCTTTTTTTCCATTTTATTCTCCATTTCATCTTTAAGTTGTTTTATGTGTTAGCATAGATTCCATTTTTTTACACTGTTCTTCATTTATTAAAATTTTTCTGCCTTCTTTTATAATTAACTGATTTTTATCCATTTGTTTAATCACACGATTTACGGTTCGAACATTGACTCCAGAATAATTTGCCAGTTCTTCTTTTGTAAGCCGGACCTCACATATTCCATCTGCAGTATGTTGCTTATTGTACATAGATACCAACAGATAATATAATCGCTCGGTTCCATTTAGGAACAGAAAAGCACGTTCTTTTTTTGACTGTTCATCAAGTTTTTGCATCATATCTTTGACCTGTTTCAATACCACTTTCACATCGCTTAAAAGCCATTTTTTAAATAAATCCATAGGAATCTCAAGCATTTTGCAATTTGTCATAGTTATCAACGTAGTAATATACGCGTCATATCCCATGTAGAACTCCATTGCACCAAAAATCTCAATCGGCTCAAACCACGTATAGTCATAAACCACATCATATATTCTGTAATCTGTCGCTTTAACATGACCATCTATCAGAATATACACCGTTTTTGATTCTTCCCCAGACTTTATAAACATAGTGTTTTTTGGTATTTGGACAACTATGAATGCATCAAGCAACCAATATGGGGCATTTAATAAAAGTTCCTGCAAAACACACTTCTTTTCTTCTGGCAATTTTTCCATCAAGTTCAATAATTCGTTCACCACTCGTTCACCTCTCTTAGAGCCTAGAGCCTTTTTCGTATGATTTTCCGCTTGCTTTTGGTGCAACTGCTCTTCCTACAAATAAGACTAGCATTATTAGTGTCAATATGTAAGGGAACATTGCCAGCAATTGTGATGGAATCACTGACTGACCGCCTCCAAGAAGTACCGTCAGTGCCTGTGCAAATCCGAATAGCAGGCAGGCACCATATGCCCCATGTGGAGTCCATTTTCCGAAAATTACTGCCGCAATCGAAATGAAGCCCTGCCCTGCAATCGTAGTAGGAGTAAACTGAGAAACAATTCCTAGTGTCACCGTTGCGCCACCAAATCCTGCTAAAATTCCAGATACAATAACACAGATAAATCTGATTTTGTTTACTTGAATTCCCATAGTATCCGCTGCTGCCGGATGTTCTCCTACAGCCTGTAAGTGCAGTCCCCATTTTGTTTTATAAAACAACCAGATGAAAAATACTGCGGTCACAAATGCAAAAACTACTGTTACATCTACGTTCAGATTTCCCAACACTCCTCTGATATTTCCGTTTCCAAAAATCTTGGGTAATTTGTTTGCCACCGGCTGCGTGGAAGTTGCCCCATCAAATAGCAAGCTACTGATAAAGAGTGCTGCTCCCGGACCAATTAAGTTGATAACTAAACCGGAGATTGTCTGATCACTCTGAAACAGGATGGATGCTACTGCATGCAGGATTGCCAAAAAACCTCCAGCAATTCCAGCACATAAAAAGCCGATCCAAACATTTCCAGTAAAGTAGCATACTGCTGCTCCAGTAAAAGCGCCAATGGTCATCATACCCTCTACACCAATATTGATTACACCTGTCTTTTCTGAAATCAAATTCCCAAGACCCGCAAACACCATAGGTGTAGAATACATTAATGTAATTGCAATAACTAAAGTAATACTATTTAACATGTTTGCCGCCTCTCCTTGGAATTTTAAGCAACAATCTGGGAACACCCTTCATGATTGCAACAAAAAATACAATAATCCCAATAACAATATTAATAATCTCCGTCGGTGCTCCTACCTCATATTGCAGTGCTTGTCCGCCATACATCAGCCCACCGAATAGTAACCCAGATAAGATACATCCTACCGGAGAACTTCCTGCAATAAGTGCAACTGGCAGACCATTAATTCCCATCCCTTCGAATGCACTAAGTACAGTAATCTTATGCGGAGTATTTCCGGTAATATAGAGTGCAGCACCCAGTCCAGCCACTGCTCCTGAAATAAGCATTACATCTATAATATTTTTTTTAATATCAATTCCTACTGCTTCTGCCGAATATTTGTTATATCCAACTGCACGTAACTCAAATCCTTTCGTCGTCTTTTTCAGTAAGACAGCAAGTAGAATTGCCATGATAACCGCAGCCAAAAATCCAATATTGACATCTGTTTTAAGAAAAGCCTCTCCCAGAATTGGAATCCCCTTTAAGAAATTCCTTCCATCATCTGTATTTTTCCATGCGCCAAGAATTAATGTCTTACTGGCTTCACTAACCTGATATGTACCATTGCTGTCACCTTTTCTAAACGGCTCCAAGATACAGATATAGTTTGACAAATATAGAGCAATCCAATTTAACATAATCCCACTGATTACTTCATGAATTCCAAACTTTGCTTTCAACACTCCGATCATTCCGCCATACGCAGCCCCCGCCACAAGCCCTGCAAGCAATACAAGTGGAACCTGTATTACTGGTGGCAAATCTAGGGTTATTCCAACGAGTGTTGACGCAAGGCAGCCCACAATAAACTGTCCCTCTACGCCTATGTTGAATAATCCTGTTTTAAACGCGAATGCTACAGATAAACCTGTAAAAATGATTGGTGTACTTTTTATCAAAACATTTGATACATATTTTGGACTTGAAAAAATCCCTTTTCCCAACGCAAGCATTGAGCGTAGCGGTGGATATCCTGCTACTGCAAGAATAATTCCAGCAACAAATAGCCCCAAGACAATAGCCGCTAAAGTTCTGAAGACTGACTTCTTCAAAATCTGTGCTATCTTATTCATGTACATGATTTCTTCCTCCTGCCATAAGTAAACCTAATGTATTTTCATCCACAGTTCCTTGAAGAAATGTATCTTGAATTTTTCCATCATAAATCACAGCAATGGTATCTGATAGATTCATGACTTCATCAAGCTCAAATGATATCAGCAAAATCGCCTTTCCTTTATCTCTCTCACGAACCAGAGTTTTATGTACTGATTCAATTGCTCCTACATCTAGACCTCTGGTAGGCTGAACCGCAATTAATAATTCTGGATTATTGCTGACTTCTCTTCCAATAATAAGTTTTTGTTGGTTTCCGCCCGAAAGATTTCCCGCATGATCATAGGTACAACCTGCTGGTCTTACATCACATTCTTGTATCAGTTCATTCGTAAACTGCTCCATTGCTTTTTGATTCAAAATACCTTTCTTAGAGTAGGGCATTTTTCGATATTTATTTAAAACTGCATTCTCAAAGACCCCAAATTCTAACACCAGACCTCGTTTATGTCGATCTTCCGGTATGATACTAATTCCGCTATCAATGATATTGCGTGGCGTTGTATTTTGAATCTCTTTTCCGTTGATTTTAATCGTTCCCGATTTTGCTTTTATAAATCCGCTCAGCGCATCCATTAGTTCTTTCTGTCCATTCCCATCAATCCCAGCTATTCCGACAATTTCACCTTTTCGCACGTTCAGACTAAGACCCTTTACTGCATCCATTTTTTTTTCATTTTCAACTACCAAATTCTCGATTTCCAAGATAGTCTCTTTAGGTTCTGCGGGGCTCTTGTCAACCACGAGGTTGACATCATGACCGACCATCAATGCCGCCAGTTCGCTTTCTGTTGTACTCTTCACATCAACAGTATCAATATATTTCCCACGGCAGACAATCGTGCAAATATCAGAAGCTGCTTTAATTTCCTTTAATTTATGCGTAATGATAATAATCGCTTTTCCCGAATCGATTAGGTTCTTCATAATTTTAATCAATTCCTGAATTTCCTGGGGTGTCAGAACTGCTGTAGGTTCATCCAGAATTAAAAGTTCGGCTCCTCGGTATAATGCCTTTAAAATTTCTACCTTTTGCTGCATTCCTACCGTAATATCACTTATTTTTGCATCAGGATCAATATGAAGTCCATATTTATTTGCAATTTCCATTACATCTTTACGGGCTTTTTTCATATCAACCATTCCCAAATGAGATATGCACTCATCCCCCAGAATAATATTCTGAACAACTGTAAATTTCTCCAGCAACATAAAATGCTGATGCACCATTCCTATTCCCAATTTAATTGCATCACTGGGATTTTTGACTTCTACTTTTTCACCTTTTAAGAAAATCTCACCTTCATCTGCCTGATACAAACCATAAAGCACATTCATTAAGGTGCTTTTTCCTGCACCATTTTCCCCTAGTAAAGAGTGGATAGTTCCACTCTTTACATCTAAATTCATCTCATTCAGCGCACAAAATGATCCAAATCTTTTGGTAATGCCATGCATCTGCACTACATATTCTTTACTCGGCTCAATCATCGCTTTTCCCTTCCTATTCCTATTTTATAGATTTCAAAAATTGTGCATAATCAGTCTCTGTTCCTGGTGGCGTTATGACTCCTGATTTGATCATATCTTTGATTTTCATTGTATCCTCGTACACTTTAGAATCCATATTCGGATTTTTTTCGGGAATCCCCACACAATCCTCTGTCAAACCAAATACAAGGGTTTTTCCTCCAACCTCTTCACCATTCATTACTTTTTCTGAAACATTTTGAATTGCGGTTCCTACTTTTTTCAATGCTGAAGTTAGAACATTTTTAGGAGCAAGATATGCCTGATCCCTATCAACTCCGATTGCAAATTTTCCAGCTTCTTTTGCCGCCTCAATGACACCTGTTCCACTTCCGCCAGCTGCCTGATATACAATGTCGCAACCTTCTGAGTACATTTTTGATGCAATTGCTTTTCCTTTTGCTGCATCTGCAAAGGATTCTGCATACTGAACGTCTATTTTTATCTCTTTTCCCATTTCTTTTCCTGCAAATGCAACACCAGCTTGATAACCAAACATAAACTGCTGAATTACCGCATTTTCAATTCCTCCGACAAATCCAACCTTATTTGTTTTTGTCGTTTTACCAGCTACATAACCAACCAAAAAAGAAGGTTCTTGTGCTTTAAAAATAACTCCCGTGACATTGCTTGGTGTTTCTTCGTAAGCATTGTCAATAATTGCATATTTAAACTCTTGGTTTTCTTTCGCTACTTCAAGCAATGCATCAGCGGTATCAAACCCTATTGCCCAGATAAAATCAGAATTATTATCTCCTAGTCTTTCGAGATTTGTAACATAATCTGATGATTGTTTAGATTCCAAATAATTAACCTTTGCTCCTGTGTCTTCACCAAATTCTTGTAATCCTTCCCAAGCTGATTGATTGAACGACTGATCATTTACGCCAGCTGTATCTGTAATCATCGCTACAGAAAAATCTTTTCCATTTTTATCAGATGTTTCTTCGGCTTTTTTCTTGCCTCCACATCCAATTAAGCTAATTCCCATCGTTAATGCCAGTCCAAATGCTACTACTCTTTTCATTTTCATATTCATTTTCCTCCAATGGCATGATTATTATACATAGTTTTTTGGTTGTATTGTTCTGCGCATTTACAATACATAAGAAGCATTTTAATGTACATTTATCCTTCTTGTTCATTATAATCTACTAATTTTTTTCAGGATACGACATTTGTCGCTTTTTCCACTCAAAATCTACTATTCTCTCTTTTATCTAAAACTAATTTCATATTTTGGTTATTTTGCACAATTTCACTGTGAAATATAATGTAAACTGTCAATTTTAAAGTTTTTCTCCAAGAAAAAAAGCCGTATAAATATTTTATACAGCTTTTGATAAAAAGAGCCCATTTTCAGAATGATTTGGATGAACTTAAGTATGCCATATCAAATCCTTAGCCGGTATTACTAGATATTCATCTTCCTTCTCACCTATACGCATAATAACATTCTCAATACCTGCTTGAATAATTAATCTAGCACATAAAGGACATGGTTTCGCATTATGAACGGTATTATCGCTGGGATTAACACCGGCAAGATATAAATCTGCTCCCACCATTTGTTCTCTTGAACAATTGAGTAAAGCATTTTGCTCCGCATGTATAGCTCTGCACATTCCATACCCTTCTCCTTGATGCATATCTAATTCAATTCTTGGGCATCTGCCAATATCACAGCAATTATCAAGTCCTCTAGGAGATCCATTATACCCTGTTGAAATTACTGTATCATCTTTCACAATAACTGCTCCATATTTTCTTTTTATACATGTGCTTCTATATGCAAAAGTTTCTGCTACGTTTAAATATGTATTAACTTTAGAAATTCTTTGCTGCTGCCCATTTGGTTTTACCATCTATTTATATACTCCTTTACAAATTTATGTTTTAAAAATTAATAAAAACCAGCGTCTCTTTGGCTATTATATCAAGGAAAAACTAGTCATTCAATACGTTATTGAAAGGCAACCAAAAATGGTTAACAAAAACTAACTTTATTTATTAAGTTAACTGTACTATAATTCATCGTTTAATGGTTGACGGACACTACTTACAAATCTTTGCTCACATGCACCAAATAGTTTATAATTTTCTTTTGCTTCATTTAAAGAAATTTTGTTAGCTCCTATGGCAACATCCGGCTTATTATGCGCTACTTCATCATATTGCCAAAAGCATACCTCACAAATATCTGTAATTATCTCTTCTGAATCATCAATAGTTAAATACCCACAACATGGACATCTTCTCATTCTATCATCTCCTCTCCATTATTTTAATGCATATAATTCAATTTGTTCCAACCAATATGCCATTCCATTATTAGGTTTAAAATATGTAGATATGCTACCATATTTATTAATGATGCCAAATTCATTGGTAGCTGTATCATATCTAAAATACGTACCTTCTTTAGATACAAATGATTGTGTTGTTTTTGTTGGTTGTTTATCTAGAAAATTTCTTGCTTCATTTAAATATTCTTTTGAAGAATTATAACCATGCTTTCCGGCATGTTTATCTAATGTACTTTTTCCTTTTCCATTAATAAAATCTGTATCTTTATTTCTTATTCCTTTATATTTTTTACCTTTGAACTCTTTATTTTCTTTACTTCCTCCCCCTCTACTCTTACTCTCCTTAAACTTCTCCCAATTATCATTAGAGTTACGCGCACTTGAATAAATTAACGATGCGCCAAAACCACTTTCCGCTGTTCCTGCCATTACGGCAGCTCCTGATATGGCACCTGCCGGTACTCCTATGACGCTTCCTGCTCCAGTGGAAGTTAACGCAATGGATGCGGAACTTCCGCCAATCCCTATTGCAAAGGTACCAATACCTTTTACAAAAAAACAGGCTCCAGTCAGCATGTCTGCCAAATTTGCCAGACTTTTTCCTCCATAATACCATGTTTTATTGGCGTATTTATCATTTAAATAAGTCCGTTCCAGATAATCCAATACTTTTTCTGCATTCTCACTGCCTTCTGTAGAAAACTTTCCATTTTTTAAAAAATTGCTGAGAATGTTTCCCATAAGAAACAGATTATCTAAGTTGTCTCTGATGAGGGATGTGAAAAAACCATTTACACCGCTGATAACATCATCATACCATTTCGTATCATATACGGCCGAAAGATCCTGAAGCCTTTTTAATTCTTTTTCAGATTTTTTCACTTCTGCCTGATATAATTCCTGAAATGTTTTCAGGTATGCCCATAAAAAGATGCATATTCAATGAGACTTAATACGAATATTAGGTAAGCCTTCTTTCATATTAAGTCTCATTTTTACTTTGTTTGGAACCAAATACCATAGCTAATGTTGTAAATGTATATTAGTCACCAATTGCTATAACTTTTTCTTTTCTTATTAAAGATTCATTTAATAAAGAAATTAAATTTTCAATTGACTCTTCTACTTCATTGTTATTTTCACAATGTTTAAAAAAACTATTATCTACTAGAGTTTTGAATACAAACAATAATTGCTCTATTTTGTCATGTTCTATAATAGTATCCCCATATGGATCTAATTCATTAATACACTTTAAGTCAATATTTATATATTTTGTATTTTTATAAATATATTCTTGTACTTCTTCAGACAATTCAACAGAAGTCATATTTTGATTGATATCATCTATTGAATTAGCAATATAAAAATCTAACCCCATTTTAAACCTCCTATTTTTAGGAAATGCAGTTATTACATTTCCAGTTTCATCAATAACTACTTTAATAGTATTAATTGGGTTACCTTTATTATCTATACCGATAAATTTATCATATTTATATTTGAAAATATAGCCTCCTCTTCCTCCTGAATTGGGTTGTACAATAGCATTAGGATTTGTTAATGCATCCCTTATTCCTTGAATTATATCAAAGTTTTCATTAAATTTGCTTTTATTGCCATAAAGTGATTATGAACATTTACTCTCCTGAAACTTCTCCCAATTATCCTTAAAGTTACCCGCACTTGAATAAGTTAATGATGCGCCAAAGCCACTTAACGCTGTTCCTGCAATTACGGCAGCTCCGGATACGGCGCCTACCGGTACCGCTACCACGCTCCCTACGCCAGTGGAAGCTAACGCCATTGATCCGGAACTTCCGCCAATTCCTACTACAAAGCTACCGATTCCTTGTACAAAACAAGAGGCTCCGGACAGCATGTCTGCAATATTTCCAAGGCTTCTCCCTCCATAATACCACGTTTTGTTGGCATATTTGTCATTTAAATAAGTCCGTTCCAGATAATCCAACGCTTTTTCTGTATTCTCACTACCTTCTGTGGAAAACTTTCCATTTTTAAAAAAATTATTCAGAATTTTGCCCATAAGAAACAGATTATCTAAGTTGTCTCTGACAAGGGATGTGAAAAAACCATTTACTCCGCTGATAACATAATCATACCCTTTCGTATCATACACAGCTTTTCTGAAGTCTCTTCAATTCTTTTTCTGATTTCTTCACTTCTGCCTGATATATATCTTGAAATGTTTTCAGATAATCTCCATAATATTGGTTAAATTTTGTATCTGCTGATGAAAGGCTTCCATCTTTCCATGAATCGCATCCAGTCATGCAGCTTAATTAGCATCAACAGTTTCTACCTGCTTTAGGATTCCATCCAGCTCTTTATCTGCCGTTTTACATTTTGCGGTAACATTGTTTACGTAATTTTTTACATCATCAATATATGGTACGATATCCAGTTCACACAAAATATCATAGTCCGGAAATTTATAGTTGAAACCAAACAGATCTTTTTCGTCTTATATTCATTTAGTTCCTTCCGAAATGTATCGATGGAATCTTTCGTAAAATCTCAGGTTATTTATATAACTCTCTTCTTTTTGCCTTTCTGCTACTTACTGTCAATTGATTTATATTTATTGGATGCGCTTCACTGCCCTCCACATAATCAATCATTCCATTACTAAAGGTGACGGCTGTCCGTACATTTGGATCTAACTCTTTACATTGAGCAAAAGCAGATTTGGCATCTTCCCTGAACTTTTGATATTGCTTCTTCAAATCAAGAAGATCCTGACTCACGTTATCCAGCTTAGTCAGTTTTTTCGTTACATCTTGAATTTCTAAGTTATTATTTGAAATCAGGTTCTGATACCGATTAATATCTTGGCTTACATCGACTGACATTACGTTTCCTCCCATTCTTAATTATCTGTAAGTATTTTATATCCCATTATGATTCGCTCAACAGGAAACCGATGGAACATTCTCCCCGTTCCAAAATCAGTTCTTCCTTTATTAAATAAACAAACGCTTTTTCCTTTTCTTCCCAATAACCGGTATGTAGAACTTCTTCTATCATTCTGGGGGTAAAATATAAGATTATATTCTGCATGTCCTGACCAACCGGATATGGGACTCCTGCATATTCAAAATAAGTCCCTTGATCTGGTGTTTCAATAAACCGACGGGTAATCACAAACTCCAATCCCTCTTTCATGGCTTTTTCCAGCCGTTCTGCATTTTGTTGATCATTTTGCTGCTTCACATGTAAAAAACTGTCCATTAAAAAATCTTCCTTTAGCTTCACAACACTTCCTAGAGGCAGAATCTCCTCTAAGATACAAAGCATCCCTTTCAAGATTTCTGATAATTCCTCCTGCGTATATAACATCCGTTCTTCTTTATATTGAATACAATGATTTGGGGATTCATAAAAATACAGAATCTCATTCTTATCATCTTTTAAGCTCTTATGCTCTGTATTGACCTGAGCATAAATATGATATAAAAATGCCAAATCATTTTTACAAAGAACTCCTATCTCAAACCAGTTGCGCCGGGTCTTTTCATTTATAAATTCTTTTTTGCCAAGCCACCTGATTAACGTCTCTAAGGTAGCTTTTTCAAAGTCATTGTTCTCCATTTTCTCGTTCTCCTTCTTGATGAATTCCTAAGCGATATCTTCTGAATTTTTCTTGATACTTTCTACAATACCAAGTATCTGTTTTGCTGTATTCATATCATCCTTAAAAATAGTAGTGATACTTCCTACACTTCTAAAAGGTTCCTGCATAAATACTGTATTATCATCTACATATCCATTGGCTACAATATAATCAATGATTAAACGCACAAACTTTATCTGATTTCCATTTAGGCGCTCTTCTGAAAGGAACTCACTAAAAACCTCGTTAACCGCTTCTCTATCAACTCCAACTATTTTACGGACCAATCTGCCAATCGGCGTATCTCCATATTCCTTCTCATAATCAATCTTTGAGCCCAATTCAGTCCAAAGAATCCGTTCCAGTTCTTGCAAATCTGTCTGTGTTAGTTTCTTATTCCTACGAATTTTATTTACTGCCAAATTATCCTGATGTTCTTTTAAATAAAATTCTACTTTCTTTTTGTAATTCTTTAAATCATTACTCATATGTAATGAATCACCTTCATTGATTGATACAATTTGGTCTGTAAAATTAGTATAATAAATTTTACGTTTCTCTTTTTCGATTAGTTTTAATAAATCTCGTAATGCTTCTCTGACAGAATCAAGTTCTAGAATTGTAACAGAACTCCAAAAATCTTGAGACAAAACCTTTTCTATGGTATACTTTTCTGCTTTTACCTGCGGGATATTATATAATTTCATTAATTCTTCTGCTGCATTTACTATACATTTGATTGGTCTTGAGGCATCTTTGCTTTGAAGCAATGCTAAATCTACTGTATAGATAAGATAATCGAATCTTCTCGTCAGTTCATCCTCTGCCCCAGGCATAATCAATGGTGAAATATGCTCTTTGATTTCTGACACTTTCCCTGTGTCTAACTGCGCCCAATTTTCTTTTTCCTTATATCGTTCTACATATCTTAAATGATTTTTTACTCGAAAACTGGATTCATTTAAATTTAATATTTGTTCTGTTAAATCTGTAATTAAATTATCCCGGTAATCAACATAATCTTCATCGTTTTGATATACAGTCTCCTGAAGTTCCCTTGCAATCATAACCTTTGAATTATATATTTTCTCACTTAATGATTCCTGAATTCCGGACTCAATTCCATTTGTTTTCGCACGGAAGAAATCAAAATTATTACAGAAATCAAAAATCAAGAATTTTTCTTTATCTATTCCTGTTCCAAGCAAATCTTTACACAATCTCGTTCCTCTTCCGATCATCTGCCAAAACTTGCTGTATGACCTTACCTTTTTGAAAAATACTAAATTTAAAATTTCCGGAATATCAATACCTGTGTCCAGCATGTCTACACTGACCGCTATCTGTGGCATTTTCTCTTTGGTGCTGAAATCGTCAATTAAAGTATCTACAAATTTGATACTGTAATCAATCTGTTTTATAAAGTCTGGTCCAAATTCCGGATATCTAAGATAAAATCTTTTTACAATTGCCTGTGCATGGTTGCTGTTCTTGGCAAAAATTATAGTCTTACCAAGCTTATCTCCGCCTTCTACTTTTAACCCCCGCTCCATTAATGTTTTCAAAACCATATCAATGGTATCCGCATTGAATAGCCATTCATTTACAACGGAGCTTGATACATAATCATCGATTGTATCATCATCTTCAAATGTTTTTTCAAACTCTTCTTTTTCTTCCTCTGTTAAGTCATTATAATGGATTCCATCATCCATAATTTTTGTTTTTATTTCAATCGTAGAATAGTCAACGAGATAACCTTCTTCTACTGCTTTTTCTAATTCGTACGCAAAAGTAGGTACCCCTCGTTCCAAGTCGAACACACTATAAGTATTTTTATCAATCTCGTTTTTTGGTGTCGCAGTCAGCCCCAATAGTATGCCATCAAAATAAGTAAAGATATCCTGATACTTTTTGTAGATACTTCTATGACTTTCATCAACAATAATCAAATCAAAATGCGCAGGAGAGAAAAGTTTTTTTCCAAACTCATTTTTGGTCTCATCAATCGCATTCATCATCGTCGGATAGGTAGAAAAAATCATACGTGACTGTTCTGGATTATCCTTGTTATCCAAAAGATTGCAGCAAGTTAAATCCGGCAAAAGATTGGTGAAATTATTTTTTGCCTGTTTCACCAATGCCTTCCGGTCTGCCAAAAACAAGATGTTTTTCACAAAATTATGTCGTCTTAAGACATCCACAATCGAAATGGAAACTCTTGTTTTTCCACTACCGGTAGCTTGTACAATCAGCATTTTTCTATGTTTCTTTGCAATCGCTTCACATACTGCAGTAACTGCTTCTTTCTGATATGGTCTGTTGGTAATTTTATCATCAATTTCTAAGTTTTCCAAAGGCTTAAGATTCTTCCGTCTGTCTACAGCCAATTGAAGCTCGTCCTTTGTAAATATCCCTGCCACTTGTCTGTCCGTATATCCTAATATATCATCTTTATATTCAATTTCAAAACCATTCGTTGTAAAAATGAGAGGTCGCTGGTCATACTGATTTTGTAAACAATCCGCATACAATTTCGCCTGCTGAGAACCAACATTCGGATTCACACTTGTTTTCTTTGCTTCCACAACTGCTAATGGTTTTCCATCATTTCCATACAATACATAATCCACGTAGCCTAACCCGGATGCATTTGGCATTCCCGTAACTTCGACTTCTTCCAGACAATCGGTTCCTATATTCCACCCTGCCTCTTTCAGTTCTAAATCTATGTACATCTTGCGCGTCTGCGCTTCTGTCGCTTCATCCACTTTAAAGGTTCTTGTCTCTTTATTTTCTAATCTCGCTGCACTTAACTGTTCTCTTAATTCTTCTTTTTCTTTCCTTATTTCTTCCAGCTTTCTATCTTTGGAACTTAACTGTTCGTATAAATCTCTGAGTTCTTCCGGACGTTTTTTCTGCTCTTCACTTTTCTCCAAAAGGCTTTCATCAAACTCTCCGTCATTGTATTCTTCTGAATAGCAATAATCTATCCATTTGCAGAATTCGTATAAATTTTTGAGTGATAAAACCGCATCATCCCGTTTGATTGTACTATTTGTATGTACCGCTACATTTCCTAATTTAATCACATACTTAATAGCAGGAAACAATTTGGGTTCCAAAATTTCTCTGAACGAATACTCATGAATCAAACTGGATATATTGTCTCGATAAGGCAGTCTTAATGCATTATCAAAAGAATATACCCATCGAACCGCCAATTCTAATGCTCTTCTACACAAAATAGCGCAAGTAGCTGAAGAAACAATAAGACTTTTCTCCGC
Organism: Anaerosacchariphilus polymeriproducens; assembly: GCF_003363435.1. GTDB lineage: Bacteria > Bacillota > Clostridia > Lachnospirales > Lachnospiraceae > Anaerosacchariphilus > Anaerosacchariphilus polymeriproducens. The sequence continues at coordinate 347,001 of NZ_QRCT01000049.1, forward strand.
TTCCTGCGCTTGCTCTGCAAAGGAACTGTATTGTTTTTGCTTTAAGAACTCAAAGTTTGTACACATATGACTTCCCCCTGTTTCTGAATTATTTCATTCCATTTGATTATATTTATTTGAGATATTTTTGATTTTAATTGAAATAATTATAACAAATTCTCCTAATTTTTACTACAAAATTCTTTTATTTAAAACTATAATGTTGTATTTTTGTCAAAGTCCTGGAGTCCTTTCCAACATAATTTCTGTACAAAATTCTTTTACTATAGATTTAAACTTAATGCAAGTCAGCAACTACGTATTCTTTGTATATTAAAAGTGACTTTTTTGTAAATCCTTAATGGTGGTTTTTTTCTCATTATCTTTTATAATATATTTGAGGTGACTAGCTATTAAAAGTCAATACTTTTTTTGAGATTTATATACCGCAAAAAAGGGTTACCTTAATAAACCTTTCAACAAATAAATTTTGAAAAGCGACGATTTTTATTGCTGAAAGCCACTACTCAATCAACGAAGTTTTGAAGCGTCAAAATCTATATTATTTTTTTCTAATGTAAAAATGATACGAATTAGTTTTTTAATAACGTGTGAACATGTAACACGGTGAGACTTTCCTTCGCTACGTTTTTTTGCGTAATACTCTGCAAATACCATGTTGTATTGTATTAAGGGAATGCAAAGGTTCATGAGTGTGAAGCGTAAATGAGAAGAACCACGTTTCACCATATGCCCTCCATGCACTGATGTCCCAGACTGATAGTACCCTGGTTCCAAACCAGCAAAGGAAAGCATTTGTGATGATGAATTAAATTTGGATATATCACCATATTCAGCATAGATAACAGCAGCTGACAATGCTCCAATACCGGGAATAGTGAGGAAATGAGGATTGATATTCTCAATAAGCCAAATAATTTGTTGTTCAAGTGCATTTACCTCGATAACAGATTGATTATAAAGAGCCATCAGGCTATTTAGCTGAGCTGAGAAAATTTCATTGTTTTCGCCTACTGTATTAGCAGCAAGTTCTTTTAATTTTAGGAACTTTTGCATAGAAAATTTGCCGCGTGATATCTTACGAAGATTTTCATAAGAGGAGGCATTCATCCTAGATATTTTTTCAGCACAACCATAATTCTCTAATAAATAGAGAGCGGTCTTACTAAATCGATTTTTAAAGAATGGTTTAAATTCAGGGAAAGTATGATCCAAAACATTGGTCATCTTTACAATATAAAAACTTCTTTGTTTCACAAGAGTATCACGAAGACGAGTTAATGACTTAAGCGAATATGTATGATAAAATCCAATTGGATAGGGTTTGTATTCAACAGTCATTAGCCAGCGAGCAATAGAAGCACAATCTATTGCATCTGTCTTGGTACACCTGAGAGTTTGGGATTTATTAAACTTGGCAAGAAGAACCGGATTAAATTCCATGAAGCTGTAGTGGGCTTTTTCAAGGAATAGTTTTAGGTTTAGGGCATAGTGACCAGTGGATTCAAATCCTATTCTTATTTCATCTTGATTATCAAGAGAATTAAGAATGGTCAAAAGTTGTTGAAAACCATCTTGATTATTATTGATGGTAAATGAATTAGATACAACATCGCCTGTTTCAGTAGTGATGAAGCAGTCGTGTTTATACTTGGAAATGTCGATTCCGACAAAGTACATGATAAGTACCTCCTTAAATAATATTTTGCACTGTTGTTTTCCACAACAATCTCGGCTGTGTTTTCACGTAAATATAAACGTCGATGCGTTAACTAGCTAATTACCAGTGAAGACGAAAAGCTGTGGTCTGAGTCACCTCGAAACAGTCATAGCTGTAATAAAATAGAAACAAATCCACAGTGCTTTATTATTATAACGGAGTAAATGAATTACCCCAACCTCTTGGGGAGAAAGGAAATAATCCAACCACCCTCTAAGAAGGATAATTGGATTAACGTGATTAGATGAAATTAGAAGAAAAATTACAAATTTTAAGAAAAAAGAACGGATACTCACAAGAACAGTTAGCAGATAAAATCGGAATTTCCAGACAAACAATTAGCAAATGGGAAAATGGTCAAGCTGTACCAGAACTGGCCGGATTGATTTTATTAAGTGATTTGTATGGCGTAACGATTGATCGAATTGTAAAAGATAACGATAAATGTAATACGTTGCTAAGAAAAAAAGCAGAGATGGATATCAATGAGATAGTCACATTCTTAATATGTGCAAAAAGAAATACATACGCCGGAAAAGGAAATGAAGTAAAGGCCTCAAGGCTTTCATCTCATGATTTCAGCTATCGTGATAATGGATTTTTATATTATGATACTTATTTGGGTGGTGAAAAATTTTCAGGAGAAGAAGCTGTATGGCATTATGAAAATCCCATTTGGAGCATGAATTATACGGGTCGGGTAATAGGCGAGCATTTCAATGGTGATTTTCTAAAAGATGCATTAATGAACGTTCCGGCTAATATGCCTTATCGTGGACCTGAAATCTTTACAAAAGGGGATTATCACTATCATTGCATAGTGGAAGGAGAATTTGTTTGGTTTCAAGGTTATGAGGAGATATTTTATTTAGATAAAAAGGTATTTGAGTGTTACTTTCATGGTGGAAAGGTTGAATAAATTTTCCGATAAACTGGTTTGTTTCTCAACGGCTATACCAGAAATTTCAAGGTGACTTAAAACGATTATCAGGAAAATTTTTTATTCGTTTTAAGCCTCCTTTTCATTTTATTTGGAATCAGAAATAGCTATTATATTGTATATGGAGATAAATGGGTCTTTCTTGGCAAAAATTAACGATCTATCCATTTGTTTTTATTGACGCCATTCGTTACAAAGTAAGAGAAGACGGACATATTCTTAACTGAGTAGCTTAAGTTCTTTGGGTAACTTTGGAGTGTTTTTATAAATGATATTTCTCTTTAGTAAATGTGATATCTTGCATCTTAAAATATGGAATTTACCCCAATACCGCTAATACAAATCCGACTACTGAAAACAAGTTGCAAAAACAATGAAAGAATATACTTATAAATAAATTCTTTTTCTTATAAGCCACATATGCAACTGGTGCAAAGGCTAATATACGAAATACATTATTAAAAGGCAACCAGAAATGATACAACGAAAACAAAACAACTATAAGTATTGGTGTAAACGAACTCTGTTTTTCATAATGAGATGTTAAATATCCTCTAAAAAACAATTCTTCTGTTATCGGTCCTAACAGCACATTAAAAATGCCATAAAATACACAAGTCAAAATTAGTATCGGTTTAGAAAAAGATTTCAAATACTCATATTTTGTCCAATCAAATCCTGCTGATATATTATTAAGTACAGTAGTTCTAATATCTGCAAAAATCTGATTTTCAATAGGTGCTATAAATGATGAAAGAAGTCCTGCTATTCCAAAGAATGCAAATGCAATTATTAACACTTTCCAAATAGCAAGCTTTTCCTGTCCAACAAATGCACTTTTAAGTGAATATGTACCATATGCTTTTTTACTTGCAGATAAAATTACCCCCAACTCTATTGGCACTAAAATAACCGTTCCCAATATACAAAATAGTAATAAATGTGGTATCTTGCAAAAATGTCCTAACAACAAATATGTAAAACTCAAAACCAATGTAGGTATAAAAATTCTTAACAAAAGTCCTTTTGTATCTATTTTATTCATCTAGCATACACCTCACAATGTTGATTTTTCTCCAATAAAAGAACGTTTCTGTGAACGTGATATTAGTCAACAGTAACGTCTTTATAAGTTTCATTGGGATATTGGCCTTGCTGATATCCTTTGGCAGCTTAGTTGTTGCGTCGCTTGCCTTTCTCGACAAGAGAAACAAGCGGAAATAAAAAGCCTATCCTGTCTGACCCACAGGATAGGCATTGTCCATAAGGACAACATTCGTCTAAACTCGGAGCATCCACCTTTGGAGTGGGTGCTTTCTTTTTCTAATAATAACATTCTATTTGACATAAATCAAGTGTTTTAATCGTAATCTTTATAGCAAAATTTTGTTTTGAACTAAAACTTCAATCTTTCCAGATAAATAAGTTTCTAATATAAAATGCGAATTTTCATTATAAAAACTTCCGTTAAAATCTCAATTACACTACAGATAAATGAAGGATATACTTCAAACAAAACTGTTTTTATACTGTCTTAAAATAATCTTCTGCTAATACCCCATACATACAAGCATCAACAATTCCTTTATTGCTCCAATCAGCTTTTCGCAAAGTTCCTTCATAAACTAAACCACATTTTTTCATCACCTTACCTGAGTTTGAATTATTAGGATCGTGTTGTGATTCAACTCTTTGAACTTCTACTTCTTCAAATAAAAAGGGGATTATTCCAGATAATGCTTCACTTGTATATCCTTTGTTCCACCAATCACTACCAATACAATAACCAATATGAACTTTATCTGTTCTTTCGTCTATATCTACAATTGAAATTGTGCCAATTGGTTCTTTTAATTCTTTAGGCACAATTGCCCATTGATAAAAAGATTTATCTTTATAATTTTCAATCCAATCTTTTAATACTGCTTCGGTAATAGAAATATCTTCATGTGTTGGCCAACGCAAAAATTCTGTTACTCTATTATTACTTGTCCAATTTCGAAATGCTGGCTCTATATCTTCCATTATAAATTGTCTTAATATAAGTCGTTCTGTTTCAAGAAAAATTGTTCCTTTATGTTCCATGCTTCTTACCTTCCTCTATAAATTGGAATTTATCAGTTCTTATTAGCCCAATATCGCACTATACAAATAAGCACCATCTAATACCATATTTATCAATAAAATCTGCCATTAATGAGCTGTATTCACATGGTGCAAGCGGCATCAAAATTTTAGCATCAGTTTTTAACACTTCATAAGCTTTTCGCACCTTTTCTTCATTACCTTCTCCATAATGCAAACAAAACTGCATTACATTACCCGTAACCGTTTCCTCACTAATAATGGCATATTCTGAATTTCGTTCTGCCACAGCTAATATTTCCCCTTGAATATCAATCTCTGAATGAAAAAACGTTCCATCTTCATTAGGATAACTACTGATGAGAATAGCATCAAAAGCCTTTTGATAAAGAGCCACCGCCTCATCACTTTTTGTAACATATGCTTGCATCATTGATCTTTTCATAAAGAATTCTCCTTCTATTACATTTATAATTTATTTCGTCATTTATTTATCATCTACTCAAAATATAAATAATCTACAATTTAAAACTCACCGATAAATTCAAATTTATCGATTTTCCTCATAACTCTTTAATTGTTTTTTTGTATCAGGTATCAATACAAATGTACGAAAAAACCAATTTCCCCTAATGATATCTTCACCATGAAAATGAATTTCTTTTATTCTTTTTTGTGGTAGGATAATGATATTTGCTCCAATTATTGCATTGGATTCACAATAAATTGGTTCGCTATTTCTAGAATAAATTTTTGATTTTCCATTCATAGTAAAACCTTGCTTTTTCATCATTTTTCCCATAACACCAGGCATATCTTCAAGTTTTCCCACACTATTAACATAAACTACAGGAACGCTAAATGCATCTTCGTAACAACCACAAAAGTAATCGATAGTAGTTTGTTCTTCATCAGGTTTCTTGGGATCAGCAGGACATCCATGAGGGAAGAGTATCATAGATAATTCTACATCTTTTATATTGTCATACAAATGTTTTCTTCTTGAATCATAACAAATTCCTACCGCAACATTACCAAAAGGTGTTTTAATAATATTATCAAAATAGCCTCTTTTAAATACCGCTGATTCTCCTTCGGATTTACTAATAACTCCATAGACATCATCTTTTCCTGCTACTAAATATCGATTATAGTAATCTCTATTTTCTCTATCAAGATAACCCACACCAATATATGTATTATATTTTGCAGCCATTTGCATAGCCCAAGATTTAGTATCTTTACCACAAGAGTCAGCATATTGCCATATTTCTTGATTCGCTATATAACTACACATAGCTAATTCAGGTAATACAACTAAATCAGGGGAAGGAAGTTTTGAAATAAGATTTTCAATATATTGTTTACGTATTTCAATGCCTTTGATATCATTATTTAACTCTAATGCAAATATACGCATATTAAAACCTCCTTTTCTTTAATAGGTTTTTTATCCTTTTCAATTGTTCAATTATATATTCGTCTGTAAATTCTTTTAACTTATTGTAAATTGATTGATACTTATGGATAATATCTTCCTGGCAATGTAATCAGTCAAACTACACGTAAAAATAAGTCATTTGCTTTTTTCCTTCCCTTCCTGCCATCGTATATTTTTCAACTTGCATTTATATATTAACTAAAGATATAATTGATTCTTCACCATCTTCTTTGTTATTGCTTAAAATAACCAATAAATATTCATTCTCTTTCATTACAAACTTAGCATGATTAAAAATATAATTTTTTCTAGGATTTAATGATTTTATTTGTTCCCTACTATAATAAATTATTTTTTCTTCATATACTATTACAAATAGATGTTCATACATATCTGTATTAATATAATCATTATTTTTAACTAATATTCTATTCATCGGATCTGTTATGATTGTTCTATCAATACACTTTTGATCACAAGAAAATATCATACTTTGATAACTTTTTCTTATAAGTCCGTTTTTCCACGAAAATTCAATATACTCTTCTTGAGGTGTAATAAATTTACAACTATCTGCTCCTCTTGAAAATAATTTCAAGTTAACAACATCTGTAAATTCCTCATCGATTTTTATAACTATACTTTTATATTCCTCTAAATTAATATACAGTATTTTTTCATTCTCAGGACAAAATAATACTATTTCATCATTTCCAAGATCATATGATGAATATATAATTATATCCTCAAATAAACGCATTTTCTTTAGTAAGTTCATATTAGTATCAAATACTATAATGCCTTCATAATTATCATTAACTATTATTTTATTTTCCGTTACTTCCATAAAATAAATATCATTCTCTTTTATTAATGTTTCCTTCAATGTTTGCCTCCATTTCATATTATTTTAATTTCAGTTTTTTACTTTTATCAGCAGTATCATATATTAATTCACCTGTCAATGGATCAGCTTCTCCTAAATGTATTCCTTTTTTATCAAACACTTCTAAATGAGCTCTTTCGCCTTTATGTAACGTATCTCTATAATAATATTTATCTCCTCTTTTATAAACAGACGCACCTTTAACCTTCATCTTTGTTTTAACATATTCGCTATCATTTAAAACCGTTTCTCTATCTAATGGAACTCTTTTTTCTTTTATATATTCAGCCTTTCTTCCATCTTGACTTCCTTCCCCCCTACTCTTACTCTCCTTAAACTTCTCCCAATTATCCTTAAAGTTACTCGCACTTGAAAAAGTTAACGAGGCGCCAAAACCACTTACCGCTGTTCCTGCTATTACAGCTGCTCCCGATACGGCTCCTACCGGTACCGCCACCACGCTCCCTACTCCTGTGGAAGCTAATGCCATTGACCCGGAACTTCCGCCAATTCCTACTACCAGGTTACCGATACCCTGTACAAAACAAAAGGCTCCAGATAGCATGTCTGACACATTTGCCAAGCTTCTTCCTCCATAATACCACGTTTTGTTGGCGTATTTGTCATTTAAATAAGCCCGTTCCAGATAATCCAAAGCTCTTTCTGCGTTCTCACTGCCTTCTGTGGAAAACTTTCCCTTTTTAAAAAAATTATTGAGAATATTCCCCATAAAAAACAGATTATCTATGTTGTCTTTTGCAAGGGATGTGAAAAAACCGTATGCACCGCTAGCAATATCCTCATACCATTTCGTATCATACACGGCTGAAAGATCCTGAAGTCTCTTCAATTCCTTTTCTGATTTCTTCACTTCTGCCTGATATACATCTTGAAATGTTTTCAGATAATCTCCATAATAATTCTCACCTAAGTCAATCGCTTCCGGTGTCATGATATTGGTTATATTCTGTATCTGCTGATGAAAGGCTTCCATCCTTCCATGAATCGCATCCAGTCTTGCGGCATAATTAGCATCAACAGTTTCTACCTGCTTTAGGATTCCATCCAGCTCTTTATCTGCAGTTTTACATTTTGCTGTAACATTGCTTCCATATTTTTTTACATTATCAATATATTGTACAATATCCAGTTTACACAAAATATCATAATCCGGAAATTTATAGCGGAGACCGAACAGATCTTTTTCATCTTTAAATTCATTTAATTCCTTCCGAAATGTATCGATTGAATCTTTCGTAAAATCTCTAGTCATTATTTATCCACTCTCTTCTTTTGCCTTTAAACTTGTTGTCTATTGATTGATACATATTTGATAATTATAACAAATGTAAATATTTATTACCATAAAATTCCTACTAAATCTCAACAAATCGGGATATGATTTGTGGGGACGCTTAATCCCCACAAACTACTATATCATATCACTTCAATTCATCAATGCACCCTGCTTTAATCGCAGAAATGTTTCTACTAATTCGTTCATTAGACCATTCCCACCATTTGATTTCTAGCAATGAAGAAACTACTTCATCTACATTTAGGAATCTTAATGCTTATTTCCATTTATTTTTTTGTATAATATTGAACCTACGCCTGAACTTCTGCCACATCAGCAATTTGTACATATTTCCAACCTTTTGAGTTTTTCACCTCCAAACATCTCGACAAATCGGGATTTGATGAGGTTGTCTAGTTTTTCTAGCTGTTCTATTCTGCTATTAATTATTTTGTATACATTATTCAAAATAACTACAATTTCATCTTGTTCTTTTCTATCTCTAATTGGAACTGGATATTCTGCTACCCGTTTTGGTTGTGCTCGTGTTAAAGACCCACCTATTCCTGTTAAGCCAGTATTCATACGTGCTTTAAATTTATCAGATCTAAAATACCATGCTAAATACTCTGGATTGTTTTCTGTACTTCTTACTACTATCCACTCAGATGAAGCAACACTCAAATATTCAGACGATTTACCCACTACCCAAACTCTATTGATCCTTGGATTTATTTTACAAAGCAAAATATCCCCTTCTTCTACAACTGCTTTTGTTGAGCCAATTTCATCGCCTCGAAGATACTCTGGTTTATTGTCCGCATGACTTGGTACACTATAAACTTCAAATATAGTATCTGGTGATTTAGAAGGATTCACACTCTTACTAGAATATTCATTTATATCTCTTAGTTGTTTAATCTCCATATCAATCATCCCCTACAAATCTAAATTTTATCAGGATGAGTTCAAAAATGCTTTTCGGACATTGCGATTATTTTTTCTTTTCAATTAATATTGATGATACTATTGTATAAAAAATTGTAGTAACAATAACCATTATAACAAGATAAAAAATCCATCTCCATTCAGTTACTATCTGGATTGCATTCAGTAAAAGAGTAGTCCCAATAAGACTAAATACAGTACCTGATTGACGATAATATGGTTTTTTGTCCATTTTCATGCGTTCGTCTTTTGAAGAATAAAGATAAGCATTGTTCAGTAGCATCCCTTTTTCTCTGAACTGAATGTAACTAAGTATGTAAATAACAACAGCAATTGAGATACAAATAGTAATCTCGATTTTTTTCAAAATGCAACCCTCCTTTAAATTCATTTTTAATATTCCGATTATAAAGTTAAGATATAAATTTAATTTTCTATGTGATGTTTTAACATTGTTTTGATTTACCATAGCATACTTCATTGTTGTGTCAATTTGTTGATGTCCTAATAATCGTTGTACCTGTTCAATCGGATTTCTACCCCGCTAATTTTCAACCTATCATAAGGATAATTTAACGATACAAATAACGCTCTATTATTATCACAACGCTCTTTTAAATAACCTTGAATATGCAATTTTGTTCTTGCATCAAAGTAAACACTTCGTTCCTTATCGCCCTTTCCATAAACGATACATTCTCTTTCTTCAAAATTAATATCTGAAATATCCAGATTCACTAACTCTCCTACTCTCATACCTGTAGAAAAAAGTAAATCTATCATCGCTAAATCTCTTTTTGTTTCACAGCCGTCCCTCATTATTTCAATGTTTTCATCCGAGATTACTTCTTTCACTGTTGTTCCAGTCTTCACTTTATGAATTCGTCTAATTGGACTTTTTATAACGTAGTTTTCTTCCTCTAACCAAGAAAAGAAACTTGATAAATTTCGCCTTATATTATCTATAGTAACTTTTCCGCAATGGTTTCTTAATTGATACTCTGTTAAATATTCTCTAATAATCTCTGTTGTCACCCTTCTTATCGGCAATTTAATAGAATTTAGCATATTCGTAATTGTTGCTTTATAATACGCAAGCGTTCTATCTGAACAACCTTCAATACGTTTTGCCGCTAAAAATAGCCTCATATAATCTTGATTATCCAAATTTTCTACATCATCATTATTTTCTTCCAAACGCTTTAATAATACCTCTTGTAAGCGTTTCATTTGAGAAATATTTAAGCTCTCTGACATGTCATTTAGAATATTATAAATTTGACTTTTCATATTGATACACTCCTTGTTTTTAAGAAGTATATCAATTTTTTATCCAAAATAATTTTGCATTAATGAATCAAATAATATTTTTGTCTCATCTAAAGACTTTTGAACATTAACTTTCAATTTGTCGACTTGTTGGACGAAAGAAACGAATTCGTTTTGAAGTTCAATTGCAGGCACAGGAATCTCAAATTCCTTGATCATTCCAAGATTTAAATTTTTCTGACGAATTCCTCTTCTATTATTCAAAAAATGTTCTTTCATATGTAAAAGATTAAAATATAACCAAACAATATTTATATTTTCGTTTGGCATAATATTTGCACAAGCTTGATTTGATGCACTATCTTTCTCCAAAATACCCATCTTAAAAGCAGCAGTATCATACATTCCAACTAACATACTCCCCTTATTGAATATTTTCGCAGAACTTTCCTCAACGGCTTCTCGTGTTATTTTTTCAACTGATTCTTTCAAATATAATTCGTTTAATTCTCCTGCTGAATACCAATTAATATCTCCATTAAAATAATATTTATTTGCTCTAGATGGTGTACCACCACTTTTCCATAGTCCCAATTCTTGAAGTTGTTTAATTTCCCAATTCTTATTATTTGATATAGTGTCCCCAAACATCTCGACAAATCGGGATTTGATAAGGTCATCAAGGAGTTTCAACTGCTCTTTTCTGTGATTTAATATTCCTCTAATCGAATCCAAAATTTCAACTATTTCAGTTTGTTTTTCTAGTGTAATGTTTGGTATTAAAACATTTTTAATGTCATTTTTACTAACTGCTGGATAACTTGCCCCTGTTGCAACATTCATTAGTTCATTAATGAAATATTTGGACTGACAAAAGTAAAATAAATACCTACTATCCACCTTATCATTACCTCTTAGCACGCAAAATCCTGTTGATCCAACTAATGTATTTTCCGAATCAATATCACATAAAGCAATTGCATTAAGGTTAGGTCTTACAGTCGACACTAGAACATCATTCTTCTCAAGCATTTGTTTTGCTCTGCTAGGCGCCTCTAATATACTAAATGTATTAAAACCAGTGATTTTTTTTGTAACGTTATCAACTGATGAAATGTCTATATAATCAATATCATAGTCGCCCTGTGCAGAAACATTGTCAATCTTATCCACACAGAACTTTCCAAGTCTTATCTTCTCCATATTCACCCCTACAAATCTAAATCTAATAATTTCATCAATTCATCTTTCAAAGTTACAATTTCCCCATCAATCTTGTTAATTCTTTCCATAATAACATTCGGGGGATCATATTCCACTCTTTCATACTCAATTTCCTTATATTTATTAATAGACAAATCATACCCATTGTTTTTGATTTCCTCTACCGGAACAAAGAAACTCTGCTCGGTTCGTTTCCTATCATTTTCATTCTCTAAATGATTGAATCTTTCTATAATATCAGGAATATCATTTGCTTCAATGGCTTGTCTCTTATCATCTAAGCTATATCCATCTGCCTTCATGTCGTAGAACCAAACCTTGTCTGTTCCGCCTGCTCCTGTCTTTGTAAAGATAAGAATCGCGGTAGAAACGCCGGCATATGGCTTGAAAACTCCGGAAGGCATGGAGATAACTGCATCTAATTTATTATTATTTACAATTTCCTGCCGAATCTGCTGATGAGCCTTGGAACTTCCGAAAAGAACTCCGTCCGGTACGATAGTCGCACTTCTTCCGCCATTTTTTAACACCCTAAGATTAAGAGCCAAGAACAATAATTCTGTTTTCTTAGTCTTGGTAACTTTTAATAAATCTGCACTTACTGCTTCGTAGTCTAAACTGCCTTTAAAAGGCGGATTCGCTAATACAAGTGTGTATTTTACATGATCGGTATTTTGCTCTGATAAGCTATCCTTGTATTCGATTTTAGGATTCTCTACCCCGTGAAGCATCATATTCATAGCCCCGATACGCAGCATTGTCCTATCCATATCAAAACCATGGAACATATCGTTGTTAAAATGTTCTCTCAACCCTGCATTCAAAAATAAATCCGCATGATTCGTTCTTAAATAGTTCTGTGATGCTACTAAAAATCCCGCACTTCCCATGGCTGGATCTACGATTACATCGCTTGGAGTCGGTTTCATTAACTGAACCATCATGTCAATGATATGTCTTGGTGTTCGAAACTGTCCGTTCGTTCCTGCTGTTGAAACTTTTGAAAGAAGATACTCATACAAATCACCTTTTGCATCTGTATCAACTAGAACTAAACTGTCAATTCCATCTACTATCTTGGATAGCATGGCTGGTGTAGGGATTTTGAAAATGGCATCTCCCATATACTTCGAATAAGCAGAGTCACCATCCTGATGTAGGTTTTTAATAAATGGGAATACCCCATCTAAAACTATTTTGTATATTTCCTCTGCAGAACCTAAACTCTTAAATTTATTCCAACGATACTGCTGACATTCTTCTGGAAATATCCCAACATACGGTACTCCCAGGAAGTTCGCTTCACTCTCTTTTGTAGATTCTACTTCATCTAATTGTTTGATAAATAATAAATATGTAAATTGTTCTATTACTTCTAACGGATTCGTAATTCCTCCTGTCCAAAACGTCTCCCAAATTCGGTCAATTTTATTTTTCATCTCTCCTGTAATCATTTTCTTCGCTCCTTAAATATAATGAAATAATTATAGCAAACGCAAATAATTATTACTACAAAATATAACAAAGTTTTTATATTTAGATTATACTATCTGAAAACAAAGCTACTTTTTATCAATCCGAAGTATAATAATAAACGATTATCTCCTGCACATTCTTAGGATAAATAAACACCTCATAAAAAGTACCGGATTTACTTATCTTTTCAACTATTTTAATTCCTTTTTCTAGCCCCTCTTTTGTAAGCATCGTTTTTCCAAAACCTTCTATCTGCTTTTCTTTTAAAAGCCCCTCTTTAAACAGAAACTCGAGAATACTCTTGTTCGTAACCTGTTTCGTGGTCAGTGGATCGCGCAGATTATTCAGTTCCTCTTTTATCTCCGTTATATAATATTTGTCAGCATAGGTAAAGTTTTGGGCTTGTTCTGAAGTAAGATGAAATTCTTCTTTTCTATTCCGCTTACTAACAGGCTTCTCTTCCTTCGCCAAATCTTTAACATCCTCTTGCGCTTCGGATTCCAAACTTATGACACGTCCAGGATTCTCAGAGGTAAACTGCTCTATTTCAGAAATAAAACGTTGACCATATTTCTCATATTTATTTTCACCCACACCAGAGACCTGAAGCATTTCCATCTTTGTATGCGGAGTTCTTACACACATATCAATTAAAGTCTTATCACTGAAAATGATATACGGAGGCATTTTCTCTTCCCTTGCAATTTCAAGTCTAAGCTGGCGAAGTTTTTCAAATAATTCAAATCCAGCAGATGTAAGTGCATCCGTACTCTTTTGTCTGGTTTTATTCGTATTACTGCTTATCGTATCCTTCTCTTCAATATGTACCTTAACTGTTACCTTTGTCGATTCATCATGAAGTCTTGCTACCATATTTCCTATTTTAAGAAGACTATATTTATCATCTGTCTGATTCAAATATCCTTCCTGAATCATTTGAGTAATCAGTAACTTCAGCATTGATTCAGTACTATCCTTAAGAACGCCATAGGACTTATACTCCATGGTTCCAAATTCTTTCAACTTCGCTCTTCTTGCACCAAGAAGCGTACCAACAACAACATTTAATCCATATCTTCCTTTGGTCTCTGTGACACAGTTAATAATCCACTTGGCTTCCTTGGTCATGTCAATCTCTGTAAATTCCTTTTTACAATTGGCGCAATCTCCACAAGGTTGATTTGTCTTTTCTCCAAAATATTGAAGAATGAAATTTCTAAGACAGTTTGTCGTGTGACAGTAGTTTTCCATAACATGAAGTCTTTGCACATCCCTCTGCCGTATCAACTCTGCATCCTCAAAATCAATATCAGAAAGTTCCTTATTATCCAAAAGAAATTTATTTATCATGATATCCTGAGCAGAAAATAGCAAAATACATTGCGCATCTTCCCCATCTCTCCCTGCTCTTCCGGCTTCCTGATAATAATTTTCCATGCTCTGCGGCATATTATAATGAATGACAAATCGGACATTAGACTTATCAATTCCCATGCCAAAAGCATTTGTCGCTACAATGATTGGACTTCTATCATAAATAAAAGCATCCTGATTATCTTTTCTTGCCTCAGAATTTAATCCAGCATGATACTTTGTTACACAAACTCCATTTTTGAACAAAAGCTCATGCATTTTTTCTACATTCTTTCTCGTAGCACAATAAATAATACCGCTATCATTTGAATGCTCCTTAATATAATTTAAAATGAAGTTATCTTTTCTACTAATATTTTCCACCTGATAATAGAGGTTTTCCCTGTCAAATCCTGTTACCAAAACATTTGGACTTTTTAGACCTAAAATACATACAATGTCCTCTTTTACTTCTTTTGTAGCTGTTGCTGTAAATGCACTTATGATTGGTCGATATGAAAGAAAATTTACAAAATCAATAATCTTTAAGTAACTTGGCCTAAAATCTTGTCCCCATTGCGAAATGCAATGTGCTTCATCTATTGTAATCATAGAAATCTCGGTATTAGATGCAAACCATCTAAATTCGTTGCTCTCAAGACGTTCCGGTGCAACATAGATTATTTTGTACAGCCCTTGTGATGCATATTGGAGTGCTTTTGAAATTTGTACATCGGTAAGGGAACTATTAATAAAAGCAGCATGGATTCCAGCTTCATTTAATGCCTTTACCTGATCTTGCATAAGAGAAATTAATGGCGAAATGACAAGAGTGATTCCTGGCAGCATTAAAGCCGGAACTTGGTAACAAATAGATTTTCCTGCTCCTGTCGGCATAATTGCCAGCGCATCTCTTTCTTCTAAAATAGTATCTATCATTTCTCTCTGACCGGCTCGAAATAAATCGTAACCAAAATATTTTTTTAAAATTTCTAATGGATTCATAATATTTATACACCTCTCTATTTGAAGAATAAACTAAATTTGTAATAACATTTTTACTGATAAAAATTGATTTTCTAGATTTTACGCCCTTTATGTGTAAGTATAATATAATTGATATTTGGTTTCAATCAGATGGGAATTAAAGTGCCATTTTAAAAATTAAGTTGGCCTATGATAAGATAATAAGAACTAAAAAGATAATGTGAAAAGATGTTGCGAACTGACGTTCTGCTTGCTATAATAAAAATATGGGTGCTGCCATTTACGGTACGCGGTTAGTCCTTCTACAGAGGGACTGTGACCCTCTGACTACATAGAAATCCCCAGATTTGTTCTGTTGGAAATCTTGCTTAAGGAGGGGATGCCAATGTTGACACTTGAAGGTCTGATTGCAGTAATCAGCTTATGCTTGACCTGCTTCGGACTTGGATATGCAATAGGAAGCAATAAAACACAAAAATAACCGCCCTGTCTACAAAACTAAACGGTTATTTTGTAATAATTAAAATTTGTGGACTAACCATCTATCGGTAGCACCTTTTATATTTATCATAATATCATGCTAATGAAAATATGTCAATTTCGTAATTTCTATAATTGGTCTAATTTAATCTTTAAACCTTATTTAATAAGAGTATCAAAATTCTATCCAATAATTCCTATGCGGTTCAATGATCACATTTCCATAGAATTCTTTTATTTGAGCTACTGTAACCGGACTTATTTCTCTTTTTGAAGGATTATATTTTTCTGCATTTTCCTTTGTAAGAAAACACTTTACAGCTTCATATTCCTGACCATTTTCTACTTCTCTCCTCATTATTTCGATTCCAAATGTATCTCCTTTATTCATATTTGGTAATAACAACGTTCCAATAATATATACCGTCTTTTCTTTTAAAAGGTCATATGCTTTATCATTGTTCATGTTATTTCTAGCTGCTGCATACATAATACAAAAACTGTCAATTACATCTTTTAATAGCAGAAGATCTTCTTTGGTAATTATAAGTGCACGTGGTAAAAGTCCACTAATAATAAGTACTTGATTAGATTCTTGTTGAATAACATTATCAACAACTATTCCAAGTACCGTCTGAGCATAAGTATATTGTTTCTTATTCTTCTCCATTAGTTCTTTCACTGTCTGATTCAATGAGTCAGGAGTAATGCACATATATACAACTTTATCAATGGATATTGTATCGTTATCCATAATTACAGCCACCTCGCGGTCAAGCTGTTCCATAAATCCCAACTGTTCCAATCTTACATTTGACTGGAATATTCTTTCGATCTGTTTTTTATTACTTCCAAACATAATTTATTCTCCCTTATAACTCCCATAACAGTTAATATTTTGTATACTACTTTTTAGCCGCTGGATACTCGTTACACAGTAATCTATATGGCGGTTCATCCTCTTCAATTTCAGGAAAACGCCCCATTTCTTCGAAGAAACGATTATCTATATTGTCATCATTACACACTGAGACTTCACCGATCAAGACATCTCCTGTACCTGGCTTCACATCAAAATCATGATACTGGTGTGGCCATAACGTAATGCTTTCACCGGGTCTTAATTCTATGCCCGTACCAGGTTTTACATAATAAGAACGTCCGTCTGAATTCACTAATACATCCGAATCATCAAAGGAACCATCCCCTTTATCATTGTAAACATGGATAATCAAAGTCCCTCCGCCACGGTTAATGATATCTTCACTTTTAGTCCAATGAAAATGCATTGGCGAATGCTGTCCTTCTTTTAACATAAGTAATTTTTCGGCATATACTTTTTTATATTTTGGATTGTTTTGATTCCCATTACGAAGGGTTATTAGGGCAAATCCAACTTTTTCCCAATCTCCAAGTCCATAATCTGTAATATCCCAGCCAAGCATGTTATCTCTGATTTCATCATATTCTTCGTTTTTATCGTTCCACTCTTGTGGAGTAAAATTGCAAAAAGGCGGCAATTCAAATTTGTGTTCACGAACGAAAGCTTCCATATATTTAATACAACGGTTGATTTCTGATCTTTTCATAGTTGGTCTCCTCGTTTCTATTCTGTTATCCACTTACATATTTATTCTTATCTACGACTTCTAAAACATTAAGCGTACTAAATTTAGTATACCATGAAATTTTATAATATCCAGATTTTGGGGGTTTTTAATAACAGAGAATTTTTATACTAAATTTTGTGAAAGTTTCCTAAAGATATTAAAATAAGATACTACAATAAATAACATTGAAATTTTTTGAACTATAATAAAGATAACCTCTAAGACCAGATGATATAGATAAAGCACGTAGGTCCCGTATTCGAAACCTACGATTTTTAAGCCCTGATTGAATATTTTTCGGACCTTGAATCCTGTTCCAATTTTCTATCAGATAGTTTATAATTTTTTTCCAAAAATGCACCATAAATTTCGTCCTTAATTTTCTTCTTATTCGTAACATTTGATTATAATAAGCTTATGTCAATCAATCTTTCCCTTCATAAAGCAAGATTGAAGTACCTACCATACCGGCTGATATCACTAAAGGTATTAGAAGGTATGCCCCTTTTTTATCTAAATAAAAATATGGAAAAAAGCATTTCGCATTATTCCATATTGAACTAGATGAATAGACCGTCCACTTTCCCACCAAGAAAATAATAATACCTAAAATAATTTCAACAAAACTACTTATCATAGATTTACTCGTACATGATGAAATCAAAAATTTAAAACTTATGAAATAAGTGATAATAACGATACTGTGATAGTAATTTGATAGGTAATATTTCCCCTCAAGCATCGAAATAGTAATATTAACAGCGGTGAGACAACTGTACCAAAATAACAGTGTTCCAGTATATATACCTAAGAAAACTCTTCTGCCGGAATAATTCATTTTATAGATAGAAACCGTACTTAAATCACTTTCTTTATGGATGGCATCATGAGATAACACAGATACAAAAAAAAATCCCCCTGCGGTAACTAAAAATCTAAAACTTGAATACAAAGAATTATCTTCTATACCAAAACCTCGATATTTAAAAGATAAGTTTCTTATAAGATAACTAAATAAAACAAAAATCAGAACAATAGCAATAGCTTTCATTTTCTTCAAAAGATTCATATACTCTTCTTTCAAAATAGCTAACATACAAATACTCCTTCTCGTTCTATTATTTATTAATATCTTTTGTGCTTAATTGCTTACACAAACAATAATTTCTAGAACTGTAAGAATGCAAGTATAAGAATAGGATTTAAACTACTTCTTGTTCTTTTAAAAATTAAATTGTAAATTGGGGATTACTTTAAGATTTTTATTAAATTAGAAATTTTTATAAGGTTTGAGATATCTATTTTCGGTAGCATTACTTTAACATATTAAAATCGAAAAAACACCCCCATTTTAGGGGGGTGTTTTTTTAATTTTTATACTTGTTTTTTACAAATCTAAAATTTAAGTTTTATATTGTTTGTCAATTTTCTATTTTTCACCTAATTGAATGCGAAATCCCATAACGGCATCATGAATATTTGTTGATGCAAGAATTCCTGCAGAAATGGCTAGACCATCAGCTCCGCTTTTCAATGGAATATGACAGTTATCCACCTGTATCCCTCCAACTGCTACATTAGGTATACTTGAATTCTCTAGAATATTCACATAAGTTTCTTCTTTTATCGGAATTGCATTCTGTTTTGTATTTGACAAAAACCAGGCCCCACTACCAAGATAATCAGCCCCTTGTTTTTGCGCATCCAAAGCCTGCTCAACTGTTTTTGCCGTTGCTCCAATGATGACCCCAGGTCCTAAAATTCTTCTCGCTTCAGATACCGGAATATCATCTTGTCCTAAATGTACCCCTTCTGCACCAATTATCATCGCAATATCAATTCGATCATTAATTAAAAGGGGGGTGTGATAAGCATCTGTCATCTGTTTCATCCGTTTGGCCCGCCTCAAATATTCTGCAGAAGAAATATTTTTTTCCCGTAATTGAACATAATCTACACCTGCCTTTAGCGCCTGTTCAATCACCTGTTCACCTCTTGAAAAATCTGCTATTAAATATAATATCCCTTTCCTTTTCATACTCCAATCATATTCCTTTCCATTTTAAAGAACCATTCTTCCTTTTTATAAATTCCATCCATGATTAATCGGACCATTACCCCTGCCCAAATCCAAACCATCTATAAGTGCTCCTGTCAAATATTCTTTTGCAAGACCAACTGCTTCTTCCATGCTCTTATTACAAGCCAGATTCGCCGCGATGGCAGAAGAAAGAGTACATCCTGTTCCATGAGAATTCTCTACTTTTATTCGTTCCATAAAGAACCATTTCTCATTACCATCTTTATATAATAAATCATCAGAACAATCTTTTAAATGTCCGCCTTTTACAAGTACATAAGCATTTGTTTTCCTGGAAATAATTTCTGCTGCCCGTACCATATCTTCTTTATTATAAATTGTAATTCCTGCAATTTCTTGCGCTTCAGGAATATTAGGAGTAATTAAATTTGCCAGAGGCAAGAGTTCATGAATCAAAACTTCTTTCGCCTCGGGTCGTAACAATGAATGTCCACTGGTAGAAACCATTACCGTATCTAATACAATATTACTGACATGATATTCTTTCAGTTTCTCAGCAATTAATTTGATCAATTCTTTCGATGATACCATCCCAATCTTCACTGCATCCGGATATATGTCTGATAGAACAGCATCTAACTGCTTACCAACTATCTCTTCGGAAAGGTCTTCTATTGCAAAAACTCCTGTTGTATTTTGAGCTGTAACAGCTGTAATAACACTCATCCCATAAACATTATGAGCCAGGAATGTTTTTAAATCAGCCTGAATCCCTGCTCCTCCACTTGGATCTG
Organism: Anaerosacchariphilus polymeriproducens; assembly: GCF_003363435.1. Taxonomy (GTDB): domain Bacteria; phylum Bacillota; class Clostridia; order Lachnospirales; family Lachnospiraceae; genus Anaerosacchariphilus; species Anaerosacchariphilus polymeriproducens. The sequence goes on from NZ_QRCT01000049.1 coordinate 367,552, forward strand.
AACCCGCTATGGTCAATCCCTTTTTCATCCTTTTCCCTCCAAAAACCACTTTTTCTATTCATTCCAAACGCTAATCGTTTCACCTTCTAAAATACGATTCATATTTTTCATTGCACACATATTGCCACACATGCTGCATGTATCTTCTTTTTCCGGTTTAGAAGAGGCTCTATAAGCTTTTGCTCGTTCCGGATCAATACAAAGTTCAAACATCCTATCCCAGTCGATTTCTTTTCTAGCTTTACTCATCTCATAATCCCAGTCTTTAGCACCTTTAAGACCTTTTGCAATATCAGCTGCATGAGCTGCAATTCTAGTTGCGATAATCCCCTCTTTAACATCTTCTACTGTTGGAAGTCTTAAGTGTTCCGCCGGTGTTACATAGCACAAGAAAGAAGCTCCATAGGTAGCAGCGATAGCTCCACCAATTGCAGAAGTAATATGATCATATCCGGGTGCCACATCAGTCACTAACGGTCCCAAAACATAAAATGGCGCTCCATGGCAAACCGTCTGCTGTATCCTCATATTTGCTTCTATCTGATCTAAAGGCATATGCCCAGGTCCTTCTATGATTACTTGAACATCTTTTTCCCATGCACGTTTTGTAAGTTCTCCCAGTGTTACAAGTTCTTCAATCTGAGAGATATCACCAGAATCTGCAATAGAACCCGGACGACACGCATCCCCAAGACTCATAGTAACATCATATTGTCGGCAGATTTCTAATACTTCATCATAAAATTCGTAAAACGGATTTTCTTTTCCTGTCATTTCCATCCAGGCAAACATTAAAGAGCCGCCACGTGATACTATGTTGGTCAGTCTTTTGTTCTTTTTAAATCTTTGCGCAGTAGATCGATTTAACCCACAATGAATTGTCATAAAATCCACGCCATCTTCTGCATGCATTCTTGCTATATCAATCCATTCCTGTGACGTTATGTCTTTTAAAGCTTTATTGTAATATACAACAGCATCATAGATTGGTACCGTACCAATTATAGCCGGGCATTCTTGTGTCAGCTTTTTACGAAACTCTCTTGTATTCCCATGGTTGCTGAGATCCATAATTGACTCTGCGCCCAATGCTACTGCTTCGTTCACTTTTTCTAACTCCACATTTAAATCCGTACTATCTCTTGATACTCCTAAATTAACATTGATTTTTGTTTTTAATTTAAACCCCACTCCGTTTGGATCAAGGCTTGTATGATTTTTATTGGCAGGAATTGCAACTTTTCCTTCCGCTACCAACTTCATTAATTCTTGTGTATCTATTTGCTCCTTTTTTGCTACGACTTGCATTTCTTTTGTTAAAATTCCTTTTCTTGCTGCATCCATTTGTGTTGTAAATTTCATTATAATTTTCCTTTCTTGTCAGGTTTAAATGCTTTATAGGAGTTTATGATTATTTTTTTTAGAATTGTTAAAAATAAAAAAACATACCCCTTAGGATATGTCTATGATTCAACAATGTATACTTTTCTCTCTTCCTACGTCGGCATTATCCGTATCAGGTCATGGGTCGAAATGTAACACACTTCCTCTCAGCCTGCTTTAGCAAGCTCCCCAGATTTCTATTCAATTATGTTTTTATTATAGAAGACTTAAAATTACTTGTCAATAATGAATTATAGGCTGTCACAATAATGCAACAGCCTATATAGATTATTTCTTTGAATCTCTCATTTCTGTTATTGGTAAATTCCATTTAGAATCTAATTTAGAAGTTTGTTTTTCTCCTTTGCCATCTTTATCAAAAGGATCGAACCAACATACCTGTTGTTTCTGAAGTAATTTCATGCATAAATAAACAACTGATTTGTCTGTAAATTCTTGGAATTCCTCTTCATTGATAAATCCATCAATTGGAGTACCTTTATTATCTATATCAGCATCAAATACTGCTGACCATTCCAATTCACAATAAACAGGTTCGTTGAAAATTTCAATATCCGATCTATCTGCTTCCCTAAAATTCTTTCCCATTCTTTTTTGATCAAAATATCTTGCAACCATTGGAGGATAGTTAGGTTGAACTTGCGGAAGGTTCCCGCAAAAGTTAACTTTCGTATAAGTTTTAAATGGAATATGAACTGTTGTATCTTTAATAGCGCCGCCTATTCCAGTCTTACTAGTGCAATGTTTTGTAGCATATTCAATATTTTTTCTAATATAACCTTCAATAAATACTTTGTCTGTTGGCGGAATATATCTGCATTGTGTTAAGAATACTTGTTTTTCAATTCTTTTTATTTCATAGGAAGGTTCATTAAGTCTGATTTTCGATTCTGAATCGATTTGAACAATAAATTCTGCAAGAACTTTAGGTATTTTATATTCTCCACCAAACCAAGGGTAATTCTCAGCGCCAGGAAGTGTATCTGATTTCAAAACAGCGGAATCACAATCCTTATGGCAATCTGAACTAATATGAGTTTCAGTGCTTACAACTGTTGCATTACTTTTGCTTTCTATTTTACGTTCTTTGTTATCGTTACTAACATTATTCATATAATTACCTCCTTATAGAAATTAAGATATAAAGTATAACTATTTTATATCCTATTATATAATATTCTTAATTTTCAAAATGTACACTTTTTAACTAAACTTTGTCTAAATTTTCTATAATTAGGTAGTTATAAATCTTGCAGAACAACGAAAACATATTCTAAGTAAATTTTCTAGTTAACAACTTGCTATTTTCAACAAAATCTTTTACTGTTTTAAACCCAAGCACATGTAATAATTCAATTACATACGGGTTATCCAATGGAGTCTCAAACTCTGCTTCCTTCGCATACTCTTCAACATTCTCTTTTCCTTTTTCTGTGCTTATAATTCTTTTGGGTCCTCCAACACAACCGCCTTGACACCCCATACCTTCGTAAAAATTGGCTTCTACTTTTCCCTCTAGAAGTTCTTCCAAAAGTTTCTTACACTCCATGACTCCATCTGCCTGCTTTGCTTTAAATTTTATTTTCTGATTGGGATCAATTCTCTTTATTGTCATCTCAACCGCTTTACTGACTCCACCGGTCCTTGCATAAATCCTTCCGGCATAAGAAGTATGGTTGCGTATAGACTCTATCTGATTTTCTAAAACAATACTCATTTTTTCAAATAATTGTTCCGTTTCTTGAAAGGTCAATACACAGTCAATGGCATCTTTGATATCTTCTTCTTTTGCTTCCATTTTTTTTGCCATACACGGACCAATAAAAATTGTCGCTGCATCGGGTTGAAGATGCTTTGCCACTCTGCCGCATGCAATCATAGGCGAAACTGCCGGCGGTATATGAGAAACGATTTTGGGGAAATGTTTTTTAATCAAAGAAATCCAAACAGGACAGCAGCAGCTGGTAAGTTGGAAATCATTTTCGTCTTTTATATTATCATGAAACTCTAATGCTTCCTTAAACGTTAATATGTCTGCGAAAACAGCAACTTCAACCATTCCGGTAAAACCCATTTCTTTAAATGCACTTCTGATCTGCCCTGTAGTAATATGGTCACCAAATTGTCCTATATATGCAGGCGCCACCAATGCATATACAGGACCTTTATGATTTTGCAATAAATCAATTGTTAATTTTAAATCTTTTGTAAATTCGGGATCATCCATAGCTTCCTTCATGAAGACCTCTTTTTCTTTTAAAGAAGATATTCTTTCTTCCGGATGTAATAAACAGGATAAATGGTTTTCTTCCGGATCTTTTGAACGGACTTTCTCTAATCCTTCTTCTAACTTATGTCCATGTTTTTCATCTGTAACTGATTTATATAAATGTTTAAACGTACTCATCTTAGAATCAACACTCCTTTGCTGTTTTAGCATTGACGTTCTCATCTGGTATTATACGTTTTTTTGCTATCCAATCAAAAACCATCCCTTAAAAATACTTTCACTTTTGAATAGATACCTTCCGCATCTAATCCATATTTATGAATCAATGCACTTGCAGAACCTGACTCTCCAAAGACATCATTGATTCCTATTTTCAATACCTTGGTCGGCAATGTAGTAGAAAGTACATCACATACCGCACTCCCAAGACCTCCTATAATCGAATGCTCTTCTATTGTTACTATTTTCTTCGTAGTTTTCGCTGATTCGATTACCAACTCTTCATCCAATGGTTTCACCGTATGCATATTGATTACTTTTGCATCGATTCCATCCCCTTTAAGCATCATAGCAGCCTCTAATGCCTGGCACACACAAATACCTGTAGCAATAATCGTAACATCAGTTCCTTCTTTTAAAATATTACCTTTTCCCATTTTAAATTCATATTCTGATTTATCGTTAATAACAGGAACCGGTGCTCTTCCAAATCTTATATATACAGGTCCTTCATATTCAATCGCTGCCTTTACGGAAGCTTTGGCCTCTATATCATCCGACGGACACATTACTACCATACCTGGAATACTGCGCATCAAACTAATATCTTCATTGCATTGATGTGAAGCACCATCTTCTCCAACTGTGATACCAGCATGAGTTGCACCGATTTTTACATTTAAATGGGGATAACCGATTGAATTTCGAATCTGCTCAAACGCTCTTCCAGCAACAAACATAGCAAAAGAACTAATAAACGGAATTTTACCTGTAGTCGCAAGCCCTGCTGCGATATCAGCCATATTACATTCAGCAATCCCACAATCAAAATGTCTGTCAGGATATGCTTTTTTAAATATAGAAGTTTTCGTTGCTGCCGTCAAATCTGCATCCAACACTACCAATTCAGGATAAACTTTTCCAAACTCTGCCAATGCATTGCCATAACTCTCTCTAGTCGCAATTTTTTTACCCTCTAACAAAGAACTTCACCTGCCTTTTCCAAATCTGCCATAGCTTTTATGTATTGTTCCTCATTCGGTGCCGCCCCATGCCATGACACTTGATTTTCCATAAAAGAGACCCCTTTCCCTTTGATTGTTTTCGCTATGATAGCTGTCGGTCTCCCTTTTATAACTCTAGCTTGTGCGAATGCATCTTTAAGTTGATCAAAGTCATGACCATCTACAGTAATTGTATGAAAATTAAATGCCTCAAATTTCTTATCAATCGGGTAAGGGGAACATACCTCATCAATATTTCCTCCAATCTGCAGACCATTATTATCAATAATGACCACGAGATTATCTAATTTACGGAAGCCCGCAAACATCGCCGCTTCCCAAATCTGGCCCTCCTGGATTTCTCCATCTCCTACTAATGTATACACACGATAATCTTTTTCATCTAGCTTCGCAGCCAAAGCCATTCCTATCGCTGCCGATATTCCCTGTCCAAGAGACCCTGAAGACATATCCACTCCCGGTATCCGTTTCATATCAGGATGCCCTTGCAAATAGGATCCCAATTTACGAAGTGTTTTTAAATCCTCAACCGGAAAATAACCTCTGTTAGCCAATGCCGCATAAAGCCCGGGCGCAACATGCCCTTTTGACAATACAAAACGATCTCTGTCTTCCATCTTTGGATTTTTCGGATCGATATTCATTTCTTGAAAATAAAGATATGTAAATATCTCTGCAGACGATAAAGCTCCTCCCGGATGGCCTGCCTGAGCACTATATACAGATGTAACGATCCCCTTACGGACTTCATTTGCTATACGCTTTAGATCCAATTGATTCATACCTTATTCCCTTCCTTTTCCTTTCGGTTTTTCATGGTTCCAAAGAAAACTAACTACGTTTCTGGCCGTAATAAGCGTTTTCTCCATGCTTTCTGAAATAATGCTTATCTAACAATTCTTGTGGCGCGGGCTGTACTTTTCTATTAATCAACTCACAATTCGCCGCCATTTTTGCCACTTCTTCCAAAACAACTGCATTATGTACCGCTTCTTTTGCATCTTTCCCCCAAGTAAACGGCCCATGGTCTTTACAAAGAACTGCCGGCATTGCTAAATAGTCTTTTCCTTTAAAATATTCTACAATTAGTCTGCCTGTATTTCTTTCGTATTCATCTTCAATTTCTTCTCTTGTTAAACAGCGGACACAAGGAATCTCTCCATACATATAATCCGCATGGGTCGTGCCATAACAGGGAATACTTCTTCCTGACTGTGCCCAGCTTGTAGCCCAGGTTGAATGTGTATGTACAATTCCCCCTATATCACGACTTGCTTTATATAATTCAATATGTGTAGCAGTATCAGAGGACGGGTTCCATTTTCCTTCTACTTTATTTCCTTCCAGATCCATTACTACCATATCTTCGGGCGAAAGTTTATCATAATCCACACCGCTGGGTTTAATCACAAAATACTCTCTTTCTTTATCTATACCGCTCACATTTCCCCATGTAAACGTAACCAGCCCATACTCCGGTAGTTTCATATTCGCCTCATATACCTGATATTTCAGTTCTTCTAACATAAAATCCCCTCCAGGATAATTTAATTTAAGATTCTTTCTTCCACTTTTTCAACCTCTTCATCACATCATTTTCTCCCCTGCCAAAATAATCATGAAGGGTCTCAAATTCTTTAAATATCTTCTCGTAAATCTTTACATTCTCAGGAATTGGTTTATATGACTTCTCTTCCACTTTTCCCATTGCTCTTGCTGCATCAAAGATGGTATCATATCCACCTTTTTCAGCTCCTGCTGCTACTGCTCCAAACATCGCTGCCCCTAAAGCAGGACTTTGATCAGAGGCTCCAATAAATATCTCTTTGTTTGTAACATCTGCATAAATCTGCATCATTAATGGATTTTTCTTTGAAATTCCTCCGCAGGCATATAACTCCTCTACCGGAACTCCTGCTTCTTCAAAAGTTTTTATTATTTTATTTTTACCGTAAGCGGTTGCTTCAATTAGCGCTCTGTAGATCTCTTCCGGTCTTGTTGCCAGTGTCATGCCCAGCATCATTCCTGTCAAATCCACATCTACCAGACAGGAACGATTTCCATTCCACCAATCAAGAGCCAGCAGCCCACTTTCTCCTACTTTCAGTTTGGAGGCTTTTTCCATTAATAGTTCATGGATATTAACACCTTTTTCTTCCGCTTCCTTATAATAACTCTCAGGGACACAATTATTTACAAACCAGTCAAAGTGATCTCCAACACAGGATTGCCCGGACTCGTAACCAAAATATCCCGGTAAAACACCATCTTCTACGACTCCACACATACCCGGAACCTCTTTTTCAACCTCACCACACATAACATCACATGTTGATGTTCCAATAATCATTAACATTTTATTAGGCCCGGTAATCCCAACTGCCGGCACTGCCACATGTGCGTCAACATTACCAACTGCGACCGGAGTCCCTGCATTAAGTCCAATCTTCTCAGCCATTTCCTTGGTTAACTCACCTGCTTTTGAACCCTGTGGCAGAATTTTTGTCCCTAACTTTTCTTCTACAACATTTTCAAGCCTATCATCTAAAGCTTTGAAAAACTCCTTACTTGGATATCCTTTTTTCTTGTGCCATATTGCTTTATAACCGGCTGTACAGCTGTTTCGGGTTTCAACTCCAGTCAACTGCATTGTAACCCAGTCTGTGCCTTCTAAAATTTTGTCGGTCAATTCATAAATCTTTGGATCTTCTTCTAAAATTTGCATAATTTTCGGAATTACCCATTCAGAGGAAATTTTCCCTCCATATCTTCCTAAAAATTCTTCTCCTCTTTCTTCTGCAATTTGATTTAATTTATTCGCCTGTTTTTGAGCCGCATGATGTTTCCAGAGCTTCACCCATGCATGAGGAAATTTTGCGAAACCTTCTTTTAAGCAAAGCGGAACCCCTGCTTTATCAACCGGCAGAATCGTACAGGATGTAAAATCAATTGACATTCCTATTACATCATTCTTGCTCACATTTGCTTCTTTTAGAACATTCGGAATGGTAGTTTCCAACACTTCCAAATAATCACCTGGATGTTGTAACGCCCAGTCATGTCCTAATTTCGTCCCATCTGGCAGGAATTGATCCATAACTCCATGTGTATATGTTTTTGTGGACTGAGCAATGACATCTCCATTTGAAACATCTACTAATACTGCTCTACCTGACAATGTCCCAAAATCAACACCTACAGAATATTTATTTTCCATTATAGCTTCCCCTCTTTTCCTTTTTAATTGACGCTTATCAGACATACATTTCCCTTCTCCCAAAAAGATAATTTCGTCTTATTTATAGTACATATTATTCCATCTTAATTCTTTTTTCAGTTCACAAGTTCTGGTATTTTTATCAATCACAACACTCTCAATTCCCATTACATCAGCCCAATCCACCATCTGTTCTACTGTTAAATCATAAGAAAAGGCCGTATGATGGGCTCCACCTGTCATGATCCAGGCTTTTGCTCCTTCTTCCAAATTGGGCTGCGGTGTCCAAAAAGCTGTTGCTACCGGCAGATTCGGCATGGAATGTTCACACTTTTTACAATCTACTGCATTAATAATTAATCGGAACCGATTTCCCAAGTCAATTAAGGAAGTCGCAATACCCGGTCCTGTTTTCGAAGTGAATACCAAGCGAGCCGGATCTTCACGGTTCCCCATTGTTAATGGATTGACTTTGATTGAAATTGGTCCTTCTGCAATAGTAGGACATACTTCTAACATATGAGATTGTAATATGCCTTCTTTTCCTCGAACCAAATGATAGGTATAATCTTCCATAAATGAGGTGCCTTTAGGATTTTTAACAGACTGCGTCATAATTTTCATCAGCCTTACCATCGCAGCTGTTTTCCAGTCTCCTTCTCCTCCAAAACCATACCCTTTCTCCATTAGGCGTTGAATCGCCAATCCTGGTAATTGCTTTAAACCCCCAAGCATACCGAAGTGTGTTACTACTGCATGGTAATCCCGTTCTTCTAAGAACTTTTCCATTCCTATTTCTATCTGAGCCTGAGCAGCAACATGTCTTTTAAATTCTTCCGGATCTCTCGTTTCAAAAAGCATTTGATACTTGCTTTCATACTCCTCCATTAAGGCATTTACTTCACTGGGCGATACTGCATTTACGTATTCCACTACATCATTTACATTATAATGATCTACTTCCCAACCAAATTTAATCTGCGCCTCAACTTTATCTCCTTCCGTAACAGCCACGTTATTCATATTATCTCCAAATCGGCAGACTCTGATATGTGACGATTCCATGACTCCGACTGCAGTTAACATCCAATTTGCTAATTGTTCCTGTACCTTTGTTTTTGCCCAATGTCCAACAATAATTTTCCGTTCAATCCCCATCCTGCTGACGATATGCCCATACTCTCTGTCACCGTGGGCAGATTGATTTTCATTCATAAAATCCATATCAATGGAATCATAAGGAATCGCTTCATTAAATTGAGTATGTAAATGGCACAAAGGTTTTTTGTATTCCTGCAATCCTATAATCCACATTTTGGCCGGTGAAAAAGTATGCATCCAAGTTATAACACCTGCACATTCTTCATCGTTATTCGCATCATTTAAAGTCTGCCGAATCGATGTCTGACTGATTAATGTAGGCTTTAATATTACTTCAAAAGGCAATACGCCTGATTGATTAAGCCCTTCTACCATTTTTGCTGCATGTTCTGCGACCTTCCTTAAACACATATCGCCATATAGATCTTGCGAACCTGTACAGAACCAGAATTTATATTTCTTTGCTGTTTTCACAAAATGCCTCCTTTATACAGAATTCGAATCAACGTGAAATCCTCTTTACAGAATCTCTTATAATAATGTCCTCATCGAACTCATAATTTGCATCAAAACTAGGGTTTTTGATAAGTTGAATTAAATTTTCTGCTGCTTTTTCCCCCAATCGTTCCATAGGATGAGGAATAGAAGTGAATTCCACATCTGACAAAACAGCCAACTCTGAATTATCGATACTAACAATTGAAATATCTTCAGGAACCTTCATTCCCTCTTTTTTTAATATTTCAATCAAGCTATATGAAACTTCATCGTTATAACATAAAATTCCAGTACAATTCCCTAATCTTTCTAATATTTTACCCTTTGTCTTCTCCAAATGTTTCACTTCTTCGGTATCAATCCAAACAATATCTGTATCCAAAAAATCTAAATCTGCATTCATCATTGCTTCTGAATATCCTTTGAAACGTAAATGTCCCTGTCCGTCATCCAGTTTTAGAATTGCACCTATTTTTCTGTGTCCCATAGAAATCAAATATTCCGTGGCTTTTCTTCCTGCTTCTTTATCATTAATAGAAACATGAGGCAGCTTTGAATCAGCATAATAACTGTTAATGAATACTACCGGAATATGCCTGCTGGTTATTTCCGAAATAAGATCTTCATTCAAATTCGGAAGTCCACTCTTGGTAGGTTCAGCAATAATTCCAGCCACATCATTTCTATTTAGAATATCTTCCAGAATAATTTTCTCTCTGGCAAACACATTATTGGTAAATGCTATTTGAACAGAAAACCCTTTTTCAAAAAGATAATTTTCAATCCCTTTAATGGTTCTAGGAAAAATATAACTGTCAACATAAGTGGTTATCACAGCTATTCTAGTCTTATTTTCCAAATTTGTCAGACGATTATCGGCCACATACGTACCGCTTCCTTGTACTTTTCTTACAATACCCTCTTTTTCCAGAACACTGATACTATGACGTACCGTCTGTCTGCTTAGTTTAAATATTTTACTTAATTCATTCTCCGAATAAATCTTCTGACCTGGTTTTAATTCTTTAGACTCAATCTTTTCCTTTATAAAATTTACGATCTCTAAATATTTTGGTGTGTTATTTTTCATCTGATTCTAGACCGAAACCTTTCCGGCCTTCTACCTCATTTCTATTTTATTCTTTAGCCCTTCTTACGCTTTGTAACCAAATCTACGGTTACGGCTCCAAGAAGTACGGCTCCTTTAACGATTTTTTGAATATCGGTAGACCACCCATACAAGGACATTCCGTTATTCAAAATTCCCATGATAAAAGCGCCGACTACTGCTCCGATTACAGTTCCGACTCCACCTGCCGTAGCTGCCCCTCCAATATAGCAGGAAGCAATGGCATCCATCTCAAATCCATCTCCGGCTTTTGGTGTTGAGGAACCATTTCGAGCAGATAAAACAATGCCTGCAATCGCACACATAATTCCCATATTAGTATACACCCAAAAGAAAACTTTTTCAGTATTTATACCAGATAGTTTTGCTGCTTTTGCATTACCGCCTAAAGCATAAATTTGACGCCCGGCTACTGTTTTCGTTGTTATATAATGATAAAACCCTGCCAAAACTGCCATAATAACAAGAACAAAGGGAATCCCGTTACAAGTTGCCAGTTTCGAAAAGATAAACCACACAATTGCAAGTATAACAATTTCCTTTATCGCAATCTGCCACAAAGGATTGGTTGCGAAACCATATTTTTCTTTTGTTTTTATATCTTTGAATTCTGCTAAAAGTATCAATACCGAAATTATTATTGCTACACCAACACTGATCACATCAATTGGTCTTCCCCCAAGATTTACTTTTATGGTAGGTAAAAAACCTGCACCTATGTATGTAAATTCATTGGGAAACGGTCCCTTCGTCTGTGCCTGCAAAACCGTATAAGTAAGACCACGCCCCATAAGCATTGTCGCCAGGGTTACAATAAACGGCGGGATCCCAAGCTTTGAAACAAAAAATCCAACAAATACCCCTGACAAAAGCCCTACCAAAATTGCTGCCAATATCGCAATCCAAATATTCACTTTGTAATCCACAAGCAAAATACCAATCACAGCCCCGGATAATGCTACCATTGAGCCAACTCCAAGATCAATGTTCCCAGTCAAAACACAAAGAAGCATACCGACTGCCAATATTACAACATAGCCATTTTGCATAATCAGATTATTCATATTCATAGGAGTCATATTCGCTCCTTTTGTCAGAAAAGAAAATATCAAGAAAACTGCAATAAGAGCTACGACCATACCATATTGTTTCATATCTAAATTTTTTACTTTTTTCTCTCGCATTTTTACTCTCCCTTTCTGTTATGTGCCATGACACACTGCATGATTTTTTCTTGAGAAACCTCATACTCATTTAATTCCCCAGCAATCTCACCTTCATTTATTACATATACACGGTCGCAAGTTCCTATAATCTCAGGCATTTCTGATGAAATTATAATAATTGCTTTTCCAGCTTTGGCAAGTTCATTAATCACACAATAGATTTCGTATTTAGCACCTACATCTATTCCCCTTGTTGGTTCATCCAATATCAAAACATCCGGCTGTGTCAGCATCCACTTTGCCAGAACTACTTTCTGTTGATTTCCGCCTGATAAGGAAACAACCTTTTGATCAATTGAATTCGCCTTTATATTAATTTTTTTCATAAATTTATTTGCTGCTAATATTTCTTCATTCTTATTCACTACTCCATTTTTAGAAAAAAACTTTTTTAACGCAGCCATGGTCATATTTCGTTTAATATCCTCTATCAGAACCAATCCATAATTCTTTCTATCTTCTGAAACATATGCAAGCTTATGTTGTATGGCATCTTTTACGTTTTTGATCCTCACTTCTTTTCCATGCATTTTAATGCTGCCTTGAATCTTCTGACCATAGGTCTTCCCAAAGATACTCATAGCCAATTCCGTTCTGCCTGCTCCCATTAGCCCTGCAAAACCAACTACTTCTCCTTCCCTGACATGAAAAGAAACATTTTTAATCATTTGCCGTTCTGCTTCTTCCGGATGAAATACATTCCAATCTTTTACTTCAAAAATAGTCTTTCCAATTTTAACATCTTCCCGTTTGGGATAACGATTGGTCAACTCCCTTCCAACCATTCCTTTAATAATACGGTCTTCCGTAAAATCTTCTTTCTCCTTTTCTATTGTTTCAATCGTCTTTCCATCCCGAATAATCGTAATTGAATCTGCAACATAACTGATTTCATTTAATTTATGAGAGATAATGATACAAGTAATTCCCTGTTTTTTTAATTCCAGCATTAACTCTAATAGCTTTTTACTCTCTTCATCATTTAACGCTGCTGTTGGTTCGTCCAATATCAAGAGTTCGACTTTTTTCGCCAAAGCTTTTGCAATCTCAATTAATTGCTGTTTCCCAACACCAAGTAAGTTGACCGGCAAATTGACATTTTCATCTTCCAATCCCACTTTTGCCAGCATTTCTTTTGCTTTGCTTTTTGTCTTAGTCCAATTTATGACACCTTTTACAGAAGTCTGTTCATTCCCCAAAAATACATTTTCTGCAATAGACAGACACGGACTCAAAGCCAGCTCTTGATGTATAATAACAATTCCTTTCGCTTCACTTTCTTTGATGTTGTGAAATTGGCATACTTCGTTATTATAAATAATATCCCCGGTATAAGTACCATATGGATACACGCCGGACAATACATTCATCAGCGTAGATTTTCCTGCTCCATTTTCTCCACATAGAGCATGAATTTCTCCACGTTTCACGCTTAACTGTACATCTGCTAATGCTTTCACCCCTGAAAACTCTTTCGTTATTTTTTTCATTTCCAAGATAACATCAGACATTTTTTCGCTCCCTTTCTTCTCCTTTTGATTAAAATTCTTCTTTACAGAATCCTTTCATTCGATTTGGCGGCGGTACAAGACCGCCACACCCCTGCTGCAAATATCAATGTTATCTATTTTGACAATTGCTCCTCCGTGTAATATCCACTATCAACAATTACTTTTTTATAATTATCTTTGTCTACCGGTACCGGTGTACAAAGGTAGGAAGGAACTGTTTTCACCCCATTATTATATTGATTTGTATCATTGATCTCAGGCTCTTTTCCTTCCAAAACCGCCTGAACCATTTTCACACATTTTTCTGCTAAAAGTCTGGTATCTTTATAAATAGACATTGTCTGATAACCACTTATTATGTTTTTTACAGCCATCAAATCTGCATCTTGTCCTGTAATTAATGGCCAGTCCTTTCCAACTGAATATCCCGCTCCTTCTAAGGCTGATTTGCATCCATAAGAAAAACCGTCAAATGCAGAACATACAATATCTAATTTTTCTTTTGCATAGAAACCTGTTAAATAATTTTCACAATTGGCTTGTGCCGTATCCTGTGACCACCTCAAAATACATGTATCGTCAAAAGATGTTCTGCCTGATTTGCATACTAAGGTTCCGTCTTTTAAATATCCTTCTAACACTTCCATGATTCCGTTGTACAAAAACAAAGCATTGTTATCGTCAGGTGATCCCATAAAAAATTCGATTGTATAAGATTTTCCTTCTTTTTGGGCAACTTTTAAGTCTTTCTTTTCTTCTATGTATTTTCCTATCGCTACTCCCACCCCTTTGTTATCAAATGTAGCATAATAGGAAACAGCATCGGTATCCATAAGCAACCGATCATAAGCAATAATCGGAATTCCTGCATCCTTTGCCTGTTTCTCCACATTGACCAGCGCTGAGGAATCTACTGCTGCAATTACAAGACAATCTACATTTTGAGCAATCATATTCTCTACCTGTGATACTTGATTTTGTACATCATCTTCCGCGAACTGAGCAATTACCTTGTACCCTTGTTTCTCAAATTGCTCTTTCATGTTGGCACAATCGCTGATCCACCTTTCGGATGACTGCGTCGGCATTGCCAAACCAACGGTTTTTCCTTTTGCACTTTTTTTCCCATTCACATTAGCACTGTCAGCTGTCTGCGCTGAATCTGATACTGTAGACTTATCAGTCGTTGAGCCTTCTCCACACCCAACTAACATAGTCGTTACCATAGCTACACTTAGAATAAGACTTAAGATTTTGTTTCTCATTTTTTTACCTCCCATTCATACATTGGTTTAAAGTTGTATTTACAATCCGTACTAGTTGTACGGTTTTGTACAATATTACAATCTTTTTTTGCATACCCCTATTATTTCTATATGTCATTAACAAACTATATATTCGCTTGTATGAGATGATTGTGTATTTTATCTTTTATGTGTACATCTTAAACTGTTTTTTATTTATTTTTATTACTTGTTAGTCATAATATATATCATTTTTTTACACTTGTCAACATTGTTTTTGCATTTTATGTGTATATTTTACCTTAGTTGTATATGTACATGTTTAAACAGTATCTTATTTGCTGCTTTTAAATTGTTATTAGATTAAGAGTATTGTTTTCATTAATTTCTCTTAACATTTAAATTTGCAAAGTGGAAACGATGTATCTTTGTCTTTTCAATGAAAGATTACAAAACGAGAGAAATGAAGAATATTAGTAGAAGTGTCATTGGATGATAAATCTGATTGAATTAGTTTAATTCGAATTTGAAGGTTGAGTTCTGAAATAAATATATTATTCTATTAAACGATAAGTACCTTTTCCGATTTTTGAGACTACGCCAGCCGCTTCACATTGGTTCAAAATTCTTTGAAGTTGTCTTGAACTGCAATGAAGATGGAAAGCTGCCTGCTCTAGCCCCTTCAATATACCTGAATCACATTTGTATTTCATATAGGACATGACCCGTTCTGTTAAGGATGTTGGAGCAGCGTCAATGTTTGTTATTGCACCTATTTTTGCAGATAGACTATTACAGATGAGCTGCAGGAACTGATTGTTCGCAAGTAATAATTCCCTGTTTTTGTCAATAGGAAATGAAATGCAGGTCAAATTTTCAGTTGCTTCAGAATAGATGTTATAGTTCCTTGGATAAAAAATATCCATGTCTCCAAGTAAGTAGTCTGCATAGCCGTTTGACAAAGAATATCGTGTGCCGTCATCACGAATAAAATAGATATTTATAGATCCATGCTCTACAATTTGAAATAACAATTCATTCTGAAAAGGCGAAGTGACCAATTCGCCTTTTTCGTATTTTATAAGGCAAAAATCTACATGCAGTTCATTGAGAACCGTTTGATATTTGCTATTTTCAATAAAAGTAGCTATTTTGTTTTTGTCATAAATTTTTTTCATAAGTCCTCCAAACAACAAGACAAATGTCCAGTTTTTGAAATCAATTTTACATTATAATCATTAAGATTTCAAGGGAGGATTAGAAACTATGACATCTATTTTTGAAGAAAAGAATATTCCTAAGGCGATTATGAGAGTTGGATTGCCTTCTATGTTGGGACAGCTTACAACCCTCATTTACAATATTGCCGACACCTTTTTTGTGTCTTTGACCAGAAAACCAACAACCATTGCAGCTGTTACATTGTGTGCTCCTATATTGCTTATTATAATGTCTCTCTCCTTTATCTTTGGAATGGGCGGAAGCAGTGTAATTGCCAGGCTATTAGGAGAAGAAAAGAAAAAAGAGGCTGGCACAACCATGAATTTTTGCGTGTATGCATTGGTGTTTGCAGGAATTATCACACTTGTGCTAGGTCTTGTGTTCTTGCATCCATTAGCACAACTGGTAGGTGCTGATGCGGATAATATAGGTTATACCTGTGACTATTTGAAATACATTTTTATTGGAGCACCTTTTATCATGCTCGCAAATGGGTTTGTCCATCTGTTTCGTTCTGTTGGTTTGATAAAAGAAAGTACGATTGGATTAGTGCTTGGCAATATCATCAATATTGGATTGGACTATGTCTTTATCGTTATTTTAGGATGGGCAACAGCCGGAGCTGCACTTGCAACCTCCTTGGGATTTTTATGTGCAACTATATACTATATTATCTGCATGATCCGTGAGGAATGCAAGGGTAATCAATTAGTGCCATTAACCCCAAAATATTTTTCACCAAATACAAGAATGATTCGAAACGTTGTAAACATCGGTATTCCTGGGGCACTGATTACAGTTCTTATGAGTGTTTCAAATATCGTACTAAATAACTATATTGGTATGTATGGTTCTGATGCAGTAGCATCTTACGGGATTGCATATAAGCTTGAAATGATTCCAATTCTACTGTCAGTTGGATTATCACAGGGAGTTACCCCATTAATTGGCTATTATTATGGAGCAAAAAAGAAGAAACGAACGATCGATGTTGTGAAATATGCAATGATGTATGGGGTTCTTCTTGGAGCAATATTTACCGCTGCTTTTCTTCTTTTTGGAAAACCTCTTGTATCCATATTCCTGCACGATGAAACTCTGATTTTACAAACCGGATACTTTTTAAGAATTCTTTGCCTGTCGGCACCGATGCTCGGAGTTATCAATATGGTTACAAGTTATTTTCAAGCTTTAGGCAAGGCAGTTAATTCGCTGGTTATTACAGTCATGAGAAATGCAGTGTTTTTTATTCCAGGAGTAATCATTTTGAATTATCTTTGGAAATTAAATGGTGTTATTGCTGCGCAACCAGTTGTTGAAACGGTTTTGACAATCATTTGTATTTTTATGTATACAAAGGATGCAAAAGCAATATCAAAAGAAATGTAAAACAGTATAGGATGGAAATCCCAATTATTCGAAAGTTTTCTCAATTTCAGATTTGGATTTCCTCCTTTAATTCATGAATCTTTTTCCACTCTTTTTCATAATCTGCTACTACTTTATCAGGCTCTTGACACAACATTAATTCTGACATCACACACACTCCAGCTGCATTGCACTCGTAAATTTGCTCCAGACGGTCTCTTCTTATTCCTCCAATTGCATAGACCGGTATCTTTACATGTTCACAAACATTTTTTAAGAACCCAGGACCTCTTGGCTCTAAATCTTTTTTACAGTCGGTTTCAAAAATATGTCCTGCAACTAAATAATCAGCACCTGATTCAGCTGCTTTCACCGCTTCCTCTACACTATGAACGGATACTCCC
This sequence comes from Anaerosacchariphilus polymeriproducens, assembly GCF_003363435.1. Classification (GTDB taxonomy): domain Bacteria; phylum Bacillota; class Clostridia; order Lachnospirales; family Lachnospiraceae; genus Anaerosacchariphilus; species Anaerosacchariphilus polymeriproducens. The sequence goes on from NZ_QRCT01000049.1 coordinate 385,349, forward strand.
ATACAAGAAAACTCCTCTTTGGGTTCAACATATTCAATCAATTCCCCATACGACAAATGAATCCTCTTGATTTCCAATTCCCGAGCAATTTCTACCTGATGATTGATAATGAGTGGCACCTTATATTTGTGACAGATTTCAGCGCATCTTCTTGCAGTGATTTTGTATTCTTCCTGATTCATTTCTTTTTCGCGCAGTATGATTCCCTCAGGCCCACCCCTGGAAATCTTTTCTATTCTGTCAAAAAAATTATCTTTACACAGTCTCGAGCTGGTCACAACCATCATATCCCATTATCTTCCTTTCTCTCTGTCACATTTCTATTTACACTCGGATATAATCTGTATATACCGGTTGCAATCCTCTGTTTAAAATTGCTTCATGTACCTGTTTCACACTTCTGGGATCTGCTATTTCAAACTGTTCATCCCCTTTTTTCTCTTCTTCATGACCACCTACTCCAACTTTTACTCCTGCCGATATTCTTGTCGCACACATTCCAATGACATGATCACGGAATCCCGCTCTTTCTCTCGTAGAAATAGTAATACCTGCAAAAGGCATGAACAAACGATACGCCAACATCACTTGAAGTAGTTGAGCTTCGTGAACATCATTTGGATTTGCTTTAGAATTATTGATATAAGGTCTTAATCTGGGTAAAGAAAACGATATTTCCGCATGAGGATATTTCTGTTGTACATAATACGCATGCAGTCCTGCAGCAAAAGCATCCTTTCTAAAATCACCAAGTCCAAGCAAAGCTCCAAAAGCAACCCCTCTCATCCCTCCCAAAATTGCCCTTTCCTGGGAATAAAAACGATATGGATAGCTTCTTTTATGACCACTTAAATGAACCTTTTCATATTTATCTGTATGATATGTCTCCTGATATACCGAAACAAAATCCGCACCGCATTCCCTCAAATACGCATACTCTTTTACATTAAGGGGATAAATTTCAATCCCTACCGTAGAGAAATATTTAGCAGCAATCTTAACAGCTTCCCCTATATATTCCACATCTGAATGCTTCCTTGATTCTCCTGTCAATAACAAAATATCTTGAAGACCGGTAGATGCAATCGTCTGCAATTCAGTTTCTATTTCATCCATAGAAAGTTTTCCCCGTTTAATTTTGTTTTGACAATTAAATCCACAATAAACACAATGATTTTCACAATAATTTGCGATATACAAAGGAGTAAACATACTCACCGCATTGCCAAAGTGCTTTTTCGTTTCTAATTGTGCTTTGTGTGCTGTATTCTCCAAAAATCCTTCTGCAGCCGGAGAAAGTAAAACAGCAAAATCTTCTATACTCATTTGTTCTTTATTTAATATCCTTATAACATCCTCTTTTGTATAACAATTATAATCATATGCCTTCATCTTTTTTTGAACTCTGTCCATAATATCAGACTCAATAACATCCATATCCGGCATATATTCCATATGATTCATTTCTACTTGCATTCCTAATCCTCCAAAAAACCTGTTAATGGACTAGAAGCTTCTGCCTTAAAATTTAACACTCTTCCTAATCCTGCTAAATAAGCCTCTCTTCCCGCCTCAATTGCTTTCTTAAATGCTTGCGCCATCAATCCAACATCGTTGGCTGTCGCAATTGCCGTATTCGCCATTACCGCATCGACTCCCATTTCCATAGCTTCACATGCCTGCGACGGTCTTCCTATCCCTGCATCAACAATAATTGGCAAATCGATTTCTTCCACTAACATTTTTATGAATTCCTTCGTCATAAGACCTTTGTTGCTTCCAATCGGAGCTCCAAGAGGCATGACTGCTGCCGCACCGGCATCTACCAATTCTCTTGCAACATTCAGGTCGGGATACATATATGGCATGACTATAAATCCTTCTTTTGCCATAAGCTCCGTTGCCTTAATTGTCTCATAATTATCGGGCATTAGATATTTAGAATCTCGAATCACCTCTACCTTCACAAAGTCTCCGCAGCCTAATTCTCTGGCTAATCTTGCAATTCGAAGTGCTTCTTTAGCAGTTCTTGCACCTGAAGTGTTCGGAAGCAGTGTAATCCCTTTTGGCATATAATCAAGAATATTTTCCTCTCCGCCTGCATTTGCCCTGCGTATAGCAAGGGTAGCCATTTCGACTCCTCCATTTTTTATTACCTTATCTGTCATTTCTAAAGAAAATTTACCGGAACCCAAAATAAATCTTGATTGAAATTCATGTCCGCCAATTACCAATTTATCACTCATCTTTAATCTCCTTTTCTGCTCTTTCTTTTTTCTAAGGCTGTTCTATCCCCAACAGTAGTCTTAGCACCATGTTCGCTTGGTGACCGGCACAGACCTGTACTCTTGGTGCCATAAGACCATTGCCTTGTTTTGCTTCATTCTCTAAATCTCCACATACATACAATCTACTCATCTTTTTTTGTGTTTTAATATCATTTGCACTAGTATACCCTGCCATGCCGGAAGCTGCTACAATTATTATCTTTTTTTCCTCTGATAATAGTGTATTGACTAACATCGCTTTTTCCTGAGAAACATCAAAAGCCTCGCATACTATCTGACACCCGCCAAAAAGTTCTGCAGCATTCTTTTGCGTTACTTTGCAGTTTTGAATCTCTACATTCAAATAGGGATTTATTTGTGAAATCTGTTCTTTCAACGCCTCCGTTTTGGGTCTGCCTAAATGATTGATAAAATAACTTTGACGATTTAAATTGCTTGGTTCTACCACATCGTAATCTACCAAAACCAAATTGCCGACTCCTGTCCTGGCCAATGCAATTGCAAGATTAGAACCTAATCCCCCGAGTCCGGCTATTCCTACCCTCGCACATTTTAATTTTTCAAACACATTAGGCGTATGTCTGGCCGAAATCATCAATTCCAGCTTATCACGATCAGGAATTTTCCCTTTTTCAATAATGATCAAAGCATCATTTTCCTTTATTTTCAAATCTTCTTTTACCTGAAATCCATTCACTATGTGGACTTCTCCACCTATTTTAAATTCTTTTAAAATATCATATAGGAAATATTTGGTTGTTTCTTTTTTTTCTCCATTAATAACAACTCTCATCATCAGCCTCCTCCTACAAAACTTACAATTTCAAGAACATCTGTATCACTCAACATTACTTCTTTGTAATTTGCCTTTGGAATAATTTCACTATTTTTTTCTACCGCTATCTTTGTTGTATCATATTGATGTTTCTCTAGAAACTCTTGCAAATTTACAGAGTCTTTTAATAAGATTTCACTCCCATTAACCTTCATCTTTTCACCTCTTTCACTAATTTTAATAATAAAAAAAGAACATAAAAAGGACTACACCCTCGGTGGTGCACCCCATTTATGTTCTTCGTAATTAACTATCTATAATCTAACACAATCTCTATTCTATGTCAAACCGTATTTTTAACAATGTGTAGAGGATGTCATTTCATCCAAAAACGTTCTAACCTTATGTTCATCCTTAACAGCCGTTATTACAACTAAATAATCTCCTGCCTTCATCTCTACATCTCCTCTTGGTATAATCTCTTTTCCATCTCGACGTATTGATATTAATAAACTTTCATCAGGAAATGGAATCTGTTTCACTAATTTCTTCTCACAATTTGAACCAAAATGAACGACCGATTCCACCGTTATTCTTCTTACATGATCCCGCTTTGTTGTCTTTAAATCATTCTTTTTTAAGTAACTTTCTAATAATGATTCGTAAATAGGTTCACTTTTTACTAAATCTGCTGTTATATAAGCAATAACAGCAACCGTTGTAAAAGATAACAAATGTGTAAACGAACCTGTCATTTCCGTTAATAATATGATTCCTGTAATCGGAGCTCTAACAATTGCAGTAAACATGCCAACCATTGCTAAAACTATGAAGTTATGATATAAACTAGGATCAAATCCCAAATATGTAACAGAAATCTTTCCCAGGACTGCCCCAAGTGTAGCACCCAAAACTAGTAACGGAAAGAAAATTCCTCCCGGTGCTCCGGAACTAAAACTTACAATAGAAAATACAAATTTAATAATTAAAATTATGATTAACCATAGAAAACTTTTTTCTATACTTAATTCTTTTATTAAATGATGTCCTCCGCCTAGAACAATCGGTAAATAGATTCCCAATACTCCTGCTGCCAAAAATGGAATCACTGGTTTCACATAAGGAAATTTTTTAAAGATATTCTTCATTATATTCTGTGTATTTATCAATGACCAATTATAAAATGCACCGGCTAATCCTAAAATAATACCAATTGGAATAAATACCCAATATCCGTGTAAAGGTATACTATCATTTACTGCAAAATTAAAAACCGGTTCAATACCAAATATTGTTTTGGATATAAAATCAGCAACAACAGCAGCCGAAGTAACTGCCAATAAAACAATGGGTGAAAAATATTTGAACAACTCTTCTATCGCAAACATTGTCCCTGCAAGCGGTGCATTAAATGCTGCAGCAAGCCCTGCACTTGCACCTCCGGCAATCAATACTTTTCTTTCCGTTCTGGTAGATGCAATTTTTTCACCTACCCCTTGAGCCACGCAAGCTCCCAACTGAATTGATGGACCTTCTCTACCAACAGAAAGTCCACCAATAATTGATATGGTTCCACCAATAAATTTAAAAATCATAGAGGTTAACCATTTATTTTTCACAGCACCTATCATATGTGCTTTTACTTGCGGAATTCCACTGCCGCCGATTAGAGGATATTTCTGTACTAATAATCCAACTGCCAACCCGACAAACCCTAAAATTACTAATAAAATTGGTATGTAAATTAGATTTTCCCGAAAAAAGTGATAAACTATCTCAGAAAATATACCCACTTTCTCTAATGTAAATCGAAAAGCTACCGAAACAGCTCCTGCCAGAACACCTATAAACAAACTTTTATATACAATATACAATTTTCTTGTATGTGTATTAACTAAACTCTTATAGTTATTGCTGATATTCATTGTATGAAATTCTCCTTAGTTTTATTTTAAGTTTATGATTGTTTTTATAACATTTATTCAATTAATAAAAGACATAATCACAATCCTAAATTTTATCATACAATGAAGTACAAAACAATCTTTAATTGCATGAAATTCAAATTACTCATGTAGAACTAAGGAAATTTTATGATTAATTATTTTAATTCCGGCCAATAATCTTTATTTGCTTCAATTAAGTCATCTAAAATTTGTTTTGCCACAGATGCACTTGGTACTGTTTTTGAAAGTGTAATTGCTTGCCACAATTTTTGATAACTTCCTTCAATCCATGCTTCTACGACTAACTTCTCAACTGCTACTTGCTGTTCCATAAGTCCTTTTTGGAAACGTGGAATATTTCCGATAGTGATTTTTTCAAACCCATTCTTTCCTACAATACATGGAATCTCTACCATTGCTTCAGGATCAAAATTGGCTATTGAGCCTTCATTTGGTACAATAAGAAGCATTCTCTCTTTTGTATTTTCAGCAATTGCAGTAGCCAGATCAACAATATAACTAGCATGTGCATCTGCCTCAAAGGTTGTTCCTTCTGCTGTTCCCTTATCTATGATTCTATGGCATTCTTCAAAAACATTCTTTTCTCTATAATCCATTACCTCATTGGCTCTTGTATATTCCGGATTAGAATGTTCTACAACATAATCAGGGAATAAATAATACTTTAAGTAACTATTTGGAATATGTTCCGGATCGACCTTATACACATCCCTTGCTTTTACAAATGTATCATTCCAGCTAGGTTCCACATGTTGATTAAACTCAGAAGTTGCCAATGCAAATCCATGCTGCTCCATATGTTTTTTGATTGTAGGCATCAAATCATTGCCATCTTTATCATAAATATGTGACCACCAGCCAAAATGATTTAGACCAAAATATCTCACAGACATTTCTTTTCTGGATTTAAGACCACACATATTTGCCATCTTTTCTTCCAAATCAATTGGCATATCACAAATATTTAAAATCTTAGAATCCGGTCTTAATCTTCTGGTTGCTTCTGCAACAATTGCAGCAGGATTAGAATAATTCAACATCCAGGCATCTGGTGAATATTGTTCCATATAATCCAATAATTCTAAAATTCCGCCAATAGAACGCATTCCATACGCAATTCCTCCAGGACCGCATGTTTCCTGACCTAAAACCCCATATTTCAAAGGAATCTTTTCATCTAATTCACGCATAGCATATTTACCTACACGAATATGCGCCATACAGAAATCAATATCTGTAAATGCCTCTTCCGGATTGGTAGTATAAGAAAAAGCAACATCCGGAGCTTTTTCTTTAATTAAAATTTCACATGCTTTTGCAATAGGTTCTTGTCTTTTCTCATCATTATCATAAAATTTAAGTTGTCTGATTGGAAATCTATCTTTATTATCTAATAGCATAAGTGCAACTCCTGGTGTAAAGGTACTTCCACCGCCTGCTATTACAATTGAATATTTTTTCATTTCTAAGTCCTCCTATTATCTATAACAATTTTTCAAATTCCTCTCTTACACGGACTACTTTCAGTCCAATAATGATCTGTATAGAGGTTCCATTAATCACGGCACCATGTGCCCCTGCTGATTTAAATGCTTGTGGATCTTGTACCAAAGACTCATCTTTTACACTGACTCTAAGTCTTGTAGCACAGTTGTTAACTTCTGAGATATTATCTTTTCCACCTAAGGCATCCAAAAATGCCTGTGCTTTTGTTGTATAATCATCACTGCTGCTGCCTTTTTCTGCTGCTTTCTTCTCTTTATAGTCTGCTTTGGTAAATAATTTCGTCTCTTCTCCCTGCTCTTCACGTCCAGGTGTTCTGAAATTAAATTTCAAAATCAAAAAGCGGAACACAACAACATATATACCTATAAAAACGAATCCTATAATGAACTGTATCACATATGTAATTCCATGGCTCGCTCCCAGAGGTATCCAGTTCGATGCTGCAAATTCTATTCCTCCGCCTACAAAATACCCTACAACACCAAATATGTAACATGTCATGTCCAACAGAGCCGACAAAATTGAATGAACTAAGAATAAGACTGGTGCTTCAAATAAAAACGTAAATTCTAAAGGTTCTGTCACTCCACATAACACAGCAGTTAACGTCGCCGGTATAAGAAGTCCTGCTACCTTTTTACGATTTTCTTTTCTGGCAGTGGAATAGATTGCAAGTGCAATTCCTATACTGCCGAACATTTTTTCCATCCCATATAAGGCAAATCCACCTTGAGGAAATAATTCTTTAAGAGATTTGGTTGAATTTGCAAATTCATTTAAATGCTGCATCCAATAGGAAGCAATCCCTCCATCTACAACAAGGTTATCAAATTGGAACGGTGAATAAACAAAATGATGTAATCCTGTTGGTATAAGTATTCTATTTAGGAATGCATAAATCCCAACTCCTGCTGTACCGGAACCTGCAATAAAGTTTTGCATAGAACTTATACCCATTTGAACCTTTGGCCAAATCAATGCTACTAAAAATGCAACAGGTATCATTACAAAGAAGCAAATCATATATACAAACGTTGATCCTTTAAAAATACCTAAAAATTCCGGGAGTTCTGTATCAAAGAAACGATTATGAATATATACAACTATTGAAGATATCAAAATCGCCCCAATCATTCCCATGTCTAATGTTTGAATACCTGCTACGGTAGTGATACCTGTCCTACCACTTTCAAACACTACACCAAAACTATCACCCCAAAATGTAAAAATCTGATTTAAAAAATAATTGAATGTAAGAAATATTACTAATGCTTCCAAGCACGCCCTTGCATTCTGTTTCTTCGCTAATCCAATTGGAAGCGCTACGACGAAAACTAATGGCATGTTTTTGAAAATAGTCCATGATCCGCTTTCAACAACGCTCCAAATCTTGAACCACAAGGTTGTTTCATTAGCCAATGCTCCTACAATATCCGTATTCTTACATACAGAAGATATTCCTACCATTATACCTGCAAAGGCAAATAGCAGTACCGGCGTAAACATAGCACCGCCGAAACGTTGTACCTTTTCCATTATTTTACTTCCCATAACCTTCTCCTTCATAATCTTATTCTATTAAACGGCCATTTAATATATCATTATCTTATTATTAATTTCTAATTTATACAACACTTTTACCATTTTTAGGTATTTTGCATGTCCTTTAGTATATCTTCACAATTCACTGTGAGATTTCACAAAAAATGACACCAATCGCCATTTTCTGATAGCAATTAGTGTCTATTACTGTTATTGTTCTTTTTATCTTTCATAGTAAAATTTATGCAAAAATTAAGTGATTATTCTTTTAAACCAAATGTTTCTTCATATATTTTTTGTAAGTAATCCATATACTTTAAAACAAGTATTTCTACCACTACAAAAAATAATGAAGTAGTTTCATAATGCCTGTCACCAGATTCTACCGGTGAAGTTGAAATATATATATTTTCATCACACATTCCGGCTAAAGTATTCGATTTCATTCTCGTAAATGATATAGCTTTTACATTTTTTAATTTCAGTATTTTAGCCAATTCAACTGCCTGATCTGATTCTCCAGTCAAGGAAATAACTATGACCAGATCCTCATCTGTAAGCATATCGCATGCTAAAGCGACCTCACTTTCGCGTCCCTCAATATGATAGATACATACCTGTGCAGACAAAAAAGCTCTTTTCAACTCTTGGGCTACAAATGATTGTACCGCTCCCGTACCATATACAAAAACTCTGTTCGCCCCATATATCATATTACAGACTGCCGTAAAATCTTTTCCTTCCATATCATTAATCAATCTATGATAACTATAACAGACATCTGCAATTGAACTTCTGAAATTATGGTTCTGCAATTTTTCGCATTCTATTTTTAACCTTACCTTTAATTCGCTAAAACCAGAAAATTCTAATTTCTGGGCAAACCGCATAATTGTCGTTCTGGAAACATTACAATGTTTTGCCATATCTTCAATCGTATAGTTACCACATTTCTTTTTATTTTCTGAAATAAAATGCCAGATATAAATATCATTCTCATTTAATTTATTATAGTTCTTCCTTACTAATTCTTCTATACTCATTTATATTCCCTTTCTCTAATTGTTAGATTCACAAGTTCCTCATCCCTCTTAATTATTATAGCAAGAAGCTTATAAACAATCAAAAATTTTTTATTTATTATTAAGAATTCTAACTCTTACTATTTGAACTGGTATGCATAATTATTATAGAACTGGTTCTTCACAATAGTCCAGATATTGTTATAATAAGTATCAATTGAAATCAATTTAATATAAAAACCATTTCAGAAGGAGGATTTTCATGTCAGAAAACCGTTATGAATTAAATAAAGCATTAGCTCAAATGTTAAAAGGCGGCGTTATAATGGACGTCACAACGCCGGAACAAGCCAAAATCGCACAAGAAGCAGGTGCCTGCGCTGTTATGGCTCTCGAAAGAATTCCTGCAGATATTCGTGCGGCAGGTGGAGTTTCACGTACCAGTGACCCCAAAATGATCCAGAGCATCCAGGATGCCGTATCAATTCCCGTTATGGCCAAAGCAAGAATCGGACATTTTGTAGAAGCGCAGATCCTCGAAGCAATTGAAATCGACTATATCGACGAAAGCGAAGTATTATCTCCTGCAGACGATGTATATCATATAGACAAAACAAGATTTAAAGTTCCATTTGTCTGTGGTGCCAAAGATTTAGGAGAAGCACTCAGGCGAATCAATGAAGGCGCTTCCATGATTCGTACCAAAGGAGAACCGGGCACAGGGGACATTGTCCAGGCAGTACGTCATATGCGAAAAATGAACCGGCAGATTGGCGAACTGGTTTCTTTACAGGAAAATGAATTATTTCATGCTGCCAAAGAACTTCAGGTCCCTTTTGAATTAGTACAATATGTCCATGACAACAAACGTCTTCCTGTTGTCAATTTTGCTGCAGGAGGAATTGCAACTCCAGCAGATGCTGCACTGATGATGCAGTTAGGAGCCGAAGGTGTCTTTGTCGGTTCTGGGATATTTAAATCCAAAAATCCACAAAAACGTGCAGCATCCATAGTAAAAGCAGTGACTAATTACAATGACCCTAAAATATTAGCAGAATTATCATCTGACCTTGGTGAAGCAATGGTCGGAATTAATGAACAGGAAATTCAGCTGCTAATGGCCGAACGCGGTATTTAGCAGAAAGGATACCTTCATGAAAATTGGAATATTAGCATTACAAGGTGCCTTTTGGGAACATGCCGGCAAATTAAAAGAGTTAGGCGTCGAATCATTTGAAATCAGAAAAAAAACAGATCTGCAACAGAGTTACGATGGTCTTATTCTTCCGGGAGGAGAAAGTACAGTAATGGGAAAACTTTTAAAAGAATTAGATTTATTTCAACCTCTTTATGAAAAAATCAAAGATGGTCTTCCTGTACTTGCTACCTGTTCAGGCTTGATCCTTCTGGCCTCTGAACTATCAAATGATTCTAATTCCTATTTTGCTACCATGCCAATTAAAGTACGAAGAAATGCTTACGGCAGACAACTCGGAAGTTTTTCGGTATCAGCAGATGTCAAAAATATCGGAAAGGTCCCATTAGTATTTATCCGGGCCCCATATATTGAATCCGTAGAAAATTCCGTTGAAGTATTAGCAACCGTAAATGACCGAATCGTAGCAGCCCGTTATCAAAATCAACTCGGTCTTGCGTTTCATCCTGAAATTACTCAGGATTCTTCGATACACCGTTACTTTATATCAATCTGCAAGAATCCTGTCCCAATAATTTAAATGTAAAGTCACAGAATAAAAATGAAAACTCATATTCTGTGACTTTATAGCTATCCACGTACATAAACAATATTGTTTTTCCCTCTTTTTTTGGCTTGATACATTGCACGATCTGCAGATTTGAATAATTCTTCTATGGATTGTAGTCCTCTATGTCTGACCAGACCGGAACTAATTGTAATATGAGTTATCTGTCCATTCTCTGCCAATACAAAGGTGTGATTCAATAATTCTGTACGGATTTTTTCTAAAATAGCAATTACATTTTCTTCATGAAGATTTGAAAAAATAATAGCAAATTCTTCTCCACCAAAACGTATCGGATAACCTATTCTATTAACATATTTCTTAAATAGTTTAGAAAGGTACAATAAAACTTCGTCTCCTTTGGCATGTCCATATGTATCATTAATAACTTTAAAATTATCAATATCTAAAACTGCCAAATATACCAGATTCCCTTGCTCTATTTCACCATGCAGTACATCAAACATTACTTTTCTATTATACAATCCGGTCAGGGTGTCACGGTTCAATTGTTCCGATAACTCCGTTTGTTTCTGATAACATTGTAACATAAAATTCATTCTTTCCCTTTCTCTTTGTATTAGCAAAGAAGCAATTCCATCAGAACAAACCGTAATGATGATTGCTACTACTATTTCAAAAGGGAGTTCCTTATCACCTGCCCGCAATTCAACCGCACTTATAATACCTGCTAATATTAACGATATAATACTTAAGACCGTTAACAACCGTGTGATTTTTATATTTCCAAATGTAATCGAAATATAAATAGCAATCACTGGTGCACATAATACCGGTACAAATACATAATGAGTTAATTCCACACATACACATAAAAAAAAGCAAACCATACAAATCGTAATATTTTTAAATGTTTCAGAATATCGTTCTGATTTTAATAATAGATATCCTATCACTAAAACTATAATATTAAAAACAGAAGGGATTATTAAAAATCTTATTAAAAATATTGGTATTGAAAAACATAACAATCCTACCCTCTCATCATAAAGAAATATAATAACTTCCGTCAAAAAGATAACAAATGCAATTATGCTAAATCTTTTAAACAGCAACATCCTCCAACGTTTATTTAGCATATCAATAGTCTCTATAATAGTTCACCCCTTTAACCATTATTTTTCAAATATTTACATTATAACACACCTTATGCTTCTGTGCACAATTAAAAAAGAGCGGACATGCCGCTCTCTTGATAATTAAGATAATGATACACAATAATTTTTAATGGCTCTGCTGACAAATTCAGCTGTTCCCTCTCCTCCCATCCGGTCTATGGAATCTTTCATTCTGCCATCTGCAATATACATTTCACCTAAACCTGCCAGGATTTCATTCGTACAAGTATAATATCCTTTCGTAATACAGTGTTGAAGTTTCATGACTTGCTTCCTGACTACTTCCAAATCGACATCTAAATCTAACATTTTACCAAATTCAGCAAAAATCTGTGTCATTTCTTGGTTGATTTGTTTCCAGTCTTCCTTGGAATATTTTCCTGTCTTAGTTTCAAATTCCTTATAGGCATCCGTCTCTTGCCACTTTTCTTTCGCTTCTTTTGCGTATTCATCTATTTTCTGTGTATTAAATGCTGAAAAATCCATTTTTTTCACTCCTGTTAATTTTATTTCAAAAGCAAGGTTAATTAATTCATCCAGACGTTCTCTTTTCATTTGAAGCAATGCAATTTGTTGTTCGAGCGCTTTCTTCTTATCAAATCCGGGACTATCTATTATTTGCTTAATTTCCTTTAAAGAAAACTGCAATTCACGAAACAGTAAAATCTGCTGCAAACGTTCTAAGGCTGTATCGTCATACAGTCTATATTTTGACTTCGTCACTTCATTCGGATGTAATAATCCAATCTTATCATAATAATGCAGAGTGCGTACGCTCACTCCTGTGCGTTTACTTACTTGATTTACTGTCATCATATCTTTAACCTCCTTTTGATATCATAATCATAAACTATGACCTAATGTCAGAGTCAATACTTTTTTAAAATTTTTTAAATTACACCAAATTAAATGCCTTAAATAAAGTTGTGGTTATAAAACATACCCCAAATGCTATTGCGGTAGGAATTATAAAGGATAGTGCTGTCCATTTTATGCTTCCACTCTCCTTTTTTATTGTTAATAAAGTAGTCCCACAAGGCCAATGCAGTAAACTGAAAAGCATAACATTCAATGCCGTAAGATAAGTCCATCCATGTTCTAATAATATCTTTTTTAAGGAATCTATATTTTCAAACTCAACCATACTGCCTGTAGACAAATAAGCCATCATAAGTATCGGAAGTACAATTTCATTGGCGGGAAGCCCTAGTATAAAAGCCATTAAAATATATCCATCCAGCCCTATTATTTGAGCAATCGGATTAAGGAAAGAAGCTCCATAACTGATAATACTAAGATTTCCAATATAAACATTACCCAATATCCAAGTAATTGCACCTGCCGGCGCAGCTATAATTACCGCCCTCCAGAGTACAAAGATAGTCCTGTCGATCATTGATGTATACAATACCCTTCCTATTTGAGGGACTCGATAAGGCGGTAATTCTAAAGTAAAGGTTGACGGTATTCCTTTTAACAAAGTTTTCGATAATAAATAGGAAACCAGCAAAGTTACTAAAATTCCAATTACGACTAAACCAGTAATAAAAAGCACAGGAATCATACCAGAACCCATTCTTCCTTTTACAACAAAAAAAGTCATTGAAATTGTTATTAGTGTGGGAAACCTTCCATTACAAGGTACAAAATTATTTGTTAAAATTGCAATAATTCTTTCTCTTGGAGAATCGATAATTCTACATGAAATTACTCCAGCTGCATTACATCCTAATCCCATACACATTGTTAAGCATTGCTTCCCATGAGCACACGCTTTTTTAAAAAGATGATCCAGATTAAAAGCTACTCTGGGCAGATAGCCCAAATCTTCTAAAATAGTAAGTAATGGGAAAAAAATAGCCATTGGGGGAAGCATCACTGAAATTACCCATGCAAGAGTTCTATATAATCCCAAAACAACTACTCCATGAAGCCATTTCGCTGCATGTATGTTCATAAATAATTCAGTCAACTTATCTTCGAGTCCAAATAGAACTGATGCGATCAACTCAGACGGTTTGTTCGCACCAACGATCGTAAGCCAGAATACTGCCGCTAATGTTAATAACATAATAGGAATTCCAAATTTTTTAGAAGTAATATAGTTATCAATCATTCTTTCTCGATTTCTTTTCATATGATCTTCATTCACACACTTATTCCGAACTTCTTCTGCTTTCTTATAAATCTGTTCTGTAATTTTGTCTCTAAGTATTATTCTTTCTCTTGTTTCTATTTTATTAATTTCATCTAACAATTCTGGATTTTGTTTTAAGCACTTGCTAAGAATGGAATCAAGAAATTTAGGCTCTGAATCTAGAGCTCTTAATGCAATCCATCTAAGATTCATTCTCCCCTTATATTGATTAAAGAAAGGTTCCAATAAGGACTGCATAGATTGGATTTTATCTTCTACTTCTTTGGAATACTCCATTAATACGGGAAAAAACTTTGCATTTTGGTTCGTTACCTGAAATACGATTTCCTTAAGTTCATTCATTCCTATTCCTTGTCTTGCAGCACATAATACTACTGGTATTCCTAATTCCTTTTGTAATCTTTTTTTATTTATGATTATATTTCTCTTTACAGCTTCATCGATCAAATTTATACATAAAATTACATTTTTAGTTAATTCCATTACTTGAATTACCAGATTTAGATTTCTTTCAATGCAAGTTGCATCTGCTACTACAATAACTGCATCTGCATTTCCAAAAAGCAAAAATTCTCTGGCTACTTCCTCCTCCACAGAGGATGCAAATAAAGAATAAGTTCCCGGAAGATCAACCAATATATTATTTCTTCCTTTATATGTAAATTCTCCTCTTGCATTCACTACGGTTTTACCAGGCCAGTTTCCTGTATGCTGGTGTAATCCAGTTAAAGAATTAAATACAGTACTTTTACCTGTATTCGGATTACCGGCTAGAGCAATAACAGCTTCTCCATTATTCTTTTTAATATAAAACATATCTGTTAATGAAGCATTTTGAGTTGACTGAAATGTTAATCCCATTACGAGCCTCCCGGTATATCTTCTATTTTGACATAAGATTCTTTCTTTGGAAACACCTCTTCCATCGGATAGATTGAAATTAAAAACGCCTCTTCTTTTCTAAGAGCAATCATAGCTCCACGTATATTATAAACAGTTGGATCTCCAAAAGGTCCTTTTCTGACTACTTCTATTCGGGTTCCTTTGGTAAGTCCAAGTGCTAACATCCTTTCTCTTAACATTCCGGTAGATAATAATTCATCAACTGTAACACAACTTCCTACGGCTGCATGATCCAATTTTGGCATACCATTCCCCACCCTGATTCAATTAATAGTTCTAAGTTATTTTATAATATGTAAAATATGCGTAGCTGTGAACAGTAAAAAAACACTCCATAACTCGTCAAAAAAACATTCTAAAATCCGAAAAACTTTTGATATAATATAAAATAACAATTCATAAAATAATTCTATATAAACATTTTGAAAAGGGAGTAATCATGAAATCAAAATACAGAACTTATATTTTTATATCAGTAGAAGTCGTTCTTTATCTAACATTTTTATACTTTGATATACAAAATGCACTAAATGAAGGTTCGGAATTTAAATATGTTAACATTATAAAATATATATCTATATTTCTATGCTTTTTATTCAGTCTGGCAGAAGGAATACTTAGAAATCATCTATCAGTTTTAACATTTGCACTGGGTTTTTCAGCGATAGCAGATATTTTTTTAATTTTTACCTCTTATTTTAGTATAGGGATTTTCTTTTTTATTTGTGTTCAGACTTGTTATCGTTACATACTTTCAGGTAAGAAAGGTGTTTTCAAAATGTATGTTTTTTGCTTTATAGTCTGTGCAATCAGCTATACTATTTTGATAATCTTAAACCTTTCTGTTAATATAACTACCATGATTGCAATTTTCTATTCTTGTTTTTTAATTTGCAATGTAATAAAAGCCTGCTTGAAAGCTTTTACTTCCAACCAGACCTCTCTTACTATTTTTTGCGCAGGAATCATACTGCTTTTTCTATGTGATATAAATGTCGGACTTTATAATTCTAAAGCTATTTTTAACTATGATTTTTCGTTTATACCTTCTTTTTTTATAGAGTTCTCCACGATAGGAATGTGGCTGTTCTATTTACCTTCACAAATAATAATGGCTCTTCTCAGTCTAAAGCCGGTGCACTTCTCTTTTTATAAATGAAATACAAAGCAAGACCGCTTAGCATCATTACTAAAATAATTAAAACTGCACAATGGAGAAAATAAGTATCAGGTAAAATACCTATAACCGGATCTGTCTCAATGGAAAAAATCCAATAATCATTCCGAAAGAAAATCTTATGGAACAAAATAAATAATTGATTAAAATTTAATGCAATTGCAATTCCAACTACAACAGGAATTATGAAAATTAATATTGCTGCATTTCTTAAAAATTTAAGTGAACAATCTTTTTTCTTTTTATATATAACGAAAGGTATCAAAATCAGTCCTGTAATTACAAACAAATAGTAAAAACTTATAAAAATCCGTTTCACTTCTTTAAAATGCTGCAAGCCTGTTTCTGAAGATTTCAATGTTGGAAAATTAAGTTCTCCTCTATAAAATGGAGAATTATAATCTATTAGAGCATTATAATTTTCTACAATTTCTTCTTTTTCCATGCCGGAAGTTTCTTCTATTTTCAGCAATGAAATATCGAAATAATATATTGGTCTCAAATTTAGAACCAATATAACTCCTGCAGACATAAAAAATAACGTAAAAAGTATTCCAATTATTAAGTCTGTGAAAATATTTATATTGCTTAACTTTGCTTTTTCCATAATAAATCCCTCTCTTTTGTCAGCTTTTATTATCGCTTATATTTATCAGATTTTTCCCCATACATTCTCTCATCTGCTTTCTTCATTAATTCGTCTATCGTCAATCCATCTTCTGGACATCGACTGACTCCAAATGAAATACCGACTTTACAGATATTATTTTCAATATTTACAGCCTCACAAAAGTATTCTCTTAACCTGTCAATAACAGCGACTAAATTTGCTTCAATAACTAAATCTGTAAATAGTAATACAAATTCATCTCCTCCAAGACGTGCAAGTGTATCTTTTTTCCGTATTGCAGAAAGCATCCGTTTTGAAATTTCTAATAATAATTTATCTCCTATATCATGACCATAACGGTCATTTATATTTTTAAACCCATCTAAATCCATAAATATTACTGCAAATTTTTCACCTGTCATTTTATAATTCTCAATTGCCTGATTTAATTTATTATCAAATAATCTTCGGTTAGCCAAATTCGTCAATTTATCATAATTTGCCAAATTCTCTAACGTTTGTGTCAATTTTTTATACTCTGTAACGTTATGAAGACTTACTACTACACCCAAAAAACCATCTAGTTTATTTTCAGCTATGGAATAAGAGGCAACAGCATCAATAATATTCCCTTCACCATCAATTAACTCTGCCTCCACATTTCTCGGTGCTCTCTTTTGAAACAGATTAATAAGATATTCTTTTGGATATTTCTTAGAATCATAATAATCAAATAGGGATTTTCCTATCATTTCTTCTGCCTTATATTTCATGAGACTTGCTGTTGCCTGATTACATCGTACAATAATTCCATTTCTGTCAATCATAATAATTGGATCCAATACTGTTTCCAAAATCAACTCCGGGGTGGCAGCTTCATTAACATTTAATAATTTGTAATTCCTTACAATTAATAAAGAACCCACTCCCCAAAAAATTGAAATAATATTAAATAAAGGCGGAAAATCGCTTCCAAATATAGGTAGTATTAAGTCAGTAATATATCCAAAAATTATCAAAAACGAATCTACCAGAATTATATTTTTAATTTGTTTTAAAAATTTAATCCGGTTCTCCCTTTTTGCCCATTGATAAGTAAAATATAATGCAACCCCTATATAAACAGCCATCTGGACTAAATATATCCAATACCATTCGGATTCTATATTCGAAATGTAAGTCCACCCTAAACCTATATTACTTTTTTTAATCCCTTTCGCAATAGGAGACTCGTTGCTAAAAAAAGTTTTAATTAGTAATATAAAAGGCAATAAATATAAGCTTACATATATTCTGAGCCTGTTATGATTCTTAGCCTTTTCAGAGAGAATCAAAAAGAAATGTGTCGCAAACGGACAAAACATAATCCAGCCAATTGCGCTTATTTTGTGCCAGATCATCGCTTCATTTGCTGTATCTGACATATAAAAAAATACAAATGCAAAATCCCAGATAGCAAAACAAAAATCTACACAGGCACCGATTATATTTATTTCTTGTTTTGGATTAAGTTTTATAATATATAGTCCTAATAGAACGAAGCTATAAAAATTAAAAAAGGATAGTAAAGATAATAAAAACATAGTTTTACCTCATATAATTATTTCCTTCTGAATTTTCAATTTTAAACAAACATTCAAAATTTCTCATGAAATCAAGTATACTATATGGGTTTCTAATAAAATCTATGCTACCTATTTTAAAAGAACTACATTTTAAGAAAAAAACTCTAAATATATTAAGTTTTTATTGTATTTTTTACAAAGTTAGTGTAAATTTAAACCGTATCAAAAAAACGGTGGTAAGGAATTGAGCTATAAACTCATTCTAACAAAAACGAAAGATGGAAGGAAGTAAAAATATGTTTACATGTAAAAATCTTTTTGACAATGAAAATATAAAAATAATTTCACAAATGGGAAATATAAAAGTTTTGGAACATCAAATGGACTTAAGCGTATTACCAGGTAATGCTATCGACGCTTACTATTCAGCCAAAATGAATATTCGTAAAAGACAAGTTGTAATTGAGCTTAATGATAATTCCTATACACTATCTTCAGGTTCAATGCAATGGACTTGCGGTAACATCCAAATGACATCAGGAATAAAAGGTGTTGGTGACTTTTTAGGAAAAGCCTTGTCTGCGAAAGTATCAAAGGAATCAGCTATTAAACCAGAGTATAAAGGGACAGGATTAATAATGCTTGAACCTACTTTTAAACATATATTATTAGAAAATATTGCTGATTGGGATGGACTTGTATTGGAAGACGGATTATTCTTAGCTTGTGATTCAACTGTAAAACAAACAATTACTGCAAGATCTAATTTATCTTCTGCCGCTTTAGGTGGTGAAGGTTTATTTAACCTCTGCTTACAAGGTAACGGTGTTGCTGTTCTTGAAAGTCCTGTTCCAAGAGAAGAATTAATTGTATTTGATTTAAAAGATGATGAATTAAAAATAGATGGAAACATGGCAATAGCATGGTCTAAATCTTTAAAATTTACAGTTGAAAAATCTTCAAAAAGTTTAGTCACTTCTGCTGTTTCCGGAGAAGGATTTGTCAATGTATATCGTGGAACCGGAAAAGTTCTTATGGCACCAACACGTTAATTTCACTTACTAATTTTAAAAATCTAAATACATAATATCTATCATTTTACGCATCCTAACTAAGAAGTGAGGTGATATAATGATAGATAATGACGAGCTGCCAATTGGTTTTACAATGGAACTTGCACTTCATTCAGATGTTCTTAATAAATTTGCCCGCTTACCTAAAGAAGAACAAGATTCTATAACAAATGGAGCACGACAAGTAAACAGTCATGATGAAATGCGAAATTATGTAGAATCTATTTTCAAGTAAATACTCCCTAAATGGGAGTATTACTTTTTTTAACTCTTTTATGCAACAATTTCTATCATATTCTGTTCTGGATCTAAAATACAGCTTTCATAATAACCGTCTCCAGTTGTTCTTGGTCCACTGATAACTTGATATCCATCATCTTTTAGAGTTTCTGTTAGTTCATCTACTTTCTCTTGATTCCCTACACTAAAAGCCACATGAATATAACCGCACCTCTCTAATGTCCCTTCTTTTTGAGTCACATTAGGTTTATTCATAATTTCTATCCTTGTCCCATCTTCAAAAGATAAAAAATATGTTTGCAGCCCTGTTTTTACATTATGATATTTTGAATTCGCCGACGCTCCAAAATATTTAATATAAAAATCTTTCATTGCTTCCAAATCATTCACGTATAATGCAATATGATTTACCTGCATCATCACAACCCCTTTCCTTATTAATAAACATCATTGTATCACTAAACTATATTTATGAATAGCTTTTCATTAAAGTTTAACCATTTAACTCTTATTCAGAAAAAAGGACCTAATTCAAAGATTTACTTTGATTAGACCCACTTTTCCTAAAATATATTAGATTTTCATAACTCCTAAACTAAATTTCTGTTTCTTTTTTATCTGCATCCTCAATAGATTCTATTTCCGTTGAGTCTAATGCATTTTCATTTGAGATTACATTATCCTTCGTAGACTCAGCTCTTTCTTTTTCTTGAGGCTGCTCATCTAGTGAAACACCCAATTTATCTAATGTTATAAATTTTAATAGTGTATCCATAACAGAACTACTTGTATTGCTGTTTTCACCATGCTCGTTGTTTCCACCCATATTAACTACTGTCTTCGGAACAATGTCAACTTGTGCGTTCTTAATGGCATCGGAAAGTTTATCCACAACTTCTTGAACAACACGGAACTCAGCTCCACCATAAGCTTTGACCTGAGCATCAATTGCCTGCGCTTTTGCCAGACCGATATTAGTCTCTTTGGACGCTTCTGCTTCACCTTCAAGCCGGATCTTTGTAGAATTTGCTTTTGCAAGTGCAGTGATCTGATTCGCTTCCTGCTCTGCTTTACTAGCCAATGCAGCACCATTGTTTCTTTCAACTTCAATTTGAATCTTTGATTTAGTAAGAAACTCTTGCTGTTCAGCTGCTGCCTGTGCTTCACGCAAAGTCTTTTCACTTTCTGCTGCTTCCTGTTGTTTTTGATATGTTACTTTCTTTTCTTCTGCTATCTGTCTCTCACGAAGCTGTGTCAATATATTTTCTATCATTATATCGCCGGCACTCGTCTTTGGTGTTCCAATTAATACTTCTTCAAGACGTAAATTATATCTTTGGAATTTTTCTTCCATTTCATTTACTGCACGTTCACGAATTTCACTACGTTCCTGAATCAATTCTATTAAAGTCTTTGTTTGCGCTACATCTTTGAAATACGCACTAACCAAAGGATCCAGGGACTGATTAACCAGCATGCTGATATCTCCGAACCTTTGAATCACCCAAGGTGCTTGCTTATAATCGATATGCATTACGACAGAAAGAGGCAGAGATGGCTCAAAGGCATCTTTTGTAATAATATCTACTTCTGTAAGATTTTCATCATATTTATGATTACCGGTCTCAGATTTATTCCATTTCAAAATAATATTGGTAGTAGGCACAAGCACAACTTTTCCTGCATCTGTATTAAATGCATATTTACCAGGCATTAAAGGTTTTTCTAAAACACCTTTGCAACCATTTCCAACAAGCTCACCATGTTTATAATCTGCACCGGTCGTATCAACACCTTCTTTGCCATAGAATGATACAACAACTCCAACGAATCCAATAGGTACAACTGTCTTCGGTCTATATTCGACCGTCGCAAACAAACGGTTTATATAATAAGTACCATCTGTAAGTACACGTAACTGCTTACCACGTTTACCACCAAGTTCCAAGAACTTCTCCGGATCCTGGAAGTTAGAATGTTCCGCTCCTACATCATCTGCAATAATTTCACCATTTTCCAGAGGAGGACCGTCATGTACCGTAACAATACACATCTGATCACTCACTTCCTTCTTATTTCCCATTATAATAACCGGTGAAAAAGCTTCTCTTCCGACCAGTGTCTGCTGCATCGCATTCAGTTCATTACGGTCTTGCTTCGTTATATTGATCGCTTTGATATCATTCGGTGTAATAACAATGAACTGCGCTAAATTAATAGCATAAGTTCCTTCCCTCAAAATTCCTCTTTGTGGCCCTTTTTGACCGCCACTTTGTAAAAATCCTTTTACATCCTGAAAATTGTCAGCTTCTAAAATAACTCTACCCAGAGTCTGTGTTGGCGCCAAAGGCTTTCCGTCTCTTGCAAAAATATAAGCAATCTGTCCCTGAGGTATCGTTATCAGCGGATATTTATGAATCTTGTACATAAATACTGACTTGAAATGTATACCACCACGCAGTAAAGTGGGTTCATAACCTGCTTCTCCATTTAATGCAATAATGGAATCTTTCAATGAACCCTTAGGACTCCACCATTTCTCAACAACAGCTACTTCATTGGAACTAATAATTCTTAGACCTAATATTTGAAATATAATTAAGTAAAAGACTATTAAGGCACCAAGAATCAAAATCGGAATTAAAAATGTATCCATATGTATCCTTCTTTCCCCTAAATTTATTTTATTTTACATAAGATGATTTTACTACTTTTTTATATCATTTACAATATTTTTCAAATAATATCATAATACGACTTTTTTCTCCCATGAAAAATGACAGATTAATGAAATGATTAATCTGTCAATAATTATTAATTCGTAGGTATCTCTTCTTTATTTGTCTTACCCGTACGCAATCTTACTACTACAATTCCACATCCGATCAAAAAGATAAAGATTGATATAAATTGTGACGTAGATAAAATCCCTACACTTCCCCGGATCAAGTCTCCTCTGAAAAATTCTATTACAAATCGTCCTACACTATAAAAAATCAAATAAAATCCCGCTATCATTCCATCTTTTTTCACATATTTTGCCAATATTATCAAAACAAGAAAATGTAGAAAATTTAAAGCACTAGATATTACTTGTGTCGGAATTAATGGAATTCCGTTAGGAGCATGTAGGGAATTATGAAATACTACTCCAATTGGACATTTTGTTTCTACACCATAACAACATCCGGCCAGGAAGCATCCTATCCGTCCAAAACCTTGAGCCAGAGCAATTGATGGCATAACTAAATCGAAATACTTTAAAAAGGTTAATTTTTCTTTTTTGCAAAACAAAAATCCTGCTAAAATCCCTCCAATAATACCTCCATATACTACAAAACCATCTGAGACATCCAATAATATTTTAGGATTATTTATAATTTCTTTTATTTCAGTTAGATAATATAATATTTTTGCTCCTAATATTCCACCTACTAAACACCACATTGTCAAAGAAATAATTAATTGATATTTTAAATTTAGTTTCTTTGCACGATACTCTGCAGTCATATACGCTGCTACAATACCGATTGCTATCATTAACCCATATCCATAAACAGTTATCGGTCCTATTGTAAACAATTCATTCTTCAATTTTAATCCTCTCATCCTTATTATAATCTAGATTTTAATTATGGCATCATTGCCAAAACAACGACGCCATAAATTAAACATTTATTTATCTTTTTCCATTGTACGTTGAATAAGTTTTACAATTTCAACAATTGGAATGATACTAGCTGCTATCAGTACTGCAACCGCATATTCCATTAAATTAATATGTTCAAATTCAAATGCTTTCGCTAGGAATGGTACATAAATTACTGCAGTCGTCAAAATCAAACTTGCAATACTAGCAATCCATAAGAACTTATTCTGTTTTGTAATTTTAAATATACTGCCTCGCTGACTTCTCATATTGAAACTGTGGAATATTTCAGCAAAACTTAATGTAAGGAACGCCATTGTAATACCATCTGCACTCTGGGTGATTTCCCAAACTCCTGATTCCATTTTGTGTCCGACAAAGTATGCTGCAAGTGTTAATACTGTTACAATAATACCCTGGTATACAACATCAAATCCAACTCCACCGGAAAAAATTCCATCTTTTGATGAACGTGGTTTTCTATCCATGATATCTGCATCGCTGTCTTCCATACCGAGCGCCAATGCTGGGAAACAATCAGTTATGAGATTAATCCACAATAAATGCACCGGATGCAAAATAACAAACCCAAATAACGTAGCAAAGAAGATACTTAAAACTTCACTCATATTAGATGCTAATAAAAATTGAATTGCTTTTCTAATATTATCATAAATTTTTCTGCCTTCTTCAACAGCACCTACTATTGTTGCAAAATTATCATCTGCAAGTACCATATCCGCTACATTCTTTGTAACATCCGTGCCGGTTATTCCCATACCTACTCCAATATCTGCACTCTTAATACTTGGAGCATCATTAACTCCATCACCAGTCATTGCAGTAATACATCCATTTTTACGCCATGCATTAACAATTCTCACTTTATGCTCTGGCTGAACTCTGGCATATACTCTATAACTCTGAATTGATTTTTCTAATTCAGCATCACTAATGCTATCTAATTGAGAACCGGTAATTGCTTGTTCCTCACTCTTGAGGATTCCCAATTGATTTGCAATTGCAACAGCTGTATCTTTATGATCTCCGGTAATCATGATAGCTGAGATTCCTGCAGTTTTACATTCATCAATTGCATCTTTGACCTCAGGACGGATTGGATCTATCATTCCTGTAAGACCAAGGAATGTCAAGTCTTTTTCAAGAGTAGATACTTCATAATTCTCTGGTTCTTTCTCATAAGTTTTTTGTGCTGCACATAAAACACGAAGCGCTTTTTGTGCCATATTTTTGTTTTCTTTCAGTATTTGTTCTCTCGTTTTTTCATCAAGTGGTAAAATTTGTCCATCTTTCAAATATGAGGTACAAAGTTTCAGAACTTCATCCGGAGCACCTTTTGTATATTGTACAATTCCCTGCTCTGTTTTATGAACCGTACTCATCATTTTACGCATACTGTCAAATGGTGCTTCACCAATTCTTGGAGCCTTTTCTTTTAATTGCGGCTTTGGAAGTCCATTCGCATATGCAAAATTTACTAAAGCACATTCTGTCGGTTCTCCTGTTGCCTGATTATCACTGTCAAGTTCAGCATCACAGCACAACGCCATAGCAGTAGCAAGTAATTTTTCATCTTCACTATAATGCTCCACAACTGTCATCTTGTTCTGCGTAAGAGTGCCGGTTTTGTCACTACAGATAATTTCTGCACATCCCAATGTTTCAACCGCTGTTAATCGTCGGATAATAGCATTTCTTTTTGACATATTGGTAACACCGATTGATAATACTACCGTCACTACCATCGCTAAACCTTCCGGAATCGCAGCAACTGCCAGACTTACTGCTACCATAAATGTATTTAATATGACATTCGCATGTAAATCTCCAGAACGGATAAGGCTGAAAATAAAAATAAATGCGCAAATTCCAATGACCAGATAACTAAGTATCTTACTAAGTCCTGCAAGTTTGATTTGAAGCGGTGTTTGTCCTTCCTCTGCCTGAGCAATTGCATCTGCAATTTTGCCCATCTCAGTATCCATTCCTGTTCCTGTAATAACTACCTTACCACGTCCATAAACAACAGTACTGCCCATATATACCATGTTTTTTCTATCACCCAATGGTATATCGGAAGCATCATTCAGATTCAGAATTTCCATGATCTTATTGACCGGAACACTCTCACCGGTCAAAGCAGATTCTTCAATTTTCATACTTGCACTTTCAATAATTCTTCCATCAGCAGGAACTGCATCTCCAGCTTCCAAAAGAACAATATCTCCAACTACAATGTCCTCACTTTTTACTACTTCAATTTGTCCATTTCGAAGAACTTTACTGGTAGCAGCAGCCATCTCCTGCAAAGCTTCAATCGCTTTTTCTGCTTTGCTTTCTTGATAAACGCCTAAAACTGCATTAATGATTACAACAATCATGATAATAACCACATCTGCAAACCCTTCACCTGAATATGCAGCTGTAATCCCTGATATAACAGCAGCGGCTATCAGAATAATAATCATCGGATCTTTTAATTGATTTAAAAAGCGTTCCATTGTAGATACTTTTTTACCTTCTTTAAGCTTATTCTTACCATTCACCTCCAATCTCTTCTCTGCCTCAGATGTCGTCAAACCATTCTCATTACTGTTAACAGCTTTGAATACATCTTCTGTTTCAGTACAATAAAATTTCATTAACATTTCTCCTTTCCACTTAGGTACAATCTATAAATCAATCATTATCCCTTACCTTATTAAATGTTTCAATAATACTATTGGTACTTTTTTCATCAATAAAAGAGGACTTCATAATATATGCCTCTCCATTGTTCTGAAATATTTCATTTGAAATCTCTTTGAACAATTCAATATTTTCTTCGGTCAACGGCAATACCCACATGGCGTGTCCAATATTAACAGAGTTATGCTTTTTTAATTTTCTCCAAATGCTCACTCTGACCCTTGAAGGTTTTTTAGGTAATATATAATTTAATATAAGCCATTCTTTTTCTTCCATGATTAACCTTCTCTCTTCTTATGGACCGATTAATAACCAAATTCGAAATGTAACCAATGAGTTTATGAAATGTAACCAGTATTACATGTGACACTCAATACATTCTAACAATCCTTCTGCTCATCGTCAACAATTATTTCCTGTAATATTTCACTAAATATATTCTTATAAATAATATAATCCACATCTATGAAACATAATACTGTCCATATCTGTGGATTATATACAAATTATTTCCAAATATCTAACCATTTTTAATCAAAGTTCTGTTTTTTAATTCATAAACTTCATCACATAAAATTTGCGCTCCTTATCCTGCCTAAACTGAATATCGTGTTTTTTTCATCATATGATAAATATAATGTTCTTTAAATAAGCAGTTGATTTATATGGACTAGTTCTTGTTCTTTAGTCAAAAAACAGTTGCTATGTTTTAATACACAGCAGCTGTTTGTAAACAGTCTCTATAACTCTAATCAAAAAATTTTCTCAATATCATACTGTGTATTTATTATCAACCACATTTGATAAAAGAAATTACTTATATTGTTATTTGTCACACCTTGAAGTTCATATACCAACACTAATTTTAAATAAGCATCTATGGCTCTGGCATCCCAAAACCTTACAATATAATCATAAATTTCTACATATTGAAAATAAGAAGCTTTTGTTGTATCATCAAACATTATCTTAGCACCTTGGTCACTAGCTAACTGTATCGCAGATTGATAAGATATCGACTGCCCTTTAGAAATTCCTGGAATATAAGGAAGCTGCCACAAATATCCTACATTAAGTAAACCAATGCTTATCTTGTCGGAAGAAATATAACCAACTAATTTTTCTAAAAAATTTAATACCGTGTCGAAAGCAAGCATCCCTGTAGGCACTCCTACTTCATACCCACCTTCATATGCCGTAAATATTACTCCATCCACTGCCTGACTTAGTTTTGAATAATCGAAGTCTTGAAAAAAAATCCCCGACATAACATCAAAGACACTGATTCCAAATGTACTAAATAATTTGTATCCTTTACTTTTTAAACGTATGTTTAATTTTTCAATAAAATTCATATAATTCTCTCGATCTTGAGGATATATATATGGGCTATCTACATTAATTCCAGCATAACCTTTTTCTTCTAGAACAAATAGAATATTACTAAGTAACTGCTCTTGTATCTCTTGGTCAGATAAAATTATATGTGTCGTTTCAATTTTTTCACTTTGGTTATTCCCAAATGCTGTTAACATCATAATTGGGGCTACCCCATATAATCCTGCAAGTTCTACAATATCCCTATCATCAACACTTAGAACTCCACCCTCTTCTGTAACTATATTCCCTATAACGGTCAGATAAGTCAAATATGGCAATGTCTTTTTCAATATATTCTCATCAACAAATGTATAAGTTGCTCCATTCGTAGCGATTTTTTTTATCTTTAGATCTTTATATTGTATAATAATTTTCTCTCCTGGATAAATATACTTTCTGTCTGAAAGATATGGATTATTTCTTAATATTTCCAATACAGTAATTCCATAAGTTGCTGCAATACCTTCTAATGTTTCACCTGCCTGAATAATATGAATCTGTTTGGGATATATAATAACTAACGCTTCCCCTATTACTAAACTTTCTCTATTAAACACCCCATTTTCACGAATTAAGATTTCTTCATCAATTCCATAATTTCGAGCAATTGAAGAAATCGTCTCTCCTCTTTTCACTATATGGATAATCATAGTTTTCCTTACCTTTTGATTTAGTTTATTTTATGCTATCGAGAGGAAACATTGACTCTTATTATTGTTATAATATATATTTTTTAAGTTTAAAATAACTAAATCTATACGTAAGGCATTGTGTACAACAGATTGAAGGCTTTTACAAGACTATTTTTTATCAGAAGGCTAAATAATCGTTAATGGAGTAGGAGGTTAATCAAATAACGATTAACCTCCTATTCCAATTCATATTCTGCTTTTATAACATTACTGGTAAATACATGAACTACTACTATTCATACCACAGCCTGAACCTTGACCACGACCCATTCTTGAGCCTTGGTTACCCTTTCCTGCTCCGTTAGAACCAAATTTTGCACCCATTTTCTGACCAATTTTTGCTGTGCCTGTTCCATCACATGTAGATTGATTATCTTCAATTGACTTAATAATAGAATCCGCCTTATCTTGCGTGATTGTTCCGGCTGCAACCTGAGCATTCAGATTATTCTTTTTCATCTCAAGACTTGCTTTTTTGTACTCATCTAGCTTTCCTGCTGCGGAGGCAATTGCACCATAAGTTTTGCCTGTTTCCATTCTTTCAGCAATAACACTTTCTGTTGTTCTGCCTGTAATTCCTGATACCGCTTCGGCAGGAGTACTGTATGGTGATGCCGCAAAAGCGATCATGGAAGTGGTTGTAAGAGCTGCCGCAACGATACATCCGGTGATTAATCTTTTTTTGTTGTTCATATAATTTCTCCTTTCATTTTGGGAATTCCTTATGGAACAACTTTATCTTATCAAGCTTATATGGCAGTTTCGTGGCACTGATAAATTATATTTTTGTCGTTTTAAGTTATCATGCCATTCATTTGCCATGTTTATTTGATATGCTATATAATAAAACAAAAGGAGGTCTTGTTATGAATACTGTTTTAATTGCTGACGATAATCCACAGCTTTTAAATATTTTAAAAACTGCAGCAGAAAAAGAAGGATATGGTATCATACTTGCCGAGGACGGACAAGCAGCTTTGGAAGCATTTCATAATCATCGGCCACAAATAATCCTATTGGATGTTATGATGCCAAAGTTGGATGGTTTTCAGGTTTGTCGTGAAATACGTAAGGAGTCGAATGTTCCTATTATTATGATTACCGCACGAGGCGAGGACTTTGAAAAAATCATGGGACTAGAAATAGGTGCAGATGATTACATCGTTAAACCATTTTCACCTGGTGAAGTGATGGCACGTATAAAAGCGGTGATGCGCCGTATTCAAAAAAGCGAGAACGTAAGTGAGCAAGTTCTGTTAATAGAGGATTTACGTATCAATCTTGCCGATTATAGTGTATATATCGCATCAAAACCTATTCCACTAACCAAACGGGAAATTGACATGCTCTGGACTCTTGTTAATGGCAGAAATCGTGCCTATACCCGTGATATGCTTCTTGACTTGTTATGGGGATATGATTATTATGGTGACCCACGCACGGTAGATTCTCATATGAAGCGGTTGCGTGCCAAGCTGGATGTGATTGAGCACCCCACTTGGGAAATTCGCACAGTGCGAAATGTTGGATATAAGTTCGAGGTGACTACATGAAAAATAAAATCCTTATGAAGTTGGTGGCGGCCTTTGCTGTTGTCATGCTATTATTCTCCATAGTATTAGGAAGCGTATTTCTAATTTTATTTCGTAACCATACGATAACCATAAATCGCACAACAATGGAGCAAAAGGCCGTTTCTATTGCATCTACACTATCATCCTTTCAAGAAGGTAATAGAGGATATGGTGCATATTTGCGATTTTTAGATGAATTGGCGATGGCTGAAGTTTGGATTGTGGACGAACATCTCAATATCTCCGTTCATGGTCACGGTATGCACTCTGCAAACTATCAAAAGCTTCCCGAAAATGCAGAAGAGATTGTATCCAGAGTTTTTTCCGGAGAGCTGACATATGGGGAAGAATTTTCGGATTTACTGGGAACAAATGCATTGACAGTAGGTGCGCCAATCCTTGATGGAGAGCGTGTTATTGGTGCTGTTTTGCTGCATTCACCAATCAGTGGCATCAATGCAGCGGTAGAGCAAGGTATTTTAGCACTCATCATTGGTATAGGCGTAGCCCTTATTTTCGCAGGAATTGCAGCGGCACTTCTTTCTTATCGCTTTACCCGTCCTTTAGCACAGATGAAAACAACCGCACTGGAACTTGCGGATGGGAACTATGTTGCCCAAACAGGTGTCTGTCAGCAGGACGAAATCGGTCAGCTTGCAAGTGTTTTGGATACCCTTGCGCTACGATTGCAGTCAGCAGAAGCTGAGCAGGAAAAGCTGAATCGCCTGAGAGAAAATTTTGTTGCAAATGTGTCTCACGAATTGCGCACTCCAGTAGCAGTTCTTCGTGGTTCTCTCGAACTTTTGCAGGATGGGACCGTAAACAAGCCTGAGGAAATTTCCGATTATTATGACCAAATGCTGTCAGAGAGCAACCATTTAGAACGTTTAGTCAACGACTTGCTAGATTTATCACGTTTACAGGATGAGGGTTTTCATCTTACAATTTCGGAAGTAAATCTTTGCGATGTGGTACAAGATGCTACTCGTGCGATCCGCCGCACAGCGCTGATCAAAAATATTACGGTTGCAGTTGAAGTCCCTGATACAGAATGTCTTGTCATGGGAGACTATGACCGAATTCGTCAACTGCTTCTGATTTTACTTGATAATGCTGTGAAATTTTCAGTAGAACAGGGATTAATTCAAGTAAATCTGACAAAGAAAGATGGTTTTGTCCTCACTGTAACCGATCATGGAATTGGCATTTCACCAGAAGATATTCCCTACATCTTTGACCGCTTCCATAAAACTCATGCAAAGGAAAACAAAAATGGTACGGGATTAGGCCTTGCTATTGCCAACGAGATTGCAAAGAGACATAAGGCGTCTATTCATGTGGAAAGTAACGAGACGGAAACTACTTTCTACCTATTTTTACCCGAAACAGCTCCTCTTATAAAATAACTAATACCACTTCCCTTATCGCTATGAAGAATAAGTCCCTTCTTAACAGTATATGAGCCAGTGCATATTAGAGCGTTTCAATTTCTAATTCTGTATTAATACAATTGCTATTTAGGGTTGAAAACACAATTATATCTTTTCGCTCCATCCACTCTTCACATATAAGCAAAATCAGTACACCAAACCAGAAATTCTGGATCAATATCTGCCATGGTCCAAAGAACTTCCGGATCAATGCAGTCTGGCAACAAGATGTTTCTTATTTATTACTATCCAAAATACCAATTTTGTTACCAGAAAATAATACAACTACAATAAGAATAACACATATATTGTTTATAATATAAGTATTATCTGCTTGGATATGTAAAGACAAATACCCAGAATAACTAATCCCCATAGGAACAAACAAACTCGAGAAGAACGATAATAAAGCAAAAAATCTTCCTTGGAATTTCAATGGTACCTTTGTTTGTAAATATGAACCTAAAGGCACATTTATACAGGTTGTAATCATTCCAATGAAAAACTGTAAAATGATAAAAAAACAAAAAAAGACTTTATTCGAAAAAGAATATAAAGTAATTGATAGAACAGCGGTTATAATCATAAAAAAACTATTTGCAATAAACAATCCTTTCAGATGACTTTTTAAATCTATAATTTTATTCTTAAAAATAAATAGTCCCGCAATTAGAGAACCAAATACCGCAGAAGTAGAAGACAACCCATAGTATTTATCAGAAATATTGTATTTTTGGATAAGGATACCAGGATTAATAATTTCATCGTTATTAGCAATAAAAAAATTTAAGCTCATGATGATAATAAATAAATAGAGAATATTTTTTTGCTTATAAACAAACTGCATCCCGGACAATAACTGTTTACTGAATTTTTCACCTTTTTCATGAATCCTTTTCTCTTTTGCTTTATATATGATAAAACATTCTTGAATTGCGGATAATAAATAAGTTAATGCAATAATTAAAAGCACTCTTTGAAAACCCAGAAATTCATATAAATAAGTACCTAATACTGGTGCTATTAATGCAGATCCGTTATCCCAGAAACTTCGAATCCCATTATACTTTTCTATGGTGTTTTCTGTGCTGATTTCTGTAAAAATTACCTTTGATGATATTTCAAATATTTTTGACAATAGATTAATAATCATAGACACAATCAATAATATAATAATATCACTCTTCTTTCTATTATACGAAAGAAAAAGTATTATATACAAGAGTGTCGTCATAAAATCACAGAATACAATAATATATTTTCTATTTAATTTTTCAACAACAACCCCAAAAAAGGGTGTACATATTATAGCCGGAATATTTACAACAGCAAAAAAAATACCTGAACTTTTCAAGCTTCCCGTCAAACCAAGAACATGTAACGGTAAAATGATTAAAAACATTGTTGAACCAAACATAGAAATTGTTCGTCCAAACAATAATAAAATCATATTTCTTTCATTTTTAATATTGTTCATTTTTCTCCCTAATATATTTCTAAAATAAAATTGTAAAATTGTTTATTCCTAGGTGCATCGAAACTCTGACATTTTCACTATATTTCTCAAGTTTCTTGTAAAATGAAGTATCAAAGTTCACCATCAAAGTTATTGCCCTCACAATCATTTCTAAATATGCCAAGAGCCTTTGCTTGCGTATCCATTAGTGATACTTCAGGACAATCCTTGGTTAATCTGATATTAATAATATCTGCCAAATATGTATGACCTCCTTTTTGTTTTGTTGATTATGTCATATACTTAATTAGGTTATTTGTAAATACTTTTTTGTTTTATATGTATATTTTATTGTATTTATTATAATAAAAAAACCATGCAGTGACCAGTGTTAGTGGTGTGCTGAGTTTCTTTATCCCTTTCTTAGAAATAATTAATTCTACTTAAATGCATCATTTTTATTTTAGTATTTCTAAAATCAGATTATCAACCCATACTTCAAAATTATGTTTTGACATGATATATAGTCCTTCCCTAATATGACTCTTTTCTACAACCATTACTTCATTTGTTGTTCTTTCTTCTTCTGCAAATGAGGTTAAAATAATTTTAATATTCGAAATCCCTTCACTATCCACCATTTTGTATGCAGTCTCTATAAATTGATTTATCAGTATAGGCGGCTTATCTAGCTGTTCCCAATCTTCGAATTCTCCCATAAAATTGTCGAATTTCAACTCAATAAAATAGCGGGCACTATAGTCTTTAAAGTATTGCCGCTTGATAGGTTTTACCTCATCACCGGAAATAACTATAAATCCTAATGCCTGAAACGAACTTAGCATATTATTAAGTTTTTCTTCAGAAGCACTTGAGTCAAATGTTATAAATTGAGTGCAATCGAAATTACCTACCATTCTCATTCCTCCTACTGTCTATACTTTCCATTAAATAAATAATCATAAAGTTGTTTTATATCAAGTTTTGTTGGTGATGTAACTCCTCCATTTGCTGTTTTTGACCCTGTAGATCCATAAATATTTCCATTTGGAGCAACATTTCTTGTTGGCTGGTGAACGTGTGGTGCCAAACCACCGTGTTCCTCTGCTCCAAATCTTTTAAATTGCCCCCCTACATCTCCTTTATTATTATTAAAACCGCTTGATTTAGTGTATAACCCTACTTCTGCATCGGGAGAAATGTTGTTCTTCATGAATCCTTCTAATGTTCTTTCACCAGGTTGTGGCTTGTAGCCTTTATTTGTAATCCAGTCAGTGTTAACCCCTCCCTTATTCGCAAAATACTGCAAATCATAAGAAAGGCGATTCCCAGTTCCACCGGCCTGATTTCCTAGCTCAAATTTATTCTTACTAAGTGCCTCTTTCAGTGAGGTATTCTTTCCAACTCCGGTAAAGTCTGCCTGAAGCATCTTTCGAAGGCTTTTCCCACTGGATACCAGGCCTTTGCCGCTAAGTCCTACTCCCAGTCTGTCTGCCAGTATTGAGAATACACTTTCTGCGCTGATACTTCCTGTTTTTTTATATTCCTTGATGGCATTTGTGACATCATGCTTTAAGTTCACTGCACTGACTGTGAAGCTGCCGGTATAGGATACCACTTCTGATATCTTTTCAATATATTTTGCGGTCTTGGCTGCTTTATTAAAAAACTTCGATGCCTTGAATCCCAGACGAATTCCGGAACCTACCACGGAACCTATAAATGGCAGAGCTGACATAGCACTTAGTGTTGCCATTTCTTCATTGCCTTCTAACAAGTACCAGCCTGCATTTATTACATCTACTACATCTCCAACCCCCGGTATAAACCCTATAACATCTAGTACCGTATGTCCTATTGAACTAAAGCTTCCGTTGTTTTGCGGGCACAATCCAAATGGATCGGTATAACGGATTGGATTGCCCTGTACATAGCAGTAACGGTTCAGACTTTGGCTGTTTTCAATACTGCCGGTCAGAATATCTTAATTGATAAACCTTCTAATACCTGTATTATAATACCTTGCACGCATATAATACAAGCCATTTGTATCTGTACATAAACAAAAAATACCGTTGTAATTGAAGTATCGGCTTTTCATTTACAACGATATTTTCTTTAACTTTTAGCTTAAAAAGG
Source organism: Anaerosacchariphilus polymeriproducens (assembly GCF_003363435.1). Classification (GTDB taxonomy): domain Bacteria; phylum Bacillota; class Clostridia; order Lachnospirales; family Lachnospiraceae; genus Anaerosacchariphilus; species Anaerosacchariphilus polymeriproducens. The sequence continues at coordinate 420,106 of NZ_QRCT01000049.1, forward strand.
GGATAATGTGGTAAAGGATTTAGAAAGTATTTTTTAGTTTCATCAACTAGTATTTTCTTTTTAAATTTATCTGCCACTTTTCCCCCTATTCACTGCATTATTAGATTTATGCAGCGTTAACTCTTCATATTTTTATTGATTTATCTGAGTTCTACTCTTATTATTTTTTATGCAGTTACTAACTTACTTTTTATACATCTAAATTGTAGTACCTATTCTTCAATTTCCTCTACATATTGTAAAAATAAATCTTGTAACTCATTATCAGTATCAACATTATCTAAATATAATTTAGGTTCAGCATCACATCCACTAAGTGTACTACTTCCATCAATTATACCTAGTATATGTGAAATAGTATCTATAATGACTAGTTCTATAAAATCAATCAATGCATCCTTCTTTTCTTCTGATACATTATTATATATTTCTAAAACTTGTTTTAGATATTCATCTTTTACCTTATCAATATTTGAATTATCTAGTTGACTCCTATATAGTTCCTTGTCTTTGACAATAGTTTCGTAAAGACTTTTAATAAAAATTTCATTCATTTTACTTCCTCATTTCTGGATATAATTTTTTATTCATTTCAATTAACTCTTGTAATTTTGAATTTGGAATATCGGGGTAAACTCTTCTTAATTCCCTTATATCTCTTGCAAGTAGTTGTCTTGCATTAGTTATTCCTTTTGTACTTCTTGATACTATACCTCTTTCAAAATGCTTTCTTGTGTGTCCTACTTCTGGAACATTTATTGCTGGTGCAGTCATTGGGTCATAACCATCGACTAATTTCTTCATTGCAGCTTTTTGCCCCGCATGGTGTGCGTCAAGACCTTCTACTCCCTTTATATCTTTATAAGCACCAACTTGATATTTAGCTTCACTTACTCCCTTACTCGCAAAATACTGCAAATCATAAGAAAGGCGATTCCCAGTTCCCCCAGCCTGATTTCCTAGCCCAAATTTATTCTTACTAAGTTTCTCTTTCAGTGAAGTATTCTTTCCAACTCCGGTAAAGTCTGACTGAAGCATCTTTCGAAGGCTTTTCCCACTGGATACCAGGCCTTTACCGCTAAGTCCTACTCCCAGTCCGTCTGCCAGTATTGAGAATACACTTTCTGCGCTGATACTTCCTGTTGCTTTGTATTCCTTGATGGCATTTGTGACATCATGCTTTAAGTTCACTGCACTGACTGTGAAGCTGCCGGTATAGGATACTACTTCTGATATCTTTTCGATATATTTTGCGGTCTTGGCTGCTTTATTAAAAAACTTCGATGCCTTGAATCCC
>NZ_QRCT01000050.1 GCF_003363435.1 Anaerosacchariphilus polymeriproducens
ATTCGGGAGGGATAAAGATGTTGGTTAGAAGTCAATTTAAAGAACGTTTAAAAGAACTTAGGTTTGAGAAAAATGTGTCAATGGCGAAGGTGCAGAAAGATACAGGCATATCGGCGAATATGATTAGCTTCTATGAGCGAGGTGTTTCTGAACCAACAGGAGAAAAAATAATAAAGCTTGCACAATACTTCCGAGTTACAAGTGATTACTTGCTTGGGTTATCAAACAGAAATGAGGTGTAAATATGTTCGATATAAAAATAGAATTTACGGATGGTACGGAAAAGATAATAGAAAATGTGGAAGATTATGACCTAGATGTTAAATCGCGTTGTTTTCTTATCGAAAAGTCGGGGCATACAAGTGCTGCACCCTGTGAAAATGTTAAATACATAGGCAAGGCTTAGAGAGTGAGGTGTAATAGTATGGACACAAATAATATTTTTACAAGACCAGAAAAACCATTCTTAGTTGTTTCACATTTTGAAGAAAACGGAGAAATAAATATTGAATGGTGCGAAGATTTGGAAGATGTAAAAGAACACATTAATGGTTATAAAGCCGATTTTAAAGATTTTGTGGTTGATGATATTATTGAGATTGGTTCATGTAGAAGATATTTAGATAGTGAGGTGTAATATGACAGCAAAGGAATATTTGTATCAGTTAAAAGACATAGACGACTTAATAAACAGCAATCAGGAGGAAGTGGACAGGCTTAGAGCAATGGCAACTAATATATCCGTTACATATTCAGACGAGCCACATGGTAGCGGAACAAGTGACAAGGTAGGGAATACAGTAGTAAAGATTGCAGACCTTGAAAATGAGATAAACGACCTCATAGACGAACTAGTAGACTTAAAAAGGGAAATAATAAGCATCATAAAGCAGATAAAGGGCATAAGGGAAAGAACAATCTTAATAAAACGGTACATAAACAATAAGACATTGGAACAATCAGCAGTTGAGATGGGAATCTCATACATATGGGCAAGAAAGATTCATGGAATGGCATTATTAGAATTTGAAAAAGTTAAGAAAACAAAAAGTTAGTATACAAAAGTATCCATGAGTTAATAGAAGTTTATAAAAAAACGTGAGATAATGGTATAGTAATAATAAAAACAAATGCAAGCTGTTCCCGAAAAACAGAAATGCAATCTTATTATTCAAATCCTCAAAAGGGCTACTGTAAAAGGTAGCTCTATAAATTTAAAAAGGTAGTGCCTGTCTAGTACAGGAGGGAAAAACAACGTTTCAAAAAAAGCGACTAAGCGGACAGTCAAGGAACGAACAGCAATATAATAAAACAAGAGTAACGCATATCGGGGTATGTTCCCGAACTCTTCATAACTTTTAATCAAGGCATGGCGAAAAGCTGTGCCTATTTTTATGTGTAGAATGGAGAGATAGAAAATGGAGATATGGAAAGACATAGAAGGATATAAGGGGTCATACCAAGTAAGCAACATAGGAAGAATTAAAAGTCTTAAAAGGGTTATTATGCGTAGCGACGGCAAAGAACAAACAATAAAAGAAAGAATATTAAAACCACTTGTACACACAAATGGTTATTTGCTAGTTGCTTTATATGATAATGGAAAACAGAAAAACATGTTAATTCATAGGCTTGTGGCACTTACCTTTATTGACAATCAAGAAAACAAACAAGAAGTAAACCATAAGGACGGAAATAAGACCAATAACCATATTAATAATCTCGAATGGAATACATCAAGCGAAAACAAACAACATGCTTATAGTGTATTGAACAGAAAAACGAATGGAAAAGTAATTTCCCAATTCACAAAAACAGGAGATTACATAAAAACCTACTATAGCACATACCATGCAGAGCGAGAGACAGGAACGAATCAATCGGATATCACAAAGGTGTGTAAAGGAAAAGCAAAAACAGCAGGCGGTTGCATTTGGCAATATGCCGGTTAGTAAATAAAGGAGTCGTGAGAAAATGAATATAGGTGTATTTTTAATATATGTTGTAGTTTATGCGATTATGTGTCTTTTGATGTTTAGGAAAAATATAATTATTGACGAATTGAATCATGAAGCAGAAAAAGACTTGGAGATAATTATTAGGGCATCAATACAAATCAGTGCAATGGAGCGAAGAATAGAAGAATTAGAAGAAGAAATAGAAAGGTTAAAGGGGTGAATACATGGAGTACATAGCTTGGATATTATTAACCATTTATTTGATAGTAATATACGGAGGACTAAAGGAATTTGTTGCACATAAACAAGATGGTGCTTTTCGGTATATATTTTTAATAATAACGTGTTTTTGTACTGTGCTTTTATGCTTAGATAAAATAATAACATAGGATGGTGGTGATAAATGGCAAGAGCAAGAGATCCAAACAGAGATAAAGCATTTGAAATATATAAAAGTAATCAGGGTATAGAATTAACTGAGATTGCAAGTCAGTTAAACATTCCGGTTACTACAGTTCGTAGTTGGAAAGCAAGAGATAAATGGGAATGCAATGCAACGCAATGCAATGCAAGCAGGAAAGCTTTTGATGATGGGACGAGGGAAACAATGTTAAATGAAGACCTCACTCATGAACAAAGGCTTTTTTGCATTTATTACAGTAAGACATTTAATGCAACGCAGAGTTACTTGAAAGCCTACGGACGCAGTTATGATGTAGCAAATGCAGAAGGGTATAAAATGCTTGTGAAGCCTTGTGTCAAGAAGGAAATAGAGAGACTCAAGGAGATTAAACGTCAGCAAATAGTAGCTAGTGAATCAGACATAGTAGAAATGCACATGAAGATAGCCTTTTCAGACATAGGTGATTATCTTAACTTTGGCAGAAAGACAATCGAGAATGATGGAAGTGAGTTTGAAGTAAATTATGTCGATTTCAAAGAATCCTCTAATGTAGACACTCAACTTATACAAGAGGTAAAACAAGGCAGAGAAGGAGTCAGCATCAAGCTGGCTGACAAACAGAAATCTCTTGACTGGCTTGATAAACATTTCATGTATAACCCAATGGACAAGCACAAGATAGAATTTGACAAGCTAAAGCTGGAAATGGAACGCAAGAAGTTGGAACCAGAGGAACGGAACGAAGGAGTTAAATATTCCGGTATTCCTGCCACAATGGTTGCGCCGGCATTTAGCAAAGTCATATTTGATATAGAAAATCAGGAACATACAGAATATGTATTCCCGGGTGGTCGTGGTTCTACAAAATCTTCATTTATCAGTACAGAGGTAATTGACTTAATTGAAAAGAATCCAGATATGCATGCCTGTGTCTTAAGACAGGTAAAAGATACATTAAGGGATTCAGTATATCAACAAATGCTATGGGCAATATCAGCACTAGGACTTGAGGACGAATACAAATGTACTACTTCTCCTTTGGAAATCACAAAGAAAAGTACAGGGCAAAAGATATTCTTTCGTGGAGCAGACGATCCATTCAAGATTAAATCAATTAAAGCACCATTTGGTTATATTGGAGTTGCGTGGTTTGAAGAATTAGACCAGTTTAAAGGAGCGGAACAAGTTCGTAATATGGAACAGTCCCTAATCCGTGGCGGTGAGAAAGCTTATATATTTAAGTCGTTTAACCCTCCTAAAAGTGCTATAAACTGGGCAAATAAATATATTAAGGTTCCAAAAGCTAACAGGCTGATAACACATAGTACTTATTTAGACGTTCCAAAACAATGGCTAGGAAAACCGTTCATTGATGAAGCAGAGTTTTTAAAAGAAGTCAATCCAACAGCATACGAAAATGAATACATGGGTGTTGCAAATGGTACAGGAGGTAATATCTTTGATAACCTTACCGTCAGAACAATAACAAATGAAGAAGCTGCAACATTTGATAGATTGTACTTTGGAGTTGACTGGGGTTGGTATCCGGACCCGTGGACATTTAATAAAGTCTATTACAATGCGCAGCAACACAAACTTTATATCTTGGATGAAGATAGAAGAAACAAGACCAGCAACGAGAAAACAGCAAAGATATTGAAAGAAGAACATGGAATAAACCCTAATGACAAGATTGTATGTGATAGTGCAGAGAATAAGTCCATTGAGGATTATAGATCATATGGTTTGTTTGCAAGAGGAGCGATAAAGGGTCCCAATAGTGTTGAGTACTCAATGAAATGGCTGCAATCACTAAGTGAAATCATTATTGATAATACAAGGACACCTAACACAGCGACAGAGTTTCTAGACTATGAATATGAAAGAGATAAAGAAGGAAATGTATTGAGCGGTTATCCAGATGCAAATAACCATCACATAGATGCTATTCGTTACGCATTAGAAGAAATTTGGAGAAGGAGAGGTATGTAGGATGTTAGAAAAACTATTAAACCTCATAAGAAAGGTGGTAAGTAAGTTGTTTAGTAGTACAACCGTTGAAAAAGAACTAGATACTGATATTATAACGAGTCCTGAAATGTCTGTATCGGTTGACTTGTGGTCTAAAATGTACCAGGGTGTGCCACCTTGGTTAAGTGGCACAGTAAAAGGATTCAATTTATCGTCTTCAATAGCTGCTGAAATTGCTAGGCTGGTAACACTGGAAATGGAAAGCAATGTTGTTAATAATACATATCTTGACGAGCAGTATCAAGTTGTTATTGATGATATTCGTAGATATACAGAATATGCCTGTGCTAAAGGAGGAATAGTATTTAAACCATATGCAAATGGTGAGAATATCGAGGTAGACATTACACAAGCTGATTACTTTTTCCCTACAGCAACAAATTCCAGAGGAGAAATAACAGGAGCCGTATTCCTGGACACAAAAAGCGTAGGTGATTACGTATATACCCGGCTGGAAGAACATTCTTTAGTAGGGACTACATATACCATAAAAAATAGAGCGTTTCTAAATACGAATGCTGAATATAGCGACAATCTAGGTAAAGAGATACCATTGACAGATGTAGAAGAATGGGCAGAGTTAGCACCGGAAGTTACAATCCAAAACATAAAGAAACCATTATTTGCTTACTTCAAGATGCCTTTCGCCAATACGATTGATACCGGGTCCCCTTTAGGTGTCTCCGTGTATTCCAGAGCAGTTGGAGACTTGGAAGAACTTGACAAACAGTATTCCAGAATATTGTGGGAGTATGAAGGCTCTGAATTGGCTGTAGATGCAAGTATCGACTGCTTTAAGTTAGATGTATATGGGAATCCAATACTACCGCAAGGAAAAGAAAGGCTTTTTAGAAGCTTGTTTTTTTCATCAGATACAGAAAAAGATTCAATAAAGACATTTTCACCGGACATAAGAGACGTTAGTTTATTCAACGGATTGGACAAGTTACTACGGCAAATAGAATTTAAGTGTGGACTGGCTTACGGAACATTATCGGATCCACAGAATGTAGATAAGACAGCAGAGGAAATAAAGACAAGTAAGCAACGGTCCTATCAAACCATAAAAGATACACAAAAGTCCTTGGAAAAAGCCTTGAAGCATTTAGTTTATTGCATGGAGGTAGTTGGAAATTTAAGTGGTTTACCTACCGGATTGAATAACGAGGTTACATTTGAGTGGGATGATAGCATTCTAGTGGATGAAGCAACGGAAAGGCAACAGGACAGGCAGGATGTGGCAATGGGAGTAATGAGTCTGATAGAGTATCGGGTGAAGTGGTATTCAGAAACTAAGGAAGAAGCAGCTAAAAACATACCGCAACAAGCGGATACTATTCAGTAGGGGGTGTTTTATGAAGAGAGTATTATTGCCTGTAATCAAATTATTAAACAATGTTTTAAAGGTGGCAAATGAAGCATTATTTAAACTTATAATTAGGCGGTGATTAAATGTATACACCATCTGATTTAGAGAAGATGCCAAAGGAGTTTGAAAGACTTCTGTCAGATGCTGAAATGCGTATCATGGACGATATTGTTCGACGTATCGCAATAAACAAAGAGATAACAAGGTCAGCGGATTGGCAGTTGTTCCGGTTGACTCAAATGGGAGAACAAAGGAAGACAATAGATGATATTCTCAAAAGGACATTAGATCTGTCTCATTCAGAAATAAAACATCTGTACGAAGATGTAATTGGGGAAGGTTATTCGAGGGATGAAGACTTATACAAAGCTACCGGGACAGAGTTTATTCCATTCCGTAAGAACTTGGAATTACAACAGGCCATTAAAGCAGTTAAATCTCAAACTCTTGACGAACTAAAGAACATAACGAGAACAACAGGGTTCGCTACTAAGGTGGCAGGAAAGACAGTATTTACACCAACAGCGGAATATTTTCAGAATATCCTTGATGGTGCCATGATGGATATTGAAACAGGAGCATTTGACTACAACTCAACTATCAACCGTGTAATAAAAGAAATGACAGCGAGTGGTTTAAGAACCGTAGACTATGGCACCGGATGGAGCAATAGAGTAGAAGTCGCAGCGAGAAGGGCGGTCATGACAGGAGTTTCTCAAGTAACCGGCAAGATAAACGAAATACACGCAAAAGAACTTGATACAGAGTATTTTGAAGTATCATGGCATGGCACAGCAAGACCTTCACACCAGGAGTGGCAAGGTAAAGTATTTAAAAAGTCTGAACTAGAGTCTAAATGTGGTTTAGGCACTGTAACCGGGTTGTGTGGTGCTAACTGCCGGCATAGTTATTATCCATTTGTTAAAGGAGTTTCTAAACGTACATACACAGATAAACAATTAGCTAAAATGAATGCGAAAGAAAATGAAAAAAAGTCTTTTGCCGGGAAAGAATATACTGCATATGAAGCAACACAGCGCATGAGACAAATGGAAACACAAATGCGAGCACAAAGGCAGAGAATAAAGCTATTAGAGAGTGGAAATGCTGATAATGACGATATTATTACTGCTAAGGTTAAATACCAAGCTATATCTCAACAATATGTGCAATTTGCAAATGCTATGGATCTACCACAAGAAAGACAAAGAGTCTATGGTGATGGTTTAGGCCGTGTCGGCGGTGGGAAAGGTATTGCAAAAACTAACCCAAGTGATATAATAAAGGAGAGAATAAAAACCAGCGAGTACAGCACTAAATTGAGTAAGCAGCAATATTATAAGCATGTTGAAGGAACAAAACAATATAACGATTATATGAGGTCCAGAACAGCAAAAGGAAACACTCCACAAAGCATAATAACAATCGATGCGGAAACGGTTCAGGATATTATAAATAATTATTCCGGCTCTGGAAAAGTTAAAGTATTGAATTCAGGTGTAATATCAAATGTGGAATTTGTTACATATAGTGAAATAGTAGGTAAATATCATAATGGAACTGATTGGACTAATACAAAAAGGTTTGCAATTCACTATGGTAAAAAGGGAACTCATATCGTCCCAGTAAAGGAGGAATAAAAATGGTTAATATATGGGATTTTGCAAATTCTTCTATTGTTAAGCTGAGAACTATCGAAGGAAACGAATATAAAGGAAAGGTTGTCTGTGTTGATGATGCAGAAGAAGACGAAGAAGTTACAGAAGATAGTATCACGATAGATGTAAAAGGGAAATATATAGGCTTTAATCAATCAGAAATTGAAATAATAGAAGAAGTAAAATAATACCATCTAGCAAATAAATGTTAGGTGGTTTTTTTATGCTCATTTTTGAAAGGCGGTGACTATATCTTGAAGCTATTTATAGAATTTATGCAGAAAGGTTAAGGTGATCCTTTTTATCTCCCTAGAAGACGTTGGGTTAAACGTCTTATTTTTATGCCCTTAGACAGGTGATTAGTCTTAAAACAGTCGATTCATGAGCCGAAAGTAACAGGCTTAAAACTACTTAAAAATGAAAGGAAAGAAGATAGATGAAAAAAGAGATTTTAACAGGAATGGGACTTACAGAAGACCAGATTGCAACAATCATGGCAGAGAATGGGAAAGACATTGAAAGGGAAAAGGCGAAAATTACAGCAGCAGAGCAGGACAGAGACGAACTAAAAACCCAATTGGATGAAACCAAGAAAGCTTTAGAAGGGTTTGACGGGGTTGATATTGATGCTTTAAACAAGCAGATTAACGACCTTAAAACAGACCTAAGTAGTAAAGATGTCGAATACCAGAAAAAGATTGCTGATATGGAGTTTAATAGCGTGCTAGATGCTGCTATAAGCGAGTACGGAGCAAAGAACGCAAAGGCAGTAAAGGCTTTATTGGAAATGGATAGTTTAAAAGAAAGCAAAAACCAAGCTGATGATATTAAAAAGGCGGTTGAAGCTGTGAAAAATGACAATGATTATCTATTTAATTCAACGGACACACCTAGATTCGCTCAAGGCACCAACCAGGGGCAGCAATCAATTACAAATAACCCCTGGAAAAAAGACACATTTAACTTAACAGAGCAAGGGAAGATCATGAGAGAGAATCCGGAACTTGCAAAACAACTAATGAATGCAAAATAAGAAAGAGAGAGTGAATAAAATATGGCAACTACAAGAATAGCAGATGTTATTGTACCTGAGGTATTTAACCCTTATGTAATTCAAAGAACAGCGGAATTGTCCGCATTAGTACAGTCTGGAATCATTTCAAATGACCAGCAATTAGACGCTTTAGCAAGCGCAGGCGGTAAACTTATTAATATGCCTTACTGGAATGATTTAACTGGTGATGATGAAGTATTGAGCGATAGCGCAGCATTGACACCGGAAAAAATCACAGCAAGCCAAGACGTTGCAGCTCTATTTATGCGTGGTAAGGCTTGGAGCACAAACGATTTAGCAAAAGCTTTAGCTGGTTCCGACCCAATGATGGCGATAGGTGACTTAGTAGCAGAATATTGGAGCCGGAGGAGACAAGCTTTGTTATTTGCAATCTTAAAAGGTGTATTTGCATCTGGTACACTTGCTTCTAACCAATTGGACGTAAGTGCTTTAACAGGTGATGCCGCCACAATTACAGGTAATACCTTTATTGATGCTGTGACTAAATTAGGAGATGCAGCTGGAAAAGTATCAGCTTTTGCGGTACATTCCGCAGTATACGCAGAACTTAAGAAACAGAACTTAATCACTACAATTAAGCCTTCTGAAAATATAGAGATTGACTCTTACATGGGTAAACGTATTATCGTAGACGATACTTGCCCGGTGGCTACAGATGTATACACTACATATTTATTTGGAGAGGGTGCGATTGGGTTAGGAAATGGAGCAGCACCCACACCAACTGAAACAGATAGAGATAGCTTGGCTGGGGATGATATTCTTATCAATCGTCAACACTTCGTATTGCATCCACGTGGAGTCAAATTTACGTCTGCAAGTGTAGCAGGCCCTTCTCCTACAAATGCAGAAGCAGAGACAGGCACGAACTGGTCAAGAGTATATGATCCTAAAAATATCAGAATCATAGAATTTAAACATAAAATTGGTTAATCATGAGGGCGGTTATCCGTCCTCTTTTTATTGGAGGTGATTAAAATGGGTTTAGCTTCATTTAATCGTATGCGCAGAGAGCAAGAAAAGAAGAAACAGCAGGAAGAACAAGTAAAAGCAAAACAACCCAAGACAAAAGCAAAAGCTGGTGATAAATAATGGCTTATGTAGATTATACATACTATTCTCTTAGTTACTTACTAGGTAAACAGGCATCAATAGCAGAAACAGAATTCCCTTATTATGCTATGAAAGCTACGAAGAAGATTGACCAGTATACTTTTAATAATATTGACTCAACTAATATACCGGAATCAGTAAAGATGTGCTGCTGTGAATTAGCAGAGAGTTTTTACAATCAAGACTCTAACAGCAATACCAATGTAGCATCTGAAAGAGTTGGCGAATATTCAGTAAGCTATGTTACAGGACAAGCGGTTGAGGATGCTAAGAAAGCCGTGATAAAAGAAATTATTTATAATTGGTTATCGGACACAGGATTACTATACAGGGGGTGCTGATATGTACACAAATGCAGACATAACACTATATCAATATAGTTCCTCTGGTTATGTGAGAAAAGTAGTCAATGGAGTGTTCTGGAATGAAGTCAAGCAATCCAATGTCATGAGAAGTGGTATTGCGAATGCTGATTCAGTAGTAATATTTATTCCTAAAAGCAATGTTACGGATTTAGAGATAACAACAAGTAAAGACTTGGTGGTGAATGGAGTAATAGATTTTGAATTTGATAATGCGACAAGTGCCACTATTAGTGCATCAATGTCAACTTTAATCAAGACGTATGACACACATACAATAACAGCGTTTGATAAAAAGATATTTGGCAGCGAGAAAATGCACCATTATCAATTATCTTGTAAGTAGGTGATAGGATGGATTTTAAACTAAATATTAAACCAGTAGAAGTCATAAAGAAAAACCACAATATGCAGAACAATGGTAAAGTGCAAAGGTATATTGATAGCGAATGCATTCGCTTGATGGCTCCATACACACCATTTAAACAAGGAGTGTTGGAAAAGTCAGCAACAGCAGGAACTAAAATCGGAAGTGGCCAAATAAAACAAAATGCACCATATGCAAGGTATCAATATTATGGAAAGCTTATGGTATCATCTGTTACTGGCAGTGCATGGGCTTCACAGGGAGAGTCTAAAGTACTTACTGGGAAAGATTTGATATATAATACAGGCAATCACCCAAGAGCAGGGAAAAAATGGTTTGAACGAATGAAAACAGACCACAGAAAAAGCATCTTGAAAGGTGCTCAAAGAATAGCGAACAGGGGGTAAAGATGAATGTAATTGAAGTAGTGAAGCAAATGTTAACTGATTACCCAAAGATAACAGAATTTACAAATGATATTCATGTAGATTTTACCGATTCAGAACCAACTAATTTCGGTCTATCATCTACAGGTGACCAGTTATTGAGCGAAGATATTTTAGGAAATCAAATAAGGCAACACAATTTTGTACTATATGCAGTCAATCAGTCGATTAGTGACTATGACAGACTTGCAAATAGTACTTTTTTATTGGATTTATCCTATTGGTTGGAAACAGTCAAGGGACAGGAAATAGAAACAACGGTTAACGAGCAAATAAAAACTGGAAAGATAGTAAAAATGAGCAGCGCAAACGCAATGCTTTATGAAATACCGAACGGAGATATAAATGGCGGTGTAACTTATCAGGTTCAGATATATGCTCAATACACATTAGAAAGTGAGGAATAATAGATGGCGATTAAAATTGAAAGAAAGTATTTGGCGCACTTTTTGGATTCAAGCTTTGGTGGGACAACCTCTTACATACGTTTAGGACAGGATTTAGAAGAATATACAATTGAGTTGAATCCAGACGTAGAAACTACTAAAAACATATTAGGTGAAAGTTCTGCAGTAGTAAAAGGATATGAACCTTCCGGTTCAGTTGAGACCTTCTATGCATATGAAGGGGACGCTTTATTTACACAATTAGCAAGCATTGTAAATAATCGCTCCACTGGTTCATCATTGGAAACGACTGTAGTGGATGTATTAGTAACAAGTACCGGTACAGTTACTTGGGCATACAGAGAAGATGTTCTTGTCGTTCCACAGTCTATTGGTGGAGATGGCGCAGGAGTTCAAATTCCTTTTGAAATTCAATACAGAGGGAATAGAACAGCTGGTACTTTCGATATGGCTACAAAAGAATTTACTCCTGCCTAAATTAGCGGTGGCTTAGTTCCACCGCCCCTATTTTGGGGTTTAGAAATGTACCCTTAAATAATTTAAATGGCTTAAATCGCAAAATACAAGGTCGAAAAGAAAGGTGATATTATGCAAAGTATTAATTTTGATGATGGATATAAAGAGTTTGCAATAAATGGAGACGAATCAAGAGTTATCCGTTTTAACCCTTGTGATATGGGGATATTGGAGAGAATTAAAAAAGCATATGAAGAAATAGAGAAGGCAGAAGAAGAAAGTAAAGATATTGAATTGAAACCGGATGGCACGGTAAAAGATGATTTAGAGGAGTCCGTAAAAGCATTAGAGGTGTTTAAAAACGTGATTAATACACAGATAGATTACATTTTTAATAGTGCGGTTGCTGAGATTGCTTTTAACGGTCAGAGTCCATTATCTTTAGTTGGTGGTGTTCCGTTGTATGAAAGATTTTTAAATGCAATCCTTCCTATTATAGAGAAAGATGTTAAAAAAGAAATGAAAGCGAGTCAAAGGCGCATAAGCAAATACACGGATGTGGTTAAATGATTGGACAACTTCCAAAAGAATTAAATATTAATGGTGTAAAGAGAGCGATTCGGAGTGATTTCCGTGTGGCTCTTTTAATTTTTCAAGCATGGAACGATCCAGAACTTACAGAACAAGAAAAATCAATAGTAATGCTAGATTGCCTATACGAAGACCTTGAGACAGCGACAGAGGAAGATTACCAAACTTTATTAGAACAAGCTGTCTGCTTCCTTAATGGCGGTGAAGATTCACAGCAGCAGAAACAACCAAAAAAGACTATGGACTGGGAACAAGACGAAAAGCTGATATTTTCAGCGGTTAACAAGGTAGCAAACATTGAGACAAGGGCGGTCGAGTATCTCCATTGGTGGACATTTCTTAGTTATTTCAATGAGATAGGAGAAGGACTTTTCACAACCGTCTTAAACATTCGCAGCAAACAGAATAAAGGTAAGAAGTTGGATAAAGCAGAAAAAGACTTTTACCGGGAAAACAAGTCGTTAATTGATTTAAAACATAAGTATTCCGCTGAGGAACAAGCTGAAATAGATAAATTGAACGAATTACTGAATTCATAACAAGGGGGTGAGAGAATGGCAGTTGATGGAAGTCTCATATTTAACACAAAAGTGGATACAAAAGGCTTTAAAACAGGAGCGAATACAATTAAATCGCAAGCAAGTGGTTTAAAGAGTTCGCTCTTAGGCATAGGGAAAGCGATAGGCGCAGCTTTTGCGGTTGGCAAAGTAATTGAATTCGGTAAGCAAGCAGTTAAAACAGCGTCAGATTTACAGGAGGTTCAAAACGTTGTTGACACAGCTTTTGGAGATATGGCTTATAAGATGGAAGACTTTGCAAAGAATTCCATTGAAGCATTTGGTATGTCGAAGTTAACAGCAAAACAGGCAGGCTCAACCTTTATGGCTATGGGTGTAGGTATGGGAATAGCGCAGAGTTCAGCGTCCGATATGGCAATAGCATTGACTGGTCTTACAGGTGATATGTCAAGTTTTTATAATGTGAGTCAAGACGTGGCAAGTACGGCACTAAAATCCATCTTCACAGGTGAGACTGAAACATTAAAACAATTCGGAATTGTCATGACAGAAGCAAATCTACAACAATATGCTTTAAGCCAAGGTATTACAAAGTCAATATCAGCAATGAGCCAAGCGGAAAAAGTGCAGCTTAGATATAGTTTTGTGATGGCTCAAACAGCGTTGGCGCAGGGTGATTTTGCCCGAACAAGTGATTCGTGGGCGAACCAGACAAGGGTTTTATCCGAACGTTGGAAAGAGTTCTTAGGTATTCTAGGAGCCGGATTGATACAGATATTAACTCCTGTTGTTAAGTTTTTAAATGGTGTAATGTCTCAATTGATTTCATTCGCTACCACAGCAGGAAAGGTATTATCTTCTTTATTCAATATCAAGACTGCATCTAAAAGCGCAGCCGGAGCGGTGTCAAACATGGGAAGTGCGGTATCAGATGTTGCGACAGGTGCAAACAATGCAGGAACAAGCGTTGGAAATTTAGGAAAAGCTACTAAAAAAGCAGCTAAAGAAGCAAAGAAAAGCACAGCCGGATTTGATGAATTAAATGTCTTAAGCAGCAATATAGCCGATAGTGCTGGTGATGCATCTGACGCTTTAGGCGGTCTAGGTGGTGGCGGTGGTAACTATGGAATGAACGTTACTCCAACTGTACAAAAGCCGGATACAAAAGAGTTCGATTCTGGAATGTCTGAACTGGGCAAAAGAATAAAATCACTCGCCGTAGAAGTTGGCAACTCATTTATGAAAGGCTTTAATTCAAGTATTGGAAAACTCAACTTTAAAGAGATCATGGGACATCTTAATGGAATCAAGCAGTCACTTATTGGTATCTTTGGAGATGCAAAAGTACAAAGCGCAGCTAAGAACTGGCTTATGTCCGTATCGTATGCTATGGGGCAAGCAGCTGGAAGTATGGCAAGTATTGGCTTGACAGTGGCTGAGTTTTTCGTTGGCAGCATTGATAAATATTTGCAGCAAAACTCAGACTATATAAAAAATAAGATAATTGAACTATTCGACTTGCATGGAAAGATGGCTCTTATTATTGGGAGCTGGACACAATTATTTGCCGAACTATTCACAGTATTCAGAAGTGACGATGCCAAACAAGTTGGAGCGGACATAATAGCTATATTTACAACCGCCTTTTTTGAACTACTTACAATTGCTTATAAGTTTGGCAATGACGTGATGAACGCAATAAAAACACCAATCGAAGAAAACAAAGACGAGATAAAGAACGCACTAGCAAACTCGATTGGAATAATTTCAGTAATTGTTGGTACTGTAAAGGATGTTGTAAATAATACATTTGAGTCTATCCAGAAATCTTATGACAAATACGTGTCTCCAGCATTGCAGAAAATCGGTTCAGGATTCAGCATAATATTCAACTCTTTGTTAAACGCTTACAATAAATATTTCGCTCCTGTAATTACTCAAATTTCGCAGAAGTTGCGTGAGATTGCGAACGGTTCGCTCAAGGACTTAATACAAAACTTTGCCGAATTAGGCGGTAAGATAATTGATGGAGTTGCTACAATTTGGAAGAAAACAATTGCTCCATTTCTGGCATGGTTTATTGACAAGTTTGTGCCGCCACTAAGCAAGGCTATAGGTATTGTATCAACAATATTTTTAGGGTTAGTGAATGTTGTTATTGGAATTGTTAGCGGTTTAATAAAATCAATCGGTGGTATTATTGATTTTTTAGTCGGAGTGTTTACATTGGACTGGAAAAAAGCTTGGAATGGAATCAAGACATTTTTTGCTGGTATTTGGTCTGCAATTAAAGCAATCATAAGTCCTATAGGGAACTTTTTTAAGCAAAAATTTAAAGAGGCATACAACAATATTATAAACATATTCAAAAATATTGGAAAGTGGTTTAAAGATAGATATAAAAATGTAACAGACGCTTTTAAAGATGTTGGTACTTGGTTTAAGGGAAAATTTGACGGTGCTTGGAAGTTTATAAAAGAAGCGTTTTCGTTAAAATCAATTAAATCATTTTTTAATGATGTATGGGACGTTGTTAAAGCACCATTCGAGTCTGTAGGCACTTGGTTTAAGAATACATTTAGCGCAGCATGGGAGAAAGTAAAAGAGGTATTCAGCACAGGCGGAAAAGTATTTGATGGGATAAAAGATGGTATAGGCGAAGCTTTTAAGGCAGTAGTTAATACATTGATTCGTGGTATCAATGCAGTTATATCCGTGCCTTTTAAAGTAATCAACGGAGCACTCAACACGATTCGCAATATAAGCATTCCAGTAGCAGGTAAAGTGTTTAATGGATTACCAACGATAGACGCTCCACAAATTCCGCAACTAGCAACCGGAACCGTTGTTCCTGCTAACTATGGTAACTTTTTGGCTATCTTAGGAGATAACAAACGAGAAGCGGAAGTTGTTTCCCCATTATCCACCATGAAACAGGCGCTCAAGGAAACCATGCAAGAGTTTGGTGGCGGTGGAGATATTCACCTCACGGTGAACCTAGACGGACAACCAGTGTATCAAACAGTGGTTAAATATAACAAACAAAATACACGCAGGACTGGCAAAAATGCTTTAGCGTAGAAAGGAGTATCATGGCGCAATTTACCCCAGTATTTAAAGTAGCAGGAATAACCGTTCCTATGCCGGATAATTATAGTCAAGTTGTATCTGATCTATCAAGCGAAGAATCCGGGAGAACATTAGACGGAACAATGCACAAAGATGTTATAGCAGTAAAGTCAAGTGTCCCACTTGAATGGTCAAATATGGAATGGGACACAGCTTCTGCTCTGG
Organism: Anaerosacchariphilus polymeriproducens; assembly: GCF_003363435.1. Taxonomy (GTDB): domain Bacteria; phylum Bacillota; class Clostridia; order Lachnospirales; family Lachnospiraceae; genus Anaerosacchariphilus; species Anaerosacchariphilus polymeriproducens. The sequence goes on from NZ_QRCT01000050.1 coordinate 16,049, forward strand.
CTAAAGCGGTAGATGGAAAAACAAGTGTAATATGCGAATACATTGATGTTCGCAACACATACCAAATGACTGCTATGACCATTTACATAGGTGACAGGACTTTTACCCCAACGACATTTACAACTGACGGTAAAGTATATTGGAAGGTATCATTTAGTGAAATCGAGGTGTAACAGATGATAAATGCATCACAAGAATTTAATAATATAGTGTATGGGCAAGGCGATAAAAATTTTCTTGGCAAAGCAGAAGTAACTTTGGCAAACAACACATCATTTACACTAGATAGTACAGAAATATGGGACGGTGGAATCCAAATATCAAGCCAAACTACCGATAGTGGTAGTTTTGGTATTGGGTTCTGCGCGTGCAATCAATTAATATTAAAAGTAAATAATACGAATGATAAATATACCGCTAGTGACTTTAGAGGTGCTGTCATTCGTCCGTATATTGGTTTAAAACTGGCAGACGAAACAATCGAATATGTTAAACGTGGGGTGTTTACTTGTGACATTTCGGAACAAATAGGAAATTATATAAGCATTACCTGTTTTGATAACATGTATAAGTTAGATAAAGAACTACAAAATATTAGTGGTTTAGCAGCAGGGGCGAAAATAGCCGATATATGCGACTCATGCGGTGTATCTCTTAAAACAATGGACTTTGATGGCTATGACCGACAGCTAATACTTAATGGTACATTTCCAGAAGGTTGTACATATAGGCAAGCCTTATCTTTTGTCTGCCAAGCGATTGGGAAATTTGCAAGATTCGACCAGAATGGCCAATTAGAAATAATATGGTATGACAATACTGCTTTTGTTGATAATAACATTCAATTAGATGGCGGTAAGTTTGATGCAAACGAACCTTATTATTTGACAGGAGATAATGAAGACGGTGGAGACTTTTCTTTTCTTGAAACCGATTCTTGCGACGCAGGAAGTTTTGAAGCAACAAAGGCTCACTACTTGTACCAGTTGAGTAGTTTAACATGTGCAATTAATGATGTATACATATCAGGTATTAAAGTGAGTTATGATGAATCCGCTTATTTATGCGGTACTGCTGATTATGCACTAGCAATAGAAGATAATCCTTATACAGCAGGATTCGAAGAAGAAACTGCTATTTATTTATACACAAGAATGGCAGGAATGTCATTCCAACCTTTATCGGTATCTTGCTTAAGCAATCCACTGATAGAAGAAGGGGACGCTGTATTTGTCATTGATAGAAAAGGAAATATCCACAAAACCTTTGCAACGAATGTCAATTTTACTATACGACAAAATACACAAATAACTTGTGACGCTGAAACACCACAAGCGAACAGTTCAGAATTTGGCTCCAACACACAGACAATTATACAAACAAGAAATATAGTCAAGAAAGAAATGACCAGTTATGATGTGGCGGTACAATGCTTTAATGACCTTATTTCTCACAGTTTTGGATTGTATAAAACCGAAGAAGTACAAACAGATGGCTCTGTCATTTACTACATGCATAATAAACCGACATTAGCGGAATCAATGACTGTATGGAAACAGACAGCGGATGCTTTTGCAGTTTCCACAGACGGAGGGCAAACCTGGAACGCTGGTTTTGATGCGCAAGGCAACGCAATATTAAATGTATTAAGTGCAATCGGCATCAATGCGGAATGGATAAAAGTCTTAACTGAATTCAATGTCAATGATAATTTTATTGTAAATTCAAGCGGTCAAATGTCATGTAAAGGCGCAGTAATCGATAATACTAATTTTAATGTGACAGCTAGCGGAGACACAACTGTAAAATCCATGACAATTGTAAATGATGGATATATAAAACAGGTAGTTGGCGAACAAAGTAGCAGTTCCATAAAATTTATATCTGGTTCTCTGATTGGTGACATTGGCTCTACTTTAGGTTTTACAATTGGTAGAGTAGACGAAGGGGCTTATATATTTTTTAGAACAAGCGGTGGAGTAATTAGCGAACCAGAAATGCCACGCAAAAGAATGAAAATATTTGCTGACCGATTGGATATATCAGGAATCGACCAAAGCCCAGTCATTTACTTTGACGGTTATAGGTTTAGTGATCCATCATCAACCACAGATACATGGGGAACAATACCAAGAATCGGGAAAAATGACGGAGTTATGGAAGTGGGTAAATACATTGACTTCCACAATTCAGATGGTAGCACAAGTGACTATGATGCTAGGTTGAATTGTGTAGGCAACACATTAGTATTAACTGGTGGCTTAAGTGTATCAGGGACTAAAAACCGTATCGTACAAACCGAACACTATGGCATACGTGCACTTAGCGCATATGAAACAGCAACACCTTACTTTGGTGATATTGGTAGCGGAAAGACGGACGAAAACGGAGAATGTAGAATCGATATTGAGCCTATATTTTTAGAAACAATTGAAAAAGATTACAAGGTATTTATACAGCCTTGTGGAATCGGTAGCCTTTATGCAGAAAAGCATGAGGGTTTTTTTATTGTGAAAGGTGCTGTAAACCTTGAATTTGATTTTGAAATCAAGGGCTATCAAAAAGGGTACAAAGATACAAGATTAACAGAATACATAGAGGAGGAATAAACATGGCCATACAAAATAGGAGAGGTTTAAAGGCTAATTTCAACGCAAATAAAATGTTGCCCGGGGAATTCGCATTTTGCACTGATACCGGAGAAGTATTTTATTGCTACAGTGCTGGTAATGTAAAAAGACTAACTACTGTGGAGGGAGTACAAACATTGTTAAGTTCTTCCCAAGAAGCTTATACAGCATTACAACAGTTAATTGCGGACTTGCAAGAGCAGACAGTATTGACTGGAATCCTTGCAGATATAGACGCGCTTCAAAACGGCAAGCTTGATAAAACAGGAGATAGTAAAGACAACACGGTTACATTTGCAGAAGCATCCACAGACACGAATATAGCAAGCGGTGAGACACATACAACTTTATTCGGAAAACTGTTAAAGAATATAAAGACATTGCGCAGTTTGATAGGTACTCTTGCAAACCTTACAACAACCGAAAAAAGTAACTTAGTAGGTGCAATAAACGAAATAGCAGGTCAATATGGGAAAAAGATTGACATAAACAACAGTGGTTACGAACAGAACACAAGAGGTTTAAGAACAGTAACTAATGCGAATATAAATGAGGTGGCGCACACTGGTGATTATTATTGTGTAGGATGCACGAACAGACCGGTAGAAGTCAATGGAATCCTTGAAGTCAAAGCACAGGACTATGACACGATCTGGCAAGTATACACACCATACACTTCGGAAATCATATACACTCGCAAGAAAGTGCCTGGTTCCGGCTGGCTTGCGTGGAAGAAGATAACACCAGTAGCATTATAGACAAGGAGTTGAGACATGAGAGAAATTACTATAACGCAAAAAGAGCAAGCTTTAACTTGTTCTGAACCAATAACTTTGCAACAGTACGAAAGCAATATAACAAAATTGATTTTCCAGACAGATGCAAATATAAATGATTTTGTTTATGCCGGTTTTGGTAGAAGTGGGACGAATGACTACATATTAAAAGAATTAGATGATAAATATGGGGTTGCAATTGATTCAAGTATCACAAGAACACCGGGTAGAGTACAAGTGATATTACTTTGTACAAATAAAGAAATTATAGATGGAAAATTGAGTAATACAGGGTATGTATATATTACGAAGCCGAAAGAATTAATAACAGTGTCTAAAAACTTTATTAATGGAGCCATTAGTGTTATTCCGCAGATTGTAACAGACACAAGCCATATTGTACCTACTATATCCGTGGAGGAAACAGACACAGGGGTATCGATAAAGGTAGAAGATAGGGACGGTGTAAAAACTGCTAATATCCCAAAAGGTACAGGCTCAACCGTTGATTTGACCGGATATGCAACAAAAGACTATGTTACAGAAACAATAAACGAAATACAGATACCGGAATCAACACCGGTTAAAGGAAAGAAGTTCTTGTTTATGGGGGATTCCATTACGGCAAACCCCAATGGTTATATTTCATATGTGGCAAATATTTTAGGAATTACTACAACAAATATGGCGGTGAATGGTGCGACTTGGCGAGATCGTAACGACTCAACAAATACGATTTACTCCCAGCTTAAAAATGTAGTTGAAAATCAGCAAAATTACATCCCGGATGCGATAGTTATAAGTGCAGGAACGAATGATAGCATAGCAACGATTTATTCCGCAGATACGCTTTACACGGCAATGGAACCATTTTACACAAACGCAGGAGGTGTTGTTAACTTAGAAACTGTTGACAGAAAAAACATTTTCGGAGCAACCAGGTATGTTGTAGAAACTTTGAAAAAGATATATCCAAATGCAGATATTTTCCTGTTATCACCAATTCAGAGCGCAATCAATGTCAAGGACTATAAAGTTGCACTTTCGACAGGAATCATATTGCAGGAGGTGGCCAAGAGGTTATCTGTTAATTTTATAGATTGTAATAATTGTGGTATTACAACCATGAATGCAGATCTGACGCTTGTGGATGGTCTACACCCAAATGATACAGGGGCAAAACTGCATGGGCAGTATGTGGCTAATAAGATTCTTAACTTTTATACCACTCAAAGGTTCGCAGTATTTTCCAATACAGTGCAAAGTATCATCACTTTAGATTCGACAACAGTATCGACAACAGTGGGAGCCTATCAGCAGATAAAAGCGAGTGTTTATCCATATACCGTGGAAAACAAAAACATTATTTGGAGTTCGAGCAATGAAGTAGTTGCAACGGTCTCTAATGGCTATATTACTGGCGCAGGAATTGGAACTTGTACGGTTACTGCAAAAGCAGAAGCAGACCAAACCAAAACACTTGTATTTAATGTTACAATTTCCGTAGCAGTTGACACCGGTTTAATATTTGAAGCAAATGAACTAGGAATTACAGGTGATACGTGGAAAGATAATATAACTAATATTCCGGCAAACTTAGCAAGCCCTGTCACAGCGTCTAGCGGAGTTGTGGTCAATGGTAAGTTTGACTTCAATGTATCAGGCTTAAATCTTGGTACAAAAACAGACTTTGCAGTTGTTGTAGATGCATATATACCAGACGATTTGACAGACGATTCCTTATTATTGGCTATTGGCTCCGACACTATAACAGGAGGTGACGAAAACGACAATATATTATTTTTTGTAGATGCATGGAACTATGATATGGGTTGTTGCCGAGTTATTTCAAATTGGACTTATTCGGAGCAGAAATCAACAACATATGTTAAAAATGCAAGCAATAAAATAGTGCTCAATGTATCCCTAGCGAATAATACCGTTACTATTTACACAAATGGGACATTATCGACTACGGTAACTCATGCAATCAATGCAAGTCAGTTAAAAACAATCTCAAATGCTTCTGGAACTTCAACACCATTCAGTGGTAGATACAACAGCATTCAGATATATAATCACTTATTGACAAGTGAAGAAATAGCAAGTTTATAAAGGCCTAAACGGTCTTTTTTTATTACAAAAAACAGAAAGAGAGGAATTATCATGGAAAAAATCAACAGCTTTAAAATTATTTTATTAACAGTATTCGGAGTTGCAGGAAGTGGACTATCAAAATTACTTGGAGGATTTGACATGACATTACAAATATTAATAGTTCTTATGATTGCTGACTACATCACTGGTCTTATTGTGGCAGGAGTGTTTAAAAAGTCAGGAAAAACTGAAACAGGTGCCTTAGAGAGTAGAGCAGGATGGAAAGGCTTGTGTCGCAAAGGCATGGTTCTATTAATTGTTTTGGTAGCAACTCAACTAGATAAGGTTACAGGAATCGATTTTATAAGAAATACAGTCATTTTAGGATATGTTGCAAATGAAGCTATTAGCATCACAGAAAATGCTGGCTTAATGGGCGTACCTTTACCAGGTGTGCTAACAAACGCAATAAATGTATTAAAACAAAAAGCAGAAAGTGAGGAATAGAGTATGAGAGACATCACAGCATTACAACCAGAGGTGCAAGCAATAGCGAATAGGTTAGTAGAAAAATGCAGAGAACAAGGTTTAATCATTAAAATAACCGATTGTGTGCGCACCAAAGATGAACAAGACGCTTTATATGCACAAGGCAGGACAAGAGCAGGCTCTATTATTACCAATGTTACATACCCACGTTCCAACCATTGTTGGGGCATAGCTTTTGACTTTTGCCGAAATGACGGAACAGGCGCATACAACGATACTGACGGATTCTTTACAAAAGTAGGACAGGTAGGAAAGTCACTAGGTTTATTCTGGGGAGGTGATTGGACAAGCATCAAGGATAAACCACATTTTCAACTTGAGACCTATGGAACGTGGAGCAGTCTGCAAGCTAGATATGGCACACCAAGCCGATACTTCGCATCATGGGGCGGTTCTATTCCTGTGATTCAAAAGGAAGAAGCGAAAGTGGTAGTAAATGATGATATTGTCGCAATTAAAGTTTTACAAAAATTCTTGAACAAAAAAGGTTATCGGGACAATGAGGGCAAGAAGTTAGTTGAAGATGGTCTAAAAGGAAATAAGACAGTATTCGCAAATACTAAGTTTTTACAAACTATGTTAAATAAAGACGGTTATGCAGATGCAGAAGGAAGAAAGCTATATGTAGATGGCTATAAGGGCGAAAAGACAGAACAAGCCATGAGAAAGGTTATTTGCAAGGTGCCCGATAAAGATTCTAAAGGAAGAAACATCTGGAAAGCACCAAAAAATAAAGGCAACGTTGTATTTTACATTCAGACGAACGTCAGTACCAAAAATGATAAATATTATGGCTTTAATACTCAAAATGCTGTAATAAGACAGCAAGCGAATCATAACATATCACAAGATGGTATCACAGGATTTAATACACTGAATAGTACATTATAATTAGAGGGGTGGAGAAATCCACCTCTTTTTTATTGCAAATTTTTAAAAAAGTTTATTGGAAAGTGTTGACATCACTACTTTAAAGTAGTATAATAAATATATCAAATGAAGGAGGTTAAAGGATGAAGAAAAAGCAAAAGAAGAAACTGAAAAAAGACATTTCCGAAATCATCAAAGTTGTGGTCGCAACAATGATATGTGAGATTATCAGAAACATCTTTTTCAAAAACTAAACAATGGGGGAGAGTACTTCTCCCTCTCCCCTAACTTTAACATAGAAAGCGAGGAATTTCAATGAGAAATAAAATATTATTTGGAATTTATTTGACACTATTTTTAATATCAATTATTACTAAGAACAATATAATAAACGGATTCACAACCACATACGCGACTTGCATGATAACATATCTATTATTTAGATTATATGATAAACGGAAAAGGAGTGAATAATATGGAGGAATTAATCCCACTTGCAGATTACGCAAGGATGCACGGAATTACAACAGCCACAGCCAGACAGCGAGCAGCGAGAGGTTCATTCAAAACAGCCAGAAAAATGGGGAGAGATTGGGTTATAGACAAAAACGAACCTTATATTGATAATAGAAAAAAAGAACAATAAAAGGGCGGTTCATTGCGAACCGTCCTAATTACTTGTCTTTATTTAGTTTTTTTATTGCTCCTTGTATCAAAGATACAATAACATAAGTAATAGCGAATATTAATAAGTCGAAAAAGAAATTTTGAATGAAATTGCCAGTAAACAGGCTTGTGTTATCTTCAATAATTCCTCTAGCTATACGACTTATAATATAAGTAAAAATAAACCTAACTGCTATATCCATCAAAGTACCGCCTTATTTCTTTCGATATGTATCACATGTATGACTAAAGATTTTAAAATATTCTGTTTGCCTCATTGGATCGTCTGCTTTCGGACCTCTTTTTAAATTATTCCATATTTCGTTTTTATGAGCGATTACCCAATCAAGTCCCTTCCCGATTATATAGCCACCAATAAATTCAGCTATCTTAGTTTGAACTGCTGTTCCACCAGATACGTCAATCATTTCTTCTTTATTCAACATGTTACTGTTTTTAGGTAATGTTAATTTCATTATTTCCTCCTTAGAATACCATTTTATAGTTACATGCACTATACTAGAAAACACTTTTTTACAACATACATTATAAAATGAAAGATTTATCCTTGCAATATTTTTATGTTGACATAATTCTACAATTAAAAAACCCCACGCAATAGCGCAGGGCATGTATGTGTAATAGGTGAGACATTTTTAATATATATGTAGACCGGTTGAAAGTAAAGTTATTTTAATCGACTAATTTTTAATTATTAGATCGCCACATAATTCTTAATATAATTCCGATAATAAAATAAGTACCACAAGTTAATATACCAAGAACAATTATCCAGAAAGTTCTTAAGTACCACGGCAATCTTCTTACTTTGTCATTTGTAACTGCAGAGGCATTGCTTGAAGCAGTATTATTAATTACTATATTTTTATCATCCGTTTTCAATTCCTCTACTTGCTTACCGCATTTGGGACAAATAATACAATCAATATCAATAATTTCACCGCAATGTTTACAATATTTCGTTTCTTTTTCCAAAATCCTTCCCTCTTTCTTTCGTTTTCGCAATTAGTTAAATAATTGACTTTATTCCATAATATTACATTTCTAGGTGTTTAGTCAATAGTTTGTTTAGTGGTTAATGTCAATCATTTATGAGCCAATTCTTCTGTGCCAATATCATTTAATGTAGCGATTGCTTCCGGAGTAATCATAGTAAATCTTTGACTTAAATATCTTACGGCAGCTCCTAGTTCACCATCAGGTCCTCCGTATTGAGAAATAATATTCGTTGCCATAGCAGGATTGGGATTTTTAATTTTAACTGGATATTCTAATATCTTTTCATAAGTCCACATTAATTAAACTCCTTTAAGTAATATTCATAGGTTATTATATGATGTATTTATATATAAGTTCGAAATGTTTTTTGAAAGTATCATAATCTCTTTCAAGAAACATAAAATATATAATAAAATATTAGCTAAGAGGTTTTTATGCCGCCTGATGAACAAGAACGCATGATGAGTGATCAATATGCAGACATACTTATAGAATATGGTGGAGATGAATCTATTTTTGAACAATTTCCTGATTCTGCTGTAAAAATTATAAATTTCTTATATGCTGTAGTTCATATACCTGTTGAATTATTTACGTTAGATTTTTTTGAAAAGTGGGGATATTCAATTATACCGAACTGTTTTGGGATTATTAGTCATTCAAGTATTGAGTCAACAGGAATTCCAAGGATTAGAAGAATTTCAAATTATAGTCTTAGAGGTCAGGGGGTTTTGATTGGTGTCATAGATACTGGAATTGATTATTTAAATCCGGTATTTCAGAATGCAGACAATACAACTAGAATAGTTTCAATTTGGGATCAGACTATTTCCAGTGATAAAAGTCCAAAGAACTTTGAGTATGGAACCGAATATACGAAAGAAGATATTAATCTGGCGTTAAAAAGCGAACAACCTTTTAATATCGTACCAAGTATGGACGAAAATGGCCATGGTACAATGGTGGCCGGTATTGCAGCTGGAAATGAGGTGCCGGAAAGCAATTTTTATGGAATTGCAACGGATTCTGAATTAGTAGTTGTAAAATTAAAACAAGCCAAATCTTATTTGAGAGAATTTTTTTTGATTCCTGAAGGTACTGTATGTTACTCTGAGGTAGATATTTTGTTTGGATTATACTATTTGTTAGAGGCTGCAAATGAATTAAAACGGCCATTGGTGATTTGCATAGCAGTAGGTTCTTCGAAAGGGGGACATGATGGAAGAGGTATATTATGTGATGTACTTTCTCAGATTGCTTCCAGACCCGGAATTGGAGTTGTGGTCGCAGCAGGAAATGAGGGAAATGAAAGAAGACATTATTATGGAAGTATTGATCAAAGAAGAGGCAGCGATGCTGTAGAAATTATGGTTGGAAACAATGAAAAGGGTATGATTTTAGAGTTATGGGGAGAGTCTCCCAATATTTATTCGGTAGATATTATTTCTCCATCCGGTGAATATGTGCCTAGAGTACCTGTTTCATTAAGTGATGTAACTGAAATATCTTTTATATTTGAAAGAACGAAAATATATTTGCTTAATGAATTGGTTGAAACTCAAACGGGAGATCAGGTTTTTTTATTTCGCTTTGTAGAACCATCTCCTGGTATCTGGAGAATAAATGTATTTGAAAAAGGAGACTTAAATCGAGGGTTTCACATGTGGCTGCCTATGGATAAGTTTATATCAGATGATACTTTTTTTATAGATCCAGATATCTATACTACGGTATTAGCGCTTGGAAATACATTTGTACCTATTACTGTCACAGCATATAATGATATTGATGAAAGCTTATATTTATTTGCCAGTAGAGGATATACAAGAACCAATGCAATTAAACCGGATTTAGCTGCTCCCGGTGTGAATGTAATAGGTCCTGCACCTGGAAATGGTTTTGTGGCTTATACTGGAACCAGTGTTGCAGCTGCGCATACTGCCGGAGTTACTGCTATGATATTAGAATGGGCGAATACTAGTAAAGCGATACCAAATATAAGTACGATAGAATTAAAAAAATTATTGTTGAGAGGAGCCAGAAGAAAGACTGATGTAGAATACCCTAACAGGGAATGGGGTTATGGGATATTAGATATTTACAATGTATTTAATGCATTACGTACTGAATTTTTCCAATAAAAAGAGCTGATGTGCTGCATCAGCTCTTTGCTCAAATAAAATTATAAACGAAAATTAGCTTCATAATCCCAAGGCCAAGGTTCGTTGATCCATTGCCACGGATAAGGACTCATACTATGAGAACTAATCATACCATAATTCTGATTGTATTCATCGGTCAGATGGCTCAATTGTTTCACATAAGCATTGTATTTGGATAGCGCTTCCTGATCAGAAGGATGAGTATTGAGATACAATTTCAGATCTACTAACATTACATGGACTGCTGAAATTTCTTTTTTTAAGTTCATACTGTCGTTTCTCAAAATAGACCCTCCTTTTGTTGACTGAAATAACGCTGATCTGAACCATTATATGGACTGAATAATTCAGGAAATGCAGTCCCTTTTTTCAGAGCATCCATAGGACTATATAGGGAGCACATAAATTGATAAGGCACATAGGCAGCGGCTAATCTTACATTTTTTATCATCATCTCTTGTGGGATACAATTCATGTTATTATTGTATTCTATATCATACATTTCTTTATTTGGCATTCTGCAATTTGCCATTTCTCTATCTCCTTCTAGGTTTTACATAAAATAATATATGTATCATATAGAATAAAGTTACTTAAAGATAAGCAGTTTATTAGTCAAAAAGACCTTTCTAATATACATTTTGAAACAATTTATAATAACCTTGTGGAAATCCGCAAACAGGACAAATTAAGGGGGCACATTCTCCCGATAAAATATTGCCGCATTGTAGACATATCCAAAGTACATTAACGGGTTTGCAAAAATACTGCTCATTCATTATATTTTCATAAATCGTTGAGAATGTTGCAGCATGAAAATAATCTATATTGGCAACTCCGCTAAATAGTGCTGCAATTTCAAGAAAACCTTCTCTTCTGGCAGTTTCAGCAAATTGTTGATACATATCACTTGCCATCTGTGTTTCGATTCGGGTAGATTCTAAAAGATTTTGGACTGTAGTAGGTAAATTCCCCTGGTTCATTTTTCTCAACCAGATTCTGGCATGCTGCCTATTGTTATTAGCAGTAAACATAAAGAGATTTCTAATTTCTATATAGGTTTCATACTGAGCTATGTCAGCGTTAATTTCGAATTTTGCACTGGTAAGAAGTTCTGCTTCATAAGCTTTCAATAAGTTTTTATATGTCTCACTTTGCTGAAAATCCATAATTTCTCCAAGTCTAACGAAAACTTTGATATATCATATGATACTGAGTATCTTAATATTCTATATACTTATTAAGGAAGAGTTAATAAGTAACACTATAAATTATCTTTGAATATCATATAAAAATAAGTTAAATTCGTATAAAAGGAATTAATAAAGTATGGGTGAATATAAAAAAAATAAAACAGACGTTAAAGGCAGCAGGAATATAGTATACCCGGCACAGTTAGATACGCAGTATTTTGGGAATCTGCGGGTTCATTGTACGAGTGAAAATTTTATGCCGATAGAGGGTGCAACTGTTCAAGTTTCATCAACTGCAACGCCAGGAACTGTTTTAGGAGAGTTTCAAACGAACAATTTAGGTTTTACGGATGAAATTATTTTACCTGCACCTGCAATGGAATATAGTTATGAACCTGGTTCGACAGCGCAGCCTTATTCCGATTATACTTTGACAATAAATGCAGAGAATTTTGTTCCGGTCACTGTTTCTAATATTGAAGTATTACCAGAGGTAACGGCAGTTCAGGATGCGTCTTTGCGTGTGCAGAGCGAATTGAGCGAGCCTGAATTGTATGTAATACCACCGCATACATTATATGGTGATTATCCTCCCAAAATTGCTGAGGCGGAAATTAAACCTACAACAGAAACCGGCGAAATTGTATTGCAGCAGGTCGTCATACCTGAATTTGTAGTTGTACATGATGGACCACCTACTGATACAGCTGCTAAGAATTATTATATTCGATTTAGAGATTATATTAAGAATGTTGCATCTAGTGAAATTTATGCTACGTGGCCGGATCCAACAATTTATGCAAATGTATTAGCAATATTATCTTTTACATTAAACAGGGTGTACACAGAATGGTATCGAAATAAAGGCTACAATTTCACAATAACTTCGTCGACAGCATTTGATCACAAATGGATTAATGGAAGAAATATTTTTGATAATATTGGATTAATTGTTGATGAAATTTTCGTAAATTATTTATCCAGACCCAATGTGAAACAACCGATTTTGACCCAATATTGTGATGGCTATAAAGTCGAATGTCCGAACTGGATGACACAGTGGGGCTCAAAAGATTTAGGAGAACAAGGTTTGAGCGCAATTGAAATTCTGCGTCATTTTTACGGTGATACCATGTTCATCAATTCGGCTACCCAGGTTGCAGGAGTTCCGGTATCTTGGCCCGGAAGTAATTTGACTCTGGGTTCTAGCGGCCCGAATGTTAGAATGATACAAGAACAACTGAATAAAATTGCGGAGGCGTATACGGCAATTCCAAAAGTAGCAGTCAATTCACAGTTTGATCAACAAACTCAAGAAGCAGTAAAAAAATTTCAAGAAGTTTTTGGCATGCCGGCATCAGGAATCGTGGATCTGCCCACATGGTATAAAATTTCTGCTATTTATGTAGCAGTATCACGAATTGCTGAAATTGGGTAATGCATATCAAGGAGGAGCTTAATTGGAAAATAGTGAAAATTTTATAAGTAATGGTAAATATAATTATAGGTATTTAAGACTAGAAGCACTAGTAAATGCAATGATACCCCGGACACCGGATCTTGCACAATTATATGGTACTAACATGTATTATGGTGCATTGGATTTTTTAACTGCAGAATATTTAACTATGGTTTTAAATTATATCAAGGCTAACATATTAGAAACTATGAATTGGGAGGAGAGACTAAGTTCCTCCTTAATTAGATTTACGATGCTTGGATATTACTCGGAATGGTTTGGTTACGGTACTACACGTTTAAATAATCCTAATCAGCGGATTTTAGAATTTTATCCATTAAGCTGGGAACAGGTCGATTATCCCGGACCTGCTTTTAGTTATATTTCCTATGAAAAAGAGTATAATCAAATAAACAAAGAGATACTCAATGAATTTTAAAATTAGAATGGGAGAAAGAAATGGACGCTGATGTTGTTATTATTGGTGCAGGTGGCGGTGGTGCTGTTGCAGCTAATGAATTAGGTCAGAAAGGAATAAAAGTTTTAGTACTTGAAGCAGGACCTTGGTATGGTAATAAAAAGTGGCCAGATCCTAATGCGGATCATGGAGCGGTAAGTAGTTCAAGTTATGAAGATTTAAGTATTGAGATTTTGAAAAAAAATTTTACAGACTTAGAAGATGATATGAATAATTTTGAATATGGGAAATTTCGATGGGGACCTGCAAATAGAGAAAAACCTTCATGGCCGCGTATACAGGGTGATAGAGGCTTTTCCTGGCAGAATTCCGGAGTCGGTGGAAGCACACTGCACTATTTTGCAAATTCTCCTCGTGCATTTCCGGAAGCGGTTGATAATGTCTGGCCTATTTCCTATCAAGAATTAATTCCGTATTATGAAAAAGTAGAAGCAGCTTTGCCTGTTGCCTCTGCTCCTTCTACACCTAAAGAAGATATTTTTTATTACGGTGCAGCGAAAGCGGGCTGGGAATTATTAGATTCCAAAGATGTAAGAACTCCTGGCTATCGTCCGCAGCCCAATGCTATACTGCGTCCTAATTTAAATGGAGAGGGTACAGAGTCAGTGAATCCTAATTTGCAGCCGGTAGGATGTACGTTAAGGGGTCACTGTGTGAATGGCTGCCATATAGGTCCTACGGTAGAAGGGGTAGCCAAAAGATCTACATTAGTAAGTTATATACCCCGTGCACTTCGCACCGGTAATGTGGAAATCCGTCCTAACGCATTTGTAATACAGGTATTAACAGATGCAGATAACGAAGGTCTGCATGCAGCTGGTGTTTTATACAGGGATACCTGGACAGGAGAAATAGTAGAAGTAAGAGCAAAAGTAGTTGTTATGTCAGCCGGAGGAGTAGAAAGTCCTCGTCTTTGGCTAAATTCAGATCTACCTTTTAATGAATGGGTTGGTAAAGGGTTAATCAATCATTGGTTTGATTGTGTATCTGGGATATTTGATGAAGAAGTTTTATTAGATGCGATAGGAATTGGAGAAATTAAACCATTTGTTGGGCAAAATGCAGCTGCAAGATTCGATTATCCAGGGCTTGGTGTCGCAGAAACTTTTGGATTTAGTCCCGGATTATATTCTTCTTTGCTATATGGAACCAGCTATAAAGGAAATAGTATCTATAACAGGGTTACTGAAACGGAGCCATGGGATGTAGAAGGCTTGGTAACAGGGGAACAACTGAAAGTATTCATGAAAGATTATAAAAGGACGTTAAGCATATTAATATTTACAGATGATCAAGTAAATCCCAATAATTATGTTACTATCGATCCTGTTATAAAAGATGAAAATGGTTCTATTCCGGTGATAAAATATATTCCAAATAAAATTGATCAGGAAAAAAGAAATGAACTGGCATATATTTCTTCTGATATTTTAAGAAAGGCCGGAGCTAAAATCGTAATACGTTCGAATTGGCCTCCTGATATCTTTATACATATCGCATGTACCATGAGAATGGGTTATGTTACAGATACAAATTGCGAGGCATTTCAGGTCAAAAGACTTTTCATAGCAGATAATAGTGTTTTGTTTAACGGATTGGGTGGGCCGAATCCCACACTAACAACTCAGGCATTGGCTGTTCGTACTTCGGAAAAGATCTCCGAATTATATTTTAGCTAAGGTAAATGTTTTGTAATTAAGCATAGATTGTTGAAAAAAGAGCATACTAAATAGAAAAAGCAGAGGTATAAATGAATGATTATATAGCATTAATTATCAGAACGACAGCCATTTTCATTTTTTTATTGCTCTTGACCAGGCTGTTAGGGAAAAGGCAGATGAGTCAATTAACATTTTTGAACTATATCGTAGGAATAACGATAGGAAATGTTGCGGCTAGTATTATTATAGAATCTGAACATACGTTATATAAGTTTGTTGGATTATTTTGGTGGGTCATTTTAGCCGGAATAATAGGATTTATTTCTTTAAAATGGCCAAATTTTAAAGTTCTTGTTGATGGACAGCCGACAATTATTATAAAAAATGGAACATTGGTTAAAAAAGCATTAAAAGCCTGTCGTTTAAATATGGATGATGTGTCAATGATGTTAAGAGAAAGAAGTATTTTTTCCGTTCAAGATGTGGACTATGCAATTCTTGAAGCGAACGGTAGATTAAGTATTATGAAAAAATCAGAAAAATTAGAAGTAACAAAAGAAAATATGAATATTAAAGTATATCCTTCCAAATATTTGCCGTCGGAAATAATAGTGGATGGTACCATTATGAAAAAAAATCTGGCAGAGTATAATTTAAATGAAATCTGGCTGAAAGAGCAGTTAAAAAAGCAAAATATAAAATCTGAAAAAGAAGTATTTTTTGCGCAGCTTCAAGAAGATGGATGTCTGTATATAGAAAAGAATAAAAATGAAAAGTAAGTAGATAATATTAAAGAAATACAATAAAAACAAAGGAGTAAGAAGAATGTCATTAACAAAAGTTATCGAAAAATACCAGCCATGTATTGATGCATGTTCAAAATGTACTCAGGCATGTTATGAATGTTTTCATGCATGTTTAAATGAACCTGATGTAGCCGAGAGAAGAAACTGCATCAGTATGTTAACAGAATGTGCAATGATGTGTCAAATGTCAGTAGCTATGATGTCCATGAACGGACAGTTTTCAGCACAGCATTGTCAGCTATGTGCACAAATTTGCGACCAGTGTGCACAGGATTGTTCCAAGTTTCAAGACGATCATTGCCAGAAATGTGCAAAAATCTGTCAGTCATGTGCAGAGGAATGCAGAAATATGTCTAAATAAATCATTAGAAAATCGAGGCAAAAATAGCCTCGGTTTTTTTCATTTTCATCTTGACAAAAGATTATTTCGGTTGTAGAATTAAATTACTTCGAAGAAAGAATTAATTGGTGATATAAATGAAAATGAACGAAGAAGTTTTTAGACAAGACATGTTTCAATATGTAGACCGTATCAAAGATCTGTTATCTATGGAAGTTTGGCAGAATGTATTACTGGATTGTTCGAAAAATGAAATATTTGTTCTTTGGCTGCTTTATCGCAAAAAGGAAGTGAATATGACACAGATTGCGGAATACATCCATGTTCCACTTAATACAGCAACTGGAATTATCAGCCGAATGGAGAAAAGAGATTTAGTCAGCCGGGAACGAAGCAGGGATGACAAAAGAATCGTAACAATCCGATTGGGGCTGAATGGAGAAGAGCAGATACAGGTCATGATGAAAGAATTTATGTTTTATTCCAGAAAAATGATTGAAGTATTCAGCGCTGAAGAAATGGAGCTTTTCTTTCGTATCATGAATAAATTGGAAGAAATCATGAAAGAAGAACGTAATACAGGTAAAGAGAAGAAAAAAGTCAAAAAAATCCTAATTGAATAAAAGTCATTAGCTGTTATCAGGAGATAACAGCATTATTCAAAATAAATACTTCGACAACAGAACTATTCAAACATGGAAATAAAAGGAGGAAAATTGAATGAAGAAAAGAATTTATATTTTTACAGGCAAGGGTGGCGTAGGGAAAACGAGTGTTGCTGCCGCTCATGCGATAAAAAGTGCCCAAGAAGGTTATAGGACACTTCTGGTAAGCACAGACATGGCACATAATCTGGGTGATTTGTTTGAAATGACTCTTGGAAAAGAACCGGTAAAGATTGTTAATGATCTGGATGCATATGAAATTGATCCCAATTATGTAATGGAGAATGACTTTGAAGACATGATAAAATGTTTAGAAAAGATGATTCCAATTAGTAATGGGTTAGAAAGTTTCGGTATGTTTCCGGGTATGGAAGAACTATTTTCATTACTTAAAATTGGTGAGATCTACAAAGAAGGTAAGTATGAAAGAATTATGGTAGACTGTGCTCCGACTGGTGAAACTTTATCCTTATTAAAATTTCCTGAACTTCTTTCCTGGTATATGGAAAAGTTGTTTCCAATAGGAAAAGTAGCTGTTCGAATATTGGCACCGGTATCGAAACAGTTTTTTAAAGTAGAATTACCGAATAAGGCGGCGATGACGGATATAGAAAAGATGTACCTTAAATTATCTGAATTACAGGAGTTATTAAAAGACAGAGAGACAACGAGCATAAGATTAGTGACCATTCCCGAAAAAATGGTAGTAGAAGAAACGAAGAGAAACTATATGTATATGAATCTTTACAATTTTAATGTAGATGGAATATATATTAATCGGATCCTACCTAGTGAAATAAATAATAAATTCTTTGAAGACTGGCTGAAGATTCAAAAAAAATATATTACACAATTGAAAGAAAGTTTTGCGGGGCTGCCAATTTATGAGATTCCCTGGTACGATGAAGAACTTCGAGGAATGAAAGCGGTGAAAAGGATTTGTTCGGATGCTCTTACGACAGATATAATTTTTGAACCGAAAGTAATGACTCAAAGAGAATCTTTTGAGAAAAATGAGAATGGGTATGTTCTTACTGTGTTTGTACCAAATGCAAAAAAGGAAGATTTGGATTTGTTTCAGTCAGAGACAGATGTTGTAATAAAACTTGGTAATTTCAAAAGAAATATACCGCTTCCAAATGTATTGCGCATTTATAACATTACAACAGCAAACTTAGAAGAAGGTAGTTTGACGATTCAATTTGAGAAGGGAGAAAAAGAGGATGAATAAAGATATGATCAGAAGATTACAAGAAGCGAAAAAATATGAATGGATGGCGGTGAAAGCTCTGTTTCCGGAATCTGCAACGGCACATATTGAAGTGATAGAGAAAGAATTGAAAGAAATGCTAATGGAATGTATGCTGGATTTTTTGAAGTCTAACGATGAAAAAGACAAAAGTGAACAGAAAAAGGAAGCTAAAGATGTGAAAAAGGTAACGATTGGCTAAAAGGAGGTTTAGAAAATGAGAATTATTTTATATACAGGAAAAGGCGGAGTCGGCAAGACAAGTATAGCGGCAGCAAGTGCATGTCTGATAGCGGAATCAGGAAAAAAAGTACTAATCATGAGTACAGATCAGGCTCATAGTTTGGGGGACTCTTTTGATAAAAAATTAGAGAAAGAGCCTATGAAAATAATGGATAATCTATATGCGATGGAAATTGATACCGTTTATGAAAGTGAAAAGAGCTGGGGACATTTAAAAGAATATATGAAAGAAATGTTGACAATGAAGGGGGACGGAGGGATTGAAGTAGAAGAACTTCTTGTCTTTCCCGGCTTGGAGGAACTCTTTTCTATGTTTAAAATCCTGGAGGTCTATGAAAAAGGAGAATTCGATGTTCTGATTGTAGATTGTGCGCCTACCGGAGAGACATTATCACTTTTAAAATATCCGGAAATGCTGTCAGATTTTATGGAAAAAGTGCTTCCTATCAAGAGAAAAGGAGCAAAGCTGGCAGGACCTGCGGTGGAAAAGCTGATGAAAATTCCTATGCCCGATGATAACGTATTTGATGATATTGAATATGTTATGGAGAAAATGGATCGCTTGCAGCAATTAATGTTAAACAAAGAAATTGTAAGTCTTAGAATCATTACAACACCTGAGAAAATAGTAATTAATGAGGCGAAAAGAAATTTCACCTGTTTACATCTCTATAATTATAACGTGGATGCAGTAATTGTGAACCGAATTTATCCAAAAGAAGCGATGGAGGGATACTTTAACAAATGGATAGCAATGCAGGAAGAAGGATTGAAAGAAATTTCTGAAAGTTTTTCAGAAGTCCCTAGATTTTATTTAGAACTTCAAAAAGAAGAAATCCGAACAATAGAAGTTTTGAAAAAAGCAGGAAGATTAGTTTTTGGAAAGCAAGATCCGGCTCCGGTTCTTTTTCAAAAAGAAATATTCTCAATAGAAAAAAATGAAGAAGCGTTCCATTTAAAGATTCTTCTGCCATTTGCCGAGAAAACAGATCTGGATTTAAGGCAAGATAGAAATGAATTGATACTTAGTGTTAGAAATGAGACAAGGCGCTTTCCGTTACCAATTGAACTTGCTGACAAAGAAATTCAGGGAGCCAAGTTTGAAGGCGGATATTTGATCATAAAGTTTTAATAAAATATTCATAAAGAAAAGAAAGCCAATATGATAGAATTTAAGTAGTTATTTTTTTCATAATTACTGAATATGTAAATTAAAAAGGAGAAGAACATATGTCACAGACAACAAAAAGGGCGTTAGCGGCCTCTTTGAAAAAACTTCTGACAAAAAATACATTAGATAAAATCACAGTGATTGATATTGTGGAAGATTGTGAAGTGAACCGTCAAACATTTTATTATCATTTTCAGGATATTTATGATCTTATCGATTGGCTTTTTATCAATGAAGCTTCTGAGGCAATGAATGGAATGAAGACCTCTGATACCTGGAAACAGGGGTTTTTACGAATGTTTGAATGGACTCTTGAGAATAAATCTTTGGTTATCAATGTATATCATTCAATTAGTCGGGAAAAAATGGAGCGATTTCTTAATGAAGTAACTTTTAATCTTTTGATTGGCGTAATTGACGAAAAAGCGGTTGGATTACCGGTAAGAGAAGAGGATAAAAAGTTCATTGCCGATGTTTATAAATTTGCTTTTGTTGGTATTTTGTTAGAGTGGATACGGCTTGGTATGAAGGAAAATCCGCATAAAATAATGGATCGTTTTAGTAATTTAATGGATGGCGTTTTCGAAAGAGCATTAGATAAGTTTCGGGCAGATCGACCTGTTTAGACAGAAGGACAGATTTGTATGAAGTTTTTACATTCCTACATTATTGTCTATGGTAAATACTAGAAGAGATAGTTATGATTTAATTATAAATTATATTTCGGAGGTGTTTACATGTATTATTCAAACGGAAATTATGAAGCATTTGCACGACCAGAAAAGCCGGCAGATGTAGACAAAAAAAGTGCATATTTGGTAGGGTCAGGTTTAGCCTCTTTGGCTGCTGCTTGTTTTTTGGTCCGAGATGGACAGATGAAAGGTGAGCATATTCATATATTAGAAGAATTGAAAATTCCTGGTGGTGCCTGTGATGGGATTGATGATCCCCAAAAAGGTTTTGTGATCCGTGGAGGACGTGAAATGGAGAATCACTTTGAGTGTTTATGGGATTTATTTCACTCCATTCCTTCACTGGAAATTGAAGGAGCGTCGGTTCTTGACGAGTTTTATTGGCTTAATAAGCATGATCCGAACTATTCTTTGATGCGTGCGATCATAAATCGCGGAGAAGATGCACATACAGATAGAAAATTTGCACTTTCTGAAAAGGGTTCCATGGAAATTGTTCAGTTATTTATGACAAGGGATGAAGATTTGTATGATAAGACGATTGATGATGTGTTTGACGAAGAATTTTATTCATCAAACTTTTGGTTATACTGGCAGACAATGTTTGCTTTTGAAAAATGGCATAGTGCCCTTGAAATGAAACTTTATCTTCAACGATTTATACATCACATAGGAGGACTGCCTGATTTTTCGGCACTCAAATTCACGAAGTATAACCAATATGAGTCACTGATATTACCAATGGTTAAATATTTAGAAGCACATAATGTTCAATTTCAGTATGATACCAGAGTGACAAATGTACTCTTTGAAATGGATGGAGAAAAAAAGATTGCAAGAAAAATAGTATGCGAACATGCTGGTAACGAAGAAGAAATTGATTTAATTGAAGAGGATCTGGTCTTTGTTACAAATGGAAGCTGTACCGAAAATGCAGCATTAGGAGACAACGATCATGTACCTGAATTTAAGGTAGAGAACGGTGGCTGCTGGGAGTTGTGGAGAAATATTGCGAAACAGCATCCATCCTTTGGAAATCCGGATAAATTCTGTACCAATACGAAGGCGACCAATTGGGAAAGTGCAACGGTTACAACACTAGATGAGAAAATACCCAAATACATAGAGAAAATCTGTAAACGTGATCCGTTTTCAGGAAAAGTGGTTACAGGGGGCATCGTTACAGTGAAAGACTCTTCCTGGTTGATGAGTTTCACCTTAAATAGACAGCCGCATTTTAAAGAACAGCCGAATCATCAATTAGTTGTATGGGTTTACGGCCTATATACAGATGTTCCGGGTGATTATATTAAAAAGCCAATGAAAGATTGTACAGGAATTGAAATAACTCAGGAATGGCTTTATCATATGGGAGTTCCAGAGTCAGATATATTGGAGCTTGCTACAAATTCTGCCAGCTGTATTCCTTGTATGATGCCTTATATCACAGCGTTCTTTATGCCGAGAACGAAAGGAGATCGTCCTAAAGTGGTTCCGGATGGATGTACAAATTTTGCTTTTATTGGTCAGTTTTCAGATACGGTACGTGATACTGTTTTTACAACTGAATATTCTGTTAGAACAGCGATGGAAGCGGTTTATACTTTGCTGGATGTGGATCGTGGAGTGCCGGAAGTCTTCAATTCCTGTTATGACATCAGGGCTCTGTTGGATGCTACATCAAAAATGATGGATGGGAAAAAACTTACGGATATTAAATTGCCGTTTGGTGCAAATCTTTTAGAGAAAAAAATGCTTAAAAAAGTGTCAGGAACAATAATTGAAGAACTCTTACAAAGGTATCATTTGATTTGAGTATAAATGTAAAAGGAGTAATCAGATTCTTAGAGAAGTAATCTGATTGCTCCTTTATTTGTTTATGTTACTTTCTTTTACCAAAAATACGAAGTAAGTATAAAAACAAGTTAATAAAGTCTAAATATAATTGAAATGCCCCAAATAAAGAAAGTGTAAGAACATTTTGTTCATTGGAATACGTTGCCATTTTCTTTATTTTCTGTGTATCGTAAGCAGTTAGTCCGACAAAAATTAATACAGCCACGATAGAAATTGCAAAATCTAATGAATCACTTTTCAGGAGAAAAATATTAACAAAACTCATAATAATAATCCCAAATAAGCCCATAATACATAGATTGCCTACTTTTGATAAATCTGTTTTTGTAACTAATCCTATGATTGCCATGATGGCGAATAGCACTGCAGTTGTAACGAAAATATAAAAGATAGATGCGGTTGTATAAATCATAAAAATAAGGGATAATGTAATACCATTTAAGCAGGAATAAGCGATAAACAATATACCGGCAAGAAGCGCGTTATTCTTTTTGATTGCGTAATTGGACAAAAAAACAATTAATAATTCTGCACCTATAAAAATGTAAAAGCGACCGTTACTCATTAATAGAATAAAACTGCTTGGTGTAATACTTAAAGATGTAACTGCAGTAATGATAAGTGCTGCAAACATAAACAAGAATGATTTGGAAATTACTTCTTCATGCATACATGACTTCAAGATTTTGGATGTCTCTGATAAACCGATGACATATGGATTTCCACTTTCAAAATTTGGTCCAATATCATCATAATCATTGTTATAATCATACTTCTTAGTAGTTTCTGTATCGTAATGATTCATAAAAATCCCTCTTTTCCTTAAAACTGAGAATATATTAGCATATTTTAGTGAAAAATACAAATACTAATATTAAAAAAATATAGGAGGATACCTATGCAAAAAGAAAATAATGGTCTTTCTGCAGGACAATTAACTATGATGGCTTTGGGAACTGTGATAGGCGGTTCGTTTTTTCTTGGGTCATCCGTTGCAGTTAAGGCGACAGGTCCCAGTATCATTCTTACTTATATTGTTTGTGGTGTAATGGTTTACTTTATACTTTTTGCACTGTCAGAAATGACGGTATCAAATCCAAATGCAGATTCCTTTCGAAAGTTTGCTTCTCAATATTTAGGGAATGGGATGGGGTTCGTCATTGGCTGGGTCTATTGGACAGGTATGGTCATTGCTATGTCAAGTGAAGCAACAGCAGTATCTATTTTGGTGAAAGAATGGATTCCGAATATATCGATCCCGCTTTTGGGAAGTTCAATTATCATCGGCGTTACGTTGTTGAATCTTTTGGGAGCCAGACAATTAAGCAGTTTAGAAAGCGTACTTGCGGGAATTAAAATTGTTACGATTATAGCATTCATCATACTTGGATTATTATTAATATTAGGAATTTTTCCTAATGTAAATAGAATTGGTGGTAATGTTATGGCATCCGAGTCATTTTTGCCGGGAGGTTTGACAAGTCTGGCAGGAAGTATGCTTCTGGTTTTGTTTTCATATGCAGGTTTTGAGATCATCGGTCTTGCAGCTTCAGAAACAAAGGATAAGCAAAAGACAATTCCAAGAGCGATTCATTTTACGGTGTTTTGGTTGGTAGGGCTGTATATAATGTCAGTTCTGGTATTACTATTACTCATACCAACAAACGAAATAAGCGAAAGTGTAAGCCCGATGGTAGCGGCATTAAGACGTTATCGGATTACTTGGGTCGGCTCAGTGATGAATTTAATATTAATCAGTGCTATCCTCTCAACGATGTTGGCTGCAATGTTTGGATTAGGTAGAATGTTACGTTCTCTGATAGGTGACGGACTTGGTCCTCATCTATTAAAAGATAAAACGGATGTACCGTATAAAGGAATTTTATTTTCGGGATTTATTATGCTAGTGTCCTTATTTATTGGATTACTATTCCCGAAAGTATATTTATTCTTGATTAGTTCAGGGGGATTTTCTCTAATATTTACGTATATCGTATTAATGTTGACACATATACGTTTTCGTAAAAAAAACGGTTTACCGGAAGGGAAATGCCGTTTGGGAGGATTTCCATATAGTTCATTTTTTACGCTAATCGGACTTTTGATTGCGATATTTAGTATGCCATTTGTTGCGGGGCAGACGTCAGGTTTTTTGGCCGGTATATTATTGGTCGGGTTCTATAGTGTATGTTATCTCATTATGAAAGTTGTTGCCAAGAAGATATTGGAAAATCCTGAAAAATATGATCCTAAAACATTAAATAGTACGTTTTTAACTGAGTTTTCAAAAGAATTTTACGATGATAAAAGGGGTGATAAATAGGAGTATTAATAGTTTTGCTTTGAAGTGCCTTAGTGTTGTTATACAAATCAACAATTAAGGCACTTATTTTGTTTGAAGTGTTGAAAAAATTCTGCGACCTGTGTATAATTGTCGTATAAAAACACTTTGGAGGAGCAATTATGAGTATTAAAAAGAGAATCATGTCTATTTTGGTAATATTAACCTTATTGTTGCTAATTTTGTCAGGAGGTTTGAGTGCTTATTTATACCAAAAAGCGATTATGGAAAAAGTGACTGCCGGATATGGAATCCTAAAAACAGCAGAGAAATTTATAGATCCGGAAAAATATATGACATTAGTAGAAAAACAGGATCCTAAAAATCCATATTATTTAGAAATTGGTAAAACATTTCAAGAAATAGTAGATGCCAATGATATATTATATATATACTCGGAAAGTTTAAATAAAGATGGAAATACAATTTATGTCTTAGATACTGTTACAGATGTAGCAGATGCTACCCTTGGAGACGTTGTAAATGAGACAGAAGTAATGGATACAAAAGAATTATTGGAAACATTGTCGAAAGGGACAAACAATTATAGCATAGATAAAACGAAAGAGTATGGAACGATTCTTTCCTGTTATACACCTATCAAAAGCGATGATGGTAAAGTGATTGGAGTTTTAAGTCTGGATTTGAAAATGAAAGAAGTGATCAAAGATGCTGTCAGGTCGATTATGAAGGTAGTAGGGATTATTTTGCTATTGTGTATTTTTATGAGTGTTTTTATGTATTATATTTTGGATAAACATATTTCAAAACCTATCCTCCAATTTGCCGGAAATTTAGAAGTTATAACAAAAGGTGATTTTTCGAATTCTCTGCCTAAATCATTATGTGAGGGCAAAAGTGAAATAGCAAAGCTAGCAAAGGCATTTGAACGAATGAGGCTGTACATATGCGAATTAATTACAAATATAAGAGCAGAGGCGGATACGATAAGAAATGCAATTGAACAGGTCAATCTAGAAACTGATAAGCTCAATTATGAAATTAAAGGAGCAGCTGATATAACGAACCAGCTCGCAGGTGGAATGGAAAATACATCTTATTCTGCACAATCTATTGAACATGCTTCAAATGAAATAGCCGAAGTAGCACGTAACATTGCAATGCGTTCTCAAGAAGGAGTAGAGCATTCAACAAATATTACAGAACGGGCAAGGGAAACGCAAAGAGGAGTAGAGAATTCCATTCTTGAAGCAAATAAAATTCGTACTGAAATCAATGCTCAGTTGTCGGAAGCTTTTTCGCGTATTGAAGTTCTAGATAAAATTTCAGTATTATCTGAAGCGATTATGAGTATTACATCACAAACGAACCTGCTTGCATTAAATGCTTCTATTGAAGCTGCAAGAGCCGGTGAATCAGGAAGGGGTTTTGCTGTTGTAGCCAATGAAATCGGTACACTTGCAAATCAATCACAAAAAAATGTTCTTGAAATTCAGGAAGTGTTAGAAGAAGTATATACAGCCACTAAATTTTTGACCGACAGCGCACGTTTTTCGCTTTCTTTTATAGAAAATGAAGTATTTAAGGATTATAATAAATTATCAGATGTGGCTATGAATTACAATAACGATGCAGCATTCGTTAATGAATTGGTCAGTGATTTTAGTGCGACCTCAGAAGAACTTCTTGCATCGATTGAAAATATCTTAAATGCTATTAGTCAAGTAACAGAAGCCTCTGAAGAAGGAACCGCCGGTACAAAAAATATTGTTGATAGAAATAAAACGATTATTCTGAATTCAAATAATGTGACAAAAGAAATGAGCACAGTAATTAATAGCATCAATGCTCTATTAGAGCATACTTCCAAATTCAGAGTATGATTTTAAAACAACTTGACTATTTTACACATTTTTAATCTTAATAATAACTTAATAATTGTTCAAAAGAGGCAGATTTCCAATGGTTATCGGCCTCTTTTTGGGTATATTTTATGAATGTCAAATTGACAAAAAAATAACGTCATGTTAATATTTGGGAAACTTAAAGAAGTAATTGTGTATATTTCCTTAATAAACAAAAAAAGGAATGATTGTCAGTTTTTTTATAATTAGAAAACCTAAGTCAATGGGGACTTAAGTGAGTTTTCGGATGTTTATTCCATTAGAAATTATTTCTTTCATTCTAATGGGATTCTTGTTTCCTTTTTTAGTGGAATACATAATTAAATTTGTTAACCATAGTATGTCGAATTTGTAACTACTATTGGAATAAAAAAGAAACAATCTGGGAGGTGGTATTATGATTTGATTTTAATTTAAAAAAGAATTTTACAAATGATAAATTTTCTTAATAGAAAATAGGTAAAATGGGTAGGGGTTTACGTAGCAAAAAGGAATTTCACGTTTTTAAGGAGGTATAGGTATGAAAAGAAGGCAAAAACTATATGCAATTATATTAACACTGGTATTGGCAGTAAGTTTTACACCGAATGTTATTTCTAACCAATTTCTAATTGTTTCACAAGCGGCTTATGGGCTGCCGGCAAAAACAGATGATGGGGTTATTTTCCACGCATATATGTGGAAATTTGCTGATATACAAAGTAATTTAAAAGCGTTTGCAGATGCAGGCTATAATTCTATTCAAGTTTCACCAGTACAAGGGATCAAACCTGGAAAAGACTGGTATATGTTTTACCAGCCTTGTAATTATAGGATTGGAAATCCACGCCTTGGAGATGAAAATGCGTTTAAATCACTGTGTGCTGAAGCTGATAAATATGGCATTAAGATTATTGTAGATGCAGTATTGAATCATGTTGCAGATAATGGAAATGATGGACAATGGTATGATGGTATCGATTCTAGCTTGAAACGTTCAGATTTCTATCATAATCAGGGAAGTTGTAAGGATTATACAAATAGAAATGATGTTACACAAAAAAATGTGGGTAACCTTCCTGATCTTGCAACACAAAGGCATGATGTTCAAGATATGCAAATTAGTTTTTTGAATAATTGTATTGCAGATGGAGCAGACGGCTTCCGTTTCGATGCAGCGAAACATATCGAAACTAATCGCGGTGAAGATTCAGGTCAAAGCTGTGCAGGCGATTATTGGGATAGGGTATTAGGCAGTCTGAATAACAAAAATAAATTATATCTTTATGGGGAAGTTTTACCGGATAAAGCAGATAATGATGAAGTGTACAGATCTTATTTTGATATTACTGCACATGGTTATGGTGGAGATCTTAGAAATGCTGTATTCAATAAAGATTTAACTAATTTAATGAATATTAAACATTACGATCATAATATTTCACCAAAAGAAGCGCTTTGTTATCTAGAAAATCATGATGATTATGAACATGGCGTAACGACCAATATGACAGAATGGCAGAGAAAAATGGGTTGGAGCATATTAAATGCAAGAGCTCAATTAACTCCATTATATTTTGCTCGTCCAAATGATACGCTTTGGAAAGATAAAGATTTAGTTGCAGTTAATAAATTCCATAATGCAATGGCAGGACAAAATGAATATTTACGTTATCCAAGAAAAGAAGCGATGGTTATCGATCGTGGAAATACAGGTTCAGTTATTGTAAATGTTGGCGATGGTTTTCACCTAGATACTCCAACTAATTTAAAAGACGGTACTTATGCAAACAAGGGAAATGCAAGCTGTACAGTACGTGTTTCTGGTGGCAGAATGACAGGAAATATACCTGGCGGCAGTGTAGTAGTATTTTATTAAAAAATCAGAATAAGAGGTATTTAATTAGAAACTGCAAATTTTATGGGAGAAGGAATAATATAAATTAATTAGAAATCAAATGATAGCCAAAAATAAGTGCACTTCCACATTTAGTGATTCACTAAATGTGAAGGTGCATTTGTTTTAATTCCAATTAAGTTTTACAAGAAAAGAGTTAATTTTAACAACTTATGAAAGAAATATAATTATTATGTTATGGTAAACCTAAAAATCAAGGAGGGTAAATTATATGCATAAAAAATTAAAACAAATTTTTATTGGGTGCCTGTTAATAATACTAATGGTTAGCAGTAATGTATATGCTGGAACAGAAAAAACTCTAAAAGGGGAACTGCCATCTAAAGTAATCGATATTATGAATGGACATAATGTTATTTATGGAAGTGGTGTTCCTTTAGCGCATAACAAAGGACCAGTCAACAAGACAAAGATCAGAGACAATTCAGGCAAAATAAGGTTAACTTTCGAGAGCGGTGGGGTGGATCATACTCACCAATATATTGTGGCTAATGCAGTTGGTATATTGCTGCATGATAAAGGAGACTCTGTTTTATCAAATAAAAAAAATGTAGAGCTTTTATTAACTTATACAGATTGGCCCGACAAATTTGGAAATGAAACAGATTATGGTACTTTTGTTGGACATTTCTATGACCCAAATACCGGGAAAAACTGGCTTGGGAGAAAATCACCTACAGCAAAAGGGAGGGCTGTTTCTTATTTTAATGCTGCTATCAGTGAATATAAGAAGGGTAATATAGAATCTGCTATCATAAATCTTGGAAAAGGAAGCCACTACATAGCAGATTTAAACGAACCCCATCATGCTTCGAATCTAACTGCGCTTAATAGTAATCATACGAAATTTGAAAAGTATCTTGATGTTAATAGGGCGTTATTTAAAGTTCCAGGTAATTCATTAGATAAGGCATTATATATAGAAGCTTTAAATCTAAACATTGATGATTTTGCACATTTGGCAGCAGTATATTCCAATGGTTTGGTTGGAAAGGCTCAAGATAAGAGTACATATTATGAAGCGGCTGAAAAAAGCGTGCAGCATGCAATTATAAATACAGTACAATATTTTTATAAATTTAGTGTTTCAGTAGGAGAGTTAAAGTTTTAAAATTCATATAGAAAAATATTCTAAGTGCGTGGTACGGATATATTATCTGATACCGCGCCTTTGTTTCGTTTTAATAGGTATAATAAAAATAGGGGAAGGAAATAGTAAATTAAAGTTCAAAGATAGGAGTAAATATGAATTTAAATAGTAAACGTGGTTTTGTCCCGAAAGATGAAATGGAATTTCGAGGAGATCAATTGGAAAAATTAAAAAACGGAGCAGAAGAATTGTTTTATTTGCTAAATAGAGATTATAAGATAAAAAGTGCATCTACTTTTATAGGAAATCATTACATGTTTTCTGAACGTCAGAGATTAGCTCTTGCAAGGACTATTTCTTCTACAAAAGATATTCAATTGCGAAAAAGGAAGCAGGTCATGGAAGCGAAAAAGAGCAAGGAAGTCTATATTGATGGTTTTAACACAATTATTACATTAGAGACAGCACTTTCAGGATCTTTGCTGTTGGAATGTATGGATGAGACGATTCGGGATATGGCGGGACTTAGAGGTACCTATAGACTAATTGATAAGACAGTATTAGCAGTGGAACTGATTTTAAAATATTTAGACAAAAATATGATACAAAGAGCAATCATTTATTTAGATGCTCCGGTTTCAAATTCCGGAAGGTTGAAACAGTTGATAATAAAGCAATCAGAAGAATATAAGGTTGATATTACCGTTGAAGTGATTAATGAAGTAGACCGGATACTAGAGAAATTACCATTTGTTATCACCAGTGATGCAATTATATTAAATAGATGTACAAGCTGGATTAATATGAATCGGGATATTATAAAAAATGAAATAGAAGGGCATTGGAAAATAAAATTGTATGATTTTCACGAATAGGGTTATTTTTTTACTTATCTTTTACGATATTAAGATATTAGGTTTAACATAAGAAATTTATAATGAAACTGCAAGAAAATTTTGGAAACTAAAATAAAGAGAACGAGGAATGGAGGAATTAAGTTGAGAAAAGGGAAATTAAAAATTGTTGTGATGGCAGCTACGGCCATACTTGCGGTTTCTGGGGAAAAGTCATTTGCAGCTACAAGTCATTGGAATGATGCTTCACAGTCTTCTGATGTATCTGCATGGGAAGACTGGAAAGTAAGATGGAAAACGATTGAAGGTGATTATGAGCGGATTTCAATTGCACCGGGCGTAGATGAAACACACCTCAATTTTGCGTGGTATTCTCATACAAAGGAAATTCCTAAGGTACGCTATGCAACTACAATAAAAGGACTTTTGGAATCGAAGATTTATGATGGAACACAAATAAACACAACCGTTAATTTCAGCAACGTTTTAAAAGAAAGTCTGGGAGGTAAGGATGGTACCTATTATTCTAATAAAGTAAGCATTTCCGGATTAAAAGAAAATACAAATTATTATTATCAAGTTTTCCAAAATGGAAAATGGTGTCAAGCAAAAAAATACAAAACAGGTGATTTTGACAGTTATTCAATCTTATATTGTGCAGATCCTCAGATTGGTGCTTGTAAAAATCAAGTAAGCTCAGAGAATGAGCTTTTGAAAGGCTCTACAGCCGCAAGAAATGATTCTTATAATTGGAATGAAATTATAACGGATGCCTTGAATCGTTACAATGTAAATTTTGTGCTTTCTGCAGGAGACCAGGTAAATGCTGCTGATAGTGAGTACGAATATGCCGGATTTTTATATCCTTCTATAATGGATTCAACGCCACTGGCATCTGTTATTGGAAATCATGACAGTAATTCATATTCATTTTCTTGGCATTTTAATAATCCTAACAATTTTGATATGAATAATATAAGCCAGAACAGTTATACGGATGGACATACCAAAGCTGGAACAGATTATTATTATACATATGGAAATGTACTTTATATCGTTTTAGATTCGAATAATTATAATTGCAAAACTCACGAAAATGTTATGGCCAAAGCAGTAAAAGAAAATCCAGACTGTACTTGGAGAGTAGTAGCTTTGCATCATGATATTTATGGACCGGGCGGGCACTCAGTTTCAGATGGTATGATACTTCGAACTCAACTTACCCCATTAATGGATAAGTTTGATATCGATGTAGTTTTTCAAGGACATGATCATACATATTCTAGAAGCTTTCAGCTAAAAAGCGATGGCAAAAAACACACTGCCTACGATAAAAATAATTATAAAAACGATGTGAATTATCTGAAAGAAAACAATTGCTATATTTTATGTAGTTCAAAGGCAGATGGTAATCGAGTAGTGAATCCGGAAGGAACAGTATATTTTGAAGGGAATTCTGTTTCGGGTTCTAAATTTTATGAGCTAAATGAGGAACCTCAGGATTATATTGCTGAAAGGAGTCAAGTTTGGTCACCGAGTTATTCCATTATTAATGTGACAGATACAACATTTACGATAACCACTTATGATGCAGCTACGAATGCAGTCTTACAAAATACAGCCCCTTACACAATTGTTAAAAATAAAGAACAAAAACCAAAACGTATTGATATTTCGAAGCAGGGAAAAGTCGAGAAAATCGGCCCCAAAGATTATACAGGAAAGGCAATTAGACCTAGGTGCAAGGTATCCGCAGAAGGTAAAAAGTTAAAAGAGGGAAAAGATTTTAAAGTTTTTTATAAATCTAATAAAAAAATTGGAACAGCAAAAGTAATAATTCAAGGAATTGGTAATTATACAGGAAAAGTATCCAAATCATTTAAAATCGTATTGAAGGCACCTAAGTTAAAAGTAACAGCCAGAAAGAACATGGTAGCAATGAAATGGAGAAAAATTCCAGGAGCGGATGGTTATATTATTTATTCTTCATTAAAAAATAATGGAAAATTTACTAAAATTAAATCCGTTAAAAAAGTAACGTCCGCAAATTACATTGATAAAAAACTGAAAAGGGGAAAAACTTATTATTACAAAATAAAAGCATATAAAAAAGTAAAAGGAAAGAGAGTGAAAAGTAAATATAGCAGACCAGTTAAAGTAAAAATGAAATAAACAGTTAAAATTTTACCACTTAAAGTAGAATACTTACCTCTTAGCATATGGTTATTTACATTCCTGGTTTAGTTGATATAATGGAATCATGGAGATGAGGAAATGAAAGTAAGAATAGATATTGATGAAAAACTGCAGGAAGAGGAAGTGATTATCCGGTGCAGAAAATTAGATGAAAAAGCTCAAAAAGTTTATGACACTCTGGTAGATGTCACGAAAGAATCCAGACATCTTATGTTGTATAAAGAAAATACAGAATATTATCTTCCACTAGATTGTATTTTATTTTTTGAGACGACGGAGCATGTGATTAGTGCCCATACGGTAGACAATATTTATCAGACAGATTATCGTCTATATGAATTGGAAGAAATACTGCCGGGTTGTTTTATGAGGGTTTCGAAGTCTACAATTTTAAATTTGAACCATATCTATTCTATAACACGGAATTTAACTGCATCCAGTGTAGTACAGCTTATGAATACACATAAACAGGTTTATGTCTCCAGATATTATTATAAACCATTAAAATGTAGATTAGATGAAAAGAGGACAGGATTATGAAAAAGAAAGATATATTTTGGGGATTGCTTTTAATCATTGCAGCGGTACTCATTATTGTGAACAAGTTGGGTTTTTATACGAATATCAGTATGTTTGAAGTGGTGGCTACTATAATTCTTTTGGGAATTTTGATAAAGAGCATCATTCATATAAGTTTTCCGGGCATACTGTTTCCGGCAGCATTTCTTTGCATTATTTATGCAGATGAATGGAATATTACACAATTAACTCCTTGGTCGGTCTTATTAACTGCATTATTGGGTAGTATAGGACTTTCAATGATTTTCAAAAAGCATAGGTTCTATAAACATCACTGTAATTTTCATAAGGAAAATTTTAGTGAAGTGATCAATCATCCTGATGAGAGTGAGGTAAACTGTTCTGTTAGCTTTAGTTCAAGCATGAAATACATTAATACAGATAGGTTTGAAAGAGCGAATATTAAGAGTTCATTTGGTGCTATGAAAGTATATTTCGATAATGCAGTGATTCAATCTCAAAATGCAGAAATTTACTTAGATGTTTCTTTTAGCGGTGTAGAATTATACATTCCAAAAACATGGAAAGTTGTAAATGAAGTAAGTGCTTCTTTTGGAGCTGTAAGTGAAAAAAACAGTAAAATAGTTTCTGATTTTCCTGTTGTTACAATTAAAGGAAAAGTAAGCTTTGGTGGAGTTGAAATTATTTATATTTAAATTAAAATAATTTAGTGGGCAGTCTCGTAGGGACTGCCTGCTAATTATTTGAGCAACTTTACTTGTATTTTCCGGAATTTTGTTTATAATAAGGAAAAATGGTAATAGGGTAAAGGAGGCTTTATGGGGTTATTCGAAAAATTTTCAAACAAAAATCAAAGACTAGAGGATTTAAAGAAGGGCAAAATTGAAAAAGTTCCATCTTATGTTATGGCAATTCCCAAAAATGATATCGTTCTTGATGATTTGGAACTTATGGTTGATCAAATACGGAAAATAGAAGGTTTAACGATAATAGGAAAAAGAATAAACAATATTCTGACAGTAGTTTTTAAATATAAAAATTTGGAATATAGTGTTGATATATTTGTAGAAGATTTTCAACTGCCGCCACTGTTTCGGATCACGCATGACTTTGGTGATGAAGAGGTAGAAATTATGGAAGGGGCTGTAAGGGGACTTTTGACCCGAATGACATTCAGTGAAAATAAAATGGATTCTTTTCATATCCAAATCAAACTATTATATGCAATGATACCGGAATTGGCAGGAGTAGTGGATTTTAGTGCTGAGAAAATCTTATCAGGAAAGTGGGTAGAACTTACTGCGAAATCTAATGTTCATCCTGCTCCATCTTATTTGTATACGATACAAGCGGTCACTGATAAAAATGAAGTATGGTTACATACTCATGGAATGAATCGTTGTGGGAGTATAGAACTTGAAGTTTTAAAATCAGATAAGATTAATTTCAACAATCATTATGAAGTTCTAGCATCTTTTGCAGAACGCATGATAACAGATAATGTTACAATAGATGAAGGAGAAGCTTTATATATTGGTACGATAGGCAGTAATCAGGATCTGGTAGTGACGTGGATTGACTTTAAACGAGTTATTAAAAAGATGAAAAGAAGCGCGCTTGGTGGGACAAAGGATCGTATTGATGGACACAATGAAAACTCGGGCATCATATTTGTTTATCCAACAGAAGAAGACTATAATATAAAGAAAATGGTACATATATCACAATTTAATTCATTATTGAATCAAAATCCGGTTTTTATGAAAACAACTGAGGAGACAATACGTATGCAGAATTTGGCACTGGAAAGGATTCCGTTTTTGCATAAATTGTGGAAAGCAATAGACGAAAAACAGGTTTTGATCAAAGTGGGAATGAAAGTGAATGAAGAATATAATAGCAGTGATAACAAAGAACATATATGGTTCGAAGTGATTGATTTAGGGGAAAAAACTTTTCGAGGAATTTTATTGCAGGAGGCTTATTATATAACAAATTTGAGAAAAGGCGATGAATTTGAATTTCCAATAGAAGAGTTGACAGATTGGCTGGCGTATACCAAAATAGGAACTATAAAACCTGATAATGTTTACCGATTATTATCGATTGAGGCATGGTGTGAAATATGAATTTTATAGTAGAAACAGCAAAGATTTTGATTGTTGAAGACGATACAGATATTAATAATTTAATAGCTAAGATTGTTGAAAAAGCCGGACATCAGGTAGTTCAGGCTTTTTCTGGTACAGAGGCTCAATTAAGATTAGAAATGGATAGTTTTGATTTGATTATACTGGATCTTATGCTTCCCGGTATTACTGGAGAAGAATTAATAGAGCTTATACGTGAAAAAGCACAGATGCCAATTTTGGTTCTGTCAGCTAAGAATGGGTTAGAGAATCGCGTGAATGTTTTGAATTTGGGAGCAGATGATTATTTGATGAAACCTTTTGAAAACGAGGAAGTAGCTGCAAGAGTTAATGCTTCGCTCAGAAGATACAAGAAGTTCTCACCGGATAAAAATAAGAAGGCAGAAGTACTGAATCATAAAAATATAGAAATAAATAATGATGCTAGAGAAGTTTTTGTATGCAGCAAAAGAATAGCACTGACCGGATACGAATATGATATTCTCTATTTATTATTAAAGAACCCTAATAAAGTTTTTTCTAGAGAAAGTCTTTATGAGGAGATTTGGAACGGTGGATTTTATGGTGAGGATAATACGGTCAATGTTCATATAAGTAATTTGCGTAAAAAAATTGCAGAATTCGATAAGGAAGAAGAATACATAAAGACAGTATGGGGTATCGGATTTAAATTAGTCTGAGTCATCTTTACGATTTCTTTAAACTTTCTTGAGTACTTATTTATAGAAATCTTTTAAAATGGTAAAAGAAAAAGGTAAAGAGAAAGGAATATGCAATATGAGGGAAAAAATCGTTGTCAAAGCAATGAATTTGACGAAAAAATATAAGCAGGTAGTTGCTTTGAATCAGGTGGATATTACCGTAAAAAAAGGTGATATATATGGATTGGTGGGCAACAACGGGGCAGGTAAAACAACCTTTTTAAAGATGCTTACCGGGCAGATACAGCCTACTGATGGACAGTTGAATCTTCTTGACGCCCAGAGCGAGACGGAAATGAATCATGTGAGAAGAAAGATTGGAGCTATCATTGAAACCCCTAGTTTTTACCCTAATCTTTCAATAGAAAAAAACCTTGAGTATTATAGGATACAGAGGGGGATTCCCGGTAAGAAAGCAGTTACAAAGGCTTTGGAAGAAGTTGGATTATTAGAAGTAAAGAAGAGAAAGTATTCAGCACTTTCGTTGGGGATGAAACAACGACTTGGTCTTGCGCTTGCACTTATGGGAGAACCCGAAGTATTGATTCTGGATGAACCGATTAATGGTCTGGATCCGTCCGGAATTATAGAAATACGGAATTTATTGCTAAAGCTAAATCGTGAAAAGTATATTACCATTTTGATATCAAGTCATATTTTAATGGAATTAGAAAACGTGGCAAGCCATTATGGATTTTTGGACAAGGGTAAAATAAAAGAAGAAATATCAGCGGAAAAACTAAAAGAAAAGTGTACTAATTATTTGGAATTAAAAGTAACAGATGCAGAGAAATATGCAGCATTACTTGAATTAAAATTAAATTGTAAAGATTATAAAGTATTATCGGGAAATTGTATTCAAATTATGAACGTTAAGGATAGAGAAGAAAACCTTTCTGATTATAGTGCTTTGGCAATCAAAAATGATATCGGTCTATTATCGATGGATATGAGAAAGATTGATTTGGAAAATTATTATATGAACTTGATCAGTGGAATTAGAGAGGAGAGATAGGATGTCTAATTATATAAAAAGTGAATTTTACCGTAATATAAATTCAAAAAGCATTTGGATTTTAATTGGGATATTTAGTATGCTTATAGTATTAATGAATGTAGTACTTGCAATTTCGAATCAGCAAATAGAAAATTTTCCATATGCGACAACAGCTTTTTCTTTTGGTATGGTATCTGCTGATACTAGTAGTTTGATTTTTATTACATTTATTATAGTTAGTATTGTATTTGGTGATGAAAATAAACACAATACATTAAAAAATGTAGTTTCTTATGGTATCACTAGGAAGCAGATAATTTTAGGGAAGATTATTACTGCTATATTTTTTAGCTTAGTTTGTCTTTTAATTGTGCTTTTATTTTATATTTCCAGTGCTTACTTGCTATTGCAAAATAGTGGAATTGCAGCTTTCCATGTGTTCTTAATAGCAATTTTATCGAGTTTACCTAGTTGTGTAGCAGTACTTATTTTGATCATTGCATTATTTTTAATAATTGATAATTCTATGACAGCCAGCATGATATGTTTTTCTATTATTATTTTAATACCTACCGTGTTTTCTTTGGTAGGTAGAAAGGTAGAAATTTTTCGTCAGATTTGTCGTTGGTTACCATATTGTTTGTTAAAAGAAGTAGATTACA
Source organism: Anaerosacchariphilus polymeriproducens (assembly GCF_003363435.1). Taxonomy (GTDB): domain Bacteria; phylum Bacillota; class Clostridia; order Lachnospirales; family Lachnospiraceae; genus Anaerosacchariphilus; species Anaerosacchariphilus polymeriproducens. Next base: position 53,926 of record NZ_QRCT01000050.1, read on the forward strand.
GCAGTATAAATAATACATATTCTGGTATTTGGGATACACCGGAAGGGTTGGCAAGGTGCATCGCAGCGGGGATTCTTTGGAGTCTGATCTTTGGAGCCTTTGGTTTAATTGTATTTAAAAAGAAAGAATTGAAATAATGATGTTAGGAGCGTATTGATTATGATTTTTATCTTAATGGGTCTTGGAGTGATAGGATTGTATTTTGCAATACGCTTCTTTGCGTTGCAAGAATCAATTAAAAAATCGAATGAAAATTTAAAAGAAGTTCTTAAAGATTTAGAGGCAAACCGAAGAGTCCGGATTGTGGTTCCGAATAAAAAAATGGAAGAATTTTTAGAAACAGTAAATGAGTATTTAGAGGTAGCACAAAATGAAAGAATTCATCATTTAAGAAAAGAACAGGAATTTAAAAGGCAGATAGAAAATGTAAGCCACGATCTTAGAACTCCATTAACAGCGGTTTTAGGTTATATAAATTTAATTGATTTAGATACTCTTAAACAGGATGAAAAGGAATATATTGAAATTATTAAAAAGAAAGCAAAGGCTTTACAAAGGTTAATCTCTCATTTCTATGATTTAAGTAGATTGGAGTCTAGTAATTATCAATTAAATTTCATAGAAATAGATATCAAGAAGTATCTTCGCGAAATATTACTTACTTATTATCAAGAATTTGAAAACAGGCATATTGATGTGAATTTGGAATTGGAAGAGAACGCAGTGCTGGCAAAACTTGATGAGGAAGCGTTAGAGAGAATTCTGACCAATCTGATTCAAAATGCAATTAAATATGCCGAATCTGATTTAAAGATAACATTAACGCAAGGTAATAATAGAATACAAATCGTATTTGAAAACGACAGCTCAGAATTATGTGAAGAAGATATTGGACATTTATTTGAACGCTTTTATAGGAAAGACAGTTCCAGAAACAGCCAAAGTACAGGACTTGGACTTACCATTACCCAGTATTTGGTGGAAGCCATGGGAGGGAAAATAAAGGCTGAATTGTTGAATCAAAGGCTGCGAATAAGTATCATATTTTAAAAATTAATTTGACGATATAAAAGCGTATCGATATACTGAATATATGAGATAATTAGATAAATCTGGAAAAAGTGTTTATACGTGAAGGGAGAGAACGGCATGAAGTACAAAGAGATTTTTAAAGAAGGCAAAATTGGTAATCTGACATTAAAAAACAGAATGGTAATGTGTTCATTAGCTATGGGGGTATCGGATGAAAGGCAATGTATTGGTGAAGATTTTTTGTCTTATCTTATGGAAAGGGCAAAAGGCGGCGTTGGACTGATTGTCTTGGAAAATACCAGAGTGGATGATGAGCATGGAGTGGCAGCACCCAGGCAGGCAAGTCTTGCCAGAGAGGAACAGATAGAACCATTGGCGAAGGCTGTTGAAAAAATTCATAAAGAAGGAGTGAAGTTGTTTGTTCAGCTGCATCATCCGGGCAGAGAAACTTTTTCAAATTTAAATAGTAATGAACCGGTTTGGTCTTCTTCTAATAAAGCTTGTGGTGTCTGTCAGCAGGAAACACATGAAATGACTACGGCTGAAGTCGAGCAAGTAATTCAAAAATTTATTAATGCTGCTGTCAGGGCGCAAAAAGCAGGTGTTGACGGGATTGAATTACATGGTGCACATGGATATTTGATTTCACAATTTCTAAGCCCATATACCAATCAGAGGACAGATCGTTTTGGTGGTTCGTTTGAAAATAGATTGCAGTTTGTTAAAGAAATAATTGAAGGAATAAAAAGAGAATGTAAAAATACATTAACGTTAGGTATCCGCTTGACAGTAGATGAGTTGTTAGATAGTAATGGAATAAAGGAATATCTTACTTTAAAGGATGGGGTCAAGGTCTGTAAAGAACTAGAAAAACTGGGCTTAGATTTCATAGATGTATCGAATGGTATTTATGAGTCTTTCAATTCTCTATCTGAGCCCACTACATATCCACAGGGATGTCGTTCACAGCGTATCCGTGCAGTCAAGGAAGCAGTTAATATTCCGGTGATTGCAGTTAATATGGTGAAAGAACCATGGTTCGCTCAGAAGATGCTGGAAGAAGGATTGGTTGATTTTGTAGGACTCGGGCGTGCAGTTGTTGCTGATCCGGAGTGGGTCAACAAGGCGAAGGAAGGAAGAGAAAAGGAGATAAACCGATGTATTTCCTGTACGTTCTGTTTCGAAACATTAGTCAGTGACACGATACCTGGAAAGGGACCAGTAAAATGTGCGGTCAATCCTCGTGCAGGTCGTGAGCTTCGATATCAGTCATATGTAAAAGATGGAAAGGGAAGAACCGTTGTGGTAGTCGGAGCCGGTGTAGCCGGATTAGAAGCTGCCAGAGTTTTGGCAGAGCGGGAGTTTCATGTTATTGTTTTAGAAAAGGAAGGAAAAGTCGGTGGTCAAATTAATATTGCGGATAAGCCTCCTCATAAAGAGAAAATGGACTGGCTGGTGGATTATGAGTTAGTACAGCTAAAGAAACTTGGAGTTGATATCCGTGTTAACATAGACGCTGACAAAGAATTAATTTCTTCTTTTAAACCTTATGGAATTATTTTGGCCACAGGAGGCGTTCCTGTCAAACCTCAAATTCCAGGTATGGATCTAGAAAATGCATTAACTTTTAAAGAAGTACTTTGTGAGGAGAAAAGACTTGAAAATGTCAAAGCAGCAGTAATAGGTTCTGGTGCAACAGGACTGGAAACGGCAGAATATTTATGTAATAAGGGAAATGACGTTACTATAATAGAGATGCTTGATTCTATTGGAGAAGGAGTATATGTGCAGCATTATCTGGATGCGATGGATAAATTATCTCATTATCCTGTTACATACAAAGACAAAACAAAATTACTGGAGATTAAAAAAGATGCAGTTATTTTAGAAAACGTGAAAACGAAAAAAGTTGAGGAATACTCTGTAGATTATGTTGTGATGGCAATTGGGGTTCATTCAGTTCGTGATTTGGAAGGAACTTGTAAAGATATTTGCTCAAATACAATTGTAATTGGAGATGCAAAAGTTGTGGGGCGTATTGAAGGCGCTGTACGCAGTGGATTTGAAGCAGGTTATTTCTTTTAATTTAACAGTAAATGAAAAATATTTTTAGAGATTGACAGACCGCGTTGGCGGTCTGTCATTTTTTGAATACAGGTAAACATATAATTATTATACTTAGTTTTGAGATTTACAAAATAATATCAAAATAAAGAGAGATGAAATGGTCGTAAATTGTCAATAAAAAAATAATTATTAAATTATGAAAAAACAATGAAAACAACTTGAAATTATACAAAAAATGAGATACGATTATTTTAGTATTTAGAATTGAATGGTAAGTCCTATTGTGTAGCAAGCATAATAAAATGCTTAATATAAAGGAGGTAGCAAAATGATAAATACTTTTTGGCAGATTAGCGCAATCTTAGTTTCGGTACTGGCACTTGGCGTAGCTTTTTGGTTATATACATGGATTAAGGCGCAGCCATCTTCCAACGAAACAGTTCAACACGTGGGAGATTTAATCAGAAAAGGTGCGAATACATTTCTTAGAAGAGAATATGTATTATTGGCACGTTTTGCAGGAGTTATTGCAATTCTGATACTAATTTTTCTGCCCAGTCCTATATGGTCTGGAAATTGGACTAAAAACTTAACGATGGCATTCGCGTATATTTGTGGTACTGCACTCTCTGCACTAGCGGGGAAAATTGGGATTCAAGTAGCTACAATTGCTAATGTCAAATCAGCAGAAGCAGCGAAAAAAGATATAAAATTATCCTTCATGGCAGGCTTCCGTGGTGGTGCAGTTATGGGTATGGCAGTCGTTGGCTTTTGTCTACTTGGAGTTACGGTCTTGCTTAGCTTTACAAAAGATTCTTCTGCGATTTTAGGCTTTTCTTTTGGAGCCTCTTCCTTAGCATTATTCGCGAAAGCCGGAGGCGGAATTTTTACGAAGACAGCCGATATCAGTGCTGATTTAGTTGGTAAAGTCGAGCTGGGAATTCCGGAAGATGATCCAAGGAACCCTGCTGTTATCGCAGATAATGTAGGTGATAATGTAGGCGATGTAGCAGGTATGGGAGCAGATTTGTTTGATTCCAATGTCGCTTCGATGGCTGCAGCGTTAATTGTGGGAATGGCTTTGGCAAAAGACAACGCGAACATTGTTCTTGCATATGCTGGAATCGGGCTTCTGGCTTCTATTATAGGGGTTTTTTGTGCCAGAATGGGATCATCGAAAGACCCAACTACCGCATTAAACAAGAACACATATATTACAACAGGTGTTTATCTTTTGTTAACAGCACTTGCAACATTTATGTTTGGATTTGAATGGAGAATCTGGGGAGCTACTATGGTAGGGCTATTGGTAGGCTTGATTATCGGGATTGCAACAGATTATTTCACCAATGACAAAAAGAAACCGGTACAGCTTACAGCCGAAGCATCTAAATCCGGACCTGCATTAACAATACTTTCGGGTTTTGCTTATGGGTTTTTTAGTGTATTGCCGGCATTGATTGGTATTGCAATCTCTTCTTTGGCAGCATATAAAATTTGTGAACCATTAGGAGGGAACTACCCATTATTCGGTATTTCCATGGCAGCGGTAGGAATGTTATCAATCGTTGCAATGATTATTTCCAATGACGCTTATGGTCCTATTGTTGATAATGCAAGAGGTTTAGTTGAAATGGGGAATCTGGGTGAAGAGGCACTTAATATTACAGATGAATTGGATTCAGCAGGAAATACTGTAAAGGCCATGACAAAAGGTTTTGCGATTGGTGCAGCAGGTCTTACGGTTATAGCTCTTTTGGGAACCTTTATGAATGAAGTTAATGTTGCTGCAGCTATTGCTGGGAAAGAAATTATTAGTGGTTTTGATATTATGAATCCGGTCGTTTTCTTTGGTTTGATGATTGGTATTCCAATTCCAGCAGTATTTTCTGCTATGTTGATACTGGGAGTTGATCGTAATGCGCAACGTATGGTGAAAGAAATAAGGCGTCAGTTTAAGGAAATACCGGGATTGCGTGAAGGGAAAGCAGGAGTCGTACCTGATTATAGTAAGTGTATTGATATTGCGACTACCGGTGCATTAAGAGAATTAATACCAGCAGGTTTAATGGCAATTATAACAACTATTCTTGTTGGTTTTATCGGTGGAGTACAGGCAATTGGTGGATTTTTAACCGGAAATATAGTGAGTGGATTATTGCTAGCATTGTTTATGTCTAATGCCGGCGGGCTTTGGGATAATGGCAAAAAGTTCGTAGAAGCTGGACATTGTGGTGGAAAAGGCTCAGATGCACATAAGGCGGCTGTTGTTGGAGATACCGTAGGTGATCCGTTTAAAGATACTGCGGGGCCATCAATTAATACGCAGATCACTGTAGTTTCACTTGTGTCTTCTTTGTTAGCGGTAGCTTTCTTAAGCTATAGTCTCTTTTGATAATTAGTAATTTTAAAGTCCAGTATGAAAAAGCCGGAATTTCTTTGAGAATTTCGGCTTTTTTATTGACAAAAAATGAAAGTAGAGCTAATCTGGAGTAGGAGCATAATTTAGAGTATAATTAGGATGAAAACTGGGAACCAATTGGGGTGTATTACGTTCTTAGATTTATATTGTTATTTTGTAACAAGATTCATAATAAGGAGGTTTTATATGAAAACATTAATTATTTATTACTCGTTAGAAGGTAACACAGAAATGATTGCAAATAAAATGAGAGAACATCTTCAGGCTGATATTGTGCGTCTTATGCCAAAAAAAGATATACCTGCAGGAAATATTAAAAAATATATTTGGGGCGGAAAAAGTGCGTTGTTTGGGGAGAAGCCCGAGTTGGAACCATATGAGGCCAAAATCGAAGATTATGATATCATTGTCATTGGAACTCCGGTGTGGGCAAGTACGTATGCTCCTGCAATAGGAACATTTTTATCAGAAAATAAGATACAGGGAAAAGACATTTACCTGGTTGCCTGCCATGGAGGAGGAGGATCAGACAAGTGTTTTAATAAATTAGAAGAAAAACTGCAAGGAAATCAAATAAAAGGAAAAATAGAATTTGTTGATCCGACCAAAGGATCTAATATGGAAATAAATGAAAGAATTAAAGAGTTTTGTAAAAATATTTTAAATCCATAATAGGAAATTAGTATGAAGATAGATAAATATTGTTATGTATATAAAGAAAAAATTGGAGAAATTACAATCGGATCAGATGGGGAATTTATAACGAAATTACTTTTTGGAAATCATGCAGATTTATTTTTGAATACGAAAGAGATTCCGTTAATAGAAAAAACCGCTTGCCAGTTGAAAGAGTATCTAAACGGTAATTCGGAATTGGTCCAAGTACCTATCAAATTAAGAGGTACGAATTTTCAAATGAAAGTTTGGAATGTTTTAAAGCAGATTCCTTATGGACAAACAAGAAGTTATAAAGAAATAGCAATGATGATAGATAATCCAAAGGCATGTAGAGCAGTAGGAATGGCCAATAATAGAAATCCTATTCCTATCATTATTCCTTGTCATAGAGTAATAGGTTCCGATGGTTCACTAGTTGGATATGGTGGTGGAATGAGGTTAAAACAATATTTACTAAATTTAGAAGGAAAATGAAAAATTAAAATGTAATAAATTCCTAAGTACGTAATAATTTGGAATAAATTATGTTTAAAGATTAGTATTAAATAGAATTTTGTATATTTTAAGAATAATTTTGCTTGGAGTTCTTTTGGCTATGAGGTATTATATATGATATAACAGATAAATGTATATGGATTGTGACTGGTAATGCAGGCAAGACCATCTTTGTAACAAATGAATTTTTTACAAAGCAGGTCTTTTTTGCGACTTATAAGAGGGGTGGCATGGGGTGTATTACATTACAAAAGTAATAAATAATAACATTGTATGTTCTGTAGATTCCGGTGGAAATGAAATTATACTGCGTGGTCTTGGAATAGGTTTTCAAAAGAAAGTAAAAGATGAAATACCTAAGGAAAAGATTGAGAAGATTTATAAAATTTCAAACGCATCTACATCAAACAAACTTCAGGAATTGTTGAAAAATATTCCTTTGGAGTATGTAAGTACTTGTACGGAAATTATTGAGTATGCGAAGAAAGTATTAGGAAAACGACTCAATGATAATATTTACATTACATTAACAGATCATATAAGTTTTGCAATTGAGAGAAAACAACAGGATTTGGAATATACCAATGCACTTCTGTCAGAAATCCGAAGCTTTTATTCTCAAGAGTATGAGATTGGTATACAGGCACTTGCAATTATTGAAGAGAAATTGGGGATACGGCTCTCCTTGGACGAAGCGGGATTCATAGCATTGCATATTATCAATGCTGAATTGGATACTGATATGAGTAATATGGTCAGTATCACAAATTTAATACAGAATGCAATTTTAATAGTGAAAGAATATTATAATATCGAATGGGATGAAGAATCACTGCATTGTGTACGATTTGTAACTCATTTGAAGTTTTTTGGACAGAGATTGTTTCAAAATAAAATTACAAAAGATGATGATATCGGATTTCAGAACATGGTGAAAAAGAGATATCCAAAAGATTACGGCTGTGCATTAAAGATAAAAGAATATATAGAAGGAACTTTTAAGAGAAAAATTACGGAAGAAGAAATGGTTTTTCTCACAGTTCATTTGCGTAGAATAACTAGCAATTCGGATTGTGACTGATTTAGCAGGCAAGACCGAAGTAGTGGAATAGAAGGTATAATTTTACCTTTTTATTTGATTACTTTGGTCTTTTTTTATAAATAAAAAGGAGGATTTTACATTATGAAAGATCAAATTTTTGGGGTATTGCAACGAGTTGGTAGATCGTTTATGTTACCTATTGCCATTTTGCCTGTGGCAGGACTATTTTTGGGAATTGGTGGTTCATTCACCAATGAAACGATGTTAGAAACTTATGGATTAGTTGAGTTTATGGGAAAAGGAACCATAATGTATGCAATTTTATCGGTTTTAAATGCAGCCGGAAGCATAGTTTTTGCCAATCTGCCTATTTTATTTGCAATGGGTGTAGCAATTGGTATGGCTAGAAAAGAAAAAGAAGTTGCAGCATTAGCAGCAGCAATTGCATTTTTAATTATGCATGCATCAATTGGCTGTATGATTGATATTAACGGTGGAACCGATTCAATGCTTGCAGGTTCCACTACATCAGTACTTGGAATCACTTCACTTCAAATGGGAGTGTTTGGAGGTATTATTGTCGGGCTTGGTGTATCGGCCTTACATAATCGTTTTTATAAGATTGAACTGCCTCAAGTATTGTCATTCTTTGGAGGTACCAGATTTGTACCTATCATAAGTTCAATAGTATTTTTATTTGTTGGAATTGGGATGTTTTTTGTTTGGCCTCCAATTCAGACTGGAATTTATAAAGTTGGAGATTTAGTTTTAAGATCAGGATATGGCGGAACATTTATATATGGAGTTATGGAAAGAGCATTGATTCCTTTTGGGCTTCATCATGTATTCTATTTACCGTTCTGGCAGACAGCAGTTGGTGGTGTCGCAACAGTAAATGGCCAGTTAATTGAAGGTGCTCAGAATATTTTCTTTGCAGAACTTGGAACTAAGGGAATTGAACATTTCAGTGTGTCAGCTACCAGATTTATGTCAGGTAAATTCCCTCTTATGATATTTGGTTTAGCAGGTGCTGCTTTGGCAATGTATAAATGTGCAAAACCTGAAAAGAAAAAACTGGTAGGTGGATTATTACTATCTGCAGCGTTGACTTCTATGTTGACCGGAATTACAGAACCTATTGAATTTACATTTTTATTTGTAGCACCGATTTTATATGTGATTCACTGTGCTTTGGCAGGTTTATCCTACATGTTAATGCATATTCTTAACGTTGGAGTTGGTATGACTTTCTCAGGAGGACTTATTGACTTAACTCTATTTGGTATTTTACAGGGAAATCAAAAAACCAGTTGGGTATGGATTGTAATCGTGGGAATTGGATATTTTATTGTTTACTATTTTGGATTCAGTTTCTTAATTAATAAATTCAACTTTAAAACACCGGGTCGTGAAGAAGGAGACGCTGAAACAAAACTTTATACCAGGGCAGACGTAAATGCCAAAAAGGGTAAAAAGGGTGAGAATGCATCAGGCGGAAGCGATGATGTAACTTCAGCAATGATTACAAAAGGATTAGGTGGAAAAGACAATATCAGTGATGTTGACTGTTGTGCAACAAGGTTACGTACGACTGTTTTTGATGCATCTAAAGTTGATGAAAGTACATTAAAGCAAAGTGGTGCAGCCGGAGTTATTAAAAAAGGTAATGGTATTCAAATTATTTATGGACCAAGAGTAACAGTTATTAAGTCTAATTTAGAAGATTATTTACACAGTTCAGCAAGTGATATCGTAGAAGAAGAAACAAACGTCGAAGCAACAAAAGTAGAAGCAAAGGTACTTGCACCTTTAACGGGTAAAGTACTTACACTTCAAGAAGTAAATGACGGTGTATTTTCAGAAGGAATGCTTGGAGAAGGAATTGCGATAGAACCGGAAGATGGATTAGTGGTTGCACCATTTGACGGAGAAGTATCCATGGTATTTGATACGAAACATGCAATTGGATTAGTTGATGAGAATGGAGTTGAATTATTAATCCATGTAGGAATTGATACGGTACAGTTGAATGGAAAATATTACGAAGTAATGGTAAAAGATGGACAGAAGGTGAAAGCTGGAGACGAAATGTTAAAGGTGGATTTAGAAGGAATTAAAAAAGAAGGGTATCGCACAATTACTCCTATTATTGTTACTAATACAGATAATTTCCAATCTATTACTCACACAAATCAAAATCAGGCCAAGAAATTAGATGAGATCTTAGATATAAAATAAGAGAAGGAGAATAAATAATGAAAAGTTTTAATTACGTAATTACAGATGAAGTAGGGATTCATGCCAGACCTGCAGGAACTCTTGTGAAAGAAGCAAAAAATTATAAGTCAAAGGCAACTATTTCAGCAAATGGTAAAAATGCAGATCTTACAAGATTGATGTCAATTATGAGTCTTGGAGTAAAACAGGGTACGGAAGTCACTATCCTTGTTGAAGGCGAGGATGAGGAAGAAGCAGCTGAAAAATTGGAAGCTTTCTTTAAAGAAAATTTATAATTTTAAATGGTTACAAGGAAAATTTGATAATAAATAATATGTTCAGAGGGCTGTCGCACGAATGTGTGGCGGCCTTTTCACTTTAGTGATTATTTTGCATTTTAGGTATGAGGTATTAAAAAATATAGTTAGGAAAAAATATAATAAGATAAAGATTTAAATTTTATAATCTATGAAATGAGGAACAGTCGTGAGTATAGGATATGCATGTTTAACGATGGGAGTATCTAATACACAGCTTAGAAGCTGTATAAAAAAGAATGCTCAAGAATCTAATTTATTAGAAATAATAGAACACAATTTAGGCGTTCTTGATAACATACTTGAATACAATCAAAAGAATCATATTAAATTATTTCGAATTAGTTCGGATCTGATTCCGTTTGGTTCAGCTCCGATCAATAATATTCCCTGGTGGGAAATTTTTTCTGATAGATTTGAACAGTTAGGAAGTAAGATCCGTTCTTATCATATGAGGGTCTCTATGCATCCGGGGCAGTATACAGTTTTAAATTCACCTAAAGAAGAAGTTGTACTTAGAGCAATTGATGATCTAACGTATCATACTAAAGTCTTAGACTGCCTTGGGATGGGAAAGGAACACAAAATAGTACTTCACATTGGTGGAGTCTATCATGATAAAGAAGAGTCGATTCATAGATTTATCAGAAATTATCTTACTCTTAAACAACATATTAAAAATCGTCTCGTAATCGAAAATGATGATAAGTCATATAATATTAGTGAAGTATTAAGGATAGGGAAAATTCTCAACATACCGGTAATCTTTGATAATCTTCATAATAAAATTAACTCTGGTTTAGAAAATATAAATGAGTTTGAATGGATTGAAGAGTGTAAAAAGTTATGGAAGAAAGAGGATGGAAAACAGAAAATACATTATTCACAACAAAATGTATTTAAAAGTAAAGGTTCGCATTCTGATACAATTGAAATTCGTGAATTTATGGATTTTTATAAAAGACTAAACAGGAATGATATTGATATTATGTTGGAAGTAAAAGATAAAAACCTTTCCGCTGTGAAATGTATAAACTGTACATCAAAAAGAAAAGAGAAGTTTGCATTAATACAGGAATGGAATAAATATAAGTATACGATTTTAGAAAAATCTCCGATACAATTTGAACAAATCATTCATATATTAGAGGAAAGTAAAGAATGTTTACCTGTTTCATTTTATTGCCTGATTCAAGAAGGAATGAATATGGAGCCTAAGAAAGAAAACATGGTAAATGCGGCTCAAGATATTTGGTATTGTTATTTTAGGGAAATTGTTACGGATAAAGAACAAAAGAATTTTTTTGAAAATATTAATAAACTACAAAATGGAGAAATTAAAATAGCAAGAGTTAAGAAAGATTTAATGAAGTTGGCGGAGAAATATCAAAGTTCATTACTTTTAAATTCTTATTATTTTTATTTATAATCAAGTGCCACTTTTTAACCTGAAAGGAAAATTTGTGGCACTTTTTAATCTATGCAGCTGAAAACTTATATTTTTGAAAACCCATAATCATTGACTAAAGCATCAATCGGCTTATTTTCCTTACATAAACGGCAGTTTGATGAGGAATAGGTTTGATAATCAGGAATATCAGCACTTGTAAAAAGAGCATTGATTGGATAATCATATATTTTATTTGCAGAGCTGAAAATTGCAGAGATACCGGCAATACTACCGCCGTAATATTGAATAACTTCTACTGCTCCTGCTACGGTCTTCCCTGTAGTAGCTGATGCCAATAAGATAAGAACGTGTTTGTCTTTCACCATATGCTGCATATTTTCGCGAAACAGGAATTGGCCCGCATGGCTGAATTCAGGAGTTGTTATGTAGAGGGTCTTATGTTTATTCATGGAGATGATACCTGATTCCGTCAGGTAATTGGCAAGGTATGCTCCAATTACTTCGCAGCCGTCAATACATACTATGGTATCGATAATCGTAGTAGTAAGATAACTGTCTGCCATAGCCCGGGCAATCTGTAATGCCTCATTTTGCCGTGATTTCATATGCGTCATATCCAGATAGTAATTAACATGTGAATGAGCAGTAACAAAATGACCGGGAACCATCCGCAGCTTAATATTAGGATAACTTTTTGAAGTAATTCTTACATAACTTTCCATATAATACCCTCCTTGACTTTCTGATTTATATTTTAGGTTGTTACATATATTATATGCATTTATTAAAAAGATAACAAGGTATTTTATCTTTGTTTGGTATTTTTTGTAAATAGTGAGAACTTCTAAAAATTGGTATAAGTCCTCACGTATAATAATAAATTCCTAAGAATATATTGGGCAAGAAAGGATGAGAATTTCATGGTGGAGCAAAAAGGAGTTATAATTAATAAAAAGAAAAAATATGAAAATAAATTTATAGATATCCATAACCATTTATTACCTTGGCTGGATGACGGTTCTAAAAGCTTAGAACAAACTGAAAACATGTTAAAAATTGCTTATAAAGAAGGAGTTCGAACTATTATAGTGACCCCTCATTTTAAAGGGGAAAATGATTATAATTTTTATAATCATGTAGAAGATGTATTGGAAACAGTAAAGTCGAATTTAAATGATTACACATCTCAAATTACTTTGAAACTGGGATGTGAAATTTTTTATAGTCATGATTGTCTGCATTTATTAAATGAAAAGATAATTCCTACAATGGCAGATTCTCGATATATATTAGTTGAATTCTTTCCTATGGCTGATTATCAATATATAAGAAATGCAGTGCAAGAATTATTGTTCGGAGGTTATTATCCAATATTAGCACATATTGAAAGGTACCATAATATAATAAAGGATATGAACCAAGTTAAAAGATTAATTGATATGGGAAGCTACATCCAAGTAAATGCTATGAGCATCGAAGGGAAAGCGGGATTTTCCATTTACAGAGCTACGAATGCACTACTGAAAAACGATCTCGTTCATTTTGTTGCCACAGATGCACATAGTGAATTTACAAGAGCACCAAAGATAAAACAGTGTTCAAAGTACCTTACCAGAAAATTTGGGAAATCTTATATGCAGAAACTTTTACTTGAAAATCCAAATAAAATTTTAAAAAATGAGTATTTGTAAGTAAAAAGGAAAGTGGTACGGAGATTAAGATGGATCAAAAAGATTATAACAAAGAATTTGAAGTTGATTTAAGTGAGTTATTTATGGTAATTCTAGGGAAATTCTGGGTTATCGTAATGTTTGGAATTGTATTTATGCTGGTATCTTTTTTAGTCAGCAAATATGCATTTGTACCCGAGTTTGAATCTTCGACTAAAATTTATGTGTTAAATAAGCAAAATAATGAATCAGGTCTGACATATGGAGATTTACAGACAGGTACACAGTTAACGAAAGATTATATGACATTAGTGACTAGCAGATTAGTAATAGAACAGGTGATTGCAGAATTGGGATTAGAATTGAGTAATGAAGAATTACGAAATTCCGTCACTGTAACGAATCCTATGGATACTAGAATTCTAGAAATAGCAGTGAGAAATAAAGATCCTTTCATTGCAAAGAAAGCAGCGGATGCTTTAAGAAAAGATTCAGAAGAACATATTACCCATGTTATGGATATTAAACGAATTAACTTGGTGGAAGAAGCAAATATCCCTGAAAATCCGGTCACCCCTAATATTAGTTTAAACATTGCTTTAGGAGGCGTTTTGGGAATTGTAATTGCAAGCTTTCTTATATTACTTAGATTTTTTATGGATGACACAATAAAAACACCGGAAGATGTTGAAAAATATCTGGGGCTCAGTGTACTAAGTACAATACCTTTGCAGTCAGATATGAATGTTACCAATAAAAAAAATAAATCGACGAATGGCCGGGTAAAAAGAGAGAGAAGGAGAAGAGCGTGTGGAGACAATTGATATCAGTAATCTTTTGAACTTTGATTTTCAGAGAAGAGAAGCATTTAATACATTAAGAACCAATATTCAATTCTGTGGGAATGACATTAAGGTAATTGGAATTACCAGTTGTTCACCCAATGAGGGAAAAAGCAGTATATCATTAAATCTTGCAGTAAGTCTTGCGGAAGCAGATAAAAAAGTTATTTTTGTTGATGGTGACTTGCGTAATTCAGTTATGATAGCCAGATATAGAGTGAGTCATGCAGTGACCGGTCTTTCTCACTATCTTTCGGGTATAAATATGGAGGATGATTTTATCTATCCTACCAATATTAAAAACTTAGATTTGATATTATCAGGACCTGTTCCCCCAAACCCATCTGAATTATTCGGCAGTCAAAGTTTTAGTCTTTTAATCAAAGAGTTAAAAGAATCGTATGATTATATCATAATTGATACACCACCGCTTGGAAGTGTAATTGACAGTGCTGTTATTTCGCGGGAATGCGATGGGATGCTTATCGTTATTGAGGCAAATGCAATTAATTATAAATTTGCTCAGAGAGTAAAAGAACAATTAGACAAAACAGGTTGTAAAATTTTAGGTACTGTTTTGAATAAAGTAGACTTGAACAAAAAAGGTTATATGAGTAAACATTATGGAGCGAATTACGGTAGATATTATAACAATGAATATAGTGCTAAAAGTGCAAAGAAAAGTTGAGAGTGAATAGTAAGAGATTAGAAAAAAGAGGATGAGTATGAGGAAAAGAATATTAATAATTGTTGGAATTATTTTAATTTTGGTTCTAATATTTGTCAGCCTTCTAACAATTTTCTTAGAAGATCATACGGCTCCAGTCATTGAATTTGAAGAAGAAATGGTGTATACACAAGGAGAAGATATGGAGGAATTGTTGAAGCATGTAAAAGCAGTTGATGATGTAGATGGGGATGTTTCAAATACTCTAATTATAGGAAATATAAATGTATTAACAGGCGGGAACAAAGTGAAAATATTATTTGCAGCAAAGGACTCTAAAAATAATGTTGCAAAAGTATCAAAAGTTGTTAAATACAAAAAAGCAGATAAAAAGAAAAATGAGAGTTCAAAAGAAAAAAATCAATCAAGATGATAATTAGAAATTCTATCCAAAATAGTGTTCGGAGGGAAATATTATGAGAAGATTTATAGTAATCATTCTACAATTTATATTAACTTTGGTATTTTTAGGAAGTGTTATTAAGTTAAATTTATTACCGAATAAATATATAATAACTTTAAGTTTAGTTTGGCTGGCTATTTTAGCAGTTACATTTTTTACTCAGTTATCAGGCAGATGGGTTAAGACAGGAAAAGTAATCAGTTTAATTGCCTGCGTTATTTCTGTAATGGGTGCCGGATATTTTTTGAAAGTTCAAAGTATCTTACCTTCACCTTGCAGCGGGGGATGTGAGGTCAATGCTCCCGGGGTTTTAACGAAGGAGACCAAGATTACGAAAGCTGTTTTAAATGAGGAAAAGAAGAATATCAGTAAAGAGGCATTTATTATATATATCAGTGGTTTAGAGTCTTATGATGAGATCACTCCTGAAAGCCAGAGTGATATTAATATAATTGCAGTAGTTAATCCATTGACCAGGCAAATTTTATTAACTACAACACCAAACGATTATTATTTAAAAGTTCCGGTTATTAAGAGTAAAAAGCCTCACGTAGTTAATGATAAAATGGATCAGGCTGCAACTTATGGGTTTGAATCTTCCATAAAAGCGATACAAAGTCTTTATGATGTTCAAATAAATTATTATGTACGTGTAAACCATACTACGCTTATGGAATTGGTAGATGCACTACATGGTATTCAAGTCAACTCAAAACTGGCTTTTAAAGTTGGGGACTATGAGTTTGTTAAAGGTAATAATAAATTGGATGGTAAAGAAACCGTTATGTTTATGCAAGGAGATAAGGATAGCCGTATCAATGATCTTCTTATTTTAAATGCAATAAATGAAAAAGTAAGTTCTCCTTCTATTATTAAAAATGGATTTAGTGTTATGGAATGTATATCTGAAAATGTTCAAACAAATTTCAGTAAGTCTGAGCTTGTAGAATTGGCAAAATTAAAGATGACGTTTGGGAAACAATGGAAAACAATTATAAACAGCGTTAATGGAACAATGAAAATGGAAATAACTAATTCTAAAAATAGTAAGGAAGAAGTCAGAGTTCCAGATAAAAAGAGTCTTGAAGACGCAAAAGTAGATATTCAGAAAGTTCTGGGAAATGAGGTGTTAACAAGATAATATTATATGGAGAAAATATTTAAAAGCAAGGTATTGATGTTTCGAAAAATATTTTTAATTGTTTGCGATGTTATTTCAATTACACTTGCATCCATATTAGCATTATTATTACGTTTTGATCTTCAATATTCAAGTAATGTTACAGAACTTTTGAATTTGATATTATTATATTTACCATTTAACGTGATAATTACACTAATTATATTTTATATATTTCGGCTATATCATAGTTTGTGGACCTATGCAGGAGTAACAGAGATGGTTAATATAATTATATCCTGTGTATTGTCTGCAACCGTACAAACGATAGGCATAATGGTGTTAAACAATCAAAAACTTTTTGTAATCCCAAGAAGTTATTATTTGTTATACGGTATGTGTCTGCTATTGTTTGTAGTTGGAAGCCGATATGTATATCGAATTATAAGAATCATTTTAAAAAGAAGAAACGCGAGTGCAAAGAATAAAAATGTAATGATAATTGGTGCAGGTGACGCCTGTAATACTTTGATCAAAGAAATGAAAAACAGTCATTGTCTACAGAAAACAGTATGTTGTGTAATAGATGACGACAGGACAAAAATAGGTAATTTTATTCATGGAATAAAAGTAGTAGGAGGACGTGAGGATATTATCAGGATGGCTGCTTATTATCGGATTGACGAGATTATCATAGCAATGCCTTCCTCAAAGAAAAAAGTAATAAAGGAAATTTTAAATATATGTAAAGAAACAAAATGTGAACTTAAGACCCTTCCCGGAATTTATCAATTAGTAAATGGGGATGTAAATGTCAGTGCTCTTAGAAAAGTAGATGTATTGGATTTATTAGAACGTGAGCCGGTTGAAGTTGATTTAGAATCAATTATGAGATACGTGGCAAATAAAGTTGTATTAGTGACTGGAGGAGGAGGCTCAATTGGTAGTGAATTGTGCCGTCAAGTCGCTGGCCAGAATCCTAAGAAATTAATTTTGGTGGATATTTATGAAAATAATGCTTATGACATACAACAAGAACTTTCTAGAAAATATCCCAAATTAGATCTGGTTGTTTTAATTGGTTCCGTAAGAAATACGAAAAGAATGAATTATATATTTGAAACGTATCAACCCAATATTGTCTATCATGCTGCTGCACACAAACATGTGCCCTTAATGGAAATAAGTCCCAATGAGGCGATTAAAAACAATGTGCTTGGAACGTGGAAGACGGCTCAAGCCGCATTGAAAAATGATGTGGAAAGATTTGTTTTGATTTCTACTGATAAAGCAGTTAATCCTACCAATATTATGGGAGCTTCAAAGAGGATGTGTGAAATGATCATTCAGTCGCTGGACAAAAAAGGACAGACTAAATTTGTAGCAGTACGATTTGGTAATGTATTAGGAAGTAATGGAAGTGTCATTCCGCTGTTCCGAAAACAAATTGCTTCCGGAGGACCTGTTACCGTGACACATCCGGATATCATAAGATACTTTATGACGATACCGGAGGCAGTATCTTTGGTATTACAGGCAGGGGCATACGCCCAAGGAGGGGAAATTTTTGTTCTTGATATGGGGGAACCCGTTAAAATTTTGGAGTTAGCCAAAAATTTAATACGATTATCAGGATATATTCCAGGGGAAGATATAAAGATAGAATTCAGCGGTTTAAGACCAGGTGAAAAGTTATATGAGGAGTTACTTATGAAAGAAGAAGGAATGCAAAGCACAGAAAATCAATTGATTTTTATTGGGAAACCGATAGAATTTGATAAAAAAAAGTTCTTTAAGCAATTAGAACAGTTGAAAGAAATGACAGAGAAAGAAGAGCAGGACATCAAAAAAGAGGTACAAAAAATAGTACCAACGTATGTAATAGAGGAAAATGAATAGTATATTGATGAAACGATTTCAATTCATAGGGACATATTGTCGTGAATAATATTAGGTAAGGATAGAGAATCATGGAGTAATAATGAGATTAATATCATTTTCACCACCCGATGTTACAGACAAAGAAGTGATTGAAGTATCCAAAGCTTTAAAGTCAGGCTGGATTACCACAGGCCCCAGAACAAAAGAATTTGAACAAAAGATTGCAGAATATGTAGGGGTGAATAAAGCAGTATGTCTGAATAGTGCAACTTCAGCATTAGAATTGACCCTGCGTATTCTGGGAGTAAGTTCTGGGGATGAAGTCATAACCTCTTCCTATACTTATACAGCTTCTGCATCTGTCATAGATCATGTTGGAGCCAAAATAGTATTTGTAGATACCGCCCCAGATTCGTATGAGATGGATTACAATAAACTTGCAGATGCTGTTACAGAGAAGACAAAAGCAATTATATCGGTAGATATAGCCGGAAGAATGTGTGATTACGAAAGAATTTTTAAGATTGTTGAAAAGAAAAAGAATCTTTTTCAAGCAGATAATAAAATACAAAAGATATTTGGAAGAATTACTGTTGTGGCTGATGCCGCACATGCTTTAGGAGCAGAGCAGAAAGGAAAAAAAGCAGGGCAGATAGCAGATTTTACTACGTTTTCATTTCATGCAGTAAAAAACATAACCACCGCTGAAGGCGGAGCCGTTGTATGGAAAAACGATATAGGACTTGATGATGAATGGGTATATAAACAGTTCATGTTATATAGTCTTCATGGGCAGTCAAAAGATGCTTTTGCAAAGTCACAAAAAGGTGCATGGGAGTATGATATCATTTATCCGGCATACAAATATAATATGACAGACATTTTGGCAAGTTTTGGCTTGGTTCAGCTAAGCAGGTATCCTGAGTTGTTAAAAAGAAGAAGACAATTAATTCAATTATATAATGAGAGGATTCTTCCATTAGGTGTAGAAATATTTGAACATTCAGGAAAAGATTTCACTTCTTCCGGGCATCTGTATTTAATAAGGATACCTGGAATTGATGTGGAACAAAGGAATCAAATAATTGTAAAACTGGCTGAGGAAGGTATAGCAACAAATGTTCATTATAAGCCTCTGCCTATGTTTACAGCATACAAAGAATTGGGATTTTGTATAGAGGATTATCCAAATGCATATGCGCAATATAGAAATGAAATAACATTACCGCTACATACATTACTTTGCGATGAAGATGTGGTCTATGTATGCAGCAAGCTGGAAAAAGCATTGGAAAGTCTGACTTGTAGGTAAGTGCAAGGAGGTTTGTTTAGTGTATAAAAATTTTTTTAAAAGGTTAATTGATATTGTTCTTGCAATCAGTGCTTTGCCATTTTGGAGTTTGATATTCATGATTGTAGGTCCACTTATTTACTTTGAGGATAAAGGTTCTATTTTCTACAATTCACTACGGCTTGGTAAAGACGGAAAACGATTCAAAATGTATAAATTCCGTTCTATGAAAAAAAATTCAAAAGATATAAGGAATAAAGACGGCTCAACCTATAACGCAATAGATGACCCAAGGCTGACTAAAATTGGAAAGTTTATAAGAAATACCAGTCTGGATGAAACTCCACAACTTTTAAATATTATTAAGGGAGATATGAGTATTATAGGGCCAAGACCTGATTTACCAGAGCATAGTGATCAGTATGAAGGGGATGAGAGACGTAAATTAGAGGTCCGTCCGGGTTTGACCGGCTATAATCAGGCATATTATAGAAACATGGTACCATGGAAAGAAAGAATCAGAAATGATATTTATTATGTGGATCATTTATCATTCTGGTTAGATATTAAGATTTTTTTGAAAACGATAGAAAGTGTTTTCAAACAAAAATCAGTTTATATCTCAAACGATTCTAGTAAGACAGAATAGGAGTACATTCTTTTATGCAAGAAAATGAAAGAAATGGAGTGATATTTGAAGAATTACAATGGGATACCCAATTTTTCGGTGTTAGTTGTGCAAAAGCAGTTTTGCATAGACCATTATCTTTGCATGAGTGGGATGATTTGAAACAGAAATTTTGTAATTATCAGTTCCTATCAATAAAAAATTGTAATTCAGAGTCCCAAAATTCTCAACTGATAGGAAAAGATACATCTGCATTTTTGGCAGATGTTAATTTACAATTTATGAAAAAAATAAATTATCCTTCTAAGATACCGGAGCATATAAAAATATATCAAGCCATGAAAAAAAATGAGCAGATCATAGATATGGCCGAATTCAAGTATTCAAAGTTTCTAGAAGATTTTCAATTGAAAATGCGGGGGGGAGACTTGGTTTATGAGCAGTGGATTCGTAATGCTTTCGAAAAACCAGAGAAATATTTTATGATATCAAAAGAAAATAATAAGATAAATGGATTTTTGCTATATTCTTTTCATGGTGCAGCATGTGTCATAGAATTAATTGCAGTAGATAAAAAGTCTGTAAAGACTGGGATAGGAACCAGTCTTTTTCAAGGATTAGAATCAGAGGTTTATCGTATGGGAATAGATATGATACAGGTAGGAACACAAGTAAAAAATATAGAAGCAATTAATTTTTATCATAAGGTTGGTTGTAATCATGTAGGAAGTCATCAGATTTATCATTTGTGGAACTTATAAAAATGGATATAAAGGAGACAAAGATTCAGTGAGGATATTATATATTGCGACTTCATTTCCTGAACCCCGTAAGGGGGCTACTATATATACGGATTTAGCAGAAGCTTTGTATAAAGCCGGGCATGAGATAACCGTTGTTGTATCGGAAGAAAAGAGAAATAGAAAAGTAACGAAAATCAAGAAAGAACGGGGTTTTGAAGTACTTAGAGTCGTTACCGGGAATTATTATAATGTAGGTTTCATTGAGAAAGGGATTACTACTTTTAAAATCCCATTATGGATGCGTTGGGGGATTTCAAAATATTTGGGAGGCAGAAAATTCGATTTTATCTTGTTTGAATCGCCGCCTATAACCATCGCTGGTCTAGTGGCATGGGCAAAGAAAAAATATAATTGTCCGGCTTATTTAATGTTAAAAGATATATTTCCACAAAATGCGTTGGATCTAAATATCTTATATTCCAACAGTCTTTTATATAAAGTGTTTAAAAGACAAGAAAAAAGATTATACAAAACAGCAGACAAAATAGGATGTATGTCTGAAGCGAATATCACTTATCTTCATAAGCATAATCCTTGGTTAATGAAAGATAAATTAGAAATTTTTCCAAATACCAAGAAACTAAGAGAAGATATTAGCAGAATAGGTTTTCCTATGCGTGCTCGTTATGGAATTCGTGAAGGAGCATGCGTTTTTCTTTTTGGCGGTAATATGGGCAGACCACAATTTATACAGCTTTTGTGTAAGGCAATCAAAGAATGTAAAGAGGAAAAAGATATATTTTTTCTTTTTATTGGACGCGGAACGGATAGTTACAAATTGGATCATACCATAAAGAAGAATCAAATTGAAAATGCACTTGTAATAAATGAGTTACCAAGAATTGAATATGAGCAGATAATTAATGAATGTGATGTGGGTCTGATTATATTAGATCCCAGATTTACAATTCCAAATTATCCTTCTCGTATTTTGTCATATATGGAATATGCAAAACCAGTGCTGGTAGCTTCAGATAGGGTTACTGATTTAAAAGAACTGGTAGAGGATGCAGACTGTGGAGAATGGGTATGGTCAGGAGATGTTGATTCATTCGTTCTGGCTATTAAACGAATGGCAGATAGTGATGATTTAATTGAGAAAGGAATGAATGGACGAAATTATATTGAAACTCATTTTAGAGTAGAAAAATCTGTAGAAATTCTTGAAAAACATTTTGATGCATGAACGCAACCGTGATCTCAGAAAAGAGGTATATTATGTTTAAAAATAAAACATTATTGATTACAGGTGGAACGGGATCCTTTGGAAACGCAGTTATGGAAAGATTTCTACATACGGATATAAAAGAAATTCGCATATTTTCGAGGGATGAGAAAAAACAAGATGATATGAGGAAAGCATATAAAAATGATAAACTAAAGTTCCATATTGGTGATGTGAGAGATTTACAATCAATTAAAAATGTTATTTATGGGGTGGACTATATTTTTCATGCAGCAGCTTTGAAACAAGTACCATCCTGCGAATTTTTTCCGCTAGAAGCAGTAAAAACAAATGTAATTGGAACAGATAATGTGCTTACTGCAGCGATAGAAGGTGGAGTGAAAAAAGTAATCTGTCTTTCAACAGATAAGGCTGCTTATCCGATCAATGCCATGGGAATTTCCAAAGGAATGATGGAAAAAGTTTTTGTAGCTAAATCAAAGACAGTAGATGCAAAAAAAACGTTGATTTGTGGAACAAGATATGGAAATGTTATGGCATCCCGTGGTTCTGTCATACCGCTTTTTATCGAACAATTAAAGAGTGGTCGCCCTATAACAATAACGGATCCGAATATGACAAGATTTTTAATGAGCCTGAAAGAGGCAGTAGAACTTGTGATATTTGCATTTGCAAATGCTGAGGCGGGAGATATTATGGTACAGAAATCACCGGCATCTACAATTGGAGATTTAGCGCAGGCATTAAAAGAATTATTTCACAAAGATAATGAAATAGTGATAATTGGAACACGTCATGGTGAGAAACGTTACGAAACTCTTTTAACAAAGGAAGAAGTCGAAGTGGCGGAAGATATGGGGGACTTTTTCAGAGTACCGGCAGACACAAGGGATCTCAATTATGAAAAATATTTTGTTGAAGGGAATCCGGAATTGTCAATTCGGGAGGATTATAATTCAGATAATACAATTAGGCTTAATATTGAGCAGATTAAAGACAAATTATTAGAGCTGGATTATATCAGAAAAGAATTGAGCAGTTAGAAAGGTGGAAATATGTTATGAAGATACTTGTGACAGGAGCAAAAGGGTTTATAGGAAGAAACTTGATTGCTCATTTAAAAAATGTAGAAAATATTGATATTATGGAATACGATACAGATTCTGATATCTCTAATTTAGAAGGGTATTGTAAGGAGGCAGAATTTGTTTTTCATCTTGCAGGAGTGAATAGACCTAAGGATCAAACAGAATTTATGGGAGGAAATTTTGGTTTTACTTCAACCTTATTAGTTTATTTAAACAAATATAATAATCATTGTCCTATTATGATTTCTTCTTCCACTCAGGCAGAATTGGATAATCCTTATGGAAAGAGTAAAAAAGCGGGTGAACATTTAGTTTTTAAATATCAAAGAGAAACGGGAGCCAAAGTTCTGGTCTATCGTTTTCCGAATGTATTTGGGAAATGGTGCAGACCCAATTATAATAGTGCAGTAGCTACCTTCTGCTATAATATTTCTCGTGATTTACCAATAACAATCAATGATCCTGATACGGTTTTGAATCTAGTATATATTGATGATGTGATTGACGAATTGATGCAGGCCTTAGAAGGTAATGAAAATATGATCGGAAAATATTGTGAAATACCTATTGTATATCGAGTGACACTTGGAAAAATAGCTGAATTATTGAACTCATTTAAAAAAATCCGAGAAGATAATTTTGTACCGGATCTTTCCAACAGTTTTATAAAGAAACTATACAGTACGTATTTAAGTTACCTTCCAGAAGAACAATTCAGTTATGAACCTTTTGTCTTCGAAGATTCTAGAGGGACTTTTACAGAATTTATAAAATCTAACGTTAGTGGGCAGGTATCTATAAATATTTCAAAACCTGGTATTACCAAGGGAAATCACTGGCATCATACAAAAAATGAAAAGTTTATTGTTGTCAGTGGAACAGGTGTTATTCGTTTTCGTAAGATAGGAACGGAACAAGTGATAGAATATTTTGTCAGCGGGGATAAAATGGAAATTGTAGATGTACCTTGTGGATATACCCATAATATTGAAAACTTAGGTGATACAGATTTAATTACTATAATTTGGGCGAATGAATGTTTTGATACCAATAGACCGGACACATATTATTTGGAGGTTTAATGAATGGAAAAGAAGCTGAAAGTAATGACTGTAGTTGGTACCAGACCGGAAATAATTCGGTTATCGGCTGTTATTAACAAGTTGGAAAGTTCGGATTCTATCAACCATATACTGGTTCATACGGGGCAAAATTATGATTACGAATTGAATGAAGTATTTTTTCAGGATCTACAGCTGAAGAAACCGGATTATTTTTTAAATGCTGCTATTGGCTCTGTATTAGAAACGATAGGGAATGTTTTGATTAAGATAGATAAGGTGCTGGAAAAGGAAAATCCAGATGCATTTTTAGTATTGGGAGATACCAATAGTTGTTTATCTGCGATTGCAGCAAAACGTAGACATATACCAATTTTTCATATGGAAGCCGGAAATCGGTGTTTTGATCAACGGGTTCCTGAAGAAAGTAACCGGAAAATTGTAGATCATATTGCAGATATTAATTTGACTTATAGTGATATTGCAAGAGAATATTTATTAAAAGAAGGACTTCCTGCTGATAGAATTATTAAAACAGGAAGTCCTATGTTTGAGGTACTTCAAGAACAAAAATCCCAAATTGAACAATCCATGATAGTTGAAACGCTTGAGTTAAAGGAAGAGAAATACTTTGTGGTATCAGCTCATAGAGAAGAAAACATTAATTCAGATGAAAATCTAAATGATCTAGTAGAAAGTTTGAATACGATAGCAGAAGAATATAATATGCCGATAATTGTAAGTACTCACCCCAGAACCAGAAAAAAAATTACTGAAACAGGTATTAATTTTCATAAATTAGTAAAAACAATGCGGCCTCTTGGTTTTCATGATTATGTAAAACTTCAAGCCAAATCAAAGATTGTATTAAGTGATAGTGGAACGATCAGTGAAGAATCTTCTATACTGGGATTTCCAGCCCTGAATATCAGGCAGGCACATGAAAGGCCGGAAGCTATGGAGGAAGGAAGCGTTATGTTGGTTGGATTAAAATCCAACAGAATCCTGCAGGGGATTGAAATATTAAAAACACAGAATAAAGATACATTGAGAAAGGTAGAGGATTATAGTATGCCTAATGTATCAGACAAAGTACTTCGTATTTTAATATCTTATACTGATTATGTGAATCGATTTGTCTGGAGGAAAGAATAATTGAATATAGTAATAATAAAAGAAAATAAATTAATATTTAAGAAAAAAGAATTAGAACTGAGTGATTTATTAACAGATGAATGTTATAAGTTTTGTGAGGAACAAGTAAAACGATATAAAAATGATCTTTATGTGGTGAACGAGGTCTATTTAAATACAGTACAGCCGGTACTGGCAATTATACTATTTTTTAAGAAAAACAATATAGAAATAGTGAAATTTAAACATACCAATCGTAATTTGTATTCTATGGTCATGGATGCTGCCTATGTATGCCAAATAAAAACGTTGGGAACAGATAAATATTATAAGTTGGTTCGAATAATTGTCGGTTATCTATATACATATATAACAGCAGCTTATCTTATCGTGCAGATGATACTGCGGCCGTATTCCGGCAAGATGGAATCAAATATCAAGTTTTCTGTAATTCGCACACCAGCAGCGAAGAAAAAGATGTCTTTTTTGAAAGATATATCAGTAAAATATGAATACTTAAAAGAAAATATTAGTGAGGATTTGTCAATTTATAATTGTTTTCATCGAAAAATGAGGATATGGTGGGCGATTTTATCCTGGTTTTATTCCTATCGGGAATTAAAAAAGATACGGCATTGGGCTTCGCAAATGATAGGACCGTATAGCGGAGTAGAGTTATTTTATTTTTATAGTAAACGAATAACGCATACGCTTTTATATGAATATCTGTTAAATGCCTATTTTAGAAAATTTATAGGTAAAATATATTTTACAGGAAATAATTTAGATCGGTTTTCTTTGATAGAAGAACACATTGCAAAGAAATATAATATAATAATTGTATGTATTCCTCATGGTTTGGAATATGGTTTTAAACTTCCTCATTGTTTTGTAGGAGATATTTTTTACGCAACTAGTAAACAGACTGCCTTGCATCTTAATTCTTTATATCATACAGAAAAATTTGTGTATGATTCTGCCATAGCTAAAAAGATGTTTTCTGTTCATGAAAACGGTGACCAAAAAACAAAAATAGTATTTTTTACGGAACCAAGGGAAGTTAATGTAAATTTAAATATTTTAAAGGAACTTCTTCCCATCATGGAGAAAGAGAATATGAAGCTATATTTAAAACTACATCCCAAAGATCAGAAAAGTAATTATCTGAAATATGAAAGTAATATAGCGTTTATTGATGATTTCAACGAAGCAATTTCTCATAATATTTGTTTTTCAAGAAAATCTACAGCTTTATTAGAAGCGATTTATAATAATTCAAAAGCGGCAGCTATATTAATAAATTCCAAAGATAAAGCAGTTTTTTATACCTTTCCTTCTTTACAGGAAAAGAAAATCAAAGTATTTGACAATACACAAGCTCTATTTGAATGGTTAAAAAAAGAGTGGTTGAAAAAAGAGACAAGAAAGAAAGCATATAAAAAGTTTATACATAATAGTGTATATTTTTAAAGATATAAAAAAGGAATGGAGAAGCATATATGAAGTTAATTGCTATGTATCTTCCTCAGTATCATCGGATTAAAGAAAATGATTTGTGGTGGGGGAACGGCTATACGGAGTGGGAAGCTGTTAAAAGAGCAGTTCCGCTTTTCAAAGGCCATGAACAGCCTAAGGTTCCATATAATAAAAACTATTATGATTTATCAAATGAAGATGCGAAAACACTAAAATGGCAGGTAGATTTAGCAAATGAATATGGAATATTTGGATTTTGTTTTTATCATTATTGGTTTAAAGACAATAAGCAGCTTTTAGAAAAGCCAATGGAAATTTTACTTGCACATCCTGAAATTAATATCAACTACTGTATCTGCTGGGCCAATGAAAGCTGGACTCGGACTTGGTATGGATTAGAGCAGGAAGTTCTTATGGAACAGGATTATGGAGGATTAAAAGAATGGGAAAATCATTTTAATTATTTACTTCCATTTTTTAAAGATACAAGGTATATAAAAATAAATGAAAAGCCAGTTGTTCATATTTACAAAAGTTGTGAGATTGAAGAGCTTTCAAAAATGAAAGATTGTTGGAATAAGTTGGCACATGAGAACGGATTTCCAGGTATTTATCTCATAACCGCTAATACAGGGGGAGGATTAGAAAGAAGGGAAGAACTTGTAGATGCATATTATAATTTTGAGCCGGGATTTACCCTGAACCATAGAATGAAATTCTTGGAACGTCTATTATTTGGTTTGCGGATTTGGATGAAAATGCAGTTAAATAAATTACTCCATAAGAAAAAGATCGAAAGAATCATAGATGCAAAAAAGATTTATAAATACATGAAAAGAGAACTGCTGGTTTATAATAAACCGGTTTTTAAAGGTACATATGTCAGTTGGGATAATACCCCGAGAAGATCATTTAAAGGACTGTATTACAAAAATACTTCCCCAAAATTATTTTATAAGTCTTTATTAGATTTAAAAAGAAGTGTGGGAGAAGATGAATTTGTTTATATCAATGCTTGGAATGAATGGGGGGAAGGATGTTTCCTGGAACCTGATGAAGAAAATGGGTTCCAGTATTTGGAAATGATTAAGAGGGCGGTGGAAGGAGAATAAGTAGAAAGGATTCATATGCTTGTAGGATTTCTAATTATACTAATAATTGTTTGTAATATCTTAATAACGAAGAAAGTATCAACAAATATTATTAACCCGGCTGTTTGGTTGTTTATGTCTTGGTTTATGATAACAGGATTATATTTTTTTTCTGGTATTACTTATTCCTATAAAATAAAATCTGAAACTTATATTTATATCATAATAGCAATGGTTTTATTTTATGCTTTTTTTACTTTAGGATACTTTACTAAATTAGCCAGGGGTGGAATAAATTTTGATATGGAAGAGAACTTTTCTTTTCATAAAAGAAAGTACTTATGCATTTCTGGTATAGGTTTAGTTTTATATATTTTTGATGTAATACGGCTGAATGCACTTTCTATTGGTTTGAGAAATCTAAGTATGAATGTCTCTGTGATTGGGACGATTGGATCATTTTTAGTAAATGCATCGTTGTTTTTGTGGCTTTATGATTTAACTTACGCATTATATAAAAATGAAAAATTAATGATAAGCTCTATTTTGCCATTAATGATATATTTAATACCTAATATAATAGTAGGGGGAAGGCAGTCTTTTATCATAGCATTTATAAGCAGTTTTTGTATTTATAAATTTTTAATCAGAAGAAAGAAAGAGTATAAATACAAAAAGAACATGTTATATATTTTTATCACTTTACTGTTGACTTTTTTTATTTATAATACAGTGGTTATCCAGAACAGATCTCAAAATAGAGATATGAACAGACATTATCAAGTGATTTTAAAGGATAAGGTTTCAAAAGAAACGGAAGAAGTGGTTCAAAAAACAGGCGTTTTTCAAGATGCAGTTATGCAGGGACTTCAATACTATTCACAGGAGTTTGTTGGATTTGCAATGGTTTATCAAGAATATGATTACAGGCCTTTTTGGGGAATGTATGAATTACATTATATTTCTAGAAGGCTTCCTTCTTTTTTACGTCTTGACTTTAATTTGGCAAGAGAGGAAATAGAAAGAATTAGCTTGAAACAGGGAACAATTGCAACCTTATATCGCACAGCATTGAAGGATTTTATTTTGGATTTTGGAAGAATTGGTGCTCTTTTAATTACTGCGTTACTAGGTTTATTTTTAGGAAGATCGTTCAGGAAGTTTAATAGTCAGCCGTCAATATATAGAATTATTTTGCAAGCATTATTTTGTTCAGCCGCATTTTTTTCTGTGCAATATAGTCCGTTTTATGAGACGAGATGGGCTTTTACTTTTTATTGGATGCTAATTATAACATTTATAGAATCATATCTAATAAAAAAGAGATTGAAAGTTGACTGGAGGAATAGAAATAAGTAAGCGATCATGGGGGCATATATGGAGAAAAGGAGTAATTTACAGAATCTAATTAATGGGACGGTATTATATTTTGTTGCCACATTTATAAGCAAATCTATGTCCCTGCTTATGCTTAGGTTTATAACCAGAGAAATTGCAACAGAATCTTATGGATATTATGATGTTATTGTTTCTCTGGTTCCTTTGTTTTTGCCCATATTTACAGTTCAATCAATAGAAGCTATTTTTCGATTTCTCTTTGATGCAGATGAAAATCAAAAAAAGCAGCTTTTGTCTAATCTTTGGGTAATTGTTTTTATGGGAAATTTGGCTGCATTAGTCTTGCTAGTTGTGATTGATGCATTTTTCGTTCCGATTCGTTACATGTGTGGCTTCTATTTTTATTATGTTGTATCGGTCTTTCTTAATATGTATCAGCGGGTGGCACGAAGTTATGGGAAAAGTAAAAAGTTTGCAATTTCAGGGATTATAAATAGTTTATTCTTGGTAGTTTTTCAAATTATTTCTTTATATGTATTTTGTGCTGATGTGAATGGATTACTTTATTCTTATGTTTTAGCAGGGCTATTTGCCTGTTTATATTTAGAAATGCATACAAAATCACTACAGCAATTTAAGTTAAGATATATTAATAAGTACCATATTAAAAAATTAATTGGATTTGGTCTTCCGCTTGTACCTAATAATATTAGTTGGTGGGCTTCTTCATCGATTAATCGCATGCTTATTATTACATTTATCTCTGAAAATGCCAGTGGTTTATTCGGAGTAGCTAATAAATTTTCCTCCATATTAGCTATGTTAACAGGAGTATTTCAGCTGGCATGGCAGGAAAGTGCTATTATCTCTTACAATTCTAAAGAAAAATCAAAATATTATTCAAAAGTTTATTCGAAATACTTTTTCCTATTATTTGGAGGATGTTGCTTTGTTCTTCCTATTATCAAAATATGTTTTCCTTTACTTGTCAGCGAAAGTTATCAATCAGTCTGGATATTGATTCCATTACTTATGTTTGGAACTAGTGCATCTTCCATGTCTATGTTCTATGGAGCCGGATATATCGCGTCACAAAAAACGAAAGATGCATTTTGGACAACAATCGTAGGTGCAGTTATCAATATTGTCATATGTTTGACATTTATTAAGCCTTTTGGTCTCTTTGCACCGGCATTAAGTTCTTTAATTGCTTATATCATTGTTTGGGTTATTCGTCATATCACAATGAAAAATTATTTTCAAATCAAAATAGAATGGAAGTGGCTCGTTATTGTTATATTGATGGGAATCATTTCTACGACAACATACTATTTTGCAGGTAATATTATGAATTGGCTGGTTTTCTTTATTATTTTTATATTTATGGCTTTGGGTAATCATGATGTCATAAGTAAATGTATAAAAAAGAAGAATAAAAAAAATCGGACAATTAAATAAGGAGATTTTTATGAATAAGATTGTAGATTTCAATAAGTGTACTGGATGTGGTGCATGTGAGAATATTTGTCCAAAACATGCCATTTTGATGCAACCAGATAAAGAAGGATTTCTTTATCCATCTATAAATGAAGAATTATGTGTGGAATGCGGTAAATGTTTAAAGGTCTGTCCTATTATAGATTTAAAAGAACCAATAGAAAGAGAGCCAACGGTTTGGGCTGGTTATTCTCTATGTGAAAAAATAAGAAAACAAAGTTCTTCTGGCGGAATTTTTTCTTTATTAGCCGAGAAAGTAATTGAAGGTGGAGGCATTGTTTGTGGAGTAGAATTGGATGAAAATTTTATTGTAAGGCATAGTTGTACCAATAATAGCGATGAGATTAAAAAGTATAATGGTTCTAAATATGTTCAAAGTGAAACTAAGGACATTTTTAAAAAGGTTAAATCATATCTTGTTGAAGGGAAAGAAGTATTGTTTTCAGGAACTCCTTGTCAGGTAGCAGGATTAAGGTCTTATCTTGGGAAGGAGTATGAATCTTTAATATGTGTGGATTGTATTTGTTTTGGGGTTCCATCTCCTTTAGTATTTCAAAAGTATATAAATTCTTTAGAAACAATAAAGGGAAAAAGTATAAAAAATATTAATTTTAGAAGTAAAGTGAATGGATGGACCGGAAAAAAGTTTTCGTTTGAAGTAACATATTCGGATGATACGTCAGAGAGCGAGATCATTACAAAAAATTTATATCACCGTACTTTTTTCAGTGGATTAAATGCAAGAAATTCTTGTTATGATTGTTCTTTTAAAACTCACATCAAGCCAGGGGATATAACACTTGCTGATTTTTGGGGAGTAGAAGAATTATTACCAGACATGGATGATGGAAAAGGAACTTCTCTTATTTTTCTCAATACTCAAAAAGGAGAAAAATTTTTGAAGGCAATAAAATGCAGGATCAAATATAAAGAAATTACATATGAAACAGCTGTTCAATATAATAAGGCAGCAAATATTTCTTTGCCTTTTCATTCTAAAAGAAATAAATTTTTTAATAAGATTGTAAAAGAGAGAAGTGGAAAAAAAATAATGAAAATAATGAAAAAATATACAAAAGTAAATTTTGTAATCAGGATATTACGATTTGGAAAAAGAAGAATCATAAAATTTTTACAAGTATTTCATAAGATTAATTAATCAGGAGGTAAGAGGTGAGTAATTTAAAGAAACTTGTATTATATTCTCATATTAGCAGTGGAAACCGCGGATGTGAAGCAACAGCACGAACAACGATTAAAATGCTAGGCTTTCAAAAAGAAAATAACTATATTTTTACAAATGATGTAGAAGATGAAAGATATTGTGGTACGCATCAGTATTCAAATCTTGTACCAATTAGAAGTGTAAAGGGCTTAAAACCAGCTACATCAGTATTTCCAAGAGCATTTAGCAAATTAGGAATTAGTAAATATGCGGTAGCAAGGTATTTATATAAAAAGTATCTGAATATCTTTGATTCGGATACTTTGGCCTTATCTACCGGTGGAGATTTGTATTGCTATGATAATACAAATGATTGGCTGGAGTACTTGAATCGAGAAATTTATAGGCGGAAAGCAGTAAATGTTTTATGGGCTTGTTCAATTGAAAATAAAAGGATTACCAATGATTTAAAAAAACATTTGCTGAGATATTCCTATATTATTGCACGTGAAAGTATTACATACGAAAATCTTAGAAATAATGGAATAAAAGAAAATGTAAAGCTTTATCCTGATCCGGCTTTTCTTTTAGAGAAAGAGCAGATTGATTTGTCTAGGCTAAAAGACTATGGAAATTTTGTAGGAATTAATATTAGTATCAGAACGAATGGAGGATATGATACGAATACTCTTTTTTTCAAAAATACAATTATATTAATAAAACATATTCTTGAAAATACAGATATGAGTGTTTTATTGATTCCTCACGTTTATTGGAAAAATGAAAGTGATTTAATCTTGTTGAACAAAATAGTTGAGTTATTTCCCTATAATGAAAGGGTACTTTTCGTAGAGCCTAAATTAAATTGTTGTCAACTTAAATATATCATATCCAAATGCAGATTTTATCTTGGAGCCAGGACACATTCAGTTATTGCGGCATATTCAAGTTTAGTTCCAACATTAGCTTTGGGTTACTCAATAAAATCAGCAGGGATCTCGAGAGATATTTTTGGTGATGAAAAGGGCATGGTGCTTTCTTCCAATCAGATAGAAGCAGAAAATGACATGGTCAATGCATTTGAATTGCTTAGAGAGAAGGAGAGCTGGATAAAAAGCAGGCTTGAAGAAAAAATCCCAGAGTTTGAAGGGGCATTGAAAGAAGCAGCAGAATATATGAAGACAATTCCTAGGAGGTAAGAGTTTGAAGATTATCGGAGTAATACCGGCCAGATATCAGTCTACAAGATTTGCAGGAAAAGTGCTTGCTGATATCTGTGGGAAGCCAATGATTTGGTGGGTGTTTCAACAAGCAGTAAAGGTAAAGGAGTTTGATGACGTTTATGTGGCGACAGATGACGAAAGGATTAAAGAGGCCTGTGACAAATATGATATGAATGTAATTATGACTTCAACAGAACATAAAACAGGAACTGACCGAATCGGAGAGGCTGCTAAGAAATTAAAAGCAGATTTATACGTTAATATTCAAGGAGATGAGCCATTACTTGAAGCACAAACGATTCAACAAGCGATTCTACCATTTTTTGAAGA
Source organism: Anaerosacchariphilus polymeriproducens (assembly GCF_003363435.1). Lineage (GTDB taxonomy): Bacteria > Bacillota > Clostridia > Lachnospirales > Lachnospiraceae > Anaerosacchariphilus > Anaerosacchariphilus polymeriproducens. Next base: position 87,561 of record NZ_QRCT01000050.1, read on the forward strand.
TCCAAATTTAGAAATCACGAATTTGATGACAAAAATCACAAATCCTGTTGAAGTAGTGAATGTTACAGTTCCTAAAGTAATCACGAATAAAGAAGGAATAGGAGTCTTTTTGACCAGAAGTGCGGTACCTTTTCCAAAAGGAAAGATAGATTATACATTTTTTAAACAGGTATGTGTATATGGTTTCAAACCGGAAGCTCTTTCATTTTTTTGCAGTACGCCAAGAGGAAAAGTAGAAAGCATTGAGGATATTGAAATATTGAGGTTTATTGAACATGGTCATAAAGTAAAATTTATTGAGGTAGAGTCTGATACGACTGCTGTTGATACACCTAAGGATTTGGAAAAAGTCATAGAAGTCATGGAGCAGAGAGTGAAACAATAGTCTGGAGGGAATATGAACGAAATTCATGTTTTAGATTGTACACTTCGAGATGGAGGCTATATTAATAATTGGCAGTTTGGTGAAAAAAATATAAAGAAAATTATAGTAAAGTTACAATTGGCTTATATAGACATTATAGAGTGTGGATTTTTAACAGATAAGAAAAAAAGAAATAAAGATAGTTCACTATTTGATACAATTCCCAAAATGCAAGAATATTTACCGACAGATAAAAGAAACGGATTGGTTGTATGTATGGTCAACTATGGAGAATATAACTTAGACGAGATACCACAATACGATGGAACTATTGATGGTATTCGGGTTGCATTTCACAAGAAAGATATGAATGATGCTTTAGAATTTTGTGAAGGAATTGCGAAAAAAGGATATAAGTTATTTATACAACCAATGGTTGCTGTCACATATACAGATGAGGAATATATACAATTAATTGAAGCATCGAACAAAATTAATCCATATGCATTTTATATTGTAGACAGTTTTGGTGTCATGAAAAGAGAAGATCTTATGAGGTTGTATTATTTAGTGGATCACAATTTGAAGCAAGAGATTCGTTTAGGTTATCATTCTCATAATAACATACAAATGGCTTATTCAAATGCTCAAGCTTTAGTTGATTTGAAAACAAATAGGAATCTTATCATTGATACCAGTGTTTTTGGAATGGGAAGAGGGGCTGGAAATTTAAATACAGAATTATTTATGGAACATCTGAATAAAGTAAATGGTGAAAAATATAAGGTACAGCCGGTTTTGCAGATAATCGACCAGATAATAGGGCCTGTTTACTTAAACAATTATTGGGGCTATTCGCTGCCTCATTATCTTTCAGCCATACATAACTGTCATCCTAATTATGCATCTTATCTGGATGAAAGGAATACTTTGACGGTAGAGGATATGAATGAAATATTAGGAGAGTTAGAAGAGTCTAAGAAAAATGTCTTTGATAAAACATGTATTGAGCTGCTATATTATAAATATCAGGAACAAATCATTGCAGATGATATTGCAAGGATAAAATTAAAGGAAATATTGAAAGGTAAAACAGCGTTATTGATTGCACCGGGAAGTAGTATAATTACAGAACATAAAAAGATAAAGGAAGCAGCTACACAACCGAATACGATTTGTATAGCAATAAATTTTAAACCTGAAGATATTTATTGTCAATATATATTTGTAAGTAATTTAAGAAGATATGAAGATTTGCAAAACGAATTGGAGACGGAATTTATCACAACTTCTAATATTAGAGAAGGGAAGAAAAAAGGTTTTGTTGTAAATTATTCTACTTTAAAGAATCATGTGGATGCTGTTGAAGATAATGCAGCGATGATGTTGATTAAGTTACTGATTGAGTTAGAAGTGAAAGACATTAAACTGGCTGGATTAGATGGGTACTCCCACGACATATATGACAATTTCGCTAAAAAAGAATTGGCATTTATTAAGAGTCCTGCAGTTATGGATGCAATGAATGAAGGGATGGAGATCGTTCTCAAAGAGTATTCTAAGCAGGTTCCGATCGAATTTGTGACGGAACGAAGATTTGTGAGATAAGACTATTGCTTTTCAGAACATAAGGTTGTGACAGAAGCGGAAATATAAAGGGGGCTGTCGCACTATGTATTATCATTAGTGCATAGCTTCTTTTTTTGACAAAAAAATAACACCAGATTTCGAAAAGACTGGTTTTTGCAGGAGCCAGTTATTAAATAATTACAAATAAATTTGACTATATTATACTTATAGTTTATACTATGAGTATAAAAAGTGAGGTTGATTATGTATGATATTTAAATTAATTTATTCTACTTCTGGAGGAACTACAAGGTGTACTACACAATTATTAGAAAAAGTAATTAAGAAAGATAATCATGAAGTTGAAACTATTAATATTGGAATCAGTCCATATAGAGAAGATTATAGTCTGATTGTAGAGAAAATAAAATATGCTGATTTGGTAGGGTTTGGATCACCGGCATATCACATGAATATGTTTGAGCCTATGTTGAGATTGTTTAAAATTATTGCAGAAGAAAGTAAAAGAACTACATTTAAGTTTAAGACTTTTTTTTATCTTAATTATGGTGGAATTACCTCTGGAAAAGCATTCCTTATCAATGCTAGATTATTTAATGGAATGGGTATCGGATTTGTAGGAGCACTAAAGATTTCTGCACCACATTTAAATAAGAATAGTAGCTTTCCAGATGAAAATATTAGTCAGTTTGTTGAAGAATTTTATAACAAATTGAATATAAATAATTTTGCACCAATAAAATCTAAGGATATAGAAACACTTCTTAAACCTGAAAAAAAAAGAGTGAATTTAATTTATCCACTTGCACACATAATTAGTAATCTTAGAAATATAGAGATAAATATAAATGAAGACAGATGCATAAAATGTGGAAAATGTGTTCACGAATGTCCGGTGGCTGCAATAGAATTAAATGATAAAGTACACATTGATGTAAAAAAATGCATTCACTGCTATCATTGTGTAGTTACTTGTAAAATAAATGCCTTAACAATGGATGCAGAGAAACTAGACAAAATGATTTGTATTAATAAAAAAATACTCGGTCAAGAGAAATATTTAAATCAAATCTATATTCCGGAGATAAAATCATGATAAAGAATATTATTAAATGTATATCCAATTATATTAAACTAAAATCGAAAATTAGGTTTAAAAAAGAACTTAAAAATTCAGTACTTTCAATCGAGAAAAGAAAATATACAATATTTCGTGCGATAAATATTAAAAATATTAATGATAAAAATTCAACAGTTTTATGTTTGTCATTTAAATTTTATTTTAATTTTCTAAAACTGGATCAGTTTATTTCATTTTTCCAAATCCCTTTTTTTGTAGGAATGCCAGGGTTTTAATTCTCGATACAAATTTGAACGAGTTTGTTAACAATAAAATATGCATTTGACATATATTTAAATATGCAAACAGGAGGTAAATATGGCAAAGAACAGATTAGGAATGAAAACAAAAAACAAAATATTGGAGTCAGCGGATTATTTATTTAATTTAAAAGGATATGAAAATGTCTCCGTAGAAGAAATTGCTGAGAAATCAACAGTAACAAAGGCAATGGTATATTATCACTTTGATAGTAAAGAAACAATTATGCTGGATTTGATAAAAAAATTATTGGAAAATATAAAATATAAAATTGAAATTAAAGAATTAGATTTATCGAATCATGAGATTTTGTCCAATCATATCAAAGAAATGATTGCACTGTGGAAAAGAAATAGAGAAATAGGGTTATTTATTCTTACTAAAGGAATAAAAGAAGAAAAGATATTTTCTTATATGATGGAGATACTAAAACTGTTTTTTGGACAATTATTAGGCGCAGATAATACTTCCAATAAAGAATATATAGAGCAATATATCAGATTAATATTTTATAATGCTTTACCAATGATATCATTTTCAGTACTTTCAGATATAATTACCAAGGAAATGAGTCTGCCAGAAAAAATGGTAGAGGATGTCTTTAGAAAAGGCTTTATGGATAATTTAAACGTTATGCCGTTTTCACAATAAAAGATATGCACCCCCTGGAGGCAAAGAACTATCTTACTTCATATGAAAAGGAAGTATTAGTGAAAGTTCGGAAATATTATAAGATCACCAAAGAAGGAACAAAGTATCTTAAAACAAATTAGTTGTAAAAAAGCCAGAGATATGGTATTGAAATAATCAAATTACATACAAAAAAATAAGTATCCTTGCCCTGACAAGTGTAGAATACTTATTTTGCATCAATAAGGGCATATCTACAATGTAGATATCCTTTTCTTAACTTGATTATATCAGAGTACTTGTTTTTCCAAGTCCCCTTTTTAAAAATACCAATTTTGCTAGATGCCGGATTATGAAATGTTCTAAAATAATATAATAACTGGAGATCGAAAGAAATGCAGGAAGGCTAATTTACTGATTTCTATATTTGGGTAATATTATAGTGAAGCAGCTGCCTTCATTTAAATTACTTGTTACTTCAATAGAACCTCTATGAGCAGTTATAATAGATTTTACGATTGCAAGTCCAATTCCTGATCCGCCAGTCATACGGTTACGGGATTTGTCAGCTCGATAAAAGCGTTCGAATATATAGGGTAATTCACTTTCTGGGATACCAATACCATTGTCGCTGATACTTAAGAGGGCAGAAGTTTCTGTTTCTGACAAATTAATTTCAATACTACCTTCGTAAGGTGTATATTTTACAGCATTAGAAATAAGGTTGGTCAATACTTGGTTGATACGGTCTTCATCTGCAGGTATATCCTGGCAATTTCCTGAGACATTTATTTTTAAATATTTATTTTTAAGTTCTACTTCAAAATTATAAATTACTTTATTAGTAAGTTCCAATAGATTGATTGATGTTTTTTTAAGATTTAGATTTTGACCTTCCAATTTAGCCAATCGTTCTAAATCGTTAACTAGTTTACAAATTCTTGTGATTTCATCATAACAGCTTTGTAAACGTTTGGTCGTTGGTTCCCAAATACCTTCTATCAATGCTTCCATATGAGTTTGAACTGTGGTCAAAGGGGTGCGGAGTTCGTGGGCGACATCAGCAGTTAGTTGTTTTCTTAAATTTTCTTGATTTTCTAAAGTTTCAGCCATATGATTGATGGAGAGTATTAATTCGTCAATCTCTTTTGTATTAGTCTCTTCTTGAATTCTTGCACCATAATCTCCGAAAGAAATCCTTTTGGATACCTCAACTGTTTTAGAAATAGGGTTAGTAAGCTTTTTTGCAAGATAAAATCCAACCAAGATGGAAACAGCTAAAGAAAAAATTCCAATACCTATTAAAAGTTGATTTAAAGAATCCAAAAACTGAAAGTCATCTTTACTCAAAAAATACGGTCCAAAGTTACTGATTTTTACCGTGCCGACTTGCTGTTTGTTGTTTATAGCCGGATACTCGTTTGTAATAAATGTTCCATTTATGGAAGGATATTTTACCATCATTCTGTCAGAGATATCATTCATTATTTCATTGCACAATTCCATATCACAGGATTTCGCATCCCAGACAGTATTGTTTTTGGAATCATATACAGAAATAATGTAACCGTTATAGAGGGCATCCATTCCAATCTTATGTATGAAATCAATGTCCCAACTATCTGACTGATTGTTATATTGTTGACTGATACTGGTTATTATTTGATGAGTTGTCTTTTTTTGTTGGATTAAAATATAGTCTTTAAATTGATCTTCAATAAAATAGTTTGCCAGCAGGCTGATTAGAGCGACGATCAGAAGAACAACCAAAGAAATGGATAAAGAAAGTTTGGATTTTAAACTAAAGTTTTTATTTTTCATTTTAGTTTCCTCCAAATTTGTAGCCCACTCCATGTATTGTCAAAACATATACGGGTTTTTTGGAGTCGTCTTCGATTTTCTGACGCAAATTTTTAATATGGCTGTCAATTGCACGGTCGTAGCCTTCAAATTCATCACCAAGTGCAGTAGCGATTAAATCTTCCCTTGTGAATACCTTATTAGGATATTTCACAAGTGCTGCGAGAATTTTAAATTCATTTGGAGTCAAATTAACTTCTCTTTTCTTTTTTTTGATAGTATGACTTTGAAAGTCGATTTCCAAATCACCTTTGTGAAATGAAATTTTTTTATATAGAGGAACCAAGTCATTACCGGATCTTCTTAGAACTGCTTCAATTCTTGCACTTAATTCTTTTAAACTAAAAGGTTTGATTATATAATCGTCTGCACCTAAATCAAGACCTTTTAACATATCCTCTTCCTCTATCTTTGCAGTAAGCATAATAATTGGAACTCTTGATTTCTGCCGAATCTTCATACAGATCTCTTCTCCGGAAATATCAGGAAGCATAAGATCTAAAATTACAAGTGAAATACTTTCAGTTTCTAAAATACAAAAGGCGTGCTCGCCGTTCTCGGCAGTAAAGACAGTATAACCTTTTTTCTCCAGGTATGATTTTATTACTTCTAATATTTTAGCTTCATCATCAACGACGAGCACATTTTTTGTATTCGTTATCATATTACATCGTAGCCTTCATCTTCAATTGTAGATTTAATGGTATCAAGAGAAACGTTACTGGAATCATAGCTTACAGAAACTTTCTTAGCATTTAAATCAATGTCTACATTAGATACTCCATCAAGAGCACCTACTGCTTTTGTAATTGCATTTACACAGTGTGAGCAAGACATACCTTCTACATTTAATATTGTTTTATCCATTTTTATTACCTCCATTATTTTATAGTTTTATTTTAAATTAAAGGGTTTTAAAAGTTTATCGACCTCAACCTTCTTACCATTTTCTTGCATAATCTTTACTTTTGCAAACAGCCAGCCGTCTACTTTAGAAGGGTCAACACCAGCGTCAATAAATTGTTTTGGGTCTAAAACGAAAACAATATCTTTATCATTGTTATCGATATCTTTTGCCCACTCAAACATATTTCCATCTCCAATGGTGATACCATAATGATCTAAATCAGCATGATATTTTATAAGGTCTCTTTTCAATTCTACTATTTTTTTATAAGAATCGAGTGGAGTAGTATCATCGTTATTATTGATTTTTTCATTCCCTAAATTATCGCTTATTCTAATCTTATTCCCTTCAACCATATCTGAAGGTAGTTTACTTTTATCTAATCCAGCTTCAATAAAAGGTTTTGCATCAACTTCTAACATTATGTCATTAGAAGTATCTGCGCTAAAATCCTTACTCCATAAAAATCGTTCGGTTCCATCAGGTGAAGTTAAAGACCAACCGTTGATTTCTTTATCAGCAGAAACTTGCTTAGACATTACTTTTAAAACATTCTGAAATGAATCAATAGACCTTTTGCCGACGATATCACTATTAGTACAAGCAGTAAATAAAAATATTGTGGATAATGACAATGTAATTATTACTGATTTTTTTTTCATATTAAATTCTCCTTTATAAGTTTTATACTTTAAATCTTTTTAATCTTAAAGCATTTGCTAAAACGGATACGGAACTTAGTGACATTGCGGCAGCAGCAAAAATTGGGTTAAGTAAAGGACCGCCAAAAATGTGCAGTACACCTGCAGCTATAGGTATTCCGATTACATTGTAACCAAAGGCCCAGAAAAGATTCTCTTTAATATTTCTTATTGTGCTTTTGCTAAGTTTTATTGCTGTAGGAACGTCCATCAGATCACTTCTCATCAGTACGATATCAGCTGATTCCATAGCAACATCAGTTCCTGAACCAATCGCGATCCCGATATCTGATTGTGCAAGTGCAGGAGCATCATTAATACCGTCACCTACCATAGCAACCATTTTGCCTTCCTCCTGCAATTTTTTAACTTCATTTGATTTATCCTGTGGCAATACCTCTGCAAGTACACGGTCAATACCTACCTGTTTTGCAATTGCTTCTGCAGTTTTACGATTATCACCAGTTATCATTGCAACTTCCAGTCCCATGGATTGAAGTTTTTGTATTGCTTTTGCGCTGCTTTCTTTTACGATGTCAGCAACTGCTATGATTCCAGCAATTTTTTGATCGATGGCAATATACATTGGAGTTTTTCCTTCCGCAGCTAATTGATCAGAACGTGACTCTAAATCTTCTAAAGAAATAGTTTGATCATCCATAAGTTTTTTATTTCCTAATAGAACATGAAGTCCATCCAATTCAACTTGGATACCGTGACCTGGTATCGCTTCAAAATTATCTACTTTTGAAAATGAAAGATTTTCTTTCTGTGCAGCTCTGACGATTGCATCAGCAAGAGGATGTTCGGATCCTTTCTCAGTAGAGGCAGCTATTTGAAGCAGGTTTGTTCTATCCATTTCTTTCACAGTGACAATATTTGTTACTTCAGGTTTTCCTTCTGTTATGGTACCTGTCTTATCAAAGACAATAGTATTAATTTTGTGCGTAGTTTCTAGAGCTTCTCCACCCTTAATTAAAATTCCATATTCAGCACCTTTTCCAGTGCCGACCATAATTGCCGTAGGTGTAGCCAGACCTAAAGCACAAGGGCAGGCGATAACAAGAACTGCAATAAATATAGTAAGTGAGAAAACTAAAGATTCTCCACTGATGAACCAGCCCGCAAAAGCAATTACAGCAATTGCAAAGACGATAGGTACAAAATAACCCGATACGATATCAGCCATTTGTGCAATTGGAGCTTTTGAACCTTGTGCTTCCTCCACCAATTTGATTATCTGAGCCAGAGCAGTGTCTCCACCAACTTTGGTCGCTTTGAATTGGATTACTCCGTTTTTGTTGATACTTGCGGCATACACCTGATCGCCGGATTTTTTTTCAACCGGAATACTTTCACCGGTAAGCATAGATTCATCTATGGAAGTATTTCCGTCGATTACGATTCCATCTACCGGTATTTTTTCACCGGGTTTTACTAAAATAATATGCCCGATTTCAACCTCTTCTATTGGAACTTCGAATTCTTTGCCATCGCGTATCACGATAGCAGTTTTGGGAGCAAGCCCCATTAGTTTTTTAATTGCTTCAGAAGTTCTTCCTTTGGATACCGCTTCTAAAGATTTTCCCAGTAATATAAGTGCAATAATGACACCGGCAGTTTCAAAATATAAATGATCAACTGCTCCAAAATCACCGATCGTTATTTGATAAACAGAGTACAAACTATAAATAATAGCAGCGGTGGTTCCCATAGCAATCAGTGAATCCATGTTGGGACTTTTATTAATGATAGCTTTAAAACCTACTGTGTAAAATTTGTATCCTGCAATAATGATTGGTATAGTTAAAATGATTTGTAATAATGCATAATTTAATGGATACTGCATCGGTTTCAAAATCTCAGGTATCGGAAAATGAAGCCACCAAATCATGGATCCCATAGCCAAATATAACAAAGGGATAGCAAAAACAGCAGAAACTATGAATTTTGTCCACAATACTTTGATTTCTTTTTCTTTTCTTAATTTATCTTGATCAACTACTTTTTTTTCTTCTATATCTAAAGCACCATATCCAACTTTTTCAATTTTTTCTTTAATAGAATTTAAGTCGGTAGATTCTTCATGAAAAGACACGGTAGCTTTTTCTGTTGCAAGATTTACTGAGATCTGCTCTACACCATCCATTTTTCTGACTACTTTTTCTATACGTGAAGCGCAGGCAGCACAGGTCATCCCGGTTATTTTTAGAGTTTCTTTTTCCATAATAATTGTCCTTTCTACTAATTATTTACATACCCTATAGGGGTATAATAAAATCATATCATACATTTATAATTTTGCAACAATTAATTACAACAGCTGGGTAATTGCGAAGTATCTGCTTGTGGTAGCGGTTGTGATTGGTCTTCAAGATTATCATAAACAGAAATCTGACTTCGAATCATTCCCATCCAGCAGCTATAGGGGATAGTACCACTTTCTTTTGGAGTAAATTCAATAATATTCTCTCCTGGAACTAACTCTTTTTGTATGTTATATTCCGGAATAATAATTTCATTATTACATCCATTGATTGAATTAGCATCTGCTTTAATCGTCCATTTTACGGGAATACCGGTTTGGACTGTTATTGGTTCGTAGCTTCCGGATGAAAGAGTAGTTGTAACTAGTTGCTGACCATCTACAATTTCAGCAGTTGCGGAGGTACTTTTTTCATCTGAGAATAACTCAGATGTACTTTTTAAATTGTTGCTGATCTTTGTACTTAGAGGCATAGCGTAGCCTGATAAAGCCATTCCACTTTGGAACATGCTAATTCCTAAAAGTATGACTAAAATTGAGCTGATAGTCATCATCTTGCTTGTGAATTTTTTTGTAAGTATTGAACTTAATGCTCCAAAACCGAACATAAGAGGGACAGTACCTAAACTGAATAAAAGCATGGATATCGCACCTTTGATTGGTGAACCTGTTGAAAGAGCATAAATCTGCATAGCCTGCAGTGGTCCACAAGGCATCAGTCCATTTAAGAGTCCAATATAAAGAGGACTGTTACTTTTCTTCTGCTCATTGATCTTTATTGCAAAAAACTTGGGCATATGTGGATTTATTTTCCGTAACCATGGAAATACATTTAACATATTCAGTCCCATGATTATCATAAATCCTCCTGCCAGAAGTGTTATAATTCCCTTTCCTGTTCCGGATAAACTTACAACAGAACCAAGGGAACCTACAATACCACCAATTACGGTATATGATATAATTCTTCCAAGATTATAAAGAAAACTAGGTCTTAAATCATTCTTTTTTGTGGTATTAACTTTGTAAGATGCACACTGGGACAGGTTAATTCCGCCACACATTGCGATGCAATGAACAGAGGTTAAAAGTCCTATAATAAATAACATGCCATATCCCATACCTTCTGTTGCCTGAGGAAAGTAATTGAAGATTTGGAACCCGCCCATTCGGCCAATTATTGTTTGCAAAGCAAGAATAAGAAGTAAAATACCTGCAACTTGAATATATTTATTCTTATAATTCACTTTTTCATTTGTTTTTATAATTTGATAACCTGCATCTTCAATCACTTTTCGAATATTATTTAAATTTATTACATTAGCATCGTATGTTACATAAACAGTATTTTTAGTATAATCAGCTTTGGCATTAACAATACCTTTTGTGTTTTTTAACGCAGTTTCAATTCGATGTTCGCAATTTATACAGGTCATACCCTCAATTTGTAACAATTCATTTTTAATATTTTGTTTCATTAAAGTTCTCCTTTCAATCAAATCTGATTTATGGGAGTATCCTATCAAAAGGATTTGTAGAATTTATGTAGATGAAAAAAATTATTTAAGGCTTATTTATATTGACACTTTTATGAACTTATGTATAATATAAGTTATCAGATAATAAAGGAGAGAAGTTTTTGTTAATTGTTTCTGTAATGAAGAATGCAACTAAATAGTTGTCAAAGGTCAGGTTTTAGAAAAAGTCCTTCTAAAAGTGCGCCTTTTACCAGTATATGGATCGTGACATTCAGATACTGAAAATTCTGCTTTACAGATTGCTTAAATTTTTTCTATAGATTTATCTATTTTATAGGATATTTAGAAAGCATGACGGTCGGTCTTGCTTTTTTTGATTTTTTATTTTGCGTAACAGAGAGCTATGCTCTTTATAACGTAAATTATTTTTGTTCCTATAAAATAGAAAAGAGAAAACCCGCGAAGAGCACGCTGTAGTAGTCAAGCAGTTGCATTCGCGGGTTTTTAGCGTAGAAAATGAATGAATTATTGGAGGTTAATAATGAATTATATAAAAGACATGTTGGAATTTGACAAAATTATAGATAAATTAAGAGAGTATACAGTTACCGAAAAAGCAAAAGAGAGATTCAAAAAACTTGCACCTTATTTAAATGAAGGTGAACTTCTGAGTAAACTGAAAGAAACAACGGAAGCAAGAAAGCTGCTGGATACACAGGGGACTCCCCCACTTGCAGCTGTTGACAAAATAAGAGAGATCGGGGAGGCAGCCGAAAAAGGAGAACTTTTAAGTATAGAAGAGTTGGAAAAAGTAAAACAGTTTGCTACTTTGAGCATGAGAATGATACAGTATCTAAAACGTTGTCAAGAAGTGGAAAATCAGTTGGGCGGTTTTGGAAATGGAATGGTAGATTTGGAACTTTTAAAGGAGGAAATTGAAAGATGTATCAGAAATGGTCGTGTAGATGATTATGCAAGTAAGGAATTAAAAGAGATACGTAAGAAAATAGAACGATCAGAGAATGATATTCGTTTAAAATTGGAAAGTATTTTAAAAGGGAAAAAAGGATATTTTTCAGAGAGTTTTGTATCGAATCGAAATGGACATTATACACTGCCGGTAAAAAAAGAACACAAGCTGCAGGTAAGTGGAAGTGTCATTGATATTTCTTCTTCGGGAGCTACTTATTTCATAGAGCCTGTAAGTGTTGCTAAGTTGAGGGATAAATTAGAAGAACTGAAAATAGAAGAAAATAATGAAGAACGCAGAGTTTTATATATAATTTCGTCTTTGGTCAGTGATTTTAAAGCAGATATTCTGCTAAATTTAGATTATATTGAAGAACTGGATTACATTTTTGCAAAAGGGAAACTTAGCGTAGAAATGGATGGGAAAGAAGCCAGAATTAATACGGATAGAAGAATCAATTTAGTAAATGGAAGACATCCTTTGATAGACAAAAAAGAATGCGTTCCACTCAATATTTCTTTTGGGAAAGAGATCAAAGGGGTTGTGATTACAGGGCCTAATACTGGTGGAAAAACTGTTGCATTAAAGACATTAGGGCTTTGCTCGGTAATGGCTCAGAGTGGCTTGCATATTCCTTGTGAAGAAGCAGATATTTGTATGAATACCAATGTATTATGTGATATTGGAGATGGGCAGAGTATTACAGAAAATCTCTCTACTTTTTCAGCGCATATGAAAAATGTAATTCATATTATTGAGGTTGCAGATAAAGATTCCTTCGTATTGTTGGATGAATTGGGTTCCGGTACAGATCCGGCAGAAGGAATGGGAATTGCAGTTTCTATTTTAGAAGAATTAAACAGTATTGGTTGTAATTTTATTGCTACGACACATTATCCGGAGGTAAAGGATTATGCATCGAAAACGGAAGGGATCATAAATGCAAGAATGGCTTTTGACAAAGAAAGCCTAAAGCCATTATATCGTCTGGAACTTGGAGAAGCTGGTGAAAGTTGTGCGTTTTATATTGCAAAACGGCTTGGAATGTCAGCTTCGATGTTGGAAAGAGCTTATAAAGAAGCTTATCAGACCAGAGTTTTAGCTTCTGAGAACAAAGTAAGTAAGTATTTGTTTCAGGAAGAAGAGAAAATAAAGAAAGAAAGAACAGCCGGTAATCAGATAACGAAAAAAGTAGATAAACCTGACTCCGCGAAAGAAAAAATAGATAAATTCCATATCGGCGATAGTGTGATGGTATATCCTCAAAAAAAACTGGGAATTGTATTTGAACCTGTAAATTCCAAAGGAGAAGTAGGCGTTCAGATTCAAAAGAAAAAGATGTTGGTGAATCATAAACGACTTAAGATTAAGGCATTTGCCAAGGATTTGTATCCCGAAGATTATGATTTCTCTATTATTTTTGATACCGTGGAAAACCGTAAAGCAAGACACCAGATGGAGAGAAAATATACAGAAGGGTTAGAAATAACGTATGAACCTAAATTAAAATAGTTATTTATTTATACTTTACATTGATAAAATGATATATTATCATGTAAGAAGAATTGACCATATCATAATATAAAAGAAAAGAGGGTGTTAATATGGAGTATGTATTTAAGACAAAAAATACTTGTGCAACGGAGATAAAATTTGATATAGATGATGATGTTATCACAAACGTGCGGTTTGCAGGTGGTTGTGATGGAAATCTAAAAGCGATACCGAAATTAATCGATGGTTGGACTGTGAATCAGATAGAAGAAAAATGTTCAGGGATTTCATGTGGAAGAAAATCGACTTCTTGCTCTGATCAGCTGGCAAAGGCTGTACGAAAGGCATATGAAGATACACATTCATAAAATAATACTTGAAGCTTTTTATTGTCTTGACATAGTTTTTGAGGTATATTATACTTTTCATAGTGATGGCAAACCTTTAGAAATAAAGGGACGCAAAGTTAGAAACCTAAAGTGAAAACAATGGTTGTTCGGCTGCAACAGACAGAATCTGTTGTGGCCTTTTTTATTGGTAGAAAATTTATTGGATATTAGCTGGAAGTTATAAAATTCAAAAGAATATATTATATTATTGTTGAATTTCGACAGGAAAACCTATTTCAGAATAGAATTATAATTGAAATAAACTGTTAACAAATACTACAATAGAGGAGGATAAAAATGGGAAGAGATACCAGTGCATTACGTGCAGAATTAAGAAGGGTAAGGGAGATACTGGAAATATTGAGAAGAGAACAGGGAAATTTAGCGAAGGAAATACCATTAATAGAAACAACGACTAAGAACATCAAGAACTATCAAATGGATGCAGGAAATGCCTGGAAAGGGGAGAAGGAACTAGAAGCAGAACGCATACAATCTGAATTAGTTGAAAGTTTGAATACATATATTGAACAATGCAATCAACTACAATCAGATATAAGCAGTGCCATTCAAAGAGCTTTAAATAAAATTCAGAGAATAGAAGATGAAATAGCAGCTGCTGAAGCGGAAGATGATGATGAAGATTAGAATGAAAAGAGGGAGGAATAACGAATGGAATTAGGAGGAAATGGAATAGGCTTAAACCTTTCTGATTATCAAACTATAGTGAATGCGATAAATACAGACGCCGGCAGCCTGCTAGAAAGTAAGGAAGCGGATGTCTTATCGGAAGTAAATATGGAGACATTGACAGCATATGTGGAGGCACACAAGAGACTTTGGTCCTTGCTGACAAAATACCAACAACATGCAGCCGCTGTTGTAAAAGTAATGAATCAGGCAGCCACAAATTTGGAAAAGGCAGACGTAGATTCCGCATTCGCAGTACAATCTGTTGAGACAATAAAGTAAGACATAGGTGGAGATGAAATGAAAAAGATAGATGAGGGAAAAGTAAAAGAATATTTTAAAAATTATAAAAGTGAAAAAGAAAAATTTTTAGTAAAAGCAGAAAAATTACAGACAGATTATACTATGTTTGTATTAAATAACTCCTATTTTGGGGAAGAGGCCACAAGTGCCAAAGCATATATTTTAGATGTAGAGAAAGAAATTCTGAGTGATTTGATGGAAGCAGCAAAAGAACTGCAGAATATGCATGATAAACTGATTCGAGAATTCGATTCCAAAGTGGATAATCATGAATTGTCAATTGTATCAGAAGAAAGATTAATAGAAATCAAAGACAAGTTAAAGCTTTATGAAGAAGATTTTGAGGATTCTGCCCAAGTGGTAGAAAATGTTGTGAAAAGTTTAAATACAAGCTGCAGTGCATATGGACCTTATACAAATCCCAGTAAGGAGAATGTCCGTAATAATTTTGAAGAAATCGGCAGCAGTTCTTCAAAAGGTTTATTACCAAAGCATAAAGAAGAATTTCTTGAATTTGACAGCGATCATAAAGAGGATATCAAAGGTAGTTTATTTGAAAATTTATGTGATACCGCGGAGCATAACATGAATGTATGTGACGGGAATTTAGCAAATAATCTGGAATATATGATCAAAAACTATGGTAATATAGCTGCTGTACTCGATATCAAAGAAAGTAATCGAAAGCATGAAGAATTGAGTGAAAAGTTAGAAAAAGATTTGAAGAACGTCGTAGGTCCTGATGTAACCAATACGTCACTTTTAGATTATATGGATATGTTGAAGAGCCCTGTAGATTTTACAGATAATTATGGAATGTCTGCCATGCAGTTCATTCAGGTTATCAACGCAAATAAATCTGTGATTTCATCTATGAAAATAGTGGAGAGAAACGGGTATTGGTGCATTAAAGGACTTTATAATACTCGGGCGAATGGAGCTGACGTAAGTGGCATAAAAGGGACTAGATATAAAGTTGGATCAGAGAAATTTGTGAAATCTGGGCTTAATCGATTTGTTCCTTCAGATGCAACAAATGCTCAGAAAATGGCTAAGTTTGCTAAGAATATTAAAGATAGAAAATTATGGTCTAATGTAAAAAGTAGTATTAATATGAAATCTATTTATGGATTTGAAAGAAATGATATGTTAGGTAATGTAGGTAAGTGTATTGGTTATGCATCTATAGGTATTGACGTAGGTAAAGGAATCTATGATAATTATAAAGAAGGTGCATCGGCTTCCAAAATTGTCGCGGATGCCAGTGTCGATGTTGCAAAAGGGTTAGGGAAAATGGCAGTTGCTACCGGATGCGCCCAAGTTGGTGCAGCAATTGGAACTGCCATACCGATTCCAGGAGTTGGAACTATTGTAGGATATGCAGCAGGATTTGCAATTGGTTATGGAGCAGGTAAATTATATGACTATTTGACAGATGGCGTTGAGATTGGTGGAAAGAGTGTAGCGGAATGGGCAAGCACTGCCGTAGAAAAAGGAATCGATGGAGCTGTTTCTGGTGTGAAGAAGGCAGGAGAGGCAGTCTCGTCTGCCCTGAATGATGCGAAAGATGCAATCGGAGATACGGTAAGTGGATGGGCCAATGCTGTGTTTGGATAAATGAAAGGAGATTAAAAAAATGAAAAAGTATTTACCAATAGGTTCAGTTGTATTATTAAAAGGAGGAACGAAAAAGATTATGATATATGGGAGAAAACAGTTGTCTGTTGATACAGGCAAGGCGTATGATTACGTAGCTTGCTTTTATCCCGAAGGAAATGTAAGTGAACAATATACCTTTATGTTTAATCAGGATGATATTGAAACTGTTGTATTTACAGGTTATGAAGATCAAGATGAGAAAACTTTTGTAAAAAATGTTCTTGAAGGAGAATAAAGAATGAAATTTGCATCAAAATATTTAAAACATAAAGCCTGGATAGAAGAGGAAATAAAGTCAGAAGAGTTTGAACTGGTGTCTGATTTTTATGAAAATAAATTACAGGTTTCCGAACATTGGCTAAAGATAGGGAGAGTTTATATACCTAAAAGCTTTATTATTGGGACTTTTGAACTTACCCCAATGTTTGCGGCCAGGATGACTCAGGCGTATCATCTAAGGTTTGTTTTGATTACAGGTGAAGATAAATTCTCTATTGATTTTGCATATAATGAGTTTAAAAAGTTAGAAGAAAGTCTTAAGGTTTTGGAAAAATATTTGCCTAATTCAGTTTTGTCCTATTATGATTGGCTTTCTTACTGGAATGTATTACATAAAAAGAAGATAAAAGATAATTTTAAAGAAATGCTTGAATCTAAGGGGTTAGAATATTTGGTACATAATAGAGTAGATGTATATGCTATGTTTTCGAAAGATGGAACTATGTTACATGAGCTTCAAGAAGGGAAAAAAGTGGATATAATTCCAATAAGTGGCGGTGAAATAGTGAAAGGTGAAATCGCAAAAGTTTTATCAGAATATGATGATAAAAAAGGTTGTAAGGTACGATTGAAAGAGAGTGGACTTGAAGGACGTGTGAAAAAGGTATATTAGAGAGCGATGTAAAGCACTTCTAAGGAGAATAAAGATTGAAATTTGCATCAAAATATTTAAAACATAAAGCCTGGATCAAAAATGAAATAAAGTCAGAAGTGTTTGAACCAGTTCCTGATTTTTATGAAAATAAGCTACAGGTTTCCAAACATTGGTTAAAGATAGGTAGAGTTTATATACCTAAAAGTTTTATTATAGGGACCTATGAACTTACTCCAATGTTTGCGGCTAGGATGACTCAGGCGTATCATCTAAGATTTGTTTTGATTACGGGTGAAGATAAATTTTCCATTGATTATGCATATTATGAATTCGATAAATTAGAAGAAAGTCTTAAAGTTTTGGAAAGATATTTACCGAATTCAATTATGTCTTATTATGATTGGTTGTTTACTTGGAGATATCTTCATATAAAACAAATAAGAGAAAACTATAAAGAAATGTTAGAAGTTTATGGTCTAGAATATTTAGTACATAATAGAGTGGATGTATTTGAAAAGTTTTCAAAAGACGGTACAATGTTACTTGAATTACAGGAAGGAAATAAAGTGGATGTTTTGTTAGAAGACGGCAAAATGGTTACAGGAAAAATAGAAAAAGTATTGTCTGTACATAACAATAAAAAAGGTTGTAAGGTTCGATTAAAAGAGAACGGTCTTGAAGGACGCGTAAAAAAAGTATATTAGACTGATGTAAAGCATTTCTAAGGAGAATAAAAAATGAAATTTGCATCAAAGTATTTAAAACATAAAACTTGGATAAAATATGAAATAAAGTCAGAAGTGTTTGAAACAGTCCCTGATTTTTATGAAAACAAGCTACAGGTTTCCAAACATTGGTTAAAGATAGGGAGAGTCTATATACCTAAAAATTTTATTATAGGGACCTATGAAGTTACTCCAATGTTTGCGGCTAGGACGACACAGGCATATCATCTTAGGTTTGTTTTGATTACAGGAGAAGATAAGTTTTCAATTGATTATGCACATTATGAATTTGATAAGTTAGAAGAAAGTTTAGCAATTTTAGAAAGATATTTACCAAATTCAATTATGTCTTATTATTCATGGTTGTTATATTGGAGAGATCTTCATTTAAAACAGATAAGAGAAAACTATAAGGAAATGTTAGAAACTTATGGCTTAGAATACTTAATACATAATAGAATGGATGTATATGGGAAGTTTTCAAAAGATGGTACCATGTTAAGAGAATTACAGGAAGGGAATAGAGTAGAGATTTTGTTAAAAGATGGTAATGTTGTTACAGGAAAAATAGAAAAAGTATTATCTGTACATGATAATAAAAAAGGTTGTAAAGTTCGATTAAAAGAGAGTGGTCTTGAAGGACGCGTGAAAAAGGTATATTAAACAAGGAGTATTGTTGTTATTAATAAGGAGGAAATACAAATGTCAATGAAAATGAGTGAACAAGATAAGAATACAATGTTAGATCAACTACTGCCGGAAGGAGAGCAGTATAAGGCGAAGATGTGGGGCGTAATCATGGCCGGTATGAAAGATATTGCTGCGATAGGTGTTCTTGGCGGTCTATTAGCAGGGGTTACAAGTACAGCGTTAGGTGGAGGCGCTGCAGGAGCTATGGGAGCTTTGAGTAATGAGTACTGTTATATTGGATTGACAGAAAAACGAATCGTGGTTTGTGTGATTCAGAAGTTAGACTGTTCAAAAGTCAAAGGTAGTTTTCAAATACCGTTTAACGAAATAATGAATGTGAAAGTTTCCAAAAGTATTATTCCAGGTAGAAGTGTAGTAAATATACCGGTCAAAGGTGGGAAAATCAAGCTTTCTCTTATGACAAGTTCTATTGGATCTGATATACAGAATCAGAAAGAGAATGTGCAGATATTCTTACAAAACATAAGTGCATAGTTGAGTTTATGAATCTGCCAAATGTTTAAGATAAAGTATTCCATAAGAAGGAGAAGGTTATGAAAATTGATCGATTATTTGCAATTACCAATATATTGATTCAAAAAAAGACAGTGACAGCTGCAGAATTGGCTCAAGAATTTGGCGTATCAGTAAGGACTATCTATAGGGATATGGATATTCTTTCTTCCTGTGGGATTCCTATCTTTACGGAAAAAGGCAGAAACGGTGGAATTTCGGTTATGGATCATTATACTTTGAGTAAGACTCTGTTGACCGACGAAGAACAGAATCAGATTATTATGGCATTACAAAGTGTTAATGTAACCGGGAACGTTGAAGTAAAAGATGCACTGCGAAAGCTTGGTAATATTTTTCAAAAAAACATCGAGAGCTGGATTGAGGTAGATTTTTCAGAATGGGGGAAGTCAGAAGAAGATAAGGAAATATTCTACATTATTAGAGATTGTATCTTGAGTGCGCAAGCTGTTACTTTTTGGTATTATAATGGAAGAGGAGAAGAAACGAAGAGAATTGTTGAACCATTAAAAGTTGTATTCAAAAGTATGAGCTGGTATTTATATGGATACTGTAGGAAAAGAAAAGATTTCCGTTTTTTTAAACTTTCCCGGATAAAAAATTTAGAAGTGCTGACAGATACCTTTGATACGAAAATTCCAGAAGAAGTTTCTTTTCAATACAAAAATAAGTTCAGTAATATTATAAGACTAAAACTTAAAATAGATCGGTCTATGGGATTTCGCGTTTTTGATGAGTTTAGAAGTGGAATTATTACAGAAGAAAAAGAATATTTCTTGGTGGATATAGGACTACCGAGAAGTCAATGGCTGTATAGCTATTTGTTAGGTTTTGGAGAGACACTTACGGTTTTGGAACCTGAAGAAATTCGAATAGAAATGATAGATATAATAAAAAGAATAGAAAAAAATTATATATGACATAATGTTGTCAGATTATATATGCTAGTATTTGATTATCAAATGAAGGAGGTAATCAAATATGGATTACAAAGTTATAGAATTGAAAGAAAAGATTGTAGTAGGGCTGAGTGCGAGGACAAAAAATTCAGATGAAAATATGACCAATATTATAAGCTCTTTATGGAATGATTTTTATCAAAAAGGAATTTATTCTTCCATCTTAAATAAAAAAAATGAAAAAGCGATGGGGATATATTCCGATTATGAGGATAAGGATAGCGGAGAATACAATGTTACGGTAGGTAGTGAAGTATCATCTGCAGAAACGATACCGGCCGATACAATAATAAAAACAATTCCTGCAGGGAAATATGCGAAGTTTGTGGTACGTGGTGCGATATACAAAGTAGTAGCAGATTTCTGGGAGGATCTATGGAAGATAGATTCTGAAAAGTTTGAAAGAAATTATCGTTGTGATTTTGAAGAATATCAAAGTAGTGATATGGAAGATGCAGAAGTACATATTTATATTTCCATTAATTAAGAAAAGGTGAATTCATGAATATTATCACAGTATCAAAAGAAAATATTGAAGAGGAACACATTTGTTGTGCCATTTCGAATAACAAAGATTGTCAGGTAGCATCAAAAAAAGCGTGGATGCTTGAAAGATTTGAGGATGGTCTTATATTTAAAAAAGGTGACTTTAGGGGGAAATGTTTTATAGAATATATACCTGCTGAGAAAGCCTGGGCTCCAATCGAAGCAAAAGGATATATGTATATTAATTGTTTTTGGGTATCCGGACAGTTGAAAGGAAAAGGATATTCTAATCAGCTTTTAGAGGAATGTATCAAAGACAGCAGGGAAAAAGGAAAATCAGGCCTTGTTATTCTGTCTTCACAAAAGAAAATACCTTTCTTAGCGGATCCTGTATATTTAAAACATAAGGGTTTTCGGACTGTAGATATTGCTGAACCATATTATGAATTGATGTATTTACCATTTAGTGAAGAGTCACACAAACCTTTCTTCAAACAGTCTGTTCATGAATCGAAAGTAAATAGTTCGGGATTTGTATTATACTATACAAATCAATGCCCTTTTACTGCAAAATACGTACCTCTTATTGAGGAAGCGGCCAAGGAAAAGGGAATTGACTTTCAAACAATTCATATAAATTCAATGCTGGAAGCTCAAAATGCCCCTGCACCATTTACCTCTTATAGTTTATTTTATAAAGGAAAATTTTTAACAAATGAAATTTTATCGGTTAAAAAATTTGAAAAAATTTTATCTACCTTATCCCCAAGCTAATGCTTTGGGGATTTTTTTTGCTGTTTAAAATCCTTAAGAAATCTTAAGAAAAAACATCTCCCACCTTAAAAAAAAACGTGGTATCATGGAGAATGTGCAAAAATGTAAAGATGTTTATCATTTCGATAGGAGTTAGAGATGAATAGAAATATTTTAGAATATTTAGAACAAACAGCAAGTTGTTTTCCGAACAAGATTGCATTTGAAGATGAACGGACAAGTTGTACTTTTAAAGAGCTGGAACAAAGAGCACAGAAATTGGGAAGTGTGTTAGCAGCGAAAGTTTCAGTTCGCCAGCCTATTCCTATTTTTATGGAAAAAAGTATAAATGCGCTGGCAGCGTTTCTCGGATCTGTTTATGCAGGGTGTTTCTACGTTCTTTTAGATACCAGACAGCCATTAATCAGACTAGAGCAAATTTTAAATACGTTAGAAACCAATATGATTGTAACAGATCAATTACATAAAGGTAAGTTAGAGAAGAAGGGATTTGCAGGAAAAATTCTATGTCTGGAAGAATTAGAAGAGGAAACTGCTGATATCGCAGTGTTAGAAAAGATTCGAAAACAAGCGGCAGACATAGATCCATTATATGGGATATTTACTTCAGGCTCTACTGGAATTCCCAAAGGAGTGGTGGTCAGTCATAGATCCGTGATAGATTTTATCGACTGCTTTACGGAACTATTTCAAATAACCGATCAAGATGTAATAGGGAATCAGGCACCTTTTGATTTTGATGTTTCGGTAAAAGACATTTATTCAACTCTGAAAACCGGAGCTACGATGTCAATTATTCCCAAAAGGCTGTTTTCATTCCCGACACAGCTTATTGATTATTTATGTGAGAAAGAAGTTACAACTCTTATTTGGGCTGTTTCTGCACTATGTATGATAACGACATTGAAAGGTTTTGAATATAAAATACCGGGGACGGTCCGAAAAGTATTGTTTAGCGGAGAAGTGATGCCTATGAAACATTTAAATCAATGGCGAGAATCCTTACCTGAAGCAATGTTTGTTAATTTGTATGGTCCTACGGAAATTACATGCAACTGTACTTATTTTATTGTAGATAAAACATACGAAGATATTCTTCCTATAGGAGAACCATTTCCTAATGAAAAGGTATTTTTGCTGGATGAGCAAGAACAGTTGGTGGAGAAACCGGGAATTTACGGAGAGATATGTGTATCTGGGACAGCTTTGTCTTTGGGATATTACAATTCTAAAGAGCAGACGGCCAAAGCATTTGTACAGAATCCCTTAAATACCAGATATGCAGAACGAATTTATCGGACAGGTGATTTAGCTTATTATAATGAAGAGAATCAATTGTGTTTTGTTGGAAGAAAAGATTGTCAGATCAAGCATATGGGACATCGTATTGAACTTACTGAGATTGAGAGTGCAATCGAGAAAGTAGAAGGGGTCATAAGAGTCTGTTGCGTATTTGACGAAGCAAACAATAAAATAGTTGCATACTATGAAGGAAATGTTGAGAAAAGAATGATTGTAAAGGAAATCAAACTTCAACTACCAGCTTTTATGGTTCCGAATGTTTTTCGTAAAGTTGATAGTATTCCGATTACGAAAAATGGGAAAATGGATCGTACTCTTTTAAAAAGAATGTGTACGGAGGAGTTATAATGGATGAGAAAATATTAAAAGAAATTAGTAGTCAATATAAAACACCAGCGTATGTCTTTGATTTAGACGCAGTTAAAAATCGTGTACAACAGATTAGAAACGAATTAGGAAATAAAGTAAGAATTTGTTATGCAATGAAGGCGAATCCTTTTTTGGTAAGTAGAATGAAAGATTGGGTGGACTGTTTTGAAGTATGTTCTCCAGGTGAATTCCGTATCTGTGAAAGATCGGAGATTTCGATGAAACAAATTGTTCTTTCAGGCGTTTATAAAGAAGAAAAAGATATAGAAAGAATCTTAGATATTTATAAAGGGAAAGGAGTATATACCATAGAATCTATTCAGCAGCTGGAATTGTTAGAAAAGTGCGCAGGTGAAAGGAATCTGAAGATTCATGTATTACTTCGCCTTTCCAGTGGGAACCAATTTGGTATGGATCGAACAATGATATGCAGTATCATTGAAAAACGTAAAGAATATTCAGCGTTAGAGTTCAAAGGACTTCAGCTTTATTCAGGGACACAGAAAAGAAAAATCTCACAATTGGAAAAAGAACTCAACGAGTTGGACGAGTTATGTTCTTATCTTAATGAGCAGTATGACTTTTTGGCAGAAGAATTGGAGTACGGCCCAGGATTTTCGGTCTCATATTTCCAAAATGAGAAATCAGATGAAATAGATTTATTAGCTGAATTTAGAAAAATTTTAGACCGGCTTAAATTTAAAGGAAGGATTACCCTTGAAATCGGCAGGTATTTAGTTGCCCAATGTGGCAGCTTTTTCACTGCAATTGTAGATCAAAAAAGAAATCAGGATCAAAATTATTGTATTGTAGATGGAGGAATTCATCATCTGAATTATTATGGGCAGACAATGGCAATGAAACAGCCATATGTGATTCATTTAAAAGACCATAAAGAAGGAACGTTAGAAGCCTGGAATATTTGTGGATCTTTGTGTACGGTAAGTGATGTGATTGTAAAGCAATTTCCTCTGGAAAATGCACAGATAGGTGATATACTTGTTTTTCAAAATACAGGGGCTTATTCTGTCACAGAAGGAATCGGTCTGTTCTTAAGCAGAGATTTACCCAAGATATTATTTTATTCTATAGAAAATGGAGTCGAATTAATAAGGGACACACAAGTAACAGATACAATAAATTCAATTAGTTAAAAAGTTAATTTGAGAGGAGAATTATTATGAAACAATTATTAGAAATTTTAGAGGATATCCAACCGGGAGTAGATTACGAAAATTGTACGACATTGATTGATGATGGAGTTTTAGATTCCTTTGCAATTTTGTCTATCGTAAGTGAGTTAGAAGAGGAATTCGATATTTCTATCACACCAGTAGAAATCATACCAGACAACTTTAATTCTGCAAAAGCCCTTTGGGATATGGTGCAGCGTTTAAAGGAAGCATAGATTTCGAAGGAGAATAAAATGTCACTAATTTCAATGAAGTTTTTGCTGTTTGTACTTATCGCAGTCATTGGGTATTATAGTATCCCTAAGAAGTTTCAGTGGGTATGGTTGTTGATTTTAAGTTATATTTACTATGCATCATCTGGAATAAAAATTGTATTTTTTATTCTATTTTCAACTATTACAACATATACGGCAGGTATTTTATTGCATAAGATAAGTACATGTCATGCAGAAAATCAAGATACGAATAGAAGCTTTAGAAAGCAGCAAATCATTAGTCAAAAGCGTTTAATTGTTGTTACGACACTTATTTTAAACTTTGGAATGTTGGGAATATTAAAGTATACAAATTTTGTAATTGATATTTTTAATCACATTTCAGGAAATCAGATTACATTTTTTAATTTCCTTCTTCCCTTGGGAATTTCCTTTTATACATTTCAATCAATGGGATATTTGTTAGATGTTTACTGGGAGAGATACAAACCGGAATTCAATTTTTTTCGTTTTGCGTTGTTTGTATCTTTTTTTCCGCAAATACTACAAGGCCCTATCAGCCGGTTTGACCACTTGGCTCATCAATTATTTGAGCAGCATACTTTTAATTGGGCGCAGGCGGAAGTAGCAGTTCAAAGGATTCTTTGGGGGTTCTTCAAAAAAATGGTGCTTGCAGATAATGCAGCAATGTTTGTAGATGGTATATTTAATCGTTATCAAGAATTTCCAGGGCTGTCTATCATTGCGGTTTTAGGTTATTCCATACAATTATACGGAGATTTTTCCGGTGGAATAGATGTAGTGATTGGAATCGCAGGTCTATTTGGAATTACATTAAAAGAGAATTTTAAACAACCGTTTTTTGCTAGATCTATTTCTGATTTCTGGCATCGCTGGCATATCACATTGGGAACTTGGATGAAAGATTATATTTTTTATCCGATTTCTTTATCAAAAGGGATGAGTAGATTTGGAAAGTTTGCGAAGAAGACCTTCGGCAAAAAGGTAGGTCGTACTCTGCCTATTTGTGCTGCCAATATTGTTGTATTTCTGGTAGTAGGAATCTGGCATGGGGCTGCTTGGAAATTTATAATATATGGATTATATAATGGATTAATAATTGCTTTTAGCGGACTTATGGCTGCCAATTATCAAAAATGGAAAAAAGCCTGCCATATCAATGATAAGTCAAAACTGTGGATCGTATTTCAGATTGTAAGGACTTTTATCTTAGTTAATATAAGTTGGTTTTTTGATCGTGCGGATAGTGTACGTCAGGCTCTTATTATGATGAAAAACGCAGTGACTCATTTTGAGATTACAAGTCTGTTAAATGGAAGTATATTAGAAACAGGAAAAAGTGTACAGAACTTTTCGATTATTATATTGATTATTTTACTTTTTGGATGTGCTATCGTATTTATGGTCAGCTTCATACAGGAAAATAAAATAGCGGTACAGCAGGTACTGATCAGTAGACCTGTAATGATAAGATGGGCAGTATACTTAATGCTTCTTTTTGCTCTGCCGATATTGGGACAGCCGCCAACGAGTTCAGGAGGTTTTATCTATGCACAATTTTAAAAAAGTAGGCGGGATTGTTTTATTTATTGCTTTGTGCGTTGTAATAAGTGGTATGTTCAATTTTATGCTCGTACCCTATAGCTATATTAGAGTTGATGTTCATAATATACAGGAAAAAAAGTATGATGACTTATATATAGGGACTTCACATGGGAAAGCAGGGATTAATCCATTGGAAGTAGATAAAATTACAGGAAGAAAAAGTACAAATCTGTGTCTGGGTGGAGAATACTTGGAAGATTCTTATTTTTTAATCAAAGAGGCTGTTAGGCATCATAAACCTAAAAGGATTATTTACGAAGCAGATCCGGGGTATTGGGTTACAAAACCAAGTCAGAATACAGACTATAATATGATATATCGCGAATTTCCTCCTTCCTTAGTAAAGGTTGAATATTATATTGCGAAGAATCTTTCTGCTGATTTTAGAAATACAATTTTTCCATGGTATATGTGTAGAAATCAATATACTGCAATTCCTTCAATTATAAAAACAAAGCTCAGCCAAGAATATAAGAATTATGGAACAAAGGTATTTAAGGCAGAGAATCAATCTTATGAGGAAGAAGGTTTTGTCCATATTAACCGCATGAAAGGAGTCCCAAAGAGTAAGGATAATTTAATTTTATGGGATGAGGCAAAAGTATATCAAGGGAATTTAGAATATTTCAAGAAACTGGTACAATATTGCAAGAAAAATGATATTGAATTGATAGCGATTACGACTCCAATACCACAGGAGACACTAGAACAATATGCAGAACATTATGATGATGCAAATAAGTATTTCAGTAAACTAATGAACCAATACAATATTACATATTATAATTTTAATTATATGGAAGAAAAAGAAATAGATAGAAGTTCAGATGCATTCAGCGATTATGATGGGCATATGTATGGTGATGCTGCACAAAACTTTAGTCGTATTTTAGGAAAATATTTAAATAGAAAATAGTACAAAGTAGTCATAGAAAAGAAAGTTCTTAAATAACTTTATGAAAAGGAATTTAAGAACTTTTTTGTGTTAAAACATGAAATATGGAATATTAAATCGATTTATTGCGAATTATATACAAAAGTGATACAATTTGGAAGTGGGTAATATAATTGTAAGATGTTGGAGGATTAAAATGCAAAGTGATTTTGAAATAGACACATCTGGCACAGAAAAGACCTCGCGTGATGAATGGAATCATATTATGGAAGAATTAAAATCAGGATCAGATAATATATTGGATTCGTATAGTACTGATTTGGTCATTCAAAAAGTTTACAAAATGGTAGAAAAAAACTATTTGGAACGATTAAAATTAGAACAGGATTTGGAAGATACGACTATACGCTTAGCTGCTCTGATAAATTCGGTACCAGGTGGTATACTTACTTGTGAAGTATCTGATAAAATGAAAATAGTATATTGTAACGATGCAGTTCCGACCCTTTGGGGCTATACAAAAGAAGAATTCTTTATCTTAGGGAAACAGGGAGTTCAATCTCTTATATATGAAGAGGATTGGGAGATGGTACATGAAGAAATATTATCTGCCATTCAGGATAACAGGACATTGGAATATATCTGTCGAATTAAGCATAAAGATGGATTTTATCCCTGGGTCCATGTAATAGGAGTAAAATTTAAAGAAGAGAATAATCATCCGATATTTAATATTGTGATTATTGATGTTACAAAAGAAAAAGAAAATGAATTAAAATTTCGATATATGGCTGAATA
Source organism: Anaerosacchariphilus polymeriproducens (assembly GCF_003363435.1). Classification (GTDB taxonomy): domain Bacteria; phylum Bacillota; class Clostridia; order Lachnospirales; family Lachnospiraceae; genus Anaerosacchariphilus; species Anaerosacchariphilus polymeriproducens. Next base: position 115,683 of record NZ_QRCT01000050.1, read on the forward strand.
TGATTCCCTTACAGGGATTTATAATAGAGATACATTTTTTAGAAAAACAAAAGAGATGTTGAATCAAAATAAAAATGAAAAATATGTGCTGATTCACTGGGATGTGGAACGGTTTAAAGTGATAAATGATTTATTTGGTAATAAGGTTGGAGATGAAATATTAAAGGAAATAGCAAGATATTTTGAGCATTCAATGAAGGATATAGGAATTGCGGGGCGTTTGGAAACAGATCATTTTGCGGTTTGTTTTCCTGAAAAGTATTTAGATATGGATGCCACAATCAAGCAGATTAACAATAATTTCAAAGCAATTCATCTTAGTTATGAGATATTAATACATGCAGGAGTCTACTTTATAGATGATATTTCAGTGCCGGTCAATATCATGTGTGATAGAGCACAATTAGCATTAATGACGGTAAAAGGGAATTATATTAGACGCTATGCCTTTTATGATAAAAAGCTCCGTGATTCTATTTTGGGAGAACAAGAGCTTAAAATAGATATGCATGGTGCATTAGAGAAGGAACAGTTTGAAATATATATACAACCGAAGTGTAAAATGGAAGGGAAGCAGGTAATAGGAGGCGAGTCCCTGGTACGCTGGCTCCATCCTGTAAAGGGTATGATTTCGCCTAAGGATTTTATCCCATTGTTTGAGAAAAGCGGCTTTATCGTAAAGTTAGACGCATATGTTTGGGAAAAGACATGTCAATTAATAGCTAAGTGGAAGAAAGAAGGGCACGAAATCACTCCGCTATCAGTTAATGTTTCAAGAATCAATTTTTTTAATCCAAAGTTGTGTGACCAGTTATTAGAATTGGTACAGAAATATGATATTGATCCAAAATATTTAGAATTAGAGGTAACAGAAAGCGTCTATATTCAGGAAGCTACTTTGATTTATGGCGTATTAGAAAAATTACAGAGCTTAGGATTCCATATTTTAATGGATGATTTTGGAAGTGGATATTCTTCGCTTAATATGTTGAAAGATGCCCCTGTAGATATAATTAAATTGGACCTTCGTTTTTTGTCGGGTGATGATAAAAAGGGAAGAGGAAGAGATATTTTATCTGCAGTCGTACAAATGGCTAAAGTATTACGCCTTCAAGTAATCGCAGAAGGGGTTGAAACAGAAGAACAGGCTAAATTCTTAAAAGACATACAGTGCGATTATGCACAAGGCTATTATTATTCAAGACCGGTTCCGGTAGATACGTTTGAAAAGATGGTTTATTAAAACTCTAAAGAAAATTCCAATATAAAGTTCCCCATCTGTTTTCTTACTTTTATGGTTGAAACCATGAGACAACAGATGGGGAAAATTGTTTGCTATTTAATTAATTTGATGGAACCAATTAAAGGCATTTCTTTTTCTTCTTCATTTATTGCGCCAATTAATCCAATTACCCAGCATACAATTAAAAAGATAAGTAATATCTGTCCTAAGCATGGGATTGGAGTTAAAAGCATAAATAGCCATAAAACCAATGCTTGATTTAGGTGAAATTTTGCTCCTTCTTTATCACCTGCTACTAAAGCAATAATTAAACCTATCCAAGTGATATAGGCAACAATACCAGTTGTTCTTTTATCCATAACTTCTCTCCTTTAATATTTAATAAATTCTTATCGACATTTATAGACAAATTCTAACATAAATGTTTCCAAATATCAATAAGAAAATGGTACTAACATAATAGTACAATAGTATGAATTACGATATAAAATTAATGATAAACGATAAAAATTAATTGACAAATGATTAATACTGTTTTATAGTATAATTAACTTTATTTTAATAGGAGGTTAATTATGAAAGAAAAGATAAAACTGGTTCAAAAAAATAGTAAGCAGTATCGATGGTTATTAAGAATAATATTAGTATTATTAGGAGCATGGATTTTATACTCGTCAACTCGTGGAATTTTCTATTCTATGCAAGAATCCAATGCGTTTGCTGTCAAGGAAACAACGGATGATGTTACTGGTTATCCAGATAAAGTTCTTACAATTAACGGAAAAGAAGAGCCGATTATTGATATAGATATGTATTCCGGACCTTATCATACTAGTAAAGAAACAGGATTGCCCAATTACAAATTTTCAGTACTTATTGATATTTTAACTAATACATTAAAAGTAGTATTTATTTTTATTATCATAATTATTGTATATAAAATGAATGAAGAAATAATAAAAGATATAAGTCCTTTTTCCAAAAAGAATGTAAAACGTTTGAGGGTTATAAGCATTTTAGTACTTGCTTTTATTTTTGTACCTATTTATACGGAATTTATTTTAACGCTTTTGGTATTTTTAAAGTCGGCCGTACAATTTACTATTATGGATTTCCTATTGATTTTTCTTAGTTTTGCAATCTATGGGATCTCTTACATAATAGAATATGCTTGTGCATTACAGAAAGAGGTAGATGAAACGATTTGAGGTGAAAAAATGAGTATTATATTAAGACTTGACCGTGTGATGGCAGATCGAAAAATTTCATTGAATGAACTTGCAGAAAAAGTAGGGATTTCTAATGTGAATCTATCGAATTTGAAGACTGGGAAGGTGAAAGCAATACGTTTCTCAACTTTAAATGCAATTTGTGAAGTGTTAGACTGTCAACCCGGTGATATTTTAGAATATAAGAGTGAGGAATAATTTCTTTAATTGAAATTTTGGGTCTCTTAAGAATACAAGCTTTTATAGCTTGTAAATGGTCAACAGATTATAAACATAAAATATTTAAAGATTTTGTCATTACAGTTTAAATGACAGTACTATGATTTGAGACGAAGAGGATCAAGTACACGATTCATTTCTTTAATGTGTTTAATAACACTTTCTTTCTGACGTATTGCAAGACCTACATAAAGACTGTCGATAATGCTGACCTGAGTAACACGTGGTGAAATAAACAGTTGTTTAGGTGAATAAAGTTCCAGACAAATATCTGATACCTGTGAAATTGGAGTTTTAGAGTATCCTGTAATACTGATGGTCTTTGCTTTATGTGCTTGGGCTTCACGCATTGCGCTGATGACTTCAGTGGTCTGCCCGGTGTGTGAGATGCCTACCAGTACATCAGTTAAATTCAACTGTGAAGCAATAATCAGACTTAAATGAGAATCTGTAATAGCTGTTGCAGGAATTCCGATTCGCATTAATCTGATATAAAAATCTTCAGCAAGTGAAGCAGATGCTCCGACTCCCAAGATATAAATATGAGATGCATTGTTCAGGTATTCGACCGATTCAGCAATCATATTGTAATCCAGGCTGTTCAGGGACTGCTCTAGTGTATCAATATTACAGCTAAATACTTTTCTAGTAATGGTCTCCATATCATCTTCAGTTTTCAACTCTTCAAAGATAGTTTGTATTGCAGGCTTTTGGGTATGAGCTGCTAGTCTAATCTTTAAATCACTGAAGCCAGACAGACCTATAGTCTTACAGAATCTGACAATACTAGATTCAGCAATATTAAGTTTTGCAGCGAATTGCTGAATACTTAGTTCTATTACTTCTTTTGTATTATTTAATATAAAATCAGCTATTTTTTTTTCCACTTTATGAAACGAAGGATATTGGGATTGAATAATAATAAATGGATTTTGTTCCATATTTGCCCTCCTGAGAATTTAATCTTAAAACAATTATTTTGAAATATTCTATCATAAAATAGAAAAGTCTGCATCTATTCGAATACATTAATTTGTAATTATACAATATATACAAATATGTTTCATGATTTTACAGAAAATTCCTTAAAGTATGAAAATATACACAAAAATATATTTTATCATTGCATTTTATTGGAATATTGCACTAAAATGAATTTTATTTTTTGTAAACATGTAATTATAGAAAAATATTCATTTTAATGTTAAGGTATAAGTATGATTATATAAATTAGAATGGAGGAAAAATTTTTGAAAAAAATGTTAAAACGGATAACATTCATGCTGGTTATATTATTATCACTGTTTTGTGTGACATCTTGTGGAAAAAATACAAAAACAGAAGTACAGACTGCAGATGAATCAAATGGGGTAACGGCAGAATTTAAAAATGGTCCATATTTACTAGCGCCCAAAACCGATAGTATGGTAGTTGTCTGGGAAAGTACAGAAAAAGTACCTGCTACCATTGCATATGGTACAGAGGAAGGGGCTCTTTGTTCACCGATTGAAGTTGAGGCAGAGTCTGATGTGCCTGAATTTCAAGGCAAAAAACTCTATCTTTTTTCTTATAAGATAGAGAATCTAAAGCCAGGTACAAAGTATTATTATGAGGTAAAGCTTGATGGTGGAGAAAATTGCAAAGCTAACTTTAAATCATTAGAAACAGATCCGAAATCATTTAATATTATGACTTTATCAGATTCACATATTTTTGCAACACGTGCAGAACTGGACAAAGCCATCAAAGATAATGAACCTGCATTTTTATTACATTGTGGAGATCTTGTTGAAGGAACAGGTGCACAGGCAGAGCAATTTAGTTTTTGGTTTAAAGGAACACTGAAAGATGATTTCATTCACTCTTATCCAGTTGTTTATAGCAGCGGTAATCATGATCAGGGAGATGTATTTTTTAATACATATGTTTATAATATTCAGGACAAAGAATATGGCGCGGAAGTTGCCGGAGATAGTTCATTTAATTATGGTAAAGTACATTTTATTACGATGAATAGTAATCCATGGGGATTATTTCAAATGAATTCGGAGGCCACTGGTAATAAAGTGGATGAGGCTACGACCAAAGAAATCGATCAGGCAATGGAATGGTTAAAAAAAGATCTTGAAAGTGATGATGCAAAAAATGCTAAGTTCCGTATGATTATGATGCATCATCCGGTGTCTGATGCATATACAAAAAGATACATTCCGAAAATAATTGAACCAGGAAAGGTTGATTTACTACTCTCTGGACATACCCATAGTTATGCACGTGAAGTTTCAAGTGATCCATCAGTAGGAGCAGGCACTGTATATTTGACGCATCAAGATGCACGTACTTACAATAAAAAAGGCGATTTCTTCTATATTTCAGTTGATGGTGAAAAGGGCTTGATGACGATAGATAACTATGGTTCTCCTGATACAGCTTCTGAAAGTGCTAAAGCGAATACTACTATTATTTCAAATGAAAAGCAGCAGCTAACTTTCTCAGATGTTTCTATTTCACCTAATTCAATACTCTGTAATGACAAAGTAACTGTAAAGGCAACCGTTACAAATAATGGTTCAGGAATTGCAGCAGCAGCAATTCCCGTTAAGGATAATGGAGAGGTACATTATCTTTATAGCTTTGATGATGAGACAGTGGTACTCGAACCGGGTGAGTCAAAGACACTGACAGGTTCTCTCAAAATAGGGACATTGGGAACACATACCTTAGAGCTTAATGATACGTCAGTCTCTGTGGATGTCAAGTTCCGTAAGGCTACATTTGATTATACGAATATCCGCATAAAACAAGGAAATGAAGAAGTATCTGATATGAGTAGTAATATCTTGAATATGAAAGCAGATGTTACAAATATAGGGAATGAATCAGGTAAAGGTTCGGCAGATTTTATGATTGATGATAAAACGGTAGAATCTGAAGAAATTTCTCTAGATGCCGGAGAGACAAAAACAGTTGAATTTACATACACATTTGATAAGGCAGGTGATCATACAGCGACAATTGGTAATGCCCCTGTAGAAGTTGTTACCATTGAGGGAGCAATTCAAGGTATGCCGCTTGTACGAGATCTTTCAGGTAATGACAATAATGGTTATATTCATGGAGAACCTGAATTAGGTAAGGATGAGGAGAATCACCAGACTATAATCCTTGATGGCAAGCGAGATTATATTGAAATTCCGGATAATGGCGGCTATACTGTGAAAGATGCAGCGACCGGTATGGTATGGGCTAATCTGCCTAGTGCAGGAACTACCAAAGGTGGAGTATCAGAACTGACAGAACAGTATGAGGATCTTGATGGAAAAGGTGCAATTCCGGATCATAATCCGCTAATGGTCAAAGGTATTGGCCTTGGCTGGGGGACACCGTATTTATTCCGCATGGCAGTTCGTGAGACAGGTAAAGTTACATATGGTGTTTGTCTGCTTGATGACAATGGTGAGTTCAGTTGGAATGATGGTGATGAAGAAGCTGCAGGTATTAAGAAAGATACATGGGTACAATATACAAGTACATTTGATATGAAGACCGGAGGTGATTCTTATCAAAATGGTTATAACAGTGCACATGTAGATAAACCTGCATTTGATGCACCAGTTAAAAATTGGGAAGGCGAACCAATGTATATTGGATTTGGATTTAAAAATACCATACAAACAAATCGAAATCGCGGGATGTATCATACAATGCTTCCAGGTACAATTTCACAAGTAAGATTTTATACTACAAAGATCTCTGCAGATGAAAATAATGAAGTCCGTGAAAATTCAACAAAAGAGGGCCCTAAGGCGAAAGATCTTAAGATATGGTTAAACTTTGAGAATAAAAATATGGAAACTAAGGGTAAACATACAACGGAGTGGGTTGAAACATCTTCAGCACCAAGCTCACTTTCCTATGATACTAAAATTGAGGGAAATGCTTCTATTACGGCAACCATACAGGTTTCAGAGGATGGAAAAACTGTAAAAAGTGAGAAGAATTATGTTTTGAAAAATGGTAATAATAAGATTAGTCTGAGTGAGCTAGCCAGTGGTAAATATGTACGTATAGTGACAGACTTTGTTTCTGACTTGAATGATAAAGAATCACATATACCAGTTGTAAATGAGTATGTTCTAACAGCTGGAAATGAAAAGTGTTGGAATACATTGGTCGATTGGAAAAAGGGTACATTTGAGGGTGCAGCAGGTTACCAGGAGACTAATGTTTATAAGAATTTTGCTTCTGATTTCGATGATTATAATGACTCAGCTAGTAAAGCTAATAAGTAAGAAAGCTATTGATATTATAGAATTTAGGGTAATAGACAGATTTTGAAAAAGATTGACATGCAAGTTAAAGTTCTGTATAATATCATACAAATTCACTAGGAAAATAGTAAGGAGTAATAGCTTTGAAAATTTCAACAAAAGGAAGATATGCGCTTAGAATTATGTTAGATCTGGCAATGCATGATATTGGTGAAAGTGTAAGAGTGAAAGAGATTTCTGAAAGACAAGGAATATCGGATAAATATCTGGAGCAGATTATTTCGATCTTGAACAAAGCAGGTTATGTTAGAAGCACAAGAGGGCCTCAAGGCGGTTACCGTTTAGCTAGAAAACCTGAAGAGTATACAGTTGGAATGATTTTAAGATTAACGGAAGGAAGTCTTTCACCAGTAGCCTGTATGGAAGATGATATGAATCAGTGCGATCGGCAAGATGAATGTGCCACTTTGATCTTATGGAAAAAAATTGATGATGCGATTAAACAAATAGTTGATACTTATACATTAGCGGATTTGTTAGAATGGCAGAATCAAAGAGGAAATGATTATATTATTTAATGAAGAACTTTCTGTAGTATAAACTGCAGAAAGTTCTTTTAAATAAAAATGAAAATTTGGGGATTGACATTGATAGAAATATGAATTAATATATTCCTATCGACAAACTAGGATATAAAATGACAAAGAAACGAAAGGTAGGAAAATATATGAACAAAAAAGAAAGAGCCAATAGAAATTTAAAATTTGAAACCTTGCAATTACATGTTGGTCAGGAATTCCCGGATTCGGCGACAGATGCAAGAGCAGTACCCATTTATCAAACTTCATCTTATGTATTTCATAATGCAGAACATGCAGCTGCACGTTTTAATTTATCGGATGCCGGTAATATTTATGGACGCTTAACGAATCCGACGCAAGACGTTTTTGAACAGAGGATAGCAGCATTAGAGGGAGGCATTGCGGCGTTGGCAGTAGCTTCGGGAGCAGCCGCTATTTCATATACGTTCCAGAATCTTGCTCATCAAGGGGATCATATTGTTTCGGCAAAAAATATTTATGGAGGAACTTACAATTTGCTTGCACATACTCTCCCTGAATATGGAATTCATACAACATTTGTAGATCCTTTTGAGGAAGGTGCATTTGAAAGGGCCATTCAGGATAAAACAAAAGCAATTTATATAGAGACTCTTGGAAATCCAAATTCTGATGTCATAGATATTGAAAGAATAGCACAGATTGCACATGCGCATAAAATACCATTGGTGATTGATAATACATTTGGAACACCTTATTTAATTAGACCGATTGAATATGGAGCAGATATTGTAGTGCATTCAGCTACTAAGTTTATTGGAGGGCATGGAACTACAATTGGAGGTGTAATTGTAGATAGCGGCAAATTTGATTGGGAAAATTCAGGCAAATTTTCTTCACTTACAGAACCGAATCCGAGTTATCACGGCATTAGTTTTACAAAAGCTGTAGGTCCCGCAGCATTTGTTACAAAAATTAGGGCTATCTTACTGAGAGATACCGGTGCAGCGTTATCACCTTTCCATGCGTTCTTCTTTTTACAAGGATTAGAAACACTTTCCCTTCGTGTTGAAAGGCATATAGATAATGCATTGAAAGTTGTGGAATTTTTGAAGAACCATCCACAGGTTGAAATAGTAAATCACCCATCTGTATCGACGGATGAAACCCAAAAAAAATTATATCAAAAGTATTTTCCAAATGGAGGCGGTTCCATTTTCACATTTGAAATTAAAGGGGATGCTCAAAAAGCAAAAGATTTTATTGATAATTTAGAATTATTTTCTTTACTTGCAAACGTAGCGGATGTAAAATCTTTAGTAATACATCCTGCGTCTACAACACATTCTCAACTTTCTAAAGAAGAGTTGGTGGAGCAGGGAATAAAGGAGAATACCATTCGTCTATCCATCGGAACAGAGCATATTGATGATATTATAGAAGATTTGAATGAGGCATTCAAGGCAGTAGAATAGAAAGGAAGAAGAAAATGGCTAAAATAGCAAAGAAGTTAACAGAACTGATTGGGAACACACCATTATTAGAATTATCTAATTATGAGAAAGAATTGAATTTAGAAGCTAAAATTATTGCGAAATTAGAATATTTTAACCCAATGGGAAGTGTAAAAGACCGTGTGGCAAACGCAATGATAGAAGATGGAATTAAATCCGGAAAAATAAACAAAGATACCGTGATCATAGAACCAACAAGTGGAAATACCGGTATTGGACTTGCCTTTGTAACTGCTTCAAAAGGACTGCATCTGATATTAACAATGCCGGACACCATGAGTGTGGAGAGAAGAAGAATTGTATCAGCTTTAGGGGCAGAAGTAGTTCTTACCCCAGGTGTTGATGGAATGAAAGGTGCGATCAAGAAAGCAGAAGAATTAGCAGAAGAATATGGAAATGCATTTATTCCACAACAATTTGAAAACAATTCAAATCCTGAAGTTCATAAAGCGACAACGGCAGAAGAAATCTGGAAAGATACCGATGGGAAAGTGGATATTTTTGTGGCAGGAGTAGGTACGGGAGGTACGATAACAGGGAATGGAGAAGCGTTAAAGATTAAAAATCCAGATTTGAAAGTAGTCGCTGTTGAGCCGGCAGCCTCCGCTGTTTTGTCAGGTGGCAAAGCGGGTTCCCATAAAATTCAGGGAATTGGTGCTGGGTTCGTTCCAAAAGTTTATAATTCTAATGTAGTAGATGAAATTTTCCCGGTAGAGAATGAAGATGCATTTGAAGCAGCGAGACATATTGCGATGACCGAAGGTTTATTAGTTGGAATATCATCAGGAGCGGCAATCTTTGCGGCAACAAATTTAGCACAAAGACCTGAAAATAAAGGGAAGAATATTGTCGTATTGCTTCCGGATACGGGAGAACGCTATTTGTCAACGCCTCTTTTTGAAAGTAAATAGTTATTATATTGACATTAAAAAAGTTAGCTGATATATTTAATTGATAAAACATTTAGAAAAATGGTAGGTGACAAAAGATGTTAAAATCGGTGCATCCGGTACAGAAACGATTACCAGAGCTTGTTTCAGAACAGATAAAGGAATTAATCGCAAGCAAAGACTTAAAGATAGGAGACAAGCTGCCGAACGAATTTGATATGGCTGAGCAGCTTCAGGTAGGCCGTGGGACAATTAGAGAAGCAGTTAAGATTCTTGTTTCGCAAAATATATTGGAAATTAGAAGAGGGTGTGGAACATTTGTCAGTGAACGTAAGGGCATTATGGATGATCCTTTAGGCCTTTGGATTATTGAGGATAAGCAGAAACTTGCTTTGGACTTATGTCAGGTACGTTTAATGCTGGAGCCTCAGTTGGCCAGACTCGCAGCTCAAAATGCTACCGACGAGGATATTGCTCAATTATGGAAAGCAGCAAAAGCTGTAGAAGAGAAAATTCGTGAAGGAAAAAATCATTCGGACGAAGATATTTATCTTCATGTATTGATTGCTAATATTAGTCACAATGAGGTTGTAACGAAGTTAATATCAGTCATACAATCTGCTGTTTATTTATTTATAAAAATAACGAAATCAATATTAAGAGAAGAAACAATCCAAACACATGAAGCCATTGTAAGTGCAATTGCTAATAAAGATGCAGTTGCAGCAGAAAATGCAATGCGTAAACATCTATTATTAAATCAAAGTCAGATACTTAATAAATAAGATTCATTTTAAAGTCAAAATACTTATGATAGATAAGTATTTTGACTTTTTTTGTGCAATACTAACAAAAAAGATGAAGGGAATTAACGAAATTCGTCTAATTGACAAGTTATCCGTGGTATGCTAACATTGTTACATAAGACATCATACGACCTACATGTGACTATGCTGCAAGGCAGGTCTAAAGGTATAAGTTTGACTAATATAATGTATAGGAGGAAGAAAGATGAGAAGCCAGGAATTGAGAAAAATTGCTCCGGAGTTAGATTCTCTCCGCCTGGGAACCGGATGGAAACTGGAAGATTTGGAAAAACCACAGATCATCATTGAAAGTTCTTTTGGAGACAGCCACCCGGGCAGCTGCCATTTACTAGAGCTTGTTGAGGAAACTAGAAAAGGTGTTACGGCTGCACAAGGTTTTGGTGCAAGATATTTTTGCACAGATATTTGTGATGGTGAAGCTCAGGGACATGATGGAATAAATTATTCATTAGCATCTAGAGACATTATGGCTAATATGATTGAGATTCATGCAAATGCAACACCATTTGATGCCGGTGTGTTTATTACAAGTTGTGATAAAAGTATGCCAGCGAATCTTATGGCGATTGGTCGAATTAACATTCCGTCAATTATTGTTACAGGAGGGGTCATGGATGCCGGTCCCGACTTATTAACATTGGAACAGATTGGAAAATATAACGCAATGTGCGAGAGGGGTGAAATTACTAAAGAAAAATTAGAGTATTATAAGCAACATGCCTGTCCATCTTGTGGTGCTTGTTCCTTTATAGGTACTGCTACTACCATGCAGATCATGGCAGAGGCATTGGGCTTAATGTTTCCGGGAAGTTCAGTGATGCCGGCGACCAGCGAAGATTTACGTAAGTTTGCTTATAAAGCAGGTTTACAGGCAGTATGGCTGGCAAAAAATAATTTGACGCCAAAAGAGATTGTAACAAAAAAATCCTTTGAAAATGCAATTATGGTCCATGCAGCAATATCAGGTTCCACGAATTCATTACTTCATTTACCGGCAATTGCCAAAGAATTTGGGATAGAGATTGATGGTGATACATTTGACAGAATTCATAGAAATGCTCATTACCTTTTAAATATCCGTCCAGCGGGTGAATGGCCGGCACAGTTTTTCTACTACGCAGGTGGTGTACCGGCGATTATGGAAGAAATTAAGGATAAACTTCATTTAGATGTAATGACAGTAACGGGAAAAACTTTGGAAGAAAATCTGGAAGAGTTAAAAGAAAATGGTTTTTATGATAAATGTCAAGAATATCTTAATAAATGGAAATTAAGAAGAAAAGATGTAATTCGTCCGAGTCATAATCCAATCGGTACAGATGGAAGTATTGCCATTTTGAAAGGAAATCTCGCACCGGATGGAGCAGTGATCAAACATACGGCATGTCCAAAAGAAATGTTTGAAGCAACTTTATATGCCAGACCTTTCGATAGTGAGGAAGAGGCTCTTGAAGCTGTATTAAAACACGATATAAAACCGGGACAGGCTGTGTTTATTCGTTACGAAGGGCCAAAAGGAAGTGGTATGCCTGAGATGTTCTATACATCGGAAGCCATATCTTCAGATAAAGAGTTGGGAAAGAGCGTAGCGTTGATAACAGATGGGCGATTTAGCGGGGCATCTACAGGACCGGCTATTGGTCACGTTTCTCCTGAGGCAGCAGACGGTGGTCCGATCGCTCTGGTCGAGGATGGAGATTTGATTCATATTGATATTAAAGAAAGACGGTTAGATATTGTAGGAATAAAGGGTGAAACAAAAACAAAAGATGAGATAGAAGCTATTCTTGACGAGAGAAGGAAAAGGTGGGAGCCAAGACCATTAAAATATTCATCTGGTGTATTAAAGATATTTTCAGAACATGCTGTGTCGCCAATGAAGGGCGGATATATGAAGTAAAAGTACGAAAGGGGAACGATTCTTATGAGTAATGAATTTGTAGCAGATCCAACAAGATTAATTATTGCCGCATTATGTGGCCTGGCTATCTTATTATTTTTGATTATTAAAATTAAAATGCAGGCTTTTCCATCGATTTTGATTTCTGCATTAGCAATAGGACTAATTTCTGGAATGCCATTGACATTGATAACTGATACTGTAACAAAAGGTATGGGTGAGACATTAAAAGGAATTGCACTATTAGTAGGGTTAGGCTCAATGTTCGGTGCGATTCTGGAAATATCCGGAGGGGCAGAACGTGTAGCAGTCACGATGATTAAGTATTTTGGTGAAAAAAGGGCCGGTTGGGCACTTGGATTGACAGGTATGGTAGTTGCGATACCGGTATTTTTCGATGCAGGTTTGATTATTTTGATACCATTGGCATTTTCTATTGCAAGAAAGGCGAAAAAATCAGTTTTATTCTTTGTAATTCCATTGCTAGCCGGTTTGGCTGTCGGTCACGCTTTTATTCCACCAACACCGGGGCCAATTCTAGTGGCAAATATTTTAGGAGTAGATCTTGGTATCGTGATTGGGTTAGGTTTGATTTGTGGTACATTCGCTTTGGTTGCAGCAGGTCCTTTATTTGGTACATATTGTGGTAAGAAGTTTGATATTCCAGTACCTTTACAATATCAGGAAGTGCCTGAAATTGAGGAAAACAAGATGCCTTCATTTGGAAGCATTGTATTAATTATTCTTGTACCTTTAATGCTGATTTTAATTAATTCTGTATTGGGTATTATGCCACAGAATTCGTTTGTAACAACGGTTAAATCTATTTTTTCTTTCCTGGGTACTCCATTTGTTGCATTATTGATTGCAACTATAATTGCTTGGTTGATTTTGGGTGTGAAGCATGGTTACTCAAGAGAAGAGCTTGAGAAAGTAATGACAAAGTCATTAGAACCGACAGGCCTGATTCTTTTAGTAACTGCAGGAGGCGGTGTATTACGTTATATGCTTCAAGATTCAGGACTTGGCGAGATTATTGGAAATGTAGTGAAAGCGACACCATTGCCGATTATCGTGGTAGCATTCATCATTGCACTTGCGGTACGTATATCCGTTGGTTCAGCCACTGTTGCTATGACTATGGCAGCAGGTATAGTAGCATCGATGCCTATGGTTACAGGTTTATCACAGTTACATTTGGCATGTCTAGTAATGGCGATCGCAGGTGGTTCTACAGCAGCGTCACATTTTAATGACTCAGGATTCTGGTTGGTTAAATCTTTGTGTAACTTAGATGAAAAAACAACATTTAAAACGTGGACGTTGATGGAAACAATTGTTGGATGCACCGGTTTTTTAGTTGCATTAGTCATTTCAATTTTTGCTTAGGAGGAAGATAGAGTGGATTCGATGTTAGAACAAGTGAAAAATTTTGGAGTAATACCTGTAGTTGTTATCAACGACGCCAAAGATGCAAAGTTTTTGGCACAGGCGCTATGTAATGGTGGTCTACCTTGCGCCGAGATTACTTTTCGGACTGAGGCAGCAGTAGAAGCGCTTAAGATCATGAGCAGGGAATTCCCACAGATGCTTCTTGGAGCCGGTACGGTATTGACCAAAACACAAGTCGATAAAGCCATTGAAGCCGGTGCAAAGTTTATTGTAAGTCCGGGTTTCGATTCAGAGATTGTAGATTACTGCTTAGAAAAAAATATACCAGTATTCCCCGGATGTATTACACCTTCAGAAGTGATACAGGCGGTAAAGAGAGGGCTGAAAGTTGTAAAGTTTTTTCCTGCCGAATCAGCAGGTGGTCTGGATATGATAAAAGCGATGTCAGCACCATATACTGATTTGGAGTTCATGCCAACAGGAGGAATTCATGCAAAAAACCTTGAAAATTATCTTTCTTTCTCAAAAATAGCAGCATGCGGAGGAAGCTGGATGGTAAAAAGTGAACTGATTGAATCCGGAAGGTTCGATCAAATTGAACAATTAACAAAAGAGGCCAAGGCATTAGTTAATAAAATTCGTAAGTAAGGAGATATAATAATGGCAAAAAAAGTAATTACATTTGGAGAAATTATGTTAAGACTTGCTCCGGAAGGATATTATCGTTTTGTGCAGGCGGAAAGTTTTGAGGCTACATTTGGCGGAGGAGAAGCTAATGTAGCAGTATCCTTAGCAAATTATGGTTTTGATGCCAAATTTGTAACGAAACTTCCGAAACATGAGATTGGCCAGACGGCGATTAATTCTTTGCGTCGTTATGGAGTGGATACTTCTTATATTAAAAGAGGCGGAGACCGTATAGGTATTTATTATCTTGAAAAAGGTGCATCGCAAAGACCTTCGAAAGTCATTTACGATCGTGCCGGTTCTTCGATAGCAACAGCTAAGAAAGATGATTTTAACTGGGAAGAAATATTCAAAGATGCTCAGTGGTTTCATTTTACCGGGATAACACCAGCAATCGACGATGAGCTAGCATCAATTTGTCTGGATGCTTGCAAAATGGCGAAAGAGATGGGAATCACCATCTCATGTGATTTGAATTATAGAAATAAGCTATGGTCCAGAGAAAAGGCAGGACGTGTCATGGATGAATTATGTCAGTATGTGGACGTATGTATAGCGAACGAAGAAGATGCTGCGGATGTATTTGGAATCAAGGCAGCAGATACAGACGTTACGAAGGGTACTGTAAATCATGAAGGTTATAAAGAGGTAGCAAACCAGCTTGCACAGCGTTTTCATTTTTCTAAAGTAGCCATTACATTAAGAGAATCTTTATCTGCCAATGATAACAACTGGTCTGCAATGCTATATGATGGCAATGATTATTATTTTAGTAAAAAATATAAAATGCATATCGTAGACCGAGTTGGTGGCGGGGACAGTTTTGGAGGCGGATTGATCTGCGCATGTTTAAATGGCTATGATGCGCAGAAAACGATAGAGTTCGCAGTAGCTGCTTCTTGTTTAAAACATTCCATTGAAGGGGATTTTAATATGGTCTCTGTAGATGAAGTACTAAAACTTGCGCAGGGAGATGCTTCCGGTCGTGTACAAAGATAAGAGAATAATAAGAAGTTGTTGACAATTAAATATCATTAAGGTATTATGTTATCTATGTAAATAAGGGAGTAGTTGGCATCTTGAATAAAGATGTAATGAAGTCAACATACTGATAATATATTATCTGGCTTTATTTTAAATAACGAGACTTATCTACAGCCTAAGCTGTAGATAAGTTTTTTTAATTAAATGGAAAGTACAGTAACAACTAAAGGAGAAGCGTTATGGGTTTAGTAGAATTATTTATTTTAGCTGTAGGGTTGTCTATGGATGCTTTTGCGGTATCTATATGTAAAGGTTTGTCGTTGAGAAAAATACAAATAAAACATATTGTCGTAGTTGGACTGTATTTTGGTATTTTCCAAGGAGGAATGCCGTTTATAGGGTACCTTTTAGGAAACCAGTTCAGTGAAAAGATTGTAAGTGTGGATCACTGGATCGCATTTATTTTGTTGCTGATTATTGGAATTAATATGATAAAAGAATCTAGGAAAGATGAGATAGATGAAATAGAGAATAACGCTGAAAATACAGGGTTAGAAGTAAAAGGAATGCTGTTATTAGCTATTGCTACGAGTATTGATGCTTTAGCAGTAGGAGTGACATTTGCATTTTTAAAGGTAAATATTCTACCGGCCGTAACATTTATTGGAATCACAACTTTTGTCCTATCATCGCTTGGAGTAAAGATTGGTAATGTTTTTGGATCCAAGTATAAATCTCATGCGGAGTTGGCGGGTGGTCTGATATTGATTATTTTGGGAACCAAGATATTATTGGATCATACAGGATTTTTACAAAAATTAGGAACTCATTTATTTTAAAAAACTATTAAGACAAAAAAAGAATGTGCATACGCACATTCTTTTTTAATCATCATGTTTCATAATTCAATATAGCTTTATTCTTAATAAATATAGATATTTATATATAGAAAAAGGTACACTGGAAATCAAATGATTAGAATAAGATAGAAATTAATTCTATAATTTAGTTACGTTTGTAGCTTGTGGTCCTTTAGCGCCGTTAATTACTTCGAATTGAACTTCTGCGCCTTCTTCAAGAGATTTGAATCCATCCATGTCAAGACCTGAATAGTGAACGAATACATCGTTTCCTGCTTCGTCAGAAATAAAACCGTAACCCTTTTGGTTGTTAAACCATTTTACTGTACCTTTGCTCATTGCGATACCTCCAATAAATAATATGTCAGTTGTGTCCCCACAACATAGGTTAAGAATAACATAAATATTCAGTAAAGTAAAGCTGAATTTTCAAATATTATAAATATCTTATTGACAATTTCTATTATTTTTTTACAGGTTTGAAAATGGTATTTGTCCTCTTTTAAAAAACTTAATAATCATAGTATCCCATGCCTGCTCTAACGTTTTATCAATCGTAAAAAGGTTCAGAGAGGTACCTGTAATACAATGAAATTCATTTTGAGCAAAATGAATATTCAGATATAATCCGTTAATATCAGAAGATGTCATGGGAATACCTGTTTGAGTCAATAGATTTTCAATATTTTTAGGGGATAAAGCTAAAACAAATTTTAATTGTAAAGGAGTCTTTTTCCCTTTAATTAATTCAAGGCAGATCTGTTTAAAGTTACTCCAATAATCATAAGTCAGAGAATTACGTTCACTTATGCTCAATTCATCAGTAGAGTAAAATGCATTTTGAATCCGCCCATCGATCTTATAAGAATTTCCTGTCACGATTATAGCTTCTATTAATAAAAAATGATCAAATAAATCAGACTTAAGCAGCTGAGAAACGAATTTAGGAGAATCTTCTATTAGTAATGAAATCATATAAACCTCCGTTTTATTCAATTACGATAGATATTGCAAAATTTTTTCGCAACAACTATATGCAAATATTATAGTCTTGTCAGACAAAAAAAGAAAGTCTATTTTGGGGAAATATTAAAGATATAGTTGGATAATTACTCAGAAACGATTATAATAAGCATATAACATAAAGAATAGCAGGAGGGAAGTAATGGAAAACTTAAAGAGTATAGATGAATTATTAGAATTGGTGGAACAATCAACTTCGGCTTTTCATACAGTAAAAGCAGGGATAGAACAACTGAATGAGGCAGGTTTTGAGCCGCTTGATCTGACTACTGAATGGGGTTTAAATCGTGGAGGGAAATATTATTTAAATTATCATGATTCTACTCTAGTTGCATTTACAATTGGAGAGCAGTTCGATTACAATGAAGGCTGCAGAATAACAGCAGCTCATTCGGACTTTCCGTGTCTCAAAATAAAACCAAATCCGGATCTAAGAAAAGAAAAATATGCGCAGATAAACGTTGAGGTTTATGGTGGAGCTATATTGAATACATGGCTGGACCGTCCATTATCGGTAGCCGGGAGAGTAGTATTAAAGAGCGATGATATTTTTCATCCTATTGTAAGACTAATCGATGTCAAGAGACCAATTTTTGTGATCCCTAATTTAGCAATTCATTTAAATAAAGAAATCAATAAAGGAATCGAATTAAACAAACAGACAGATATGCTGCCGATTGGAGCTATATTAGAAGAAGTGGAAAAAGAATGGAACCAGTATCAATATTTTATGAATTTTCTTGCACGAGAGCTGCATGTAAATAAAGAAGATATTTTAGATTTTGAATTAAACCTATATGTTGCTGAACAAGGCGATTTGTTAGGAATGGATGAATCCATGATTTCAGCTCCCAGATTAGACAATTTAACTGGTGTGCATGCAGTGATAACAGGATTGATTGAGGGGGAAAGAAAAGCAGGTATTAATGTAGGCGTTCTGTTTGATCATGAAGAGATAGGAAGCAAAACGAAACAGGGGGCAGGCTCTATATTTTTATATACAATATTAGAAAAGATATTCTGTAGTTTAGGCAGGACACGTCTTCGTTTTCAAGAAGAACTTTTTGACAGTTTGTTCCTATCCATTGATGTTGGTCACGCATTTCATCCAAATCAAGAAAAGAAGAATGACATTACGAACAAGAATATTTTGAATCAGGGGATATCAATTAAAGAATCTTCGGTTCAGTCCTATGTGACAGATAGTGAAGCGATTGGTATAATACAGCAGATATGTGAAGCCAAAGAGATTCCTTATCAAAAGTTTGCTAACCGCTCAGATGGATCTTCGGGAAGCACATTAGGCTCAATTGCCTCCACCATGCTTCCAATCAAAACAGTTGATATAGGAGTGCCAATATTGGCTATGCATTCAGCTAGAGAATTAATGGGCGCTAAGGACCAGATTGCATTAGTGAATTTAGTGAAAGCTTATTATAGCTTATAGGTTATGCGATATAGTATAACGAAAGAAAAGAACGAAAAAAATCATGAAGGTCAGGTTTATAATGAGAAGAAAAAGAAATAAAATAAGATATTATGTTTCCGTAGTTATTATAATCTTATGTGTATTTACGATAGTAGAAAACAAAAAATTAATAAATTCTAAATTAGAGGATGTCTGGACTATTTTACAGGATACAATCGTAGAGAACGAAAGTAAAAAAGTTATTGAGAAGTCGAAAGACACTACTAAAAAAAGTGAAATAGAAGAAACGAAATCAAATAAATCAAAAAAGACAATAGGTGAAATTGAAAGATATGCTTATTCTTATTTAAATAAAGAGGAAAAGAAAGTATATATGGAATGGGTCGATATATTACTGGAGCATAAAACGAAAGTAGAAGTATCTACTTTAGATCCTGATATAATAGAAAAGGCATATCGATATGTATTAAGTGATTATCCGGGTATGTTCTGGGTCAATGGATATTCCTATGTGGAACATAAACTGTTTAATAAAACAACGAAGGTGGTGGTAGAACCGGAATTTACCATGACCAAAGAGGAAAGACAGGTTAAGCAGAAACAGATAGATGCAAAGGTTAATGAATATCTTTCCGGAATTTCTCAGGAGAGCAGTGATTATGAGAAGATGAAATATGTTTATGATTCTTTGACAACTAAAGTAGTCTATAACAAAAATGCAAAAGATAATCAAAATATTTGCAGTGTATTTTTAAATGGGGAATCTGTTTGTCAAGGTTATGCCTATGCCACACAGTATTTATTGCAGAAACTGAACATCCCTTGTGTGTCAGTTACAGGTACTGCATTGGGTGAGGGACATGCATGGAACCTTGTGAAACTGGATGGACAATATTATTATGTGGATACTACCTGGGGCAGTAACTCAAATCAGAAAGAGTATGCGAATCAAGTCAATTATGCTTATTTTTGTCTCACATCAGCAGAGATGAGTCTGACGCACCAACCTTCCGGTTTATTTCCTCTGCCAGAGTGTACTGCGACACAGAATAATTATTTTGTAAAAGAAGGCTATTATTTTGAGTCTTTTGAAACATCAGTACTAAGTAAATTTATTCAGACGGCCTATGAAAGTCAGCAAAACGCAATATGTTTAAAATTTGCGAATAAAGAATTATATGAATCGTTCCGTAAATATTATATAGAAGAATCACATATTTTTGACTGTATAGGACAGACTACTTCTATTCGTTATCTGGAAGATAATGTTCATAATGTATTGACTTTTTATCGTCAAAGTGAATAAAATACTTTTCAAAAATTAACATGTATGTTATCATAAGTAGAGTTAAAAACTACATTACACAGAATAGAATATGATTTAATAATGGTAATAACATGTGAGGAGATGAAGTATGAGTTTTAAAGTTGTAATAGACAGTTGTGGCGAATTACCAAAAGAATTAAAAGGGGATCAAAGATTTGAAACGGCTTCTTTAGAGATAGATGTTGATGATTATCATATTGTGGATGATGAAACCTTTGATCAAGCAGCTTTCTTAAAAATGGTAAAGGAAAGTCCGAATGTACCCAAATCATCTTGTCCTTCTCCTGAAAAATATATGAAAGCTTATCATTGTGATGCCGAGCATGTATATGCGGTCACCTTATCTTCGAAATTAAGTGGTTCCTATAATAGTGCGGAATTAGGCAGACAATTATATGAAGAGGAATATGGTTCGAAAGATATTTATGTATTTGATTCCAAATCAGCATCAGTAGGTGAAACACTGATCGCTATGAAAGTGCTTGAATATGAAGAAGCAGGTATGGCTTTTGAAGAAGTAATAAAGAATGTAGAAACATTTATTAATGAGATGCAGACTTTTTTTGTATTAGAAACATTAGACACATTAAGAAAAAACGGTAGATTAAGTAATTTGAAAGCTTTTCTAGCAAATACTTTAAATATTAAACCGGTTATGGGAGCTACGCCAATCGGAGAGATTTGTCAGTTGGATCAGGCTAGAGGAATGAAAAAAGCGTTAGATAAAATGATTGATCAAATTGTTGAGAAGGCAGTTCGTCCGGAAGAAAAGATATTGGCGATATCACACTGTAATTGTTTTGAGAGAGCAAAAGAGTTTAAAGAAGCTGTGGCAAAGAGATGCAGATTTAAAGATATTTTTATCGTCGATACGGCCGGAATCAGTAGTATGTATGCCAACGACGGTGGAATAATTGCCGTAGTTTAAATATTATTAATTCATGCAAAAATCACAGAAATAGTGTATAATACTTGTTAAAAGTTTAATAAGGAGAGGTATTATGAGTCAAGAGAAAGTATCACGTTATAAAGAGGAAAAAGCAAAAAGAAAAGATATCTTAAAAAAGCAAAGGTTTAAGAATTTGCTTTATAAAGCTTGTGCAGGTGCTATTTGTCTGGCGATTGTTGGATGGATAGGCTTTTCAGTATATCAAAATAATCATGAGGCGAAAGAAAAGAAGAAAAATGCTGTGGCTGCTGAAATTAATTTGGACGCTATTAACGAATATACCAGTGGGTTGACAGCACAACAGTAAATAGAGCTTATATAAATGTAAAAGAATCCAATTTGTTAGTATAAATTTGGATTCTTTTTCTATGTATTTTTGTACAAGCTGTTATAAGTTAGAGGAAAAAAGCATATATATTGACAGTTCATAATATTGTTGGGGAGCACTATGCTAATGGCGTTAAACAGTATACATGGAACATATTTAATGGAGTAGAAGAAAGACCTAGTAATATTAATCATGATTATTTATATTGTACAATAGACAAATATTTTGACGGTCAATTGCATTATTATGCAGTAACATTAAAAAAAGTTTCAGCGGTACCAGTTCAAAGGTGGACAGAATATAATGCTGATGGCTCATTTGATACTATGACAGATTGGGTTGGAACTTTTAGTGGAAAGTTAATATTAGTACATTAAAAATAATTAGTTACAATAAAAAGTAAAGGGCATCTAGTTTATTTAGTTTAATGTATTGAATCCGTTTTTAAGTAAAAAATAGGAATATACCGCTACAAAACGGTAAACGATTTGTAGCGGTATAGTGTAAATTTATTATTAGTATGTAAATAGTGTCGTTGCAAAACTGATTTTTTGTAGGTTAGGCAACGACTTTATTTTTTTGGAAAATTTGCAAAATAAATTAGAAATATATGTTATATATAAATTAATTGTTGAAATATTTCGAATTAACACTTAAAATCAATATATAAATATAATTGTTGTTGATTTTTATGAGGAGGAAATTTAAGTGAAAAGAAGTAAAAAAGAAAATGCCAAATTAATAAGTGTTAGGTTCAAGTTGCTATCCATTATTATTCCGATAGTTACTATTTCGATTTTAGGTTTATTGTTACTAACGTATAATTCATCAAAAAAAATTATTGAAAAATCCGCTCGTAATACTGTAGAAGCGGAAGCGGCAGCATATTCAAATCAAATTTCAGGATGGGCGCAGAGTATTTTGGCGGAGTTAGAGAGCTTTAAACTGACATTGGAATCCTTGCCGTTTGAAAGGGAAGAAGAAATAGCATATATGAAAAATACGGTAGAAAGAAATCCAAGCTATCCGACAGGGCTTTATATAGGTTCTGAGAGTGGAGATTTTTTAGATCCAAGTGGATGGGTACCGGATGATGATTATGTAGTAGCTGAGAGAGATTGGTTTAAAGAAGGGCTCAAACATGAAAAATTTACTTTCGGAAATCCTTATTTTGATGTTAGTACAAAAAATTATACGGTGAGTGCTTCGGTAGTATTAAAACAAAAAAAATTAAGTGGCAAATATGTTGTGGCAGCAGATATTAATTTGGATTATGTTTCTAAATTGATTTCAGATATAAAAGTTATGGATACGGGAAGAGCATTTCTCGTGAACAAAAGTGATATGGCTATTATTGCACATGCAGATAAGGAAATGATTGCCAAAACATTAGGAGCAGAAGGACAGGATAAATTCTATAAAAATGTTGCTCAAAAAATTGCGAAAGATGATGCATCAAAAATAAATACTTTTGAAGAGCAGGGAGATAAAGCAACTTACATGATAGACTGTGAAAGTGTACAGGGAACTGATTGGGTGCTTGTCTCATATATTGAAAAAAATGAGGTCTTAAAAGAATTATATAGTTTACAAACATTTACATTGGCAGCCACTGTGGTTTGTCTGATTATTTTGGGAATCTGTGTGAGCATTGCAATTTCTTATATTATAAAACCAGTAGGGGCATTGACGGATGCCATCACTAAGATTTCGAAAGGAGATTTTACGGTTCAGGTCAATACAAAAGGACGTGACGAGATATCTGTAATGGGGCGCAGTATGCAGCGCTTTATTGCCAATATGAGAGGTATTATTTCAGAAATATCTCAGAGTTCAGAGCAGTTGAATAACCAGGCAGAAAATAGTAGTTCTATATCAGAAAATCTATATTCAGCAGCTTCGTCTCAATCAATTGCGATGGATGAATTGGCTGAAACTGTGAATGAATTAGCCAGAGCGAATGCAGAAATTGCCGAAAATGCAACTAATTTAGCCACTATTGTATCCAGCGTAAGTGATAATGGCGTTGAAGTAGGCAGACACATGTCTGAGACAGTAGAGCAGTCCTTAAAAGGAAAAGAAGATATGGTCGAAGTCACAGATTTGATGGAAAATATTGTAGGTTCGATAAATGATTTAAAAGATGTAGTAAATAAAGTTAGTGACACGACAATACAAATTAACTCTATTGTAAACTTAATTGGAGATATTGCGGATGAAACAACGCTGCTTTCTCTGAATGCATCAATTGAAGCAGCCCGTTCGGGAGAAGCTGGAAGAGGATTTGCAGTGGTTGCGGATCAGATTGGTAAGCTGGCTGTCAGCAGTACAGAAGCTGTTGAAAAAATTACAAAATTAACTTCTGAAATAAATGAACTGGTAACGGATACAATTCAACAGACAGAATTAAGCGTAAAAGAAATTAATACTAGCAGCGGCAAAATTGACAGGGCAAGTCAGACATTTGGAGATATATTCAAAACAATTCGTCAGACCGATGATATTTTACAAGATATGTTAGAACGGGTTGGAAATGTTAATGAAGTAGCAGCCTCTGTTGCTGCAATTACAGAAGAACAGTCTGCAGCGGCAGAAGAGATTTTGGCGACAGCCGAAGAATTAGCTTCTACAGCTAAAAATGTAACACAAAATAGTCAAGAAGTTGCCAGTGATGCTGAAAA
This sequence comes from Anaerosacchariphilus polymeriproducens, assembly GCF_003363435.1. Classification (GTDB taxonomy): domain Bacteria; phylum Bacillota; class Clostridia; order Lachnospirales; family Lachnospiraceae; genus Anaerosacchariphilus; species Anaerosacchariphilus polymeriproducens. The sequence goes on from NZ_QRCT01000050.1 coordinate 139,996, forward strand.
TTTAAGTGAGACCTCAGAAAGTCTTGCAACTCATATGAAAAAATTTACCATATAATTAACTTTAAATTTACAAGATTTAAGTTTTATTTTTACAAAAATAAGATATAATCCTTAATGACTATATAACTAATTAAGGAGGTTATCAATGAAAAAAAGACGAAATTTTATTTTATCAATGGTAAGTATAGCTGTATTATGTGTAAATCTCTTAGCTGGGTGTGGGAATACCGGCAATAAACCATCTGCTTCGGGAAATAATCCGAAAGCAGAGGCAGAGGTCTCGCAAACAACGGCTAAGAAAGAAGAAGTCAAAGCGCCACCTAAATATGTATTCTTATTTATTGGAGACGGTATGAGTTTTCCTCAAATTCAATCGGCATCTTATTATTTGGGAGCGTTAGAAAATGATGGAAAAGTAGAAGATAAAAAGTTATCTTTTATGGATTTTCCGGTTATAGGGAATGCTAAAACTTTTGATAAGACATCATTTATTACGGATTCAGCTTCGGCTGTAACAGCGATTGCAACAGGAAATAAAACTTCAAGTGGAACGATTAATATGGATGAATCGTTTACTAAGAAGTATGAATCTATTGCAGAAAAGTTGAAAAAGCAGTTAGGATACAAAATTGGTATATTGACTTCTGTGAATATTAATCATGCTACACCTGCAGGATTTTATGCACATCAGGATTCGAGGGATAATTATTATGAAATTGGAGAAGAGTTAGCAAAAAGTGGTTTTGATTATTTTGCAGGAGGTGGTTTTAAGGAGCCAGCTGGGGATAAAGAAGATCAAAAAAGTCTATATGATCTAGCGCAAGAGAATGGTTATAAAGTAATAAAAACGCAGGAAGAAGCAAAAAAATTAAAGGCTGAAGATGGAAAAACGCTTATCGTAGCAGAAACACTTGCTGATTCTGATTCAATGAATTATCAAATCGATGCAAAAGAAGATGAGTGGAAATTGGCTGATTATGTCCAAAAGGGAATCGAAGTCTTAGACAACGATAAAGGTTTCTTTATGATGGCTGAAGGGGGTAAGATTGATTGGGCATGCCACTCAAATGATGCCGTTGCAAGTATTCATGATACAATTGCTTTAAGTAATGCAGTAAAAAAGGCATTGGAGTTTTATGAAAAACATCCTGATGAAACTTTGATACTTGTTACAGCAGATCATGAAACAGGTGGACTTTCCTTAGGAGATGCAGGAACTAATTATGATACTTATTTAAAAAATCTACAGAAACAAAGAATTTCTTTTGCTAAATTTGATAAGGAATATGTTTCTAAATACAAAGAAAATAAAACGGATTTTAGTACAGTATTAAAAGATATAAAGGATAATTTTGGATTAATGTCTTCGGATGATGCTGATGCAGCGAAAGAACCTTCTATCGTGTTTACGGAATATGAACTGAATTTATTGAAAGAAGCTTATGAGCGTACACTTAGTGTAGGAACAGCAAAGCAGGAAGATATGTCTCAGGAAGAGTATGAATTATATGGAACTTGTGAACCTCTGACAGTAACAGTTACACATTTGTTGGATAACAAGTCCGGACTAAGCTTTAATTCTTATTCACATACAGGCCTTCCGGTACCTGTATATGCAATTGGCAGTGGAGCACAGCAATTTGGCGGTTATTATGATAATACAGATATATTCAAAAAATTAGTAGAATTATCTGAAGTTAAATAAATCTAATTTTGATAAGGCTTATATAACTCCTGTTTCATAACAGGTGAAAGGTTATATAAGCCTTATCCTATGCCTTTCATCTTTGATTTGTCAAATTCATTCTTTTATCTTATTAATTCGTCGAGTTGTTGTGTCGATCCCCAGAAGTCTAGCTAAATTACCACCGAATATTTTGCGCTTATCCTCATCAGTCAAAGGTAAATATCCATATTGCCATTGTAATTCCTCGGGAATTTGGAAGTTGCGTAAACCCATTACTGCCGCACCAATTTGAGCACCAAAACCGGCACTGTCTGTCCCCCAAATAATACGGTCTGTCCCTACAAAACGAATTGCTTCTCCGAGAATCTTTCCAAATTTATAAGGAGCAGTTATTGCCCAAGGTACAAGCAGACTTAAACATAGGTACACATTAGGATGTCCCATTGCTACCATATTGAGGTCATCACAATAGGGATAGCCCATGTGAAAGGCTACAAGCTTTAAGTTTGGAAAATCGCGGGCAACGTCATCAAGCTGGATAGGAAGGCAATATTTGCTCTTTCCAGGTGGGACCCATGAAAAACCTGTATGAATATCTAACACGATGTCAAGTTCTTCTGCCCTCTTATAAAATGGCCATAATTCGGAATCATTGATATAGGTATCCTCTGGTGGATAGTATTTAAATATCTTTGCACCAAGACCGACCCAATATTCCATCTCCCATATAACATTATCTATGCCTCTATGTTTAATAGGAGAAAGATTTGGCTCAATGAGAAAACGGTCTGGGTGTTTTTGAACAGCTTCCCATGTAGCACCATTTGTACACCAACGACTGGAATATCCCGTCGTGTCCATCATTGATTCAGGTAAAAGGCATGCAATATCCACATCGTATTTGTCCATTGCACGAATAATATTTTCAGGGTCAGTGCTCTTTTCAAATTCCCAAGGTTCCAACAGATCATATAGTTTTGGTGGTGCTCCTTGCAAAATGGGTCGATTGATGCCGTTAATGGATCGCCACCACATTTTAACGCCTGGAAAGTGATTGATTGGTTCCATATCACCAATTAAATGGCATTCCGGATCTATTTTAAAGAAACCATCATCAAAATATTTTTCACTCATTATATTAGCTCCTTTCTTATATCAGAGGTAAATCTTCACGCTTATCCATAAACTTTTTTGCACGTGTATCCATTAAACCATTGTCCTGCCAAAGTTCCGGATAATATTTTTCAAAACCTGCGGTTGGGTTTGCGGCACAGCGAATCCAACGGGGTTCAAATAAATTCATGTAACATTGCTGACAACGGATACATTTTACAATATCTTCAAAACGTCCGGCTTTTACCTTTGCGGGCCAATAAGGATCAGCAATAGACTGACGTCCTAGTGAAATAATGTCGGTCATTCCGCCCTTAATTGCATCAGCTGCCGATTCTGGGTTGATAAAATTCGGTGTAATGACCGGCAAGCCTCCACTGGACTCTTTAAAACCAGGTGCCCAATGTGTAAATTCATTTTCACCGTCTGGCGCAAATCCGGCTCCTGGATTTTCATAAGAGCCTTGTGATACATTAAAGTAATTTGCTCCTGCATCAGTAAAAATTTTGACCAGCTTACAAACCTCTTCATGTTCTAAACCACCTGGCATCAGTTCATCACCGGAAAGTCGGCAACCCAACACTTTATCCGGTCCGATTTTTTTGCGGATACGTTCAATGATATTTGTAACTACACGTGCACGATTTTCAGTATTTCCACCATACAAGTCTGAACGATGATTAGAGCGTGGTGACAAGAATTGGTGAAGGAGATATCCATGAGGTGTGTGGAGTTCTACACCATCATATCCCAGCTTATAAACAGCACAAGCCTGCTCTACCATGAAGGTCTCCATTTTTTCTATTTCTTCAATTGTAAGTTCTCGCGGGACATGTCCTTTGACCACATGGTATAATTCAGGAGCATTCTTTCTTATGTAACTAAAGGCCATAACCTTAAAATCCTCATATTCTTCATCGCTAAGATTCTTAAGCTTTTCAATGCTGCCAAACTCATCGATCAGTCTTATACCAATTCGTTTAAATTGTTTAGCCCAGCCATAGTTGATATTACGCAAATCTATTTCCATAGGAATTGCTGAAGGAGCTGCAGGAGCTATTTCCTCATGAGCCATATCCGGATGTCCTTGCCGTCCCCAGCCGGGAGAAAGCTGCATAAATACTTTCGTTCCTTTATACGAATGAATAACATCGGCCAGTTGGCTCAAATAGCGGTATTTCTTTTGACTGTCACATAATAGAGGGTTCAACGTATCGCTTCCACGCCATGGATAGGGGTTTGCAACTACACATTCTGTGATGATAAGTCCGAACCCCCCTCTTGCCCTAGCCGCATACCAGGCATTAGATTGCTCGCATGCATAGCCTTCCGGTCCGGTATAGCCCATATTCATTGGTGACATTGCGATTCTGTTTTTTAATTCTACGTTACCAATTTGAATTGGTTCAAATAATATGTTTGTGTTCATATAAGTAACCTCCTTTTTTTGCTACAAATGTTAGTTAATTGACTTTTGTTGTTTTAGAGTGTATAATATTTTTACTTTCAATTCAACAGTCAAAACAACTGGTTTTGATAGATAAGTAACAAAATATATAAATCTGTTTCCGAAAGGGAGAATAAAATGGAAATTAAATATGACTTACGAATTATGCGTACATATAAATTATTAACAGAAGCTTTTTTTCAGCTTATGAGTGAGAAACATTTTGAAGATATCACAATCAATGAATTATGTGAAAGAGCAATGATTCGAAGAACGACATTTTATAAGCACTTTGCCGATAAATATGAATTTTTTCGCTTTTTTGTCTGGCGTCTGCAAACTGATTTTGATGCAATTAATCCTGCTTCAGCGGACTATAGAGACCCGCAATCATTTTATATTAGTATTATTCGTCATGTTTTGAATTTTTTTAGAGAACATGAAAAATTTGTTCATATGGTGTTAGGTAGTAATTTGTTTCCTACACTTTTTGACATACTATCAGAACAAGTCACTGCTGATATTAATGAGAAAATTAAAATTGGAATTAAAAAAGGGATAGATGTGTCAGCATCGCCTGAAATTGTCGCATCTTTTTTTGCTGGCGCAATCATTCATACAATTAGATGGTGGCTTATGCAAAAGGAGAAAATATCGGAAGAAAAATTGATTCAAGAAGTAGAAAAAATCCTTATTGCCTGGCACTGATTCAGTTACAACATTGTTTTAGGATAATGAAAAGTAGGCTGACTTCAAGGAGCAAAATGGATATCATTAAATGAAAAAGGATGCCGTACATGTAGTACGACATCCCTTCTATAGTAAATAATTATTAATTACTTTGTTTATTATCTATCGAAGCTTGTATAAATCCGCGGAAAAGAGGGTGTGGTCTATTTGGTCTTGATTTTAATTCAGGATGAGCCTGTGTAGCGATGAACCAAGGATGGTCAGGTAATTCTATCATCTCTACAATGCGTCCGTCAGGAGAAATACCACATAATTTCATTCCGTGTTCAGATAACGGTGTCCGATAATCATTATTTACTTCGTAACGGTGACGATGTCTTTCGTAAATTGTTTCTTCCTGATACATTTGATAAGCTTTTGAAGTTTTATCTAAAACACATGGATAAGAACCTAGTCTTAAAGTTCCTCCGATATCTTCTACGTCATCTTGATCTGGAAGTAAAGAGATTACGGGATGAACGGTATTAGTAGATAATTCTATACTATGTGCATCATGGTAACCTAAAACATTACGTGCGAATTCTACAATAGAAAGCTGCATGCCCAGACATAATCCTAAGAATGGGACTTTGTGGGTTCTTGCATAGTTAATTGCAGCAATTTTTCCTTCAATTCCTCTATCTCCAAATCCTCCGGGAACTAAAATACCGTCAGCATCTTTCAGAATGGAATCTGCATTTTCGGCATTTAATAATTCTGAGTCTACCCAATTTATATTAACAGTTGCGCTAGTGGCAATTCCTCCATGTTTAAGAGATTCTACTACACTGATATATGCATCGTGCAACTGGATATACTTTCCGACTAAAGCAATATTAACTTCTGTTGTAGGGTTGCGAAGAGCATGTACCATTTTTCTCCAATCTTCCAAATCCGGTTCCGGACAATCAAGGTGGAGACATTCACATGCAACTTGAGCAAGATGTTCCTTCTCCATAGCAAGAGGTGCTTCATATAAATGTTCTACATCCAGATTTTGAAGAACATGACTTGTTGGAACATTACAGAAAAGTGCAATCTTATCACGAATATCATCTTCTAGAGGCAGTTCGGAACGGCAGACTATGATGTCTGGCTGAATTCCCATTCCTTGAAGTTCTTTGACACTGGCTTGTGTCGGTTTTGTTTTCATTTCTCCGGAAGCTTTTAAATATGGAATTAATGTTACGTGAATTAAAATTGCGTTTTCTCTTCCTACGTTATGCTGAAACTGTCTTATGGATTCAAGAAAAGGCTGGCTCTCAATATCACCGACAGTACCTCCGATTTCGATAATGGCAATTTGTGTTTCCTGTGTTGTGAAATTACGGTAAAATCGTCCTTTAATTTCATTGGTTATATGAGGAATCACCTGAACAGTCCCCCCGCCGTAATCCCCTCGACGTTCTTTTTGTAATACAGACCAGTAGATTTTTCCGGTGGTAACATTTGAATGTTTATCCAAATTTTCATCAATAAATCTTTCATAATGCCCCAAGTCCAGATCTGTTTCGGTACCATCATCAGTAACGAAAACTTCACCGTGTTGAATTGGATTCATGGTTCCTGGATCAATATTAATATATGGGTCAAATTTCTGCATGGTTACCTTATAGCCACGAGCTTTTAACAGCCTGCCTAAAGATGCAGCAGTAATCCCTTTGCCTAGGCCTGAGACAACTCCACCGGTTACGAATACGTATTTTACTGGCATAATTCACCCTCCTTAGAATTTTAATTAAAAATAAAATAACGTTCTAATTATACATCCATATTGACTAGAAAGCTAGTAATTTTTAAAAAAAATTGAGAAATCTTTGAAACAATTTTAGAAAAAATTTAGAAATAAGGCGAAAAGTTCATGAACATTCTATTGATTTATAGTCGAACAACTTTTATAATTAGTAAGTACTGTTTGATTTAATATAAAAAGGCAGTATATATTAGGAGGAGAACATGGAAGAAAATAATAAAAATACGAATAAAAAGAATAATGGAAATCCAAAAAATGGACAAACTATCATGGTTTTCGTTATTATCGGTCTGATAACCTTAATGGTTATTTCATTTTTAACTGATAAGATGAATAAAATCACGACCAAAGAGATTACCTACAATAAATTTTTAGAAATGCTAGAAAAAAAAGAAGTTGATAGTGTCGTAATAGCTCATGATAAAATAGAAATTATCCCCAATAAAAAAGATGATTCCAAAGCAACACTTTTAAATACAACTTATTATACGGGAATAATTGAAGACAATAGCTTGGTATATAAGCTGGATAAGGCTGGTGTGGAATTTAAAGCTAAAATTCCGGATAATACCGCAGCCTGGGTCTTAAATATTTTGAGTTTTATACTGCCGATCGTATTGGTATGGACTTTAATAGGCTTCCTTATGAAAAAGATGGGAAGCGGCGGTGGAATGATGGGCGTTGGCAAATCAAATGCCAAAATTTATGTGGAGAAAGAAACAGGTGTCACTTTTAAGGATGTTGCTGGTCAAGATGAAGCAAAGGATTCCTTGCAGGAAGTTGTAGATTTTCTGCATAACCCTGGAAAATATACTTCTATTGGTGCAAAACTTCCAAAAGGGGCTTTATTGGTAGGACCTCCAGGAACAGGTAAGACTTTATTGGCAAAAGCGGTTGCAGGAGAAGCAAAGGTACCGTTTTTCTCATTAGCCGGTTCTGATTTCGTTGAAATGTTTGTTGGTGTAGGTGCATCAAGAGTTCGTGATCTGTTCAAAGAAGCATATAAAAATGCACCATGTATTATTTTTATTGATGAAATAGATGCAATTGGAAAAAGCAGGGATTCCAAATACGGAAGTGGTAATGATGAACGGGAGCAGACGTTGAATCAGCTATTGGCAGAAATGGATGGATTTGATACTTCAAAAGGACTTTTGATTTTAGCAGCGACTAACAGACCCGAAGTGTTAGACAAGGCTCTTTTAAGACCAGGTCGTTTTGACCGTAGAATTATTGTAGACAAACCAGATCTAAAGGGAAGATTAGAAACATTAAAAGTGCATTCCAAAGATGTTTTAATGGATGATAGTGTGGACTTGGAAGAAATAGCATTAGCTACTTCAGGAGCAGTTGGGTCTGATTTGGCTAATATGATAAATGAAGCGGCTATACTTGCAGTTAAAAATGGCAGACAAGTAGTGAATCAGTCAGATTTGTTTGAGTCTGTAGAAGTAGTTATAGCTGGAAAAGAGAAAAAAGACAGAATTCTTGGAAAAGAAGAGAAACAGATTGTTGCATATCATGAAGTAGGTCATGCACTTGTAACAGCATTACAAAAAAATGCTGAACCGGTGCAGAAAATTACGATCGTGCCAAGAACTATGGGTGCGTTAGGATATGTTATGCAGGTTCCGGAAGAAGAGAAGTATCTGATGTCAAAAGCAGAACTAAAAGCTCGGTTGATTACTTATATGGGAGGTCGGGCAGCAGAGGAAATTGTGTTTGAGTCAGTAACAACAGGTGCTTCCAATGATATTGAGAAAGCGACTCAAATTGCAAGAGCGATGGTAACACAATATGGAATGTCTGAAAAGTTTGGACTAATGAGTTTGGAATCAATAGAAAATCGTTATTTAGACGGCCGGCCGGTTCTGAACTGTGGAGATGCGACTGCAGCAGAAATAGATGCGGAAGTTATGGCGTTATTGAAAGATAGTTATGAAGAAGCAAAACAGATGTTGCTAGGTAATCGTGAAGTGCTGGACAAAATTGCAGAACATTTATTTGAAAAAGAGACGATCACAGGAAAACAATTTATGGAAATCTATCGTGCAATAAAAGGAATCAGAGAACCAGAATCAAAATTATTTGAACCAGAATGATTCGTTTCGTATAAAAAAAGGCAGAGGAAGATTTATGTTTAATATACAAGAAGAATTGAAAAAACTTCCGGGAAAACCTGGTGTCTATATTATGCATGATGACACAGATGCGATTATCTATGTAGGGAAAGCAGTTAATTTGAAGAACCGTGTCCGCCAATATTTTCAGACCAGCCGTAACAAAGGAATTAAGATTGAACAAATGGTTTCTAAAATACAGAGATTTGAGTATATTATTACAGATTCTGAATTAGAAGCTTTGGTATTAGAGTGCAATTTAATTAAAGAGCACAGGCCCAAATATAACACGATGTTAAAAGATGATAAGACTTATCCATATATCAAAGTGACGATTGGAGAAGAATTCCCACGAATTCTTTTCTCTCGTCAGATGAAAAAAGACAAATCCAAATATTATGGCCCATATACCAGTGCAGGTGCAGTAAAGGATAGTATTGAGTTGATCCGAAAAATTTATAAAATACGTACCTGTAATCGGAATCTGCCAAAAGATATAGCAAAAGACAGGGCTTGTTTAAATTATCATATTCATCAATGTGAAGCACCGTGTCAGGGATATATCAGCTCAGAAGAGTACAAAAAATCCATTGCAAAGGCTATGGATTTTTTAAATGGAAATCATAAAAACATTCTAAAGGAGCTGGAAGAGAAAATGCTGAAGGCTTCGAACGATATGGAATTTGAGAAAGCGATAGAATATCGCGAATTAATGAATAGTGTACAACAGATTTCACAAAAACAGAAAATTACAAGTAGTGATAGAGAAGATAAAGATGTGATTGCTTTGGCCATTTCAGATGATGATGCAGTTGTTCAGGTCTTTTTTATACGTGGAGGGCGGTTGATTGGCAGAGAACATTTTTATTTGACAGTAGGTCCTGAAGATAAGAAAAGTGGAATATTAGGAAGTTTTATTAAACAATTTTATTCAGGTACGCCATATATACCGAAACAATTAATGATACAGGAAGAAATAGAAGACTCTTCTGTAATAGAGGAGTGGCTCTCCAAAAAGAAAGAACAGAAAGTTCATATCAAAGTACCTCAAAAAGGGATGAAAGAAAAATTAGTAGAATTAGCAGCTCAGAATGCTCAGCTGGTATTGAACCAGGATAAAGAACGGTTAAAACGAGAAGAAGGAAGAACGATTGGCGCTGTGAAAGAAATTGCTAATTTATTAGATTTGGAGCATTTAGAGAGAATGGAAGCCTTTGATATATCAAATACGAGTGGTTTTCAATCAGTCGGATCTATGGTTGTTTATGAAAAGGGAAAACCTTATCGCAACGATTATCGGAAATTTAAAATTAAATCAGTTCAAGGACCGGATGATTATTCGAGTATGGCTGAAGTATTGACGAGAAGATTTAAAAGAGGTTTAGAAGAAAAAACGGTTTTAGAACAGAAAAAGTTGGAAGAATCTTTGGGCAAGTTCAATAAATTTCCAGATCTTATCATGATGGATGGTGGAAAAGGGCAAGTTAATATAGCGTTAAAAGTTTTGAGTGAACTGGGTTTAAGTATTCCGGTATGTGGAATGGTCAAGGATGATAATCATAGAACCAGAGGTTTATTATATAATGACCAAGAGATTTTTATTGATAAAAACTCAGAAGCGTTCAAATTGATTACCAGAATTCAGGACGAAGCCCATCGATATGCGATTGAATATCACCGTTCTCTACGGAGTAAAAATCAGATTCATTCTATTCTGGATGATATAAAGGGAGTCGGACCTTCAAGAAGAAAAGCTCTTATGCGGGCTTTTCAGTCAATTGAAAAGATTAAAGAAGCCAGTATCGATGAATTGGCTGAAGTGGAAACTATGAATCAACGCTCAGCGAAACAAGTTTTTGAATTTTTTCATAAAAAATAGCTTGAAAATGATAAAAATTTAACAATCCCATGTTTTTCCCCTAGTCCAGCAATTGGAAAAGGTTTTACGCTTTTATTGGGTTGACAATTGTCTGGAAATAAGTTAAAATGTTATTGGGTTGAAGGGCGGTGAATTTATGACCAAAGGTCAGTTAGAGTCCAAACTTAGTGAATTATTTAGCAAATTTGAAATAGAGTATATGGGTAGAGGACCAAAGACTATACGCACATATATAATTAATGACATAATCATTTTTAGACTTTCTGGTATTTTAAGTCCTTCGGAAGAAAAACTTGCAAGCAGTCCCCAAGGGATAGAACTTTTAAAAAAAGTCCGTACTTCATTATTTGAAGGTGGGAGAGGATATCTGGAAACATTGATAACTGACTTTATTGATGTGGCCATAGTCAGCACTCATTCTGATATTAGTACGAAAACGGGTGAAAAAATAGTTGTTATTACAGTAGATAAAAACCTAGAGGAAATGTGTACAGTGAAATAGCTTCGGAAGACGACGCAAAGTGGAAAGTGAATTCTAAGTTGCAAGTAAGCCGATATCCATTTTATGTGGGTATTGGCTTTTCTATTATATTATGAAAAGGAGTGTGTTATATGGTAAAAAAAGTAGCAATTGTTATGGGCAGCGATAGTGATTTACCAATCGTAAAAGGTGCAATAGACAGTCTGAAAAGTTTTGGCGTATCTGTTGAAGCGCATGTTATGAGTGCGCATAGAACACCTGAAAGAGCTTGCGAGTTTGCGATGCATGCAAGGGAAAACGGTTTTGGAGTAATTATCGCTGCAGCAGGAATGGCAGCACATTTAGCTGGAGTTTTAGCAGCACATACAACTCTTCCAGTTATAGGAATTCCATGTAAAGGTTCATTTGATGGAATGGATGCGTTATTGTCTACAGTCCAGATGCCAAAAGGTATTCCGGTAGCGACGGTAGCAGTTAATGGAGCTTATAATGCAGGGATTCTGGCAGCACAGATACTTGGAGTATATGATGAAGATATCGAGCAAAAATTATTGAAGATGAAACAGGATATGAAAGAAGAAGTGACAAAAAAAGATGAGAAACTTCAAAATGAGATTGGTTTATAGTTAATGATTTCATTTGTATATTTTGAAAACACAGAAAGGAATGTACAGATTATGGAAAATGTGGTTAAGTCGGAGCAACTTTATGAAGGCAAAGCTAAAAAAGTTTATGCTACCAATGTTCCTGAATTAGTTATTGTTGATTATAAAGATGATGCTACCGCTTTTAATGGAGAAAAGAAAGGTACCATTGCTAATAAAGGAATTATTAATAACCGGGTTACCAATCATATGATGAAACTTCTTGGAAGAGAAGGTATTCCGACTCATTTTGTTGAAGAAATTTCCGATAGAGAGACAATCGTGAAAAGAGTTGATATCATTCCGTTGGAAGTTATTGTTCGTAATATAGTTGCTGGTTCTCTTGCGAAGAGAGTTGGACAACCTGAGGGAACAAAGTTAAATTCAACAGTCCTGGAATTTTCTTACAAGGATGATGATTTAGGAGATCCTATGGTGAATGAGTATCATATCCTGGCAATGAATTGGGCTTCCAAAGAAGAAATTGACTTGATTTCAAACTATTCTTTAAAAGTAAATCAATTTATGACTGAATATTTAAAGGATATGAATATTGAACTGATTGATTTCAAGTTAGAATTTGGAAAAACTGCAGATGGTACAATAGTACTTGCAGATGAAATTTCTCCAGATACTTGTAGATTTTGGGATTCAAATACAGGTGAAAAGCTTGATAAAGATCGTTTTCGTCGCGATATGGGCGGAGAAAAGGATGCTTATAATGAAATTATGAATAGACTTATGGGTGAAACTGTTTAATAATTAAATAGAAAATTTACATGAGATGGAACTAGTATTTAAATATGCAAAAAAAATATAGAGAGGTTGAGGTAAATGAACAAATTATTAGAGAAACTAAACTTACCGGAATACGTATTAGATATTCTGGAGAACTCAAAAGGAGTTATTATTCCAAAAACAAGAACAGAATTAGTCGAGCTTGCATTTGGACCTGAAGATAAGTCTTTTTTTGAGGTTGAATACGAAGTAGAAGGTATTGGGACTGTTGTAGAGGCTACTGTTACAAAATGTAAGAATGGAGCTTCCGTAAACTATATGGATGATTATATGAGAAGACGTGATCCTAACAGTTTGATAGTTTCTGATGACAAAGCTACAGACAAGCCAACTTTTAAAGGAACATACCAGAAAGAGTTTGAGCCTTTGAGACAAGAGACATTTGAATGGCTGAAACAACAAGAACTTATTTTTTATCCATTTAAATCCGGTGGTATGGAACATGGTTATGATTCTATTTTGGTTGCGCCATCAAATGCGGGATTCTTTGCTGCAGGTCTTGCAGATTTACAAGCGTTTTTGAATATTGATGAAATTAACGAATTTGATTTAAAAGCTATCATTTTCCTGGCACCACCATTTAGACATACACATTTTGATGGAAAACAGATCGTAGTTCATAATCGTTTGGACAAGGTTCATGAAGTATATTCCTATAATCTTTACCCAGGACCAAGTGCCAAAAAAGGTATTTATGGTGTTTTACTTAATATTGGTGAGCAAGAAGGCTGGACAACAGCGCATGCTTCTACCGTAAAAGTTGTTACACCTTATGATAATGAAATCGTTATTATGCATGAAGGTGCTTCCGGCGGCGGTAAGAGTGAAATGATCGAAAAAGTTCATAGAGAAATGGATGGCCGAATTGTTGTAGGTACCAATACGGTAAGTGGAGAAAAAGAATATATTGATTTTAAAGATTCTTGTGAACTTTATCCGGTTACGGATGATATGGCATTGTGTCATCCTGATATCCAGAATGATAGTAAGAAACTTGTAGTACAGGATGCGGAAGCAGGTTGGTTCTTAAGACTCGATAATATAACAAGTTATGGAAGTTCTCCTGAATATGAAAAAATCTTTACACATCCGAAAGAACCTCTTATTTTCTTAAATATTCAAGGTGTTCCAAATGCAACTTGTTTAGTTTGGGAACATACTTTAGACAGAGATGGAACTCCTTGTCCAAATCCTAGAGTAATTCTTCCAAGAGATTTGGTTCCGGAAGTTATTTCAGATTCTGTTGAGATCGATGTTAGAAGTTTTGGTGTACGTGCTCCAGCTTGTACAAAAGAACATCCTACTTACGGAATTATGGGGTTATTCCATGTATTACCACCAGCGCTTGCATGGTTATGGAGATTGGTAGCGCCAAGAGGATACAATAACCCAAGTATTATTGATACAAAAGGAATGACAAGTGAAGGTGTTGGGTCTTACTGGCCATTTGCAACAGGTAAAATGGTGACACAGGCGAATTTACTTTTAGATCAAATTGTAAAATCTGAAAATACTCGTTATGTATTAATTCCAAATCAACATATCGGAGCTTACAAGGTAAGCTTTATGCCACAGTGGATTTCAAGAGAATATATTGCGCGTCGTGGAAGTGCAAAATTCAAACCAGAACATTTGGTAGAAGCACGTTGCCCATTGTTTGGTTATGGACTTGAGTCTCTGAAAATTGAAGGACAGTATATTAGAAGAGGATTCCTTCAACCTGAAAGACAACCGGAAGTTGGAAAAGAAGGTTATGATGCAGGTGCTGTAATCCTAACTGATTTCTTTGCGAAGGAACTTGAGAAATTTAATACAGATGCTCTTGATCCATTAGGAAGAAAAATTATTGAAGTATTTAAGAATAATGGAACAGTACAAGATTATATTGATTTGATTCCAATGAGATATTAATAAAGAATAATAGAATTTTAGCTGCTCCTTGACTATTACTTAATAGTCAAGGAGCAGTTTTTTAATTTTATTACATCATTGATGTTAAGATAGTAGTATGATAAAATAATTTTAAGTCTGTGAATGGAAATGGGTAGACTCAAAGGAGGATTTATATGCATAGTGTTAATTTAACAAAAATTGTAGATAAGATGAAATTAGTAAATATGACCCCTGATATTGATCTGAGTCAGATAGAAGTGACACGCTCGGATATTAATCGTACTGCATTACAGCTGGTAGGGTATTTCGAACATTTTGAATCAGACCGAGTGCAGATAATAGGAACAGTAGAGTATACATATTTGACAAAAATGGAACACAATGAACAAGTACGTGTTTTTACTGAATTAATGTCGTATCAGATGCCATGTGTTGTTTTGTGCCGAGGTTATGAAGCGCAGCCATACATGATTGAAGCAGCAACACATTATGGAGTACCTATTCTTTCGACAGAAAAGACTACTTCTTCCTTTACGGCAGAAATTATACGATGGTTGAATGTTCAGATAGCACCTTCCATATCAATACATGGAGTGTTGGTAGATGTATATGGTGAAGGGATCTTAATTACAGGTGAAAGTGGAATCGGAAAAAGTGAAGCGGCTTTAGAATTAATACGAAGAGGACATCGTCTTGTTACAGATGATGTTGTGGAGATTAGGAAGGTCAGCGATGATACATTGATAGGTGTTTCGCCGGATATTACAAAAAACTTTATTGAATTACGTGGTATCGGCATTGTAGATGTAAAAACTCTTTTTGGTGTAGAATGTATAAAGGAGACTTCTGCAATTGATTTAGTTATAAAATTGGAAGATTGGAAAAAAGACGCTGAGTATGACCGGCTTGGATTGGAAGAAGAATTTATAGAATATCTGGGGAATAAAGTAACATGTCATTCTATTCCTATTAGACCAGGTAGGAATCTCGCTATTATTTGTGAGTCTGCAGCTGTTAATCACAGACAAAAGAAAATGGGCTATAATGCGGCTCAGGAGTTATATAACAGAGTACAAAGCAGTTTGAAGAAAGGATAAAAGGTGGGAGAAAATGAGACAGTTTTGCTTTGGGGTTGATGTAGGAGGTACTACAGTAAAATTAGGTTTGTTTCAACCGGATGGGACATTAGTAGAGAAGTGGGAGATTCCTACAGTGACTCAAAATTCTGGTGAACAGATTCTGCCTGATATCGCTGCATCTATTCAAGAAAAAATGGATCATCATGAAATACAAAAAGAGCAGGTGTTGGGTATTGGTCTTGGTGTTCCGGGACCAGTTGCATCGGATGGTATTATATATGGCGCAGTAAATTTGGGATGGGGAATTTTTAATATTCACAAAGAACTCTCTGATTTGACAGGATTAAAAGTAAAAGCTGGAAATGATGCTACTATAGCAGCTTTAGGTGAAATGTGGCAAGGGGCAGGACGTGGTTATAAAAATGTGATACTTGCAACATTAGGAACCGGAGTTGGGGGCGGTATCATTATAGATGGTCAGATTCTTTCGGGATTCAAAGGTGCTGCCGGGGAAATTGGACATATGCATGTACAAGATAATGAGGAAGAAGCCTGTAGCTGCGGAAACTTCGGCTGTTTAGAACAATATGCTTCCGCAACAGGAATCGTAAGAATGGCTAACAAAATTTTGAGAACCTCTGATCAGAATTCTGTTTTAAGAACAGATGAAGAAGGAATATCTGCAAAATTAGTGTTTGATGCAGTGAAAAAAGGTGATGCTCTGGCGATAGAAGTGGCTGAAATCTTTGGGAAATATTTAGGAACAGCAATGGCGAATGTAGCTAATATTGCAGATCCGGAAATTATACTTTTTGGAGGCGGAGTGTCAAAAGCCGGTGAGATTATTCTGCAATATATTAACAAATATTATGTTTTGTATGCTTTTCAGGAAGCTAAGAACATACCGTTAGCAATAGCTACATTGGGTAATGATGCTGGAATATATGGCGGTGCCAAATTAATTATCAATTAGTGTATAGGTCTTCCGAAATCTTCTGGGAGAGAGCCCGACATACTTTGTAAATTGATTATGGAAATGATTGGGAGTCCCAAACCCAACAATGGAAGAAATATCGGTTATACTTTTTTGCGTAGTGATCAATAGAGATTGAGCTTCTCCTATGCGGCGGCGTGATACGTACTGCATGGGAGAAAGTCCAATCTCTTTTTTAAATACATGAGATAAATAATATGAATTTACATGAAAGATTTGGCTAATAATATCTAGTGAGAGTGATTCGTCATAATGTTCATCTATGTATTCTTTAATACGTATTCCAAGTGTTTGATTTTCTTTGCTTCCTGCAGGAGATATCGAAGATATTTGGTTAATGATCTGCATTACCAAAGAAAGAATGGACATCATTAAATTATGGCAGGTTTCTTCTACATCAGGTATACCGGATGATAATAATTGATATAAAGTGGCAAATGTAGAATCAATCATTGGAGAAAATTCTCCAGAGTTAAAAACTGGTGGCGATGAAGGCGGGACTAAAAAGTTTTCCGGTAAGTTAGATAGCTGAAGCCCTTTGATCGCCATAGAAAAGCTGGAAAGATTCTGATTCATTTCTAACACTTCATCATGCAGAACTCCGGTATTGCACAATACGATATCTCCGGTTTTGATATGATAGCAATCTTGTTCAATACGATAGCCGCCTGTGCCTGATCGGACAAATAGTAATTCGAAGCGATCGTTATGTTTGTGAAGCATGCGCGAATAGCGACTATAATCTGAATCAACTTTACTTACAGAAATAAGGCTGGGTGGATTCTTTGATGAGAAAAAAGGAGTGAATTCTTTTTTAGTAAAACATTGTATCATATTGACCTCCAGTTTATAATGTATTGATAATTTCTTGGTGAATTTGCTATGATTATACAAGGAAAATGGAAAAAAAGCAAGATTCCGTAAGTATTTTTTGCACATAACCGAAAGATTCCGTATTTGAAAAGAAAATGTAGCAAGAATAGCGTAGTAAATATCAGGCAGATTTATTATAATGAATTTGTCGAATGCTATATTAAAAATAGCAAGAACTGAAAAAAATAGAAATATAAAATTAGTAAGGAGAAAGGAAGTAAAAATTATGGCAGAAGTAAAAATTGGTATTTTGGGTGCAGGTAGAATTGGTAAACTGCATGCTACAAATTTAGTAAATGCAGTTCCGGGTGCAAAAGTAGTAGCGATTGCAGATTTATTTATGAATGATGAAATAATTGATTGGGCAAAAGGATTAGGGATTGAAAAATGTACGGATAATCCTGATGATATTTTTAAAGATTCAAATATTGATGCAGTATTTATCTGCTCATCTACGAATACACATGCTGATTTTATTATAAAAGCGGCAGAAGCAGGACAACATATTTTCTGTGAAAAACCAATCCATACTGATCTTAATAAAATTGAAGAAGCAATTGCTGCTGTAGAAAAAGCAAAAGTAAAATTACAAGTAGGATTTGTACGTCGTTTTGACCACAATCATAAGAAAGTTAGAGATACTGTTGCATCTGGAAGACTTGGTGCACCGCATATTGTAAAAGTATGCTCACGTGACCCTGAAGCTCCTCCAATGTCATATGTAAAAGTATCTGGTGGTATTTTCATGGATATGATGATTCATGACTTTGATATGGTTCGTTACTTATCAGGAAGTGAAGTAACAGAAGTTTCTACATTTGGAACTTGTGTGATCGATCCTGAGTTTAAGAAATATGATGATGTAGATACAGCGATTGTTATGTTGAAATTTGAAAATGGTGCAATTGGCGTTATTGATAACAGCCGTAGAGCTGGTTATGGATATGACCAAAGAACAGAAGTTCATTGTGAAAAAGGTTGTGTACAAGTAAGCAATGATTTAAATGATACTTCAATGATTAGTACAGCGGAAGGTGTTATTTGTGAAAAACCAACTTGGTTCTTCTTGGAAAGATACAATAATGCATTCATTGCAGAATCAGTTGATTTTGTAAATGCGGTTCAAAATGATACAGATGTTCCTGTAGGTGGAATCGATGGATTGATGCCAGTTAAAATTGCTATGGCAGCAAAGAAATCTTTAGATGAAGGACGTCCTGTGAAAATCTCTGAAATAAAATAAAGCAAATACTATAAATATACTTATGAGAAAGACTACCTTGCAGAAATGCAAGGTAGTTTGTTTTTGCGTATTTAAGGTTTCATATAGATTCTGACCTATTAAATGATTGTAAGAAATTAATCAATTGTTAAGAAATATTTGATTGACATCCTGTTCAGTGTTGTGTTAAATATTAGCATAAGTTAAAATTAAGTTAAATTAATCTAAAACTAATTAAATTATGTTTCTTGAATGAGGATAGGAGTAGATCATTCATATTAACGTCTGGAGGTGCTGCGAATGGGAATACAATTTGATAAAAGTAATAAAATATTTAAATTAGATACTCAAAATACAACCTATATGATGGGAATGTCCGAAGAAGGATATTTAGGTCATATTTATTATGGAAAAAAACTTGAACGTTCCGGGGGTAAGTATTTACTTAGAATGGAGGAAGCGCCCTATACTCCAAGTAGTAATTTCAGAGATAAATCGTCCTTTTTGGACTTTTTTCCATCGGAATATCCTACTGGTGGAGTTGGTGATTACAGAGAGAGTTGTTTGAACATAAGAAATGAAAATGGCTGTATGGGATGTGAGTTACTTTATCATACCTTTGATATTTTTAAGGGTAAGCCTGCGCTAAAAGGCCTTCCTGCTTCGTTTGGTACAGAGAAAGAAGTAGTGACACTGCAAATTATATGCGTTGATGATGTTTTAAACTTAAGAGTAGAACTGTTTTATTCCGTTTTTAATGATTCAGATGTGATAACCAGAAGTGTGAGAGTGTCTAATGAAGGGCAGAAAACATTAAAAATAGAAAAAGTATATAGTGCATGTCTTGATTTGGAAAATCAAGAATATGAAATGATAAGTCTTCACGGTTCTTGGGCAAGAGAACGTCATATCCAAAGAAGCAAAGTTAATTATGGAAAACAATTGGTATCTTCTACAAAAGGGGAACCGGGACATCAGGAACATCCATTCATAGCATTGGTTAAACCTGAAACGAATCAAGAAAACGGTGAAGTATATGGAATGCATTTTGTATATTCTGGTAATTTTATTGGACAGGCAGAGCGTACTCAGTTTGATTTTATAAGAATGATAATGGGGATTCATTCTGATGAATTCACTTGGAATTTAAAACCGGGTGAAAGTTTCCAAACACCGGAAGTTGTCATGACATATTCTAGTGAAGGCTTGGGGAAAATGACGCGTTGCCTTCATGATTTTTATAGAAATCATATGATACGGAGTCCATACAAACATAAGAAGAGACCGGTTCTTATCAATAACTGGGAGGCGACATATTATGACTTTAATTCGGATAAGTTATTAGCAATTGCAAAGGAAGCCAAAAAAGCAGGAATAGAGATGCTTGTGATGGATGATGGCTGGTTTGGAGAACGAAACAGCGATAATGGTTCGTTGGGTGATTGGACCGTGAATACAAATAAGATAACTTCAGGTCTAAAAGATTTGGTGGAACGCGTAAATCAAATTGGGCTTGATTTTGGAATTTGGTTTGAGCCTGAAATGGTTTCGCCAAACTCAAATTTGTATCGTGAGCATCCGGAGTGGGCCATACAGATTAAAGGTCGTGAAACAACGCAGAGCAGGGGGCAGTATGTATTAGATTTATCAAATCCGGAAGTAGTGGATTATGCATATGAATGTGTAGCGAAAATTTTGAGAAGTGCGCCCATTTCTTATGTGAAGTGGGATATGAATCGTCAGTTGTGTAATTTGGGAAGCAGTTATTTGACAAGAGAATCGCAGCAGGAACTGTTTCATAAATATGTACTTGGTGTATATGAAATGCAGGAACGGTTAATCACAGAATTTCCATACCTTCTGTTAGAGAATTGTTCGGGAGGAGGGGCGAGGTTTGACCCCGGTATGTTATATTATAGCCCTCAGATTTGGTGTTCAGATGATACGGATGCTGTCGAACGTTTAAAAATTCAGGAAGGAACAGCGATGATATATCCTCTGTCTGCAATAGGAGCTCATGTAAGTGATTGTCCGAATCATTCGGTAGGGAGAATCACACCGTTTATGACAAGAGGGCATGTAGCGTTAGCCGGAAGCTTTGGATATGAGCTTGATATTACTAAAATATCAAAAGAAGATAAAGATATGATACCAAAGCAAGTGGAAATGTATCACAAATATCATGATTTGGTTAGTGAAGGGGATTATTATCGAATATCTTCCTGGTCCGAAAATCATTGTTATGACTGTTGGAGTGTTGTTTCTAAAAATAAACAGGAAGTTTTGGTGACATATGTTCAGGTGCTCGGTGCGCCAAACAGCCATAGCAGAAGAATACTTCTGAAGGGCTTGGATCTAAATGCAGACTATTCTTTAGAAGGGACAGAAGAAATATATACAGGTGAACTTTTGGTCAATGCCGGCTTTTTAGTTAGAAGCATATGGGGCGATTATCAAAGCAGATTGTATCATTTTATTCGTTTGGATTAATTTGACAAAGATTAATTAAAAAAATATAATAATGTTAAATTTATAAAATGAATAAGTACGAGGGATAATATGGGCAAAGTTAGATTGGCGGATATAGCCGAAAAAGTGGGTGTCAGTGCCGTAACGGTACATAATGCTTTGGCAGGTCATAAAGGTGTTAGTGACGAAATGAGATTTCGCATACAAAAAGAAGCGGAAAGTATGGGGTACCAACAACCGGTTCCATCAGTTAAAAAAAAGATAAATGGTTTGACACAGGAGGATATAAAGATTGGTGTAATTATTGCGGAAAATTACCTGGCTCAATATGCGACATTTTATTGGAAAATGTATCAAGAACTGACAATTGCTGCGAGTGAAAAAGGATGCTTTACTATGGTAGAAGTGTTGAAAAAGGAGAATGAAAAACTTACCCTGCAATTACCAAAAGTCGTAACAGATCAAAGTATAGAAGGACTTATTATAATTGGAGAGATCGATAAAAAATATATTGCAAAGTTAAAAAGATGTATTCAGATTCCTATCGTGTTCTTGGATTTTTATGATAAAATTTTAGCGAAAGATGCAGTAATCACTGATAATTTTTATGGGATGTATCTGATGACTGAATTATTATTTGAGCAGGGAATGGAAGACATTGGTTTTGTTGGTTCTATTTATGCCACCAGTAGTATTATGGACCGGTATTGTGGTTTCATGAAGTCGATGCTGGAACATAAAAAAAAGATATGGCCGGAGTGGTTAATAGAAGACCGTGACGAATTTGGACAGGTAAAGTTTGAGCTTCCTCAAAAGCTCCCTAAAGCATTTGTGTGTAATTGTGATTTAGCTGCAGGAATCTTAGTGCAGAAGTTAAGTGAGAAAGGATATCGCGTACCGGAGGATATTTCAATAGTCGGCTTTGATAACTATTTGTATCCGGGACTTGCAGATATGAAAATTACAACTTATGAAGTCAACACAAAAGCAATGACTAAAGTAGCTTTAAATAAAGTTCTGAAACAGATTAAAAGTTCAAAAGCAGGTAGAGGGCTGGACATCGTATCAGGTCATATGGTGATAAAGCAAAGTGTGAAGATGAAACAGATATAAGGCAGGTGGCATAAGTCACCTGTTTTATTTGTTTAAAATGCGAACATTTGTTTGCAATCAAATATATCCTATGCTATAATCGGAGTTGAGCATTAGATTAGGTTAAATGAACGGAGGTATACAATTTTATGGATCATTTTAAATTAGTATCCGAATACCAGCCTACCGGTGATCAGCCTCAGGCGATAGAACAATTGGTGAAGGGATTTGAAGAAGGGAATCAATTCCAGACACTGCTGGGTGTTACCGGTTCCGGCAAGACTTTTACCATGGCGAACGTTATCCGGAAATTGAATAAACCAACTCTTATTATCGCTCATAATAAGACCCTTGCAGGACAGCTTTATGGAGAATTCAAGGAATTTTTTCCTGAGAATGCGGTAGAGTATTTTGTTAGTTATTATGATTATTATCAGCCGGAAGCGTATGTTCCGTCTTCCGATACTTATATTGCAAAAGACTCTTCCATTAATGAAGAGATAGATAAACTCAGACTGTCTGCTACAGCAGCTTTGGCAGAGAGAGAAGATGTGATTATCATATCCAGCGTTTCCTGCATCTATGGTTTGGGAAGTCCTATAGATTATAAAAATATGATGTTATCATTAAGACCGGGCATGATATATGACCGAGATGATGTGATACGGAAATTAATTGATATACAGTACAACAGAGCAGATATAGACTTTAAAAGAGGATCTTTTCGTGTAAGGGGAGATGTAGTGGAGATTTTTCCGGCAGACTACAGTGAAACAATCATACGAGTAGAATTTTTTGGAGATGAAATAGATCGTATTACTGAAATTGATGTTTTGACAGGGGAAATCAAAGCCAGTTTAGAACACATTGCAGTATTCCCGGCTTCTCATTATGTTGTGCCCAAAGAAAAAATCATGCAAGCTGCAGGTGTCATAGAGAAAGAGCTGGAAGAACAGGTGAAATATTTTAAAAGTGAAGATAAATTATTAGAAGCTCAAAGAATAGCGGAACGTACCAATTTTGATATAGAGATGTTAAAAGAAACAGGATTTTGTTCTGGTATAGAGAATTATTCCAGACATTTATCGGGAGCTGCGCCAGGAATGCCGCCGCATACTCTAATAGACTATTTTCCTGAAGAATTTTTGATTATTGTCGATGAGTCTCATATTACGATACCTCAGATCAGGGGAATGTATGCAGGAGACCAGTCAAGAAAGAGTACTCTGGTAGATTATGGATTCAGACTTCCTTCGGCGAAAGATAATCGTCCATTGAATTTTGAAGAATTCGAAGGGAAGCTCGATCAAATGCTTTTTGTTTCAGCTACTCCTTCCAAATATGAAGAAGAGCATGAAATGCTAAGGGCAGAACAGATTATACGTCCAACAGGATTGTTAGACCCTCAGATTGATGTCAGAAAGGTAGAAGGCCAGATTGATGATTTGATAGGTGAGGTTAATAAGGAGATTGAACAGAAAAATAAAATTCTTGTGACTACGTTAACAAAGCGTATGGCAGAAGATCTGACCGCGTATATGCGTGAAGTTGGAATTCGTGTGAAATATCTTCATTCAGATATAGATACTTTAGAAAGGGCAGAGATCATAAGAGATATGCGCCTGGATGTTTTTGATGTCCTGGTAGGAATCAATCTTTTGAGAGAAGGACTGGATATTCCGGAAATATCGCTTGTTGCTATTTTAGATGCTGATAAAGAAGGGTTCCTACGCTCAGAAACATCTTTGATTCAAACGATTGGACGAGCAGCCAGAAATGCTCAGGGACGAGTTATTATGTATGGTGATTCAATCACTGATTCTATGAGGACTGCGATTGATGAAACGAATCGTAGAAGAAAAATCCAAGAAGAATATAATAAAGCTCACAAAATTACGCCTCAGACCATACAGAAAGCAGTTAGGGATTTGATCAGCATATCCAAGAAAGTTGCCAAAGAAGAATATGAAATGAAGAAAGATCCTGAGTCTATGGACAAACAGGAATTAGAAAAACTTCTAAAGGATATCACAAAACAGATGAAACAATCGGCAGCAGAGTTGAATTTCGAAGCAGCTGCCGAGTTAAGAGACAAAATGGTGGAGCTAAAGAAAGTATTACGAGATTTAGAGTAGGAGAAAGAATGGTAGTCAGATGAATAATAATAATGATAAACAATATATAAAAATCAGAGGAGCCAATGAACACAATTTAAAAAATATAAATTTAGATATACCAAGAGAGGCGTTTGTAGTACTTACGGGCTTGAGTGGTTCCGGAAAGTCTTCCCTTGCATTTGATACTATATATGCGGAAGGGCAGCGTAGGTATATGGAATCTCTATCTTCTTATGCCAGGCAGTTCCTGGGACAGATGGAAAAACCGAATGTTGAACGGATTGATGGACTTTCTCCGGCTATTTCGATAGATCAAAAGTCTACCAATCGAAATCCGCGCTCTACAGTTGGAACGGTAACAGAGATTTATGATTATTTCAGACTTCTATATGCCAGAATCGGAGTACCGCATTGTCCGAATTGTGGGAAAGAAATAAAAAAGCAGACTGTGGATCAGATGGTGGATCATATTATGGAATTGCCAGAAGGGACAAAAATACAGTTGCTTGCACCGGTAGTCAGAGGACGCAAAGGGGAACATGTCAAACTGTTCGAACAGGCTAAGAAGAGCGGTTACGTCCGCGTGAATGTAGATGGAAATTTATATGAACTTTCAGAAGAAATTAAATTAGACAAAAATATAAAACATAATATTGAAATTGTAGTAGACCGTCTGATTATTCGTCAGGGTATTGAAAAAAGGTTGACGGATTCCATTGAAAATGTACTGGATCTGGCAAACGGACTTTTATTAGTTGATGTTCAAGGTCAAGAACCAATACGTTTTAGCCAGAGTTTTTCCTGTCCGGACTGTGGAATTAGTATCGATGAAATTGAGCCGAGAAATTTTTCTTTTAATAATCCATTTGGAGCCTGCCCGGATTGTTATGGTTTAGGTTACAAAATGGAATTTGATGAAGATTTAATCATACCGAATAAGAGTTTGAGCATTAATGAAGGCGCTATTGTTGTAATGGGCTGGCAGTCCTGTACAGATCCATCTAGTTTTACTTATGCGATTTTGAAAGCATTATCAGAGGAATATCAATTTGATTTGGATACACCATTTGAAGAATTAAGTTCTAAAGTTAGGGATGTACTGCTTCATGGAACACGGGGAAAAGAAATGAAAGTTTATTATAAAGGTCAACGTGGAGAAGGTGTATATGATGTAGCTTTTGAAGGAATTGTTAAAAATGTGGAGCGAAGATACAAAGAGACCGGTTCAGATACGATGAAACAGGAATATGAAAGTTTTATGAGAATTACACCTTGTAAAGAGTGTGGCGGACAGCGGTTGAAAAGAGAATCCTTAGCAGTGACGGTATCTGGGAAGAATATTGCTGAAGTGACTGATATGTCCATAGGAAGCCTTCATCAGTTTCTTTCGCAGATGCAATTGACACCTCAACAAGAAATGATTGGGAAACAAGTGTTGAAACAGATTCGGGCACGTATTGGATTTTTAATTGATGTAGGATTAGATTATCTTGCGCTGTCAAGAGCTACGGCCACGTTATCAGGTGGAGAAGCTCAAAGAATCCGTTTGGCCACTCAGATCGGCTCCGGTTTGGTCGGCGTAGTATACATTTTAGATGAACCCAGTATTGGACTCCATCAAAGGGATAATGATAAACTTCTGAATACCTTAAATAATCTAAAAAATCTGGGAAATACCTTAATTGTGGTAGAGCATGATGAAGACACCATGCTGGCTGCGGACCATATTGTTGATATCGGACCGGGAGCCGGAGAGCATGGCGGTGAAGTTGTAGCACAGGGAACACCGGATGAAATTATGAATGTAGAAGAATCCATTACAGGAGCATATCTTAGTGGCAAAATTAAAATGGCGGTTCCGGAAGTAAGAAGGGAACCTAATGGCTATTTGGAGATAAAAGGTGCCGGTGAAAATAATTTAAGAAATATAAAAGTGAAAATTCCATTAGGAATAATGACATGTGTAACAGGTGTTTCCGGATCGGGAAAAAGTTCTTTGATTAATGAGATTTTATATAAACGTTTGGCAAGAGATTTGAATCGTGCACGGACCATACCAGGTAAACACAAAAGTATGGAAGGTATTGAACAGTTAGATAAAGTAATTGATATTAATCAGGCACCAATAGGGAGGACGCCTCGTTCCAATCCGGCTACGTATACCGGAATATTTGACCAAATTCGGGATTTGTTTGCTTCAACTCCTGATGCAAAGGCAAAAGGTTATAAAAAAGGCCGCTTTAGTTTCAATGTAAAAGGCGGAAGATGTGAAGCGTGCGGCGGAGATGGAATTATCAAAATAGAAATGCATTTTCTTCCGGATGTATATGTGCCGTGTGAAGTATGTGAGGGAAAACGTTATAATCGTGAAACCTTGGAAGTTAAATATAAAGGGAAAAACATATATGATGTGCTTAATATGACGGTAGAGGAAGCACTTGGCTTTTTTGAAAATGTACCATCGATTCACAGAAAAATAAAGACGTTGAATGATGTTGGATTGTCATATATTAGATTGGGTCAGCCATCTACGACTCTTTCAGGAGGGGAAGCCCAAAGAATTAAACTTGCAACAGAGTTGAGTAAAAGGAGCACAGGGAAAACTATCTATATTTTAGATGAACCTACGACAGGATTACATTTTGCTGATGTTCATAAGTTGATTGAGATATTACGGAGATTATCAGAGGGAGGGAATACAGTAGTAGTAATTGAACATAATTTAGATGTTATTAAGACAGCAGATTATATTATAGATATGGGACCCGAAGGCGGAGATGGCGGCGGCTTGGTAATAGCAGAAGGGACACCGGAAGAAGTTGCAAAGTGTAAAAAATCATATACAGGACATTATGTAGCGAAATATTTGAAAAAGGATAAAGAAGAAAGAAGAAGTTCAAGAAAGTGAGGTAGTATTTAACGAAAATTAAAATTAATAATAGGACGATAGTAGAAAATATAATCTCTTGGGTATTTCCCGGGAGATGTCCTATATGCCACCGTATTGTCAGTCAAAAAGGGAAAAAGGTGTGCAAGGAATGTGAAAAAAAACTAGAATATATTAAGGAACCACGTTGTAAAAAGTGTGGAAAAGCAATAGATAATGATATAAAAGAATACTGTTTCGAATGTGAAATGAAAGAACATGATTTTACACAGGGAAGAGGAGTATTTGTATATCAGGAAGAGATGAAGCAATCTATCTATCGATTCAAGTATAGGAATAAAAGGGAGTATGCTGATTTTTATGTGGAAAAAATTGCTGAAGAGTATAGAGAATGGATTTTCTCTTGCAGACCGCAAGTTTTAATTCCTGTTCCTCTTTATAAATTTAAAAAAAGACAAAGAGGATTTAATCAAGCTGAAATTTTGGCAGATAAACTAGGAAAAGTGCTTAATATTCCAGTAGAATCCAATTTGGTGATCCGATGTAAGAAAACGATACCACAAAAAGAGCTTAGTGAAAAAGAAAGAAAAAATAATATGAAAAATGCTTTCAAAATCACACAAAGTGCGGTAAAATTAAAGAGGGTAATGTTAGTAGATGATATATATACTACAGGGAGTACGATTGATGAGGTGGCTAAAATACTAAAAAAGTCTGGGGTAGATGAAGTCTACTTTATTGTTGTCTGCGTCGGGCGAGGATATTAGGAGGTAGCTTATGGATGTGCGTAATTGTAGGGAATGTGGAAGGTTATTTAATTATATAGGTGGAATTAAGTTATGTCCCGATTGTATAGAAGCGTTAGAAAAGAAATTTGCGGATGTTAAGGAATACATTTATCAAAATGAGAACTGCGGTATTCGCGAAGTTTCTGATGCTGTTGGCGTATCTGTTGCACAGATAAAGCAATGGGTAAGAGAAGAAAGACTTATCTTTTCGAGCAAAGCCGGAAGCGTTATTGAGTGTGAGTTATGTGGCGCACCTATTGTCACAGGAAAGTATTGCCAAAAGTGTAAGGATAATATGCAGAAACAACTTACTAGTGTTATGGATCATCCGACAGTGGAGAAATCACGCAAAGCAGTAAGAGATAAGGATCGTATGCGTTTTTTGGATAAATAAAGAATGAAAGGGGCTGTCCACTAGCTGATAAAATCAGCTGTGCCCAGCCCCATTTTCATGCCTATTTTAAATGATTTGGTTTTTATTCCTAGTAGAACATATCATTAGTGACGTTTGT
This sequence comes from Anaerosacchariphilus polymeriproducens, assembly GCF_003363435.1. Taxonomy (GTDB): domain Bacteria; phylum Bacillota; class Clostridia; order Lachnospirales; family Lachnospiraceae; genus Anaerosacchariphilus; species Anaerosacchariphilus polymeriproducens. The sequence goes on from NZ_QRCT01000050.1 coordinate 168,573, forward strand.
ACGTAATCTAATGAATAATAAATACGTGAGAAGTACGTTTTTATGGACAAAAGTTAATTTATAATGAATGCGATAGAATTAATATATAAAAATGGGGTGATGGATTGAAAAATAAGTGAAGATAGTATATACAATATCTGAAATATCATTATATAAAGAGGCAGGTGAATTGAAGTGAAAGATTTTTCTTTTTGGGAAGAATATGAAGGAACATCAGAAGGTAGTGGTCGAAGTGAAAAAATTTGGCTGATAAATCCTGACACAGGACAAACAGGACTGTTTAAATATAAAAAAGATGAAAATACTACTGATCATGTTTCTGAATGCTTGGCTTACCATCTAGCACAATTAGTTGGAATTCCATGTGCAAAATTTGAATTAGGTGTTTATTTTGATAGAGAAGGTTCCATGAGCTATAATATAATTAAAAATAAAGATGAAATACTGATAGAGGGAATAAGTTTTCTGAATTATGAATATCCACATTATAATCCAGAAAAATTTATTGATGTTAAAAGTGGAGCAGTATACTCGTTAGAAATGATAGAGAAAGTAATGAGTAAATTTATAAATTTTATTGATTTTTTAAAAATACCAATTTTTGATTATTTAAGTGGAAATTCAGATCGTCATCAAAGTAACTGGGCTATTTTAGTAAAAGGGATTAGAAAAACATTTTCACCTTTATATGATAATAGTTCATCTTTATGTGCATATTTATCAGAAAATCAAATTAGAGGATATTTGGGAAATGATAAACTTAGATGGAGATCTTTAGTTCAAACTAAGTCTAAATCTTTGATTAGGAGAACAATAGATGAAAAAGAAAGACCAACGCACCTTGAAATGATGCAATATATTAAGGATAAGTATTATGACGAAACAAAAGACTTCGTAAAAAAAATAGTTACTGTGATGACTAAAGAAAATATTTGTGATATACTAAATCGATATACGGATGTTGAATTGAAAAGAAATAAAAAAATCATTATTGAAAAGTTTCTATTAGATAAAACTAATGATTTGAAAGTTTTATACTTTGGAAAGGAGGAGGAAAATGTCGATTAAAAACGGTAAAGATTACTTGTACTTAGTATGGAAGTCTGATTCCACGCGAAGACAATATATTATTGGTCAACTTTCAAAAAATGGACAATATGAATTTCAGTATTGTGGAGAGGTTCAGAGTGCTATAGAAGCCGGATTTACTCTACTTATTCCTTTTCCAGATATTAATACACTATATAGTAATAACGTATTGTTTCCAGTTTTCTCTAGCCGTTTGCCAGATAGAAAACGAAAAGATATTGTTACTATTTTAAAAAAATATGATTTAGAAAAGTATGATGCGTATGAGTTCTTAAAAAAGAGTGGGGCTAGGTTACCTATTGATAATTTACAATTTATAGATCCTATTTTAGATTTTAACACCTCTTTTAAAAGAAGATTTTATATGGCGGGTGTAAGACACTATTTGGGGTGTGATGGAGAAGAGTGTGAAAATACAATTAATGTAACACGTGGAGATGAGGTCTTTCTAAGAAAAGAACCATACAATAGTTTTGATTCTCATGCTATTCAAGTTATAAATGAAAATCAAAAACTTTTAGGGTATATTCCAAGATATTATAGTGATGCTTTTACTAGAATTATTAATGAAGGAAGAAATATTAGCTGTTATGTTACTAATGTTGATAAAAATAAATGTTGTAGTGAGTGTATTACTTTGACTGTTACAGTGAATTAAATTATATAATTGATATAAACCTAACCAAATTAGTTGAAAAATGTGCAAGTCAAAAGCCATCCCAGTAATGTTTACTTATAACGAGGATGGCTTTTATGTGCCTTATAGGACGGCAAAATGTTATGTTTTATAAAAAACTTTTCATAAAGTTTTATGTATGCTATAATGAAATGACGTTCTAAAAAGAATTTTTATTTGAGGTGTTTTATGTTAAATGAGGAAAGAACCAAGTTAATGACAAAAATGTCTATTCTTGAACAGAAAAACGGAAAAGAATGGATAAAAATTGGAGATTATTATAAGAGTGATTATATTAGTCTTCAAATGCTGAAAACATTTTTTTCGACTTCAGTATCATTTGTACTTATTATTGGTTTGATAGTATTATATCAAATGGATTACTTATTTGAAAATTTAAATAAATTACAAATAACTCTTTTGGCGCAGATTGTAATAGTGTGTTTTGTTTGTTACAGTATTATATTTCAAATAATTGCGTATTGGGTGTATGCAGTCCGATATCGAAATGCGAAAAAACATTTAAAGAATTTTAAGGAAAACATAGAAAAGCTTTCGGTTATGTATAAAATTGAAGCGTCAGAAAATAAAGATTGAGGAGAACTTAAGGAGGCAGTTTTTAATGACCAGCTTGTTAGTGCTAAAAGAGAGAATTAAAAAATTTTATGGTAAGTATGTAGTATATGTGAATCCGGGTTTAAAGTTTTTATTTGCACTTTTTACCTTTATATTAATAAATGCGAATTTGGGATTTGAAAGTCGGTTGAATAACCTGGCAGTTGTATTGATACTTGCATTGATTTGCGCATTTTCATCGGTAAATACAATGCTAATTTTGAGTGCAGTTTTAATTAATATACATTTAATAGCTCTTTCGTTGGGAGTGGCAATTATCGGTGGTGTTCTGATGTTGATTATGATGTTGCTTTATTTTAGGTTGGCACCTAAAGATGGAACCGTGACATTAATAACTCCATTGGCATATGCGTGTGGAATTCCAAGTGTTGTACCGATAACAGCGGGTTTGTTAAAATCTCCTGTTTCAGCAATTTCTGTAGGCTGCGGAACAATTATTTATTTTTTTCTTGCTTTTGTCAAACAAAATGCTGCGGCATTAGGGAATGCGACGGAAGAAGTGGCAGATATAACACAGATAACAGAAATTATTCAAAAATTATTTAATAATAAAGAAATGAATCTTATGCTGATAGCATTTACAATTACATTTATCGTGGTTTTCGTTATTCGGACTCGTTCCATGGACCACGCATGGCAGATTGCAATTGTTGTTGGAGGAATTATAAATGTTTTGATTTTATTAGTCGGGGATTACATATTAAATATTACAAACCAGATTTTTGGTGTAATATTAAGTAATATATTAGCTGTTCTGGTTGGTCTTGTGATACAGTTTTTTTGCTTTCATGTGGATTTCTCAAGGACTGAGTATGCCCAATTTGAGGATGATGAATATTATTATTATGTAAAAGCAATACCGAAAATGTATGTGACAGAACCTGAGAAACGAGTTCAAAGAATTAACCCTCAGAAGCCGATCGTTCAGGAGGAGCAGTCAGAAGAAAGTTAAAAGAATGGGAGGGATTGCATGTCTACATTTCAGGATATAATGGAAACACTGGGTTCCTTATTAAAAAGTCCCCGTATTAATGAAATAGATATTGTAGAAATAATAATTATTGCATTTTTTATTTATGAAATAATGTTATGGATTAAGAATACCCAGGCATGGATGTTGTTTAAGGGGCTTGTTATGATATTGGCATTTGCCTTTATTGCAGCCGTTTTTAATATGAGTACGATCCTATGGTTAGCAGAAAAAGCTATTAATGTAGGAATAATTGCAGTTATCATAGTGTTTCAGCCAGAGCTGAGGAAAGCTTTAGAGCAATTGGGTAGGAAAAATTTATTTACTTCCATATTTAATTTTGAAAGTTCGAAAAATGCAGAAGGCAGATTTAGTGATAAAACAATTACAGAGATTACCAAAGCTGTTTTTGAGATGGCTAAAGTAAAAACCGGTGCATTGATCGTAGTAGAGCAGGAAATCTTATTAAAAGACTATGAGAGAACTGGAATTCCACTGGATTCCATAGTCTCCAGTCAATTACTGATTAATATTTTTGAACATAATACACCATTGCATGATGGGGCTGTTATTATACGTGGAGATCGAATTATTGCTGCTACTTGTTATCTGCCATTATCGGATAATATGTTCTTGAGTAAAGATCTTGGTACCAGACATAGGGCTGCGGTAGGTATCAGTGAAGCGACAGATTCACTAACAGTAGTAGTATCTGAAGAGACGGGAAGTGTCTCTATAGCTATAGGAGGAGAACTCTTTAGAAATATAGATGCAGAATATTTAAAAGGAAAACTTACCTTTATTCAGAATCGTTCCTTTGATGTAAAGCGATTTAAATTGTGGAAGGGAAGGATGAGACATGTTAAAAAAGATAACAAATAATTTGGGTTTAAAATTAATATCCGCTCTATTTGCTGTAGTTTTGTGGCTTGTTGTTGTTAATATTGATAATCCAGTAACTACAAGACCTTTTTACCACATCAAAGTGGATGTTATAAATAAAAATGTAATTACAGATAATGGGAAGGAATACAAAGTTTTAGACGATACCGATTATGTGGATATTACAGTAGAAGGTAAGAGATCTGTAGTTGATAATCTAAAGAATGAAGATTTTACAGCGGTTGCCAATATGAAAAATATAGCGATGGATGAGCAGCTTGTGCCAATTCAAGTATCATGCCTGCAATCAAATAGAGATATTAAAATAAGGCAGAATATTTATAATATGAGTGTCAGCATCGAAGATGTTATTACCAAGCAGTTTGCAATAAATACGAAGACAACAGGAGATACTGGTGAGGGTTATGCGTTAGGCGGAGTAACCCTGTCTCAGAATAAATTGAAAGTAATAGGACCAGAGAGTATTGTAAATAAAATCAAAAAAGTAGTGGTTGTAGTAGATATATCAGGTCTTGATACGTCAATACAAAAAAGTGTGACTCCTGAATTATATGATGCAGATGGAAATATGATTGATACGTCTCAGCTAGTAAGTTTTGATTCTAATGAGGTTTTAGTAGGAGTTGAAATACTGAAAACCAAAGCTCTTCCATTAGAATTAAATATAGAAGGTGATGTTGCTGAAGGTTATCGTTATACAGGAATGGAATTTGAGCCTAAGACAATTAATATTAAAGGTACATCTGAAGCATTACAGAATGCTGCTTCCATAGCAGTGCCAAGTGCGGAATTAAGTGTTGCAGGTGCAAGTGGTAATATAGAAAAAGTGGTTGATATTAGTCAATATTTACCGGAAGGCGTACAGTTGGTTGATGAAGATGAATCGAAAGTAGCAGTCACCTTATTAATAGAAAAACTTATTACTAAAAAATTCAAGATTCCTTTAAAAAATATTAAGATTCAGAATCTTGCAAGTGGTCTGGACATGGAATATACTTCTAATAAATCTGTCGAAATTGAGATACAAGGTTTGAAAAAAGATTTGGATTCTTTAAAGGTTGATTCATTAAAATCAGAAATTGATTTAAATAATATGAATGTTGGAACCAAAGATGTTAATATTCAGGTCACAGTCCCAGATGGTTTTAGTGTTATTGGAAATTTGACAATAACTGTTGAACTGAAGGAAAAAAAAACGACAGAAGATAATATAGAAAATAATACCAACAAAGAAGAGAAAGATAAGGCCGATAATAAGAAACCTGATAGTTCAGATGATAGTGCTAATAATAGTGCTGATAATAAGGAATCGGGGAGTGAGGAACAAGAGGGAGATGCAGGAAATAATAATAATGATAATCTAAATACAGATACAAATAATAATGAATGACGGAGGATATTATAATGGGAAGACTTTTTGGAACAGACGGCGTAAGGGGTGTTGCGAGTTCAGAATTAACAATACAATTGGCTATGGAGTTGGGTCAAGCCGGTGCCTATGTTTTGACGAAAGAAAAAGCTCATAAACCGACTATAATTGTGGGGTGTGACACTAGAATTTCCGGTGGAATGTTAGCAAATGCTCTTATGGCAGGGATTTGTTCGGTGGGAGCAAATGCAGTTTATGTTGGTGTACTTCCTACACCTGCAGTGGCTTATCTGACTAGAAAATATAAAGTAGATGCCGGAGTTGTAATTTCAGCATCCCATAACCCAATGGAGTTCAATGGAATAAAGTTTTTTAATGGAGAGGGATATAAATTATCAGACCAGTTAGAAGATGAAATTGAAGCGCTGATTGCAAGTAAAATGAAAGATGTGCAGATTCCGATAGGATCAGGGGTCGGTAAAGTTGAATATAAATTAGATGCAAGAGATGCTTATATCGAATTTGTTAAACGGACAGTGCCTGTAGATTTAAAAGGGCTGAAAGTTGTAATAGACTGTGCCGAAGGGGCTGCATATTATACAGCAGTAGAGGCTTTAAATGATTTGGGAGCGGATGTAATAGCAATTCATATAGATCCGGATGGAACAAATATTAATGCGAACTGTGGTTCTACCCACATGCAGGAGCTGCAGGCCAGGGTGGTATTTGAAAATGCAGCACTGGGTATTGCGTTTGATGGAGATGCAGATCGAATGCTCGCAGTAGATGAGACCGGAAATATTGTAGATGGAGATACGTTGATGGCTATTTGCGGCCGATATATGAAGGAGAGGGGGAAATTAAAGAACAATACGATTGTAGCGACAGTAATGAGCAATCTTGGTTTTTTTATTATGGGAAAAGAACAAGATATTAATATCGAACAGACAAAAGTAGGTGATCGATATGTACTGGAAAAGATGCTTGAAATAAATGCCAGTTTAGGCGGTGAACAGTCAGGACATATTATATTCTTGGACGAAAATACTACCGGCGATGGGTTATTGAGTGCTCTTCACCTGTTAGATGTTATTGTAAATACGAAAAAGCCATTATCAGAATTAGCTTCTATTATGGAGGTTCTGCCTCAGGCATTAGTGAATGCAAAAGTACCAACACATAAAAAAGAGCAGTATATGGAATATCCTGAAATTGCAGAAGCTATCAAAAAACTGGAAGATAAATTTGCAGGAGCAGGTCGTGTGCTTATTCGTCCATCAGGAACCGAACCATTAGTTCGAGTTATGATTGAAGGAAAAGATCAGAATGTTATTGAAGAAGAAGCAAAGAAGTTGGCAGAACTTATTTCGAAGACCATGCTTTAGAGGAAAGGGAGACAAATGGTAAGTCAGAAAGTATTAATCAAAAATCCAACTGGTTTGCATCTTAGACCGGCAGGGATTTTGTGTAAAGAAGCTATGAAGTTTAAATCACACATTTCATTTGAATATAAAAATAATACAGCAAATGCAAAAAGTGTATTAAGTGTATTAGGTGCTTGTGTAAAATGTGGTGATGAAATTACTTTGATTTGTGAAGGAGAAGATGAAAAAGAAGCACTGAAAGCATTGATTGAAGAAATAGAAAGTGGTCTGGGCGAATAACCCGGATTGACGAATTAGTATCATAATGTTATAATCGGATTCACAGTATCCTAATTTTATTAGGATACTGAATTTACGTGAAAAGGAATGAAAGAAGAATGGGGCTAAAATAGTTCGCAATAAATTGTTTATAATTATTAAATATAGCGTAATCTATCGACTCCAAGGCACAAATGGAATAAATTGATAAATAGAAAATGTGCAGATGGAGGAAAGTAAAATGTTAAACTATAAAAGATATAAAAGAGTACCCGTATTAAACTATCCGAAAAGAGAATGGCCAAATAAAGAGATACAGAAGGCTCCGATTTGGTGTAGTGTTGATTTGCGTGATGGAAATCAAGCATTGATTGAACCAATGGTAGTAGAAGAGAAAATTGAAATGTTTCAATTGTTATTAAAGCTGGGTTTTAAGGAAATCGAAATTGGTTTTCCGGCAGCTTCACAGATTGAATATGACTTTTTAAGAGAATTAGTTGATAGAAACATGATTCCTGACGATGTAGTGGTTCAAGTATTGGTACAATGCAGAGAACATTTGATTGCCAGAACATTTGAAGCAATTCAAGGAATTAAGCAAGTCATTGTTCATATATATAATTCGACGTCCACATTACAACGTGATGTTGTATTTAATAAAAATAGAGAAGAAATTAAAGAAATAGCCATAGAAGGAACAAGGCTTGTAAAAAAATATGCAAAAGATTTTCCGGGGAAAATCATATTAGAATATTCACCGGAAAGTTTTACCGGAACAGAGGTAGATTTTGCGTTGGATATTTGTACAGCAGTACAAAACGAATGGCAGCCAACTCCGGATAATAAGCTGATCATTAATTTGCCGGCTACGGTAGAAATGACAACACCGAATGCTTATGCAGATCAGATTGAATGGATGAGCAGGAATTTTAAAGATAGAGATAGCATTATTCTTAGTGTTCACCCACATAATGACCGGGGGACAGGAATTGCAGCTACTGAACTTGCGTTACTAGCAGGAGCTGACAGAGTAGAGGGAACTTTATTTGGAAATGGCGAAAGAACAGGGAATGTAGATATATTAACAGTAGCCTATAATATGTTTTCTCAGGGAATTGACCCGGAGTTAGAACTTGATCATATCAATGAAATTGTTGAAATATACGAAAGATGCTGTAAAATACCGGTACATATCCGTCATCCTTATGCAGGAAAATTAGTATTTACTGCATTTTCGGGATCGCATCAGGATGCTATTAATAAAGGCGTACGTGCATTAAAAGAACGTAAGAGCAAAATATGGGAAGTACCTTATTTACCGATTGATCCTAGTGATGTAGGACGTGAATATGAACCGATTGTAAGAATAAATAGTCAGTCCGGAAAAGGCGGCGTAGCATTTGTAATGGACAGCTATTATGGTTATAAGCTTCCGAAAGCAATGCATAAAGAATTTGCAGCAGTTATTCAGAAAATTTCTGAAGAACAAGGAGAAGTTGCACCCGAACAGATCATGGATGTGTTTGCAAATGAGTATTTACACATTAACGAACCATTTGAATTTGTGAAAGTAAAAGTCGAAGATGTAGGGGATACAGATACTCATGCCGATCTTATTTTTAAATATAAGGGAGAGATAATATCTGTAGAAGCGGTAGGAAATGGTCCGATAGATTCTGTTAAAAGAGCAATACGCAAAAAAACAGGTATAGATACAAAAGTTCTGGACTATACGGAACATGCTATGGGTGAAGGATCACATGCAAAGGCAGCTGCTTATATACAAATCTTAGATAGAAAAACAGGCAATGCCACATTTGGAGTAGGCGTTAGTTCAAATATAACAAGAGCATCCATTCGTGCAGTATTTAGTGCACTAAATCGTTTAGCAAAGAAGGAGCAGTAAAAATGAAAAAAATCCTAGTAACAGGTAGTAATGGGCAATTAGGCAGAGCAATAAATAAACAATATGCAGGAAGTACAGAATTTGATATCGTTAATACAGATGTGGCAGAGTTGGATATTACCAATATTAATGATACGATCAAACTGGTAGAAGAAATAAAGCCATATGTAATTATAAACTGCGCAGCGCATACAGGTGTAGATGCATGTGAAACACAACAGGATAGTGCTTATCGCATTAACGCAATAGGTCCCAGAAATTTAAGCATAGCTGCTACGAAGGCAGGTGCTAAAATGATGCATGTTTCTACGGATTATGTTTTTGATGGGAATGGTGACAGACCTTATTTGGAATTTGATGAAACAAATCCACAGGGAATGTATGGAAAGACCAAATTAGCTGGAGAAAAATTTGTACAACAGTTTGCAAAAGAATTTTTCATTATTCGTACTGCCTGGCTTTATGGAGATGGTAAAAATTTTGTGAAGACTATGTTGAGGTTGTCAGAAACAAACGAATCCGTAAAAGTAGTTGGAGATCAGTTTGGTAGCCCGACCAGTGCAACAGAGCTGGCCAAGGCAATCGCATATTTAATTCCTACTGAAAATTATGGAATATTTCATGGTACGTGTGAAGGAATGTGTAGTTGGGCTGATTTTGCTAAAGAAATTTTTAGACTGGCTGGAAAAGAGACGAAAGTTCAAGAAATCTCAACGGAAGAGTTTGGGGCGCCGGCAGCCAGACCTGCTTATTCAGTTTTAGAGAATTATATGTTCAAACTTACTGGTGATTTTTCTTTTGCACCATGGAAAGAAGCGATTTCAAACTATATGAAAACGCTTTAAGAACGGATGGAGAAAAAATGAGAAGTAAAATACTGATTATTATACCTGCATATAACGAAGAGGCAAATATTAAACGTGTTGTGGATAATTTAATAAAGAATTATCCACAATACGATTATGTAATAGTGAATGACGGTTCAAAAGATAGAACTGCAGATATCTGTAGAGAGAATCACTATAATTTAATAGATCTACAAATTAATTTGGGCTTAGCAGGAGCCTTTCAGGCAGGATTGAAATATGCATATCATATGGGTTATGATTGCGCCATTCAATATGATGCAGATGGACAGCATCGTGCCGAGTACATAGAATCATTGTATGAAGAAATGCAAAAAGGTTATGATATTATCATAGGTTCAAGATTTGTGACCAGAAAAAGACCAAGGTCTTTAAGAATGCTGGGTAATTTTTTGATATCGATTGCTATGATAATTACCACACGTAAGTCTATTCAAGATCCCACTTCCGGCATGCGGATGCTGAATAAAAAGATGATTGAAGAATTTGCTCTGAACATGAATTATGGGCCGGAACCGGATACAATTTCATATTTAATTAAGAGTGATGTCAAAGTCAAGGAAGTTCAGGTAGAAATGGATGAAAGGGTAGCAGGAGAAAGCTATTTTAATTTTGGAAGATCATTGGCATATATGGTGCGTATGGCGATTTCTATTTTAGTGATTCAAGGGTTTCGAAAACGAACCACATCTTATATACAAGATAGTGAGGTGTAAGAATTATGATGACCATATTATTTCGTGTAGTTTTAATATTTGTTTCGTTTTGTACTTCTTTTTTTATTTTAAGAAAAATAAGACAAGCCAAGATGCAGATAGAAGACTCCATATTTTGGATTATATTTGCCGGAGCTGTCCTACTAATTAGTATATTCCCTAAAATTGCAGATTATTGTGCAAGTGTACTTGGGATTTATTCGACTGTAAATTTTATTTTTCTTTTTATGATTTTTGTTCTATTAATAAGAAATTTTTATGTGACAATTAAATTGTCTCAGCTGGATGGGGAAATAAAGGAACTGACTCAGGAAATTGCTGTAGCTCAGACAATGAATAAGACTAGTGAGCAATCAGTAGTTGGAAAAGAAGAGATAGAAGGGGAAGAACAATGAAACAGCATATTTTTGTTGTGTGTGCTTATAGGGAATCCGATTACTTAGAGACCTGTATAAGGTCTCTCTTAGCGCAGACAATAAAAACAGAGATTATTATCATAACTTCTACACCCAATGATTTTATAAAAAAGACTGCATTAAAATACGGGTTAAAGTTAGTAGAAAATCATGGAATCAAAAAGGGAATTGGTTATGATTTTGATTTTGCATTAAATACAGGAAAAGCAAAATATGTCACAATTGCTCATCAGGATGATACGTATGAACCTGATTTTGTAAAAAAAGTTTTAGATGATGTCGATGATTCTACTATCATTGCATTTACCGATTATCATGAAGAACGTAAGATGGGTATTATAAGAACAAATACCAATTTAAAAATAAAACGATTACTTTTAACACCGTTAAAAATAAAGTTATTTCAAAAGAGCAGGTTTGTTCGAAGAAGAATACTTGGAATAGGGAATGCTATCTGCTGTCCTTCCGTAACTTTTCGAAAAGATGCGATAGAAACTCCGCTATTTGCGAATGATTTTAAGAGCAATGTAGATTGGTATGCTTGGGAGCAGCTTTCCAAACAAAAAGGTAAGTTCGTTTATATAGACAAAGATTTGATGATGCATCGAGTACATGAAGAATCTACCACAACAGAGATTATAAAAGAAAATACCCGCACTAAGGAAGATTATAAAATGTTTTGTTGTTTTTGGCCCCGGTGGTTTGCAAAGATTTTAACAAAAGTATATGCCAAATCAGAAGATAGTAACAAAATAACATAGCAATTTACAGGATTTTACAGGATTAATAAGAATATACAGTATGAATCATGGTAAAAAGAACAACATTACTAATATGAAAAGATTTCATTAATACTGTAGTGTCATTTTAAGTGAAAGAAGAGGAGAATATGAGAAAGTTAATTACGCAGTTCATGAAATTTGGTATTGTAGGAGCAATTGCTTTTGCTATTGATTATGGTTTATTTGGTCTATTAAATCAAATATTGGATATACATTACTTGTTTGCTAATACCTTTGCATTTACGATATCAGTAATTTTTAATTATATCGCAAGTATGAAATATGTTTTTGACAGTAGAGATGATATGTCAAAAAAAAGAGAGTTTACTATTTTTATAATTTTAAGTGTAATTGGACTTTTGATTAATAACGGTATTGAAATATTAGCTGTGGAACGTTTTGCTATTCATGAAATGATAGCAAAAATATTTGCAACTGCTGTGGTCATGGTATGGAATTTTATTTCAAGAAAGATTTTATTGGAAAAAAAATCAAATAATGATATAATAACTACAAACTAGAGTTATTTTGTAAATTAAAATTAGATTCAACGATTAAAGGAGATTATTATGAGAACATATCTTGTAACAGGAGGAGCTGGATTCATAGGCTCGAATTATATTCATTACATGTTTCGTAAATATGATAATGAGATTAGGATCATCAATGTAGATGCTTTGACTTATGCAGGAAACTTAGAAAATTTGAAAGCTGTTGAAGATAGAGATAATTATACATTTGTAAAAGCAGATATTTGTGATAAAGAAGCAATCACAAAGATCTTTAATGAATATGATATTGATAGAGTTGTACATTTTGCAGCAGAAAGCCATGTAGATAGAAGCATCAAGAATCCGGAAGTATTTGTTCAGACAAATGTTCTTGGTACTTTGGTTTTATTAAATTGTGCAAAACAAGCGTGGGAAACAGAAGACGGTTTTAAATCCGGAAAGAAGTTCTTACATGTTTCAACAGATGAAGTGTATGGTTCTTTAGAACATGAAGGAGAATACTTTTATGAAACAACTCCTTATGATCCACATAGTCCTTATTCAGCAAGTAAGGCTTCTTCTGATATGATAGTGAAATCATATATTGACACTTATAAATTTCCGGCCAATATAACAAACTGCAGTAATAATTATGGACCTTACCAATTTCCAGAAAAATTGATTCCCCTTATTATTAATAATGCATTGCAAGGGAAAAAACTTCCTGTATATGGAGATGGGAAAAACGTAAGGGATTGGTTATATGTAGATGACCATGCAAAGGCGATCGACATGGTTCAGGAAAAAGGACGCATAGGTGAGACCTATAATATTGGTGGTCATAATGAAAAGCAAAATATAGAGATCATTCATATAATATTAGATACACTTAATGAAATGCTCCCAAATGGAGATCCACGCAGGGAGCTGGTAAGTAAGGATTTGATTACTTACGTTGAAGATAGAAAAGGGCATGACAGAAGGTATGCGATAGCACCTGATAAAATCAAGGCAGAAATAGGCTGGTATCCGGAAACCATGTTTGCAGAAGGTATTAAATTAACAATCAAATGGTTTTTTGAGAATGAAGAATGGATGAAACATGTAACAAGTGGTGATTATCAAAAATATTATACAGAAATGTATGATTAAGAGTACTGGAGGTAAAAATGAAAGGGATTATTTTAGCAGGGGGATCAGGTACAAGGTTATATCCACTAACAAAAGCGATTTCCAAACAGATTATACCCGTTTATGATAAGCCAATGATTTATTATCCTTTGTCTATCTTAATGTTAACGGGAATAAAAGATATTTTAATAATTTCAACTCCGCGGGATCTGCCTACTTTTGAAGAATTACTGGGAACAGGAGAGCAGTTAGGATTACGCATGTCTTATGCAGTTCAAGAAGAGCCGAGAGGACTTGCAGATGCATTTATTATTGGAGAAGAGTTTATTGGAGATGACAGTGTTGCCTTGATATTAGGTGATAATATCTTTTATGGACAAAGCTTTTCAAAAGTTTTACAAAGAGCATCTGAAAGAAAAACAGGTGCGACGATATTTGGATATTATGTAAAAGACCCAAGAGAATATGGAGTCGTTGAATTTGATGAGAATGGAAAAGCATTATCTATTGAAGAAAAGCCGGAAAATCCTAAATCAAATTATGCAGTGCCCGGATTGTATTTTTATGATAATGATGTAGTAGAGATAGCCAAAAATGTGAAGCCCTCTGCCCGAGGAGAGATTGAAATAACAAGTGTAAATAATGAATATCTAAGAAGAGGTACACTTCAGGTGGAAACACTTGGACGTGGTTTTGCATGGCTGGATACAGGAAATCATGATGATTTGTTAGCGGCAGCTGATTTTGTGGCTGCATTCCAAAAAAGACAAGGTCTTTATATTTCGTGTATTGAAGAGATTGCTTATAAGAAGGGGTTTATCAATAAGGATCAATTAATTAAACTTGCTCAGCCTTTAATTAAAACAGAATATGGTCAATATTTAATTGATGTAGCAGAAGGTCTATAAAAGAGGAATTTAAAAAAATTAGGAGAATAAATATGGGACAGATTAAAGTAACAACATGTGATATTGAAGGCCTTAAGGTGATTGAGCCTCAAGTGTACGGAGATGAACGTGGGTATTTTATGGAAACATATAATTATAAAGATTATAAAGAAGCCGGAATTGATATGGAATTCGTACAGGATAACCAGTCAATGTCTAAAAAAGGAGTACTACGTGGACTTCATTTTCAAATCAATTTTCCACAGGACAAATTAGTCCGTGTAATCAAAGGAGAAGTTTTTGACGTGGCAGTTGATTTAAGAGAAGGTTCAAAAACGTTTGGACAATGGTATGGAGTCATATTATCAGCGGAAAATAAAAAGCAATTTTTTATCCCAAAGAATTTTGCACATGGATTTGTAGTATTGTCTGATACTGCTGAATTTGCATATAAGTGTACAGATTTTTATCGTCCGAACGATGAAGGTGGCCTTTCATGGGATGATGAGACAATTGGTATAGAATGGCCAATTCCAGAAGATATGGAGTTAATTATCTCAGATAAGGATCAGAAATGGGATAGTTTCAAAGAATATCGAAAGAAAAGAAATCAGACTAAATAAATTTTGAAAAGATAGAGAGAAAGATATGGGAATCAGTATTTTAATACTACTTTTATTATTAGTCATTTGTCCGGTTTTAATTGGAACATTGGTTATCAGGTTTTTGAAAAGTGATAAAGAAAGTATCTTATTAGCTTATGTCAGTGGGTTAATAGGAATGCTTATGATGTTTCAAATAATAGCACTTCCTATCATCTTTTTACATTGGAAATTTCATGTATTAGCATATGCCTGGGGAATTGCAGTTTCTGCATTATCAGGCATATCTGTTTTAGTAGGGATTATAAATGGCCAATTCGTATCTATATTTCATGAAACGATCAGACAGATGAAAAAGATGGATTTTAGGATTATCATTGCAATAGGATTAATTTTAATGCAAATGGGATTCGTTGGATATTTCCAACATATAGATGATGATGATGCTACTTATATTGGAACAGCAGTTACTACATGGTCTACAGATACTATGTATAAGTATAGTCATAATACAGGAAAAGAATTTGGGGGGTATCCAGCCAGACATATGCTGGCACCATTCCCGATTTTCATCGCATCAGTCGCAAAATTATCGCAGATGCATCCAACCATTTTGGCTCATACTTTTTTACCGATGATTTTAATTGGTTTTACTTATTGCGTGTTTTTTCTGATAGGAAAAGAAATATGGAAAAATGATTGGTCAAAAATAGGCATATTTATGTTATTTGTTTGTGCTTTGAATTTATTTGGTTATCAATCGGTTTACACAACATCTACATTTCTATTAGTTAGAATATGGCAGGGAAAAGCGGTTTTAGCCAATGTTATTTTGCCACTTTTACTCTGTTTGTTTATAAGAATTGTGAAGCAAAAAGAAAGTTTAATGGAATGGTTTTTGATATTTAACACGATGGTAGCGGCAACCTTAGTATCTTCTATGGGCGTAGTATTAGCACCGGTTGTATTAGGAAGTTTTGTTTTATTCTATGCGGTTTTTAATAAGAAGTTTATTACGTTAGTGAAAACAATAGTATGTTGTATTCCGTGTGTAATATGTGGGATATTGTATTTATTGATTAAGTAAGGAGACTACTCATGATAGAAGTATTGAGATTGGTGAAAAGTGTGTATCAATCATTTTGTGGTACCGGTATGTACTTTTCTTTGTTCTTTGTTGCATTATTATATATTGCATTAAAAAAAGAAGAAAAAGAGGCGAGATACTACTTCGTATATCCTTCTTTATTTCTGCTATTTATTATATTTAATCCAATATCAGCACAAATAATCGGAGGTTATTTAGTAGGATGGGATGTGTATTGGAGAGTGTTTTGGACTTTGCCATTTATTGCGGTTATAGCATATGCAAGTACTCAAACAGTTAACTTGCAGGAAAAACAGTATAAGAAAGTACTCACGCAGCTTGCTATTATCGCTATTATAATATTGTGTGGAAGAATTACACTTAATACAGAATTATTTTCGTATCCAAAAAATTTATATAAAATACCAAATGAGGTTGTCGAAGTAGCAGATATTATTTTAGAAGATGATAAAAATCCTAAAATGGCAGCACCTCTTCCAATATCAGGTTATTTAAGGCAGTACACAGGAGAGATTATTCAGGCTTATGGTCGTAATGCAGCAAGAGGAAGTGCATCGAAAAGCACTTTAACAATTTACGAACAATTGAATGCAGATACTCCTCCTGATTTAAAAGTATTAATTAAAAAGGTAAGAAAAGGAAAATACAAGTATCTTGTTGTTCCTATTCAATGGGAATATGATGCAGAATTTTTAGAATATAAATACGAAAAGCTGGGGTGTACGAATTCTTATGTCATATATAAAGACACAACTCTATAAAGTTGTTAATCAAAACAAACAAATACGTAAATTTTCTAAATTCATGATACGCAATTGGTGGAAGTTCCGTTATCAAACAGCATGTTTAAGTACGAAGACTGATGAAAAGACCTTTATCTTTGAAGCATTTCAAGGTAGGAAATATGCTTGTAGTCCAAAAGCAATCTATGAAGAAATGATACGTAACAAAGAATATGAAGGCTTTTCTTTCTTATGGATTTTTCGTGAACCGGAAAATTACTTATTTTTAGAAAATAACCCCAATACAAAAGTGATTAAATTTGGAAGCAGGGATTATTATCAGGCATTTGCAAAAGCTAAATACTGGGTAGTAAATTCAAGAACTAGAAAATGTCTACTACCAAAGAAAAATCAAGTTTATATTCAGACATGGCACGGTACACCGTTGAAAAGATTAGGATGTGATATTATGGTGGAAGGAAATAATATCATGTCTTTAAAAGAGATGAAAGAAGATTATAGAGAAGAGGGAAGAAGAGTATCATATTTTTTGTCTCCTTCTTCTTTTTATACGGAGAAAATCAGTTCTGCTTTTGATTTAAGAAAAGATAAAAAGAAGATAATAGAATTAGGTTATCCAAGAAATGATTTTTTGTTTAAATTTCAAAATGATCAAGTTCAAAATATAAGAGAAAAGTTGCAGATACCGAAAGAAAAGAAAGTAATCTTATATGCTCCGACATTCCGAGATAACCAACATACAAAAGATATGGGATGCAAATTTCAATTAGGCTTTGATATTGAGCGAATGTATGAGATGTTTAATGAAGATTATGTTATTTTGTTTCGAACTCATTATTTTGTGACTAGTCTATTTGATTTTTCCCAATATAAAGGTTTTGTTTATGATGTTTCAGAATTTGATGACATAAATGAACTTTATATCATAAGTGATTTATTAATTACAGATTATTCTAGTGTGTTTTTTGATTATGCAAATTTGAAAAGACCGATTATCTTCTTTATGTATGACTTTGAAGAATATAAGAATAGTGTGAGAGATTTCTATTTAAATATCGAAAATCTTCCGGGGGATATTGTCAAAACGGAAGAAGAACTATATCATGAAATAAAACGACTTGAAAATAAATTTGTATACGATGAACGCTATCAGGCATTCCGTGAGACGTATAATTATTTAGACGGACCGGATACAAGCAAGAAAATATTAAAGTATATATTAGATAAGAAAAGATTGTAAGTAAAGTAGGGATATAAATGAAAAAGGTATTGTTAGTAACCACAGTAAGTGGTTTTATTCCACAATTTGAAATGAATAATGTGAAATATCTTCAATCAAAAGGATTTGAAATCCATTATGCGACCAATTATAATATGGTTTCTTATGGAACGGATAATTCACGTTTAGATAATACCGGGATTATACGGCATCAAATAGACTTTGTACGCTCTCCATTCAGTATAAAAAATATTAAAGTTTATAAAAGTCTGTGCAATCTGATTTGTGAAGAAAAATTTGATTTAATTCATTGTCATACGCCAATGGGAGGCGCAATGGCCAGACTGGCAGGAAGGGCAGCAAGAAAATCCGGTACAAAGATAATTTATACAGCTCATGGATTTCATTTTTTCAAAGGTGCTTCCTTTTTAAATTGGATGATTTACTATCCTGTAGAAAGGGTATTATCATATTTTACTGATGTTCAGATTACGATAAATCAAGAAGATTATCAAAGGGCACAGAATTTCCATGCAAGGCGGATAGAATATGTGCCTGGAGTTGGAATTGATTCGACTAAACTTATGAAAAAAGAAATTTCGGATAAAAATGAATTTAGAAAAGAACTTGGTATTTTAAAAGATTCGGTTTGTATTTTATCAGTAGGTGAATTAATACCTAGAAAAAATCATGCGACTATTATTAAAGCTTTAAAAGGATTAAATGATAAAAGAATTACGTATCTAATTTGCGGTCATGGTGACTTAGAAGAAAAGTTGAAGCATTTAGTGATTGAATTAAATTTAGAAAAACAGGTCCGTTTTCTGGGATATCGGCAAGATGTTGCAAAAATATATGAAGTGTGTGATATCTTTGCATTTCCGTCGTTTCAAGAAGGTTTGTCTGTTGCGTTGATGGAAGCTATGGCAAAAGGTCTTTCTGTTGTTACTTCGAAAGTTCGTGGCAATCAGGATCTAATTGAAAATGAAAAGGGCGGGTATACACTTGCGCCTACCGATGTAAAGGGGTTTAGACATGCGATAGAAATATTAGTGAATGATGAAAAGCTTAGAAGAAAAATGGGTGAATATAATCAGGATCAGGTGGTTAAATATGACATTCAAAATGTTAAGAAGCGTATGAAAGAGATATATAATAAGGAGCTGTCATTAACATGAAAAAGTATCTAATGTCAATTGTAAAATATTGTAAACCGATTTATCGTATCTATTATTATGCAGGAAGCTTTTTTTTGAACATACTAAAAAAATTTATCAGGACAGAAGAAAATCTTATTCTGTTTGTTTCGTTCGGAGGAAAAAAGTTTGATGATAGCCCTAGGGCCATATATGAAGGCATGTTACAGGATAAACGATTTGAAAAATACGATTTGGTCTGGGCTTTTCAGAATCCTGAAAAATTTTCTGTTCCAAAGGGAAGAATGATAAAGGCAGATACTTTAAAATACTTTGTAACCGCATTAAAAGCTCGTTGCTGGATTACCAATTCTTCTATTGAGCGAGGGCTTGGTTTTACAGGGAAACACACTTTTTTTTATAATACCTGGCATGGAACCCCAATAAAGAAAATGGGAACCGATATTGGAGAGGATAATACTTCTTTCCGAAGCAAAAATACATGGAATATGGATGTGCTTACTTGTCAGAGTCAATATGAAGCAGAAATATTTTCAAGAGTTTTTGAAATTGATTTAAAAAAGTGTGTAAAATGCGGGCTTCCAAGAAATGATGTATTGGCATATGTGACGGAAGAGCAAAAAAGGGAAATGAAAGCTAAGTTGGGAATTCCTAATGGAAAAAAAGTGATCTTGTATGCACCCACGTTTCGAGAATATGAGAAAAATGAGGCTTTAAAGTGTGTATTTAAGGCACCAGTATGTTTTGCTGATTGGAAAAAGGAATTAGAGGAAGAATGGGTAATATTACTCCGAGTTCATTATGAAGCATTACAAAGTATGGACTTAGAGGGGGTAAATGGGTTTGTTTATGATGTTTCAGCATATCCTTTCCTAAATGACTTAATGATTGCATCAGACATATTAATTTCAGATTATTCAAGCATTTTCTTTGATTATGCTATATTAGGACAGCCTATGCTTTGTTATGCTTATGATTACAAAGAGTACACAAAAAAACGTGGTTTGTATTTTGATATCAGGAAGGAATTGCCAGGAGGCTCCATAACAGAAGAACAATTGTTAAAATTAGTGAAAAACATGCCATCAAAAGAAGCTTTAGAAAGTACAAGAAACTTTAAAAATAAATATGTTGAGAATTATGGAAAAGCTACAGAAACATCTTTAAATATAATTTATGAAAGAATAAAATAGACAAAAATATTATTTTTTCTTTAATTTGTAAAATAATTGTAGTATAATAGTTCGAAGTGCAATGTTAGAAAGTTAAGTATTTGCAATAAATAAGGACTGTGAGAAACATGGAAAGAAAAGATTATGAACAATATAAAAGAATACTGAGATTTATAGCTGCTCTATGGATGATTTCATGTGAGACTATTGTTTTTGCCTATGTATGGTATAAATATTTTAATCCTCAAATTCGAAAGCCCTTTATTGAAAAAGGAAATTGGCTGATGATAGCGGTTTATATTATCCTGCTGATTATATTTTTCGCGGCTTTTGGCGGGTTGAAGATTGGTTATTTGAAAAAAACCAATATTATCTTTTCTCAAATTCTGTCAAGCATTTGTATCAATATTGTTGTGCTGATTCAGATCGTATTACTATCGGGCAGGTTGAAACAAATAGGAGAACTGGCTGTTATCATGTCCTTTATTTTGGTAATTGATGTGGTTTTAATAGTCTTGGGTACTCAGTTATTTGATATGCTGTTTTATAAAATTTTTCCTCCTCGAAAGATGCTTTTAATATTTGAAGATCATCCGCCGGGACCATTACTTCAAAAAATGTTTGTTAGAAAAGATAAATATATCATTAATGAGCAGGTTAATTTAGATGTAGGCCTTGATAAAATTGAAGAATTAATTCTTGATTATGAAGGTGTCATTTTATGTGACATACATGCAAAAATGAGAAATCGAATACTGAAATATTGTTATCAGTATTCCATTCGTACTTATACAACACCAAAGATATCTGATATAATTTTAAAAAATTCAGAATCTTTGCATTTATTTGATACACCACTATTGTTATCAAGAAATACTGGCTTGACGTTCGAACAGAAAATTATAAAACGTTTAATTGATATTATAGTATCATCTTTGATTTTAATACTTACATCTCCGATTATGTTGGTGACAGCGATAGTGATAAAGCTATATGACGGTGGTCCTGTTTTGTTTAAGCAAGTGCGTGTAACTTTGAATCGTAAACATTTTTTTGTATACAAATTCAGAAGTATGATAGTAGATGCTGAAAAGGACGGTGTTGCAAAGCTGGCGGTCAAGAATGATTCAAGAATCACACCTGTAGGGAAGTTTATTCGGGCTACCAGAATTGATGAACTTCCTCAATTGTGGAACATTTTAAATGGTGATATGAGTTTAGTGGGACCTCGCCCTGAGCGTCCTGAAATCATAGAAAAATATCAAAAAAGTATTCCTGAGTTTTCATATCGTCTGAAAGTTAAAGGCGGCTTGACCGGATATGCACAAGTATATGGGAAATACAATACGACTGCTTATGACAAGCTGAAGATGGATTTGATGTATATAGAAAATTACTCTATATTTACAGATATAAAAATTATATTCATGACGTTTAAGGTATTATTTATGGAAGAGAGCACAGAAGGTTTGGACAAGGCTCAACTGGATAAGCTGCTTGAGCAGGATCAGTCTCATATTGATGAAAGGTAAGGGGAAGTTTATGAAGAGAGTAATTACTTACGGAACTTTTGATTTGCTGCATTATGGTCATATAAATTTGCTGCAGAGAGCAAAACAATTGGGTGACTATCTGGTAGTTGCACTTTCTACCGATGAATTTAATTGGAATATGAAGCAAAAGAAGTGTTATTTTACATTTGAGGAAAGAAAGCGTCTCCTGGAAGCAATACGCTATGTGGATTTGGTGATTCCGGAAGAAAATTGGGAACAAAAAATATCAGATGTCAAAGAGTATCATATCGATACGTTTGTCATGGGAGATGACTGGGAAGGAAAGTTTGATTTCCTAAAAAGTTCATGTGAAGTTGTTTATCTTTCAAGAACTCCGGAAATTTCAACGACTCAAATAAAAAATGATTTAAATAATAAGTAATATCCGGAGGAGATTATGAAACGATTTTTAAATGATGTGAAAAAATATTGGGCTTATACGAAGTATTCTGCGAAATCAGGTTTAAAGTCCGAAGTTGCAAGTTCACGTTTAAGCTGGTTGTGGTGGATTCTTGATCCGTTAATGTTCATGATGATTTATGTTTTCATTGCAAAAGTGATTGGTTCCAGTAAACTTAATTATTTTGAGGTTTTTGTATTTATCGGTTTGAGTATTTGGAATTTCTTTAATAAAACAATTACAGATAGTGTAAAAATTGTATCAGCGAATAGTGCGATCGTATCAAAAGTATACATTCCAAAATATATGTTGATTTTAAGTACTCTGATGCAATATGCGTTTAAAATGTTTATTTCTTTTTCACTGGTAGTTATTATGATGATAGTCTATCGAGTACCTGTAACTTGGAATTATCTATATTTCATACCAATTTTACTTACATTATTTTTAATAACTTTTGCAATATCTACGATAGTTGCTCACTTGGGTGTCTTTATTGAAGATTTAAAGAATGTGATTCAGATTTTATTACGTTTGGTATTTTATCTGTCAGGAATTTTTTATTCCCTGGAAAGCAAGCTTAAGCTTGAGCCGCTTTTGAGCTATTTATTATTAAAATTAAACCCAAGTGCCTGTTTGATTCAGGAATGTAGAAATGTTTTGTTATATAATAAAGGAATGGACATTAAGATAGTTTTAGCATGGTTTATAGTAGGGCTGGCCTTTTCTGCATTGGGGATCCGTACTATTTATAAATATGAAAATAGTTATGTTAAGGTGATATAAGATGGATAATAATTATGCAATTCAAGTAAAAGATTTATGTATCAGTTATAAATGTATACAATCGTTTTCGATAAAGAAAAGTTTGTTACAATTAAAAAAGAGCAAAGTAGAAGTTCATGAAGCAGTCAAAAATGTTTCGTTTAATGTGAAACGTGGTGAAATCATGGGAATAATCGGTAAGAATGGGAGTGGAAAATCTACGATGCTTCGTGCGATTGCTGGAATTTTTTCTGCGGATTCAGGAACAATAGAGTTAGAAAGTGAATCAGTATCTTTATTGTCTATTGGCGTTGGTTTTCAAAAAAAGCTGACAGGCAGAGAAAATATCATGTTATCCGGAATGCTTTTAGGATTCAGTGAACAGCAGGTAAAGGAGAAGATGCAGGAGATCATTGCATTTGCTGAGATAGGAAAGTTTATAGATTTACCGGTAAAAACGTATTCAAGCGGTATGTATTCGAAGTTGGCATTTGCAATTACTGCAATATTAGAATCAGACATAATGCTGATAGATGAAGTATTAAGCGTAGGAGATGCCAAATTTAAAAAGAAAAGTTATAAAAAAATGAAAGAATTAATTTCTGATAGCAATAGAACTGTGTTGATCGTATCTCATTCGGCAGATACATTAAAAGAACTGTGTACCAGTCTTCTTTGGCTTCATGAAGGAGAATTAAAAATGCAGGGAGAACCGGCAGAGGTATTAGCTGCATATGAGGAATTTATGAGTTAGATTTAAAGAAGAAATTCTTACAAGGAGTTGAATTGACGTGAGTCATATTACAGAGGTTTTAAAAAAGATAAAACGATATTGTGAAAAATTATTTCAAAAAAAATACCATGCTAAATACATTTATGCATGGTATTATAAACACGGAAAAGTAAGAGAGAATCAAGTTTTGTTTGAATCCTTTCATGGGAGAACTATATCTGATTCTCCTTTTTATATGTTAAAAGAATTAATGGAACGAGGCAGTTTTGACATTTATTATAGTACCAGTGATTACAAAGTGCACAAAGACTTTATTAAAAAGAATAATCTCGATATAAAATTAGTTAAAATAAATTCGCGCAGGTATCAGAAAGCTATGGCTACCTGCAAATATCTTATAAATAACAGTTCTTTTCCTTCTTATTTCATTAAGAAGGATCAACAAATCTATTTGCAGACCTGGCATGGAACACCCCTGAAAACGTTAGGCAAAAATATGAAACGTGGGATTGAGTCTATGTACAATGTACAACATAATTTTCTGCAGGCAGATTATTTAATGTTCCCTAACGAATTTACCAAAGATGCTATGATGACAGATTATAACTTAACAGATTTATATACCGGTAAAGTTATTTTATGTGGCTATCCTCGGAACAGTATTTTCCTTGATAAGGAAAGAGGAAGACAGGTAAGAAAGAAACTCGGTTTAGAAGAGAAAACGGTATATGCTTATATGCCTACTTGGAGAGGAAAAAACAACAAAGATATTGCAACAACATCCTATGAAGAAGATGTAAAAAAGATATTGGATGTTTTGGATAAACAATTAAAGGACAATCAGATATTATATGTAAATTTACATCCTATCGTAAGACAGAATGTAAGTATTTCAACGTATCAACATATTTTCCCATTTCCATCAAATGTAGATAATTACGAATTCTTAAATGCAGTAGATTCGTTAATAACAGATTATTCCAGTGTATTTTTTGATTTTTCCATAACCAGAAAACCTATCATCTTATTTATGTATGATTATGAACAATATATGGCAGACAGAGGAACTTACTTTGAGGCGAAATCTCTTCCTTTTACCAAAGTCTACGAATTAGAAGAATTGGCGCAGCTTTTGGTTTCAGAACAAGTGATTCATTCAGAATCAGCTTCAGATGATTATTATGAAAAATTTGTACAGTATGATACTTTGGATGCATCAGAAATTTTATTAGATATTGTTTTTGGTGAAGATAGATCAGATATTAGTATAGAAGACTATTCTTATAATAGAGAAAAAAATAGAAAAATTCTATATCCAAATGGCATTCAATCGAAAGAGCAGTTAGATGATCTTGCAAAAAAAGCAGCAGAAGAAGAAAGTGTTGTAGTGCTGGAAAGAAAGTGGTTTCATGATGAGCTGAATCAATGGATGTATGAAGAGTATAATGATAAATTTACCTATATCGTTATTTATCGAAATATTGTAAATACTTATTTGGAGCTTGTTGCTAGAAAAATGAAGAATCGAAAAGTAATAAACGATTTACGGATCAGAGGAATTAAGCGGTGTCTACCAAATTTAAAAGTCGACCCCAATTATCCAAAACAAATGTAATAAGGAGTGAAAAAATGCTAAAAAAGGAAACAAATGTTAATTCAAACCCCAGTGAAGATTGGATTGAGATTGTATCTACTGATGTCAAAGAGAATCAATTGCATATTACAATGACAGAACCAATACAGGAAAATCTTACACAGGTCCGAGTTGGCTTTTGCGTTTCAAATAATGATATGCTCTGGAGTCGTCAGCTTACGAAAGGTGAGAGGGAATCCGGATTAATAGTTTTGAATTTAAATGATATAGATCTATCAGAAGATTTTAAACATAATATTAGGATGTTAATCTGTCTTCAAGTACAGCAACAAGATAAAAATCCTGAAATAATATACTTAAAGAATATTAACTTTATTAAAAATAATCCAATTCAAAAATCAGATAAATATAATAAAACAGCATTTTATGGAGAAGCCATATTGTTAGATGAAGAAGAAAACTCCAAAGTGATAATGCCTTATTATGATTATCCAAATGGTGATTTGAAATTAAGCATTGTTGATAGAATGGAAGCAATGAGAGAGAAGTTAGCTGCACGATTGAAGAAATTAAAAATAAAGGGAAGTCACCTTACTTTGGAAGCAGATTTGGAATTATGTGGTTTTCAAATAAAAGATGTTTATTTAAGATATCGTAGTAAAGTAGAGAAACAAATTGAATCTATGGATTATACAGTAAATGAGCAAGGGGAGGATAAGATTAAATTGTCTGCCTCCATCGATTTAAGTCAAATTAAATTTGTACAACTTTATTGGGATGCTTATATTTTAATAGAAAAAGATGGGGTTCGCCATGAAATAAAAATAAAGCATAAAGAAAAGAAACTTCGTTTGAAATTCTTTTTATTTGATACATCATATTATACGGAAGATGGTCATGTAGTTTTTCCTTACTTTGCAAGAGACGGTGGTCTTGTTTTACACTATCGGGAAAAGAGCAAGTACGATGGTTGGAATACTAGGATAAAAGAAGGAATGGTACTTTTTATTTATTACTTATTAAAACCTTATTGGAAAAGAAGAAATATTTGGCTCGTATTTGAAAAGTTCAGTGTTATGGCTCAGGATAATGGGTATTATTTTTTTCAATATTGTATGGAGCAGCTTCCTGAAAAAGAAAAGAAAAATATTTTTTATGTTATAGATAAAGAAGCACCTGATTACGAGAATGTCAAACAATATGGAAAACAGGTTCTTCCATTTATGAGTTTTAAACATTGTTTATATTATAAAGCTGCAAAATTGTTTATATCATCAGATACAAAAAATCATGGTTATGCATGGAGGTCAAAATTTAGTTTCTTAAAATCTACCGTTCGTAATACTAAGATTGCTTTTTTGCAGCATGGGGTAACGGCTTTTAAACGGGTCCATCCGTTATTTGGTAAAAATGGTTCCAGCCCTATGACATATTTTATAGCAACTTCTGAGTATGAAAAAAATATTATTCATAACAATTTTGACTATGACCCTGAGAATATACCGGTTACCGGTTTTGCCAGATGGGATGTTCTGGAAAATAAAGCAAATCCAAATGATAAACAAATTTTACTTATGCCTACATGGCGCTCGTGGATAGAAGAAGTAGAAGATGAAGTATTTGTACAAAGTGATTATTTTAAAAACTATACGGATTTATTAAATAATCAAAAATTAATGAATTCTTTAAAAAAGAATAAGATTCGTCTCGTATTTTATATACATCCCAAGTTTAGAGACTATATGGAGAATTTCAAAGTGAATAATCCAAATGTAACATTAATTCCGTTTGGACAAGAGCCATTAAATGAATTAATGATGAAATGTTCTCTTTTAATAACAGATTATTCTAGTGTTGCCTGGGATGTTTATTATTTAGAAAAACCAGTTGTGTTTTACCAGTTTGATTATGAGAAGTATGAAATAACTCATGGAAGTTATATGGACATGACAAAAGAACTTTTTGGAGAGCGTGTTACAAAAGCTGATGAATT
This sequence comes from Anaerosacchariphilus polymeriproducens, assembly GCF_003363435.1. Classification (GTDB taxonomy): domain Bacteria; phylum Bacillota; class Clostridia; order Lachnospirales; family Lachnospiraceae; genus Anaerosacchariphilus; species Anaerosacchariphilus polymeriproducens. Next base: position 196,093 of record NZ_QRCT01000050.1, read on the forward strand.
GATTCAAGTTTTAAATGATTATATAGAGAATAATTTTAAAGAGAAAGATAAGTATAGAGAAATGAGAGATAGTTTTTTTGCTTATCGGGATAATTACAATAGCAAAAGAATCTATGAATATCTTAAAAGAAAGGTTTTATAGTTTCTGGATAAGGGAGAACATATGACAGGGTTTAAATTAAAAGGCTATCATGTTGTGATGTGTATATTAGCAGTCATAATAGCTTATATTACAGCTTGTTCTTTTTTTCATTCGTATGAGTCAAATAAATATCATTATAGTGTAATCGTGTTGGGATTGGTTGTAATTTTTGGTGAAATAACTTTCATCATTCTATTTAAAAAGATTTTAGATTGTTCAAATAAGATTTTAAATCTACTGGCAGTTATTTCATTAGTAATCCTTTTTGGGATACAAATATGGATTGTTTGGGATTTAAAGCCGATTGTATTATCTGATCTGGCTAATGTTTATGCAGAAGCTGTTAATATGCTGAAGAAGAACGGAGAAATAACAAATACTGGATATTTTTCTTCTTACTCTCATCAAATTCCATTTCTTCTTGTGTTATATCAATTGTTTCGTATAGGTTCTTTTCTGGGAATTAAAGATTTTGCAGTTTTGGGAGGTATTTTTAATGGCTTACTAATTACACTATCTGTATTCGTTGGATATTTAATTTTGTGTAAATTAAAAGGAAAAAACATAGCAATATTTTTTCTTTTGACCTGTATATTTAATCCGGCATTATATTTTTATGTTCCGTATTTTTACTCTGACACGATCTGCATCCCATTTATTATGCTTATCATTTACTTTATTGTTTTGATCAAAGAAAAAGAAGATAAAAGTTTGATAAAATATTTCTTATATTTCCTTCTTGGGCTGACAGTTGGTTGGGGGCTAAAACTAAGAGCCACTGTATTTATCATTGGGTTTGCAGTAATTATCTATTTATTTTTGAAAGAAAATTTTAAAGAATTTTTAAAGTATACAATTATTATCGTATTTGGAATGATAGTTGCAATTTCAAGTTATAAAGTATATCAGAAGCAATATGTCCATTTCGATACAGAGGCTAAGATGTTCCCTTGGACACATTATGTAATGATGGGAGTGAAGGGAGAAGGCAGATGGAATGAAGAAGATTGGTCCTATACACAAAGTTTAGGTACTAAGGAAGAAAAAACAGCAGGTAATATAAAAGAAATCAAAAAAAGGGTTGTACAATTGGGCCCCGGTGGCATATTTCACTTAGTTAAAAACAAAATTCGTTTGACATGGTCCAGTGGGACGCATGCTTTTAAAATGTATATTAAGGGGTTGAATAATGACTCTTTGGTATTGAAATATATGGTGGAACATAACAGAGTCTTTATTTATTGGTGTCAGAGTTTCCAATGTTTAATGATGGTGTTGTTATTAACCGGTCTGTTTTATCAGATATTAAAAAAACAAATTGATATATTCAGTATTATGTTTCTTTCAATTTTTGGTGCAGTACTATTTTATATTTTTTGGGAAGTAAGACCAAGATATAGTGTATTTCTAATTTTGATTATGCATATACTTATGATTTTAGGTCAAGAGGTGGTTTATAAAATAAAAGGTCAAGAGCAGATAAATTGTAAAATACCTATTGCTAAAAGCAAAAAAGTGTTACGTGTACCGAAAACAGTTAGAAAGAAAGTGGTAATATTAGGTGTGTTTGGCATTGTTTTTAGTGTGATTTTAATTGGAATAAATTTCACAAAATATACAAAAACGAAGAAATTGGTATATAATTATTGTGTGAAGCAAAAAATGGTCAAAAGTCCTCTTATAAGAAGTATAAAAAAAGGTGATACTTTTATACAGACGTTTAATGCCAGTAAAGATTTTCGGTATATTGAAATTAAATTTGTAAATAAAAATAAAAATGTAAATGCACAATATAAAGTAGAACTATTGAAGAACAATGGCGATTTATTATCAGAAAATATAATTTCAGCAGCTGATTTAGATGAATCAGGCTACGCAAAGATGAAATTCAAAACAGTAAAGCCCAAAAAAGAAGAGAAATACAAAATTATAATCTGCTCATATAATGCAACGAAAAAAAATTCACTAGGGTTAGGTGGATGCTCTTTTGGGGAAGGTTACCATATAGTAAAAGGTGGACAAGCATTGCTTAATGGAAAGGAATTAAAAGGCGATTTGGCATTTAAAGTTTATGATAAACTAGCGAAACCTTATTTTACAAAATTGGGATACATATTATTAAGTATAATCTTAATTGGAGCGGAAGTGATCATACTAAATTTGTATATAAGAAAAGGATGAAAGAAAAATGGAACAAAAGGATAATGTAACAGTTGATTTAGGACATCAGAATCAAAAAAAATTTTACAAAGAACTTGAAACCCAAATCAGAACAGCAAAAAAAGAAAAATTATTTTTGAAAAATACAGTAATTCAAGATAATAACATAACAATTGAAATTGAAGGTGATGAACTTTCCGGTTTTGATAAATTAGAATTATTACTTTCTCAAAAAAACGGAGATATCTTATGGACAGAGACGATTGACTTTAATCAGGTAGTTAGTGGAACGATAACGGTTGACTTAAATAAGTTTGTAAAAACATTTTTCAAATCTCAGTATTCTAAATGGTCGGTAGACATATTAGGATTAAAGAAGAAAGAGAGCTTCCTATTTTCCATGAAAAAGGAATCAAAAGATAAAGAAGTAGATCTGCGAAACAAAAGCGAATCATTGATTGGTTATTTCGGTGATGGGGAATTTGAAAAGGTTTGTTGGTGTATGTATGGGTATTATAATAGATATAATACACTTTTATTTGATGTGAATTATAAATTTAAGTCTTACACACAGTTTGTCCAGGGAGAAGTTAGGAAAGTTACGATTTCCGGTGGAAGGATAAAAATAAATGCTGAATTAGAAGACTGTGGCATGAAACCGATTGGAATGATAGGACGACGTAGATTGACCAAAGCAGTCGATTTAAATGGGATTAAATTTAATTGCAAAGTGAAGCAAAAAGATACGGTCACTTACATTACAGGAGAATTAGATTTATCAGAATTTGAATTTACTTCAGATTACATAGATATATTTCTACTTGTAGAAAAAGACGGTTTTGTTTATGACTTGTTTTTAAACACAAAAAACAAACGTATTAATAAAAAATTCCAAAAATTATTCCGACCAATCCATTATAAAATAGATGAAGAAAATATATTATTCCCTTACACAACAGTAAGCAGCAATCTGGCTTTTGATTGCAGAAAGATTGCGCCATATGACAAATTTGCATTTCGATTGAAAGAAAGAATTGCCAGAGTTATTTTTAGAATTTTAAAGAAAAAAATGGAACAAAAAAATATAATGCTAGTTTATGAAAAATATTGTGAGGCGGCACAAGAAAACGGGTTTTACTTTTTCCAATACTGTATGGAAAATGGTATGGAAAAATATATGAAGAAAGAAATTTATTTTGTGATTGACTATAATTCGTCGCAATATGAAAATGTAAAACAATATGGAAATAGAGTATTAAATTATTTAAGTATTAAACATATGGTTTATCTGCAGGGGGCAAAACTACTAGTCTCATCAGAGACAAAGAGTCATAGTTATGTCAGACGCAGTAACGCTACTTCAATTAGAAGAAGACTGGATAATACCCCTTCGGTATTTTTACAGCACGGAGTTATTGCATTCAAGCAGTTGCCATTTATGATTAAAAGCAATCGAAACAGCAGAACGAACTTATTTATAACATCTTCATTTATTGAAAAAGGTATTATATTAGATAAATTTGAATATGACGAAAATGAAGTTGCAGTAACAGGCCTGGCACGCTGGGATTTGATTGAAGATAAATCAGATACCTGCCGTGAAATTCTCCTAATGCCAACATGGAGAAGAGATTTAGAGGAGGTTTCAGACGAAGAATTTCAAGAGAGTGAATATTTTCTGCAATATATGCACTTACTAAATTCTGAACGACTTTATACAATATTAGAACAAAATAATCTTCATCTTAATTTTTATATTCATCCACAATTAAGACGTTTTATAGGTAAATTCTCCAGTACACATCCAAATATTCATTTAATTCCATTTGGTGAGGAACCTCTGAATGAATTGATTATGCGTTGTTCCTTGATGATAACGGACTATTCAAGTGCAATCTGGGATGTCTACTATCAAGGAAAACCGGCTTTATTTTATCAGTTTGATTTTAATGAATATAATTATTCTCAAGGAAGTTATTTCGATTTGGAAACAGAATTATTTGGTGATGTATCCTATAAGCAAGAAGATTTACTTGCCAGGATAGAAGAAATGATAACGAGAGAATTTAAAGAGAAAGAAGAGTATGCAAAGTTAAGAGAAGAGTATCTGCCTTATATTGATCATAATAATCGAAAGAGGACTTGTGATGCAATATTAAAGGCAGGATTGTAGAAAGGCAGTTAAAAATGGAGCTTTTACAAAGAGGATATATTATAATACTTTCGCCATTTATTCCGATATCCAATAAATTAAATAAAACAGTTAAAAAAATCTGCATAATATTATGCGTTGCGATTATTAGTCTAATAGGTTGTATCTATTCAGTGGTCGGTCATGATGATATTAATCATAAATATGCGATGGCATATGGAAGTGTACTATTTTTGATTTTAATTTTCATATCATTACCTTCACAGCTTAAAATTGTAAGGTGGAGACTCAGTTATGGAATCTTATGGATACTATTTTGTTCTTATTTAATTCTTTCAGACTTCTTGGTCAAAAAGCAAGAACCTTATTTGGGCTGGCTTTTATTAATCGGATTTACGATGTTCTTTTTTGTGATGCACAATTACCAGGATAAGGAATTTATCTGGCAGGGTATATTTGGCGGTATAAAATTGTTTTACTTTTTATCTTTAATTTTTTCAATATTATTTCGTACTTATGATCCTGCTTATCGGTATATGGGACCATTTAATAATCCAAATAAATTGGGCATGTTCTTAATTATAGTGGTAGTCATCTTTTTGTATGAAATTGATCAATATTTTCAAGGAAGTATCTCATACAAAAAGCTGCTTTTATCTTTGGCAGGTTTATCATCTTGCGTATATCTGCTATTAATAGCAAAAGCCAGAACTTCATTAATTGCTTGTTTAATACCGATTTTGATCTGGTTTATTTTCAGAGTAGTTCAAAGAGTATTTTGTTTAAATAAAGAAATGGGCAAGAGATTATTTATTTTGACCGGCAGCAGCATTTTAATGTTTATTTTCATTTGCTTTACTCTGCAAAAAGCTTTTCAGATTATGCCTCAAGTTGTAGATCATCCAATAAAATTTAAAAATGATACGTTTGAAAAAAGAGATAGTTTTATTGGAATGAATACGGTTGTATATGCCAAAGATAAAGAAGAACAGAATTTGGTCCAGGATAAAGAGCAATTTGTAGCGAAAACAAAGGAAGAGAATATACTTTCCAATTTTTTTAGGGAAATACAAAATATTCCTGGAATGTATAGTATAACTAGTGGCAGAATTGGCTGTTATCGTCTTTATTCAACTAAATTGAATAAATTTGGGCATGAGAAACAGAATATAAAATCAATAGATGGAATTAGATTTGGACATGCTCATAATAATTTAATTCAAATCGGATATGATTACGGTATTCCTGCAATGATATTATATTTTTTACTGACAGTATATTTAGGAATTCTTTTGTTAAGAAGAATGTATTTAGAAAAAACATCTATTTCCGTATTTTGCTTTTTATTTTTTGTTGGATTTTTCCTAGGTACAATTTCTGAAATGATGTTGGTTCCGTTCCAGTATATAACGGTTTTTGGATTCTGGTTATTATGTGGGGAAGGTCTTTACGCTAGAGAGCCTGAGTATAGTGGAAAATGTTGAAATATGGTAATTTATGTGTTAGTATGTAAGATGTTAAAATAAGGAGGAATTATGAGTAAGTTTGAATATCCAATTAGAGAGATTGATTTGAGTGAATTATTTAAATATTTAATGAAAAATTTGGCATGGATTATTTTGGGGACCGGTTTGATTGGTGCAGCTTTTATGGCTTTACAGACTTCAAGAGAGGTCATTGAAGAACCGAAAAGCAATTTATATACCGCTAGTTCTATGATATACGTGAAAAATAATTTGGAAAACATGCCGGAGCAAGAAGGCGTAGCTATGGATTATACCGGTATTATGATCAGTAATGATGTGGTTCAATCAGTAATAGAAACATGTGATTTGGAAATGCAATATAAAGAGTTTATCAGCAAATTAAGATTATATAACCACGGTGTAGGATATCAGGTCATATCCATTGATTTTAATTATTACAAGAAAAAAGATGCAAAAAAAATTGTAGATATTTATACGGACAAATGTATTGAAAAATTAAAGTCAGTTACCGGGAATAATAATATCTCTATAATTGATAAAGCCTATGTATATGAACAAATGTCTGCGTCAGAAGAGGCTTCACTTGGTACCGGAATTCGTCCGGCTGAAGGAGAGCAAATTTTAGAATCAAATATCGGAAAATATATTGTTATAGGTGCATTCATAGGATTTGTTCTTATGAGTGGTATTTATGTTTTAATATATATTTTTGATAGTAGTATTAAAAACAAGACTGAGACTGAGAGATATTTGCAAGTACCTGTTATAGGTGAAATAATGGATGAAACCAGAAAACAAGGTGTATCAAGATGTTTTTTTAGATATAAAAGACGTTTTCATTATTAAGATGGAGTGCAGACTATTATGAGTATATTTAGAAACAAAGAAAAAGTATCAAGAAAAAATAAAGAAGTAGTGAATTCAGTGAAAGCACTGATTTATTCCAAAAAAGATATGAAAATATTTGGGATTACCAGTTGCATGTTACTGGAAGGAAAGACTACGATTGCAAAAAAAATTGCTTCTTCTATTACGGAAGATAACAAAAAAGTTCTATATCTAGATTTGGATATTAGGAATGCAAAAGGAAACCAAAAAGGAATTGCAGAGGTGACTGCAAGGTCAGTTGAACTGCAAGAATGTATTGTGCATGAGGAGCATTTTGAATATTTGGCTGGTGGAAAGTGTGAAAGTATCACAGGTTTGTTAGCAAGTTTCGAATTTGTTGATATTATGGCGCAATTGAAACAGATTTATGATTATATTATCGTAGATACACCACAATTGTATGAGTTTATGGATGCAGTACAGATTGCGGATGTATGCGATGGTATGATTATGGTATTAGAACCTTATGTCGTACCTTACAAAATGGCAGTGGATTGCAAAAGAAAACTGGAAAATGCTTCCACACCTATTATAGGTGTTGTTATGAATAAGGCAGATTAATATCAGAAAAGAGGAAATAAAAAATGGTTGAAAGAATCTTTCTTTCTTCTCCTCATATGAGTGAGGAAGGATATGAAAAGAAATTTGTACAAGAAGCATTTGATACCAATTGGATCGCACCATTAGGAGAGAATGTGAATAAGTTCGAAACAGAATTATCGTCCATAGTTGGCAGCAAAGATGCGGCAGCACTTAGTGCAGGCACGGCTTCTATCCACTTGGCTTTAAAAGCTGTTGGTGTTGAGGAAGGTGATATTGTATTTTGTCCAAGCCTGACTTTTTCTGCAACAGCAAATCCAATTATATACCAGAATGCAATACCGGTATTTATAGATAGTGATGAGCATACATGGAATATGTCTCCAGAAGCTTTGAAAAAGGCTTTTGAAAAATTTCCAAATGTAAAAGCAGTTTTAGTTGTTCATTTATATGGCTTGGCAGCAAATATGGATGAAATTGTTTCGATATGTAAAGCATATAATGTACCAATAATAGAAGATGCTGCAGAAAGTTTAGGAACGACGATAAGGGGAAAGCACACAGGAACATTTGGTGATTTTGGAGTATATAGTTTTAATGGAAACAAAATTATTACTACGTCCGGTGGAGGTATGGTGGTCTCTAACCGAGAAGATGCGAAAGAAAAAATCGCTAAGATCCGCTTCTGGGCTACACAGAGCCGCGAACCTGCAAGACATTATGAACATAAGGAAATTGGATTTAATTACCGTATGAGTAATGTGGCAGCAGGAATTGGCAGGGGTCAATTAAGAGTATTAAATGATAGAATCAAAAAGAAACAATATATATATAATTACTACAAAAATGAACTTAAAGATTTAGAAGGCTTAACATTTATGCCTGTGCACGAGTGGGAGAATTCAAATTGCTGGCTGACTTGTATTCAATTGTCAGGGAAAATCAGACCGATTGATATTATTTTGGCACTAGAAGCAGAGAATATTGAATCCAGACCAATTTGGAAACCAATGCATATGCAGCCATTTTTTGAAGCATATGATTATATTGATCATGGCTCAGTTGCAGAAAAGCTCTTTGAAAACGGAGTTTGTCTGCCGAGTGATACTAAGATGGTGAATGATGAATTAGAAAGAATTTGTAAAATTATAAAAGGTTTGTGGGTATAAAAAAATGAAAAAGCAGAGTATATACCAAAAGTATGTGAAAAGATGTTTAGATTTAATTGTCGCACTGCCAGCAGGCATTTTATTAGTACCTGTATATATAGTGCTTGCGGTTCTGGTCAGAGTTAAACTTGGTACTCCTGTGATTTTTAAACAGGAAAGACCGGGTTATAAAGAAAAATTATTTGTTTTATATAAGTTTAGAACCATGACTGACCAAAAAGATGAACATGGCAATCTGCTTTCAGATGAAGAACGTCTTACGAAATTTGGCAAGATGTTACGTTCTACCAGTTTAGATGAATTACCTGAGTTGATAAATATAATAAAAGGTGAAATGAGTTTTGTAGGCCCTCGTCCATTATTGGTAAGATATCTTCCCTTGTATAATGAAGAGCAGCATCGAAGACATAATGTCAGACCCGGACTTACAGGATTAGCCGGGGTCAAAGGAAGAAATAACCAGACTTGGGAAAGCAAGTTTAAATGGGATAAGAAGTACGTAGATCATTGTAGTTTTATACTAGACTTAAAGATTGTAATCGAAACCTTCCGAGTAGTTTTTAAACGTGAAGGGATTGCACAGGAAGGTCAGGCAACTATGGAGGAATTTAAAGGAAATGAGTAATATATTAGTAATAGCAGCACATCCGGATGATGAAATTTATGGAATGGGTGGAACCATAGCAAAATTAGCAGATCAAGGTCATAAGGTATATACATTGATTGTTACCGAAGGGTGTTCCATGCAATACCCTGGCGAGACCGAAAAAATAGCTATGAAAAAGGAAGAAGCTATAAAGGCCAATGAATTGTTAGGAGTAAAAAAAGTGATTTTTGGAGAGTTACCTGATATGAAGTTGGATTCGATTCCTCATGTTCAAATTAATGGAGTTATAGAAAATGCAGTAAGAGAATTGCAGCCTGATATTGTTTACACGCATCATTTCGGTGATGTCAATAAAGATCACAAAATGGTATATGAATCTACATTAGTAGCAGTAAGACCCCTGCATACTCAATGTGTGAAAGAAGTATACTGTTATCAAGTGCCTTCTTCTTCAGAATGGGCAGGGCCGTTTCAGGCAGAAGTATTTTTGCCCAATGTTTTTGAGTCCATTGAAAAGTATAGTCATTTAAAAGAAGAAGCAATACTTGCGTATAATACGGAAATTAGAGAATTTCCTCATCCAAGGTCTCTAAAATATGTAAACTTATGGGATAGTATGCATGGTGCCAGAGTAGGTTTGCCGGCAGCAGAGGCATTTCAAATGGTGAGGAGCATTAAGAAATAGAAAGGAATGCTTAAGTATGATAAATAAGGGTGTTATTAAATTGAAAGATCTTCTTATTTTCTTGGAAGTAAAAGGAGAAGAATACCAATTTTACGGGAATGAAGAAGAGGAAATCACAGGTTATTCCAGCCTGGATTATTATCAGGAAAATACAATGACATGGGCTCGTAGTATAGAGTATATCAAAAGAAGTGAAAAAGGTAATTATAAATTAATTATATTACCTCAGATTGAAGACGAGATAGAATGCCAGAATTATATAAAGGTAGAAGATCCACACCGAGCATTTTTTTATATTTTAGAAGAATTTTTTTCAAGTAAAACACAAGCAGAAATAGGGGTAAATAGTATCATAGATGAAACTGCAAAAATAGGGCAGAACGTTTCCATAGGTTATAATTGTGTAATAGGAAAAAATGTTTTCATTGGAGATAATACGAGAATTTATCATAATGTAGTGATAGCAGATAATGTTGTAATAGGAAAAAATTGTTTGATAAAGTCAGGTGCAATCATAGGGGAAGAAGGATTTGGCTTTTTAAAAACAAAAGAAGGATTATATCAACGAGTGGTACATTTAGGAAGTGTAATTTTAGAAGACAATGTAGAAGTTGGAGTCAATACTAACATAGACCGAGGAGTGATGCAAAATGTTGTGATTGGATTTAATTCAAAAATTGATAGTTTATGTCATATTGCACATAATGTAGAAATAGGAAGTAATACAGTTGTTGTTGCCGAGACCTGTGTAGGCGGCAGTACAAAAATTGGAAAAAATTGTTGGATAGGAACATCCAGTATTAAAAACTTATTAACGATAGGTGATAATGCGTTTATCGGTTTTGGGTCTAATGTAGTATCAGATATAGAAGAAAATACATTAGCATATGGAAATCCTGCAAAGGCAAAAGGAAAGATAGATTAGCATAAAAGGAGTTATTTATGAAAATAGCGGTTTTATCAAATATTAACATAGATCCCATTGTACGTAAATTGAGTAAAGTACAAAATATATTCCAAAATCAAGGTTATGGAAATATTTTTGAGAGTTTATATAATAAACAATCAGCATTACACCATTTCCAACCTAATGTTATTTTTTTTCTTATAGATTTAGAAAATTTGATAACAGTAGAGACAGAAGAAAATACCAATCCATTTGATGTAATTAATAACTGGTTTCAAAAAATAGAAGCAATTATGACAGAGGATACAGTTTATGTGATATCTAATGGCATTTGTTCTAGCGATTATTTGCTGGGGATAGAGGATTCAATAGAAATTGCAGAGATTGAATCCGAGTGGAATCATAGATTGAACAGTTTTTCGAAAGAGAATAATAATGTTTATCAATTTGACATACGTACTTTATGCAACAGACTTGGAAAGGAACAATTTTTTTCTACAAAATCGTGGTATCTTGGTAAAATCAAACATTCCAATATAGGACAACAATATATAGCAGACAATATTCAACTGTGGCTAAAGGCATATAGTAATAAAAATAAAAAAGTTCTTATACTTGATTTAGACAATACCCTTTGGGGTGGAGTCGTAGGTGAAGAAGGAGCTTTGGGAGTCAAAATCTCTGATAGTGGTATGGGTATGATTTTTCAAGAAGCCCAGAAGAAATTTTCCAAAATTAAAGATACCGGTGTTGTGTTATGTATCGCTTCAAAGAACAATTTGGAAGATGCAAAAGAAGTATTTGATAAAAATCCGAATATGATATTAAAATGGGATGATTTTGTTTTAAAGAAAATAAATTGGGAGCTAAAAAGCCAAAATATTAATGAGATAGCAAATGAATTAAATGTTGGCTTGGATTCCATTGTTTTTATTGATGACAATCCGGTGGAAAGAGAAATGGTAAAGGAAAATCTGCCGGATGTCATTGTTCCGGAATTTCCGACTAAAATAGATGCTTATGAAAAATTTATTGAAGAAGTCTATATCAATTATTTTTGGAAATTAAATCTAACTTCAGAAGATAAAAAGAAAACTGAAATTTATTTACAGAATGTTGCAAGAAATTCTTTAAAACAGACCTTAAGTTTTGAAGATTATTTAAAAAGTCTGGAATGCCAGGTTGGATTGATAGAAGATCCAAAAGATCATATAGAGAGAATAAATCAGCTCATTAATAAAACAAATCAGTTTAACCTGACTACGATTCGATATAGCGAACAGGAAATAAAAGAAATGCTTGATGATGATACTTATCGCTTTTATTTGTTTAATTGTAAAGATAAATTTGGAGATAACGGGATTATTTCATTGGTTATTACTAAAACAGAAAATGGACAAGCATATATTATTATGTTTACTATGAGTTGTAGAGTCATGGGACGTTTAATAGAAAATTATATTCTTGATTATGTTGAAAATGACATGAAAAAATTTGGTTATAAGGAAATAAATGCAAAATATGTTTATACGCAAAAGAGTAAACCGGTAGAAACTTTATATGAAAATTTAGGATATGAAATTCTAACAGCAAATGAGACACTAAAAGAGTATAGGTTGAATTTGGATACAAAAAGTAAGAGAACATTTTATGTGAATGGATGTGAATAGAGTGAAAAATATACATCATATCGGGTATTTAGTAAAAAATATAGAAGATTCTATTCAAGTTTTTGAAGCACTTGGATATGTAAAAGAAACAGAGATCATTAATGATGAAGCACGTGGTATTTATATTTGTTTTTTAATAAAAGATGGTTACCGCGTAGAATTAGTTTCACCAATTAATGAAAATTCAACAGTTTCAGGATTAATTAAGAAGCTTGGAAATACACCATATCATATCTGTTATGAAGTGGAAAAAATAGAAGAAGCAATTGATTCATTAAAGAAACAAAAATATGTATTATTACAAAAGCCCAAAGAGGCAGTAGCTATTGAAGGAAAAAGAGTTGCTTTTTTATACGAAAAAAATATTGGAATGATAGAATTAGTGGAGGTCATGTAATGGAAGAAAGATTAATTGAAATTGTAGCTGATATTTTGCAAATGGACAAAAAAGATGTTTCTATGGAGTTAGTACGTGAGAATGAAGAAAAATGGGATTCTTTAGCCCATGTTCAATTGGTAACTGAAATTGAAAATGAATTTAATTGTGAAATTGGTTTTGATGAAGTAGATGATATCAAGAGTGTAAAAGATTTTCTAAAATATATCAATGGAGAAAACTAAAATGAGAATATTAGCAGTTTATTGTTGCGGAGGTCTTGGTAAAGAAGTGATGGATCTTGCTCAAAGTATCAATAAAGTGGAGGATAAATGGGATCGCTTTATCTTTGTAGATGACAATGGGGCTATTGAAGAGATCAATGGAAGTAATGTATTTACATTCCAACAGGTTGTAGAGTTATTTAAAGAAGATAAAGTGGGATTTGTTATAGCATCCGGGGAACCTCATATCAGACGTATCTTACAAGAGAAAGTAGAACAGGCAGGGTATTCCTTAGTAAATATCATTGCAAAAAGTGTATCTCATATATCAGATTTGACACAGTTTGGAAAAGGGATCATTGTATTCCCAAACTGTTATATTGGACCGAATGTAAAGATAGGGGATAATTGTATCATACATGCAAATAATACTATCAGCCATGACAGTGAATTAGGAAATCATTGTATGTTATGCCCATCTGTAAGTGTAAGTGGAACGGTGAAAATTGGAAATGAAGTTTTTATTGGGATAGGTGCTACCATTAAAGATGAGATTGAAATTGAAGATTATGCGGTAGTGGGAATAGGTTCATCGGTAGTTAATAAATTAGATGAACGTGTTATTGTTATGAGTAGTCCTGCCCGAAAAATAGGTTTAAACACAAATAATTCCGTATGGTAAAAGAGTAAGGAGAAGCAAAATGTTTGTATCCAAAAAAAGATTATCACAAATGAGTAATGCGACAGATGAATTACATATGTTGAGTGAAGAAGATTTAAGCAAACTTCATGCATGTCTTTTAGAGTGTTTAAAAGATATTATGGAAGTATGTGATAAATATTCTATCAAACCTATGGTAGGAGGAGGCAGTGCAATAGGTCTTGTCCGTCATAATGGTTTCATTCCTTGGGATGATGATTTGGATATGATGATTTCAAGAAAAGACTATAATAAATTATTGAAAATTTTTAATAAAGAATTAGGTGATCGGTATTATTTGCTGGCCCCGGGAAGAAAGCAGGGAGCTAACTGCTATTTAGCAAGGATCATGCGTAAAGGAACTACGTATGTCAATATGTTGAGTGCGGGCGCAAAATATCCAAATTGTATTTATATTGATCTGACACCAATTGATTATGTTCCCAATAATAAGATAATGCGAAAGTGCAAAGGTTTTATTTCTAATGTATTAAAGTTTGCATCATATAGTGTTTTTTGGTACAAAAATCAAAATCCTTATTTAGCCAATTATATGAATAGTAACGAAGAAAGTAAAAAATATTATAAAAATAGATTGTTTGTAGGAATGTGCTTTTCTTTTCTGAGTGCGGAAAAGTGGTTTGCTATTTTTGATAAATTTGTACAGGGAAAGGAAACGAAGTATATGACGATTGCTTCGGGTAGAATGCATTACTCCGGAGAAATGCTGCATAAAGATGTTTTCTTTCCGGTAAAAGAAGGGAAATTTGAAGGGATAAAAGTTTATATTCCGAATGATATAGATAAATATTTATCTAATCTGTATGGAGATTATATGGAAATTCCTCCAGAAGATAAAAGGGAAAAACATTTATGTGTAGCATTTGATTGTAATCATGAACAGTAATGGAGGTTTGTATGAATTATGCATTAATATTCGCCGGTGGTACGGGAGCAAGAATGAATACCAAGACCAGGCCTAAGCAATTTTTGGAAGTGTATGGAAAAGACATTATCATATATACATTAGAACATTACGAAAACCACAAAGATATTGATGGTATTATTGTAGTATGTTTAAAAGAGTGGATTGAATATCTAAAAAAAATAATAAAAAAGAATGGCTTGGAGAAAATAAAATGGATTGTAGAAGGTGGGGAGACCGGACAGGAATCCATATACAATGGTATTCATAAGTTAATGCAAGAAGTTCCAGAAGATTCTACCGTTTTGGTACACGATGGAGTGCGCCCAATCATTGATGAGGATTTGATAACAAGAAATATCAAATCTGTAAAAGAACATGGAAGCGGAATTACCGTTGTACCTGCAGTGGAAACGATTGTACTGGAAAATGATGGGAATTGCGTGACGGATATTTATGAACGCTCTAAATGTAAGATGGCGAAAGCACCGCAATGCTTCATTCTAAAGGATGTATATGACGCACATCAAAAGGCAATAAAGGAAGGTAAGAAAAATTTTATTGATACAGCGTCTATTATGCATCATTATGGTTACAAACTGATCACAGTTGAAGGAAACAGTGAGAATATTAAAATTACAAATCCGGTAGATTATTATTTATTAAAAGCAATTCTGGATGCAAAAGAGAATTCTCAAATTTTTGGCTAGAAAAGGAGTGATCGTATGCTGATATCTCAAGACAAAATTTTACAAGAAGATATAGAAAACATAGTTTCATCTTCAATGCTGAAATGGGATAAATTCAAAGACACAAGAATATTAATAACCGGTGCAACAGGATTGCTTGGAAGTCAAATTGTTAGAACATTGATGTTGGCTAATGAAATTCGAGATTTAAATTTGAAAGTATTTGCTTTAGTAAGAAGTAAAGAAAAAGCAGAGAAAGTTTTCTCAGAAATTGATAAAAACGATAATTTGAATTTTATAGTTCAGGATATTCAAGATAAATTGGATATTCAAGAGTCTATTGATTATATTATACATGGAGCCAGTATGACATCATCAAAGAGTTTTGTGGAACAGCCGGTAGAAACGATTTATACCAGTATTGAAGGGTGCAATAATATTTTTGAATTTGCAAAAAATACAGCTTGTAAAGGCTGCGTCTATCTGTCTTCCATGGAAGTTTATGGTATAACGCAAAAGAAGGAAATTATGGAGGAAGATTTAGGTTATTTAAATCCATTAACGCCCAGAAGCAGCTATTCTGAAGGAAAAAGAATGTGCGAATGTCTGGCAGTATCCTATATGAGCGAATATCAAGTTCCGATAAAGGTCATCCGATTGACACAGACTTTTGGTCCCGGCGTAAGTAAAGAAGACAACAGGGTGTTCGCACAGTTTGCAAAGTGCACTCTGGAAAAATCAGATATTATTTTGCATACAAAAGGAGAAACGACAAGAAACTATTGTTATACCAAAGATGCAATCACAGCTATATTATTAGTACTTCTTGACGGAAAAGAAGGAGAAGCTTATAATGTCGCAAATGAGGAAACTGCAATTTCAATTTATGATATGGCAAAAATGCTTGTTGATCGATATGCGAATGGTGAGTTTGAGGTGAAAATTCAATTAGAAGACGAATCGAAACATGGCTATAATCCAGTTAATAGGACCTGCATCAGCAGTAAAAAAATAAATGGACTGGGATGGCAGCCAAGTGTTGGGTTAGAAGAGGCTTTTGAAAGAATGATTCAAAGTATGAAAGATACAGATTGAAAGGAATTCTATGAATAAATCAGTTGCAGTATTAATGAGTACGTATAATGGTGAAAAATATATACGTGAACAAATAGATAGTGTATTGGTACAAAAAAATGTGGATATCAGCTTAATTGTACGAGATGATAGTTCAAAGGATGGTACGACCAGTATTCTGAAGGAATATGAGAAAGCCGGAAAACTGAGGTTGCTTACAGGGATAAATATGGGTGTTGGAAATAGTTTTATGGAATTATTGTACCAGTCGCCGGATGCAGATTATTATGCTTTTTGTGATCAAGACGATATTTGGCTGCAAAATAAAATGGAAGTGGCAATTACTAAGTTAGAAAAACTGGAGACAAAAGCACCGGGATTATATATTTCTAATCAAACCTTAGTAAATGAAGATGGTAAAAAAATAAAAACTCGTTATCAAACGGAACCAAAACATAAGTTAGAAAATGTAATCTTTGCAAATTATATTGCCGGATGCACAATGGTCATGAACCAAAATTTGAGAAATATTCTGATTCAGCAAAAGCATAGACCGTCGCAAGAGTTTTTAGAATTGCGAATACATGATGTATGGGTCATGCTTGTTGCAAATTTATCCGGTAAAATTATTTATGATAAAAATTCTTATATCTTATATAGACAACACCAGAATAATGTTGTAGGCGCAAAAAGTATGGCTTTACATGAGAAGCTTCATGACAAATACAAGCGAATGGTAACAAAAAAATATAAAAAGGCTCGAAGCAAGACAGCAATAGAATTACAACGTTGTTTTGAGGGAGAGATAAGTCAGAAAGATAAAGAAATCCTAACTCTTTTTCAACATGCAAATTCAATTAGAGGTGTATACAACATAATGAATCATCCGAAACTTAAAAAAGCTATATTAGGAAACAAGGTGATATTTGTAATGAAGAGTTTAACAGGATGGATATAACATTCTTCGATAGAAAAGGAAGTTTCATATGAAATTGGATGAAATAATTAAAATACCAAATATAAAATTAAAAAGTTTATTTTCACTATTAATTGCAGTGAATGCAATTATACTTATGGAACCATATTTTGTTTGGACAACCTATCATAAAGGCATTTTGACACCATTGATAAACATTATGATTATTTTAAATCTGATTGCGATGGCAGTTATGATTTATTACTTGGGAGAAACGGTCAAAATGAAAAATCTGTTTATCTGTGGAGTGTTTTTATTTATATGCGTGTGGCAATATTATATTGGAACATTAACGACTCCTGGATTTAGTATAGGGAGTTTGTGTATTATAAGTACGATTTGTTTATTTATCTTATTGGATAAGGAGACACAGGCGGAAGCTTTTCGTATCTTTGCATGGTTGTTCGCAATCGCTATTTTACCAAGTATTATTTACTTTATTTTGAAAAGCATAGGTGTTTCCATGCCAATGAATATTCTTGAGTCAGAGCATATAGTGAAGGTCGCGACTGGAAAATATTATGAACAATATTTTGGAGGATTATTGATAGTCAATCCTTCAGCGAAAGAAATCCGATTATGTGGAATTTTCGATGAACCCGGGGTAGTTGGAACGTTCTGTGCTATAATCTTAGCAGCAGAAGGATTGAGGTTCAAAAAATCAATCAGAAATGTCATACTATTGTTAGGTGGTATTTTGTCACTTTCTTTGGCATTTTATCTTCTTCTTTTTATTATGATCATGCAGCAGGCGTATTTCAATGGATTCAAAAAGACAATACGTGTCTGTATTTTGGCAATTGCGGTTATCGTATTATTTTTTAATATAAAGTCAAATAATAAGTATATAAAATTGATACAGAACAGGTTTGACTTCCAAAGCAGTGCTGTTATTAAAAATAACAGGACAAATGAGGGGTTCAATAACGTGTTTGAAAAATTTATAGAAGATAAAAATAGCGATTTTTGGATAGGAAATGGTTATGAAGCTTCAGAGAAGAATGATCAGATGTATGGCAGTGCTTCTTATAAAAATTTAATATACAACCATGGAGTATTAGGGTTTCTTATTATTATGGCATGGCTAGCAGGAGTTGCAATTTTGTATGGAGGACTAAATTACAATACGATTATTTTTAGCAGTATATTTTTAATATCCGTTTATCAAAGGCCTTATATACTGAAAGTACCATATATGCTTGTGTTCTTCGGAGCTTTAGCATTGATTCGTTTAGAAGAGAAGTCCCCCAGTGAAAGCAAATTGAAAGTTAGGAGAGAAATATGTCTAAAGATATCTTAGTTTCTATTCCAATCTTAATTTATAATAATAGCACATTTCTTAAAAAGACGGTTGATTCTGTTTTAAAACAAACCTATCCTTCTATGGAAGTTATTATTAGTGACGACTGTTCAAAAAATTATGATGAAGTGTTGATAGAAAAACAAAAAAGAAGGTTAGAAGAGCAAGGGATAAAAGTAATTATTAACCACAATGAAGAGAATATTGGGACAGTTAAACATTTAAACAAAGTTATAGATATTATGACAGGACAGATTATGTGTAACTTAGCATGTGGAGACTGCTTTTACAATAAAGATACCATTCGAACGATTGTAAAACATTTTCAAAATAGTAATTATTTAGTTTTGACAGCAAAAAGAATGTGTATTAATGAAGAAAATGAAAAAGAATTATTTATATTACCTTCAAAAGTCGAACAACGGATTATTGAAAAAAGTAGAAAGAAAACATTAAATTTAATCTGTAATCGTAATGTAATTAGTGGTTCCGTTACTTATTACCATCGAAATGTTTTTGAGAAGTATGGGAAGTTTGATGAGAGAATGAGACTTTTGGAAGACTGGCCATATTATATAAAATTGTTAATGGCTAATGAAAAAATTGGGTTTCTTGATGAAATCACAATCTTATATCGATGGGGTGGTGTATCAAACAGCAAAAAGAGACATCCACTATTAATCAAAGATGAAGAAATATTAATTAATGAAATTTTATTGAAGAATAAAAATAAATTTACATTGAGTACTCGGCGTATGTTAGAATTTCGTAATATACGGCAATTTGGGGATAGAAGTAAATTAGGGTTGTTTTATTATATTTCACATATTGATGTAGTTACAAAATGGGTGTATTGGTATAAGAAAAAGAAGGTTCAGAACAAGAGATTAATTAAGAAAGCGCAATGTTAGTTTGTGTAGAAAGGAAGAAACATGTATAATACGGGAATGTTAAAATTCAGATGCATAAAAGATCAATATGGACATTTGACTCCTATTGAAGCAACGAATGATATACCATTTGAAGTGAAACGGATTTACTATATTACAAATGTAGAATCAAATGTGACAAGAGGATTTCATTCACACAAAAAATTGCATCAGGTTCTAATCTGTGTCAATGGGTCTGTAAAAATCCGTTTAAAAATTCCGAATGATCAAAGTACAGTTGAATTAAATGATAAATCAGAAGGTTTGTATATTGGACCTATGGTTTGGAGGGAAATGTATGATTTCTCTGAAGGTGCAGTATTATTGGTATTGGCATCTGAACATTATGATGAAAATGATTATATTAGAAATTATGATTTTTACGTAAATGAAGCAAAAAAGACATTTGATGATGAATCAGACATTTGAGAGGAGGCCGTTTCGTGGTAAAAAAAGGTAACAACGTAATAGTCAAAGAAGGAGTAATACTTGGTGAAAATGTTGTTTTGGAGGACGATGTTTTTATTGATTATAATTGTATTATTAGAGATAATGTAACTTTAAAAAAAGGAACTATGGTAGGTGCTAATTGCATTTTAGGAGAATATCAGATGGATTTCTTTAAGACTAGAAATCCCGGCAAACATCCACTAGTAATTGGCGAGAATGCAATAATCAGAAGCGGAACCATTATTTATGGAGATTCAACGATTGGAGATCATTTTCAGACAGGACATAATGTTACCATTCGTGAAAAAGCCAAAATTGGAAATCATGTAAGCTTCGGTACTTTATCTGATATTCAAGGGGATTGTGAAATTGGAAATTATGTAAGAGCTCATAGTAATGTGCATATTGGTCAAAAATCAGTAATAGATGATTTTGTTTGGATTTTCCCTTATACAGTCCTGATGAATGATCCAACACCACCATCAGAAGTTATGCTTGGCGTGCACATTGAATCATTTGCTATTGTTGCGACCGGTAGTTTATTACTCCCTGGAGTAACGGTTGAAAAGGATACTCTTATTGCTGCAGGTTCCGTTGTTATCAAAGATGTGAAAGAAACTTCTATTGTTGGAGGGAATCCGGCAAAAGTCATCTCAGATATATCCAAAATAAAGAATCGTTTTACAGGTGAAAAAGTATACCCATGGAGATATACTTTTAAAAGAGGTATGCCTTGGGAAGATAGTGATTATGATACATGGTATGCTCAGATTGAAAAGCAATTGAAAATCTAAAAAAGAGAGAGAAGTGAAGATATGAAAATTCCATTTGTTTCTTTTGAGACAATGCATAATGAGATAAAAGATGAAATGATAGGTTCTTTTCAAAGAGTATTGGAAAAAAATATGTTTATTAAAGGAGAAGAACTTGAAAAATTCGAACAAGAATACGCGAATTATTGTGGTACAAAATATTGTGTCGGATGTGGAAATGGTCTGGATGCATTATATTTAATATTGAAAGCGTATGATATAGGAAATGGTGATGAAGTCATCATTCCTTCTAATACATTTATTGCAACAGCTCTTGCAGTTTCTTATGCGGGTGCAGTGCCGGTATTGGTCGAACCTGAAAATGACAGCTATTTAATAAATCCGAAGTTAATTGAGGAAAAAATAACGGATAAGACCAAAGCTATTATTCCTGTACATTTGTATGGATCTATAGCAGATATGGATGAAATAAATCAGATAGCAAAAAAATACAGTTTGAAAGTAATTGAAGATAGTGCTCAGGCTCATGGAGCATTATATAAAGGAAAAAGAGCAGGCAGTTTAGGTGATGCGGCAGGATTTAGTTTTTATCCCGGAAAGAATCTGGGTGCACTAGGCGATGGTGGTGCTGTTGTTACGAATGATGAGGAGCTTGCTGAAAAAGTTAGAGCGTTGGGAAATTATGGTTCCAAAATAAAATATCATCATATTCTGCAAGGAAATAATTCTCGATTAGATGAAGTACAGGCTGCTTTTTTACGTATTAAATTACATGAGTTAGATAAATGGAATCATAAGAGGAATGAAATAGCTTCCATGTATCTGGATGGCATTCAGAATAATAAAATTATTATGCCAAAAGTTTATGATGAAAAATATTCAGTTTGGCATGTATTTGTCGTTCGTACAGAAAATAGAGATGAATTTGAAAAATACTTAAATCAAAATGGAATCGGAACTACAATTCACTACCCTATACCAATTCATATGCAGGAGTCTTATTTAAGTTTGGGAATAGAGGAAGGTTCACTCCCGATTTCGGAAGAACTTGCAAAAACAGTAATTAGTCTTCCGATGTATTACGGATTGAAAGAGGAGGAGATTAATTACATAATTAATATAATTAATCAATATTAGAAGAAATGAAGAAATTAAAGTTATTTATTGAAAACTTTTTAGCATATGGGCTTGTTAATATACTAAATAAAATTGTACCATTGATCATGTTGCCAATATTAGCAAAAATATTGAAAGATACGGCTGATTTTGGTGTTTTCGATATGTTCATTACAATTATCAATTTTGGTTCAGCATTCGCTGTTTTAGGTGTTTATGATTCTATGTTCCGAGAATATTTTGAAAAAGATAGTGAAGATTATAAAGCAAAGGTCACTTCTTCGGCAATGGTTATCGTATTCATTGCCTCAATGATTGTTATGTTTTTCATGATACTATTTAGGGCTGCTTTTTCAAAAATATTTTTTGGAAATTATAATTGTATTAACATTGTTATTATGTCAGCTGTTGGAATATTTTTTATGGCAAATAGAAATATTATTTCAGCGCCAACACGGATACAAAATAAGAGGAAAATATATGTAGTTTCAGGGTTACTGAATTCTTTGGGATATTATTTATTAGCCATTTATTTGTTGCAAAAAGGTTTCGGATATAATGGAATGATTTATGCAAATTTGATTGCATCAATAATTATATTTGCTTTCTTCTTAAAAATAAATTATAAACATTTTAGTTTCAAAAAATATGACAAGCCGGTTGCAAAAGAGTTATTACGTGTTGGACTGCCTACCTTACCGGTTTTTTTAATATATTGGGTATTCAGTTCTTTTGATAAGATTATCATAATGAATGTATTAGGTGCTGGGCAACAAGGGATATATTCCATGGGTCTGCGTGTAGCATCAGTAAGTCAGCTTATTTATTCAGCTTTCGCAGGAGGCTGGCAGTATTTTGCTTTTTCTACTATGAAAGACGACGATCAAGTGGGAATGACATCAAAAATTTTTGAATACCTTGGCGTTATATCATTAATCATGTTCGCTATCGTTACACCAATGAGTAATTGGGTATTTCAATTATTTTTCTCAGGGGATTTTGAAAAAGCGGGAGTTGTATTTCCATATTTGTTTTTGTCACCTTTACTATTAATGGTGTTTCAAGTCGCAAGTAATCAGCTTTTGGTAGTGAAAAAGACATATATGATCACGGGCTCCTTGTGCATTGGAGTGATAGTAAACGTAGTATTGAACTATGTACTTATTGATAAATTCGGTATTAAAGGCTGCTCTGCTGCAACTTTAATTGGATACATCGTATCCGTTATTCTTATTGTAGCAATTACCACCAAAATGGATCTGTTGAAAATAAAAGGAAGATTTGGTATTGTTTCCTTAATTGCTGCTATAAGTACTTTTTTATTATTTATTGGGAACAACTATTATATTATTGGAATGATTGCAGTATGTATCTCAACAATTGTACTTTATATGCCTGATTTTAAAAATTTAATTTTACTAATTAAAAATAGAAAGTAAAGTTGAGAAAGGAATTGAAACATGGTATTCTCGAGTAAGTTATTTTTATTTATATTTTTGCCGGCAGTATTAGGTATTTATTTTTTATTGCCCAAAAAGATGAGAAATGTATTTTTGTTTTTTGTTAGTTTATTGTTCTATGGATGGGGAGAACCAAAATTTGTTTTCGCTTTACTGACATCGGTACTTTTAAACTATATATTAGGCTTATTAGTAGATAAATATCGAGATGATAAATTTAAAATTAGAATATTAATGGTAATTTTAGTCTTGTTTAATATTGGGTTATTGATAGTCTTTAAATATCTTAATTTTATTATACGCAATTTAAATTTAATAGTGGAAGGAAGAATTCCACAGACCAATATTGCATTGCCCATTGGAATTTCATTTTTTACTTTCCAGGCAATGTCTTATGTAATTGATATTTATAGAAAACGTGGAGAAGTGCAAAAAAACCCATTGAATGTTGGTTTGTATGTGGCTTTATTTCCTCAATTAGTTGCTGGACCGATTGTTAGATATGAAACAGTGGCTTACGAAATTAATCACCGGAAAGAAAAACTTGATGAGTTTGCATTTGGGGTAAAACGGTTTTTAGAGGGATTAGCAAAAAAAGTCTTAATTGCAAATACGCTTGCAATAGTAGCTGACAAAGCTTTTGCAATAGCTGGAGCAGGAACATTAAGCATATCATTTGCATGGCTCGGTGCGGTTGCATACTCTTTGCAATTGTTCTTCGATTTTTCGGGATATTCAGAGATGGCGATTGGATTGGGGCTAATGTTTGGGTTCCATTTTGAAGAAAACTTTAATTATCCATATATTTCAAAGTCTGTTTCCGAATTTTGGAGAAGGTGGCATATTTCTTTAGGCACTTGGTTTAGAGATTATGTTTATATATCGCTTGGAGGTTCCAGAGTAAAATCTAAGTTACTTTTGTTTCGCAATTTATTTGCAGTCTGGTTTTTAACAGGAGTATGGCATGGCGCGAACTGGAC
The DNA here is from genome assembly GCF_003363435.1 of Anaerosacchariphilus polymeriproducens. GTDB lineage: Bacteria > Bacillota > Clostridia > Lachnospirales > Lachnospiraceae > Anaerosacchariphilus > Anaerosacchariphilus polymeriproducens. Next base: position 220,472 of record NZ_QRCT01000050.1, read on the forward strand.
GTTTATTGCATGGGGACTTATGTATTTTGTTTTAATTGCATTTGAGAAATTTTCCGGCTATCCTGAGCGATTTAAATATAAGGTTTCTAAAATAACTTATCAGCTTTTTACAATTATCTGTGTAATATGTGGATGGGTTTTATTCCGTTCCAATTCCATTCATCAGGGAGTTTATTTTTTAAAAACTATGTTTGGGATTTCCGGAAACCAGATATTTGACTCAAGTGCGTTATTTTATTTTAAAGAATATTTCATTTACTTTGTTTTTGCTTTCCTTTTATCGACACCAATATTTAAATGGCTGGTAGAAAAAATCAGTAATAAAGAAAAAGCAATTAAAATCTATAAAATTGCAATGCCCATCGTATACAGTTTTATATTTATTGTAGTGATTGCGGAATTAGTAGTAAATACACACAATCCATTTATTTACTTTAACTTTTAATAACAAATATAGAGGTGCGAAATGGAAAAGATGAAAGAAAACAGGTTATTAATGTTCTTCTTCTTAATTATCATAATTGGTGTAAGTTTTTTGAATTTAAAAAATGTATTATCTTCATTTGAAAATGTACAGGGTAAAACATTAGAAGAAAAATTTCAATCGTTCGAAACAACTTATAATACAAATTTTGCAGGACAGCATACTTTGATAAACGCAGATGGATACATGGCCAAATTGATTGGAAGAAGAAGTTTTAATAATAGAATAAAATTAAATAATGGTCGTTTGGTTGAAGTTTATGGAAAAGCAGATATTTCTAAGCAGGCAGAGAATGTAGTCAATTTAAATCGTTTTTTAGACGACAAGGAAATTCCGTTTTTGTGGATTCAAACGCCCTGTTCCATCAATAAATACGATAAGGAACTGCCTGAAGGGATAGAAGATCATTCCAATGAAAATGCTGATAAACTTTTAAATGAATTTGATAAAAATAGAGTAAATTATCTCGATTTAAGAGAAAATATTAATAAGAGTAATTTAGATTATGATTCTTTATTTTTTAAGACAGATCATCATTGGAATATAGAAGGTGCTTTTTTTGCATATACTCAAATCGTAGAGGAACTGAACAAAAATTATGGTTTTAAGATAGATAAAGAAAAAACAAATATTAATAATTTTGAGAAGAAAATCTATAAAGATTGGTTTCTAGGAAGCTGTGGTAAAAGAACTGGAATTTACTATGCTGGTATTGATGATATTAGTTTGATCTATCCCAAATTTGAGACCAACATGTCATTAGAACTACCTTATTCCCGAGTTTATCGGGAAGGCACTTTCGAACAGGCAATTTTTGATATGAACAGAATAAAAGAAAAAAATTATTTTGGAGACATTGCTTATGCTGTATATACTGGTAGTGATTATCCACTAGTTATTCACAAAAATAATTTAGTAAAAGATAATAAGAAGATATTAATTATTAAAGACTCATATGTATTACCGTTGGAAAGCTTCCTTTCTACTTGCGTAGGTCAAATTGATGTTATCGATTTGCGTCATTTTACAGATAAATCGGTCTATGATTATGTAAAAGAAACGAAGCCGGATATCGTGTTACAAGTGATACAGCCGCCTTCTGTAGCAAATATGGAGCATTTTCAGTATAACTAGAACAAGTATGAAGGTTTACAGTAGTTTTAACATATGCTAGAATATTAAAGTACTTTATCAATAGAAGAATAAGAAATTGATTATAAACAAAAGGAAAAGAAAATGAAAAGACAAATTAGAAGTAAGGTATTAGTGTATAGGAGAATTTTTTTAATACTCTGTGATATTGTTTCGGTTGTTATAGCTTCAATAGCTGCGATTTTATTGCGTTTTGATTTACAATATTCTTATAGTGTAACAGAATACATGGATACCATGCTGAAATATTTACCTTTTAATATAGTAGTTACACTTATTATATTTTATTTGTTCCGATTATATCACAGTTTATGGACATATGCAGGTGCGACAGAAATGGCAAATATTGTTTCTGCTTGTATTATTTCATCTTTAATACAAACAGTGGGAATGTTAGCAGCTAATCATCCGAATTATTATGCAGTACCAAGAAGCTACTATTTATTGTATGGTATGTGTTTGTTGATATTAATCATTGGAAGCAGATTTTCTTACCGGGTCCTGCGCTCTGTAATACAGAGAAGAACAGTTAGGGCAATGAGAAAAAATGTAATGATTATTGGGGCAGGAAATGCAGGAAATGCGTTAATCAAAGAAATGAATACAAGTCACTACTTGCAAAAAAACGTTTGTTGTGTGATTGACGATGACCATTTAAAAGTCGGAAATTATATTCACGGAGTAAAGGTTGCCGGTGGAAGAGAAGAAATTATTGAAATGGTAGCATCTTATCGGATCGATGAAATAATAATAGCAATGCCATCAGCTTCCAAACAAGTGATTAAAGAAATTTTGGATATATGTAAAGAAACGAAATGTGAGTTAAAGACGCTTCCGGGAATCTATCAATTAGTAAATGGAGAAGTAAGTGTAAGTACCCTTAGAAAAGTTGATGTACTTGATTTGCTAGGTAGAGAGCAGATTAAGGTTGATTTATGTTCTATTATGAAGTATGTTGAGGACAAAGTTGTTTTGGTTACTGGTGGAGGGGGATCTATCGGAAGTGAATTATGTCGGCAGATAGCCACACAAAATCCCAAAAAATTAATTATTGTAGATATTTACGAAAATAATGCATATGACATTCAACAGGAATTAATTAAGAAATACCCTAAATTAGACTTGGTCGTATTAATAGCTTCTATTAGAAATTCTAGCCGTATCAATAGTATATTTGAGATATATAAACCTAATATTGTATATCATGCAGCAGCACACAAACATGTACCATTGATGGAAGTGAGTCCGAATGAAGCGATCAAAAACAATGTTTTTGGCACTTGGATTGCTGCAGAGGCTGCTGTTACTCATAGTGTTGAAAAGTTTGTCTTGATTTCAACAGATAAGGCAGTGAATCCGACCAATATAATGGGCGCCTCTAAACGTATGTGTGAGATGATTGTTCAATCTTATAACAAAAGAGGTACTACTGAATTTGTTGCAGTACGCTTTGGTAATGTATTAGGTAGTAACGGAAGTGTAATTCCTTTATTTAAAAAGCAAATCAAGGAAGGTGGACCTGTTACTGTTACACATCCAGATATAATCCGTTATTTTATGACGATTCCGGAAGCAGTTTCTTTAGTATTACAAGCAGGAGCATATGCAAAAGGTGGAGAAATCTTTGTATTAGACATGGGAGAACCTGTTAAAATATTAGAACTGGCTAATAACTTGATTCGTTTATCAGGCTATATTCCTGGTGAAGATATTAAAATAGAATTTACCGGTTTACGCCCGGGTGAAAAACTGTATGAAGAACTTTTAATGGAAGAAGAAGGAATGCAGGATACGAAAAATAAGTTGATTCATATCGGAAAGCCAATTGAATTTGATGAAAAAGAATTTTTTGAGAAGCTTGAAGAGTTGAAAGAAATTGTTAAAAATGAAAACAATGAAATTAAAAAAGAGATCCAGAAATTAGTACCCACGTATGTAATAAAAGAATATGAATAAAAAGGTGAGTTGAGGAAATAGAAATGACTTTTTCGAAAGATGATACGTTGGCAATTAAGGGAATTAGTATTTTGTTTATGCTTACACATCACAATTTCCGAGTCACAACATTATTTAAAGATCAAATAGTAAATTTTGCACCGTTTACGCAAGATTTTGTAGTAGATATCGCTTTATTTTTTAAAATTTGTGTAAGTTTATTTGTTTTTGTCAGTAGTTATGGTTTAGCATTATCCTTGAAGAATACGATAGGAAAACATGAGGTAAAAGTAGGATTTCAATTTGAAAAGTGGTTAACCACCCGGTTGATATCTGTACTATCAGGCTATTGGTTTGTTTTTATTCTTTCAAGTATTGTCTGCCAGTTCATAGATCAACGAACTACTGATATATATTTTAATAAAAATCTTACGACAGGTGTTATGTCAATGGTAGTAGATTTTTTGGGATTGGGTAAATTATTTGGCATAAAGCAATTAAATGGGACATGGTGGTATATGAGTGCTGCAATAATGATAATTGTTTTTGTACCTATCATATATTTTGCTTTTAAGAAATTTGGTTATATATTAACACTTGTATTATGCATAGGTCTTCCAAGAGTTCTTAAGCTTGAACATACCGGAACTGATTTTAAATCGTATTTATTTCTTGTTATAATGGGAATGATTATTGCAGAGTATAATATTCTTGGAAGACTAAAGGAATTTAAGATTGTAAAAAATTTTTATATAAATAAAGTAATTAAATTTGTAGTATTAAGTATTCTTATTTGCATTAGTTATAAAGCTTATTTGCAGCTTCCGATGAAACAATTTTGGGAAATTAAATTAGGTATTATACCAATACTAGTTATATATTTTAGTTATGAATTTATTACGGAACTTCCGATTTTAGGCACTATTCTAAAATTTATTGGGAAGCATTCGATGAACATTTTTTTAGTACATACATTTATAAGAGCTTATTATTTAAAAGACTTTACATATTCATTTCAGCATTTTATATTGATTATTGCAGTATTATTGTTAATTTCAATTGCTATATCCATCGTAATTGAATACTTTAAGAAAATTCTTCGATATCAAAAAATGATTGATAGAATCAAAAAATTTTGCATTGGTAAGCTTGAATTATTATATAATACTTAAAAAATTCGGCAAAGTCGTGATTATCGACTATGCCGTTTTTCATTTTTTCCCCAAGTTTAAAATCATGCATACACTTATTGATAAAGAAATAACCCATACAGGAGTATTTTTGCTCTTGTATGGGTTATTTCAAATTTTATAGAATTTATTTAGTTTGTATCCGAAGATTGTATACTTACATTATCCTGCGTCTGGGCATTCTCTATGTCAGGTGTCTGATTAGAGCCTGTATCCGGTGTTTGAGTATCATCTGTCTGTTTGTTATTTGGAACATTAGTTGAACCAACTTTACTGTTAATTACTTTTATTGTAATTGTTTTCGTAGCTGTTCTTAGGTTAGTTCCAGATACTTGATAGGTAACTGTATAGATGCCTGCTTTATCTAATGTAACTAGTCCGTTTGAGACTGCAACATTTTGATTTAATGGATTTTTAACTGAGGTTATCTTAATCAAACCAGTCAAGTTACCACTCTTTAATCCGGATGCTGTAGCTAAACTTAAGACATTATAATTAATAGGCTGGATTGTATTGGTATTAGGATTGTATAAATCTAATCCGCTTGTTACATTATTAGCTGTAATGGTTACAGGATCTACGACCGTAACATAACGATAACAGGTTAAGGTTTTGCCGCTTCTAGGATTCTTTGCAATATATGTGAATTTATATTTGCCCAACTGATTAAAGGTGAATGCAGTCTTAATCTTAGAGTATTTATACGTACCTTTATTACCGTTAGGAGTATTGATCTTGAGTATTATACTACTTCTGAACTTTTTACCTGAACGTAATTTAGCATATAAACCGGATTTCAAGTTGATCGTAGTTTTGTAATTTACCGTTCTAGTAGATGTCATACCAAAGATTTGTGGTTTTTTGTTATCATTTACTTTGATCTTCCTATATTTTACTGCAGTTTTCTTATTTTTAGGGTTTTTAACCTTATATTTAAAGGTATAGGTTCCTAATTTGTTAAGATAAATCGCTTTTCCACGTAATTTTATGTATTTAGAAGAATGTGGCATTTTTACATAAACTAATAATTTTTTATTTAAATTTTTACCTGCATAAGATTTAGCAGACACTTTCTTCTTATAATAGAATAAAGAATTGTATTCTCTATTCTTTTTCTTTGTGCTGAACCCTTTTATAATCGGTTTCTTTAAATCTACGATTTTATATGTAACTACCTTTGATGCAGTACGTCCCAGGGCATCTGTTACGGAATATGTAACTTTAAACTTTTTACCTAATTTTTTGGTCTTTACTTTATTTGCACCTGAGATAGAAACGGTTGAGGTAACATCATTTCCTGCACTATCATATGCGGTGATTGTTGATGTTGGGTTAAAATTTGATCCATATTGAATTTTAGTATTTCTTACCTTAATAGATGGTCTTGCGGCATGCCATGGATTACTACTGTTTGGATCGGTCGGATCCCATCCATTCCATGCGCCTTGTGAAACTTTTATTACAACTGGTTTTCCAAGAGGATCATCAGCAGATGAACCATAGAAGATGCTGACGGTCGTGCCGTAAGAACAGTTGTCATATAACCATTTGGCATCTGCAGTCGTGAGGCGGATACATCCATGTGAAGCTGTTGTGCCAAGTTTATCCCATGCATCATAATCTAGGGATGAAGGATCACCGTTGGTCCAATAGTATACAGAATGAAATAACATACCCGGTCTATACCGGCTGCAGTATTGTCCCCAACAAGGTCCCATCAGTTCATGCCATCGGTACTTTTCTTGTATACGAAAAGTTCCGATTGGTGTAGCCTCTCCGGTTGAGCAAATCATAGCTTTCACTGCAGCACCGGAGCTATTGTAAATAGTAACTACATTTGTTGCTTTGTTAACTCTTATGGAATATGCAGAAGCATAGGATTTACCCATTGAAATTGTAATTGGTGCCAGAACGGCAGCAAATATTAAAACCGTAAGAGCTAAAAAAGCCTTTTTCGTTTTAGTCATTACATTGTTCATTAAATTTCCCCTTTGCAATTTTATTATTAGTAATCAGTATCTAATATATTATATAAGCATTGGTGATAATTTACAACCAAAAGTTTGTACATATTGTAACACTGTTTACATAAAATTCCAATTTTAGACATAAATTTGTCAAAATATAGCGAATTTATTGATTAATTTATAAAAATTTGTTATAATTGTTAACGTAATATAAAAAAATGTCGATAAATTTTATGGGCAGTAAGGAGGCATTTGCATGGAGAAGAAGTATGCGAGGGGCAAATCATTATTAGGGGTTAATAAGATGTGGCTGATACTTTTTCTATTAGTATTAAGTCTTTGCATGCCGGCATATCAGGTCAGAGCAGCATCACGCGGTAAGGTGACTGCCAGTGTTCTGAATTTAAGGAGAAGCTATTCTACCAGTTCTTCTATTATTGGAAAGTTGCCCAAAGGAACTAATGTCAGTATATCTTCTTCAAAGAAAGACCGAAGAGGTATGTTATGGTATAAGATAACTGCAACGGTAAAAGGGAAGAGAAAGACAGGTTATGTAGCGGCTTCTTATATAAAGAAGACTACGACTAGTAAGACTGTAACTAAGAAATCCTCAACTACAAAAGCAAAATACGTGAAAAGATATGCAAAAGTAAAAGGATCCTATGTATATGTCAGAAAATCCACGACCACCAGGTCAAAAGCAGTTGGTCTGCTTCCTAGGAATACGACAGTAAAGGTGATAGACAAAAAATACAGTGGTAAGACTAGATGGTACCGTATTTATGTGAAACGAAACGGGAAAAAAATTAAAGGTTATATGCATTATGCGTATTTAAGTTTTTATTCTGTAAAAGCCAGAACTACTAAGTATCAATTAGGACAAGCTAAAGTAAGAATGTATATGTATAAATCTGCTAATAATTATGATACAAAACTGGCAACTATTTCTGCATATGATCAGCTTATCATTCGCGGTAGTTTGAAAGTGTATAAAACTTATTGGACAAAAGTAAATGCCTATGTAAATGGAAAAATTATTACAGGCTATGTACCATCAAGTAGAGTGACTCAGCTTATTTCAACAGCAAGTACAAGCTATCCGTTAAAAACAGGTTATACGAAAGCGAATACAATTGGAAGAAGAATTGCATCAGGGATATCAACTCAAAGAGGATATTTAAAGCAAGGAACTGCACTGACTATCATGGGTTCTGTAACTGTGAGAGGAATTAAATGGTATAGATGTCAATATTCAGTTTCAGGAAAAACACTAACGGGGTACATATTATCATGGCATGTGTCAATTACAGATGATACAGGTTTTGATGCATCGATCGCAGGATTTCCAAGTAGTTATAAGCCACTTTTAAAGAATTTACATCAGTCTTATCCGAACTGGAGGTTCGTACCTATTAATACAGGTCTTTCCTGGGATACTGTCATTTATAATGAAACCAAGGTAGGTGTAAATACAATTTCGTCCACAGCACCTTCAAATGGTATCAGCGGTACCTATAGTGCACCGTTCTCATATTTGTCTACCGCATCAAATGCATATTCCTGGGCTACGGATACTTACAAATTGTGCGATGGAACAACATGGTATACTGCAGCTGAAAATGTAGTGAAATATTATATGGACCCTAGAAATGCACTTACAGCAACAAAGATATTCCAATTTGAATCTTTGGCATACAATTCTGCACAATCAAAGAGTGTAGTTTCTACTATTCTGAAAGATACATTTATGAATGGTACTTTTAGTTATGTAGAAGGTGGAAGACACTATAGTAAATATTATAATACTACTTTTATGGAGGCAGGACAGCAGGCCGGAGTGAGCCCATACTTTTTGGCAGCACGTGCCAGACAGGAATTAGGCCTTACAGGAAGTGGATCAGTAAGTGGTACTTATCCGGGATATGAAGGATATTATAATTATTTTAATATTGCTGCAAATGATAGTCCTGGCGGCGGTGCAATTGCCAATGGATTAGCGTATGCAAAAAGTGGAACCACCTATGACAGACCATGGAATACACCATATAAGTCGATTGTTGGAGGAGCCAAATATATTGGAGCTTCTTATATACAAAAGAAACAGAATACACTATATTTCCAAAAATTTAGTGTAGTTAATAGTCCGTATTATTACTGGCATCAATATATGACGAATGTACAGGCGCCAACAAGTGAATCAAGTACAACTTACAAAGCTTATAGTAATTATGGAATTTTAAATGATACGATTGTATTTTATATTCCGGTCTATAATAATATGCCGGCTTCACCAAGTCCGTTACCGGTAAAAGCAGGTAATCCGAATAGTTATTTAAAATCATTAGTAGTAAAAAATGGATCACAAAGTTTATCATTTAATAAAACATTTGCTTATAATGAGACATCTTATAATATGGTAGTTCCAAGTGGTGTTAATACAATTAATATAAGTGCAAGTGCAGTGAGTAAATACGCTCAAAGTGTTTCTGGTACCGGAACGAAAGACATTACCAGTTTAACAGCAGGTCACAGTAGAAAATTTTATATTGTCTGCACAGCTGGAAATGGTAGTAGTAGAACCTATACGATAACAGTTACCAGAATGGCTAATTAAGGAGGAATTAATATGAATTGGGCATTGTTTAGAAGAAAAGGATCATCAAATAAGTATGCAATGGCTGCCATTCTAAGTGTATTGCTTCTTATCGGAGGTGTATTTGGTGTAGTAATAAATGGAAGCGCACATGAGGCCTCCATCTATGTAGAAACGATAGATGGAACAGCAAAGCGCCTGGATGAATTTACAGTGAAAATAAAAATTGAGAGTCCTGAGCCGATCAGTATGCTTCATGCATATCTGTCTTATAATTCGGATGTGATAGAATTTGTTTCGAGCAACACAGATTCTATCGTAGGAACAGGAGGAACGGTAAAAATAACAGATACATATCCTGAAGGTGCTACAGAAGAAGTTTATGAGTTGAAGTTCCGAGCCCTTGAATTGGGTATAAGCAATTTAAATCTTTATGATATAAAAGCGGAAGGAGCAGAAAATGCAGAAGCTGTTCAATTACTATCCAAAAGTTCAGCAGTTGAAGTAGTTGTAAATCGTTCAGAACCGTCGGATGCGAGGCTGTATGAACTTTTGGTAGCAAATGGGAAATTGAAACCTGATTTTAATCCAAATACTTATGAATATTCTATAAAGGTTCCATATGAAGTAGAAACTTTTATGTTCAGTGCACAACCTATGAACGAAGAAAGTGTTGTAGAATTAGAACAGAAAGAAAAACTGGATCATGGTGATAATATAATCCTTATAAAAGTAACTTCACCATCGGGAGTAATTCAAACTTATACTTTAAATGTCTACCGAGCATTGACAGAGGATGAGATTCTTGATAATGTAGAGAATGGAAAAAGTGTAAGCGAAGAAACTCCGGATCAGACACCAGATCAGACAATGGATCAGGTAGATTAGCCACAAATGTTTCTGAAAATACACGAGAATAAAAACACTTATACATTAGGTAGAGACTAAAAAGGAGTACAAGAATGAAGAAAAGAGTAATTGCTTTTTTATTGGCAGTTTTGATGACTTTATTGGGCGTAGATACTAGAGCAGTTGCTGTAGGTAATATACAAACGACATCCAATGAAAATCAAACTGTAGTAAATGAGAAACAACAGCCTGAAAGTGTAATGGGCGAGACAGAAAGACAAGAACAGACACCAGAGGAATCTGCTCAACAAACAGAGGAGCAGGATGAAGTAAAAGCTGGCAAAATGGAAGTAGGAGAAAGCAGTATCATTACTTCACTACAAACTTCTATTAATGAAGCTGGTGCTGATACAGCTACTACAGTCACTCTGAATGAGAATGCGGTAGTTAATAATAGTATAACAATTCCATCTCAAAAGAATATTATATTAAACTTAAATACATACCAATTAGAAGCCGGAAAAGAGACACCTGTAATTATCGTAGAAGAAAATGCGACGTTAACGATAGAAGGGAATGGAAGTTTAATAAACAATTTTGATGACGGAGTCGTTATTGAGAATAATGGAACATTGATTTTAAAAGGTGGAACATTGAATGCAGCTGGAAACAGAGGAATGGTAATATCCAAAACAGAAGACGAACAGAAAGTTGAAGGGAATTATGCCCTTACGAGTGGAAGTGTAGTTGCATCAAAAGCAGGCTCTCCTTTATCATCAATTAAAGTTGTTGTTTTGTTGACTCCTGAAAATGTAAAAACATCAAATGTTAATTATCAGTCTTTAAAACTAACATGGGGTAGTGTAGAGGGTGCGAAAGCTTATGAAATCTATAGTTCTAAGGATAAAGATAGTGGATATAGTAAGATAGGAATTACTTCTAATAATTATTATACAAGTGAAAAATTAGTTACAGGTACGACTTATTATTTTAAAGTCAAATCTGTTTCTGAAGGTACAGAAAGTTCGTTCAGTACCGCTGTCTATCGGGCGCCTAAACCGGAAGTGACGGCGAAGATTACAGCTAAAAGTATTAATTATAATAAAGTGAAGATTTCCTGGCGTGCAGTGAATGGAGCGACTCGATACAAGATATATCGTTCAAATCAAGAAAACACAGGATATAAAAGAATTAAAACAGTTTCTAATGTTACAGAATATGTAGATTCCGGTTTACAAAATGGAAGTAAATATTATTATAAGGTGAGAGCATATGCATCAAAAATAGGTGGTTATAATAGCAAAGCGTCTTATGTGAAAGCCGTAATTAAAAAACCGACTAAAGTAAAAGCAAAAAGTGCTTCTTATAATAAAGTCAAAATATCCTGGAATAAAGTATCGGGCGCTTCAAAATATACAATTTATCAATCAACAAATAAGAAGTCAGGTTATAAGAAAGTAGCGACTGTTTCTTCAAAAACAACCTCATACAAAGTTGGAAGATTGAAAACAGGTGTTCATTATTTTTATAAAGTTTATGCAATCAAGAGTGGTGTAAGAGGAAAAGCAAGTAGTGTTGTATATTCAGCACCAAAGCCTAATAAAGTTACTCAAATAATTACGAGAAGCGGAGGAAATAAAAAATCAGTTATTTCCTGGACAAAACCCAAAGCTGCAAAAACATACCGAGTTTATCGTTCGACTAATAAGTCTTCCGGTTATCAAAGAATAGCTACGGTATCTTCAAACTCTTATACGGATACAGATTTGAAGAATGGAACTACCTATTATTATAAAATTGTTTCGGTAACCGGTAAGGCAAAGAGCAGCTACAGTCGTGCAGTAGAATTTACAAATGCAAAAAGAGTAAAGTTGAACAAATCTTCGATTAGTCTGCAAGCAGGTCAAACTAAGACTTTAAAAGCATCTGTTTCGCCTTCAAAAACAACCACGAAGACAGTTAGATGGAGTTCTTCCGATAAAAATGTGGTAAAGGTAAATCAAAGGGGAAAAATTAAAGCTGTATCACAAGGGACAGCAGTTATTACTGCAAAAACGGCAAACGGAAGGATAGCAAAGTGTACAGTCACTGTTAATAAAGGTATCGTTGTTGTGTTAGATCCGGGGCATGGAGGATATGATAGCGGAGCTGTATATAACGGTGTATATGAAAAAGATATAAATCTTAAAGTATCAAAATATACCAAAGCTGAGTTAGAAAAATATAGTGGTGTAGCAGTTTATATGACAAGGACTACCGATGTTTATCCTACGCTTGCAGAGCGTACGGAGTTTGCGCAGGAAAAGGGTGCAACATGTTTTGTTTCACAGCATTTCAATGCATCCGTTAGTCATACAGCTGCAGGTGTTGGAGCCTTTATAACATTAAATAACGGATATAATTCGGAAAGTAAAGCTTTGGCTAAAAAGGTTATCTCACAGCTTAAGAGTGATATAGGAATTGGTGAATGGGGTGTTTATACAAGAGCATCAAACGATTATCCGGGTCAAGACTATTATGCAGTAATCCGAGGTAGCGTTGCGAAAGGTTTCCCTGGAATTATTGTAGAAAATGCTTTTATGGATTCCAGTGATTTTTCCAGATTCTTAAACAGCGATTCAAAATTAAAGAAAATTGGAATTTCCAATGCAAAAGCGATAGCAGCTTACTATGGATTAACAAAATAATTATATGAAAAAAGGGCGTCGTACTTTAAGTACGACGCTCTTTTTTATATGCAGTTAATTAGTAAGTTTGAATAAATTCCAGATAAGCTTAAAAAGGCCAGAACTCCGCAAATAAGCCTATGAAAACTTTGTTCAGATATATTCCAGCGTATTTTCTCATTTCGTAAAAACACTAAGAGTGGAACGAATAAAGGAATATAATAACGTCCCTGAACTCCATTTATTTTAAATTCCCCCACAGGAGTGAAGGCAAGATACATGGAGGTCCAAATCAAGCATACGATTCCGAAAATCAGAAAACCAAGGTAAGAACGCTGAAACTTTGACAGAGTAAAACTTTTTTCATTTTTTGGTCTTACAAATGCTACAACACAGAGTAAAATTACAGGAATAAATGTTAAAGGCATTGGTATATAACCTGCGTGTGCAAAAAAGATAGAAGCATCCCTAAATATATAGTCTCCGAAAGTAGAAAAAATGCTAGAAAGCAACAATTTCGTATATTCCAATGGATGATTGAAAATAACAGACATCTGACTTGCAATATCAGTTGCACCACCCCGGTCATCACTACCAAGTCCACCGCTGGACCCAGTACCCGTGGCTGCTGCACTTACACTAGTTTGTAGAGCAGGCAGGAGGAACGTACTTAATACAACTATAAAAGTTATTATGATTCCGATTTTAAAAATAAGCATTTGCTTTTTGTCTTCAAACTTTTCTTTTGGAAGCAATAATATTAATAACAAAAGTGGAATATATATTGCCTTGGAAAAGCTTCCCAAAGAAAAACACAAAATTGTCAGGAGCATCTTCCACCATACGACTTTTTCTTTTGGGGTAAGCATTTCATTTAACCATAAGACAAAACCAAGTATTATGAAACCGGTAATAAAAGAATCATACGTATATGTGGAAGACAAAAAGAGTGAAGTCGGTAAAAGACCGACTGCTAAAATATATACCTTACCGGCTTTGGCAATACGGATGCTGATTCCTAATAAGAGAATATAAACCAAAAGGTTACCAAGTTTTCCAAACATATAAAACCAATCCGCAGGCAGATGTAGAAACTTTCCAATTAGTAAAAAGGCGGACTGTCCAAGATAAGCACGATGATTATAGGAAACAAACTTATCAATGGAAATACTGGGTGAATCTGTAGATAAACTCTTTAAATAACCAGATACTTCGTTCCGCTCTTCGTAGCTATTAAAATTGGGTACTGTAGAATCGCGCATTAATGCAGTGGAACTTGTATAGGAACCAAATACTTCTAAATAGGATGACTTAAAGTGAATCTGTTCATCCCATCCCGGTGTTTTTGTACCGATAAATAAAATCATAGTAAATCCAATTATGATTCCAATGATTCCAAATCCAATAGAGAGATTCTTTTCAAATACTTCCTTGCAGAAAATAAGGAAAAATAAAAGAAAGAAGCATACAAATATAAAAAAGATGCGATAAGGATTCAGTTGAAAAGAGGTATCAAGAGTGATCGAGTCAAAAGATGCTTTTGCAGCTTTTGGAACTTGAATACTCAATTTTTTAATATGTTTATTAAGATTAATACAACTTTTAGAAAGTTGTGGATAATAAGTATCTTTTATTTGGCTCAAGTCTTGTTCTGAACCATAGTTGGATAAAACATTGCCATAAACGATATATTCGAAAGATTCACCCTTTGATTCCAGTTTTAGGAATAACTTTTTGGCATATACAGGTTTTGAGAAAGAAATGGTATAAGTCTGAAATGCATAGGTTTCTAATAATGTCATATTAGAATCTTCTTTTGTAACTTTAACAGAATTGCTTCCGTTTTGTATCACATCTAAATTAAAGATGGAAGCTTCAAGTATAAAACTGAAAAGAAGTCCGGTTATAATTATAATAATAATTTTTTGCCATAGAGAAAGCTTAGTATGTAATTTCATTTTGTTTTTCTCTCCTTTCGTGGATTCTTAGGAAGCAGACAGAAAACAGTTCCCAGAACACATAAGGTAAAAATACAGTCCCAGACAAGAGGTCTGGTAGTATTATGATTATAAATAATAGATATCAAGTTTCCATTCAATTTTTCTCCATTACATTGACAGGAAATATCATGGTACTTCTCGGGTGTAATCCAAAATGCCGGCGGATTTGCAGAATCTATATCGGAGAAAGTAAGTTGTAATTGATATGCTCCATTCAATGGTTCCTTTACAAGGAATGGAAGAAGTAAAAAGCTGTTATGTCCGACGCCAGCTAAAGTAACCTCACCGGAGTAAACTGATTTTGATGTAGATTTTTCAATTAAATGATAATGAATTGTTCCCTTTTCTACTACCCGTGTATCCGTCGCCATATAAAAACCAATAAATTCTACAGGTACGTTGTTAGCGCTTAGCTCAAGGTCATATTTTGTATTGTTGCTGACCGGCTCAGAAAAATAACTTTCTTCATTTAAGGAAGAAAGTGTCTGCGCGGCAAAAAGAGTTTTTTTGGGATGTATATAGGATATAACAAGTACACCTAAACATCCAAGAACCCCAAGTAAAAAAAAGATACGTAGGGTCTTTGGTGTGATTCTATTTCGTAATTTCATATTGATTCCTTTCTGCATGGTAATAATTTAATGAATTAAGAAAAACGTATTAAAGAAAGACAATCCTGTTGCAATAAAAATAATATTTTCAAAAAATTCCTTATGTTTTTTGCTTTTTGAATTACTTATTTGATTATATAGTAAAATTAAAACAATAATAATAGAAACATACATAAACAGATACGTACGTTCACCTGACCCCCAGATTGTAGGAGTGAATCCTATAATAAGGCGGGAGCAAAAGCCTACAGCCAATATAAATATAGAGAAAAACCCTTGCAGCCTGTCGTCAAAAATATGATATACACAATAAATTAGCGGAATACAGGCAAGACATAATATAAAATCCGGCCCCCAGCTTTTAATCGAAGTCAGTAAGATTCCCGTTCCATGATCTGTGAGACTGGAAATAGTATTACCGATTCCGGGGAAAATACCTCCGGAAATATTTCCAAAAACTCCAAACACTAAGCTAATGATTACGGGGATAAATCCAATGGTGCGATGAAATCTGTCTTTGTATTTAAGTAGAATAAAGAATAACACTATGGTACAAAAAACCCCAAAGAATACATTTGGCGTCATTATATAATGAAACAGTGTAGAGGAGAATCCCATTTCAAGTTTTCTGAAAAAAGAAAGCTGATTAAAATCAGGAAACCATACATCAACTTCAGTCTGGTATCTAACTTTATTCCCCGGACTCAACATAATGAAAAGAAGACTAAGGAAGCTTAATGCGGTTTGAAACCAGATATAGACATTTCTTTTCTTTTTCAAAAAGAAGAAGAATGTAAATGAGATATAAATTCCAAAAATAATGGCACACATTTGTTCTAAATTAGCACCATAGAACAACGCAATACTATATAACGGGTATTCCCATATGTGAAAGGTCTCACCATCAAATACTTTCTTTATAGGAAGGAAGGAGATTAGTCCAAATCCTAATGGCCATAGATAATTTATAGTAGTAGCCATCCAGCCTGCAGTATTCATATGTAAGAAAGGATACATAAAGAACAAACAGCATATTATAATGTTACATTGTAATATATTCCTTTTAGCAAATAATTTTGACAAAGTATATATAATAAGAATACACACAATTGTATCTAGTAATTTCCATAAAATCGGCATTTTTACCAAAGTTACTAAAACTGCTTCAATAAAA
Source organism: Anaerosacchariphilus polymeriproducens (assembly GCF_003363435.1). Taxonomy (GTDB): domain Bacteria; phylum Bacillota; class Clostridia; order Lachnospirales; family Lachnospiraceae; genus Anaerosacchariphilus; species Anaerosacchariphilus polymeriproducens. The sequence goes on from NZ_QRCT01000050.1 coordinate 237,093, forward strand.
ATTCTTGAGGACCAGGTCTGATATCTAGCTTTTAAAAATTCTGTTAATGACAATTCATCGAGAGAATGCATAAAAATTAAATCATCTCCATAATTAGTGTCTATAATGAGATGCAAAACAAAAACAATAATTCCAAAAACTATGATTGGAAAATAAGGTTTACAGATGACATTCAATGTTCTTTTTTTTAGAGATGATAAATTCAAAGTTGAATCCTCCTAATCATTTAGTGATATCTTCCTTCATTGATTTTAACACATTTTTTCAAAAATACAACTATCCTGAATTAGTTAGTAATAATTTGTTTTTTACTGTAGAATTAGAAGGATTTATATGGAAATGTGCAATGATATTTGCTGCACACGTAAAAAGACTGACAAAATATGGAAACTAAAACAAAAGTAGTTCATTACAACAGTTGACATAATCATATAATTATGAGAAAATGCTTCCTTGTAGAATTAAAACAAATTAGTTGTATACAAAGGGGGGGTATATGATTCAAAGGAGGAATTAAATTGAGTTTATATGAAACCAATCATTTAAAATTTCAAGTTAAAGAACATATATTTAGCGGTGACGCTATTTATATCAATCTTGGCATTAGAGCAGGTTATTGTATAAATAATACTCTGGATCTTGATACCCAGGAAGAAGTAAAGTTAAATATGTCATGTGCACATATATTCTTAAACTATTTAAAAGAGGTTGTTAATGAAGATCCAGGTCTAATGATACGTGGAACTGTTACGAAAAATGCGATTCATATTTCCATGAAAACAAATAAAAGAGATATTGATGAAGATATGCAGGAATTGTTGGATATTATTTATCGAATACCATTGGAATATGATATGTTTCAAAAAGCAGTAGAAGTAACTCGTAATGATTTCAGGATTAAGAGCAGAGAATCAGTATATCAAGCTAAACATAGGCTGATGGAATTTTCGGATTTAAATAAAGGGTTCAACTATAAAGAGTTTACTGAAGCAATGAATACGGTAACTTTTGAAAATTTCTTAGTTTATATGGAAAAATTGATAACAATACAAAATAGTTTTTTGTTTATAAACGGTAATATAAAAACAATAGAGAACTATATATTCTACAACTTCATAAAATATGAAAATGGTAGAGAATATAATGTGAAGAAGTTATTTGAGAGTAAGGATCTTACATTACTTATTGATCAGCATTTTTTATGTAAGAGCCGTGAAAATTTTAAGGCTGGATGTATCCGATTTGACTTTTTAAATAAGGAATTTGACACAACGAAAAAATTAGTTCTGTTATCGCTTATATCATCCTGCTTATTTAAAGAAAAAGCAGAATTATGTGTTGATGAATATGATTCCAGCATATTGTACTATAATCAAGATTTACTTAAGTACAAGGATAAAATTAATGGATGTTGTAAAACCGAAAAATTACAACAAATAAAAAGTGGAATTTTAATTAAATATTCCGAATTACTAAATAAGAAGCCAGAATTGTATAATCAGATTTTTGTTGAAATGGCGATGATGGGAAGTGATTTAGAAGAGTTTTTAAATATAATCGAAAACATAGATAATAAGTCAGCGCAAGAATTATACAATATGGGGAAATTAAAAATCACAGAAAGTCATTTGGTTTATATAGAAGACGAAGAAGAAAAAAAGAAACAAAAAATCATTACTTCAGATTTTAAAAAAAATAGAGTTATGTATTAGACGTTTTTAGATCAGTTACATACCATTATCCTTCTATTTCAATACTTTGAATAGTATTGAAACAGAGGGCTTTTTTTATCTTTATAAGAATATGCGTTTTATTTACTATTTTTCTATCTATTAATATATATAATATTCATTCTTTTGTATTACATATGTAACAAATATGTTAAAAAGATTTAATACTAAGCGAACAAAATATGAGATTTGTGATAGTTGGATAAAAAAAGTCAAGAAGTAGTACGCTAATGCGATTGACATTATTAAGAAAATGTGAAAAGATATTACAAATGTATTAAAATGATAACAGTATAAAAGCGCATAATGATTATTTACATATAAGGAGGGAGTATCATGAGTTTAAACGACATGAACCATTTAAAATTTACTATCAATGAACATAACTATAATGGAAGAGATATATATATTAATTTAGGAATTGGAGCCGGATATTGTATAAAGAAAATCTGGAATTCAGATAATCAGAAGGAAGTGGAGATTAATACATCTTGTGTTTGTATATTTTTAAATTATATAAAAGAAATTGTTAATGAAGAACCGGGCTTAAAGGTAGATGGGACGATATCTAAAAATGTGATTCATATTTCAATGAAAACATCAAAAGAAGAAATGGATGAGGACATGCAGATGTTGTTAGATATCATATATCGCTTACCGGTAGATAAGAGAATATTTGAAAATGCCGTTAAGAAAACCAGAAGTGATTTTAATAAGAAAATAAAGGATATTGCATTTCAAACTAGAAACAAGATGATGGGATTTTCTGATTTTAGTAATAGTTATAATTATAAAGATTATAAAAGCGACTTGGATAAGGTTACTTATGAAGATTTTTTAGCATTTTTTGTGAACTTAATTACATTTGAAAATAGTTATTTATTTATTAATGGGAATATAAAGACACTGAGGGATTTTATGTTTTATCATTTTATAAACAATGAAAAAGACAGAAAATACCAGATAAAGAAATTCTATGAAGAAAAAGATATATTTTTATTAACGAATCAGCAAAATATTTTGAAGAATTATGAGAATTACCAAATAGGTTGTATTCAGTTTGATTTTTCGAATCAGGAATTTAGTATTACGAATAAATTTGTATTGTTATCAATTATTGCATCTTCGCTATTTCAAAATAAAGCTGAAGTAAATGTGGATGGGTTAGAACCTTGCATTTTATATTATAATCAGGAATTAGCAGAGTATAAAAAAAGAATTTTTGATTGTTTTAACAGCCAGAATTTAAAGCAGATAAAAAATGGAATTTTAGATAAATATTCAGAACTACTAGATAAAGAGCCAAAGAAGTTTGGTCAGGCTTATGTTGAGATGACTATGCAGGGAAGTGATTTGGAAGAATATTTAAATATTATAGAACAAATAGATGAAAAGTCTGTTAAAGATCTGTATCGTAAGGGCGATATAAAGATAACTGAGAGACATTTGATATATTAGGAAATAAATAGGGTTAAGATGAAGAAACTCATCTTAGCCTTTTTTGTTTTATAGAAACTTATTCAATGAGCTTTTTCTATCCTGCCCGTTTTTGTCTGTTACTAGTTGAATCTTACTAACGAAAATGATATACTAAATTGAATTATGTGGAAAAATAGGAATCTAAAGGAGTATTTAGAATGACAGACAATAAATTCTTACATTCGATAAAAGAGGTTTATGATAGTAGAAAATTAATTGGGAATTTAGCAAAAAATGATTTTAAAAGAAAATTTGCCGGCTCTTATCTGGGAACCATATGGGCGTTTATACAGCCAGTTGTTACGGTGCTGGTGTACTGGTTCGTATTCCAAGTCGCAATGCCGGCAGCACGACAATCTTCTGAATTTCCGTATGTTTTATGGCTGGTTACGGGAATTGTACCTTGGTTTTTCTTTCAAGATGCCTTGACTGGAGGTACGAATGCTCTTCTAGAATATAATTATTTAGTTAAAAAAGTAGTATTTCAAATAAAAGTGTTACCTATCGTTAAAGTTTTGTCTGCTATATTTGTTCATGTTTTTTTTGCAGGAGTTATGCTTGTTATATTGGCAGGTTACGGGAGATTTCCTGATTTGTATACCTTGCAGATTTTTTATTATACTTTTTGTGCATTTGTATTAGTGTTGGGAATTTCCTATGCTACCAGTGCTATTGTTATTTTCTTCCGGGATTTGAATCCGATTATAAATATTATATTCCAGGTAGGAGTGTGGATGGTTCCTATTATGTGGCAATTATCTGTTCTGGAAGATAAGATGGTTAAGCATCCGTGGATAGAATATGTTTTTAAATTAAATCCCATGTATTATATTATCTATGGCTATCGAGAAGCAACACTATTTAAAGTATGGTTTTGGGAGAGACCGTTACTTACGGCTTATTTTTGGATTTTTACTATCCTTATGTTTCTATTTGGAACGCGGACTTTTAAAAAATTAAAAACTCATTTTGCAGATATACTATAAATTGTTACAGCTCAGCCATGTCATTCATAATGTGCCTTTTCTGCACGGCTGAACTGTGACTATAAATTAAGAAAATTTAAGTTGCAGAATTGAGTGCATGAATGTTATAAAAGAAGATACCTTAGAAAGAGAGAATAGGGATGGAAAAGACAGTAATTAAAGTAGAACATTTATCAAAAATATATAAGCTTTATCAAAAACCTTCTGACCGCCTCAAAGAGTCCCTTGGTTTCACAAGGAAAAAAAAGTATCAGGAGCATAAAGCATTAAATGATGTAAATATAGAAATAAAAAAAGGTGAGACTATCGGTATTATCGGAACCAATGGTTCCGGAAAGTCTACTTTGTTAAAAATCATTACAGGTGTATTGAATCCTACCTCTGGTAATGTGATAATTGATGGACGTATTTCTGCTTTGTTAGAATTAGGGGCAGGTTTTAACATGGAATATACCGGAATTGAGAACGTGTATATGAACGGTATGATGATAGGTTTTTCCAGAGAAGAAGTGGATGAAAAGCTGAATGATATCCTTGAGTTTGCAGATATTGGAGACTTTGTATATCAGCCGGTTAAGACGTATTCAAGTGGTATGTTTGTTAGATTGGCATTTGCTGTTGCCATTAATATTGAACCGGAAATTCTAATTGTTGATGAAGCACTTTCAGTAGGAGATGTTTTCTTTCAGGCTAAATGCTATCGTAAGTTTGAAGAATTTAAGAAAATGGGACGAACGATTTTGTTTGTCAGCCATGATTTAAGCAGTATCAGCCGTTATTGTGACCGTGTCATTTTGCTGAATAAAGGCATCAAAACAGCAGAGGGTGACCCCAAAGAGATGATTGATATTTACAAAAAAGTATTAGTAAATCAATATGATGAAGAAAAAGAACTTATGACACCGGTGGATGAGAAAGCATTTGCTGAGGACAGCTGGGCACGTAAGCTGTTAAACAATCAAAGAAGACAAGAATATGGAACTAAATTAGCAGAAATCATTGATTATGGAATTATGGATCAAGCCGGTACGATTACAAATAATATTATGAAGGGTGAACCTTTTACTGTGAAAATGAAAGTAATCTTTCATGAACTGGTACAGGATCCCATTTTTGCATTTTCGATTAAAGATATGAAAGGGACCGAAATAACCGGAACTAATACGATGGTTGAAAAGAAATTTGTGAATCTGAAAGAAAAAGAGCAGGTCATTGAAATATCGTTTGAACAGAATATGGATCTGCAAGGTGGAGAATACTTATTATCCTTAGGATGTACAGGCTATGAAAGAGAAAATTTCACGGTATATCATCGGTTATATGATATATGCAGCATTACAGTAATTGCAGACAAGAATTCAGTTGGTTTTTATGATATGAATTCTAAAATTCAGATCGTATAAAGTAAAGGGTCAGGCAGTGTCAGCCCGAGAAAAAGATAGAGGGAACAGAATGTATAACAAAATTGGAAATGTAACTTTGAATTATGATCATTATTCGGGAAAAGATTTATATAGTGATGGCGAAATTGAGGATGTACTATTAAAATTAGTACAGGATCACGAAGAAGAAGAACTCAATGAGGTTATTTATCAAAGCAAAGACTGGGCCGTTTTGTATCATCTATCTCATATACGGCAAAACATTGTAAGCTGGCTTCCGATTCAAAAGACGGACAAAGTACTGGAAATTGGTTCGGGGTGCGGTGCGATTACAGGCGCTTTGGCTCAAAAGGCTTTGGAAGTGAAATGCATTGAGCTTTCTCAAAAAAGAAGTTTGATTAATGCGAACCGAAATAAAAAGTTTGATAATATTGAAATCTTACTTGGCAACTTTCAGGATGTAGAAGCAGGGTTGACACAAAAATTTGATTACATTACATTAATAGGCGTTTTTGAATATGGAGAAGCTTATATTCAGACGGAAAACCCTTATGTAGATTTCTTGAAAAAAATAAAGAAACATTTAAACAAAAACGGTAAATTAGTGATCGCCATTGAAAACCGACTTGGATTGAAATATTGGGCTGGTTGTAAAGAAGATCATTTCGGTACTTTTTTTGAAGGGTTGGAAGGTTATACAACGTCCTGTGGAGTTAAGACATTTTCTAAAGTGGAATTAGAATCTATTTTAAAAGAGGCTGGGTTAGGAAGGCAGGAATTTTATTATCCATATCCGGATTACAAACTTCCGATGACTATTTATTCTGATAATTTTCTACCAAAAGAGGGAGAATTAAATAACAATATGAATAATTTTGATCGGGAGCGTATGGTTTTGTTCGATGAAACAAAAGTATTTAATAGTTTAATTCGAGATGGACTATTTCCCTTATTTTCGAATTCTTATTTAGTATTAGCTGAATTAGGAAAGGAGGAAGAGTAAATGAAGAAAGTGATTTATTCAAAGTACTCTAATGAGAGGGATAAGAAGTTTTCTATCCGTACAGAGATTATTGTGGAAGATGGATTAAAATATGTAATGAAAGTCCCACAAACGCAGGAAGCCAAGGAACATTTGAATCAACTACCGGTTTGGAAAGATAAGTTAGAACCGGTTTTTTCGAAACAGAATATAAAGTTAAATCAATGTGAAGTAAGAGAAGATGGTATCTGCTTTGAATTCATTGAAGGGGGAAATCTAGAAGAAATTTTTGATAGACTTTTAGCAAAAGGAAGTTTTGAGGAGATTGAAAAAAGAGTAATTGAATTTAGTGATTGTCTAAAAAGAATTTATTCTGGAAGTAGATTCCAGATTTCCAACGAATTTAAAGAAGTATTTGGTCTTGTTCAACTTCCTGACAATCTGGAAGCAGGAAAAGTGACAAATATTGATATGGTGTTTGGTAATCTGCTAATCAACGCGGGCTGGAATGTTATCGACTATGAGTGGACTTTTGATTTTCTTATTCCTGCTAACTTCGTGGTTTATAGGACTCTATATTATTATTTATATGGTGGAACACATCGTGCACCTTTAATTGAGCGGGATTTATTTTCTAAAGTTGGGATTTCTAAAAATGAAATGCAGCAATATGCCAGAATGGAAGGACATTTCCAACAGTACATGAGAGGCTCACATAAATATCTTAGACTTATGTACAATGATATTGGTAAAGGGAATTGGTTTGGAAGTCAGCTGATTGAAACCCAAAAAGTTTTAATGACTAAGCAGGCAATACGTATTTATATTGATAATGGAAATGGTGTTAGTGAAGAAAACTCTTTTGTGATAGGAGAATCGCTGACGCAGACGGAATCGATCGAATTCCAAATTCCAGTCACTCAAGAAACAAAATTAGTAAGAATAGATCCGGCAAGTCAAAAATGTATTGTAAGGGTTCTCAGCTTACTTGGTGATGGTGCTGCTACGTATGCTGCTTTCTATCAGACAAATGGAGAAAAGACGGATAAAGACCTTTTTCTTTTTAATACAACAGACCCACAGATCATTATCACAGATATAAAACCAGGAACTGTTGTTTTAAAAGTTCATTTGTCGGTATCGTTGTTAAATGATCAGATTATTACAGAACTGTCGCAAGGTCAGAAAGCCGTGAAAGGTATAAAAATGCATGGCTTATTATGGCTTTCTAAAAAAGTATTTAATAAATGCAAATATAAATATTTAGTGAAAAGGCAGGAAAAGCGGGATGCCTTGGAGTTAGAAAGAAAGTGGAATCTGATTTTTGGGACGGAAGAAATATTAAATGAGCAAAAAAAAACAGTTTTCCCCAAAGAGGTCAAGTTCAGTATTCTTGTGCCATTATATAATACACCAGAGATATTTTTGAGAGAAATGATAGAATCAGTACAGAACCAGACATATTCGAACTGGGAATTATGTTTGGCAGATGGAAGTACACAGGAATATTCTGCTGTTGGGCATGTGTGTAGTGAATATATCAAGGAAGATTCACGTATTAAGTATAAAAAATTAGAAAAAAATCTTGGGATATCGGAGAATACCAATGCCTGTATTGAAATGGCTACAGGTGAGTATATTGGATTATTTGATCATGATGATGTATTACATCCAAGTGTACTGTTTGAGAATATGAAAGTAATTCAAGAGCATGAAGCAGATTTTATATATACGGACGAAGCGACCTTTGAAGATGATTTAAGAAATATAGTTCTTTATCACTTTAAACCTGATTTTTCGATTGATAACTTAAGAGCGAACAATTATATTTGTCATTTTACAGTTTTTAAATCTTCGCTATTAAAGAAAGTAGGAGGATTCCGAAAAGAATATGATGGAAGTCAGGACCATGATCTGGTTTTACGGTTGGCGAAGTCAGCTGATCGCATATGGCATATACCAAAAGTATTGTATTTCTGGCGTTCTCATGCAGGATCAGTGGCTTCCGGTATTGATACAAAAGCTTATGCCGTAGAAGCTGGGAAAAAGGCAGTGAAAAACAGTGTAGCACAATACGGATATGAATCTGAAGTTGAAACTTCGCCTGTTTCACCCAGTATTTATCGAATTCATTATGAAATAAAAGGAAATCCAAAGATTTCAATAATTATACCGAATAAAAATCATATGGAAGATTTAAAACGTTGTATTTATTCGATTTTTATTCGATCGTCTTATAAGAATTATGAAATTCTGGTAGTAGAAAATAACAGTGACGAAGATTCAATATTTGAATTTTATAAAGAACTGGAAGAATATGAAAATGTACGTGTGATTTATTTTAACGAAGCATTTAATTATTCTAAGATTAATAATTTTGGAGTTCGTCAGGCAAGAGGTGAATATATAGTCTTTCTAAATAATGACACAGAAATAATTTCACCTTCCTGGATAGATGAAATGTTGATGTATGTACAAAGAGATGATGTTGGTGCAGCAGGAGCGAAACTTTATTACCCAAATGATACGATACAACATGCAGGCGTAATACTTGGTGTTGGTGAAGACAAAGTGGCAGGTCATAGTCACGCAGGAGCCTTGCGAAGTGATCCGGGTTATATGGGAAGGCTTTTCTTTGCGCAAAATGTAAGCGTCGTTACAGCTGCGTGTATGATGGTAAAGAAAAGTATTTTTGAACAACTGAATGGATTTGATACGAGTCTTGCTGTTGCATATAATGATGTGGATTTATGTCTGCGTATTCGTGAATCAGGGTATTTAATTGTAATGACGCCATATGCAGAATGTTATCATTATGAATCAATCTCAAGAGGAAAAGATGACACTCCGGAAAAACAAAAAAGATTTCTGGAGGAAGTGAATTTAATGAGAGAACGTTGGGGGGCTCTTATTGATAATGGGGATCCTTATTATAACCCTAATTTGTCATTAAAAAACCCTTGGAGATTTGAGCCGGAGGTTAAGGAATGAGTATAAAAGAATTGGAATATCGTATCGATTCAGTCGATATTATGGACCATGAATGCATTATCAAAGGCTGGGCAGCTTATGAAAATGACCTGACTATAAAAGTCTTTGAAGATGAAAAAGAGGAATTAATAAGCAGGGTGGTTTTTTCTATAAGAAGAGATGTATTAAAAATGTTTCCCAATGAAAATATTAATCCAAAGTGTGGATTTACCATTTATGTGAAACAGGAATCAGCAACCTATTTACAACTTGCATTTTTAGAAGAGGACAAAAAAGCAGTTGAAAAAATCAATTTAATTGCTGCCAGACAAGGGCAGAAATACGCAGGATCTAATTATTTGCAAAAAGGAATCCGATATTTAAGGAAGAATGGTCCCATTGAATTAATTAAGAAAATTAATTATAAGTTATTTTCTCCAGGGGGACGTGTAGTCAATTATGAAAAATGGATGAAAAAAGTTGTACCATCTAAAGAAGAGCTTGAGAGACAAAAGAAAGAGATATTTGCATATCAGCCTAAATTTAGTTTTGTGATACCACTTTATCAAACGCCAATACATTTTTTGAATGCATTAATTAAGTCGATACAAGAACAGACTTATACGAATTGGGAAATATGTTTTTCAGATGGTAGTGGACTTGATTCGCCTTTGACCGGATTTTTAGAAGAGAAAACGAAACAGGATGACCGTATTCAATTTGTAAAAAATGATATGCCTTTAAAAATCTCTGAGAATACCAATGAGGCTATCAAGATTGCGACAGGAGATTTTGTTGCATTTGCAGATCATGATGATTTGCTGACACCGGATGCATTATATGAATGTGTGAAAGCGTTAAATACAGATAAAAATATAGAGTTGCTTTATTCAGATGAAGATAAAGTTACTATGGATGGGAAGCATTATTTTCAGCCACATTTTAAGTCAGATTTTAATTTAGATTTATTAAGAAGTATGAATTATATTTGTCATTTGTTTGTAGCAAAGAGAAACATAGTAGAACAGGCAGGGTTGTTAAAACCAAAGTTTGATGGGGCTCAGGATTATGATTTTGTATTGCGTTGTGTTGAACTCAGTCAAAATATTTATCACATACCTAAAATTTTATATCATTGGCGTTCCCATGCAGAATCAACAGCAGAAAATCCGGAAAGTAAAATGTATGCGTTTGAGGCAGGAAAAAATGCAGTTCAGGCACATCTTGACCGCCTGGGAATCAAAGCAAAGGTTGAGATGGGGCAATATTTAGGTCTGTATAGAACAAAGTATATACTAGAAGAAAAGCCTTTGATTTCAATTTTAATTCCTAACAAAGATCATATAGATGATTTGGAAAAATGTATTAAGTCAATTGAAGAAAAATCTACTTATAAAAACTTAGAATATATCATAATAGAAAATAATAGTGAAAATGAGGAAACCTTTGTTTTTTATGATGGCTTAAAGAAAACAAATCCAAAAGTAAGAATCGTTACTTATGAAGGAGATTTTAACTATTCAAAAATAAATAATTTCGGCGTTACGTTTGCATCCGGCGAGTATTTACTGTTTTTAAATAATGATACTCAGATAATTAACGAAGATTGTTTGGAAGAAATGCTGGGATTTGCTATGAGGAAAGACGTTGGGATTGTTGGAGCCAGATTATATTATGAAGATGATACCATTCAGCACGCAGGTGTAGTGATTGGATTTGGAGGAATTGCTGGTCATACATTTATTGGGTTTGACAGAGAAAGTAATGGTTATTTTTCAAGAATTATTTGTAGTCAGGATTATAGTGCAGTGACAGCAGCCTGCATGATGACCAAAAAATCTGTATTCCAAGCGGTTGGTGGCTTTACAGAAGAATTGGCAGTTGCTTTTAATGATGTAGATTTGTGTCTTAAAGTCAGAAAATCAGGAAAACTAGTGGTGTATACTCCATTTGCAGAATTATATCATTTTGAATCAAAGTCCAGAGGGCAGGAAGATTCGGAAGAAAAAATTGCCAGATTTCAAAGTGAAATTGAATTATTTGAAGAACGATGGCCTGAGATATTAAAAAATGGAGATCCATATTACAATCCAAATCTGGCTCTTCAAAAATCTGATTTCTCATTAAGACCACTTTGAGTTGACTGTGTGTCTTGAAATTATAGAAACAGAGTGTTAAAATAGAAAAGATTTATCATGAGGGGGAAAATGATGAAAGAGAACAAGGGGTGCTTATATGATGAAAGTATATATTTGTCCACGATGTGGATGGGTAAGAGAAGTTTCAAGAAGAAAAGAGGTCGAATGCCATAAATGTGGACTGCCTCAAATGACACTTACGGATATGTTATATGAAAACTTTATTGAGCTAAATAAAGAAGAGAGACAGGCATTTGCAGAACAATGGATGAAAGAACATGGAAAAGTCGAATAAGAACCAGAAAAAAAGTGAATACGGTATAGAATGGGGTAGGTTGTTTCGACGCCTATCTCCTTATAATGTAAAAAAAGGTTTAAAATATCTTTCCCATTATGGTTTAAAAGGATTTTGGGTTAAACTAAATGAACGATTTCAGATAGAAGAAATACCCTATGAGTCATGGATCGTCAAACATTTGCCCAGTGAAGAAGAATTAAAAAAACAGGAAAAGACTACTTTTGACTCCAACCCTTATATTAGTGTAGTAGTTCCTGCTTTTGAGACTCCGGAAAATTTTTTAAGAGAACTTATTGAATGCATGCAAAAACAGTCATATAGGAACTGGGAATTGTGCATTGCTGATGCAAGTATTGCAAAAGATGTGGAAAACGTAGTAAAATCATATCATGATGAAAGAATTAAATATAAACGGTTAGAAGAAAATGCAGGAATATCTGAAAATACGAATCGTGCGATAGAGATGGCGGAAGGAGAATTTATTGGATTATTGGATCATGATGATTTACTGGCCTTTGACTCCATGTATCAGATAGCCAAAGTAATCGATGAGAATATAGAGGTTGATGTAATATATTCAGATGAAGACAAAATATCAGAAGATTCAAAAGAACATTTCAGACCACATTTCAAGCCGGATTTCAATTTAGATTTGTTACGTTCCAACAATTACATCTGCCATTTTTTTGTAGTAAGAAAATCTTTGGCAGCACAAGTAGGGGGAATCCGACAAGAATTTGATGGGGCACAAGATTATGATTTCATTTTCCGTTGTATTGAAAATGCCAGATTAATAAAACATATTCCCAGAATACTATATCACTGGAGAGTTCACAAAAATTCAACGGCAGAGAATCCCGCCAGCAAAATGTATGCATATGAAGCAGGCAAGCGAGCCATAGAAGAGCATTTAATGAGACAAGGTGTTGAAGGAAACGTATGTCATACAAGAGATATAGGATTTTATAGGGTGAACTATCCGGTAACAGGAAATCCATTTGTTTCTATTATAATACCGAATAAAGATAATGTTGATATTTTGAATAGGTGTTTAGAATCCATTGAAAATTCTAATTATAAGAATTATGAGATCATAATTGTAGAAAATAATAGTGAAGAAGATAGGACTTTTTCCTATTATAGAGAATTAGAAAAGAAAGAAAATTTAAGAGTAGTCGTATGGGAAAAAGAATTCAATTATTCGGCAATTAATAATTTTGGAAGAAGATTTGCGAATGGAGAATATTTAGTTTTATTAAACAATGATATCGAAATTATTGAAAATCAGTGGTTGGAAGAAATGTTAGGACATTGTCAACGACCTGAAGTAGGGATTGTCGGAGCTAGATTATTTTATCCTGATGATACCATACAGCATGCAGGAACGGTCATTGGAATCGGGGGAATTGCAGGTCATATCTTTACAGGACTGCCCCGTAGCCATACAGGATATATGCATAAAGCAGGATTACAGCTGAATTTAAGTGCAGTTACTGCTGCCTGCCTTATGGTGAAAACGCAGGTGTTTGACCAAGTAAATGGATTTGAAGAAAAACTGTCGGTCGCTTTTAACGATGTGGATTTTTGTTTGAAAGTGAGACAAGCAGATTATTTAGTAGTCTATGATCCTTATGTAGAAGCTTATCATTATGAATCAAAAACCAGAGGTGCTGAAGATTCCAAGGAAAAGGTAAGGAGATTTCAAAGTGAAATTGAATTTATGAGGGAAAGATGGATTCATATTTTGAAAGAAGGTGATCCTTATTATAATCCGAATCTAACCTTGACAAAATGGAATTATTCATTAAAAGAAAATTAAAGAGGAAAATATGCTGGAAGTATCAATTATAATACCAAACTATAATGGAATAGAATATATAGAAAATTGTCTTCGCTCGTTGAAAATACAGGTGAATTTATCTGATTTGGAAATTATTGTCGTTGATAATGGCTCGACAGATGGAAGTAATGATTTGGTAAGAAGAAAATTTCCCGAAATCAGTATGGTTCAGCTGAGAGAGAATTTTGGATTCTGTAAGGCAGTTAATATGGGAATAAAAGCAGCAAAAGCACCTTATGTTATTTTGTTGAATAACGATACGCAGGTTCATGAGTATTTTGTTAAAGAATTATTAGATGGAATCAAACGTTACCCTAAGGCGTTTTCGTGTGCCTCTTTAATGTTAAATTACAATAATAGAGCTGTAGTTGATGATGCCGGAGATTTTTATTGTGCATTTGGCTGGGCTTATGCGAGGGGAAAAGGAAGAAATAGCAGTGAGTATTTGAAAGAAGGAAAGATTTTTGCCTCCTGTGCCGGAGCCGCTATTTATCGTAAAGAGGTTTTTGATATGATAGGATATTTTGATGAAGACCATTTTGCATATTTAGAAGACATTGATATCGGTTATCGAGCCAGAATCTATGGTTATGAGAACTATTATATACCAACTGCCAAAGTCTATCATGTTGGTAGTGGGACAAGCGGTTCCAGGTATAATGAGTTTAAAGTCAAAAACAGTTCTAGAAATAATATTTATCTTATTTATAAAAACATGCCGACGTTTCAAATAATTTTAAATCTACCATTTCTGATTGCAGGATTTATAGTTAAAACTATTTTCTTTATCAGAATAGGTCTTGGCTTTGAATATATCAGAGGACTAAGGACTGGTTTCAAAATGTCGGAGAGGAAAAAGAAAATTTCATTTAAAAAAAGAAATTTATGGAATTATTGTAAAATTCAAAAGGAACTTTGGGAAAATTGTTTTAAAATTTTAAGAAAGTTTTAATGAAATTTGATGAAAATGTTAATTGCCCTTTTTTGGGAGTTATTGTATTATATACAAGTATGATGGAAAGAATTTAGGTGAGTATTGTTGATTAAAGATAATCAAAAAATTTTGAACCGAGTGCATATAGTAATTGATGCAGTGATTATAATTATTTCTTATGTACTGGCTTGGTATCTTAAATTCAAAAGTGGTATATTTGATTTTGAACATTTAGGTTTTCTAAGAGCAAGGGTTTATTTTTCTGCGCTTTTAGTGATTATACCGGGATATTTAATTTTATATTATGCATTTAATTTGTATACGCCAAAGCGGGTACAAGGGCGCAGAGTGGAACTCGGCAATATTGTGAAAGCGAATACCTTGGGACTGCTTTCTTTTATTGTGGTATTATATGTGATTCACCAACCTGATTTTTCGCGAATGATGATTTTCATTTTCTATGGTGTTAATATTACGTTAGAAATGATTGTCAGATATATTATAAGATTATGTTTGTATAATGTGCGAAAGAAAGACTATAACTTAAAACATATCTTGTTAGTTGGTTACAGTCGGGCTGCAGAAGAATATATAGACCGAATCATGTCGAATCCACAATGGGGTTATAAGGTCAGAGGTATCTTAGATGATAATATAGAAAGAGGTACTGTATATAAAGGTATCAAGGTAATAGGAAGAGTTGATAATCTTCTGGTGATTCTGCCGGAGAACCGTTTGGACGAGATTGCCATTACCTTAAGTATTCAGGAGTATTTTAAGTTAGAAAAGATTGTTGCCCAGTGTGAAAAATCAGGTGTGCATACGAAGTTCATTCCTGATTATAATAATATTATTCCAACCAGACCATATACAGAAGATCTGCTTGGGTTGCCGGTAATAAATATTCGACATGTACCATTATCGAATACTTTTAATATGATGGTAAAAAGAGTAATGGACATTATAGGATCCATTATCTGTATTTTGCTTTTTTCACCGGTTATGTTAATTACCGCTTTATTGATAAAGCTGACCTCAAAAGGACCATTAGTTTTTAAGCAGGAAAGAGTAGGTCTGCATAATCATTCATTTTATATGTACAAATTCCGTTCAATGGAAGTCCAGCCGGAATTACATGAAAAGAAGGCATGGACAACACCAAATGATCCCAGAGTGACCAAGGTCGGTAAAGTTATTAGAAGAACAAGTATCGACGAGCTGCCTCAACTTTTTAATGTTTTAAAAGGGGATATGAGTTTGGTAGGACCTAGGCCGGAAAGACCGCTGTTTGTGGAAAAATTCAGAGAAGAAATACCAAGATACATGGTGAAACATCAAGTACGTCCGGGCATGACCGGTTGGGCTCAAATCAATGGTTTGAGAGGCAATACATCAATTCGTAAACGTATTGAACATGATTTGTATTATATTGAGAATTGGACGATTGGGTTTGATTTTAAAATTTTATTTTTAACTGTATTTACCGGATTTATAAATAAAAATGCCTATTAATAGTTTGGCGGGAGGAAATAAAAATGGCTAGTTCTAAACAAGCAAAAAATAAAAGAAAAAAGGCTAGACGCAAGAGAAGAATTGTAATTTTTATTATTGAAATAGTTATTGTTATAATACTGCTTGTGGTTTTATATCTATGGCAGTTGTTCTCTAGAATGCAAGATCCTGATTTTAATAAAAATGCAGTTCATAAGAATGAAGAAGTTGAAAAAACGCAGGGTTTTAGAACAATTGCACTTTTTGGCTTGGATAGCAGAGAGAATGATAGTCTTGGAAAAGATAATCATAGTGATACGATTATTATTGCTAGTATTAATAATAAAACGAAAGAAGTTAAACTGGCATCAGTCTATCGGGATACCTATGTTAAAATTCCCGAGGACGACTATAACAAAGCGAATTCAGCATATTTTCTGGGAGGTCCTGAAAAGGCAATCAGTATGTTGAATATGAATTTAGATTTAGTTATTGATGAATATGTGACTGTTAATTTCATGGCATTAGTCGATGTTATTGATGAATTAGGTGGTATAGAAATTAATGTTACAGAAAGTGAAATTCAACATTTAAATAATTATTTGGTTGAGAATAGAAAGATTACTGGAAAAGATACGCCGGATGTAGCTAGTACAGGATTACAAAATCTGAATGGAATGCAGGCGACTGCATATTGCAGAATCCGTTATACAGGAGGCGATGATTATAGAAGAACTGAGAGACAACGACTTGTGATCAGCAAAATTTTTGAAAAAGTGAAAAAAAGTGATCCGGTTACACTTACAAAAATAGCAAATTCTGTCATTGGAGAGAATATGGTAAATACAAATATATCTCAGACAGAAATACTTAAGTTGTTAACAGATGCACCTTCCTATAAATTCGGTGAGACTACAGGATTTCCTTATACCAAAATAGCAGATAAAAAGGTAACAGGCTTAGATGATGTTGTGGCATGTGGTTTTGCGTATAATGTAAAAAAACTGCATAAGTTTTTATATGGAGAAGAGAATTATCCGGTATCTTCCACAGTACAAGAGATTAGTGATTACATTATGAATAAAACAGGTGTTGAAACAGAAGAGATGGAAGAAGATACGACTCCGGATACTTTAACAGAAGGAGCAGCAACGCAATAGAAATAAGAAAGTGTATAATTAGTGTTTGTTCATTTACGTGTTATGAAAGGAAGGAAATACGATGGAAGCTCCTATTAAAGGAAAAAAGAAAAGTAAAAAGGCGAGAAGAAAGAGAAGAATTATAATATTTATTATTGAAATTATTATACTATTATTAATATTAGCTGGGTGGTTTATAGCAAATAAATTATCAAAATACCAAAAAGATCCTGACTTTGATAAAGGCGGTCTGGTACGTAATAAAGAAGTAGACAAAAAAGATACAGAAGATTTTAAAACGATTGCACTTTTTGGGTTGGATAGCAGAGATATTGAAAGTCTTGGTAAAGGAAATAACAGTGATACGATAATTATTGCAAGTATTAATAATAAGACAAAAGAAGTAAAGCTGGCATCCGTTTACAGAGATACTTATTTGCAGATACCAGATGATAAATATAATAAAGCAAATTATGCGTATTGCATTGGTGGATCGGAAAAAGCAGTAAGTATGTTGAATATGAACTTAGATTTAGCAATTGAAGATTATGTTACAATAAACTTTAAGGCATTGATTGATGTGATTGATGCTTTAGGAGGAGTCGAAATCGACGTAACAGACGGAGAAGTTAAATGGATTAATGCTTATATGGTAGAGACTAGCGAGATAACCGGTGCACAATCACCGAATCTGACTCAATCAGGTTTGCAGAATCTTACCGGTTTGCAGGCTACGGCATATTGTAGAATCCGTAAAATCGGAAATGATTACCAAAGAACAGAAAGACAGCGTTTGGTGCTTAGCAAGATAGCCGAAAAGGTTAAGAAAAGTGATCCGGTTACACTTAACAAAATAGCAGATTCTGTACTTGAAGAAGTGAGAAGCAGTATTGAACCTGCTGAAATTCTGAAATTAGTTGCGGGTGCAATGTCATATAATTTAGGAGAAACTACTGGTTTCCCATTTACTAAAACAACTAATCCACCGTACGAGCCATTAGGTGATGCAGTTTATCCTTGCGGATTAGAATATAATGTATCAAAACTACATGAATTTTTATATGGTGAAAAAAATTATCAGCCCTCAACAACGGTGAAAGAAATCAGTGATCAAATCATAGAAAAAACCGGAGCAAAAACAGAAGAAATTGATACGACTACAAAGGATTCCAACACTTCAGAACCAACTACGGGTGCTTCGGAGTGAAAACGAAATTAGGAGTGATATTTTGAATCAATATACAGTAGATGTTGTGATTCCTACCTATCAACCGGATATAACATTTATTACTTTGTTAGAACGATTGGATAAGCAGACTTATCCGATTAATGAAATTATAATCATGAATACGGAAGAGTCTTTTTGGAAAGAGTCGGATTATCCAGAGCAGATGAATCGAAAAGTATTTCATTTGTTTAAAAAGGATTTCGATCATGGTGCTGTTAGAGCAGAGGCTGCTTTAAAGTCGAAAGCAGATATTATATTGTTTATGACGCAGGATGCGGTTCCTAAAAATAAGTATTTAGTTGAAAATTTAATAAAAGCATTTGATGACAATGACGTTGGAGCTGCCTATGCAAGGCAGCTTCCTCGTATAAATTGTAAAATGATAGAAGCATATACAAGGAACTTCAATTATCCGGGAAATAGTTGTACAAAATCTTTGGAGGATATTGAGGAACTGGGAATAAAAACTTTTTTCTGTTCAAATGTATGTGCGGCGTATCGCAAAGATATCTATATGGAACTGGGAGGCTTTGAAAGAAGGACTATTTTTAATGAAGATATGATTTATGCAGGAAAAATGGTACAATCCGGAATGAAAATTGCCTATGTTGCAGAGGCAGAAGTAATACATTCGCATAATTATAGTTATATAGAATATTTTAAACGCAATTTCGATTTAGCTGTTTCTCAGAAAGAGCATCCAGAGGTGTTTGAAAATGTACGTTCTGAAAGTGAAGGCATAAAAATGGTACGACAGACAGCTCATTATTTATATAAAAATAAGAAATCATGGATGATTGTAGATTTAATTTTACAAAGTGGATTTAAGTGGCTTGGTTATAAACTAGGAAAAAGTTATAACAAGCTGCCCAGGGAACTGATTAGAAGATGTACGATGAACCAGACCTATTGGGAACATCAGTAAAATTTGTTTAAGGAGGAGGAAGTATTATGTGTGGTATAGTAGGATATATTGGGGAGGATCAAGCAGCCCCGATATTGTTAGATGGATTATCTAAATTAGAATATCGTGGTTATGATTCAGCCGGAATGGCAGTGTCAAATGGAGAGGAAATTCAGATTCAAAAGGCAGCAGGCCGATTGAAAGTGTTAAGCGAATTGACCCATGGAGGAGAAATGCTTAAGGGGACAGTAGGAATTGGACATACAAGATGGGCGACTCATGGAAGTCCTTCTGATAGCAATGCTCATCCTCATTTGAACAGTGAACAGTCTATTGCGGTTGTTCATAATGGTATCATAGAGAATTATATTCGTATTAGACATAAATTAGAAGATAAGGGCTATACGTTTCAATCAGAAACAGATACAGAAACATTAGTTCAATTACTTGATTATTATTATGATGGGAACCCATTAGAAGCTATTAGCAAGATTATGAATCGAGTAGAAGGTTCTTATGCATTAGGGATAATTTTCAAAGATCATCCTGATAAAATATATGCAGTTCGTAAAGACAGTCCATTGATTGTTGGGACAAGTGAAAATGGTAATTTAATTGCATCTGATGTACCTGCAGTCTTGAAATATACAAGAAACGTATATTTTATACAAAATCATGAAATTGCTTGTCTAACTGGAAATGAAATTAAGTTTTATAATGTAGATCAAGAAGAGATTCAAAAAGATGCAACGAAAATAGAATGGGATATTAATGCCGCTGAAAAAGGTGGATATGAGCATTTTATGTTAAAAGAGATGTATGAACAGCCGAAAGCTGTTAGTGATACATTGAACCCAAAACATGATCCGCATATTGTCGATGGTAAAATTGTATTAAATGAATTAGGAATGACGGATGAAGAAATATTAAAAATCAAGAAAATTTATATTGTAGCATGTGGTTCTGCGTATCATACCGGTGTTACCGGAAAATATGTTTTTGAAGGAATGGCACGTATTCCGGTTGAAGTGGACCTTGCCTCTGAATTCCGCTATAGGAATCCGATTCTGGATGAGGGAACACTTGTGATTATAATAAGTCAATCAGGCGAAACAGCAGATTCGTTAGCAGCTCTAAGAGAAGCAAAAGCCAGAGGTATTAAGACTTTGGGAATTGTAAATGTAGTTGGAAGTTCTATCGCAAGAGAAGCTGATAATGTCATGTATACATGGGCTGGCCCTGAAATTGCTGTGGCAACTACGAAAGCTTATAGTACACAGTTGATTGCTCTTTATTTATTAGCAATGCGTTTTTCACAAATAAGAAAAACAGTATCGGAAGAAGAAATGGAAGTCATGATTCAAGATTTAAAACGTCTTCCAGATCAAATTGAGTTGTTGCTGGCGAATAAAGAAAAAATACAAAAGTTTGCTAACCGTTATCTGGCTGCGAAAGATGTTTTCTTTATTGGAAGAGGTGTAGATTTTGCTATATCATTAGAAGGATCTTTGAAATTAAAAGAAATATCTTATATTCATTCAGAAGCTTATGCAGCTGGAGAATTGAAACATGGGACTATTTCTTTAATTGAGGAAGGTACCTTAGTTGCAGCAGTCTTGACACAAGAAGATCTGTATAAGAAAATGATAAGTAATATTGTTGAAGTAAGAACTAGAGGTGCATTTGTCATGGCTGTGACAAATGAAGGAAATATTGAAGTAGAGAAAGCATCTGATTATGTAGTTTATATTCCACAGACGAATTCTTACTTTACGAACTCATTAGCTATTATTCCATTACAGCTATTCAGTTATTATGTATCTTTGGGAAAAGGCTGTGATGTAGATAAACCTAGAAACTTAGCAAAATCAGTAACCGTTGAATAAGAGAAAAATACAATTGGAGGAAAAAATATGTCTATTTTAGTTACGGGAGGTGCCGGTTATATCGGCAGTCATACATGTTTAGAATTACTAGAGGCAGGTTATGAAGTTGTAGTAATTGATAATTTATATAATTCAAGTAAAGAAGCTCTGAATAGAGTTGAAAAATTAACAGGGAAAAAAGTAACTTTTTATGAAGCAGATATTCGCGATAAGGATGCACTGGAAGAGATTTTTTCAAAAGAGCAGATTGATTCTGTCATTCATTTTGCAGGACTAAAAGCAGTTGGAGAATCGGTACAGAAGCCACTAGAATATTATGAGAATAACATTACAGGAACATTAGTTATGTTACAGGTTATGAGAGAACATGGAGTGAAAAATATTGTATTCAGTTCATCTGCTACCGTTTATGGCAGTCCGGCTTTTGTTCCAATTACGGAAGAGTGTCCGAAAGGAGAAATCACGAATCCATATGGTCAGACCAAAGGAATGTTAGAACAGATATTAACAGATCTGCATACCGCAGATCCAGAATGGAATGTAATTTTATTACGTTATTTTAATCCAATTGGAGCGCATAAAAGTGGAATAATTGGAGAGAATCCTAAAGGAATACCCAATAATTTAATTCCGTATATTACGCAGGTAGCAGTTGGTAAATTAGAGTGTCTTGGTGTATTTGGTGATGACTACGATACACCGGATGGAACTGGTGTCAGAGATTATATTCATGTAGTTGATTTGGCCTTAGGTCATGTGAAAGCAATAGAAAAGATAAAAGAAAAAAAAGGTGTCTTGATTTATAATCTTGGTACCGGTAAAGGTTATAGTGTATTAGAGGTTATTAAAAGTTTTGAAAAAGCAAGTGGTATCAAGATTCCATATGCTATCAAGCCAAGAAGACCTGGTGATATAGCTACCTGTTATGCAGATCCATCTAAAGCGAAAGCCGAATTGAATTGGGAGGCAGAACGTGGGATAGAACAGATGTGTGAAGACTCATGGAGATGGCAGTCAACTAACCCGAATGGCTACGAAAATTAAAAACAATATACACAAAATAAACACAATTTCTTGCTAAACTAAGTAAAAATAGAAAGGGGAGCTTAAATTATGTTTGAAGAGAATCAAAATTCAAATGTAGAACCCTCCTTTGAAGAACCAAAGAAAAAGGGCGGTTATTTAAAAGTTCTAATAATTATTATTTTAATAGCGATGCTTACTGTAACGGCTATTTATAGTTTGTTCATAGGTTATCAATACTTAAGTAAAAGCAAGAGCAATTCGGTTGAATCAACACAGGTTCCGAACAATCAGGATATAGTAGGTCAGACACTAGATGAGAGTACGGATTCTGCAAATGGTTCCAAAGATAATACGAAGAACTCTGGTTCAAATATGCAGACTCAGCCTCTTAGAGATGTATCAGGAGTAGTAAGTGCAGTAATGCCTTCCGTAGTGTCTATTACAAATGTCGGAACTGAGCAATATCAAGATTTTTTTGGTCAGACCTGGCAGGACAAATATGAAAGTAGTGGTTCCGGTATCATTATAGGTCAAAATAAAAGTGAATTGTATATTGTAACGAATAATCATGTAGTAGAAGGCGCTAATACAATATCAGTAGGCTTTGTCGATGATACTACAGTAAAAGCAAAAGTGAAAGGAACCGATTCTTATGTAGATTTAGCTGTTTTAAGTGTTTCAATAAAAGATATTGACAAAGATACATTAAAGAAAATTAAAATTGCAAAATTCGGAAATTCAGATGAATTGAAAGTTGGTGAACCTGCAATTGCAATTGGAAATGCATTAGGATATGGACAATCTGTGACTGTAGGCGTTATTAGTGCTTTGAATCGCCAAGTTTCCGTGGATAGTGTTACGAATGAATTAATTCAGACAGATGCTGCTATTAATCCGGGAAATAGTGGTGGAGCATTAATAAATATACAAGGTAAAGTGATTGGTATCAATTCAATCAAATTCGCATCTACTGAGGTAGAGGGTATGGGTTATTCAATACCGATTTCAACTGCACAGCCGATTATTGATGATCTGATCAATAAGAAAAAGGTTGATAAAAAAGATGCAGCATATTTAGGAATTGCCGGTGTAGATGTAACAGATGAAGTGTCCCAAACATATGATATGCCAATAGGAGTTTACGTAGCAAAAGTTTTTGAGGGTACTGCAGCAGAAAAGGCAGGACTGAAAAAAGGTGATATCATTACCAAAGTTGATAATAAAGAGGTCACGACTATGGAACAGCTTTCTCAAGTACTCAAGTATTATGCATCTGGTGATAAGGTAGATGTTGTTATTATGAAATCAGACAATGGAAAATATGTAGAGGCAGATATTCATGTTACACTTGGACGAAAAGAATAAATAAGTATTACAGCGGAGATAGATTAAGAATAATAATTCATATCTCCGCTTTTTATATAATCTTTACTTGTCGATTTTTAGTATGTAAGCTATAATAAGGAACAAGGGTGAGAAAGAGAGGATTAGAAATGACAGATTTTAATAACGAAAATGAAAATTCTTCTAAAGAGAATTTAGAAAATATACAATTGGAAAAGTATGATATGGATAAGAAAGAAGATAAAACAGGCGATACAGATGAATATGAAGAATTTTGTTATATCTGCCGTCGTCCGGAAAGCAAAGTCGGGAAACTGATTAAAATCCCTAATAATATTAAGATTTGTGCTGAGTGTATGCAAAAGACATTTGATACAATGAATCATACAGATATTAACTTTGATGATATGGTGAATCTCTCTAATCTTAGTAATATGCCAAACATAAGTATGATCAACTTATCAGATCTTCAGAATATGATTCCCAGAAATAAAAAAATAAAAAAGAAAAAATCAAAGGAAGAAAAAAAAGTTACTGCTTTTGATATAAAATCTATACCTGCTCCACATAAAATCAAAGCACAATTAGATGAGTATGTGGTAGGTCAAGACTATGCAAAACGTGTTATGTCGGTTGCTGTATATAACCATTATAAAAGAGTTGCTGTAGAAACTATGGATGATATAGAGATTGAAAAATCTAATATGCTGATGATAGGTCCGACAGGATGTGGAAAGACTTATTTGGTGAAAACACTGGCAAAATTGTTAGATGTGCCTTTAGCAATCACCGATGCAACCTCCTTAACAGAAGCAGGTTATATCGGTGATGATATAGAAAGTGTGGTTTCTAAGCTTTTGGCAGCAGCAGATAACGATGTAGAAAAAGCTGAACATGGAATAATTTTTATTGATGAAATTGATAAAATTGCGAAGAAAAAAAATACCAATCAAAGGGATGTTAGTGGAGAATCTGTACAGCAGGGAATGCTGAAACTGTTAGAGGGAAGTGAGATTGAAGTACCGGTAGGTGCTAATAGCAAAAATGCAATGGTACCTCTCACAACTGTAAATACAAAAAATATATTATTTATTTGTGGCGGAGCTTTTCCTGATTTAGATGAAATAATAAAAGAACGTTTGAACAAACAGTCATCAATGGGATTTAAAGCTGATTTAAAAGATAAATATGATAATGATAGAAATCTTCTGCATAAAGTGACTGTTGAGGATATTAAGAATTTCGGAATGATTCCGGAATTTCTGGGTAGACTTCCTATTGTATTTTCTTTAGATGGTTTAACAGAAGAAATGTATGTAAAAATTTTAAAAGAGCCCAAAAATGCAATATTGAAACAGTATAGAAAGTTATTAGAATTAGATGAAGTGCAATTAATATTTGAGGATGAGGCTCTACATGCAATTGCCAGAAAAGCGATGGAAA
Organism: Anaerosacchariphilus polymeriproducens; assembly: GCF_003363435.1. Classification (GTDB taxonomy): domain Bacteria; phylum Bacillota; class Clostridia; order Lachnospirales; family Lachnospiraceae; genus Anaerosacchariphilus; species Anaerosacchariphilus polymeriproducens. Next base: position 262,293 of record NZ_QRCT01000050.1, read on the forward strand.
AGAAAACCGGAGCCAGAGCTTTGAGAGCAATAATAGAAGATTTCATGCTTGATATTATGTATGAAATTCCAAAGGATGATAATATTGGCCGGGTCACCATTACGAAAGATTATATTGAAAAAACAGGTGGACCTATGATTACAATGCGTGGATGCTTAGAGTTAGAAGAGAATAATTCTAACATAATACAGCAACAAGGACTTGCAATTCAATAGATAGTAATAATAAAAAAGAGTGAATGTTTGATTAAATGAGAATTTCAAACATTCACTTTTTTGTAAAATTAATTAATCGTCAGGTAGAAAGAAGAAATCTTCTACTCTATTTTTCCTATCAAAAAATCCGTTATATTGAACATATTTGTATTCTAGTATTTTCTTGTAATAAGGTGAGGACTTATCATTTAAGTGATAAAATTTACCGTCTGCGCCCCAATATCCATTTGCAGTAATAGCAGGGATATCTTTCGATAAGTCTAACAAATAATTTTGATATGCAGTTTTTTTCAAATTCATTACATCAAAAACTTTTGCAGATAAATAATTTAAACTAGTTTTCTCTACTTGCTCTTCTTCAATATCATAATTAGCCCAAACAATAAATGGAACTTGATAAGTGATTTGTGTTGAATCGTTTTTATTTCTTTTAATTAAAGCATCTTGAAATTTTTTCAACGCCGGTTGATGATCACCGAACATAACAATAACGGTCGGTTCGTCAACTTGCTTAAAATAGTTAACAAGGTTTTTAAATGCATCATCCGTTTTCTTGATTAAAGTTAAATAACGTTCTACTTCAGTCGTTCCGTATTTAGAATTATCAGACAATTCCTTATCAGTAATTTTGATATCCAGAGGCAGATTATTGTAATTATAAGTGTACTTTCCATGATTTTGCATAGTTACGTTAAACATATAATAGGGATCGTCAGAAGTCTTCTTTGAATTTTCATATTCTTCAATAATTCGGTTAAAATCTTCTTGATCTGAAATATATTTACGAACCAGTTCCGGATTCTCAAAATCGTTTTCACTAATAAATTGATCAAAACCAAGTAACGGATAAGCTGCGTTACGGTTCCAACCGCCAGGATGATAAGGATGCATTGCAAGTGTTTTAGAAAACCCTTGTTGTTTCAAATCATAGTTAATAGAAGGAGAGATATCATTAACATACATTTGTAATGGAGCAACACGTTGTGGGAAGAATGCCAACGTATTGCCCGTCATAAATTCAAATTCTGAATTTGCCGTATTTCCGCCATAAACGGATACGTATGCTCTTCCTTTTATTGTGTTTTCAGAAAGACTTCTGTAAAATGGCATATAATCTTGATTTACCTTAAAATCAGCAATAGATTTCAGGTCAGAATACGCTTCATTCATGATAACAATAAGATTTGGTTCCGTTGTTGTAGTGTTCTTTGAAAAAGTCTGTTTTTGTTCTTGTAAATAAGGAGCAGTAACAGTTTCAACTTTGTTAAGAGCATACCCGGCAGGATCTTTAATAATCAATACTTTTCCACTAAGCACTACGGTTAAAGCACTTCCTATCAGCCGGTAGCTGTTAGTAGGACAAAACATACGTACATGTACGCCCTTTTTTTCTAAATAGTCAGTAAAATATGTAATTTTAACAAATGATCCAATACTTATCATACACAAAACAAGTGCTATTACACGCTTTTTTAACACAAGTCCTTTGTAACTATGCAATTTACATAAAAAAACAGAAAAGCCTATAAATGCAAGTAAAATGCAATAATCCATTTGTCTAAATGTAAATTGATATTCTCCCGAAACACTTGCAGCTGTGTTAATTGAAGTAAAGTCAAAAGCTACAATAGAGAATCCTCTGAATTCATATACATTATAGCTTACAAATCCGAATATAAAAGTAATCCAGCAAAGCATTAACGCAGCGATTTTGGTTCTGTTGCAAATGACATAGAGTAGAAAGAGTATTAACGCATAAATAATTAAATTAAATAAAATGCAGATAGGTTTCATGTATAAGATAAATTTTCCATAAAAAAATTCAATGAGCAGATAGCATACAAACGGAGTTATAAGAAACCCCAATCTGGCAATCCATTTGTTCCACATTTCATTGAGAGGGTTTTTAATCCAAAGCAGAATTATAATACATAATACTAATGGAGTAGCGCTGATCTTGCGCTCATTGAATGAGAGTCCATGATTAAATAGTAGTAAAAAATAAACAATTACAACTATTGTTGTCATAAGAATTTTGCTAATCAAATAAAGTTTTTCTTTATTTATTGAAGATATTAAATTTTTAAATTTAGATTTCATTTTTTCTCCTTCATCGTAGTAATTTAATACGATATTATTAATATAAAACGTCATATTTTTAATCATCATTTTCTTGCAAATAAGTACTAAAAACGACATTTAAGTATATAGTAAATTTTAAAATATTTATATAATTTTGTCAATCAAGAGAAACGATTCTTAAATAAGGAAGAGTTTGGGGTTTTACATAAGAGACAGATTGTGTTAGAATTTTAAAAACAAGGGGGTGTCACATGATATATTTAGGTATTATATTTAGTATCTTTATTTTGGATTTCAGCATCAAGAAATATATGGAAGAGAAAAAGGTTTTACATAAAGAGGAGAAAATATGTAAGGGCAAAATTATACTTCATAAATATCATAACAAAGGTGCTATATTCAATTTTTTAGAAAGAAACCAATTTCTTGTGATACTGGGTTCTATTTTGGGTGTTGCCGTATTAGCGGTCAATTTTGGTTCAAATTTATTGAAAAGGAGAAAGAGGGTGTTAAAGCTTGGTCAAAGTTTTATGTTAGGTGGGGCGTTAAGTAACCTTTATGACCGGATATCGAAAAAATATGTAGTAGATTATTTTAGCTTTAATTCCAGATGCAGCAGACTAAAGAATATAATCTTTAATCTTTCAGATATCTTTATTTTTCTAGGAGGAATTTTAGTTATTATCTATAGAGTGTTTTTTATACTAAGGAAAGACTTTTGCAAAAAGGACTAACATATTTATAGAGTTGAAAAAGGTCATAATGTAATCATATTGTTAAAAATTGTGTATTTGCGATAATGCATTTACTACAAATAGAAAGTGAGGATTAAATTGAAAAAGAAATTTCTATCTATTTTAGCATGGACCTTATCTATAAGTTTCATGACAGGAACCGTAGAAAATATGAGATTTGTTTACGCTGAACCCGTGCAGGAATCAGAACAAGGGGATAATAATTCAGCTGATACTATAGAGCAGACTATGGACTCTATTTCTGATCCGAAACAAAGTGAAGAGATAAAAAATGAAGATAATTTGGCAAAAGAGGATGAAACAAAGACCGTTTTAAGTGAAAAGAATAATAAGGAAGAAATGGAAGCACTACTCAAAACGGCACAGGAAGAATTATCCAATATTTTAAAAAGTAAAGAGGTTCGAGGGACCGTATATAATTGTGATACATATGAAATAAATGAAGCTGCAGATCCTTCTAGTAAAGTGATAAGTGTAGTTGCTTCAGGACAGCAGATTTTTATTGATGGTATTCAAATTGTAGATGGAGCTCTTTGGTATCAGGTTCATTATGCACAAGATGGACAACCTTTAAAAGGGTATATTTTAGATAATTACCTAATTTTTGTAGATACAGATTTTAATTCTTTTCGTAATCAATTATTACAAAAAATAAAAGCAATAAATTTAGCAGAAGTAAAAGTTCAAGGAAGAGCCTCTCTTAGTTCTGTGACAAACTTTGACGATATATTGGCATATTTTCCCACTAGTTATCATCCTTATTTAAAAAAGCTCCATTCTGCTCATCCTAATTGGACCTTTGTAGCGCAGAATACAGGATTGGATTGGGGAACTGTGATTTCCAATGAAATGTATCCATCAAGGAATTTGATTGATAACAAAAATATTGCCTCATGGAAGTCATTAGCATCGAGAGATTATAATCAAAGGACAGGAAAATGGGTTATTAAAAGTGATCCATATTGGGTACAAGCATCTACAGCAATTGTAAAATATTATATGGACCCTAGAAATTTTTTAAATGAAACCGGTATTTATCAATTTGAATTACAGACATTTAATTCCAATTATCATACACAAGCAGGAGTAGAATCCATCTTGAAAGGGACTTTCATGGAGAATGCAAAAGTCAAGAGTGGTATGACATATGCGCAGGCATTTATGAAAATTGGAAAAGAAATTAATGTAAGTCCTTATTTATTAGCAAGCCGTGTTCGCCAAGAACAGGGAACGCAAGGCAGCTCAGATTTGATTTCCGGTAAAGTTCCCGGTTATGAAGGTTATTACAATTATTATAATATTGAGGCATATGGACAAACAAGAGCTGAAATAATTGAAAATGGATTGAAAGAAGCCAAAAGAGAAGGATGGAATTCCAGATACAAATCTCTATATGGAGGGTCCAAAAAAATAGCGAAAAATTATATCAGTCAGGGACAAGATACCTTTTATTTACAGAAGTTTGATGTAGACAGTTCTTTTAATGGCTGCTATTGGCATCAATATATGCAAAACCTGCAGGCTGCAGAAAGTGAAAGCAAGAATGTAAAAGTTGCTTATGAATCAATGGGAGTCATTAATAATTCCTATGTATTTAAAATTCCTGTATTTAAAAATATGCCGTCAAGTGCAAGCGCAAAACCAACACAAAAAACACCTGGAAGAGTGTCAATTAACAAGGCTTATTCAACAGCTTATAATAAAATAAAAATTAAATGGAAGAAAGCAAGTGGAGCAAGTGGATATTATATCTATCAATCTACATCTCCAAAGGGTAAATATAAACACGTGAAAACAGTGAGTGGTGGCAGCTCTACTTCAGGATCTGTATCCGGTTTAAAGACAGGCAAAACATACTATTTTAAAGTACGTGCGTATAAAGTGATTAGTGGAGCGAAATGCTTTGGCAGTTATTCCGGTGCAAAATCAGCGAGACCAATGCCTTCAAAGACTAGTATTATTAAAAGGACAGCTGCAGATTATCGAAGCATTAAACTTACTTGGAAGAAAGTAAGTGGAGCAAGTGGTTATAAAATCTACCGTTCGACGAAAAAAACGGGATCTTATAAGATGATTAAGACAGTAACTTCCGGGAATCGAACATCTTATACCAATAAAAAATTAACCACAGGTAAGACTTACTATTATAAAATTAAAGCTTATCGTACAGTAGGAAGTAAAAAATATTATTCAAAATATTCTAGTGTAGTATCTAAAAAAGCAGTGCCGTCAACACCTAAAGTAACATCAATCAAGGCTTCAAGTAAAGACAAAATCAAATTGAGTTGGAAAAAAGTTACTGGAGCAAGCGGTTATGTAGTTTATCGTTCTAACAGTAAAAATGGAACTTATAAAGAAATAAAGACAGTGAAAAATGGAAAGACAGTTTCCTTTACCGATAGAAAGTTAAACTCCCAAAAAAGATATTATTATAGGATAAGAGCTTATCGTAATGTAAACGGAAAGATGATAAAATCTTCATATTCATCCAAAAAGAGCGCTGTGACTCTATAAAATAAACACCAATCATCTTATCATCTTATTTAGATTCAAAAGTAAGATTGAAAAGAATTGATTGGTGTTTTTTGCAAGTCCCCCGTCTGTATTTCGTCTACTTGAATGTATTTTGCATCCAGAGCCAAGATTCCCTTAATACATGAAAAAAAAACAGACGGGGAACTTGCCCTTACTTTGTAATTAGTGTACCGGTCTTACCATTAAGTCCATCTTTTGCTGTTGCAAGTTTTGTGATAAGAACACATCTGGTATTAGAATCGCCAATAAAGTCGATTGCAGCTTCTATTTTGGGAAGCATGGTTCCAGCCCCAAATTGTCCTTCGGCGATATATTCTCTTGCCTGTTCCACAGTAAGTGTATCAATAGGTTTTTGTGTTTCTTTCTGATAGTCTAAATATACTTTTTCCACTGTGGTCATGATAATCATCATATCAGCATCAATCAGCTGTGCAAGTTTAGCAGCAGCAGTATCTTTTTCAATGACCGCACTGGCACCTTTTAAGTTATTTTCTTGTTCTAATACAGGGATACCACCACCGCCGCAGGCAATTACGATTTGGTCTGCATCTAGTAATGCTTTTATAGAATCGATTTCAATAATGTCTGTTGGTTTTGGAGATGCTACAATACGACGGTAACCTTCCGCTTCTTCAATTACATAATTTCCTTTTTGCTCTTCTCGTTCTGCTTCTTCTTTGGACATGTGACGTCCAATAATCTTAGAAGGGTTATAAAAAGCATCATCATACGGATCAACACTTACTTGAGTCAGAATGGTAGATACAGGCTTAAAAATTCCACGGTTTAATAATTCTGTTCGGATTGCATTCTGTAAATCGTATCCGATATAACCCTGGCTCATTGCAGAGCATACGGACATAGGGGTTGCAGTATAATTTGGGTAAAGGCGGTAAAATTCTGCCATAGCCATATGAATCATTCCAACTTGAGGTCCATTACTATGCGTAATCACAATTTGATAATCATCTTGAATCATGTCTGCTATTGCATTTGCAGTTTTTTTAGTAGCTATTTTCTGCTCAGGGAGGGTAGTTCCTAATGCATCATGTCCAAGAGCAATAACAATTTTCTTTTTTGCCATATAAATACCTCATTTCGTTTGTTTTATAAGAATGCAAAACAAAATTTTGTGATGCAAATATTTTTTCTATGGATAGTATCATAACATATTTAATAAACTGAAACAATTAAAATTTCGTATCCTGAGTCGTTTCACCAATATAGAAATAGAAGTCTGAAACTTTTTTATAATTTTTTGATTGCACCATAAATAATAATGTGGTAGTTTAAAGTTAGCACTTTTAACCAAAAAAATAAATAGAAAATGGAGGTAGTAGAATATGAATATAGTACAAGTCAAAGATGGAATATATGCAGTAGGAGCAGTGGATTGGAATGTAAGAAGCTTTCATGGGTATTCCACAAATAGAGGAAGTTCGTATAATGCTTATTTAATTATGGATGAAAAAATTACTTTATTAGATACAGTGAAAGAACCATTTTCACAAGAGCTGATAGATCGTATATCCGAAATTGTGGATCCTGCAAAGATTGATTATCTGGTATCCAATCATGTAGAAATGGATCATTCAGGCGGAATTCCGGAATTAATGAAAGTAGCTGAGAATGCAACGATTATAACTTCATCCCCTAGCGGATTAAAAGGTTTGCAAGCTCATTACGGAAAAAATTACAAGTATCAGGAAGTGAAGGCAGGAGATGAATTGTCAATTGGAAAAAGGACATTGACTTTTGTATCAACACCGATGCTTCATTGGCCGGACAATATGGTTACGTATTGTAAAGAAGAAAAGATATTATTTTCGAATGATGCATTTGGTCAGCATTTAGCATCAAGTAAATATTTTGATGATGAAGTCGATTTTGAAGTAGTTTTGCAGGAAGCTATCAAATATTATGCTAATATCCTTATGTTATATGGAGCACAAACAAGAAAAGCACTAGAAATAGTGAAAGGACTGGATATCGATATGATAGCGCCTAGTCATGGGATTATTTATAGAAGCCATGTAGAAGATATTATTAAGGCATATGAATATTATAGTAATGAAATTCCGGATGAGAAAGCAATTGTAGTATATGATTCTATGTGGCATTCTACAGAAAAGATGGCAAAGGCTATTTTTGAAGGTTTTGCAAAGAAAGGAATACCAGCTAAGTTTTATGATTTAAAAGAAAATCATATATCAGATATCATGACAGAGATACTGAAGGCCAAATATATAGCGGTAGGTTCTCCTACTTTAAATAACAACATGTTACCAACCGTTAGTGCTTTTTTAACTTATATGAAAGGTCTTGCACCAAAGAATAAAAAGGCATTTGCATTCGGATCACATGGCTGGGGAGGACAAGGAAGCACATTAGTAAATGATGAATTGACAGCCTGCAAATTCGAAATTGTACTAGATCCAATTAAAATTGCATATGTTCCTACAAAAGAGCAGTTGGTGGAAATTGAAAATAAAATTGCACAGCTTTAAAAGTAGGAAGTGACAGTAGTTCGTGAGCAATATCGTAAATTGGATCACTAAATTTAATGGTATATTGAATGGTTTCATTTGGGGTCCGGTCATGCTTGTCTTTTTTCTGTTCGTTGGAATTATGTTTACTATAAGGACAGGGATATTTCAAATCACAAATGCAAAGATTTGGATAAATAATACAATATTAGCCTGTTTCAAAAAAAAAGATGTTAGAAAAAGTGAAGATAAGCATGCCATATCTCAGTTCCAGTCAGTTTGTACTGCTTTAGCAGCGACATTAGGAACTGGTAATATAGCCGGAGTTGCTACCGCCATAACGGCAGGCGGACCGGGAGCCGTTTTTTGGATGTGGGTTTCCGCATTTTTCGGGACTATGACAAATTATGCAGAAAATACGTTAGGAATTTTTTACAGATATAAAAACGAAAAAAACGATTGGATTGGCGGCGCCATGGTCTATATGGAAAGAGGCTTGCATTGTAAATGGCTTGCAGTGATTTTTTCATTATTTTGTGTGCTGGCTTCTTTTGGCATTGGGAATATGACGCAGGCGAATTCAATTGCAGAAGGATTAAAAGAAGTATTTCATGTACCACCGGTTATGACCGGTATAGTTCTAATGATAGGTGTTGCACTTGTTGTGATTGGAGGGATAAAACGAATTGCCGGTGTGACGGAAAAATTAGTGCCTTTCATGGCAGGAATTTATATGATAGGCGCATTCGCAGTAATCGTAATACGGTTCCAATATGTACCGGCTGCTTTTGCTTCTATATTTCGCGAAGCATTTAATTTCAAGGCAGCAGGAGGAGGTGCTCTGGGGTATGGCATTATGCTGGCTGTACGAAAAGGGATATCAAGAGGAGTTTTTTCCAATGAAGCCGGATTAGGTTCCTCAGTTATGGTGCATTCAGCTTCTAATGTAAAAGACCCAGTCATTCAAGGGATGTGGGGGATTTTTCAGGTATGTGTTGATACTTTGATTGTATGCACAATGACAGCATTGGTAATATTGACAGCTGGATTGTACGATAAGGATAAATATGCAGAGTATTATACAAGTATTAAAAATAATATTTCTCAAATTTCAAGTGAGGTTTTGTCCGAGTCGGAAGAAATTGTTTCGACACAGACAGGAGAAATGGCATTAAATAATGTTTTATTGATTACCCAAGGTGGGCTGAATAATCTGAAGGAGACCTGTAATATCAGCGAGATCGAGGGGCGTTATGTGTTATATAATGCAGAAGACTGTATAAACAAAATTATTTCACAAGGTCAAAATGCATTGAAGAAGAGAAAAGATTTGGCAAGGTATGCAAAAAGTGATAAATTTTTTGAATTACGCAATGATACTTTGAACTCAGTAGATAAAAATATTAAATTACTTGATAGTACGGCCTTAACAGGAAGATCATTTGACAGAATAATTCCATATGGTGCACAGTTTGTTTCTATCAGTGTTCTGCTATTTGCTTTTGCAACTTTAGTAGGTTGGTCCTATTATGGAGAAAGAGCTGTGGAGTATCTATTTGGGTTAAAAGCAGTTTTTACATATAAAATAGTTTTTGTTATTATTGTTTTTGTTGGCTGTACCATGTCACTTGAACTAGTTTGGAATATTGCAGATACATTAAATGGGTTTATGGCAGTTCCCAATTTAATTGCGATTACATTATTATCCGGTAAAGTAATAACGCTTACAAAAGAATATATAGCTAGAAATAAATAAGATAGAAGTCTGGATCACTTATTCATGGAAATAAGATCCAGGCTTTTTTTGAGGTCTATTTAAAATAGTATAAAAAACCAAATTCTATTCTATCACAATGTTAAAAGTTTGTCTAACTTAGATATACAGCAATTACATGTTCTGGTAATGAAATCCAATATATAAAAATGACATTTTTTTTTACTTAAAATGGTAAAGTTTTGGGATTATAAATGCAATTTTATCATAAAAAAAGAGAAACTTGGTAGAAAAGTTACAAAATAATATAAATACATAAGAAAAGTTTGTGAAATATGCATGATTGTGAATGACTTCACATTCATGTTACAATACAATCCAGGGAAAACGTTACTATTTATATCGCAAGAACAGCTAAAATTATGAACTTAAAAAATTAAGATAAAAGGAGAATATGAATGCTAAATCAATCAGAAACAAAGACAATTGATGAAATTTTGAAGAATTATAATTATAAAGATTCATCAATTATCGCTATTATGCAGGACGTACAGAAAATATATCGTTACCTTCCGGAAGATGTATTGTGCTATATTGCGAAAGAACTTAAGATTAGTGAAGCAAAAATTTATGGGGTAGCAACTTTTTACGAGAATTTCTCACTGGAACCAAAGGGGAAATATGTTATTAAAATTTGTGATGGGACTGCTTGTCATGTTAGAAAATCGATTCCTATATTGGAAGAATTCAGAAAATTGTTAGGTCTGTCAGAGACGAAACATACCACCGACGATATGATGTTTACGGTAGAGACCGTATCATGTCTGGGAGCATGCGGATTGGCACCAGTCTGTACAGTTAATGATGTGGTTCATTCAACCATGACTCCTGAAAAAGTTAGACAAGTAGTTGCGAAAATCAAGGAGGAAGAAGCGAATGAATAATAGAATTAATACGAGAGAAGATTTAACAAGAGCTCGTGCAGAATATCAAAAATCACTTGCTCTTCAGCATAAAAAAATTCTTATTTGTGGGGGAACAGGCTGTGTTGCAGGCGGTTCTTTAGATATTTATGACAGAATGAAAGTATTAATGGAAGAAAAGGGAATCAAGGTCGATGTTATTTTACAACAGGAAACCCATGAAGAAAGTGTTGGCATAAAGAAGAGTGGCTGCCATGGTTTTTGTGAAATGGGACCTTTATTAAGAATAGAGCCTTCAGGATTGTTGTATTTAAAGGTAAAAGTAGATGATTGTGAGGAAATCATTGAAAAAAGTATCTTAAACGATGATGTTGTAGAACGTTTGGTATATCATGACAAAGAAAATAAAGTTTTTGAAAAACAGGATGAGATTCCATTCTATAAACAACAGACCCGTGTAGCATTAGAACGTTGTGGACAAATAAATGCAGAATCAATTCGTGAGTATATTGCCATCGGTGGATATGCAGCTGTTGAAAAAGCATTATTTGAAATGACACAAGAAGAAATTATCGATGAAGTGACAAAAGCTTCTCTTCGCGGAAGAGGAGGCGGTGGATTCCCTACCGGAAGAAAATGGAGTCAAGTACAAAGACAAGATTCAGAAGTGAAATATGTTGTCTGTAATGGTGATGAAGGAGATCCAGGTGCATTTATGGACCGAAGCATGATGGAAGGAGATCCGCATTGTGTTATTGAAGGGATGATGATTGCAGGTATTGCAACAGGGGCGAACTATGGATACATATATGTACGTGCAGAATATCCTTTAGCTGTGGAAAGACTTGAAACAGCCATTGAACAGGCGAAAAGATATGGATTATTAGGAGAGAATATTCTTGGCTCTGATTTTAGCTTTGATTTACAAATCAGTCAGGGAGCGGGAGCATTTGTATGTGGAGAAGGAAGTGCATTGACGGCTTCTATTGAAGGTCATCGTGGAATGCCAAGAGTAAAACCGCCTAGAACCGTTGAAAAAGGTCTTTTTGAGAAACCAACGGTATTAAATAATGTTGAGACTTACTGTAATGTACCTCCGATCATTGTAAGAGGTTCAGAATGGTATAAAACTTATGGACCGGAAAACAACCATGGTACAAAAGCATTCGCTTTAACTGGAAATGTTCAAAATACAGGATTAATAGAAGTACCAATGGGAACTACATTAAAAGAAGTTATCTTTGATGTAGGAGGCGGTGTGAAAGACGGTGAATTCAAAGCAGTTCAAATTGGAGGACCAAGTGGTGGATGCCTTTGTGTAACACCGACAGAAGATCATCTGGAACTTCCATTAGACTTTGATTCTTTGAAAAAAGTTGGGGCTATGATTGGAAGCGGCGGTCTTGTTGTAATGAATGATAAGAACTGTATGGTTGAAGTTGCCAGATTCTTTATGAATTTTACTCAAAATGAATCCTGTGGAAAATGTGTACCATGTCGTGAAGGAACGAAGAGAATGTTAGAGCTTCTTACTGATATCGTTGAAGGAAGAGGTACATTAGAACATTTGCAAATATTAGAGGATTTGGGAAATACAATTTCAGAAACTGCATTATGTGGATTAGGAAAAACAGCAGCTTCTCCTGTATTAAGTACTTTAAAATATTTCCGTGATGAATATATCGCACATGTTGTGGATAAAAAATGTCCGGCAGGTCAATGTACCGCTATGCTGTCTTATGAAATTCAGTCTGATTTGTGTAAAGGCTGCAGTTTATGTGCTAAGAAATGTCCGGTCGAAGCGATCTCCGGAGAGATCAAGTCACCATTTAAAATTGATCAAACAAAATGTATCAAATGTGGTGCTTGTATGGAAAGCTGTAAATTCAGTGCGATTAAATTAGTTTAGGGAAAAAGATAAGTATAAAAGTAAAGGAGAAAAATAGATGTCTAAATATATGATGATAGATGGCATGAAAGTGCGTTTTAGTGATGAAAAAAACATTCTGACAGTAATCCGAAATGCAGGAATTGATTTGCCGACATTTTGTTATTATTCTGATTTGTCTACGTTCGGTGCATGTAGGATGTGTGTAGTGGAAGATCAGTGGGGAGGAATCATTGCGTCTTGTTCTACACCGCCAAAAGATAAAATGGAAGTGAAAACAAGTACACCTAAATTATATCATTACAGAAGAACAATTTTAGAGTTGTTGTTGGCTTCACATTGTAGAGATTGTACCGTTTGTGACAAGAATGGAAAGTGCAGCCTACAGGATTTGGCTTATCGTTTCGGGATTCGAGACATCAGATTTCCGAATTCTGCCTGTCAAGATCCGATTGATAATTCTTCCTACTCAATTGTCAGAGATCCATCCAAATGTATTCTTTGCGGGGATTGCGTAAGAGTGTGTAACGAGATTCAAAATGTAGGAGCGATTGATTTTGCACATCGTGGTTCCAATATGATCGTCAGCACTGCATTTGGAAAGAATATCGTAGATACGAATTGTGTGAATTGTGGCCAGTGTGCAGCGGTATGTCCTACCGGAGCGATTACAATCAAGAAGAATACCAGAGAGGTCTGGGAAGAAATTTTTGATCCTAAAAAACGTGTTGTAGTTCAAATCGCACCTGCAGTGCGTGTAGCTTTAGGAGAGGAATTTGGATATGCACCAGGAAAAAATCTAATTGGAAAAATTACAGCCGCATTAAGAAAAATCGGATTCGACGCCGTTTATGATACTTCTTTCACTGCAGATTTAACGATTATGGAAGAAGCGGCAGAATTGATTAAAAAAATAGAGAGTGGAAACAATGAATTTCCATTATTTACATCTTGTTGTCCGGGCTGGGTAAAATATGTAGAGAATCAACATCCAGAGTTGATGGAATATGTTTCTACTTGTAAGTCACCAATGCAAATGATGGGTGCAGTTTTAAGAGATTATTACGGATCAATTGATAAAGAGGATGGTAAAACAACAGTTTCTGTGGCAATCATGCCTTGTACAGCGAAGAAGGCAGAAGCAGCTAGAGAAGAATTTATGACAGAGGGCAGACCTGATGTAGATTATGTAATTACAACGCAGGAACTAGCAGATATGATTAAAGAAGCAGGTATTGTGTTCAATGAATTACATCCTGAGGGAGAAGATATGCCGTACTCCTTATATTCCGGAGCCGGAGTCATTTTTGGCGCAACAGGCGGAGTAATGGAAGCTGCTATTCGAAGAGTCGTAGAAGATAAAAGTCATCAAAGTTTAAAAGAAATTGAATATAGTGGTGTTAGAGGAATGAAAGGAATAAAAGAAAGTGAAGTTCCTTTTGGAAACAGCGTATTACGTGTAGCAGTTGTAAGTGGATTGCAAAATGCTGAAACATTAATTAAAAAGCTGCAAAATGGTGAAGTAAAATATGATTTCGTAGAAGTTATGGCTTGTCCGGGAGGATGTATTGCAGGTGCAGGTCAACCATTTTCACATTTGAAAGATAAGAAAAAACGTACAGAAGGCATTTATGATGTAGATGGTTCAGAACAAATCAAATGCTCAGATTGTAATCCGGCTGTTATTGATTTATATGATAATGTTATTAAAGATAGAGCACATGAAATGTTACATGTTCATTATCAAAAGTAAATAAGAATCGTATTTGGAATTAAAAGAAAAAGAAAAGGGTTGTCGCTTAAATTGTGCGGGCCCTTTTCTTGTTTTTTCTGCTTCTAAAGAAAGGCAGTACGATAAATAAAGGCAACGCCAAAGGCAGTACATAGACATAGCGCAAACTAAAAGCAACCGGAGTCGCAACTAAAATAACGAGCCAAGTAATGAAAGAAGGAAGCAGACAAAGAATCTCTTTCGAACGTTTTAATGACCATAAGGAAAAAGCTGACCATAGCATAACAAAAGCCAAGGTACCTGAACCGATATAAATTTTAAAGTTTGCAAAGAAAGATTCCATTGGAATTCCGAAGAATTTTTCAAACAAATCAATTCGATGTATACCGACGCTATTTTCTGAAATATACGTATCGATATATCCATAGTCATTTTGGACGCCTATTTTCCAAAAACCGAACGTTTCCAAGCAATAACCTTTCACGTATTCTGAAAAATTTGGGATAAGCATAGAAGCCCAGGTCTTGAAAAACTCAGCCTTGTGTTCTTCCAAGTACTTTTGGTTAAAATTTGGATCCCATTTGAGAGTATCCACTAAGCATGGAGTATATTTCTCTTTGTAAGTTTCTTCTGGTAGAAGTTGAAAGAGAAATTCTTTTTGTTCCTCTGTCAACTTGCCGTTAAGAGCCACAACGCGCCCCATTTGCTGTAACGGAATACCATAAGCCTCTACGGATTCTTGCTGAATCCCTAATGAAGTATAAAGAGGACCTTGAATCCATAAGGTAAGAGCCAGTGATGCAAATGCAATTAAATAAAAACGCCATAATTTCTTTCGGTAGATGAAAATTAATAAAATAAGTGAAACAATGCAGACATAAATTCCATTATTTCGGAAAAAACTGATGATTAAAGTAATGACAGTATATAAAACCCATCCCTTTTTTGTAGCTAATAAAGCACCATTAGATTCTACGATATCGTAAAGAAGCAGACTCATAAGAAAAAGAGCAATCGAAAAAAGAGGATCTTTCCACATAATCACTGCATAAGCAGGAAAAATCGGAAAGAAAGCATAAAAACAGCCCGCCAAAATCAAAAACCACTTCGGTACTCCTTTTTTATAGAGCCATAATAAGCTGAAGCCAAGAGCAGATGCCATAATAATCGATTGCGTAATGCTATAAAGGAAGACTCCAAGATTTAAATGGTGAAAGTGCTGTCCGATGCTGATGAATATTTTTACAAATAGTGTATAAGCAACAGGATGATGGTTATTAAGTGGAGCGTAGCCCAAAGCCTGCCCGATAGAGAGCAGAGAATCACCTAAGACGGAACCTGGTGCCAAAGCTAGTAGATAGGGTGTCCATGCCAGGAATAAGAGCAAAGAACTGAATCCCCAAATTTTGAGCTGCTTTTTATAAGTAAGTGAAACCAGCTCTTGCGAATGTTTTGAATGATACCATTGCAAAATGAGAGTTAAAATTTGATATATGAAATAGATTATAATCCATATGAGTAATCCAAGGATGAAATCTGTAAAAGCAAAATCGTCAAAGTAGTTTTTCGTATAACTGTCTCCTACATTACCCGAAAAATGAATTTTGTTTCCCAAAATCATACAAAAACTAAATAGGAAAGAAAATAAAAATGCAGGAAGTTTAAAACATATTATATGAGGTTTCCAATTGTAAGTTAAATAATTTTTCATAGAATATACCACCTTATTTTTTGGTTTCAAAGTAGTTTTCTAACCAGGCGATAATTGGATAGAAAAAGAATAAAAGGACAGCCAATGAAAATATTAATTGTGTCCGATAGGTGAAGAAATGATGCACCTGTGAATGATTACCTAATACATAATACCAAATGAATGGATAAACGCCTACTATTAAAAGCGGAAGAATCTGCAACATTACTTTACGTGTTGCAGCATATTTTTTGCAAAGTACACAAAGGGCAATTCCTAACAATAGGAAAAGAACCAGAACATATTTTAGGGAAAAAGGCGGAATAATATTCTGCCAATTTGCCAAATATGTGAATTTCCGGTCTAAAGAGTAAGTCTCTGTTCCGTTAGTTCTGATAAAGATGGATTCTATGGCTTCTGTAAAAACATTCTTTTGTAAAATAAGTGAACCGAAAAGCCATTTTCCTATCCATGTAAAGCCATATCCCGCCGCCCAGGAAATACTAAGCTTTAAGATCGTGAAAAGCTTATTTTTAAGCTGAGTTTCCGATAACAAAAGTACAAAAAGTAAAGGAATACCTAAAGTTAATAATGGTGTAGTCAATAGATCAAAAAAGTTGGTAATAGAACCAAAAATATAGAATAGCAACAACTTTTTTAAATTAATTTTCTCATAGAAAATAAGGATAATATCTGTAAATATAAGAGTCAACAAAAATACAGATGAAAATTGGAGAGACGTATTCACTGTATTGGGATAAATACTTATCATTGACAAAATAAATGGTATCGTACCTGCCAGTTTAAAACGTTTATATAGCAGGATACAGGTAATGCCGAATAAAAGGTAAAAAACCATCATTAATAAATAGCGTATCTGAAGTATGTTGAAAAATACAAGTAATATCCTTGTAAGCGTATGATAGCCGTGCCAATATCTGGCATAGTTATCGATATCCATAGCATAGATCAGGGGATTGCTTTGTGTCTTTATCGCTTTCTGTAAAATAAGTTTATCTGTAAAATTATCGAATGAAACAGCATCAGAATGAAAGACATAAGAAGGATAATCTGTTTCTGAAGTTAAAATTTCAACAGATGAATCTACATTATTTTGAATCCAACGGTTAGGAAAACAAAATACGACAGTAAGTGAAATTATGTAGATCATGAATAGACTCAATGTAGTTATGATAAATAATTTTATTTGCTTCATTTTTTAAGAAAATCCTTTCCATATTTGTGTAAAATTCCCTAATATTGTAGCATAGCAGTTTTGTAAAAACCAGTAAAACGTTAAAAATAAAAAAAATGCAGAAAAAATGATTGCGAATTGAGAATATTGTGATAAACTATTAGGAGACAAAACGATAAAAATCTACAAAATACATGGAGGGACTATGGACGATATTGCAATTCTAATACCTTGTTATAATGAGAGTAAGACAATTGAAAAGGTAGTCAGGGATTACAAAAAGGCATTACCAGAAGCCACTATATATGTATATGATAATAATTCAGTAGACGGAACCGATCAGATAGCACGGAAAGCAGGTGCAATTGTTCGTTATGAATATCAACAAGGTAAAGGAAATGTAATACGAAGGATGTTTCGAGATATTGATGCCAGATGCTATATTATGACAGATGGTGATGATACATATCCAGCGGATAACGCAAGGGAAATGGCTGATAGAGTTTTAAATAAGAATGTTGATATGGTTGTGGGAGATAGATTGTCTTCTACTTATTTTAATGAAAACAAAAGGTTATTTCACAATTTTGGGAACAATTTAGTGAGAAAAAGTATAAATTATTTGTTTCGCAGCGATATTAAAGATATAATGACAGGATATCGTGCCTTTAGTTATTTATTTGTAAAAACTTTTCCGGTATTATCGAAAGGATTTGAGATAGAAACTGAAATGAGTATTCATGCAGTCGAAAAAAATATGTTTGTTGAAAGCGTTGTGATCAACTATCGTGACCGGCCGGAAGGCAGTGTTTCCAAACTGAATACGTATTCGGATGGGTTAAAGGTTCTAAGAACCATAATAAGACTATATAGAAGTTATAAACCAATGGGATTTTTCTCATTTTTAGGTAATGTTCTGGCATTATTGGCTGCCATTTTTGTAATACCTGTTATCATAACCTATGTAAAAACAGGATTGGTACCACACTTTCCGACACTTATTGTATGTGGTTTTGTGGCTTTAGCAGCAATTCATGCTTATTTTGCAGGTATTATTTTATCTACAATTAGTCAAAAGAACAGACAAGACTTTGAGCTTGAATTACAAAAAACGGGTTTTCGAATGAAACAGTTAGAAAAAGAAAAAAATATTTAATAATACAGAAGGAGAATTATATATGAAAAAAATTCGCAAAACAAAAATTATTTGTACTCTAGGACCATCAACAGAATCTGATCAGGTAATTAGAGATTTAATGCTTGCAGGTATGGACGTAGCACGTTTCAATTTTTCTCATGGAGATCATGAGGAACAAGGTGGACGTTTAGAAAGAATCAAACGTGTCCGTGAAGAATTGAAGCTTCCAGTTGCTACTCTTTTAGATACAAAAGGACCAGAAATTCGTTTGGGTAACTTTAAAAACGGAAAAGAAGAGTTAAAAGTAGGACAAACTTTTACATTAACGGTAAGAGATGTTGAAGGAACAAAAGATATCGTATCTATTAGTTATAAAGACTTAATAAAGGATGTATCTGTTGGCTCTTTAATTCTTATTGATGATGGATTGATTGGAATGGAAGTAACTGCTTTAACGGATACAGACATTATCTGTATGGTAAAAAATAGTGGTAAGGTATCGAATCATAAGGGAGTGAACGTACCTGGTGTAGAGCTTACCATGCCTTACATTAGTGAAAAAGATTATAATGATATTGTGTTTGCAATTGAACAGGGATACGATTATATCGCAGCTTCTTTTGTACGTAGTGCAGAAGATGTATTGGAAATCCGTAAAATATTTGATGAAATGCAGGCTGGTTATAATATTAAGATTATTTCTAAAATTGAAAACAGACAAGGTGTTAATAACATCGATGAAATTATACGTGTATCAGATGGTATTATGGTTGCCAGAGGAGATATGGGTGTTGAAATCCCATTAGAAGAAGTTCCTGCTATTCAAAAGAAGATCATCAAAAAAGTTTATAAAGCAGGAAAACAAGTAATAACTGCGACTCAGATGCTTGATTCTATGATGAAGAACCCACGTCCTACAAGAGCAGAAGCGACTGACGTTGCCAATGCAATTTATGATGGCACAAGTGCAATTATGTTATCCGGTGAAACAGCAGCCGGTCTTTATCCGGTTGAATCTGTGAAGACTATGGTGAAAATTGCACTTCATACAGAAGCAGACATAAATTATAGTGAGCGTTTTCATAAACATTCAGAACATTCCTGTTATGATGTAACAGATGCAATCTCACATGCGACATGCATGACTGCGATTGATTTAAAGGCTTCTGCAATTATTACGGTTACCAAATCAGGCAGTACCGCACGTATGGTATCAAAATTTAGACCATACTGTCCGATTGTTGCATGTTGTACAACAGAAGAAACAAGACGTCAATTAAATCTTTCCTGGGGTGTTACACCAATACGCATAGATGAAAAAGAGGATACACATGATTTATTTGATGCCGCTATGGCAGCAGCAGAAGATGCCGGATTGGTTCAAAAAGGTGAAGTTGTAATTTTGACAGCCGGAGTACCATTAGGCGTTTCCGGAACAACAAATCTAATGAAGGTTCAAGTGGTAGGAGATGTATTGATTTCTGCCAAAGGAGTAACCAAAAAAGTAGCTCGTGGAAGTGTTTGTGTTTGTAATGATATAGCTGATTTAGAAAAGAAATTCAAGAATGGTGATATTATTGTAGCTTCAGAAACAAACAATGAAATGTTGCAATATATTAAAAATGCATCTGCACTTGTTGTTGAACGAGATGGATTATCTTCTCATGCTGCAGTAGTTGGACTCAGCTTGGAGATTCCTGTAATTTTGGGTGCGAAACATGCAACACAAATATTGAAATCCGGTTCTGTTATTACAGTAGATGGCGAAAGAGGAATTGTACTTGGAAATTAAGGAATGAGATAGGAAGGACAGGCAGATGAGTATTAACGTAATTTTAAACCAAATGGGAGTGATTTTTCTATTGATTATGACAGGTTTTTTATTAAACCGTAAAGGAATAGTCAAGTTTGAGGAAAACAGATTACTCTCAACGTTAATTGTAAATGTGTTTAATCCTGCGTTAATTATATCTGGTGTTTTAGGAGATGAGAAAACCGCGACGTTTAAGGAAATGATGCAAGTAACGTTACTGGCCGTAATCATTTATATAATTCTTATAGTTCTAGGACTTTTTTATCCCAAGATAACGAAAATACCAAAGAAAGATCAAGTAATGAGTAATCTAATGATTTTATTTTCTAATATTGGGTTTATGGGAATTCCTGTACTTAGCGGTATCTATGGAAAAGAAGTGATTCTTCTGTATATTACAATATTCCTTATTCCTTTTAATATTCTGGTTTATACTTATGGAATATTTCTGTTAACAAAAGATTTAAAAAGCGGACGGGAAAAATTTCAGATCAAGAAGATTTTTAATATAGGTGTTCTTGCCTGTATTGCAGCAATTATTATTTTTGCCTTTGGAATAAGACTTCCTAAATTTGCAGTTTCGACAATTAATTATTTGGGAAGTGTTACGATTCCTTTGTCTATGATTACGATTGGTATCTCATTAGGTGCAACAAGGTTAAAAGAAGTTTTTTCAGATATACAATTATATAAGGTAGCTGTTCTGAAATTATTAATACTTCCGATTACTTTGGTATTTCTAATTAGACCTTTTGTTGATAATCCGGTCATTTTGGGTGTTACCGTAATTTTAGCCGGAATGCCTATTGGGAATATTTCTACGTTATTGGCGAATGAATATGACCTGGATAGTGATTTGCCTACAAGAGGAATTGTATTGACCACTTTGTTATCTTTAATTACATTGCCAATTGTATTTATGTTTCTGTAAATATATAACGTTCACATATACGATTAATTAAATCGTAATATGTGGACGTTTTTTAGTTGGTTTATTTGTAAGTGATTCGTGTATAAAAGTACAGTTGCGGCATAAGATAAAGAGAATTGATCTGGAGTGATTGCAAAACAGGTATGTGGAAAGAAGGAAATCTATGATACAAGATTCCATACTAAAAAAGCGGCAGGAATTGTTAGGAGAAATAAGAAAACCAGGAGAAGTCATAAACTTAGATTTTTCAAATGAGGTACATAACCAATATTTTCTTTCTCTTTATGGAGGATATGAAAACTTAAAAGAAAATTTTCCTTGTTTTTTTAAAGCTTATGAAGATACGAAAAGTTTGCATGAACAGGGATTAGGGTTGAATTATAAAACTTTGTTTCAAGAGGAAGAAAGAAGAAGGAATTTTGTAGATGGAATTGATATCAGCCAAGTCAGCTATTCTTTTGATGATAAGATGTTAAAAGTGGAAGGAATTACTTCATTAGTAGAAGATGCTGCTTTTATTGATGAGCATTTAGATATTAAAACTACAGCGGGACAACCGGTTGCAGGTAAATCTCAGTCTACTTCTAATTCATTTAAGACTATTATTACAATTGAAACAGATTTTAATCCGTCAGAATTTCATTCTACAGAAATTCAGGTAGATTATACGGTTGTCTGGATGGAAAAGCCCAAGGAAGAAGAGAAACCATTGTTAAAAGCCCAAGTTTATAGTAAAGATTCGGAAGTTATGGAATTAATTAATTTTGTAGACAAGGTAGAATTAATGTTTCCTAAAAGTGAGATAGGAAATAATCCGATTATAATCTGCTATAATCGAGAAGCGCTTGTTGGAGAGTCTGTGGACCGAAGCTATCCTGAAGCAATTTATAATGGGATTCAAAGGCTTTTATTGGATTTTCATGGAAAGGTAAAATTTTTGCCTAATACTGCTAAGTTTCAAAAAATTGACCCTACTACATTTCTATTGAAATTAGTTTCCAGAGGTATGGCACAGTACAGTACAGCTGGAAGAATAAATGAAATAGTTTCAAGATTTACGCCAAGTACCGATGGTTTTGATTTTAGTTTGAATTATGACTGGAAAGATGATGTACCGACTGCCAGGCTGCCCTTACAAGATATAGCACAAATACAGATGACCGTTGGTTTCTATTTGGTTGATGGAAAGAAGGGAGATATTATTATTAGTAGTACAGTGCCTGCAAGTATAGGTAATATCTGTAAAGCAATTCCTCTGAAGCTGCTTTGGGGTTGTCTTTCGAAAGATACAATCGTAACAATGGCAGACGGTAGTAACAAGCAGATAAATAGGATCCGAATTGGTGAAAAACTTACTACAGGAGTCGGTAGTGTTGGAGTGGTTACCAATATTTGGCGGGGAATCGAAGAAGAACCTCTACTGCGTATAGAAACGGAAAATGGAGGATTTATAAAGTGTACGGAACTACATCCGTTAATGACTCAAAAGGGTATAAAAACAGCCGGGAATCTAAATGGGGAGGATATGCTTATAGATTTTATGGGAGTACCAAACAAAATCACTGCAATATATCCTGTAAATGAAAAAGAGGTCATCAATTTAGATTTATCTATTGTTAATAACGAGAATGAAGAACAAGGAACTACAATGATTTGTAACGGATTTATTGTAGGAGATAATAGGATGCAAAATCATCATTTCCTTTGGCAGAAAGAAAAAATGATTGAAGGCAGGTGTTACGAGGAGGAAAGTGTGAGAAAGAATCAAATGTTTTATGAATGGGGGCTAAAGGGTGAGTAATATAAATAAGCATAGTTATTTTGCATTGGGTCTGAAAAATGGAGATTATGCCTATTCGCTACCTGTCGAAGGCTACTCTTTATGTGGTGGAGATCCTTTTTCGTTCAGTATCTCTTTTTATATGAGGCGTTATGATTTAAATATGTCATTCTTTAAACAGGAAGGAACCTTTGATATTGGGTATGAAGATGGACATATTTATTATAGAGCTGCCGGATTGGGAGAAATCGCAGCGGGTACAGATACCTTGGTAATCGCAGAGGATACTTGGAATGTACTTGATATTACTTATGATGGTGGAAAGATATCTTTTTATATGAATGGGGTATTGGGCTACGAGAAAGACATTATTTCGCCTTCTTACACGAATGAGAATTACTACAAAATAGGAGAAAATTTTGTTGGTTACATTAGGAGGGTAAAAGGGTATAATTTTTGTCTTACCAAGGCTGACATTGTAAATAATCAATATGATTGTAAAATTAGTACAGAAAAGATGGAATTCTGTTTTGATTTTACAGAGTATAGGGGAAGCGATAAAGGGAAAAATAATTTGACAATATTAGTAAGCGGCCTAAGTTCTATTAAGAATCTAATCAAAACATTAACTCTTGAAGGGAATGGTTTTGCATTACCCTCAAATAGCCATAAGGTAAATCCAGGTGGATTCGCAAGCAATCAGTTTACGATTTTAACAAAGGTATTTTTGACCAAAGGGATGGATGAAGAAACTGTTATTGTAACGAATGGAGAAATGGGAACAGAAAGTGCACTTACCTTAGGTGTCAAATATTTAAAACAATATGATAAATATTTTTTATTTGTAAAATGGGGAACTGAATCTCTGATATCTTCAACCAATATATGTGATTATAGCTGGATAGATGCTGCAGTGACCTATAAAGATAATCGATTAAAATTATATATTGATGGAACCAAGGATGTTGAAAAGAGCATTACAAATGTTCCACAACCTATGCAATGGGGAAATATTGTAATTGGGAATACTCTGATCAATGGCAGACCCAGAGCAGAGACGACATTGAATGGATATGTTGATTATGTCAGTATCTTTGAACAAGAACTGACGGGAGAAAAGTTAACGGCATATGTAGAAAATCCTCCGTTCATTTATGAAAATTATTTGGCAGCACTTTATGGTTTCTGGGAAGAGGAAGCATGTGATTACCTGACAGGAAGTTTTATTGCATTTTCTGATGATGCAAAGATGGATTTTATCGAGAACACAGTATTTAGTGAGAATATTGGAAATATAAACTATGATTATGGTATAAGTAGCAAACAATATACAGAGTTTCAAAAGTGGCAGGTGATGACAATTGTTAGCGCTGTTACTTCATACATTAAAGCAGAGGCTGGTTTGGAACCAACAGCAGGAATATTAGAAAATGGAGAACCAGCAGGGAAAATTATGGATCTTATGGTCAAAGAAGTTTTGCCGCAACCGGAAGTTCAGGATCTATTAGCTTCTTATAATACGCTAACTGAAACACAGGTAAGAAATATGATGAAGGTCCTTTACGATAAAG
This sequence comes from Anaerosacchariphilus polymeriproducens, assembly GCF_003363435.1. Lineage (GTDB taxonomy): Bacteria > Bacillota > Clostridia > Lachnospirales > Lachnospiraceae > Anaerosacchariphilus > Anaerosacchariphilus polymeriproducens. Next base: position 286,741 of record NZ_QRCT01000050.1, read on the forward strand.
GCTCATTAAATCAATTGCTATTTTCCTTTTATGGAAAAACAAGTGGGTTTCAGGTATTGGTCGTGCCTGCAATTACAGGAGTCTTTGTGAAGGAAGAGGTTGCTTTTTATATTGCCGGGGGAGTGCTGATCGCTTTAGTTACTGTTGTAGTAGTGAAAACGAAGACAAAGGAGCCGCCAGCTCCAACACCGCCATATGATCCTGAAATTAAATATCGTTTTGTTTCTATTAAATCGATTACATTTAACCATGCTCCTGATGATCACAGCATAAGTGGAGTGAATATCCGGAAAAATGCACAAGAGACAATTCCAATACCTGAATGGGTAGATGTTGTAAACAGCAGTATGAAAGATCCATCTCTTGCTGCCTATATAAAATCAGCGGTAACAAATATATCCATATTTGTGAAGCTTTACTATGAAACGAATTATACGGATGTAGTGAATGGAATTATCAGTGCCAATTGTTCTTCTGATGGGATTTTGGGAAATATAGTAGGAATAAATGTGAATTTCCAGGAAACAGGAGAGTATGATGTTGAAATACCATTATCGAATCAGTCTATAAATGGCAGGTCACTAGGCAGGTATCTGGATCAATTAAATTGGAAATGTAGTTTAACAGGATTTATCGGTGCAAGCTATCACAAAATTTATTCTATAGATCAAGTTCCTATTGAACCATGGAGCATTGAATCCGCATATCCTGAAAAATTTCCGACAATAGGAGCATTGGAGATTTTTTCAGATACTATGTTGTTTACAGAGAATTTTTATGAAGGTGTAGGAGAGACTTTAGAAACGATTGCAACAAGGACCATGCAGATGCTATTTCATTCTGGAAAGTTTAGCTATCCTGAGGATTGTGAGCCTAAATATTCTGAAATTAATGATGAATCTGATCTGCCTGTCTTTGATAGTGAACGCTTTGAGGCAGCTTATCAGGCAGAGCCGGGACTGTTAGTAAATTGTCTGGATTGTAGTTTAATTATAGCCAATAATTGTCATTTGAATGGACATCAGATGAAAATTATGAGTATACATTCCCTAATGCCATTCATTAAAGCAGGGGAGGAAGGATTTCCACCACCAATGTATTTCAGAGAGATTAAAGTGATTGGAAAAGACGCATTTGAACCTCTTGAGGATATTGATCTTCATTATTTAGCAGTGACAGGAGATGGAACATTAACAACAACTCATATTTTCGATGGTAGTTTAATCGCACGGTATATCGACGGTAGAGATTTAGAAGCAGCTAATTTGATTTTTTCAGATACCAATACCGAGACTGTTGGAGCCAGAAATGATAATTTTTACCGAGAAGCCTTTTTTATTGAAGGATCCAGTTGTATGAGGGATATTCTGTATGAGCATTGGGTTAGAGGACCTGCAGCAAGAGAGGAAACCAAAAAGAAAATTACATTACTTGCTACCGGATTTTTTCCTTATGATAACAGGACATTAGGTATAAATATCGCTGGCAGAGAAAATTTTGAAAAGGCAATTACAGATGCTATCATTTGTCCTCCGGGGCAGGCTAGATGCCATTCAGTTAGTTATAGTACCCTTTGTGAAGGTATTTGTTCACCAATTAATGCTTGCTTAGCAGGGACAAAAACGGATATTGAGTTACAGAGATATTTAGAGGGAATGAAAGATGCGACTTATATTAATGGAAATCCAGGAGGAGTTTTTGCAAGATATTATAATGGAGCTATAACTTTTATTGGCGAAATCTTAAATGAAATACGTGGTGGAAGAGATATCAATAAAATATGTTCAAGTGCAAATGAATTGTTAAAGAATTTAAATAATTCACGTGATAATTTAAGATTAGGAGATTCTAATTGGAATAGTTCCATCCAAGCGGCTTTTGACCCTGTTTATTGGATTTATGTGAATAAAGTCGGCATGGTAGAAAGTGATCATGCAGGTCTTAATTATACACCGCCGTATAATTTTCCGGTAGGTTTACCGGCAGCGCGAACTGATGGTTTTTATCTCACAGATTTAACAGATGGAAGACGTATGGACATTATTAAAAGTAGAACCAAGGGAGATGGCTCTTTTTGCGTATATAAGGCAAAAGTGCGTGGATCCGTTCAAAGGTTTCTTTTTAGTTCATCAAATCAATATCCATTAATGCAATACTGTGAGACGGGGAAAAAGGCATATTATTTGTATAACAATACCTGGAACTTAATATAAATTATAAACTTAAAGGAGTGCCTATTTTGGGCACTCCTTTTTGCAGGATTTATTGCACAAATAATCTTGCGAGATGAGTCATGCTTCAATTGTCGGATTATTTGTCTGTATAGATTGAATTTCTATGGTAAAACTAATTTTAGTTATTAAGGAGGGAAATCATGAAAGCAATTGTTTATGAAGGTTTCAAAAAAGTAAAAGTAAAAAAGGTAGATGACCCAAACATTAAAAAGAGTGATGATATTGTTGTAAGAGTAACTTCTACAGCAATCTGTGGTTCCGACCTTCATATTGTGCATGGTATGGTTCCGAATATGCCTCATGGATTTGTCATAGGACATGAAACAATGGGAATTGTAGAAGAAGTCGGTAAAGATGTTCAAAAAGTAAAAAAGGGAGATAGAGTGATTGTACCATTTCCAGTATCATGTGGTCATTGTTGGTTTTGTGAGCACGGATATTTTAGTCAATGTGATAATTCCAATCCAAAAGGAGAAATTGGCGGAATATTTGGATGTGGTAACACGTTCGGTGGATATGACGGTGGACAGGCTGAATATCTTAGAGTACCCTATGCAAATGTCGGACCGACATTGATACCGGAGGAGTTAGAAGATGAACAAGTTCTATTTTTAACGGATATATTACCGACTTCCTATTGGGCAGTGGAAAATGGAGGGGTTAAAAGTGGCGATACCGTGGTTGTATTAGGATGTGGGCCGGTTGGTCTTTTAGCAATAAAATGGGCTGCATTTATGGGAGCAGAACGAATTATTGCTGTAGATTATATTGACTATAGGCTTCAACATGCAAAAAAATTTTATGGAGTAGAAGTTGTGAATTTTGAACAATATGATAATGCCGGAGCCTATATAAAAGAGATTACGCAAGGTGGTGCAGACGTAGTAATTGATTGTGTGGGAATGGATGGAAAGATGACGAAAATTGAGTTATTAGAAACAGCGTTAAGAATGCAGGGAGGTTCCAAATCGGCGATAGAAATTGCTACTCAGGCAGTCCGAAAATGTGGAACGGTATCAATTGTTGGAGTTTATGGAGCCAGATATAATAATTTTCCTTTAGGAGATTTCTTTGCTAGAAATGTCACATTAAAACTGGGGCAATGTCCGGTGCAATCCTATGTAGATCCGATTTTAAAATTGATTAAAGATAATAAATTTGATGCTACTGATATCATTACACACAAGTTAGCTTTAGAAAAAGGAGAATATGCTTACCAAATATTTGATAAAAAACAAGACGATTGTATAAAAGTAGTATTAAAACCTTAAATAAAATGGGGAGATAAAATTTATGCCCCCCATTTTATTTGAAACTTGGTGGTTGTGGATAATCCTCCGAGAAGTTGTTTGTTCCAGATGATAGGGAGTCATCATCAGATTTTTGATAAACGATTGCGCCATCAATAATGGTATAAATAGTTTGTGTAAATACTTCCATGGGGCTTCCGTCAAAAATAGCAATGTCAGCATCTTTTCCTGCTTCAATGCTTCCTACCTTATCATCAGTACCACAAATTGAAGCTGCATTTATGGTAATCGCTTTTAGACCTTCTTCAATTCCTAACCCTTTTTTTGCGGCAAGTCCTGCGTAAATAGGGAGATATTGAATTAATGTAACAGGATGGTCAGAAGTAATTGCAACTTTAATTCCATGATTGGCTAAAACTCCGGCAGTCTTGAAATCGACATTTTGAGTTTCCAGTTTATTTCGGTAAGCGAGACCAGGACCAACAATAACAGGATATCCACTAGCTTTTATTTGTTCTGCAACAATGTGCCCCTCAGAACAATGGTCTAATGTTAATCTAAGATCAAACTCCTTAGCAATTCTTATTGCGGTTAATATATCATCGGTACGGTGGACATGCGCTTTTAGGGGGATTTGTTTATTTAGAACAGGTAGCCAGGATTCTAATTTGAAATCAGTTTCAAAAGTTTCGTTATTTTCCGTTGCAGTATCTTTACGTTTTTTGTATTGAGAAGCAAGAAAGAGCTCTTCTCTAAGCATAGAAGCAATCGACATACGTGTAGAGGGTGCTTTATTTAAATCTTTATACGAGTTTTTTGGGTTTTCTCCAAAGGAAATTTTCATTGCAGCAGGTTCAAGAAGAGTCATTTGATCGACAACTCTTCCATGAGTTTTCATAAACATAAATTGTCCACCAACCACATTTGTGCTCCCAGGACCAACCATTACGGAGGTAATACCGGCTTGTATTGCATTATGAAATGCCGGATCTAAAGGGTTCACACCATCAAGTGCTCTCAATTGTGGAGTAATAGGGCAGGTAATTTCATTACAATCATCACCTTCCATTCCTTTTTTTTCTTCGGTGATACCAATATGACAGTGAGCTTCTATAATTCCGGGCAACACCCATAAACCTTCGGCATCAATTACAACGTCATTTTTTTGAACAGAAACATTAAGTTTTTTTCCTACTTCCTTAATTTTTCCATTTTCAATTACTATACTTCCGGGCTCGAATGTTTTTCCAGTCATTGTTAATATTTTTCCATTTTTTATAAGTAACATTTTATTTCTCCAGTATTCGTATTTATTGTATCATTTATTAAAATCTAAATTTATTATCAACAAAACAATGTAAATTATTCTTATACTAAAACGGTTTTATTTTAAAATTATTATACATATAGTTACATAAAGCAACGTTTATGTGGGGATGATTATGTCTCAAAATAAAAATGCAAATCAACAATATATGGAAAAGCATATGAAAAAGTCAGCTTTGCTTGCCTTATTTATTTTAATGCTGATTGGTGGATTTTTGTATATACCAACAGCTACCGTTATGAATATAAAGTTGAGTTCAGGAAAAAAGAAGCTGCCTATTTATTGTGTGGAAACAAATGAAAAAAAAGTGGCATTATCTTTTGATGCAGCATGGGGAGCATGCTAAGTGTGCAAAATCTTTGTGGTAATTTAAAACGCTATATGTTAAAATAACTAAATCTTGAAGTAATGAAAAGGAGGAATAAATTATTTGGAGATGTTTGGATTAATTAGTTTGGCCATATTAGCGTTTTATTGGTCTTACCCAGATAAAATAAATAAAATGGAAAAACGAATAAAGAAAATGGAAAAGAAAAAAAACGGGAGAAATGAAATGTCTAAATTAATATCTGAGTTAAAAGGAAAAGTTTGTACCATAGCAATTGATACCGAATTATCAGAGGTTAAATGTGAAGTAGTAGATATAGATGATGAATGGTTAAAATGTTGTATTTTAGACAAAAAAGGTGAGAAACAAAAAGAAATGCTATATAGAATTGATTCCATACAGAAAGTGAGTATGGTAGATGAAAATAAAAAATAAATTTTCATAAATTTAACAATTTTAATACATCCTGTTAATATAATACTGTTATTCTCTTTCATAACTTAAAAGTATTTTGCTAGTTTGATTTATCAATGAAGGAGGTTATATGTATAAAAAACAGAGGAGTTCAAATCTGGAACTATTACGTATCATTTGTATATTAATCATAATATTGTCTCATTATTCTGTTCATGGTGACTTTAATATAAATGCTGCGTCAATACCATTCAATAAGTTTTTTATCCAATCATCAGGGCTTGGAGAAATTGGTGTTGACTGTTTTATTTTTATTAGTGGTTATTTCTTAGTCAATTCTACTTTTAATTTTAAAAAATTATTGAAACTTGAATTAGAAGTCTTATTGTATTCCATCGGGATAGCAATCATTTATTATGTAGTAAGTCATGGAAATATAGGAATGAAAGAAATGATTAAGGCTTGTTTACCGACGCTTAGTGGACAGTACTGGTTTATGTCTGCATACATATTATTGTATATGTTATCACCATTTATTAACTTATTAATAAAATCATTATCACAAAGAATGCATTTGCTATGTATTATGGTATTGTTTTCAATTTATATCTTAATACCTACCTTTACTATGTTCACAATTGCTGGGTCTAGCAATATTATGTTATTTATTACATTATATTTGATTGCTGCCTATATACGTTTATATCCAAATGCAACTAATTATTTTAATCATATGAAGTTAAATATCATAATGATCGTTCTTAGTTATATCATTATAATTTTACCTATAATAATATATAGTAAACTTGGGATTATCTCTTACAATTATTTTATGGGAGCTCATAGTTTGCCGTTGGTCGTGTGTTCACTATCATTATTTTTGGCATTTAAGAATATGAATATTTCTTATAACAGGATTATTAATTGGCTTGCTGGTTCCGTATTGGGTGTCTATTTAATTCATGATAATCCGATTGTTAGAAACTATATTTGGAAATATATATTTAGAAATAATACGTTTTTAAATTCCAAATTCCTTGTTTTTCATGCGATAGGGGCAATTATAATTATATTTGTTGTATGTATGGCTATAGATAAAATCCGTATCTCTTTGGTAGAGAGACCATTATGGAAAGCAATAAATCCCAAAATAGATAAATTGATGATAAAGGTGAGTAAATGTAAACTTATAGAAATGTTTACATAAAGCATAGAGCTTTTACTTTAAATCTTTTAGAGTAATGGCTCTTATTAACTATTAAGTAAATATTAAGTAGATAAATTTTGTAAAAAATTGTATTGACAAAAATATAATAATATTATACCATACAAAAAAGATAGGAAATATATGGTAAGTGAAAGGAGTGAAAATTATATAATTATAAGGAGGTGGAGCATTGTCAGCTATAGTTCGTTTATTAGGTATTGATTTAGATGGAACACTATTAAATAATAAGCAAGAGATATCAATAGTTGATGAAAAAGCAATTAGAAAAACGATGGAACAAGGGGTTATTGTTGTACCGATTACGGGACTTCCCAAAAGTGATATACCAAAGAAAATACAAAGATTATTTGAAAATTCCTATTGGATTACTTCTAATGGAGCCGTTACTACAGTTGCGAAGTGTAAAACGGATATAGTAACTGTGAATTTAAATTATGAAGTGGTTATCCAAATTCTTGATTATCTTTTTAAGATGAAAGAGGTACAAATCGAAGTATTTATGAATGGAATGATTTATGTAGAAAGTAATCATATGAAAGAAGTTAAAAATAAATACAAAGATACGTCACTGAAAATAGCGATAAAGGAAGTAAATAATCTTAAAGAATTTGTAAAAAAATACAAAAATGAAATTGTGGGAATTTCAGTAACAACGAGTACCGAAGATATAAGGATAAAAATACAAAAGGACTTACTAAAGTATAAGAATATAAGAGTGACTTTAAACAAAAAGAAGGGTCTGGAGATTCATTCCATTCATACAAGTAAAAGATCAGCTATTGTTAAATTAGGTAAGATAATAGGAATTGACAAGTCAGAAATCCTGGTTTGCACAAATAGTAATATAGCTTACGCTATAGATAAATTCATTTTAGGTGAGAGAGCCGCTGACTCATGTTGCGATGAGTATCAGTGCACTAGTATTTGAAATAATTTCAAAAAATATATAACTAACTATAAAGGATTGAACCTTGCTTTGCACAAGTTCAGTCCTTTTAGCATGCTTCCTAAATGGTAATCCTTTAATATATACAAAATAATGAAAATATAGTATGATTTGTATAAGGTTTTTTATAAATAAAGGAGGAAATTTATGAAAATTGATGGAAATGAACTATGCAAAAAAGATTTGGAGTTAGGAAAAGAGGGAAAACCGGAAGAAGGATTAAAATACAAATTGAAATTTTTGAAACAAGTGGAAGAAAGCGGCGTTGATCATTGTAATTGTCCACAAGCCTGTCGTCATCATGGTAATTGTTATGAATGTGTTCTAATACATAGAGGGCATAGAGATCACTTACCTTATTGTATGTGGGATATGGTGAATGAAAAAATCCAATCTTTATCTCTAATGACGGAAGATAGTTATAAAAAGGAATGCCATAATTGTAAAGAAAGTGGGAATTAAAAAATATTGCCCACGGCTTAAATGCCGCGGGCGTATTTTGGATTAATCCCAATATTTTTCTACATGAGCACGAGTAACTTCTGCTGCAGTACGAACATTTTCTTCTTGAGAAAGTTCATAATAATCAGGACGAAATACTTCGATTGTACAGCAGTCTCCTTCGAAACCGATTTTTTTGAAAATATCTGCGTACCGTTTGTGTTCAAGACATCCTCGTGGGTCACCCGGCCATAAACGTTTTTCATCTGTATTATATGCTGCGCCACAAGGAACATCTTCCATATCATTTAAGTGCCAGATGAAGATTTTTTTGCCATCTGCTTTTTCTAGTGCAGCCCAGTCAGAGGCCATTGCATGAAAATGGTATTGATCGAGTGTTACTCCAACAAAAGGAGAATTAATTTCTTCAACAATTGCATAGGCATCTTCAAAACGGTTGATTGTCATTCCAGGGCTGCCACAGAATTCAATTGATAATTTTATGCCGTGAGGTTCTACTTTTTTTAGCATTTCTTTGATTACGGCTACTGCATCTTCACGGATTTCTTGTCTTGTTGCATGATATTTTATATTTTGGCTTGGTACAACAACAATCATTTTGCAATCCAGAATCTGGCAGCGACGGATGATTTCGTCTAATTCGGCCATAACAGCATCCTTTTCCTCTTGTGTTTCTTTCATGTTGAAGAAGCATAGAGCGTTATAGGAAAGCATACTTAAATGGTGATTTTTAAACCACTCACCTAATTCTTCAATCGTGTACATTCCGGCAGCAAGATCACGCTCAAGACATTCAGATTGAATATCGATAAAATCGAAGCCATATTGTTCACAAAGTTCCAAATCCTTTAATACAGAATGCTCTTTACAGTAACGGTCGCATCCTTCATTAAAACCAATTTTCATATTATTTACCTCCTAATAAATGATATATATTTAGTGCCAATCTAAAGGAGAGATCAGCAATGATACCATATGTTTCTTTTAAAAGTACAGACAAAAGTGCGATAGCTTTAGAAGTATTCCATACTATGGAATCTGTTCCTGCCCATCGTCATACTTTTCAAGAATTTGTTCTGATTACGAAAGGTTCTTGTATTCACAAATATAAAGATATTTCTATGCCTCTGATACCGGGTGACGTATTTCTTATTCCACCGCATCAGGAGCATGCTTATTTAATAGAAACTCCCGTCAGCATGTACAATTGTCAATTTTATCCCGAGCAGATTGCTGATTGGTGGGATGGACAATTCGGCGGCTTACTTAATAATTTGACAGAACCGAAAGAGCAGGCTCCTATCTACCAGGCTGATTTAAATCGACAGCACATTATTCATTTATCTGTTCCTGATGCTAAGCAGGTTCAGAAAATGTTGGAAACGATGCGTAATGAGCAAATAGAGCAGGGTTTTGCTTTTCAGCAAGTAAAACAAGATTATTTAAACTTAATATTAATCATTATTTCACGTGCCAGATTGCGTCAATTCGCTGATTCTAAAGATCTTGAAAGTCCACGCCGGGATATTATTACAGATTGCCAAAGATTTATTGAGAATAATTTGGCGGAACATATTGATTTTACTGAATATGCACGTATTCATAATATTAGCCCGGGATATTTCAGATCTGTTTTTAAAACGGAAACAGGGCTGACTCCAGTTGAATATCTTAATCGTCTGCGGATTGTCCGTGCCATAGAATTTTTGAAAGATGAAACGTTATCTATGAGTGATGTATCATCAGCCGTAGGGATTTATGATGCTAATTATTTTTCCCGTTTGTTTCGAAAAATAATCGGCTATTCACCGCGTGAATTCCGAAATCAGGCTCATAGTGAAATTTAATTTTTCAAAAGATTTTCTATGTTGGATTCAATATATCATAAAAAGATTTTTACTACTAGAAGAAAACAAATAGATATTAGCACAAAACGCATATGAAAAGAAAAAACTCTGCATTTGGACAATCTCCTTTTAAATAAGATGTAAAAAGGAGGTTGAATGAATGAAAAATAAGAAAGAAAAAAGAAATGATCAAACCACTTATATAATAGAAAGGGAATATCTGGGTAAATATTCTGTAGAGGAATTTGTAAAGAGAGTGATTAAGAGTCACATCAATTTCCCGAAATCAGATTGTCATTAGATAAAAACTCTTTATTATAAAGGTGATTCATTTGGAAAAGGTAGAATATATAAAAAAAGTTCATACGGCATTGTATATGCGGATATCCCGGGAAGACGGAGACAAGGATGAAAGTGACAGTATAACGAACCAAAGAAAGTTGCTTAGAAATTATATAAAGGATAAAGAAAATTTTGTTTTATATGATGAATATCTTGATGATGGGTATTCAGGAACTAATTTTGAAAGGCCTGATTTTAAACGTATGCTTAATGATATTGAAGAGGGCCGGATCAACTGTGTAATCGTGAAAGACTTGTCACGGTTTGGAAGGGATTATATAGATACAGGTTTTTTTTTAGAAAGGTATTTTGCAGACAAAGAGATTCGTTTCATTGCTGTCAATGATAATTTTGATAGTTCTAAAGATGATGGTGGGTTACTGATTCCGTTTAAAAATATATTTAATGCCCAATATGCCAAAGATATTTCTACTAAGGTTCAGACCGCTTTTAAAGCAAAACAAAGGGCCGGTGAGTTTATAGGGGCATTTCCCAGTTATGGTTATAAAAAATCTCCACATGACCATCATAAGCTTATTATTGATGAGTATGCAGCGTCTGTAGTAAGAAGAATTTTTCAATTATATATTGAAGGAAATGGGAAAATAGCAATTGCAAAAATATTGAATCAAGAAGGTATATTATGTCCTTCAGCATATAAAAAGGCTGAAGGATTTCATTATTCTAATTGTAAAAAGCTGGTTTCCACCAGTTATTGGACGTATTCCACAATTAATTATATATTAAAAAATGAAATGTATATTGGGAATATGGTTCAGGGAAAGACAAAGCGGAGAATGAAAGGGAAGGCAAATCCGGTTCATGCAAAGGACTGGATAATCGTAGAAAATACCCATGATTCTATTATTGATGTCGACATATGGAATAAAGTACAAAGTTTAATAAAAAAAGAAGTGAAACAATTTGATATGGAACGTAATGTTAGTATATTTGCTGGTTTTTTAAAATGTGGTGATTGTGGCCGGGCTTTGGGAAAAAAATTACCTTATGTGAAACCTGGCATAAATAGAGATTCCAATTGTATGAAAGGGGTATCTTATGTATGCTCCACTTATACTAAATATGGGAAGACAAATTGTACGCCCCATCGTATTAGTCATGATTTATTAGAGCAGATATTATTAGAGGATTTCAATAAGATGATATCCTCTTTTACAAATTTACAACAAATTGCTGATAAAATACAGAATCAAGTGTCGGAAAAAATATATGGATCAGAAGCTGAAAAGAGGAAAATAGATTTAGAATTATCTAAAGTAAAGAAATTAAAAAAAGAAGTATATGAAGATTATAAAGAAGAATTATTAACGAAAGAAGAATATTTATCTTATCGAAAAGATTATGAAGAAAAAGAAGAACATCTAGTTAAGAAGAAAGAATATTTGGCTGGCAAGGCAGAAAAAACTAAAAATAAAAATATCAATAGCCCATGGGTAAATGAATTAATACGTAATAATAAAATTACAGAACTTGACAGAGAATTAATTATCGATATGATTGATAAGATATTTGTGTATGAAGGAAATCGGATTAAGATTATCTACAATTTTTCATTGGAAATATAGAAAAATAACTATAACTTTTGCACATTTTTTATGCACCCTGGGGAGCATGAAAAAAGCGGTAAATTGAATAGAAAAATGATGGAAAAATCCTCCCATTGAACAAAAAAATGGTTTAGTATATAATAATGACAGAATATATTAGAGCATATTGCTGAAAGGAGGATAAGATTATGAGAGATTTAGATCTTTTAATCGTCGATTCTCAAAAAAATTCTGAATTGTTAGAGCAAATAATAAAACAAAATGAGTTTTTTATTATAAAGTGTGCATCTGCAGTAACACAAAAATATGTAACCAAAAGTGATGATGAATGGTCCATTGCTGTTATGGCTTTTGCAGAATCTACCAATAAATACAATTTAAATAAAGGTAGTTTTCTTAAATTTTCTGAATTAGTAATTCGACGAAGATTGATAGATTTTTTAAGAGAACAAAGAAGACATAGTAAAGAAATTGTTGTTGATCCGATTGTCTTTGACACGGAAACGACGGAAGATGACACGGAAAATGCAATTCATAACGAAGTGTCAAAGAACATTTTACAAAAAAATGATGATTCCATTCGATTGGAAATAAGTGCCGTAAATGAGGTGTTTCAAAATTATGGTTTTACCTTTTTTGATTTGACAAGCTGTTCACCTCAAGCTCAAAAGACCAAATCAACCTGTGCTAAGGCAGTCAATTTTCTATTATCTCATCCGGTTATGATTTATGAATTAAGAAAGACGAAACTACTTCCCATAAAAATAATTCAAAAAAATATGAATGTACCCCGAAAATTATTAGAACGTCATCGAAAATATATAATAGCAGCAGTAGAAATACTATCCGGAGAGTATCCTCTACTGGCTGAATATTTACGATTCATCAGAGAGGAGATGTAGTTATGAAATCAGTTGTGGTTGAAATTAAAGATGAATATGCAGCCGTACTATCTGATGATGGCAGTATTGTAAAAATCAAAAATAAAAATTATAGCATGGGAGATGAAATTGTTATGAAAAATAAAAAGTTACATATTTCTAAAAAACTTGCTTTAAGTGTTGCTTCAATAGTTTTATTTTTACTCGTAGGAGCTACAGGGTCGTGGGCATATTATTCACCTTATTCTTATGTAAGTCTGGATGTCAATCCGTCAATTCAGTATACAATTAATCGTTTTGGCCGTGTTATTAAGATTGAGTCTGTGAATGACGATGGACAAGTAGTTCTGGATAATATTGAAGATTTAAATAATATGTCAATTGAAGATGCTATCAGCAAAACTATTGAAGAAATTAAAGAAGAAGGTTATTTTACAGAGGATACATCAACTACTGAAACAAATTCTGATCAAAATACAACTACTGATAATAAAACAGATGAGTTAACAGATGATGCTGAAACACTAGATGGTGGTATTGTAATTACGGTATCAAATGAAAATGACGAAACATCAGAGGAGTTAGTGGAAGAACTTCAAGATAAGATAGAAGAAATTGTTGAAAATATAGTTGAAGAAGAAGTGGAAGTAGAAGTATCAAGTGTAGGTTTTGAACGTGTAAAAAAAGCAAGAGAGATGGGTGTTACACCTGGCAAATTGAATCTTGTTGAAAAGTTAATTGCTAGTTCATCTAATCCGGACGATATAGTTTTGGAAGAATGGTTAACCAAACCGGTAAAAGAAATTATGAAAGAAATTCAAAGTAATAAAAAAGCTTACTTGTCAGAGGAAGATGAAACAGAAGACGAAAAAGAAGACGAAACAGAAGACGAAACAGAAGACGAAACAGAAGACGAAAAAGAAGACGAAAAAGAAGACGAAAAAGACGAAGATGAAAAAGACGAAGATGAAAAAGACGAAAATGAAGACGAAAAAGATGAAGACGTAGACGATGAAGACAAATCTCCACAAACATCTAAAGATATAAATGCGGAACAACAAAAAGCGCAAGAGAAAGCAAAAAAGGCACAGGAAAAAGCGCAAGAGAAAGCAAAAAAAGCACAGGAAAATGCGCAGGAGAAAGCAAAAAAAGAACAAGAAAGAGCGAAAGAAAAAGCGAAAAAGGAACAAGAAAAAGCGAAAGAAAAAGCTGAAAAGGAACAAGAAAAAGCGAGAGAAAGAGCTGAAAAGGAACAAGAAAAAGCGAGAGAAAGAGCTGAAAAAGAACAAGAAAGAGCCCAAGAAAGAGCTGAAAGAGAACAAGAAAATAGGGACGATAATTCTGAAGACGATCAGGATGACTGAAAAGATTAAATTAATAAAAGTATATTTCATAAAATAGCATTGTCTTATTTGGCAGTGCTATTTTAAATTAAAAGTATATTTTTACAAAGTGATAAATAGTATAGCACAAAAGTAGTATTATTGAGGTATCGGTGAAAAAAAGAGGACGTAAAAAAATTCCAGTAGAGGAATTAGTCAAAAAGTATAGTATAAAACGTACATATCGAAACAAGTTTACCACGGAAGAATTCATACAAAAAATAGTGAAATCACACGCCAATGAAGATTAAACAGGGAGTTGAGTGAGATTTAATGAATAATACGGGGAGATTATTAAGGGGCAAAAAATTTGAAAAGAAAAGTGTTTATAAAACGGGAATTTATATTCGCCTTTCCAAGGATGATAAAGACAAGTATAAAGAGGAGTCTAATAGTATTATTAATCAAAGGGCTTTTCTAACAAAATATGTAGAAAATGAGGATGATCTGCATTTAGTTAACTATTATATAGACGATGGAAAAACGGGGATGAACTTTGATAGAAGTGGTCTTAAGCAATTAGACAAAGATATTGATAAAGGGGTTATAGATTGTATTATTGTAAAAGACCTTTCAAGATATGGGAGAGAATCGATAGAAACTGAGAAACGCTTACGTGATTTCAAGATTAAAGGGATAAGATTCATCTCTGTCAATGATTATTTTGATAGCATAAAAGATGATATAGATTTACTGATAAAAACAAAATTAATGTATAATAATCAATATTCTGAAAGTATTTCTTTAAATGTGTTTAATAATTTCAAAAATATGCAGGAAGATGGAAAATTTATTGGTGCTCATGCGTGTTATGGTTACAAAAAATCATTAGAAGATAAGCATAAACTTGAAATCGATGAGTATCCGGCATCTATCGTAAGAAGAATATTTAATATGTATACAAATGGTGAAGGGAAACAATCAATAGCAAACCAATTGAATACCGAAGGAGTGCTGTCACCGATAGCATATAAGCAAAGTATTGGAGAGCATTATCAAAATAGCCATAAAAATACTGGACATTGGACTTATTCATCAATACATAATATTCTGAACAATGAAATGTATATTGGAAATATGGTCCAAGGGAAAACGCAAAGGGAAGAACCTAGAGGAAAGGCCAAAATGGTTGAGAAGGATTATTGGATTCGAGTAGAAAGTACACATGAAGCGATCATAGAAAAATATATTTGGGAAAAAACACAGTTATTATTAAAAAAGACACAGAAAGAGTTTGACTTTAAAGTGAAAGAAAAAGCTCAAACTACAATGTTTTCAGGATTGCTAGAGTGTGGAGCATGTGGATGTTTCTTACAAAAATGTAATCATAATGGAGTCATTACATATAGTTGTGGAAATTGGAAAAGAAAAGGTTTAAAAGGATGTACATCTCACACCATACGTTTAGATGTGTTAGAGTATATTATTTTAAAGGATTTAAATTCAATGATTCAAGCTGTAAAAGATATTAATTCTATAGTAACCAGGCTTCCAATATTGAATGAAAATATTTCAAGTATAGAACGTGATATAATATTAGCAAAAGAAGATATAAAAAAGTATCAAAGAAGAACTGAAAGGTTGAAAGATGAGTATTTCGATGTTCTTGATGAAGTGAAAGAACAGAATCAGATACGTTTCATTAAAGACGAATATATTAGTAATAAACTTCGATATGAAAAACAAATTTTTCAAGCTATGGAAAGGGAGTCAAGACTTCAAAAACTATTAGAAAAGCAGAGATTAAAAAGAGAATACAGCTTATGGATAAAAAAATTGTTACAAACAAAAAAAGTGGATGCTATTGATAGAGGGATACTAATTGATATGATTGAAAAGATAATTGTCCATGAAGATAAAAACATTGAAATAGTGTACAATTTCTCAAACGACTCAGAGAAAGATAGGAAAAGCTAAAGCATTGACTTTTAATTTTTTCACGCAATTTATTATTTCCCTGGGGGAATGAAGACACTCAAGAGATTTTAGACATTTTAAAAAGGAAGAATGTAAGGGTTACATTTTTCATGACCGGTGAATGGGTAGGTGAATATCCCGAAGATGTAAAAGCAATTGCTAAGGCAGGTCATGATATTGGAAACCATAGTGAAAATCATAAACAGATGTCTCAGATAAGTGAAGAAAAATGTAAAAGGGAAATAATGGTCGCGCATAAGAGAGTAAAAGAGCTTTTGGGAACTGATATGTTTTTGTTTCGACCACCGAATTGTAATAGGGTATAAAAATTAGGATAAAAAATAAGAAACCTCAATTCTCTTATTTTGTTTATCAAAAACGATATCAGTAATAATTGATTTTATTGCTTTATTCTTTTCATTTCTGCTTGACAGTTCTGATGATACGATTTTATATACATTTTCTATCCTTCTATGCATTTCGGCATTATCAGTTACAGAAAAGTCCTTTTTTAAATTATCAATTTTACTTTGTATTTCTTCTTTTTCCTTCATAATAATTAATTTGTTTTGTTTATATTCATCTAATGTGTCTATACCATTTCGATAAGCTTCTTTAATTCGCTCCTCTTTTTTAATACATTTTTTCAATGTATCATTAAGTACTTTAATTTCAAATGACTTATCTTCAATAATTAGATTGCTATATTCAAAATTTTTATTTTTGGTAGCATCAAGTAAACTATCTAAGACAGCTTGTTCTATCTGGGCAGCTCTTACATAATGTGATACATTACATTGATGCTTTTTGTATCCGCTACATTGAAAGGATGGAGTTTTACCACCATTAGATACTAGAGTACGGCCGCAAGAAGAACAACGTAACATTGAACTTAACCAATGTATTTGGCTTTCAGGCGGCAATGCTTTATATTTATATTCTCTAGTTAAGCGGTCTTTTGCCAAGTTAAATAGTTCTTCGGATATTATAGGTTCATGTGATCCTTTACGTATAATTACACCTTCAGTATCAATTCTAGTTCTTTTGGATCTTTGTTCTAAAGGTAATCCCCACATAATATTTCCCATATAAATTGGGTTTCCTAGTATATATTTAATTGCTCTAGAAGTAAATGGGTTACCATTTTTTGTTGTAATTTTAAGTGCATTCAATTCTTTAGCGATACCATAAAATGATTTACTATTATAAACATATCGTTCAAAAATTAGTCTAACAAATTCTTTGTTTTCTTTATCAATAATTAATTTATCATTTTCTAAAATATAGCCAAATGGTGGTCTGGTTTGCATATTGCCACGTAATGCATTTTCTGTCATTCCACGTTTTACTTCACCAGATAGTCGTATGGAGTAATATTCATCCATCCATTCAATTATTCTTTCGATTAATGTGCCAAAAGGTCCGTCAATAAGTGGCTCTGATATACTTATCACTTCTATACCATTTTTCTTTAACAGAGATTTATAAACAATGCTTTCTTCTTGATTTCTAGCAAAGCGAGAATATTTCCATACAAGAATCACATCAAATAAATGATTTTTTGATTTAGCCATTCCAATCATTTTTTGAAATTCCGGACGCTTTTCTGCGTACTTACCCGATATACCACTTTCAATAAAGATGTATTCATTGTCAATAATATAGTTATTTTTTTTTGCAAAGTCTGATAATAACCTTCTTTGAGCATCTGGTGACAACTCTTCCTGTTTATCTGTACTAACACGAATATATAGTGCTGCTATTTTCATTAATTACTCACCTTCTTTTTCTTTACAATATAATGGTATATATGTTAGTTCTTTAATTCTTTTTACAGACTCTTCCATACCTTCTGAGTTTAACATATGAAAATGTGAAGTTAGTTCCATTAATAAATCGAATTCTTTTTTAGTAAGTTTATTAATTTCGCAATCATATTTTTGGCTATATGATTGTTTTGAATCTTGCGCCGCATCATTCCAACCCATTAAAGACGCTGGAGTTGTTCTTAAAGCATTAGCTAAAGGTTCCAATATTGTAGTTGGTAAATTTTCAATTTCATCATTTTCATATCTATACACAGTTGCCCTATTTTTCCCTAAGATATCCGCTAGTTGATCTACAGACATATCTAAATCTTTTCTTCTTTGTTTAATTCTTTCTCCTATAGTCATTTTATTTCCCTCCATAAAAAATATAATAACATAAATGTCGCAATGTTGCAACGGTTTAAAGCCTAATACAAAAAAATAATCGCATATTATGCAAAAATATGTTGACAGAATTATAATTCAGAGTTATTATTCAAGTGTCGCATATAGTGCGAATAAAATGGAAAGGGGTTATTTAATTTGGTAAATATTAATAAATTAAAAGGTAAGATAGTAGAACAAGGACTTACTGTGGAAAGACTTGCAAATATTATTAATATAGACAAAAGCACGCTTTATAGAAAAATAAGTAATAGCGGAGAAACATTTACTATTAAAGAAGCTGACTTAATTTGTAAAGCATTAAAATTAACTTTTAGTGAGGTTAATGATATTTTTTTTAGTCAATATGTCGCATAATATGCGAAAAAGTTTATAGTCAATTTGTACAATCAGTGTTGCATAAGTTTTACTGGGGGTGATTTGGTGAGAAAAAACGAATTGATTAGCTTTGTAAATTACATAGTAATAGGCGGTGAAAAAGTTTTAATGGATACCCTTAGTGAGAAAGAGAGGGAAGAAATAGCTGTTAGATTAAATGATAAGGCAATGAAAGCTATTGGTTATATACGTTCAGATAAAACCGCCTAAAGCGGTTAAGATGGACAAGTTTGATAAAAAAGGAGAGTAAAAGAAATTACAGCACAGTGAAATTATAGGTATGAAGTCGGAGGAGAATCTGATGTTTTGAAAAGTGTGGAAATTTTATTAAACAACGAAAAAAGTGGCCTGTCTATCACAAACCACAATTAATAGTTTTACAAATTCTCAATACTTACGACCGCAGAGGATTTATATATTTTATTTTCGTTTTCTAATAAGCGAAAAAAATCGCAACTACATATTAATTCTGTTACAGAAGGAATAAAACCAGCTGAAATATGATACCCAATTTTATAACTAGGTTGTTGTGAAGTAATATTTTCACTATTATGTATAAGTTGAGAAATTGGAGCAATACGTTGTCCTTCTTCAAGAACTAGCGTTTCATTATTAGAAAAAGTTATTTTAACTTGTTGCATTAGTAATTCTCCTTTCTTTGTTATTTCAGCTCTGGCAAACTGATGCATAGATATAGTGAGAAAATACGTTCTCTATACAATATATTGTAGAGTCTTGAAAGAAAGATGTCAATATGCAAAAGGCAATATAAAAAATAAAACATTTCTCCCCAATCAACGTAATCTCAAATTCAAGTGTCATTTAATTGCCTTACCATGATTGGTGAGAATTAGAAAAGTCAATTGTGTGTAAAAGATTTCTAAAACATCTTGAGGAATCATAGCGGTATAGCACAAAACGAGAGGAGTGAAATCAATTGAAAACACTAGGAAACATATCACTAGGCATAGGTGCCACATTAAGTCTATCAGCGTTCATATTGATCTTAGCCAAGCGTGAAGCAACATATTTAGAAGTAATCATTGCCTTAACTGGTTCGTTTATAGGAATTATTGGACAAGCGGTAGAAACCAGAAGGCGGATAAGGCGTGTAAAAGGCAGTATCAATCATTATGATAATCGCCATGATTCTTAGAATGTGTATTCATAATTGTATAGCATAGATAACAGAAAATGCAGTTGGATCACGATTATTAGGAGGGAACTGATGCAAGAGAGAAGAACACGAAAGAATCCGGGCAGCAGAGGCTATAGAGTACCAGGGCACACAGCAGGAGAGTTTCGGATTGTGGGCATGGAAAGAGGAGGGGATGTTACATATTTCGGAGACATGGTAGACGAGCTTGGACAGTACGAGGATCTCGGTACCATAAAAGAACTGCAAGAGCTAAAAGAAAGATATGGAAAAAAATAGCACATTCAACTGCAAATTGAATGTGCAGATGACTTTCGCCACCATAGTTAATAAACCAATTAAAGTATAGCATCTATGGGGCAAAAAGTCAACAAAATGGGGATTTTTTGTCCCATTTAAGACTTGATTAGAATATTAACTTTAGGAGATAGCAGATGCCGTACGAGAGATTGACATACAGATTGAAAAGAACGATCGAAGTAGAAGAAAAACATAAGGGAAGATATGGAGCACCGGGAGAAAAAAGAGAGAAAAAGAAAAAGCCTACCTCAGAGCAGATAGAAAAACAAAATCAATGGATGGCAGAGAAGAAGTTAAGAAGAATATTAAATGCCAATTTTGACCCAGATGATCTTCATATCACACTGACCTATAAAAAAGAGGAACGTCTTCCAGAAATGGAAGCGAAAAAGGAGCTGAACAAGTTTCTGATCAAAATGCGCAAGGAATACAAGAAATTGGACCTGCAGTTTAAATACATCGTGGCTACGGAGTACTTAAATACAGCAATTCATCATCATTTAATTATTCAAAATATCACCCAGGGGATGATATCGACCCCTAAACTGGTAAAGAAACATTGGAGCAGAGGAAGACCGAAATTCGTTATGTTGGATGATACCGGAGACTATAAGGACTTAGCAGAATATTTGATCAAAGAAACATCCAAGACATTTCGGGAATCGAAAGGAATGAAGCAAAGGTATTCAAGGAGCAGAAACCTGATCGTACCGGAACCGGAACGAAAACTTATGAAAGCAAGCGAATTCTTAAAGATACGTGAAAAGAAAGGCTACTACATAGATAAGAACAGCATCATTGAGGGAATCAATCCGGTGACAGGATTCAAGTACCGCCATTATACATACAGAAGGATGGAAAGGGAAGGTGGATAACGTTGTATGAGGTAAAGATTTTCATAGAGACAACAATAAAAGGTCCACGGATCCAAGAGGGATGGTATGCAGCTGTGGTGGAATATAAGAAAAAAAGTGGGGAAGTAGTGACCCGAGAGATCTTTGAGCAGGAAAAAGAGACCACATATCATAGGACGACCCTGCTGGCCAGTATCAAAGCATTGAATTTACTGAATGCGGAGTGCTTTGTTGAGATACATACGGATTCCACGTTCATGATCAACAACGTAGAACATGGAAATGTGGATAAGTGGAAGGTTACAGGATGGGTGAACAGTAAAGGTGAGGAAGTGAAGAATAAGGAACTATGGCAGCAGTTGGCAGCGCACAGGAACCGGCATGATATTCAGTTCATAAAAGAAAGAAGAAACGAATATTCGGTCTGGATGCACAATGAAATAAAGAGATTAATGGAGGATAGGAAACATGTATGAAGTATTTGGTGAATTTGATTCAGCAGAAGAAATGAATCGGGCGGCAGCAGGGCTATTAGAAGAAGGAGATACCAAAAATATATTGATTCTTGCAAAAGAAAATGGCATTGAAGAAGGAATCGCACAGGCTTATAACGCTGGAGCCATGGAGGAACTAACGGATCCATTCATGGCAGCAGTCGGAAAGCTGACGGTAGAAAAAGAACAGGTGACCAATATGGGAAGCATGAAAGAGGTTTATTTTTCCTATTTGGTCAGCCAGTGCATGGAGGAAGGGTTTGCAAGAAAAGTAAGAAATAAGGGTAAAAGTTTTGATGACTGCTTGAAAAAGACTTATGAAAAGATTGAGGAAGAATGTAGTAAGTGGATGAAGGAAAATAACATACCAAGGCAGGGAATGGTGGGCTGTCCTATTCCCGATGAGGTCACTTATCAATGGGCAAAAGAATATTACGTAAGGTAGGTGGCTGAAAATGAAGAAAAAGAAGTTAAAGACCTTTAAAGTACTGAATGCAACAGATAAGATGAAGAACGTTGTAGAACAAGACAAAGGGTACTTGATACAAAGATATGACCAAAGTGATACTTGGGAACCCAATTATCATTGGTTCATAAGAGTCGCATCAAGGAATTTAGATGGACAGGCAGTGATGCAGATATTCTTGTATACAAGAGAAGATATGCTGGAAGGAAGAAGAGGTCCAAAGTATATGATCTATTTATCAAAAAAGGAGCAATCTTTTCTGACATACGAGCCGGCAATCGATAAATGGAGGACAGCCACCATAGATCACTTAGATTATGGGAAACACATCCTATACGGAGCAACGATAAAACACTGGATTGAGGAGAAAGATGAAATAAAGATCTGTACGTATATAAACAATCAATATAAAACGGCTTATACATCAATCCGATTTTTCCAATGCAATACCAGGAGACAAAAAGAAATAGATTACATAGATCACTATATGAACCAAGTGCCGGAACTTCCGAAACGTTTTGAAAGATGGCTGAATGACTATGCAATGATAAAAAGTAAATATATTCTTTATCATTATGCAAAAAAGGTAACAGAAGGATTTTGTACCCATTGTGGGCAGACCGTACCGGTGGAAGCTCCAAAATACAATCAAACTGGAATTTGTCCCAATTGTAAAAGTAAGGTCACTTATAAGTCAATTAAAAAGGCAGGCCATATTGTAGACTGGGGGGCAGGAAGTATCATACAGAAAACGAAGGAAGGATATGTGGTCCGATATTTTGACATTAAAAAAGATTATGAAGATTACCAAAGACCAAAGTTACTTTATTGGGAAGGGATACGCACTGTTTATGATGAAGATTTTAGAAGAGAGCAGACCTTCGAATATACAAAATTCCATGGGACACAAATCATAAGGTGGTGCAAAAAGGATTATAACTCATGGAAGGAAAAGGTGATGGAAAAAAGATCAATTGTATATGACAGGAATTTGAAACAGATTTTTAAAGGCAGCAGGATGCAGTACAGTGCATGGGAGCTATTCATAAGACAAAATAGGGACTATGAATTTTTCCCAAGTTATTATATGGAAGCGTACTTGGAACATCCCAGTTTAGAATATTTGGTCAAAATGGGATTGAATAAACTGGCAAGAGCTTTGATTGACAGGAGAACTATTGAGTATTTAGATTTAAAAGCAAAAAATCTAAAAACGATGTTAAGGCTTCCAAAAGATGAAAGAAACAAAATATGTAAGATGGATGTGACAAGTAGAGAATATGTCGTAACGGTGGAGGCAAATGAAATGGGAACTGTGTTGACACAAGAGCAGATCAGATTCTTTGCAGAAATCAGCAGGCATCATAATTTTCAAAGATATGTCAGATATACCACACCATATAAAATGATCAAATATATCAAAGAGCAAATGAAAGATGAGGACTTTGATGTGGGAGATTATCACGACTATTTAAAAATGGCAGCTCAGCTAGAGTATGACTTAAGAAATGAGTTTGTTATTTTCCCAAGACATTTTAAACAGGCACATGATGATGCGACAGAGGAATCGAACCTCAGAAAAGAAGAGTTAGAACAGAAAAAAGAACACAACGACAATCAAATCATCAAAAAGCAGAGGGAACAGCTGGGAGCACTCTATGAAATCGAAACAGAAGATCTTTTGATTCGTATGCCGGAGAGTGCAACCGAAATAAGGCACGAGGGGCAGCAGTTACATCATTGTGTAGGAACTTATGTAAAAAGAGTAGTAGAAGGGAAGACCACCATACTCTTCATCCGAAAGAAGGCAGAACCGAAAAAGTCATATTACACCATGGAAGTTAGAGAGAATGAAATAATTCAAGTGCGGGGTTTGAATAATAAGGCTCCGTTGGATGATGTAAAAAGACTGGTAGAAAAATTTAAAAAAGAACGTCTGGAAAAGAATAAGGCAAAGGAAAGGAAGGCAAGTTAATGCAGGAATTAGGAAAAGAACAGTACCTACAAACAAAAAAGAATATCAGATATGAAATGGATGTAGCTACAGAAAGCTTTGTCAAGATAGGATATTATCTTAAACAGGTAAGAGATAACAAGTGGTACCGGCAGGAGAATTTTATAGATATTTACGATTTTGCAAAAGAGACATTTCATATCGAACGGTCAACGGCATCCAGGTTCATGAGCATTAATGACAAGTATTCAGTTGGTGGAAATTCAATCGAGATTCAAAAAGAATTCGAAGGATTTGGAAGTTCAAAGTTAATCGAAATGCTTCATATGCCAGAAGACTTGATTACAGAAATACCAACAACGGCTACCGTGAAAGAGATCAGGGAGATAAAAAATAAAATGCTCCCGGAAGAAAAAGAGGAAGAGCAGTTACCGGGACAAATGTCAGTGTGCGACGTATCACAAATGGAACTGTCAAAAAAGAACTGGATGAAAGCAATGCTGAAAGAGTTCTTTCTAAAGGAAGGAAAAGAAGTATTTGAGGATGTATTTGAAACAATAAAACGTCCGGTCATTTTTGGAACGGAAACGGTGGAGCAACAAGTAAGAATCTTAATTGCACCAAGTAAATTCAGATTTTACCGTATGGCAGAAGCGAATGTAATGTTCAACGAAAGTAGATTTTCTATTATGCCAAGAGGAGAAGATAAGGAAGAACATACATACCGGGAATTAATTGATTGTTTTGAAGAAATGTTTCAAGGTGAGGATGCAGAAAGATCTTATTATGAAGTATATGAGGAAAAGTTAGAACAAGAGCCGGTAGGAGCGGTCGAAGAGAAAAAAGATGATATCCCATCCATTGAGGAAAACATAGAGGAAGTCGAAGAAGAAACAGAGGAGAAGGAAGAAATCGAAGAAGAGTTTGAGGAAGATTTGGAAGTATCCAACGCTTTAGAAAATTACATGAATGAACCGGTTTGCGACGTAGCACAAAAGAAAGGATTTCATGAGACAGAGCAGCTGGAGGTACCCAAAGAAACGGATGCAGGAAATGAATCTGAAGAATCTCAGGAGCTAGAGGAAAGCCAAAGGCAGCAGGACATCCATACGGAAGAAGGAATTCATATAATTCCAAAAAGTCAGACTCGTTTTGCGTATCTGAAGTCGGTAGAGTTGGAAGACTGGATCCCGTTTTTATCAGAAGTTCTTGTCATAGACAAGGAAGAAATAAGGGAATGGCTTCAGGAGGAAGTCGATGCCTAACTATACAAAGCTTCTACAATTTGACAGACCGACACAGGAAAGAATCTATTTCAGAGATGATGGAACTTGTTTGTTTTGCAAAGCAAGATATCACATGAACAATACAAGTCAGATGCTGTATGACATAAAAGATATTATGCATTACATACCAAAATCAAGCATGGGGCTAGGAATGGAAGAGAACGGAGTCTTGGGGTGCCGATACCATCACGGCCTCCTAGACAATGGGAATAAAGGACTTCGGGCAGAGATGCTGCAAATGATGAAAGAATACCTGCAATCAGTTTATCCGGATTGGGATGAACGTAAATTAAAGTATAGGAAATGGGATTTTTAAGGAGGAGAAGGGATGTTTTTTAATTCAACAGTATTTAAAAGATTAGTAAATCAAGCGTGGAAGGGAGCAGGATTAACCGTTGGACGTGATCAGGATGAAATATTCTTAGAGGGAGGATTTTGGGTCATAAGGATAAAAGAGAACAAAATCCCAAACAAAGACAAGGCTGCTTTAATTGAGATAGTAGGAGAACTTCCGGCAGCAGGAGAGGTATTCAAAGCGATCAAAGGAACAGGAAATCAGTATGAAATACCATTTAATCATAACTGGAATTTAGAAAGTCATTGGAAATTAGCAGACACAGAATTTGGAATCACAAATGTAATCGTTAAACAGAAAGAGATTGCATGTAGAGTCTTACAGAATATGAAAAAAGGGAATTGTGTTCTTATTAATGAAATCTTCATGAGCCTGATTGATCTGTCTGCAATGAACCGTGAGGAGGAGACGGAACCATTTGGACCAATGGCAGTCAACGAAAATGGAACAATAATGTACTGGAAGAACCAAATATGCGCTCTGGCAGTTTGTACAAGAAGACCAAATGAAGAAAATTATGAAACAAAATTCATGGATGTCATTTCAAGAATTGACCTTGAAACAATAGAAAACATATAGGGAGAAACGAATATGAATAAAGTTATTTTAATGGGACGGTTAACAAGAGATCCTGATGTCAGATATTCACAGGGAGACAATGCAATGGCAATTGCAAGATATGTATTGGCAGTTGATAGAAGATTTAAAAGAGAAGGTGAAGCAACTGCAGATTTTATCAATTGTGTCGCATTCGGGAGAAATGGGGAATTTGCGGAAACGTATCTCCGGAAAGGAACAAAGATTGCTATAACAGGAAGAATACAGACAGGAAGCTATACCAACAAAGACGGACAAAAGGTATATACAACAGATATTGTGGTAGAAGAGCATGAATTTGCTGAGAGTAAAAGTCCTGCAAATGCTTCTGAGACAAAAAGTCTTGGATCCAATGAAGTGGACAGCGATGGTTTTATGAGTATACCGGATGGAATAGAGGAAGAATTACCATTCAATTAGGAGGAATTAGGAGGAGAAAAACATGAACAGAAACATATATGCAGTAGATTTTGACGGAACCTTATGTTTTAGTAGTTGGCCAGAGCTTGGAGAGCCAAACGAGGAATTAATAGAATTTTTGAAAGAGGAGAAGAAGAAAGGGGCAGCAGTCATATTGTGGACTTGCAGGGTAAAGGAACTTCTAAAGGCAGCAGTTGAGTGGTGTGAGAGATGGGGATTGACGTTTGATGCAGTGAATGAAAACTTGCCGGAAGTATTGGAAACGTTCGGAGGAGATAGCCGAAAAATATTTGCAACGGCATACATAGATGATAAAAACAGAAGTCTTTATGAATTGAAGTTGGAAAGGGAGATAAAATGATACATAAAACTGATAGGAAAATTAAGAGATTAAATAAAGATGTGGCTAAGGTATTGACCGCAGATGAAATGTGTAAACACCGCAATGAAAAGGCATATGGGAAGTTTAAGGAAAAGCCTTTTTACTTAAAGGAGTAAATTATGATTATTAAATGTAAAAAATGTGGCAGTACGATTATGGAGCAGTTGGATATTACATAAGAGTTGATACACTGATACAAATAATAAATTCAAAATTAATATAGAATTTTAAGGAGTGAGTAAAAATGAGAGAAATAAAAATTAGGGCGCTGTACGAAGGAATTATATATAACGCAGTAAGAACAGATATAGAAAAGCTAGTAAAAAAAGAATTGGATTCAGCAAATGAATGTTAGAGAATATTTAAATCAAAGCTACTGGCTTGATAAAAGAATAAAGGCAAACCTTGAGGAGGTAGAAAACTTAAGGCAAATCGCCTATGGTATATCATCTCCAATATTTGATATTGATAGAGTTCAGACAACACGAAGTAATGAAGTACATTTTGTGAAATGCATAAATAAGATAATGGACTTAGAGCAAAAGATAAACGAAGAGATCACAATGCTCCTTGAATTAAAGGAACAGATAAGAGAAGTCATATCTGGTGTGGAAAGTATAGATGAACAGATGGTTTTAATGTATAGGTACAAGAAAAACTATACCTGGGAGATGATTGCAAGAGAACTACATGCTGGGAGAACAACGATTCATAGGTGGCATGATCATGCGATTGAAAGTATTGTTTTACCAGAAGATATGATTCAAATCTAAAAAAAGGACAAAATGGTACACTTTGGTACAAAATGGGATAGTGAGAACAAGCCTAAATTGTGCTATGATATAATCAGCAAAAAATATAAATACATCGAAGCCTTGAGGGATTTCCTTCAGGGCTTTTGTTGTGCAATGAGAATCCTAGGTAAAAATTGCTTTATATTCTTTGCAATACTTTAATAATATATAGGAGGAAATTGTAATGGATCAAATGGTTTTGGAAACTCAAAAATGGCTGAATTTAACTTATGGAAGGGACCCAAGATTTGAGAAAGTGACAGAAAGTGGACATACTGGATGGAATACAATTAACGGTTTAATTATCGCATTGCAGATAGAATTGGGAATTCAGCAGACAGCAGCAAGTTTTGGAAATGGAACAAAAGCAAAATTTAATGAAAAGTATCCCAATGGAATTAAGCAACAAAATAATAGCGATAAATCAACAAGTAATGTATATTCAATTATCCAAGGATCACTTTGGTGTAAGGGTTATTCTACAGGAAACCATATAACACAAAATTTTTACAGTGAAACAGGTAGAGCTATTAAAGAGTTAAAGTCTGATATGGGAATTGGGGGAGATTCCACAGTTACATTAGATGTAATGAAAGCTTTGCTATCTATGCAACAGTTTGTTTTGTTAAAGGCATATGGTGGAACAGAAGTAGTGCGCAATATTCAAAAAACAATCAATCAGAACTATAAAAATTATACAGGTATTATACCTTGTGATGGTTTATATGGAAGAGAAATGAATAAAGCATTGATCCAAATATTGCAGTCATTAGAAGGATATTCGCCAAATGAAGCAACAGGGAATTTTGGTAATGGTACAAGAAGTAAATTAAAGAAAGTTACAAGTGGAAATGCAAATTCGTATGGAACATGGGTATGGCTTGCGAAAGCGGTGCTAAACTGCATTAAATACTCATGTGTGCAGAGTAATACTTGGGATGATGGATTTGAAACTCAGCTGTCTAAATTTCAAAATGAATATAAGATACCAGTTACAAAGGAGCTTGATACTAATACATGGATGGCTTTATTGACAAGTAAAGGTAATCCTGATAGAGATGCGAAAGCTTGCGATACAAGATTTGAAATTACTATATCTTTATTAAATAAATTGAAGGCAGATGGTTTTGAAATTGTAGGCAGATACTTAACCGGTGGTTCCTTTAAAGAAATTAGAGATGGGGAATTGGAACGCATTGTAACCGGTGGATTGAAATATTTTCCTATTTTCCAAGAAAACGGAAGAGAATTAAGCGAGTTCACATATTCTAAGGGATTAGAACATGGTAAGAAAGCTTGTAAAGCGGCATTAGGAAAAGGAGTTCCGTCAACAATAATTTATTTTGCTGTGGATATGGATATCTATGACTACCAGATTGATAGCAATATTATTCCATATTTTAAAGGTATTAATGAAGCAATTGATTCCAGATATTCTGTTGGAATCTATGCATCTAGAAATGTATGCACAAGGGTATCTAATGTTGGTTATGCAGTTTCCAGTTTTGTTTCTGATATGTCAACAGGTTTTAGCGGAAATTTAGGTTTCCCGATTCCTACAAATTGGAACTATGATCAATTTCATGAAATTTCTGGATATGGTGGTAATTGGGATTTAGACAAGGTTGCATATAGTGGTAGAATTTCAGCTTGTAGTACAGTTACAGAAAAAAGTGAATACCAAGATGAGGAGACTCTTTTTTTAAATTGGGTAAAGAAAACAGAAAAAGAATGTTTGAAAAATTTTGAAGGCATTTTAAATCCATATATAGGATATAAGTATGTTGTTGGAAGAGCAATACTTGAATATTTGAGAAAACCTGAATACTGGAGTGAAAACTACAACGGATTATGGACTAAATATACGCCAGAAGTCGGTCTAATCAGTGACGAAACTACAGCTAGAGCACTGTGTCAAACTACTTGTGATAAGCAATCTAATATAAAAGGTCAAATTAATAATTTGGACATTGCTCATATGTCTGCTACAGCTTTGGGTTATATTCATTGGGGAATTTCAGACGATAAGGGCGGTTATAGTTTAGGTGATTTAGGTGGCTGGCCATTAGACTTGTTACAAATCTGGGGAGCTTACTCAAA
This sequence comes from Anaerosacchariphilus polymeriproducens, assembly GCF_003363435.1. GTDB lineage: Bacteria > Bacillota > Clostridia > Lachnospirales > Lachnospiraceae > Anaerosacchariphilus > Anaerosacchariphilus polymeriproducens. Next base: position 316,616 of record NZ_QRCT01000050.1, read on the forward strand.
AGAAGGTAACAATGAGGATTTAGAAAAATGGCTTAGAAAATATCTGGGAAATGCTACAGATGGTAAAGGTTTTGGGTATGATGATATATTAGCAGATGCAGATGCATATTTGTTGGTAGCGCATATGCAAAATAAAAATTCTGAGAACAGTTTCTCGGAAACGATTACTGAACTTTATCAAATCAGCAAAAATAATAGAATTAAAATGTTTTATAAGGAAAGATTTAATCTATCAAAAGAAAATGTCAAGAATGCATTTAAAAAATTAGCAGATGGGATAGATATTTGGGTATTCGAAAATTTTGATTATGGGAAAAAGAAGTTATTAAGTGCTTCAGGTGCAGATAACTTGCCAACGAAAAGTGAGGCTGAAACACTTGCGCTGGTTTATGCATCATTTTTAGAAAATCCAATTTGCTAGTACAAGAAGGTGGCTGAGTTAAATAACTTAGCCACCTTTAATTAAAGGCTTATTGAAGCTATCAAGGTTGCTAAAAATGAAATCAACAAAATGATTATGGTAATAACGATCATAAGTGACTTAAATATAAATAGCATTATGTATTTTATTGAAACTTTACCCTTTTTTAATGATGGTAGTTGCATTTTATGATACATGCATTTTAAAATACATACAAAAATTAAAAAAATATAAGCTAGAAAATTGATGACAATTACCCTATTAAAAAATATATCAACAGAGTTCGTTTTAGTTGGAAAGTCAAATATTATTTTATCTAATATAGAAGGTGTTGAAGTTATTATTCCTAAAAGAGATGGTATCAACAATAGTAATCCAATAATCCAAAGAATATTGGCAAGTATATTATATATATTTTTCATTTAATCACCTTATATAATGAACTCATAGGGAAATTCACTACATATTTTCCTTTCTGATTTTTTTTCTATATAATCTAATGTAGACGCTGTGGATTAGTACAATCACCTACAGCAGCTTCCCTATAAGCTGACTGTTTCCTTTTGAGGTTCTAACCACAGCTATATGTTCATTTGTTAATTAGTTAGATAACGCACGACGTTTTATATATAGCAAGGATACATTCAACATAGAGTTTGCGGAACCACAGCGTAAATATTATACAAAGGAGTGATTCTTTATATTATTTGTTGGCATCGATGTAGACAAATCTAAACATGATTGCTGTATTATTGATTCAGACGGTGTTATCTATACTGACTCTCTTAGAATTCCCAATTCAAAAGATGGTTTCGATATACTTTACAACACCATTGTCTCAGCACTTAGTGAAGCTGATTTCTCTAACGTAAAAATAGGACTTGAATCAACAGGTCAATACAGCACAAACACTACAAACTTTCTGTATTCGAAAGGATTTAATATTATTGTTCTTAATCCTTTAGTAACCAATGCTTTTCGTAAGGCTGGAACCCTTAGAAAAACAAAAACAGATAAGTGCGATGTCAAAGTCATTGCAACTATGCTCTTTTCTGATGAATCAAAATCCTATTCACCTTCATCATATCAAATACAAGAGCTAAAGTCACTAACAATACATCGTTATAGGATGAACATAATACTAAATTTGTTCCTCAAATGTAATTGTCTCCATATCCATTTTTATGAAGACAACGATAGTTGCCTTATTTGTTGTACGCTTTTTTATCTGACAGAATACTATTAAAATATAGTCAATTATTACTTGACTTCATATAGTTAGTCCCATAAAAAATTATATATTCATTATATCATAAAATTTAAAAAATAAGGAGGTGGAAAAATGGACGCAATAAGAATAGATATAGAAAAGTTAGTTAAAAAGAGTTGGAATCAGTAAATGATATTTGTATTTAAGCACATTAAACCACGAATGATATTTAAAATACTAAGGAGAAAAACTGATTTGAGAAAATATGAAAATGTAAACATAAACAAATTAATACCATATGCGAGAAACGCAAGAACGCATAATGCAGAACAGATAAAAAAACTGCAGGCAAGTATTAGAGAGTTTGGTTTTCTTAATCCTATATTGATTGATGAAAAATTTAATATCATAGCTGGCCATGCACGAATAGAGGCCGCAAAAGAAGAGGGACGAAAGGAAGTCCCTTGTTTATTTGTAGAAGACCTAACGGAAGCACAAAAGAAAGCTTACCTATTAGCGGATAACCGGTTGGCATTAGATGCCGGATGGGATATGGAACTGTTAAAGTTAGAAATTGAAGAATTAAAAGAGTTAAACTTTGATTTAAATCTTACTGGTTTTCAGATGGAAGAATTGGATGACTTTATTTTTGGCGAAGAGGAGGAAGTAAAAGAAGATGATTATGAAATCGAACTCCCGGAAAAACCTAAATCTAAAGAGGGAGATCTTTATCAATTAGGAAGGCACAGGTTGCTATGCGGTGACAGTACCAATCAAGAAGTAATCAAGAGACTGTTAGGGGATAATCAGGCGGATTTATTTATAACAGATCCACCTTACAACGTAGCTTATGAGGGAAAGACAAAGGATGCAATGAAGATACTAAATGATTGTATGGAGAGTGATTCCTTCCGCAAGTTTTTAGTGGATTCTTTTTGGGCAGCAGATAAAGTGATGAGACCGGGAGCAGCTTTTTATATATGGCATGCAGATTCCGAAGGTTATAACTTTAGAGGTGCATGTTTAGAAATGGATTGGAAGGTGCGACAATGCCTGATCTGGAATAAAAACGCTATGGTATTAGGCAGACAAGACTATCAATGGAAGCATGAGCCTTGTTTGTACGGGTGGAAACCGGGCGCACCTCATGTATGGGAGAATGATCGTTCGCAGACGACTATATTAAATTTTGATAGACCGAACCGAAATGTAGAGCATCCAACCATGAAGCCTATCCTTTTGTTCGATTATCAGATAAAAAATAATACAAAGCCGGGAGAGATCGTACTGGATTCGTTTGCCGGCAGCGGCACCACAATAATGGCATGTGAACAAAATGGAAGGAATGCCTATTGTTGTGAATTGGATCCTAAATATGTGGATGTCATAATTAACAGGTGGGAATCTTTTTCCGGAGAAAAAGCGCAAAAAGTAGTGGTGGTGTAGATGGCAGGACAAAGACAGCCGGTTGAGTTATTACAAGCAAAAGGGAAAAAACACCTTACTAAGGCTGAAATTGAGAAACGAAAACAAAAAGAATTAAAGATTGAATCAAAGGAAATTGTTGTTCCGGATTATTTACCGGAAAGTTTAAAACAGGAATTTCATGAAACAGCCAAACGCTTGTCTGAGATTGAACTATTTACGGATTTAGATGTGGATGGACTTGCTCGTTATTTATTATCCAAGCAGGTCTATTTAACGTATACGCAAAAACTTGCGAGAGCATCAAAAGGTGAAGATATTAGTTTGATCGCAAAACTATCCACAATTCAAGACAAAGCATATAAACAATGCAGGAGTGCGGCAAATGATTTGGGATTATCGATTACGTCAAGGTGTAAATTGACGATACCGAGGAAAGAAGAAACTTGATGTAGAACCATAAAATAAAGGATAACGAAATGACAACACAAGAGATTATTGAATTAATCAAGATCGATAAGCTGTATCAATTTTATAAGAGTAAAGAGTGGATGAGTTTAAAGAATGAAGTGTTAAAGGAGCATCACAATGAATGTGTTTGGTGCAAGCAGCAGGGGATCATTAAGAAAGCAGTGACCGTACATCATGTTCAGTTCGTAAAGAAACATCCATATCTTGCGCTCAGTCGATACTATACATACAAAGGCAAGACCTATGAAAATTTGCTTCCTTTATGTCATGACTGTCATGATAAAGCACATGGAAGATTTCAATATAAAAAGAAAGAGCAATGGAATGAGGAGAAGTGGTAATGAATCTTTCTGACAAAGTAGTGTTCACAGGGCATGCGTATCGGATCGCGAAGATATTCCGGTATGACCTATTATTTAAAGATAAAGTATTTACCATAAAAGAGATCAAGAGAGATTGCTGCAATCAATATTTGATATTTAAAGAGATAGAAGGTGCTTATAGTGAAAAATTATTTCATCATGTAAATAGTACCCCCGTCCCCCCATAACCCCTATTTTGATTGGGGAACCAAGCAACGGGGAGGGGGCTTGCATCCAAAGAAAAATGAATTTCTGAAAAATCCTTGAAAAAAGGAGGGGAAATATGGCAAGACCGACCAAAGAAATGGAATTACGAAAAGAGACGGAAGCTACAATTTTAAAGGCTTTAAAGCTAAACCATACAGATGAAAAATATCTAAGAGACCAGGTAGACGAATACATGAAGTTTTATGACAATTTAGCCCGGATAAATGCCAAATTAGAAAAGGATTTAGAGATTGAATTATTGAAAGAAAAGAGGCAGATCACAAAAGAAATGAGAAGTATTTTGCTTTTTCTTGGATTAAAACCAGAAGAGCAGGGAGCTGGTACCATTGAAGCATTATAGTAAGTATATTGATCCTTATATGCAGAGGATTCTTGAACATGAAGTGGAGCATTGTAAAGAACAAGAGCAGATGATTCTTAACAATGTCATTCCGGCTATAGAACGGGATGATGTTTATATCGATGAACAGAAAATTGAAGAGGGTCTTTCCTTACAAAAGTACTTTCCATATCAGTTGATTGAATGGGAAGTTTTTTTATTTGCTTTAATTGTTGGAGTCAAGTTTCAAGATACCGATGATATTTATTTTAATGATATTCGAATCTTGGTAGGGCGTGGAAGTGGTAAGAATGGATTTGTTTCTTTCTTATGCTTCTATTTTTTATCCCCCTATTATGGAATTCGAAATTATGATATCGATCTGCTGGCCAATTCAGAAGAGCAGGCAAAGCGAAGCTTTACAGATGTCTACAATGTGATCACAGATAATCAAAACAAGGAATATATAAAAGTTTTGAAATCTCATTATTATGCGACCAAAGTCGAGATTGTAGGAAAAGTCACAAAGTCGACCTTGAAATTTAATACCTCCTCCAAAAGGGGAAAAGATTCCAAAAGAAGCGGCTGCATTATCCTAGATGAGAAACATGAATATGTAGATGATACCAATATGAATACGTTAGCATCTGGTCTTGGAAAGGTAATACATGGAAGAATCATAACGATTACAACAGATGGTCATGTAAGGGGTGGTGTCCTTGATGTAGAGAAAGAACAAAATAAAGAGATTCTTAGTAAATATAATCCGGACAATCAAACTTTGGTCTTTTGGTGCAGGATTGAAAAGCAGGAAGAATGGGACGATATTGAAAAATTAGTAAAAGCCATTCCAAGTTTAAACGATTTTCCCAGTCTTAAGAGAATGATAAAAAAAGAAATTACGGATATGCCATTTAAACAAAATTATTATCCTGAGTTCATGGCAAAGCGGTGCAACTTTCCGATCGGGAACAAAGACTTAGAGGTTGCCTTATGGGAAGATATTTTAAAGACGAATAAAGAAGTAATTGATTTAAGAGGGTTTGATTGTGTAGGAGGAATTGATTATGCCAAGACCAATGATTTTGTAGGATGCGTATTAGTGTTTAAAGTAGAAGGAAAATATTATGCGATTCAACAAACCTTTGTGTGTAAAAAATCAAGAGATCTACCAGGAATCAAAGCACCTTTACATGACTGGGAAAAGAAAGGTGATCTGATATTTGTGGATGATGTGGACATTAATCCGGTCTTGATTGCGGAATGGTTTTATGAAATGGGTTCTAAATATAATATCAAGAAAATTGCAATTGATAACTTCCGGTATACCTTATTAAATTCCGCATTAAAGGAAATTGGCTTTGATGCTTTTGAAAGAAAAAATGTAATAAGAATCAGGCCGAGCGATCTGATGAAAGTGCAGCCGGTCATTAATTCTGCTTTTATCAACCATAACATCATATGGGGCGATCTTCCTATCATGAGATGGTATACCAATAATACAAAGCTCGTTCAAAATGGAGTGAATTATGAGTATGGAAAGATAGAAGCAAATTATCGGAAAACAGATGGATTTATGGCATTCGCTGCCGCGATGACACTTGCTGACAATGAGATAAAGCCAAAACCAAAAGTGTCGAACATACCGACCCTGGTATTCTAAGGAGGTGGAAAGATTGGGATTTATGACGTTTTTAGAGAAGTGGTTCCCGATGAAGGAAATCCATGGATCTTGTTCTATTATTGTAGATATACCGGCTGAATTATATTATAAAGAGCTTGCACTCTATACTGGTATTTCTCTTTTAGCGAACGCGATAGCAAAATGCGAGATTAAGACCTATGTGGATCATGCACCGGTAAAGGATAGAGATTATTATTGCTTAAATGTTTCTCCAAATCCAAATGAGAGCAGCAGTCAATTCTGGCATAAGGTAATTGAAAAAGTAATTAGAGGAGGTGAGGCACTTGTTATAGAAACAAATGGAAATTTATATTGCGCAGATTCTTATTGTGTGAAAGAAGAAAGACCGATCATCGGAAATAGTTATCAAAATATTTCGGTGGGGAATTTTACATTTACCAAGACATGGGGTGCCAATGATGTTTATTTGTTCCGGTTAGATAACACGGAAATAGGTGGTTTGTTAAATGGGATGTCAAACGAATACAATAAATTGATATCCGCTGCAGCGAAATCTTATAAACAAAGCAATGGCAGTAAATTCAAGTTACATATCGAAGGTGCAAAAGCCGGTGATAAAGAGTTCAATAAGGAGTTTGAAGAAACGATAAAAAAGCAATTAGCCACCTTTATGGAAAATGAGTATTCGATTTATCCGGAATTTGAAGGCTATGAGCTTACCTCTTTTAAAGAGTCAAATCCAAAAAATGCAGATGATCTCATTAAATTAAGAAAAGATATGTTCGAAATTGTAGGACAAGCCCTTAAGATTCCGCAGACTCTTATGAGCGGAAATATTACGAACATGAATGAGATAACAAAAGTATTTTTGACCTTTGCGGTGGATCCGTTAGCGGATATGATAGCGGAGGTTTTGAATAAGCGTGCTGGTTTTGAAAACTGGGTGAAAGGAAGTTTTTATAAAATGGATACCGGTAAGATCAATCATAGGGATATTTTCGAAATAGCGCAGAGCATCGATAAGTTGATTGCCTGCGGTTCTATGTGCATTGACGAATTAAGAGAGGAATTAGGTTATGAGGCATTGAACACACCTTTTAGCAGGCAGCATTTTATGACGAAGAACTATGAAAAGATCGAGCAGTTATTAAAACAAATGGTGGAAGGAGGTGAGATGGGGAATGAATAAGTATTATTCTATGGCAGTTGATGAAGGGACTAAGGCAGCAAGTATTCAAATTTACGGTGATATTACTTCTTTTCCTTGGTCGGAAAGTGATGTTTCAAGCTTTAACTTATCCAAAGAAATTGAAGGGTTAGACGTGAATACCATTGAGGTCTATATCAATTCTTATGGGGGAGAGGTTTCTGAGGGATTAGCAATCTATAATTCGCTCAAAAGACATAAAGCAAAAATCAAAACGGTTTGTGATGGATTTGCGTGTTCCATTGCATCGGTCATATTTATGGCAGGTGATGAAAGGGTCATGTCAAATGCATCCTTGCTTATGATTCATAATGCTTGGACTTACACAGCAGGAAATGCGAACGATTTAAGGAAAGCAGCAGAGGATCTGGAGGTGATTACGCAGGCATCCATTCATGCTTATATGGAATCGGTAACGATCAGTGAGGAAGAGTTAAAAAATCTTCTTGATCATGAAAGCTGGTTGTCAGCAAACGATGCACTGGAAAAAGGATTTGTAACGTCTGTGGTCGGTGAGACCAAAAGTGATAAAGTCAGTCAAAGCGCAAAAAGGAGTGTACTGAATTTTGTTAAGGCAGCATTGGAAAAAGAGGATGCTGCAACGGATGATGAGCCGGAGGAACCAAAAAAGCCGGAAGAAGAACCAGGTGACAAGCAGGAAGAAGAGGATGATAAAGAAAAAGAGGAAGACGACAAAGTGACGGAGAGTAAGCAAAGGCTTAACTCTTTTTTTCATGCAATTTTGAAATAATAGGAGGAAACAATATGTTATCAATTACAAAAAGACAGCAACAGGATTCTGTAGCAGCGTTACAAAAAGCATTAAGCGGTGGAACCGAGGATGAAATTAAGCAAGCATGGGAGCAGTTCCATGAATCAATCGTTGCTTCTGTGAGACAGGATTATGAAGAGGCCAGTGGAAATCATACCATTTTGGCACAAAGAGGATACCGCCAGTTAACGAAAGAAGAACATGGATATTATGAAAAGTTGATTCAAGCCGGAAAAGAGGCAAATCCACAACAGGCAATGACAAATCTTTTAAGCAATGAGATCATGCCAAGTACCATTATAGAAGATGTCTATAAAGATTTAATCGAAGAGCATCCATTACTATCAAAGATTAATTTCCAAAATGTAAAATATCTTACCCGATGGATTTTGAATGACCACTCAAAACAGAGTGCGGTATGGGGAGAATTAAACAGTACCATTACACAAGAAATTACATCCGGTTTTAAGACCATTGAAATCAATCAATGTAAGTTGACCGCCTTTACGGTGATCGAAAAAGATATGCTTGATCTAGGACCGACATTTCTTGACGGATATATCAGGACGTTCTTAAAGGAAGCATTGCTTTGTGGATTAGAAAAGGCAATTGTAGATGGTACCGGAAAATCCTGCCCGATCGGATTGAGCAGGGATATCCATGAAGGAGTATCTGTTACAGATGGTGTATACCCAAGAAAAGCTCCTGTCGCAGTCACTTCTTTTGAACCAAAGGAATATGGTGCTCTATTAGCTGGGTTAGTAAAAACAGAAAAAGGGAAGATCCGTAAATTTGAAAAGGTATTAATGATCTGTAATCAAGTGGATTACTTAACCAAGATCATGCCGGCGACCACCGTATTAAATGGAGCAGGTGCGTATGTGAATAATCTTTTTCCGTTTCCAACAGAAGTGGTCATTTCAAATGAGTTAGCGACCGGTGAAGCCATTGTTTGCTTACCGGAAGAGTATTTTATGGGTATTGGTGGAAGTAAGGAAGGCGTGATCGAATACTCAGATGATTTCAAATTCCTTGAAGATAAGAGAGTATTCAAAATTAAAATGTATGGCAAGGGGAAAGCGTATGATAATACAGCTGCACTCTTATTAAATATTGCAAAACTAGATCCTGCTTATATCACAGTCAAAAACTATGAAACACCGGTCGTATAAGCATGGTGAATACTAGTTATTATTGAGAAAGGAGAAGGGAATGGATGAGGTGAAAATGAAACAGTTAGTTGAGCTGGTAAAAGCGAAACTAAAAATCACTTGGAATGAGGATGAAACGAATTCCAGAATAAGGGATATTGTAGAAGCAGCAATTCCTACGCTGAATCACAAGCTGGGGGTTGCTGCTTTTGATTATACGAAATGCAGTCAAGAACGAAATCTGTTTTTTAATTACTGCATGTATGAGTGGTGGGATCGTATTGATGAATTTGACAGGAATTATTCCGGAGAAATGATGCAGATAAGGATCAAGAACGAGGTGGCTCAATATGCAAAACCAGAATAGTTATAAAGACGGAATTGCTCACATTTATAAAGAAGTAATGATGAAAACAGATTTTAGAGCGAAGACCAATGTAAAGAAAAAAGCTGACATGGAGTTGATTGTTAAGCTTGCGTTTGATGAAAAATCAAAGAGGCAGTCAGATGTTATTTTTGCAGAACAGATGTCCAGTACATTATCCTTAAAAATCGTGACCCCGTTTGTAAATGGTATCTCAAACAGTAACAAAGTAATTATTTCCGATTATTTGTATGATATTTTCTATATCGACCATGACAAGGCTAGGAATGAACTTTATTTTTATTTGGAGGGGGTGCAGCCGATTGCTGAATGAAATAACAAAAAAGTTAGAGGAAATAGGCGAACATGTATTTTATGGACTTGCCATGGAAGAGGAGTTAAAAGCGTTAGACCATATTTGGAATTATACGGTTGTGGCAAGAGATAGTCTTAGTAAGGGAGGCACTTCAAGATGTGACTATCATCGATATTACAAAGTCGTGCTTGTAAGAGAGAACTATATCCCTGAAGATTATGAAAAAGAGATCATCAATAAATTGTTGGAAATTAAGGGGCTGAGACTTGCAGATAAGGAGTTTTCTTATCACTATGGTGTGAAAAATAACACGAATACAATCGTAGAGTCCATCGAGATTACGTTCTGTAAATCAGAAAAAGGAAGTGTTTAAAATGATTCGGACTACATTTGAATTGAACGATCAGGATGTGGAATTGTTAAAAAAGCAGATTATTGAATATGGAGATGGGGCAGAACGAGTGATCAACGATTATCTTCATAATGAAGCGGCTGTAAAAATGATGCGTTCCATCGAATCAAGACTTCCACAATCGAACAGAAGCTGGAAAACAAGAAAAACAGCTCCGGCAAGTAGTACACAGCCATTTATCAAAGAAACTTACAATTTATCCGTTGTAGTCCGGACAAAAACGGATTACAACTATCTTTATTTTCCGGATGATGGTTCGAACACGAAAAGACATCGAGGAAACCAACAGTTCATGCAGCGTGGAGTGGACGCAGTTGCAAATGAATTAAGAGATGAAATGATAACAAGATTAGTAAGAAAGGCCGAGGAGGTAATTTAATGATATTTTCAGATTTTGAATTAGTAACGATGGGAATGAAATTCCTAGGTGAAACTGCATATGAATCCACGGATTGTGTTGGATCATGTGAAGAGAGTCTTAATTCCAAAACAGTATCAAAAAAGTGTCGGGGGATTGAGGTGAAAACAAGAACAAAAGGAACCGGAACAGGAGAACTTAAAATCAGTGCGCACTATCCGTATGATGTCAGAACCACTTCTCTTGGTATGGCATTGGCAGATTTAAAAGCCGGTGTCATGGCTTACGGACAAAATTCTGTGCACAAAGTATTTTCTACGGTCATGTTGGTAGAAGATGAAGATGGGAATCAGAAATTAAAGGCATATCCCAATTGTGTTGTAAAAGAAGCACCTTCCATTAAGATAGAAAATGGTTCGGAAGAAGTTTCAGAAGTTGAAATGACAATCAGCTTTATGCCGGATGAACATGGGAATGGAATGTATGAAGCAATTGTATCTCAATTAACGGATGAAACGGTGAAAACAACTTGGATGACAGCCTTTACTCCTGAATTAGTAAGAGTACAAAGCGTATAGGTGATGATATGAAAGTAAAAGTAATCAATCGGTTTATTGATAAGGAAACAAGAAAACTACATAAAGAAAATGAATTGATGGAGTTAACAAAGAAAAGAGTTACCGAAATTCAAAAGGCAGGGAATTTTGTTGAGGAAGTAAAAGAGATAGAAAAAATAAATGAAAAAGAATAGTGGGTGCCAAGGCATCCATTTTTTTGGAGGTAAGAAATGCAGAAATTTAAAAATACAGTGATTGAATTTGAATTAACGGACGAAAGCAAGGTTACGTTATCACTTGCATTTATTCTTTTATTAAAGCTGAAGAATGAAAATAAAGGAATGTATGAGAAGTTCAATAAGATCATAATGAATGGACCCAAAGATCTCTTTGATAATATTACCATTCTTTATACAGCATATTTATGTGCCAATCTTGAACATGCAGATAAGTGTTTGACAGAAATGCAATTCATTGAGTCGATACCGGATAACATGAATTACATCAATGAGATGGTTCAAGAGCTGGTGGCACCTAAAAAAAAGTAGGATTTCGTCAACCCTTTCAAAAATGGACGCATCCTGTGAAAAGTAAGGTGAAGATCCCTAAATTTGTATTGGAAGATGTCGAGGATTATTACACGTATTATGTTCTTATTTTAGGGATCAGTGAAGATATTTTCTGGAACGCAGATTATTCTTTTGTCCTCTCAGTGGTAGAAAACAAAACAGCTTTTGATAGTTGGGTCAATTATATGCAGGAAAGAGAAAGGAGGTAGGAGATGGCAAGGAAGAATCAAGCAGAAATAGAATTCAAGGCGGTCACCAGTGAATTTTCCAGTGGTATCAAGGAAATGAATGGAGATTTAAAGACTCTGCAGAATGAATTGAAGTTGAATTCGGTCAAACTGAAGGAAAACGGAAGAAATACAGATCTATTAAAACAAAGGCAATCACTGCTGGCAAAGGAGCTTGAAAAAAGTAAAGAGAAAGTATCTTTAACGAATGCAAAATTGGAAGAAGCCAAGAAAATATTCGGAGAAGACAGCCGGGAAGTCAAAAACCTTACAAGTGATTTGTTACGTGCCCAGACACAGGAACAGGCAATTAAAAATGATATAGCAGCTACGAATAAAAAAATAAGCGAGCAATCGTTTCATTTAGGTACTGCAGGAGAAAAGCTTTCCACGTATGGCCAGAAGATAGAATCTACTGGGAAAAAAATGCTTGGTGTAACCGCTGCTACCGTTGGTGTTGGAGTTGCAGCGGTTACCTCCTTTCATGAAGTGGAGGATGGAGTACATAATGTAATAAAAGCCACAGGAGCGGCAGGGGAAAGTGCCAGGCAATTAGAACAATCTTATGAAACAGTTGCTTCCAAGGTGGTCGGAGATTTTGGCGATATCGGAAGTACATTAGGAGAAGTCAATACACGTTTTGGATTTACCGGTCAGGTTCTTGAAGCGTGTACGGAGAAATTTGTTAAGTTTGCCGAAGTGAACAATACAGATGCTACAAGTGCGGTACAGTTGGTTTCTAGAGCGATGGGGGATGCGAATATAGACGCAAAGGAATACAGTACGGTATTAGATGCGTTGACAAAGGCTGCGCAAGCCTCTGGAATCAGCATTGAAACATTGGCCGGGAACATCACGAAATATGGAGCACCAATGAGAGCTTTGGGCTATGATACCAGTGAAAGCATTGCAATCTTTTCTTCTTGGGAAAAAGCAGGTGTTAATACGGAAATTGCTTTTAGTGGTATGAAAAAAGCGATTTCAAACTTTAGTGCCGAGGGGAAAGATGCAAAGGTAGAATTTAAGAAGACGCTGGAAGAGATCAAAGCATGTCCGGATATTGCAAGTGCAACGTCAAAAGCAATTGAAGTATTTGGCCAAAAAGCGGGTCCTGATCTGGCAGATGCGATAAAGGGCGGACGATTTGAATTTAATGAAATGTTAAACCTAATAAAAGGGGCAGATGGAAGTGTAGAGGGTACTTTTGATGGTCTGGTAGATGGTGGATATGAGGCAGAACTTGCCATGCAAAATGCCAAGTTAGTTTTATCAGATGTAGGAGATACCCTATTAACTTCTGCTACGCCAGCGATTGAAGAGGCGACAGAGAAAGTAAAAGGTTTTGGAAATTGGTGGAATTCCCTTGGGGAAAAAACACAGGGGACGGTCTTGAAAATGGCATTGGTCGTTGCGGCAATCGGACCAGTCCTAATCATAATCGGTAAAGTTTCACAGGGAGTCGGCGCCTTAATGAGCCTAATGAGTTTTTTTAATGGCATACTTACAACGAACGCAGCAGCTACGACAGGGGTTGCTGCTGCTCAAACAGCAGAGGCAGCGGCAACAAGTGGTGCAACAATAGCGCAGACAGGATTAAATGCGGCGTTTCTTGCCTGCCCGATCACATGGATCGTATTGGCGATTGGGGGATTGGTAGCCGCCTTTGTTGTCTTATGGAATCAATCAGAAGCATTCCGGGCATTTTGGCAGGGAATGTTTGAGAACATAAAGCAGGTGTTAATGGCAGCATGGGCTCAGATCAAGCCTGCTCTTTCAGAAGTAGGACAAGCCTTTTTTGATCTATACCAAGCTTTAAAACCGATTTTAACAATTTTTGGAGTCACACTGGGAGCCGTTTTGATGTTAGCGGCCAGTGTAATTATGGGATTTGTAAAGGGTGCGGTCGATTCCATGGCACCACTTATAAAAGCTTTTGGAAATGTCATTCGTTTTGTTACCAATGTAGGGAAAGCAGTAGTCTGCTTGTTTACCGGAGATTTTAAAGGTGCAGTTACCTATGCCAAAGCGGCTTTAGGAGATGCGAAGAACTTTTTTACCAATATATTTACGGCCATCAAAAATCAAGTAAGTGGATTCACAAGTGGATTTAAGCAGGCTTTTAGCAGTGCATTAGGAACGGTCGATCAAATGACTGGTAAAAAACTAAGTGCTGTTTTTCATAGTTTTCAAGAAAAGTTTGAATCCATAAAAAATGTTGTAAAGGGTGCGATCGAAAAGATAAAGGGATTTTTTAAATTTGACTTAAGCCTGCCTAAAATAAAATTGCCTCATTTTTCCATTTCATTTAATACAGCAGGTACGTTAGGAAAGGCGGCAGAATTTCTTGGATTACCGGGAGTCCCAAAAATAAATGTAGATTGGTATGCAAAAGGTGGAATTTTAACGAGACCTACCATTTTCGGATATGGCAATGGCTCTTTTTTAGGTGGTGGTGAAGCAGGGCATGAGGCTGTACTGCCAATAAGCAATCTGGAACGATATGTGTCAAATGCAGTGGAACGAACCATGGAAAAGACCGGGGATACCACGATAGACTATGACAGAATGGAACGAAGCTTTGTGAATGCTGCGTCTAAAATTAATTTTAGTGTTGCGATTGGAAAGCGGGAATTTGGAAGAATTTTGAATGATTATTGAGGTGATCGAAAGTGAATGTATATTATCTGAACTCAAAAAATAAAAAGATAGATTTTCTGTCATGGCCTTATATGTTACAGACTGCAGACTTATTTGATTATGCATGGAATTATGAAAGCAGTGTTAATAAACGTATGGGTGGTAAAATCATAGGTTTTAAACGAGGTATCATGGAACGCACCATAAAACTTTCTATATTTGCGGAAACCAAGGAGGAATATCACGCTTCCATTAATGAATTGCACGATGTCTTTGAATATGATGTCTTAAAGAAACAACAAGGCACACTGTATGTTGGAGAATATTTTATTTGTTGTTATATCATTGAATCCAATAAGGAGGAATGGGAAGAATCCTTTGATTCTATGGAACTTACGTTAAAGCTTATTCTAGAAGATCCATTCTGGTGTAAAGAGAATCCTTTTTCATTTATTGGAACTGTCAGTATTTTATTTTCAGAATATGTAATGAATGGGCATACAGATGCGTTATTTCATTCCAGAGGAGAAGATGGCAAGGTCACATTTTCTGTGGTAACTGCAAATGGCTCTAAGAATCATACGATTTCTTCTTTGCCGCTTTGCCATATCAATGATTATTATGATTATATTAGCAAAAGAGAAGGGGTATGGGGAGTTACAAAAAATATAGAAATCGAACTCTTTCGCCCTTCTGATTTTTTAAAAATTGGAGAAGGCAACTATATCACGTATTGTAAGGAACTAGGGAAAGAAAGCAATGGAATTTTATCTTGTAATCAATTAGTTGCCGGAATGAATGAAATTTCTAGCGAAGAATTAAATGACATCGCAACACGCAATGGATATGAGATTGTATGTGAAAATGCGCAGGATTCCATTGCGATTGTTGAAATTTATGGAACAGAAGGCGGTATTACCAGTTTTCATTTGATGAGCATCAGAGGAACAGATAAGAATGCTGTAACGAATACGTATGAATATTTATCACAATATACTTATGAGAATCTAAGCCATTATTCCTTTGCGGATCTGGAAGCCGGAATTGATAGATGCAGTATATTGATTGAGTTTACAGGTGCATTATATCTTGATGATAAAATATTTCTAGATATCGATGGGATATGGAAGTTAAAACAAAGCAATGTGATCGCGGAACTTTCCAATGATTTACAAGGGAAGTTAAGTAATTTTAGGACGTTTAAAGGTACGACCATGATCTATACGGATTCGGAACAGCTACCTATTATCAATGCAACTTTTAAATCAGAAGCATACTATAACAATGTGCGAGACGATGGAAGTTGTCTGTTGTTTCCAAGTCAAGAGTTCGTGCATATTGATGGCACGAAACTGTACGTCAGAATGTTAAAGAATGCTTCCTATGAGAATCTTAAGATTCTATATGTCTTGAAGGAGAGTTATTTTACCCCATTATCGACTGCAGACCAACAAACAATGGAATCCATAGAGAAAATAAGCAATATAAAAAATATTATCTATGGGGATTTTGGAAACGAAGAACCAAATAGTCTTGGTATGTATCCACATGGGTATCCAAGAGGCTATGCAGCAAATGAGGTAGATGAGATCATAAATAATGAAACCTTAGCTGCATCAAATTTTAAAATGATTCTATATGGTCCGTGTAGTGATCCTACCATTTTGATAGCCGGGCATACCTATAAAGTATTTGCGACGTTAGAACGCGGGGAATATATTATCATTGATTCCAGAAATAAGACGGTCTATCAATATTTTGAAGATTCCACTTCTTTGAGTTTGTTCAATCAAAGATATAAAGAAGAATCTTTATTCGATAAAATACCAGCTGGAAATCTTACGATAAGCTGGAACAGAGAATTTGGTTTTGACCTGATTTTGTTTGATGAGAGGAGTGAACCAAAATGGAGATGATCTATACTGATCCAAAGAGAAAAGAACAAGGATTTTTACATGATTTTTATATTGATATGGAGATAGGAGGAGCGGAGGACTTTGAACTAACCATGGATTGCGTAAAAGATTTTGAAAAAGGCGGCATCATTGGCTGTTATGGTTCGGAATATGGCGGTATTGCAAAGAAGATCATGTCGGAGACTTTTAAAGATTCGGTCACCTATCATGGACCGACATTTCGAGGCATACTTAGTAAAAAGATTATTGAGCCGCCTTTGGGATCGGATTATAAAATTGTTAGTGGTAATGTTTCTTCTATTATAAATGTATTTCTATCATCCTTTTCTATGGATGATTTTTTTATTTGTGAAACGAACAGTTTAACGGTAACCAATTATCAATTTGACCGTCACTGTACTTTGCTGTCAGGTCTGGATCGTATGTTAAAACAGTATGGACGTAGGATGTCTATTCGCTATGAAAAAGATGGAAAAGCACATATTTATATGGAACGCATAAAGAATTATTCCAATGAAGTAGAATTTTCGAGTGATTACAATATCAATCTTTCGGTATCAAGAGACAATGCTAGAGTCAATCATTTAATTTGTCTTGGAAAAGGAGAATTAAAAGATAGAACCGTGATTCATCTATATTTAGATGGTTCAGGAAAGGTATCTACTACGAAGCACTATTTTGGCTTGGATGAAATAGCGGATGTGTATGATTATTCTTCTGCTGAGAATGAGAGTGCTCTAATTTCAGAAGGAATCAAAAAGCTGCAATCCTATGAGTATGAAAAGGCTGAGGTAGAGATAGAAGGCGTAGACATTGGACTGTATGATACTGTATCGGCCAGAGATTATAGGACAGGAATTAAAATCGAGACAGAAATAACTAGGAAAATACTTAAAATTTATGAAGACTACGAGTCCATTGAATATAAGGCAGGTGAATGAAAAATGAAACTAATAACAGGTGAAGCAGGATATGCACAAATCAAGTCAGTGGATGATATGTATATCAATCAAGGAATTGTTGGCACCAACGACTATGTGCTCAGTGTTTTAGATAAGCTGGAAACAGAATTGTTAAGTGATAATGTAGTAAGAATTAAAAGCGGTGTCATATCGCATGGCGGAAGGTATAGTATTATTGCCAGTTATGAAGATGTAAAAATTCAAAATGGGACGCAGGGCGTAAATAGAACGGATCTGATCGTCTTAAGGTATTCAAAAGATCCAACGACAGGAATCGAAGGAACTACGCTTGTACCAATTAAGGGAAGTAATAGCACGCCGGCAGTTGCGCTTCATGGAGATTTTGTATTATTTAAAGTAGTACTGCAGGGCGTGAACATTGTAAGTATTCGTTCACAATTTCAATTAGTGAAGGGGCTCATTGCACTGGAAGAGTATATGAATGCGTTAAATACTGCATTGAGTGGCAAGGTCACCAATCTTACGACTACGGTCATCAATAATTATAATGAATTGAATAAAAGAATGGTTACGTTATCAGCACTAGCTGCTAAGCATGAGAAAGAATTGGCAGAATTAAAGTATACGGTATCGAATCATTATAATGAGCAGAATTATAAAATCACAAGACTTTCACGGACCGTAACGGATAACTACAATGCTTTTTTAGATAAGACTAATTTTCTTATGAAAAAAATAGCGGAAATAGAAGGTAAAATTTGAAAGGAAGGTGAGTAAATGAAATACACGTCAAATTATAACTTGTTAAAACCGGAGCCGGCGGAGCAATTTTCAATTGACAGCAACAATTCGAATATGGATAGCTTAGATGCGGAATTGTTCAAAAAAATAAATAAAGAAAATATGTTAATGACGAAAAGTGAAGTGCTGGCAACTACGGGACAAGGTTATTTTGTAGATGCAAGCGTGATCAATGAACTGTATACAGATATCATTTCGAAGATCACACCGGTTGATTTTACCTCACAGATTATATTTCATGCAGCAAGACGTTCCACAATAATGGAAGCTAACTTTTATCCGGGATTAAAATTAGTTGTGATTAACTTTAATCTTGTGCTGACAACGGCAATCGAAAATGGTGTCGCAACGGATATTTTTACAGTTCCTGCAGCTTATAAGCCTAAGACGATTTCCTATCCTCCGCTTGCATCCAATCAAGGAGGGGTAGAAGTGCAAGGGCTGATTTCAAATACGGGTGGTGTCTTTCGCGCATACGTAGCAGGGGGTTCAACGGCGATTGTGCGTGGAACTTTAGTATATGGAACGGATCCGTAAGGAATACCAGGCATTCATAAATAAGGAAAGCAACCAGAAGACTTAGAGACCTTCAAGGTCTTATTTTTATGCAAAAAGGAGCGTGAGACATGATCAAAGTAAAATTTTTAGACTTGCAGGAGTTTATTGATGTTGAATTTGAAAAGGTGAATGAACATATTGTGCAGCTGAATGGAACCATTCCAAAGAATACAAGTGGATTTCATACTTATAGAGAAAATAAAGAACTTCTAGGTGATTATCAAAAATTTACGACGATATATCAAATTTTAGATGGAGGGGTACAGTTTTCCAATGATGGAAGTACAGCTCCGAAAGCGCAGGATGCGACGCCATATACTCCAACACTGGAGGAAGTAAAAGCAAATAAAATAGAGGAGTTAAGTGCTATTTGCGAACAGAAAATTATAAATGAATTCCTTTCCTGTGCTTTTGATGGAGTCACGCAACTTCCTTATGATTGTAAAATCACAGATCAATCAAGAATCAATGGCCTTGTTTCTTTAGCACAGTTAAGATTAAGTAATTTAGTTACAGAAGAAATCAAGTGGAAAAATGCTAACCAGGACATTTGTGAAGTATGGACACCGGAACAGATGCTTGCGTTAGGTCTGGATTTAAAACGACATATGGAAGTAAAAACAGCAAGGTATGACAATTTGAAAGTTTATATGAACAGTCTTACAACGATTGATGAAGTAAAAGCAGTTACATGGGATACGACCATAAAATAGAAATCCACATGTTCATTTATAAAGGGTTATATCAGGAAGGAGGGAGTTAAATTGAATGAAGGTGTTGTCGTAGCACTTATCACTTTGTGTGGGAGTGGTTTTGGTTCACTCTGTGGAATTATCGTATCTAGCAGGCTCACATCATATAGAATTGAGCAATTAGAGAAGAAAGTGGATAAGCATAATACAGTCATTGAACGAACATTTGTATTAGAAGAGCAGATGAAAGTAGCAAATCATAGAATTTCAGATTTAGAAAGAGAGGAAAAATAAAATGAAAATTACAAAAGGAACCATTATCAGAACACTTATGTTAGTAGTAGTAATCCTTAATATGGCTTTAAAACAGGCAGGAAAAGATGTATTAAACGTATCGGAAAGTGAAATCGGTGAATTAATCGAAAATCTTATTAGTCTTGCAATCGTGCTTGTAGGGTTCTGGAAAAATAACAGCTTTTCAGAAAAAGCCAAACAAGCAGATGCATTTTTAAAAGACTTGAAAGAAAGCGAGGAATAAAACATGGATAAAACAGCGAAAGGATTAGTAAATTTTGTAGTAAATCAAGTGGGAACTCCATATGTATACGGAGCAAAGGGACAAGTAGTCACAGAGTCATTAATAAATTTATGGGCGAAAGAAAGTCCCAATGTGTATGATGCAGTTTACAAGGCGAAAGCTAGGAGATACATAGGAAAAGTTGCAAATGATTGCAGTGGGTTGATAAGCCGGTATACAGGAGTCTTAAGGGGAAGTTCTAACTTCTTCGATACCGCGCAGGAAAGGTTACCTATTAGTCAGATCAATGATTCGCATATAGGCTGGGCAGTTTGGAAGCGAGGACATATTGGAGTTTATATCGGTGATGGTATGGTAGTAGAAGCCAGGGGGATAGACTGGGGCACTATTAAAGTCAGCAGAACGTCTAATTCCTGGACTCATTTGTTGAAAGTGAAAGAGATTGATTATTCTTCTTGTGTAAAAACGGAAAGCTCAATCTATGAGCCGGGTAAATTTGCATTTGAAGTAGTGGACTATCAAAAATGGATTAATAAGCATTATGGCAAGTTAATTAAAAAGCATTTTGGTGCATTACTGGTAGAGGATAATATATATGGTCTAAAAACCAGAAATGCATCCTTGTGTATATGGAAGTTTCGAATGAATAATAAAGAGTTAGGTTATACATTCGACTTAAATAATACCTACTATGGTTCAATGTGTATCAAATATGGAAACGCTCAGATCGTTAAACTTGGAAAAAAGACAAGGGATGTCTATCTTGTGCAAGGCACTTTGAGAGTAAAAGGGTATTATACAAGTACGTTAGATGGTTACTGTGGAAACGTTACAGATAAGGCAATCAGAGAATTTCAGAGAGATAGTGGATTGACCGTAGATGGTGAATGCGGTGCTAATACGTGGGATAAATTATTTAATTCATAATTTGAAGGGGTGGAGAAATCCACCTCTTTTTTATTGCAATTTTTTACATAAACTTACTGGAAAGTATTGACAATATTATAATAACGGAACTAAACTTTAAAAGTAAAAAATAAATATGAAAGGAATTATAAATGTTTAATAAATTATTTGACGAAATATGGAAAAAATATAAACCTCTTTATATAATTATCTTTTTGCTTTTTAGTTGCTTCTGTGTGGTAAAGTTTTGTTATAATATTTCATCAGCTAGAGAAACTTTGTTTCGTACACTTTTAATATTGTTTTCTCATGGCTTTAGTATATTTTTCATTGTAGGTATAATATTGGCTATAAGATATCTTCTAAGGCTAGGGGATAAAAAGGCTCAGGAAGAAATAGAGCGTTATCATAAACCATTTAATTTAGAATCTATTGAAAAAAAGTATATTAGTGGTTTATTAACTGAGTGGCGTGGAAAGTTAGATGAAAAGTACGGAAAAATACTTGAAATACTTATAATTAATGAGTGTGATATGGATATTCGTTATATAAAAGGATACATTGCATTGTACGAAGGAGTTACAAAAATAAGTAAAATTGATTTTGAAATTAATAATTTAACAAAGTCGTATAAAGAAAGAATTTTTTATGAATTAATGGATGATAGAATATCTCTTTGGGATGGTTTTGATATTTATATTTCAGAAATTAAGTTTAATGAAGTGGAAGAAAAAGACATAAAAATTAAGGGAAATCGTAAAATAAGAACACATTTTTTTGTGTTAAATTTGGATAAATTTTATGATTTTAAGTTTTTAGGTATAAGAACTACACACAATCTAATCTGGATAAAGAAGAAGTTTAAAATGATAATAATAGACAGAATAAAATTTATATGCAGAAGAAGAGTGTTCCATATAGGACAAAAACCGCCTTTAAAGGAAGAACTTCTAAGATGTTTCAGAATTGCTATTTTTTTGCCTTTAATTATATTTATTGTATCAATACTTCCAATACTGGTTGTTTTTGATTTTGTTAAGTTATTTATAGAGTTATTTGAAATTTGGAAGAGTATTCTATAATAAATTGTAAGACATATTTTGTATTTTATTATAGAAAAATAAATCGCCTGCGTATTGTGTTTATTATACTTATTAAATATAATTATGCTTTTAAAATTATTGACATAATAAACCAGTATATGTAAAAATAGTAAGGTCAATAAAAAACGAGGGAAAATATTAATGAATACTATTATGAGTAAGGGGGAGTCATGCAGAGAGACTTAAAATTATATTTTGAAAAAACAGAGAAAATCGCTAATGATCTTAATGCTTATTTAAGAGCAGTTACCACGATGGAAACTGTATTAAAAAATGTGTGTAAGAAGTTGTCACATTGTGAAGGGAAATCGATTGATGCGATACTGGATACGAAAGAGGATTTAGAGAAAGATATTAAGAAATGTAAAAACGAGATAAAAGATCTTTATGATTTGTTCCAAGGTTACAACACCGATATGCAGAATATCATGGAACCTAAGGATAAAAGTAGTATGATGCGTGTTGACCGTAATGACATTGCATGGAATAAGTATCAGATTAGCCAACAAGTTGAAATCGTACATAATTTGAAAGTCTTAATCCAAGCAAATTCACAAGGTTATGCCTATGGTGTGAATGAACTAACAGGGAATGAAGATGATGAGGAAATCAAAAAGCAGCAAAGAAACGGAGCTAAAATCGATGAGATTTTCAATACTATAGTACCGAGTAGTTATGCTATATTAAAACAAAACATGGACGATATAGATAATTTTCATGAAACAAAGGTAATTCCTTTTGAAAATATGGATGATACTTATGCATCAAAAGCTGGAAAAATATTAAAGACATATGAAGGGAATTTAGAATGGTTTGTTAGAATTGCCGGGAAAGTCATAAAGGCAAGAGCTGATTTTGAAAATGGAGCAAGGAAGGCTCTTTGGGATATGTTAGAAGGTACGGTGAAACTGGGAGCAGGATTGCTTGTATTTGACGCATCGGTTCAAGTATTAGCAGTCTGCAAGTTGTTAGACATGGATCCGCCTAAGTGGGCATCTCACGTATATGAAAAGGGAATAGAATCAGCAAAAATGTTTGTCAGTTTAAAATGGATTCCTGCCTTAGGTCAGCAGATTATGGATTCTGTCGAGGAAGATGGGATATTTTATGCATCGGGTTATACAGTGGGTTCCTTAATAGGTGCCAAAGGATTGGATAAGCTGGGCAAAGCCGCTAAAGTTGCTGTACAAGGAACCAAAACAACGTCTATTCTAAAAACCGCCACCTGTGCAGATGACTTTTTGAATGCAGGAGTAAATACAATAGATGATTTATTAAATGCCGGAGTCAGATCTTTGGATGACTTAATAAATGCCGGAGTCAAATCGCTTGATGATTTGGTGAAAATCGGAATCAAATCTATCGATGATTTAGTTAAGTTGGGTGTGAAATCAGCAGATGAACTGGCAAAGTTGGGTATTACTTCCGTAGAGCAATTGAAGAAGATAGGTATTAATTCTATGGATGATTTAGCGAAGCTTGGAATTACATCAAAAGAGGAGTTGGCTAAGGTTGGTGTGAAGTCTGCAGATGATTTTGTTGAGAGTGGCACGAACACTCCGAAACCATATGCAAATAGTAGGCCAAGCTACGGCAAAGGTCAAGTTGATCAAGTTTGGGAGAATGCAAAAGACCCAGTTACAGGGAAAGTTTATGATCCTACTGGTAAGGAGATTACATGGGATAAATCAAAACCTAGAAAAGGACAATGGGATATGGGGCACATTCCTGGTGAAAAGTATTCTGATATGCATAAGTTGTATATGGATGGGATAATCAGCAAGGAGGAGTTCTTAAAATGGTATAGAGATCCTGCAAATTATCGACCTGAATTACCAAGTACGAATAGAAGTCATTTATATGAATAAGGAGATGATGTAGTGGATTTAATTAAAGCAGATTATAATACAGTTATTAAATTTGGAAATAAAGAAGATTTATTAAGTAAAATTGAGATGGAAAATAAAACTATTTCAGATATAATAAATATACCAGATAAAAATGGGGTAAGTTTATTAGAAAAAGCTCTAATAAGCAGAAAGTTCGAAATAGCTCAATTTTTATTAGATTGTGGTGCGGAAGTTAATATTGTCTCTATTGAAGGATGTAATGAATTTCACTATATAGCTGCTAATATTAATAGTGTTGGTGCAGTTGATGTAGCATATGAGCTTCTTGATAAAGGTGTTGATTTATCAAAAAAAGAAAAGAAGTTTGGAAATACAGCTTTGTTTACATTATGCCAAGAAGTATTAAAGCGTAGATCTACAGAAGGGATTAAATTTATATGTAAATGTTTGCAAAGTAAGCCTAATGTTGATGAAAATAATAAGCTTGGTTATAATGTAAGAAAAATACTTGAAGAAAGAGGCACTGATGAAATGAAGAATTTATTGGAGGAAATATGATAAAAGAAAGTATGGGAATGGGAGGTTCTGTTGTATCAAAGAACATCCTTGAGGGAAAAGGGAAACTAAAATGGTGCGTTAGAGAAGAGGCTGTAAATGAGGTTGATAATGGATGGAGATTTTTATCTGATATAGATACAGATGAATTTTTATCTGATTCTTCAAATATGGTTGTATGCGACTGGGGCACTATTATTGAAATTGAACCGGCAATTATTGAAATATTTAATATGCCAATTGGAACAGATATTATATTAGTTGAAGAGAATAATCAAAAGGCTTTTGTATATACTGAGACAGGTGAAAAAGTTAATTTTATTATATAGAGTATTATTGATAATAATGAAATGGGATTAAAAGGGACTTTGAGGTGTATAAATGGGGTTGGATAAAGAAGAAAAAATAGAACCTAAAAGAAATATTCTGGCAGTAATATATTTATTCTGCAAAAAGCATATTCCTGAAATGGTTGTGATTATTCCGGGGATTCTTACAATATTAACATATATTATAAAAGTATTTGAGTATTTTTGGTTGAAAGGATATTATGATTATTTTAATGTAGCGGATGAGTTTATGTTGACTTCTGTAGAGTTAAATATATATAGATTAATTATTGGTTTTACAGTGATTATAGTTTATTTGATATATACTATAATTGTAGTTGGTTCAAAAGGTAACTGGATTTTGAAAGGTGTTTATTTTATACTTATTCCGTTTATAATAAATTTTTATTTATTATCATATGGCTTGACTGAGTGGGGGGGTATTTTAATAAAAGTAAAAGCTTCGTTCTTATTAATATTTTTCCATTGGGTATTAATTTTTTGTCTTGGATATTGTTTGGATATTACGTTTCAAAGCAAGCTAACTATAAAAAATAGAAAGAAAATGTTAAAAGAAAAATCATCAAAATTTACTACATTTTGGAATATAAAAAAACTGATATTGATTTTTATAATTTTATGTTCGATTATAATTTGTATAAGTTATATTTATACTCAGCGAAATAATTATGCAAGAATTCAAAAGCAGTTTGATTATATTGAATTCAATGACGGCTCATATGCTATTCTTGGAACAGATGGAAAAAGATTTTTAATACAAAAATGTGAAATTAATAAAAAGAAAAGTACAATAATTTTAGATACAGATACATATAAGATTATCAATTGTCAAAATGTTTTAGTTAATAGAGCTATATTTAAAAAGGCTATACGTAAGTGTGACTTGTAGAAAGTGATATATGAGCTAATATTACATGAATAGAATATTATACCCCCTGTAATCCACGCAAGGGGGCTTTTTATTGTTGTAGATGTTGGTATTATTTATTTTGTAACTATTAAAATAGTAAATTAGCAATATTTGATAAATAGTAAGTTAAAATATATGTAACGTAGTAATATTGAGTCATATCTATTAAGAATTTCTTAAAATCAAAAAATAGCATTGAAAAAGGAACGTGTGTTTGGTATGATTTTTTTTATATTACAATAGAAAAGAGGAAATTTTAAATGAATAAAGAATTTGAAAATTATATCTTAAATAGGTGCGAAGCTGAATTGCTGAAAAATAACGAATATAAAAATATACAAAAAAAACTTGCTTATGCATCTAAGAATGCTGATATAAATGTATATATCGAATTATCTTTATATATGCAGATTATTATTATGAAAATATGTTATAAATTAGCTATAAAAGATACTTTTCATTTTGTATTAGATTAATTATACTTCTTTACCATTTCGACCTCCATACGGGGATTACAATAATCAGTTATTGGAGGTAGCGGAGGAATGCAAATATTATACCATACAATGGGATGTGGATTCTCTTGACTGGAAAGATTATGGGGCAGATGCTATTGTCAAAAAGGTATGTGAGCATAAGAACTTAAAAAATGGTTCGATCATTTTATTGCACAATGGGGCCACATATACACCAGATGCATTGGAAGATGTAATTGATACTTTAAAGGAAAAGGGCTATGATTTCGTTCCTATCTCAGAATTAATTATTAAAGATGATTACCATATTGATTTTACAGGCAAGCAGATACCAAATAAGAAACCCAAACCGGAAATAGATGAGGATAATAATGACAATGCAGTGTCAGATACGCAGGAAGATTTAGATTCAGATATTGATGAAGATGAGCAGGAAGATTCAGATTAAGGATTCTAAGGGAATGCTGTGACTGGAGTATAGACGATTTCCGTGAAATGAGTAAGATATGTATATGGGAGATGCCCAGATCCGACCGCAAGAATAGTTAAAAGTTATTACAATACTATATTTTATGTAAATTAATTGCCAGTGGAGGTTTTTTTATGAATTCCACTGGCTTTCCCTCTATTTATACAGATGTTTAATTAAGCACCCTAAAGGTTATTTTCTTCAGGATTCAAAAATAAAAGTTATTTATTTTATAAAAATCTACTAATAGTGCAAAGAATTATGATATGTGTTGGCTAAAAGATATAAAATAACCATTTTTGTTTTTTACCTTTTTTATTATTATATAGTAATATGAAAACAGAGAAAAAATCATCATCCATCGATAATTTTCAAATAGAGGTGAGCCACCAGTGCCAAAAGCACCAAGTCCAACTATTATGTAAAAAAATCATGTTAACGGTAGAGCCAGATTTTATTTAAGATTTTATTAATAATAGATTTTAATCATTTTAATTTTTTTCAAAAGCGGATTTGAAAGTATATTTACTAACGATGGTTAGGGAGTTACTTAAACAAAAAATCAAGTATTATTAATATATTTAAAATATTGACATAATAAACCAGT
This sequence comes from Anaerosacchariphilus polymeriproducens, assembly GCF_003363435.1. Lineage (GTDB taxonomy): Bacteria > Bacillota > Clostridia > Lachnospirales > Lachnospiraceae > Anaerosacchariphilus > Anaerosacchariphilus polymeriproducens. The sequence continues at coordinate 343,921 of NZ_QRCT01000050.1, forward strand.
CTATGTAAAAATAGTAAGGTCAATAAAAAATGAGGGAATTTATGAATACTTTTTGAGTAAGGGGGAGTTATGCAAAGAGATTTAAAATTATATTTTGAAAAAACAGAGAAAATCGCAAATGATCTTAATGCTTATTTAAGAGCAGTTACCACGATGGAAACTGTATTAAAAAATGTGTGTAAGAAGTTGTCGCATTGTGAAGGGAAATCGATTGATGCGATACTGGATACGAAAGAGGATTTAGAGAAAGATATTAAGAAATGTAAAAATGAGATAAAAAATCTTTATGATTTGTTCCAAGGTTACAACACCGACATGCAGAACATCATGGAACCTAAGAATAGAAGCAGTATGATGCGTGTAGACCGTAATGACATTGCATGGAATAAGTTTCAGATTAGCCAACAAGTTGAAATTGTACAAAATTTGAAAGTCTTAGTCCAAGCAAATTCACAAGGTTATGCCTATGGTGTGAATGAACTGACAGGGAATGAAGATGATGAGGAAATCAAAAAGCAGCAAAGAAACGGAGCTAAAATAGACGAGATTTTCAATACTATAGTACTGAGTAGTTATACTATATTAAAACAAAACATGGACGATGTAGACAACTTCCATGAAAGCAAAGTTATTCCTTTTGAAAATATGGATGATACATATGCATCAAAAGCTGGAAAACTGTTTAAGACATATGAAGGGAACGTTGAATGGTTCAAAAGAATTGTCGGCACAGGCAAAAAGCATATTAATCAGATTGTAAGAGGCGTTGGAAAAGCTCTATGGGATATGGTAGAAGGACTGGGAAAAATGGCTGTCGGATTGATCGCATTTGCGGGGTCAGCTGTAGTTGTAGGAGCTTGTAAGCCTTTAGATATTTCACCGCCAAAATGGGCTTCCAATACCTTTCATGAAGGTGTGGAAACAACCAAAGTGTTCTTCAGTTTCCAATGGATTCCGGCGTTAGGTCAGCAGGCTATGGACTCGGTGGAAGAAGAAGGTATCTTTTTTGCAGTAAGTTATGTGATTGGTTCTTTAGCAGGAGCTAAAGGATTGGACAAGCTTGGGAAAGCTGCTAAAATCGCTGCGCAAGGAACCAAAACAGCGTCTATTCTAAAGACTGCCACCTGTGCAGATGACTTTCTGAATGCAGGAATAAATACAATAGATGATTTATTAAATGCCGGAGTCAGATCTGTGGATGACTTACTAAATGCCGGAGTTAAATCGCTTGATGATTTTGCGAAAATAGGAATCAAATCTATTGATGATTTAGTGAAGCTAGGTGTAACAGCAGATGATCTGGCAAAGATGGGGATTACATCCGTAGAACAATTGAAGAAGATAGGAATTACTTCTATGGAGGACTTAGCAAAACTTGGTATTACATCAAAAGAAGAGTTGGCTAAGGTTGGTGTTAATTCGGCGGATGATTTTACTGAGAGGTCGGCTAAGGTTAATAAATTTTTAGATAAAGGGAAAGAGTGGCTAAAAAAATGTAATATCGATGAGTTTGAAATAAAGAATAAACATTTAAAGAATTCTACGGCTAAAAGGGCAAGAAAATTTTCTGTAGCTACTCCTGAAGAAGCAAATAAAATAGTAAAAGATGCCTTAGAGAATGGAACGGTTAAGGATATTATTGATAATGGAGTAGGAAGTGCTGCTCAGCAATCTTATTCTGCAATAATTGATACAGGTAAAGTAATAGGAACAAAAGGAGAAACATATATAAAAATTGTTTATGATGAATTAAAAAATGTTTGGACAGTTTATCCTGTTCCAATCCCATAAAGGAGGGCTAATGTTTTGAGTAGTATAGAATTTAATGATGTACTAAAAAAATATAGTATTAATACAATAACTAAAATAAAAGATTTTTTAATTTCAGAAATTGCTAGTGATAATTTTGAAGAAACAATTAATTTTGTTAAATGTAGTGATGAGAAAAAGCAAAAGGATTTTGCAGATGAGCTTTATCAAGGGAATAAATATAAAGGGATTTTTTTAGAAGGAAATCAATATTTACTGGGATGTTTTGAAGATAAGGTTACTATTATTGATTTTATAGGAGAAGAATATGGAATGCAAGAAATTTATTCAAAAATGATATTACCCATTGATGATTTTATTTATATAATTTCTCATAAAAATGAAATGTTGCAACAAATTGATACTATAAATAAAAAAGATAGTTGAAGATGTTTTTACGAGAGTGTAATTAATTCTGTGTCTGGAATTCTGCCCGCCTCGATCTCAAGAAGGCTACCAGTGGAAGGCTTTTCGTATTAAATTCTTTGGACTTTTCTGTAGCATCTGATCCATACTTTCAAGTGAGCCCTTTATCATACATAAACCAAGTTTATGGAGCTGGGCAGTGATTCCGGTCAAACACTCTGCAAACTGCAGTAGATTCTTTATAAATTCGTCTTCAAGTTTTTCAAATTTGTTAATGCATTTTTCTTCAAAATATTTTATATTGTTAATCATAGAGAACTCCTATCCTTTGTTTGTATTAGTTTTGTCGCTTAATACTTTATCACAAAGTGGGGTTCTCTTGTCTTTTATTTTTCATTAATCCGAATAAAATTTTACGCTAACATAATTAAAGAACCTTTTACAGCAGTATATTTGAAGAAATAAGGTTATTATGGTAAAATGAGTTTGCTTTTAATTCGGGAGGTATATTATTTTGCAAGGAAAAAATCTAGCTAATATTTTAACATTTAGCAGAATCGTTTCTGCATGTTTACTATTATTTACGCCCCCATTATCAATTCTGTTCTACGTTATTTACACATACTGTGGTGTAACAGATTTGGTAGATGGATCTGTTGCCAGAAAGATGAATGCAGAGAGTAAGACAGGTGCTTTAATAGATAGCATTGCAGATCTTATATTTATAATAGTAGCAGGCATAAAAATTGCTCCAATATTAATTGATAAGATACCCGTTTGGGGTCAAATTGCAATTATTGGAATTGTGGTCATTAGAATTACTGCATATACTGTAGGCGCTATAAAATTTCGGCGGTTTGCGTCATTGCATATAATTTCAAATAAAGTAACTGGCGGAATTCTTTTTCTTATCCCTTATGGTATAATAGTGGTTAGAATTCCTATCGTTTGTGCAATCGTCTGTATTGTGGCTGCTGTTTCGGCGGTAGAGGAATTGGTTTGCGAAATTAGACTGGAGGATTATCGTCCGGATATAAAAACGGTCTTTGAAATTAAGAGTATGAGGTAACAAGTGAGATTGATATTATCACCACTTGTTTAATCGAAGGGAGAAATAATATTGAAAACACTAATAGTAGTTTGTAATTTTGATAAAAATAGTTTTAATCATGCAATAGCAAATGTAATAAAAGAAGAATATTTAAAGAAAGGGCATGAAGTCATATATCACGATCTTTATGAAGATAACTTTAGCCCTGTGTTAACAAAAGGCGAATATGAAGAAATGGAAATTAATAGTATTCAAGATTCTTATATTGTTAAGTGTTGTAAGGAACTTCAAGAAGCAGATATCATTGCAATAATTCATCCAAATTGGTGGGGACAACCACCTGCGCTCTTAAAGGGATGGATAGATAGAGTATTTAGAAGAGGTGTAGCATATAAATATAGTCCGGAAGGAAAATCAATAGGATTATTAAAAGCTGAAACAGCTTATATTATAAATACATCAAATACGCCAGAGGAAGTAGAAAAACAAATTTACGGTGATCCATTGGAAAATTTGTGGGATACTTGTATTTTCAAAATTTGTGGAGTTAAGAGTGTACATAGGATGCCTATAAGAGGCATTGTAAAGAGCGACAATTCGATTAGAGAAAAATGGTTGACAGACGTAAAGGAATTTATAAACTAATAATTTGGAAACCATTAAGGAGAGTATATGAATAAGATTAAAGAAAAATGGAAGAATGAGACAGAAGTTGGAAGAGCTATTATTGTTATTAATATAATTTTGGCATGTTTTATTATTATATTATCTTTGTTTGGTTTTCTCAAAATAATGCCAATTAAAAACACGAACAATATTACATTATTATTATTAAGCGTTATGAATTTATTAAATGGAATCAGGATTTATAAAGAGAATAAGATAATTGGAAATTTATGTTTTGTTGCAGCTGCTTTTGTTTTTACCATTAGTATTATAAATTTAATATTTTAACAACCTTGAAAGGACAGAATTATGTTAAGACCAGGTGACAAAGTCGGTATCGTATGTTGTTCCAATGGAATATTGGATGTTTACAGACCTATAATTGAAAATTTGATTGTATGTTTGAGAAAGATAGGATTAGAACCAATTTGCAGTGATTTTATTTTTCAAACGAATTCAGTTTTTAGTGGTACAGGAAAAGAACGTGCAGAAGCATTGATGAAGTTTTATAAAAAGAAAGAGATAAAAGCAATATTTGATATATCAGGGGGCGATTTAGCAAATGAATTACTCCATGATCTTGATTTTGAACAGATCAAAAATAATCCCAAACCTTTTTGGGGATATAGTGATTTGACCACGATAATCAATGCAATTTATGCAAAGACAGGACAGGTTTCATATTTATATCAGATTCGAAACCTGATTTCAGAATTTAGTTGGCAGATTAAAAATTTTTGTAAGCTGGTTTTTCAAGATAAGAAGGAGCTGCTTGAGTTTCAGTATCAATTTTTGCAAGGGAAACAAATGCAGGGTGTTGTTATTGGCGGAAATATCAGATGCTTTTTGAAATTGGCTGGAACGCCTTATATGCCTGAATTTAAAGATAAAATTTTATTTCTTGAGAGCCGAGGAGGAGAAGTGGCGCAGATGACTACATATCTGAACCAGTTAAAGCAGATGGGCGTCTTTCGTGAAATTCGAGGAATTTTATTAGGTACTTTTCTTACCATGGAAGAACAAAATTGCATTCCAACAATACAGGAGTTAGTGATGCAGACAGTAGAAAATGTGAATATTCCTATTGCTAAGACGGAAGAAATCGGGCATAGGAAGGATTCCAAGTGTTTAATTATTGGAAAAGAGATACATTTAGGAAATTCTTCTGTTTAAGAAAACATTAAGATTCCATTATGACTCATTTTAAAAACTCCAATTATAGTGAATATATCACTATAAGGAGGATGAAAATGACTAAAACAAAGATTATAAGTTTTTGTGTTATTATTTTTATAATGTTATTCCTAGTTAATAGGAATGAGTTAACAGTATTGGCACAAGGAAAAAAAGTAGTAAATGAAAAAGAAATGGAAACTGCTTTGGATTCTTTTTTTGAAAAAGAAATGAAAAAAAACAATATTCCTGGGGCTGCCGTAGTGGTGGTTAAGGATGGTAAAGAGTTCATAAAGAAGTCTTATGGATTCGCAGATGTGGATACTAAATTGGACTTTGATAAGGATATCACTACATTTCGGATTGCATCGATTACAAAAGTATTTACTTCTACAGCTTTAATGAAACTTGTGGAGGAGGGCAAGGTAAGACTTGATTCAGACATACGTTCTTATCTGCCGGAATTAAAGATTAAGAACCCATATGATAAACCGATTACAGTAGAAAATTTATTAACACATACTTCAGGGATTGATAGTAGCTCATTAAAGGAATTATCCTATAAAAAACAGGATATGCCTTGTGGATATCTGTTAAATGAGATGAATCAAAAGCATTTGACAGTGATAAGCGAACCAGGAAGTCATATTGAATACTGCAGCTATGGTGTTGTATTACAAGGTTGCATTATCGAGGCAGTTAGTGGGATGAGCTGTAAAGATTATATTGCAAAGAACTTGTTAGAACCAATTAAAATGAAAGATACAATTATGAGCATGGAAGATGAGAAGTTATCGACAGGATATAATTGTATAAACAATAAATTGAAAAGGAGTACATTGGAAGGATGTTTCAAACTTTATCCAGAAGGAGGTTTGATTTCCTCTTTGACTGATATGGGGCATTTTATCCAGACATATCTTAATGATGGGAATTATGGTGGCCAGCAGATACTGGATAAAGGTACGGTAGAGAATATTCTCAGAACACATGCAGAATATGATGAAATATTGCCGGGCATGTGTTATGGATTCAGTGAATATCAAGAACAAGGAGTTCGTTTAGTTGGTCATGGAGGTTATGCACCAGATGGATTTCTTTCTCAATTGGATTTGTATCCGGATGAGAATATTGGTACTTTCATAGTTGTCAATCAAGGAAGTAATAATAATATTACAGAGGAATTCCGGACATTTTTTGTCTCCTACTTAAACATGAAGTCGTCAAAACAGAAGATTAATGAGGCGAAAGGAGAAACCGATTCTTATCAAGTGGCTGGGACCTATCGTTTAAGTGATTATTCTAAGACGACCTTATGTAAAGGTGACGCTTTTGGTGGTGTCGGAGAAGTTAATATAAAAAAACTGAAGAGCGGAAAAATCCTAATATCCGGTAGAGATGAGTTTACGGGTAAAGCTTGTAAGTTTATAGCAAAGAAACAGGAACCATTAAAATATAAGATAAAAGATAGTGATAAATATGTAGTATTTCATACGCAGGGAAGCAAAGTGATTAATATGGCAATGTCCGATAGTAGTTGGCATGGGTATTATGAAAAGCTTTCATGGTATGAGACCAGTGGAGTTCAGATGCCTGCCTTTTTAGCAGGATTACTGATGTATAGCTTCTGTATTCTGGTTTTTGTGCTCAGAGTAAGTAAGTGCTTTGTGTTCAAGTGTTTAGGAAAAGAGAGAAAAATTACAGAAAAATGGAATAAAATCAGATATATACTAATAACTTTGATTTCATTTATGTATGCAGGCTTTTATATTTACAGTATGTTCCGATGGGGAACAAGATTACGCTATAGTATACCTCTTGATGTGAAATTAAATTTAATGATGCCAATCATCGGTACAGTAGGTGTGATTATATTTGGTATTTGCGTAATTTATGAGTGGGTTAAAAGAAAGGGAAGAATAAAAATCAGATTGTTTGATTTAACGTTTTTAATGATATCTATTATTTTTATATTTCTTTTTAACTATTGGAATCTTCTCGGTTTTCGCTATTGAATGAGTATATTGCCCGAGATATAAAAGGATGATATACTAAATATGAGGTGTTACATATGAATACACAGATGGTGTTAATTATTGATGATGAAGAGGAAATACGAGATTTATTAATTAAGTATCTTGAAAGGGAAGGAATTGTTGGAATTCCTTGTTCAAATGGAGCTGAGGCACTCAAGATAATGCAGAATACAAATGTAAATCTTATATTGCTTGATATTATGATGGAAGATATGGATGGGTTTGAAGTACTTCGACATATTAGGAATATGGATACAGAGATACCCGTGATTTACCTAAGTGCCAGAGAGGAAGAATATGATAAAGTATTAGGACTCGGTTTGGGAGCTGACGATTATGTCACAAAACCATTTAGTCCGGGAGAGCTGATGGCAAGAGTGAAAGCGCATCTTAGGAGGCAAGTGAGTAGAAAAAAACAGGCGCAGCGTATCTTACAGCATAAAGAATTGAAGATGGATATTAATAGTTATCTTGTAACGATAGGAAACAAAAGAGTTGAACTTGTAGGAAAAGAACTTTTACTACTAAAGTTTTTTATGGAAAATCCCAATAGAGTATTTACGAAAAGTCAAATTTATCATCAAGTATGGGATGAGATGTTTGAGGATGACAATACAGTTATGGTATATATCAGTCGATTGCGCGAAAAAATTGAAGAAAATCCGAGAGCTCCAAAGTGGATTCAGACTATCCGTGGGATAGGATATCGTTTTGGAGGAGAATAAATGAAATTAAAGACCAAAATATCGATTGTTTTTCTTTTGTCGATTTCGATGTCAGTGATTATTTTTATGTTCAGTGTTTATTATATTCTGCATTCCGGATATTTTAGCGGTGTAACAGAAAATGAGATGCAAAATGCATTACATACTGTAAAACAGCAACTGTACCAAGAAGAAAAGACTGATTGGACAAAGGATAATATCAAAAGGGAACTGATGGAAGCAGAAAACAATTTCTTTAATATGAGATTTGCGGTGCTTTCAGCTAAAAATGAGTGGATTTCAGTTAGTAGGATTCCTACTATTGGCTCTGTCTCAGAACTTCTTGATTCTTTTGAACAGAAAAATCAAGATACCAGTCAATATCGTGTGATCGGTAGTGGATTTGAAATGAACGGTTCTGAACACTTCTTAATCTGCTTTGTAAAAAACAGTGATTTCGAAGCAATGTCATATTCTTTTAATTTGGCAAGGGGGCATGGCATATTAGGAAAAATTGCAGTATTTGGTTTTATTATAACTGTTATTATAACAGGCTTGTGTATGTTTTTGTTCAGCCGCAGGACAATGCGTCGTTTGTATAAAATGTATGATATATTAAGTGAATTCACTTTAGATAAAGCAGATGTCAGAATGAATACGGATGCGCAGGATGAATTGGCAATTATGGCGGGGAAATTTAATTGTATGGCTGAAAAAATTCAGTTTCAATACGAAGAAAAAAAACGATATGAACAAAATCGTAAAGAATTAGTTTCTAATATATCACACGATCTTCGCACACCGCTATCCTCAATCCTTGGTTATTCAGAAATGCTCAGAGATGGAATATATGAAACCGAAGAAGAACAAAAAAAATACACAGATATTATTCATAGAAAAGCAATTTATATGGATAAACTTTTGAAAGAGTTGTTAGAATATTCTAAAGTAGATCTTGGAACTTTGGTACTAAATAAGCAAAAATTTGACATTGCAGAGTTGATCAGGGAGATATTGATTGAGTATTATATGATAATAGAAAAAAACCAATATGAATTGCAAATTCAATTTCCAAATGAGCAAATGATTGTGAATTGGGATAGGGAACGAATTAGCCGGGTATTACGAAATCTAATTGAGAATGCATTAAAATATGGTATGGATGGTGAAAAAATACGATTAACTCTCAGTAAAGATGATGTTTTTGCAAAAATAGAGATTCAAGATTATGGTGCAGGTATGTCAGAGAAAGTAGCAGAACGTATATTTGAACGATTTTATAGAGGTGATACAGCAAGAAACAGTAAAGCTGGCGGTATGGGATTGGGAATGTATATTGCCAATGAAATTATACAAAAGCACAATGGGAATATTTCGATTACAAGTGTTGAAGGACAGGGAACTTTGGTACAGTTTGTTCTTCCAATAAATGAAGTATAGAAAACGGTAGACAAGAAGAGTATTCTTGTCTGCCGTTTTTTGGAGTTATATAGGAAGTGAGTTCAAGTGTCTGCACAGAATCAATTTGCATGACATAAAATAAAGTAGAGATATTCTAAAATTAATGAGGTGGATTACTTGGCAGTTCTCGATGTAAACAGAATACAAAAAAAATATCAGGCAGAAAATGGTGAGATAACTGCATTAAAATATATTGATTTTTCTGTAGAAAAAGGCGAATTTATAAGTATTGTTGGTCCTAGCGGGTGTGGGAAATCCACACTGCTTTCTATTATTGCGGGTCTAATGAAGCCAACATCGGGAGAAATTGTTGTAAATGGAGAGAAAATAGAGGGAATTTCCAACCGTATAGGTTATATGCTTCAAAAAGACAATTTGCTGGAATGGAGAACGATTTATAATAATGTAGTTTTAGGCATTGAAATTCAGAATAATTTAACATCAGAAAATAAACAACGTGTCAATCAATTATTAAAGACGTATGAATTGTATGATTTTAAGGAGAAATACCCTTCACAATTATCAGGAGGTATGAGGCAGAGAGTTGCATTGATCAGAACATTAGCAATTAATCCTGATATTTTGCTGTTAGATGAAGCCTTTTCGGCATTAGATTACCAAACTAGATTAACCGTAACGAATGATATCTATCAGATTTTAAAGCAAGAACGAGTTACAACATTAATGGTCACTCATGATATTCCTGAAGGTATCAGCATGGCAGACAGAGTAGTGATACTCAGTTATAGACCTGCTGTGATCAAGGATATCATTCCGATTGAATTCGGATTAGAGAATAGAACTCCATTAAATTGTAGAAAAACTCCAAAGTTTAGTGAGTATTTTGATTGTATTTGGAAGGAGTTAAGTTAGATGGATAATCCACAAATATCGATAGAAAGGATAAAATATTTAAAACGAATAAAACGTCAAAAAGAAAAGATTCTTGCATGGCAGATTGGAATTCTGGTCTGCTTTTTGTTACTTTGGGAAATTTTAGCCCAAGCAGGGATCATAGATAGCTTTGTTTTGAGCCAGCCATCACGGATATGGAAAACGTGTCTTAACATGGCTCAAAATGACTTGCAAAAGCATATTGGTATAACCGTTTATGAAACTTTAGCAGGATTTATTTTGGGAGTGATTTTAGGAACGGCATTGGCATTTGTTTTGTGGTGGAGCAGTACTATTTCGAAGATAAGTGAACCTTATCTTGTAGTATTGAACAGTTTACCCAAAATAGCCCTTGGTCCGGTTATTATAATCATTGTAGGTGCAGGCACGCAAGCCATTATTTTTATGGCACTTGCAATTTCATTAATTGTTACTGTTTTAGAGATGCTAAATGGTTTTCAAAATACAGACAAAGAGTATATAAAGATGGCACAGACCTTTGATGCAACAAAGTTTCAAATCTTTAGGAAGATTGTATTTCCCTATAATATTGCAACTTTATTTAATTCATTAAAAATAAATATTGGACTATCCTTAGTCGGTGTCATTGCCGGTGAATTTCTTGTCTCTAAAGCAGGATTAGGATATTTAATTGTTTATGGGGGCCAGGTCTTTCAACTCGATTTGGTTATGACGAGTGTTATCATATTGGCTATTGTTGCAGCTCTTATGTATGAAGCAGTTGCACTATTACAAAGAGTGGTAATGAAAAAATACGGACATTAAAATTATATATAGCAAGGAGTTAAGACAATGAAAAAAAATTTGAAGTTTTATACGATTACTTTGATTTTATTCATAATTATCCCGCCTTTGAATAGTTGTAGTGCAAAACAGGGTAAAAAAGATGTGTTAACTCTATGTGAAGTAACACATTCTATTTTTTATGCACCACAATATGCAGCTATTAATCTAGGCTATTTTGAAGAAGAAGGAATAAAAGTGGAACTTTCGAATGGGCAGGGAGCCGATAAGGTCATGTCAGCAATTTTATCGAATAATGTAGATATTGGATTAGCAGGTCCGGAAGCTTCTATTTACGTATATAATGAAGGAAAAGAAGACTATACAGAAGTATTTGCACAGTTAACGCAGCGTGATGGTTCATTTCTAGTATCCCGTCAACAGGATCTAGATTTTTCATGGGAAAAGGTACGCGATAAGACGATATTGCCCGGAAGAAAAGGTGGAGTCCCTTATATGACTTTACAGTATGTACTTCGTAAAAATGGCTTAGAACCATCAAAAGATGTTAAATTTAATGACAGCATACAATTTTCTTTAATGGCAGGTGCTTTTACCAGTGGTACCGGTGACTATGTTACCTTGTTCGAGCCGACAGCATCGATGTTAGAAAAAGAAGGAAAGGGTCATATCGTATCTTCAATTGGTGCCGAATGTGGTGATATATCATATACTGCTTACTTTGCAAAGAAAAGTTTTATAAAAAAGAATCAAGAATTAATATTAAGATTTACGAAAGCACTTTATAAAGGTCAGAAATGGGTGGAAGCGAATGATGCTGAGGAAATTGCAGAAGTAGTGACACCTGCTTTTCCGGAAACAGATTTTGATTTATTAAAGACGGTTATACAAAGATATAAGAATATTGGAGTATGGAGTCAAGATCCAATTTTAAAAAAGGATTCATTTGAATTATTACAAGAAGTAATGACGCAGGCAGAAGAATTGAAACAGAAGGTGCCATATGAAGAAGTTGTAAATAACTCCTTTTCTGAAAAAGTTGTGAAGGAAAGATAAACGGGAAAATTAAAAGGAGAAAACAGGGATGATTTTAGAAAATGTGACATTTGTAATGAAATATTTATTACAAAGTATAGTGGATTTTAAATGTGAAAGAAAATAAACTTAAGATATACCAAGAAGGTAAATAATTTGTTGGGAGGACAAGGAAAATGAAGATGAAACGAGGAATTGCTTTTTTCACTGCAATCGTAATGGCAGCAGCAACTTTTGCAGGTTGTGGTTCCAGTCAGGGAACGAAGGAGCAAACAACAAAAGAATCGACTGGTACAGGAACAGAGCAGTCAAAAGAACAAGTGAAATCAGAAGGTGGGAAAAAGGTGTTTGGTGCTACTTATATGACAATGAATAATCCGTTTTTTGTAGCATTAAACGATGGTATTAAATCTGTTGTTGAGGAAAATGGTGACAAACTAATAACACTAGATCCTGCCTTAGACCAAGAAAAGCAGATTAGTCAGATAGAAGATCTGATTACACAGGGGGTTGATGCAATATTCTTGAATCCGGTAGATTGGAAAGGAATAAAGCCGGCATTAGATGCTTGCAAAGAAGCCGGAATACCTGTATTTAATGTAGATGCTCCGGTCTATGATGAAGAATTGGTGACAAGTATTATCGCATCTGATAATTATGATGCAGGAGTTCAATGTGCAAAAGATATGATGAAGAAATTAAAGTCCGCCAAGATCACAGTTTTGGAGCACCCAACTGCTAAGTCAGCGATTGACAGAACCCAGAGTTTTATTGATACCATTGAAGGAAAATCTGAATATGAAATTGTAGCAAAGCAATCTTCAGAAGGTCAATTGGAGCAGGCAATGCCGGTCATGGAAAATATCATCCAGGCACAGCCCGAGATAAATGTAGTCATGGCATTAAATGATCCTACTGCTTTAGGTGCATTAGCTGCATTACAGGCAGCCGGCAGAGATAAAGACGTATTGCTATACGGCGTAGATGGTTCTCCGGATGCAAAAAAAATGGTGAAAGATGGTGTTTTAACTGCTACAGCGGCACAATCTCCTATTGGAATCGGAACTACAGCAGCTCAAACAGCTTATGCCTTTTTGGAAGGCAAAACAGTTGAAAAAAACATTTCAGTTCCTGTTGTTTTAATTACAAAAGATAATGTGGATGAATATGGAACAGATGGATGGCAATAAAATCAGAATAGAGCAAATTTTGGAATGCGCGCTTTCGGGCGTGCATTTTCCAAAATTGTAAAGGGGGTTCAAAGAAATGGTAGATACTATATTAAAGATGGAAGGAATTCATAAACAATTCTCTGGTGTATATGCTTTAAAAGACATTCATTTTGAATTGAAAAAAGGTGAAATACATGCGTTGTTAGGAGAAAACGGTGCAGGAAAATCTACACTGATTAAAATCTTAGGAGGGATATATAAAGCAGATGCCGGAAAAATATATATAAGTGGAAAAGAACATCAAATGACAGGGGTTACAGATTCTCAGGAACAAGGAATCAGCGTGATTCATCAAGAATTATGTCTGGTACCTGAAATGTCAGTTGCAGAAAATATGTATTTGGGCAGAGAAAGTGTTTATGGTCATTCATGTTTTGTAAATACAGGTGAATTAAAAATAAAAGCAGAGAAAGTATTGGAGTCTTTAGGGTTAATGATATCGGGAAATACCAAAGTTTCAGAGCTTAGCATCGCACAGCAGCAGGTGGTAGAGATTGCGAAAGCATTAACTGTAAATGCAAAAATTTTGGTTATGGATGAGCCAACAGCATCTTTGACTGAAAAAGAAGTTAAGATGTTATTTAAGACGATAGAGGAACTAAGAAAAAAGCAGATTTCTATTATTTATATATCCCATCGACTGGAAGAGATTTTCGAAATTACAGATCGTATTACGATCATTCGAGATGGTACTTATGTTGGGACGAAAAACACATGTAAAACAACGAAAGATGAACTGATTTCTATGATGGTAGGTCGGAAATTAGATGAATTATTTATAAAAAGCAAATCTGAGTTTGGTGAAGTTGTATTCCAAGTAAAGAACTTAGTTGTAAAAAATAAAGTAAAAGATGTTTCTTTTTCGGTCAGAAAAGGAGAAATTTTGGGAATTGCAGGTCTGGTAGGTGCAGGAAGGACGGAAACGGTACGGGCTATTTTTGGAATTGATGCTTATGAGAGCGGTGAGATTTATATAGATGGAAAGAAAGTTAAAATAAAAAATGTCAAGGATGCTATGAGGTACGGAATTGGACTGGTACCGGAAAACAGAAAAGAGCAAGGTCTGATATTAATACGAAGTGTTGAATACAATGCAACATTAACGATTTTAAAAGAAATTATGAAGGGTTGTTTTACTAACAGAAAAGCCAGAGATGGTATTGTGAATAAATACATACAAATGTTAGGTATTAAGACTCCAAGCCCTTTGACCATTGCAAAAAACCTAAGCGGCGGAAACCAACAGAAAATTGTAATTGCAAAGTGGCTTGCAACGAACCCCAAAGTTCTTATTTTAGACGAACCTACGAGAGGAGTTGATGTAGGAGCCAAAGTGGAAATATATAGAATCATGAGTATGCTTGCTGAACAAGGAGTAGGAATCATTATGATTTCTTCTGAACTTCCGGAGATAATTAATATGAGCGACCGGGCTATTGTTATGAACGAAGGCAGAGTGACAGGAGAATTGCCGAAAAGTGAATTGGCGCAGGAAAAACTCATGTATTTTGCAACAGGAGGAAATTAATCATGGAAAAAAAATCAGTAATTAGAAAAAACTTAATCGAGAGTATGATTCAATATTTTAGAGAGAATGCAGGAATACTTATCGGCTTATTAATTATGTGTGTATTTATGTCTTTACGGTCTTCTGTATTTTTGACCGGTAACAATATTAGTAATGTACTTAGGCAGGTTACGACAAATGCAAATCTGGCATTTGGTATGACATTTGCTATTATACTATGTGGAATTGATTTATCTGTAGGTTCGATTCTTGCGTTTTCAGGTACCTTATGTGCGGGGCTTATTGCCAATTCTGGAGTTCCTGTGCCCCTGGCTGTATTGTGTGGAATCTTAGCTGGTACTTTATTAGGTTTTATCAATGGATTCATTATAGCGAAAACACAAATGCCCCCTTTTATTGTAACATTGGCTATGATGCAGATAGCCCGTGGTGCTGCTTATGTATATACGAACGGTATGCCGATCCGGGTCATGGTCCCGGAATATAATAATATCGGAATAGGATATCTGGGTATCATTCCATTACCGGTCATATATACAGGTGTGTTCTTTGTCTTTACCGCTTTGCTTTTAGGGAAGACAAGATATGGAAAATATGTATATGCAGTAGGTGGAAATGAAGATGCTGCGCGGTTTTCAGGAATTAATATAGGTCGTGTCAAGGTGATTACATATACTTTAATAGGATTTTTGGCATCGGTGAGTGGAATCGTAATATGTGCAAGAATGTACTCCGGGCAGCCGACGGCAGGAGATGGAGCAGAGATGGATGCGATAGCTGCGGTAGTTCTTGGAGGGACTAGCTTTTCAGGAGGTATTGGAAAAATTGGAGGAACCTTAATCGGAGTGTTTATCATTGGTGTTTTGAATAATGGATTAAACCTTTTGAATGTAAATTCTTTTTGGCAGTTGATTGCAAAAGGCTTAGTCATATTATTAGCTGTGTATATTGATTTATTAAAAAAGAAAACAAAGAAGCAATAAAAAGTAAGGCAGACATCAGATTTTGATGTCTGTCTTAAATGATATCAATTGTAAATTTTTTCGTTTTTATTATTATTTCTCTTTATCTTAAGGTCTTATCTATATTAAAATAGAGGTAAGACACAAAAGAGAGCATGTTTACAACGAAAGAGGTATAAGGTATGCAAAACAAAAAACTTGAATTTATAAGGTTATTAATGATTGTAATTAATTTTGTTATTGTTTTAGTTCTTGCCATAATCATTTACATAACGACCGGAAAAATTTGTGAAAGTTTTCAAGCAGAGGAATTTATCAATAGGATTCATGCGGTTCCTTTGAAACGAGAATGGATTTTTTGTATATCTGCAGGAGGTTACCTGATTTGGGCTATATCATTTTGGGTCAGGGAACGATTAAAAAAGAAGTGTAACAGCTCATTTATTCCATTTTATTTCTTTCTCTTTGATGTTGTATTTGCGATTATTATAATGAGAGTTCTCAATATGAGTTATAATGGAATTATGTTATTAGTAATCGCGAATGTGATTATGAACCTTCGTGAACAAAAAGGGATGCTATGGGCTTTGATCATAGCTGTAATTATTTTTGTGCTGGCAGACTATGACTTTCTTTCTATCCGGTATCGAATGTGCTCGATCAATGACTATATCAGATATTATGATTCATCGGTGCAAATGTATTTATTAGGTTTGAAAAATATTATTATATCGATCAATATTATTATTTTTATTATCTTTATTATATTTCTAATGTTAGAACAATTGGAGGAAAATAATAAAGTAAAAGAGTTATATCAGGAAATAACCAAAGCCAATACGGAACTAAAAATTGCAAATGTACAACTGAAAGATTACGCAATACAAACAGAAAAGCTGGGAGAGACAAGAGAAAGAAACCGGTTGGCCAGGGAAATCCATGATACGTTAGGTCATGCCCTTACCGGGATTTCTGCGGGGTTAGATGCCTGTGTTGAAATGATAGAAGAAGATCCTTTGATGGCGAAGAATCAACTTTCCGTGATAGGAGAGGTAGCCAGACAAGGGATAAAAGATGTGCGCAGGTCTGTGAATGAGTTGAGAGCCGATGCATTAGAACGATATAGTTTGCAGAATGCTATTCAAAAATTGATAGAGGATATTACTTCGGTATCTCATTTGCAGATATTTTATGAATCAACGATAGAAAACTTAAAATTCAGTGCAGATGAAGAGGAAACAATTTACCGGGTGGTTCAAGAAGGAATTACCAATGCAATTCGTCATGGAAAGGCTACTGTAATTAGAATCCAAATTTCCAAAAAAAATGAAATGTTGGAATTAATAATAAAAGATAATGGCAGGGGGTGTAAAAAGATAAAACCGGGATTTGGTACAAGACATATTCAAGAACGAGTAGAGATGCTTCGTGGCAGTACTAATTATGATGGAACAGATGGATTTAAAATCAGTGTAAATATTCCAATAAGGTGGGGAGAAAATTATGATTAAAGTATTAGTTGCAGATGATCAGGAGTTAATTCGTCATAGTCTTAAATTTGTATTAGAAGGAAAAGTAGATATTGAGGTGACTGAAGCAGTTGAAAATGGAAGAGAAGTAATTAAAAGTGTTAGAAAGAGCAAGCCTGATGTTATTCTCATGGATGTAAGGATGCCTGAAATGGATGGAGTGCATTGCACTCAAATCATAAAAGAAAATTATCCCGAAATAAAAATTATTATTCTGACTACGTTTGATGATGATGAATATGTTTACAATGCACTGAAACATGGAGCCAGCGGGTATCTGTTAAAGGGAGTCAAAATGAATGAGATCGTACAGGCTGTTTATACTGTGTACAATGGCGGGTCCATGATAAATACAGATGTAGCAAGCAGGGTTCTGCACTGGTTCTCCAAGATGGCAAAAGCAGATTATTCTATGGGGGTAGACCATATGAAGACTTCTCAGCTTAGTAAAACAGAATGGAAGATCATTTGTCAGGTAGGATACGGATTGTCAAATAAAGAAATTTCACAAAAACTTATGCTTTCAGAAGGTACTGTTAGAAATTATTTAAGCCAGAGTTTGAATAAATTGGAATTTAGAGATAGAACCCAATTAGCTATTTGGGCGGTACAGACAGGTTTATGCGTGCAGGATAAGGAGGAGGAAGATGATTAAAGTACATAGGATAAAACTCCTCTTTCTTGCAGTAGTGGGATTTATTATTGTGTTTCTGATTTTTATGAATAAAGAAAAAGAAACAGTAACACTTGAGTTTGGCATGTTTGCAGGCAGTAATTGGGAGGTTCCGAATGGTAACTGCTATGCAATTATTGATTCGGCAATTAAGCGCTTTGAGAAGGAAAATCCCGGAGTGAAAATTCATTATTCATCGGGGATTTTGAAAGAAGATTATTCGGAATGGTTTTCTAAGCAGTTGTTATTGGGGAAAGAACCAGATGTTTTTATGGTATTGGAAGATGATTTTATTACATTTTCTTCGATTGGTGTATTGAAAAATTTAGATAAGTTTATAAACAACGATAAAGGGTTCAAAAAAGAAGCTTTCTATTCTTCTGTCTTGGGAGAAGGGCGGTATGAGGAGAGCCAGTATGCACTGCCTTATGAAACCGTTCCTGTACTTATGTTTGCCAATAAAACCTTATTGAAGTCAGAAGGCATAGAAATTCCGGACAGAGATTGGACCTGGGATAAGTTTTATGAAATCTGTGAAAAGGTGACAAAGGATACAGATGCAGATGGTGTAGTCGACCAATTTGGCTCCTATGACTATTCCTGGGAAAACGCAGTTTTTGCCAATGGAGGGAAGTTGTTTCAGGATAAAGGAAGTAAATGTTATGTAGGATCAGATAATGTTGTAGAAGCTGTCAAATTTGTATACAAGTTAAATCAGTTGAATCAGAATCATCAAGTAACATCCGAAGAATTTGATTCTGGCAAGGTAGCTTTCAGACCTTTTCCCTTTTCTGAGTTTAGGAGCTATCAGGATTATCCATTAAAAGTAAAAAAATATTCGAATTTTGAATGGGATTGTATTACAATGCCGGCAGGTCCGAAGGGAGATAATATTTCTCAGATCAGTACTCTTCAGATTGGAATCAGTGCCAGGACGACCAAAGAACAGCTGGCTTGGAAATTTATCAAATATTTGACCTATAACCCTCAAACACAATTAGATATTTACCGCTATTCGCAAGGGGCTTCTGTCTTAAAGGAAGTGACAGAATCTGAAGTAGTTAATGAAGAATTGAAAAAAGAAGTAGAGAAAGGAGCAAGAATTATAGATAATGTATTGCTGAGCAGGATTATTGAACATGCCCGGACAGTTCCAAAATTTCCGAAATATAAAACAACTAAGATTATGGTAGAGAATCAAATAGATCAGATTCTACAGTCGGATGATAATAAAAGAAGTTCTTTAATGGCGATACAATGGGAAATCGACAAATTTTTGAAAAAATAGTTTAAAAAGTATAAAAAACACTCCATTTTTATGAAATAATTACAATATTATAGGGAAAAATGACAAACAAGGAAATTAAGAATTAACTTATGTTAGAATTAAAAAAAATGGAGGTGTATCAATATGAGTAAAAAAATTTTTTTAGCTGCGCCATTTAAAGGTCTGGTTAATCACGACACTTCATTATTAGAATCAGGTACCAAAAGCAAGATAACAGAGTTAATTCACTTTTTTGAAAAAAGGGGTCATGTTGTCCATAATGCTCATCAGCGAGAAGCTTGGGGAAAAGAATTTATGACTCCGGAACAATGTACGAAAATTGATTATGAAGAAATTAAAAATTGTGATATATTTGTTGCTTTTCCGGGTATACCTGCTTCACCAGGCACGCATATAGAAATTGGATGGGCATCAGCATTTAAAAAGAAAATAGTTTTGCTGCTTTTTGAAAACGAAGAATATTATGCCTATTTAGTAAGAGGGCTACATAGTGTATTGGATGTCAAATATATTGTTTATAGGGAGAAAAAAGATTATTTGGAAGAATTAGATGTATTTCTGAAGGAGATGGGAGCCAATGAAATATAAAAACTTTGAGGAAGCATATATTGAAAATCTGCGTGAGACTTATTGTAATCCGGAGTTCGAGAATAGTCCACGGGGTTATAAAAGCAGAGAACGATTGAACTGTACGATTGAAATTGAAAATCCCATTGAGCGTGTATGCTATTTACCGGCCAGAAAAGAAAATATAATTTTTAATTTTGCAGAGGCTATTTGGTATTTGTCGGGAAGCAACAGTCTTGAATTTATTGATTACTATGCAAGTAATATGAAAAAATATTCAGCAGATGGTAAAACTTTGAAAGGTACTGCATATGGACCTAAAATTTTTACTTTTGGATCAAATGCAATCAATCAGTGGAACAGACTGATTGATATTTTTAAAGAAGATCCGGATACAAAAAGAGGTTTTGTGCAAATATTTGATGCAAACGAAGATTTGCATCTGACCAATATTGATGTATCCTGCACCATCGGACTTCAATTCTTTCAGAGAAAAAACGCATTATATACTTGCGGATATATGAGAGCAAATGATGCTTACAGAGGAATTGTAAGTGACGTTTTTTCATTTACATTTATTCAGGAAATGCTGGCGACTCAGATGGGGCTAAAGGTAGGAAGATACTACCATAATATTGCAACTACCCACGTTTATGAACCTGATAACCAACACGTAGAAAGAATATTGGTAGATAGTATTCATGATACTGTTTCAAAGTTTTGTTTTCCAACTATGCCTCATAAGAATAATTGGGATGATTTAAAAGTTGTATTGGAATATGAAGAACTTTTAAGAAATAAGAAAATAGAATTAAGTATAGAAAAGTTAAATAAGATTGGAATTGATAATTATTGGAAGCAGTTATTGCTTCTTTTTTCAATCTATCAGGGAATATATTATAACAATAAAATTGAGTTTCATTTATACAAGTATCTATATCCTGTTTATCAGCATTTTGTAAAAAACAGATGGAGTGAAATGCTTAAGGAGGCATGAAAATGGGAACATCATGGAAAGAAACAGAAATCACCAAGAAATTTAATGAATATAATGATATGTTAGAGAACATCTTAGGGTTTCAAACATTGTTTGATCAAATTCAGAAAGACAGAAGTATAAAAACAATTCTTGATTATGGGTGTGGTCCGGGAAAGGTCTCTTACAGATTAGCTGGAATTAAAGAAGAATATTCTGTTATAGCTGTGGATGAGTCAGAAGGAATGCTGAATATTGCGCAAAATGAGCGTGCAAAAGAAAATATTCATTATCAATGCATTGCAAATGATGATCTTTCATTTTTAGAAGACAGCTCAATAGATTGTGCGATTATATGTTTTGTTTTTATTAATAATTCCAATAAGGAACGTATTCTTAAGGTTGCAAAGGAAGTGTTCCGAGTTTTAAAGAAAAATGGCACATTATTTATTCTAGACTCTAATCCTGAAGCGATAGGATATGAATTCACAACATTTCAAAATGGGTTGAAGAACTTTAAATATAAGGATGGAGATAAGAAACAACAATATTTACATATACCAGGCAGTGATGATCTGATATTAGATGATTATTTTTGGTCCAGGGAATTTTATTTATCATTTTTGAATAAAGCAGGTTTTAAAAATATTACAATTTTTGAACCTACGATAGATGCTTTATCTGAAGAATCCAGAAAAGAAGCAGAAAAAATATATAATGTAAAGGAGTGGAAAGACGAAAAAGAGCAGGCACCGTTCATTATATTTGATGCAGTTAAAAAATGATAAAGGAGGGAAAAACTATGAAGGGTAAATTTTTAAATAGAAGGAGGATATCAATTATTATTTGTGTGCTGGTAATATTTGGGGGGCTATGCTATTTTAGCACGCAATGTTCTGCGGATGAAGAAAACAAAAAAAGCAATTTAAATGTTGCATTGTATGGTTATGTACCAGATTTGGAGCGGTTTAAAAATGCATTAGAAGAAAAGTGGAAAAAAGTAGAACCGCAAGTAGATTTGAATTTTGTAAGCTGGGATTGTTATGAATCTGACCCGCCTCAAAATTTAGATGTATTTGTTTTTGATGCGATTTATCTTTCTCATTTTGTAGAGAAAGAATATCTAACACCTTTAGATCCAAATGTCATTGAGAATAGATCGGATATCCTCCCCTTTGCCTTAGATGGATGCACAGTAAATGGTAAAATTTACGCAATTCCACAAATCGTTTGTACAAATCTGCTATATACAAGGGCTGGGGATAATACATTAGATCATGTATCGACCGTACCTGAATTGTATCAGGCTATTGGAGCACGCCAATCTACAGGATTAATACCGGAGGCTGATGAAGGGCTTTTGATTGACATGTCCGGGGGCACATCAAAGGTATGTATGTTTTTAGATGCTCTAATTGATAGAAACCAAAATTATACGGATTATGCTACACTTCCTGAGTTACCGGATTTGAATACAGATGCATTAAATAGTCTTGTACTTCTTCAGCGAATGGCCGGTGTAGAACAAGCCAATTATTGGCCCGATAATAGTGATGCCTATATTCGTGCAAAGTGGTTTGAAGAAGGTCATGGAAAAGCGTATCTCGGTTATACAGAAGCTATGTCAAAGATGGAAGGATTTGCCGACCAAGTAAATTTTAAGACACTATCTTTATCTGAAAATTCAAATATCCCTCTTTTTTATGGAGATGTAGTAGGTATTAATAAGGCTGTCAGTGAAAAAGAAAAGCAGGAAACTGCAATTAAATTAGTTAATGTTATGACTTCTTGCCGTACGATGAAAGCATCACTTTTGCCTGATAAAAAGAATTCGTACCCACAATACTTATTGCCGGCTAGAAAATCTGTCTACAATTCTATGAAAACGAAGTATCCTATTTATGGAAAATTACAGGATATAGCAACGGATGCAAAAAATAAACTTTTTAGAGTCGGTGCGAATATCAGAGAATGGATGTTGCAGGCGAAACCGCTTGTAAAGAAGTATTTGGAAGAACATGTAAATTGAAATTTATACAATGGTAAGGATTGACATTGCAATACAAAACATGTAAAAATAGTAAGGTAATTAACTATTTATTCGATACTTAAATGGAGGAAACATGAAAAAATCATTATTATTTTGTTTGATAATTACTATTAGCATTATAGATATTTTTTGTCTTAAAAATGCATTTGAATTTTCAGTAAATAATATTGTTTTAGATAGCAGTGAAAATAATGTAGCGTTGATTGTTATAATACCAATGATTATTGCTTTTGTTATTTTTATTGTTACAATTCTTAACTTACTATCTGGTATAACAGGTCTATTTTATTTAAGAGAAGTAGAGTTGCATCTAAAAGACTTTTTATATAAAAAAAAGAATAATTTTCTAACTAAATTAATTAAAATTGTAGGATATGGGTTTATATCAATATATTTTATTCTTTTAGATGATTCAATTAGAAATAGAAATTATTATGGTATTGTTTTTAGTCTTTTAGCTATATGTATTACTATTTTATATGTGATATGGTTTACTGGAATTATTAATGGATATCATATTAAACAGGAGAATAGAACTTTGATAGATATAGAGTATTGATAGAGCAATCGTAAATATATGAAATCTTGGAGGTGATATGTATCAACGTCTTTGAAAAACTTGAGCATATTATAAAACTTCGTTCGAAGGTATTGTATGCTGAGTAGGAACGTAATAGTGAATCAAAAACTATGAGGTTTCAGAAGTTTGAAAAGTAATAAAAGCGATTAAATGAAGTATAAGATAAAAAATAGTAAGCAAGTCAGAATAAGCCTTGAGAGTATGAAGTCTCAAGGCTTAACTTTTGTCTGTTTTCAGGAGAAATCAGATATTATTTAATTGGATAGCCTTCACAGGACAGGACATGACAGTATCTCTTAAACGCTCTGAATCATAAATAACATATTTTTTTAAGCTTGCTTTTTTACCATCCATTATAAAAAGCTCAGGATATTTTTTTGTACAGACGGTACAACCCATGCAGGCTTTTTCATTAATATAAATTTCTGCTTTTTCTTCTTCGTTCTCTTGTGGTAGATCTTCGTCTTTTATAATCTTTGATCCAATCCAAGAAAATATTAAAATAGCTATTATTGTTAATATCCAACGAATCATCATAAACTTAGGACCTAAAAATTTGGCTTCATTCAAAAGCATTGGGATTTTTATAACTGCCCATGAACTTAAAATAATAATAATATTCTTAATGGATGCCCCTTTTTTATGCAGCATTACACAGAATGGGAAAGCAGCATAAATAGGACCGGCAGAAACACTACCGAATAAAAAGGATAAAATAACGCCTTTGATTTTGGCATCTTTACCTAAAAATTTCATAATTGTTTCTTTAGGAATCCAAGTATCAAGCAGTGCTGTTAAAACAAAGATAACAGGCATGATCATTAACATTTCAATAATGTAATATTTGCTGTTTTTAATTCCTTGTAATCCTAATTGTGGATTGACGATTGTTAGAATTATATATGCAAGTACAACTATGACCATAAATAAATTCCCTTTTATAAAATTTATAAGTTTATTCATTTTAAAATTACCCCCATAATAATAGCAATAACAATTGCAAATAAAAAGCTAAGTACATTTCTCGTAACCGCAAATTTTGTTCCAAACTCTTTTTTTTCAAGCGGAAATGTTGCGACACCGACCATTGTAAGAGTCGTTAAAAATGCAACAGAAGGCATGATACCAACCCCAGCTCCGGCAAGTGTGCCAATTAAAGGAAACGCGATAAATGCAGGAATTAAGGTAATTGTTCCAAAAACAGCAGCAGCAATCGTTGCTACAAATAAATTTTGTTTCCCGATAATTTCAGATATTTTATCAGGTGGTAAAACAGCTAGAATGATTCCAATTGCGAAAATAACTGCAAAAATGGAAAGAGCCATTCCTCTGCCCATAAAAAATGCTCTCTTCAAAGCATCTTTTGTTTTTCTTTTATTTTTTATAAAAGAAAAAATTAATAGTCCTACGGTTAATACCCAAATAGCAATTGTAAAAATATCCATAAAATTTACTCCTTTTATCTTATTTGAAGTTACTGTTCAGTCCTGCAGAAATGTTGTTAAAATCTGAACCTGAGTGCTTGCACCAAGGGAAATTTGTATATTCCGGCAAATTATGAATTACATGGCTGAACGGTTACTATTTAAATTAATAATAAAGCAAATTACTCACCACAGATAGACACATAGGTTTCTTTTTGCTATAATAAATTTGGGTGATAAAAGTGATGATTAAAAATATTCCGTTTTTTAAGGACATTGATGAATCAATAATAAATAAAATTAAATTTACGATAAAAAAGTATTCTAAAAATGAAACGATATATAATCAAGGCGATAAATGTATTAACATGGATATTGTAATTTCGGGGAATCTGGTTGCGTATTCGTTATCGCAAAATGGCTCCGAAAATGTTGTTTTTAATTTTAATAAAGGCAGTATCATTGGTGCCAATCTTTTGTTTGGCACTGCAAATCATTATCCAATGAATATTTACTGTACAGAAAATTGTGAGCTTTTACACGTTTCGAAGTCCCAGATAGAAATACTGTTAAAAGACTATAATTTTACGATAAATTTCATAAAAAGTATTTCTCAAAACTCTCAGGGAATGAACAGAAAAATAGTTATGTATACGCAGAAATCTTTGAGAGAAAATATAATGGATTACTTTTTGGCATTATCGCTGGAACAAAAATCAAAAACAATAACATTACCGATAAGTAAAAAGCAATTAGCTGATTATTTTGGCGTTCAGCGGCCTTCGCTTTTTAGAGAACTGAAAAAGATGAAAGATAATGGAGAAATCGAAGTGCATAATAAGAAAATAGTAATCAATGAAGAAAATGATATAATATAAATAAGAGATATATAAGTATGAATATTTGTGCATAGCCGTAAAAGCTATGCTTTTATTTGAATGTTCAAACAAATCTAAAGCGTTTTTTTATGATGCAATTTTTATAATTCCAAGCAAATAAGTAATTGATAAAATGTTTGGTAATAAAGTAGAACAGAAAGAATTAAATAATAATAGAGTATGTTAATAGAACGAATATTTCACAACTTATTAAAAACTTAAATTCTGAAATATGAATAGTGTTGACTATTTATAATAAAAAGAGTAGTATTTATTTTAATAGATTAGTACAGATTATTGGACAATAAATAATATATAATAAGAATATAAAAAAACTTGCATTTGCAAGTTTTAAATCCACACACGTGGAAGCTATAAAAGCGATTTGAATAAATTTTTATTTGAACTTATGGTGTAAACTCATATGGTAGTCAATCATTTGAGTCAATTTAATATTACACTATTTATTTTTTAATGTCAACAAGGAATAAAGAAGTTTAGAAGGAGAGATTATCTTATGAAAAGTGTGTCCAAAGATTATTATGTTGGGTTGGATATAGGAACGGAGTCTATTGGTTGGGCTGTGACAGATGAGAACTATAATCTTTTAAAGAAGAATGGAAAATCGTTGTGGGGAATTCGTTTATTTGATAAAGCGGATACAGCAGAGGATAGAAGATTACATAGAACAACGAGAAGACGTGGGCAAAGAAAAATACAAAGAATTCAATTATTACAGGAATTATTTGCAGAAGAAATAAGTGAAGTGGATCCAGGTTTTTATCAAAGATTAAAAGATAGTAAATTTTTAAAGGGTGATAAAGAGGAAAAGCAAACCAATACGTTATTTTATGAAGCTGATTTTAATGATAAGAAATATCATGAGAGTTATCCAACAATCTATCATCTGAGAAAATCTCTTTTAGTGAATAACCAAAAGAACTATGATGTCAGATTGGTATATCTGGCATTACACCATATAGTAAAACACAGGGGGCATTTTCTTTTTGAAGGAAATTTAGGGAATATAACTTCTTTTGAAAATGTATTCAAACAATTAATACAATATTTAGAAGACGAATATGATATTAGATTAGAATGTAATTCAATTATTGAAGTAGAAAATGTGTTAAAAAGTCATAATATAAATAGTACGGAAAAAAAGTTGAAACTAATAAATTTGTTTTCGGTTGGCAAAGCTGATATTCAGTTAAAAGCAATCTTTGGTCTCTTAGCTGGTTTAAAAGGTAAATTATCAGAAGTATTTCAAGATAATGAATTAAAAAATTATGAAATAGAAAAAATTAGTTTTGCAGAGGCAGACTATGAAAAGCAGAGAGAGTTTTTAGAAGATGAATTGCAAGATAAAGTTTATTTATTGGACAAGTTAAAAGCTATATATGATTGGGCAATACTTTCGGAAATTCTCGAAGGCGGAGAAGTGGATGGGAAATGCTATTTATCTGTAGCAAAAGTAAAGTTATATGATGATCATAAAAAAGATTTAAAATTATTAAAAAAAGTAATTAGAGAGAATTGTTCATCAGAAGATTATAAGAAAGTGTTTAGTAGTAACGAAGAAAATGCAAATTATTGTGCATATATTGGAATGAATAAGAAGAATGGAAAGAAGCAAAGTGTAAAAAGATGCAAAAAAGAAGAATTTTACGGTTATATTAAAGGGATATTAAAAAAAATAAATATAGATGATAATTCAATAAAAGAAATTGAAGAAAAGATGATACATGGAGAATTTTTAAGACTACAGGTTAACCGAGAGAATGGAGTGATACCTTATCAGGTTCATAAAATGGAACTTGAAATAATTCTAGAAAATGCATCAACGTATCTTCCGTTTTTAAATGAAATAGATGATGAAGGTATTACTGTTAAAGAGAAAATAATTAAAATTTTTAAGTTTAGAATACCATATTATGTCGGGCCATTAAATGATTTTCATAAAAATCAGGGAAGTAATTGCTGGATTGTAAGAAAAGACCCAGGAAGAATATTACCTTGGAATTTTGAAAGAAAAGTTGATATTGAATCTTCAGCGGAAGCATTTATTGAAAGAATGACAAATAAATGTACCTATTTAGTAAATAAAGATGTTATTCCTAAGTATTCATTATTATATATGGAGTTTATGGTTTGGAATGAGCTAAATAATGTAAAGATTAGACAGGAAAAACTTCCTATTGAATTGAAGATAAAAGTATTTGAAGATGTATTTAAAAAGAATAAAAAAGTTACAAGAAAAAAGTTAAGAGATTACTTACGTTCAGAAGGTTGTGAATTTAAAGATGATGAATTAACAGGCTTTGATGGTGATTTTAAAGCATCTTTAACTTCATATATTGATTTTGGGAAAACAGAAATATTTGGAAATTCTATTAAAAATAAGTCAATTCAAGTTATGATAGAACAAATTATATTGTGGATTACTTTATTTGGAGATGATAGAGAACTTTTACAAAGAAAAATAAAAAATATATATAGAAAAGAATTATCAGATTCGCAGATTAAAAATATATGCAAACTTAAATATAATGGATGGGGTAGGCTTTCTAGGGAATTTTTGCAAGAAGTAGAAGGAATGGATAGACGTACTGGAGTAGTGCAGACTTTAATTCAGGCATTACGTAATACGAATGATAATTTAATGGAACTTTTGAGCTTAAATTATACTTATTGTGTAAAAATAGAAGAGTTAAACGCAAAAGAACAGAATATAACTGAACTTATTTCGTATGAAACTATGATTAGAGATTTGTATATATCGCCTAAGGTAAAAAGGTCTTTATGGCAAGCTGTTCGAGTTATGGAAGAAATAAAAAAAGTTTGTGGTAAAGAACCTACCAAGATTTTTATAGAAATGGCAAGAGGGACGGAAGAGAAGAAAAGGACTGTTTCTAGAAAGGATAAATTAATTGAATTATATAAAAATTGTAAAAATGAAGAAAGAGAATGGATAAAAGAACTGGAACAAAGAGAAGAAAGAGATTTTCAGGATAGAAAATTATATCTATACTATACTCAAATGGGAAAATGTATGTATACGGGAAAGTCGATTACTTTAGATGAGTTATATAATAAAACTACGTATGATAAAGATCATATTTATCCACAATCAAAGACGAAAGATGATAGTATCCAAAATAATCTGGTATTAGTAGATAAAACAGCAAATTGGCAAAAAGATATTGATATTGTACCATTGGAAATCCAGCAGAAAATGGAACCATTTTGGAGGCAGTTAAAACATAAAGGTCTTATTACAGAAGAAAAATATAATCGATTAACTCGGAAAACGAATCTTACAGATGAAGAACTGGCTGGATTCATTAATAGACAGCTAGTTGAAACAAGACAAGCAACAAAAGTGACAGCTTCTTTATTAAAAAGTTTATATAGTACTGCTGAAATAGTATATGTAAAAGCGAAGGCAGTATCTGATTTCAGGAAAGATGAGTTAGATATGTTAAAAGTACGTGATATTAATGATTATCATCATGCTAAAGATGCATATTTAAATATTGTTGTAGGTAACGTATATCATACAAAATTCACGTCTAATCCGCTTAAATGGCTAAAATTTAGTAAAGATAAAAAATATAGTTTAAATAAAATGTTTTCTTATGATGTTATGGATAAAGAAAAATTAGCCTGGAAACGAGGAAAAGACGGGACGATATCTCTTGTTAGAAAAACAATGAAGAAAAATAATATATTGTTTACCAGACATGCGTTATCTGTGAAAAGTGGTCAAAATGGTGGTTTGTTTAATCAACAAATGGTAGGAAAATTGAAAGGTGCTACTGTGCAGATAAAAAAGGATAATCGATTAAAGGTAAATATATATGGTGGATATAAAACAAAGACAAATAAATACTTTATGCTTGTGGAATCTTTAGATAAAAGAGGAAATATTCAAAGAACGATAGAGACTGTTCCGCTTTATTTAGCAGTAGAATTTGAGAAAGATATTGAAAAATTGCTGAATTATTGCAGAGAGGAATTTAAATTACAGGAACCAAAAATTATTATTCCCAAAATAAAGAAAAATTCTTATATAGTTATGAATGGTTTTCCAATGCATTTAAAAGGAAGTACAGGATCCCAATTAATTTTTCAGGGTGCAGTTCAATTATGTTTGGATGAGGACAATACTAAATATCTTAAACAAGTATATAAATATTTAGAAAAAAATTCAAAACGAAAAGATAAAAGAAAAAATTTAATGATTTCTGAATTTGATAAAATTCATTTTGAAAAGAATATATTAATTTATGATATGCTGATTCAAAAGCATAAATATACTATATATAAATATCGACCAGCGGGACAGATTGAAAAATTGGAGAAAGGGAGAGAGACATTTATTAAGTTATCATTAGAAGAACAGTGTATAGTAATAGGAGAAATAATGAAGTTATTTGCATGCAAACCTGAAACAAAAGCTAATTTGAAATCAATTGGAGGAGATTCAAATGCAGGTGGAATGAAAACAAGTAAAAAAATATCAAATTGTAATATGGTTAGATTGATAAATCAATCTCCAACTGGAATTTTTGAGCAGGAAATCGACCTGCTAACGGTATGAGCTGGCGGATTGTAGTAATTTCAAATCGTGCAAAATTAGACTTTAAAATGGATTATATTGTAATACGGAAAGAAGAAGTTACTACGAAAATTCATTTAAGTGAAATATCTGTGCTGTTAATTGAATCAACAGCTGTATCAATTACGGTAAGTTTATTATGTGAGTTAAATAAAAGAAAAGTTAAAGTTATTTTCTGCGATGAAAAACGTAATCCTTGTTCAGAATTAATTTCATATTATGGAAGTCATGATACAAGTATGAAAGTGCGAAAACAAATTGAGTGGGATGACGCTATAAAAAAACTAGTCTGGACTGAAATAGTAACTGAAAAAATTAGGAAACAACAAGAATTGCTTGAATTTCAAGGAAAAGACGAGCACAATTTATTAAAACAGTATATTAAGCAAGTAGAAATAGGTGATACCACAAATAGAGAAGGACATGCAGCTAAAGTTTATTTTAATGCTTTATTTGGTATGGAATTTACTAGAACATTGGATATTCCTTTAAATGCAGCACTTAATTATGGATATGGAATTATTTTGTCAACATTTAACAGAGAAATAGTTGCGAATGGCTATATTACACAATTAGGACTTTTTCATAATAATATGTTTAATCAATTTAATTTAGGTTCTGATTTAATGGAACCATATCGGATTTTGGTGGATAAAATGGTGTTATTGATGAGACCGGATAAATTTGAGAATGAAGAAAAAATGCAAATTGTTGATTTATTGAATCAAGAAGTATTTATTGATGGAAAACGTAATTATATTAATAATGCAATTAAAATTTATTGTAGAAGTATTTTTGATGCGTTAAATGAAAATGATATTTCATTGATAAGGTTTTATAGAAATGAGTTATAGATATATGAGAGTAATGGTTTTCTTTGATTTACCAACTTTAACAGCTAGTGAAAAAAGAGAATATACGAAGTTTCGTAAATTTCTGCTGAAAAGTGGATTTCTTATGATGCAGGAATCGGTATATTGTAAATTGGCATTAAATACTACAGTGTCCTCCGCTATTGTGACTAATGTGAAGAAAAATAAACCGCTAGAAGGACTTGTTCAAATCTTAACAATTACAGAAAAGCAATTCTCTAAAATTGAAATGATTACAGGCAATTTTAAATCAGAAGTTTTAGACAGTGATGAAAGGTTAGTGGTAATATGAAGTTAGTATCATCAGATTTTTCTTTTCAATTAGAATTGGAAGAAAGCAAAGTAAATCTATTAATTATTGAAAATCCAATTATTTTTTCTAAGATTATTTTAGAATTATTAAAACAATCTGAAGGGAATGAAGGAAGGTTTGTATTGTCGCAGGAAGGGAAAGTGTTAAAAATTGAGGATAATATATTTTGTATTATCAATCCTTTAGAGTTGGATTTTAATCAGAAAAATATTATTACAAAATTGTATAGCAGGTTGAAGGAAGAAATTATAAATACAGAACTTCTTTTAGAAAATAATTCTATCTATGCAGATATTTTTCAATATATTCAAAAGGTCATTGATACTATTTCATATCCATTGACTTACAAAGCAGATATGGAGCCTAATGCTCTTTTTAAATTATTAAATGTTAAGTTTGAAGAAGTCCAAGAAAGTCTTGTTGAGCGAATTATTGATTATATAAAGATAATGCAACAGATTTTAGGAAAAAAAATTGTAGTTTTGGTAAATATAAAAGCATATTTATCCATAAATGAGTTAGAACAATTATATAGAGAAGCAGCTTATCAAAAATTGAATCTTATTATCTTAGAAAGTCATTTATCTTCAAGTTTAAATAATGAAGTAAGATATATTATAGATAAAGATTTATGTGAAATATATTGAAAGAATTTATTTTTTATGAAATAATGTTAGTAATTGCTATATGAATTTACGGTGTTGTGGTGGCACTGTTGCCGATTTGAGGTTTGAGAATGGTGTAAATTCATATGGTAGTCAAACTACACTAGCGATTGCATGGGCAATGAACGAGTTTGAGAATGGTGTAAATTCATATGGTAGTCAAACAAGTGTAACACCTTTATTTAGCGTAATACAGTTTGAGAATGGTGTAAATTCATATGGTAGTCAAACACAGAAATGCTTATACAACTAGTGAACTCGGTTTGAGAATGGTGTAAATTCATATGGTAGTCAAACTTTATTCTTTGTTCAGTCACAATAACTCGTGTTTGAGAATGGTGTAAATTCATATGGTAGTCAAACAAGGAAGGCCATGACAAACAGTTGGAACTCGTTTGAGAATGGTGTAAATTCATATGGTAGTCAAACTCTAATATGTTGTTATTTTGGTCTCTTGCTGTTTGAGAATGGTGTAAATTCATATGGTAGTCAAACCTTCTTAGCTGTTACATCTATATAGCCATCGTTTGAGAATGGTGTAAATTCATATGGTAGTCAAACTGCAAATCTAGGATGACCGCCTACCATTGCGTTTGAGAATGGTGTAAATTCATATGGTAGTCAAACTTGTTAGATGTATTAGAAATTATGTTAGAAGTTTGAGAATGGTGTAAATTCATATGGTAGTCAAACTGCGAAAAATAATAGTCCACTGCATTTTGTGTTTGAGAATGGTGTAAATTCATATGGTAGTCAAACATTGACAGCGAAGCTGACAACACTCAATCAGTTTGAGAATGGTGTAAATTCATATAGTAGTCAACATTTTTCATATATGCAGTCCCCCCTCTTGTGTTTGAGAATGGTACAAATTCAATTGTAGTTATTATGATCTAAACTTTGCTTTTAGGATAAAAAGGTTTTAAAGAATCTAAATATGAAATATGAAAGTATTAAAATTTTATTCTGGAAGAAATCGGAAACTCTGTTATAATAGCATTTATGTAGGGGTGCATAAATTGTTAGAAAAGTTTGAAAGAGTAAATATTTATTTCATTTAAAGATTTGTGCATAGCCGTAATAGCTATGCTTTTTTTGATGAAAGATCTGATAAAGAGTAAGGGAGATTCAAAATGAGTGATTTTAAAATTATTGAACAGGGTGCAGCGAAACTTTTGCTAAACAGCTGGATCCAACAAGTAGGTAAAATACAGACGGATTATAAAGATGATTTTGCAGATATGGACTTTGAAAATACCGAGTTTGACGACGAACTGGAACAAGTAAAAAATGCAATTGATAGTCATTGTAATCAACTAATCAGTGATATGAATGAGTCAGGAATCTAAAGATAATAAAGGGAGTTATCATTATGAAACAGGAAGAAAAGAAGGAAATAGAACAGGAATTATTCCGTGACGTTTTGGAAAAACAGGAAGTATCTGAACAGAAAGAATTGATGAAAGAATTATTTGAAAACCGTTTAAAAGAAAGGGAAGCTCTTATTGAGTTCTATGAGTTTTTAAAGGGGAATGAATCTGTGTTTTCCCATAAAAATATTACTTGTACAAGATCAGATAATCAATGTATGGTGCTTACCTTTTCTGATAAAGAATTGCGGATAGAGCAGGACAAGCTTCGGAAACTTGTAAGAGACATGAAAGATCTGAAAGAAGAGATTTTACCGGTCGGAAGTGTTGTAGATTTAAAGAAGGACAAATTTCAAAATTTCCCCGGAATTGAAAAGGTGGACAAAATAAGAGTCAATATCATCCATCGGTTTTTGTTGAATGAAGGTAGTGACACTTACTTTACATATGCCGGGGTAATCTATCCGATAGGAGCATTTGGGGGAAAAGATTGTATTCAATTTACTGGTGAATTAATTAGTAAAGTAGTTTTTAAAGGATTTTCGGATCAGGAGGAAGAAGCTTTTGTCTATCTTATAAAACGAGGGCTTTTATTGGAACAGAACAGAAATAGTTTTGAGGCAGGAGAAACTTATAAGATACAAGAAGGGAAAAAAGAGGAATAGGGGGAGTGATCAATGGGAAATAACGATGTTATCAAGATAAATCCGGAAAGAATAAAAAGAAGTGCCAGTCAGATCCCGGCGGCGAAAGCAGCACTGGAAAATGCATCCAAATCGTATATCAACGATACGGTGGGAATATTTGAAGAATTTAACAGCAGTTATGCAGATTCCATGATAGCGGTGTTAGACAATATGCGTGATATCTTTGATAAGAAATTGTTGCTGCAATTAGAGCAATATGAAAAAGGGGTAGAGGATGTCGTGAAAATGTTTGAAGATACTGATGCGGACTCCGAGAAGAATCTAAGGGAGATCGCAAAATGAAACTGGACATAAGAATAAATTATAGTAAGCTTGACAGAATTCATACTTATACCGTAGGCTATATACATGCATTAAGCGATGCAGCTGATGCGATAAAAAAAGTACAAAAAGAGCTTCGCAGGCAAGAGTCCAAAACGGTGAGCAGCTTATATGATCTGGGAGAAAGAATACTTAAGAAATATGAAGATATGATATCAGCATTAGAAGATATCAAAAATAGCGTCAAGGATTATAACCTATCCATGTATGATATCATCGCTCCAAAAAATGAAGAATTGGATATGCGGATTGATTTTCTGGATCTTGCAGCGAATGTTGCAACGATCAAGTTGAGGGCGGTACAGTTCTACGATATTCCGGCAGATCTGGATGGGAACAGCCTGTCTGTCGTACAAGATATTCCGGGAAAAATCGCAGTTGCTGCCGGCGTTGTTGTAATGGCAATCATAGATGAGGCGACCAATCAGAAAAACGGATATTTTAAAACGCTGCTTGATATTAAAACGAATAAGATGCCTGCTTGTGCAACCGCTATAGAAGTTGAGTCATGTCGTTTGGATAAAATTTTAAAGGCGGCGTTGGAGTTTCAAGCAAAAGATATTTATTTTAGTGGCAAGGCCACTATTATGTATGGAAAATATACCAATGTTATTGAGTTCTATACTGACTGGAGTGTTGACCGAGTTCAAACAATGCTGGCACAACTGGAAGGAGCCTGGGATGCGGTTAAGGATTTCTTTGTGGGAATCGGAGCAATCATCATTACCTATATTCCGGCGATTCCGGCATCGGTGGAATATCTTTTAAAGGATCATCCATCCAAATGGTCCATTGATACCATTGACAAGGCGAACGCAATGACAGATACGTTGAAAGGCTATTTGAATGATCCTTTTAGTCTGGTAGAGAATATCAGCCAGCAGGCAAGTGATACCTTAGATAAAAAAGGTACAGCCTATGCAGCGGCCTATGTTGTTACTGATTTGATTGGGATTGATTTTGCAATTGGTAAGATTTCGAAGTATGCTAAGACGCTGGCTAAGTCAGATGAGATAGTGGAAGGGGTGTCAAAGGTTGATGATGCAGCAGAAGGGACTTCTAATATTAATAAGGGGGTTAGACAACCTGTATCAGTAAGTGCAAATGAAATAAGATTTAGTCAAAGTTCAATTAATGGTGCAGATGAAATAATTAGTAGCATGAAAGCAAATGGTTGGAAGGGTGACCCGATTGATGTTATTAAAATGAGTGATGGTAAGTTGACTACAATAGATAATACAAGAGTAGTTGCAGCAAGAGAGGCAGGAATAGATGCACAAGCGATTATTCATGATGCTAATGAGCTTCTACCAGAAAATCTAATTGATAGATTTACAACTAAAAAGGGTGTTCCAAAAACATGGGGAGAGGCAATTGAATTAAGAATTGGAAAGCAAAAATCATCATTTAGAAATAATAATCCATTTGGAGCAGATACTATGGAAAGGATAGGTAAATAATTATGAATATAGAAATTTTAGAAAAGAAATTAGGAATTGATGGGTTTCAATATCCAGATTCATTTATCAAAGCAATAGAATTAAATTTATTAGATTTTGATTTGTGGTATATAATGGATGAAGAAAGGGTGTTAAATAGGTTAAAAGGAGTTACAGAAAGGTACCCTAATAGAAATCTAATACCTTTTGCAAGACGAGATGACAATGATGATATAGCATGCTTTGAAGTAGGTAAAGGTGAGAAAGTCCAAATAATACATGATTTTGCATCAGAAGGTTATGAGCAAAGAAAAGAATATAATGATTTTTGGGCTTGGTTAGAAGACGCCATTAGTGAAATGATTGAATTCAATAGAGAATAAAAAAGGAGATGAGTCTTAT
Organism: Anaerosacchariphilus polymeriproducens; assembly: GCF_003363435.1. Taxonomy (GTDB): domain Bacteria; phylum Bacillota; class Clostridia; order Lachnospirales; family Lachnospiraceae; genus Anaerosacchariphilus; species Anaerosacchariphilus polymeriproducens. The sequence goes on from NZ_QRCT01000050.1 coordinate 380,278, forward strand.
TAACTATTTGCAATTAAGTAAGGAGATATCATACGCTCTTAGACATGCTCCTTGGGAGTATGAATTGGAGTTAGATGAAAACGGGTGGGTTAGTGTAGAACAATTATTGACTGCTTTAAAAGAAAATAGTAAATGGGAAAGTGTAACAATAGAAGATTTAGAGCATATAATTGAGAGTTCAGATAAGAAGAGACATGAATTAGTTGATGGTAAAATTAGAGCTTTATATGGGCATTCTGTACCGAAGAAGATAGTAAAAGAAAGTTCAGAACCGCCAGTAATATTATTTCATGGAACTGCAAGGCGTTTTTTAGAGTCAATAGAGAATAAAGGTCTATTACCAAAAGGAAGACAATATGTTCATTTATCGAATGATATCGAAACTGCACTTCAAGTTGGTAAAAGACGTGATGATAAGCCAATTATTCTTGAAATTGATGCTAAAAGGGCTTGGGATGAAGGAGTTAAGTTTTATTTAGGTAATGATAAAGTATGGTTAGGTGATAATATACCAAGCAAATATATAAAAGTCACTTCATAATTAGCTTTAATCTAATAGCATAAAAATATGATTGTTATAAGTGATTAGAAGTATATAAATAATTTACTGCATAATCTAAATAAAGTAGTGAGTAGGGGAAAAGGGGGCAGAGTGGCAGGAGAAATTGAAAAGTTAATTCTAGTTGAAGAAACTAAAAATACTTTGTAAAATCTTTACCACCTTATCCCCCTTTCAACCTAAAGTATAAGAAATATCGTTGTAATTGAAATATCGATACTGCAATAGTGTCGGTATTTTTTTAGTTAAAATTATATTGATAGTAGATGATGAAGAATAAAACTGAAATAGTACCAATACTTTTAAAAGCCAAGACAACTAGGGATAAAACCCATCGTAAGCTGATAAAGTAGTAAATCCTAGACTCAATAATTCCACTTGAAAGTTAATGGAATTAAGAACATATAATATGTAGAGGTGAAATAATAGCACTCAAAAATAAAAAGAATTGAAAAGATGAAACATATAAATAAATGGAACTTGGAAACTAAGCGCTTACGATATACCGGCATTAAAATAAGGAGAAAGTTTATGGATAAATATATTTACAAAGTAACTGGAGATTATAAGGACTGGTTAGAAATGAAAAAAAATGATACAATTTTTCATAATGGTAGTTTAATAGGATTTATATCTTATGCTAATGATAGGTTAGAGTTGAAATTAAATTATGGAACAGATTTGTATTATTATTCTGAGATAAGAAAAGCAGGTGACATTATTATCACAGTACCAACGAAAGAGTACTTATTGAAAGATGATTATATGTACATTCCTTTAGTGTTTGATGAGGAGGAATACGAAGAGCTTGTTGAAATTAGCTATGTTGATAGAGAGTTATTAAAAAATATACAACAAGTAAATAAACAAGACCTTTACAACATATTATTAAACAACTTTAAATGTGGATTTGGCATAACAGAGTATTTAGAATTTAATGATATTATAAATAGTATCATTGGTTTTTCAGAAGATGAAGCTGAATTAGCAGAACGTATTAATAATATGATTAGTAACAAAAGTATAAATTTACAAAGAATTGGAGAAAAAGGTTCAAAGAATATTACTATTTATATTGACTTTTTAGGAAACTTATACGAGTGGAACTCCTTAGTAAAAATTGGTGATAAATTTTACATAAAAATCGTAGATGATTATGTGATGGAAGTGTAATGGAAGGCAAAAAAATTATGGGATTTTACGGCTTTATGTGAAATGATTGGAAGATTTTCGGATGATGAAGAAGAACTCTAATATGTACTGTAGTAAAAAGGAAATTAGAGATAAAGTAAAGAATATATTAGTATTAAATAAAGATTTGGATTGGCAGAAAAAATTAGTATATTGTCTTGATAATCAAAGGAGTGTGGAAGAGTTAAATATAATATGTAAGTTAATTTCTTTTGATGATGAAGAATTATTTGAAATGTGCATAGATGCTCTAAGAGCATTCGACAATGAATTAGGACGTTCATTTATGAAAAAAAATTCGGAAATCATAATAGAGGTAGAAAAGAGAATGGTTAATAAAGGATATGTCACAAAAAGAGTGCTAGAGGATTTTCTTGAAAAGTTTGTATAACATGTTTAAGAAAGCTAGAACAAAAAGCTTGACATTCCAAAAATTTTTCACTAATATAAAGTTAAGATTGTAATTCAAAATGAAAAGGTAATGAGAAAGAGGAGTACAGATATAGACTTAAAAGAGAGAGATGCTCACCGGCTGAAAGGCATCTTTGAGAAATGTATCTGGAAGGTAGCTTTTGAACCGGATTGCTGAACAAGATAACTTTATTAGGCAGTCACGCTTTGTCAACGTTAAAAGACTCTTAAGATATATATTACTTAATACGAAGTAATATATAAAAAAGGTGGTACCGCGATATATTCGCCCTTTACAGAAGTAAAGGGCGTTTTTTTGATATAGGAAATTGCTATACAATTCCTATTAAGATCAAAGGTAGGAAACACTTTGCTCAAAAAAAGAAAGAAAGGAATGGAATCATGGGAAAAGAATTAGAAAAGACTTATAATCCTCAAGGGTTAGAAGACAGAATATACAAAAAATGGGAGGACAACAAATTCTTCAGTGCAAAGGTAGATAGAAGCAGAAAACCATTTACCATAGTGATGCCGCCTCCTAATATCACAGGGCAGCTTCATATGGGACATGCGTTAGACAATACGTTGCAGGATATTTTGATACGTTATAAAAGAATGCAGGGATATAATGCACTTTGGCAGCCGGGCACCGATCATGCCAGCATTGCGACCGAAGTCAAAATTATAGAGGCCTTGAAAGAAGAAGGCATTGATAAAGAAGAATTAGGAAGAGAAAAATTCCTAGAGCGGGCTTGGGAATGGAAAAAAGAATACGGTGGACGAATCATTAATCAGTTGAAAAAAATCGGTTCTTCTGCAGACTGGGACAGAGAACGTTTCACTATGGATAAAGGCTGTTCCAAAGCAGTAGAAGAAGTATTTGTGAAATTATATGAAAAAGGTCTTATATACAAAGGTTCCAGAATCATAAACTGGTGTCCAATATGTCAGACATCTATTTCCGATGCAGAGGTAGAGCATGAAGAACAGGCAGGTCATTTCTGGCATATTAAATATCCGGTAGCAGGTACGGATGAATTTGTGGAAATTGCTACGACCAGACCAGAGACAATGCTTGGAGATACAGCAGTTGCAGTACATCCGGAAGATGAAAGATATCAGCATCTGATTGGAAAAATGGTAGTATTGCCTATTTTGAACAAAGAAATTCCAGTAGTTGCAGACACCTATGTAGATAAAGAATTTGGAACCGGTGTCGTAAAGATTACTCCGGCTCATGATCCTAACGATTTTGAAGTTGGGAAAAGACATAATCTACCTGAAATCAACGTTATGAATGATGACGCCACAATCAATGCAAAAGGCGGGAAATTCGAAGGAATGGACCGATATGATGCAAGAAAAGCTATTATAAAAGAATTAGATGAATTAGGTCTATTAGTGAAAGTAGAAGATCATACCCATAATGTTGGGACACATGATCGTTGCAATACAACGGTAGAACCTCTTGTAAAACAACAATGGTTCGTTAAGATGGATGAGTTGATCAAACCGGCAGTTGAAGCAGTCAAAACCGGGGATATTCAATTGTTACCAGAAAGAATGGATAAGAGTTATTTCAACTGGACAGATAATATCCGGGACTGGTGTATCTCAAGACAGCTTTGGTGGGGACATCGAATTCCAGCTTACTATTGTGAGCAATGTGGAGAGGTTGTCGTTGCCAAGGAAGCAGATAAGCCCTCCGTTTGTCCAAAATGTGGAAATGAACATATGACACAGGACGAAGATACGCTTGATACCTGGTTCAGTTCTGCATTATGGCCATTCTCTACTTTGGGCTGGCCGGAGAAAACAGAAGATTTAGACTATTTCTATCCAACGAATGTACTGGTAACAGGATATGATATTTTGTTCTTCTGGGTTATCCGTATGGTATTCTCAGGATTCGAACATATGGGGAAAAAACCATTTGATACTGTATTATTCCATGGATTAATAAGAGATTCTCAAGGACGCAAAATGAGTAAATCATTAGGTAATGGTATTGATCCGTTAGAAATTATTGAACAATATGGTGCAGATGCATTACGTCTTACACTGGTAACAGGGAATGCACCGGGAAATGATATGCGTTTCTATTATGAGAGAGTTGAGGCAAGCCGGAATTTTGCAAACAAAATATGGAATGCATCTCGTTTTATTATGATGAACCTTCAGGATAAAGAGCTGGAAGAACCGGAACTTTTCCATTTAAAAACTGAGGATCGCTGGATTTTATCTCAATTAAATCAGTTGATTCAAGACGTGACAGAGAATATGGAGAAATTCGAGTTGGGAATTGCGGTTCAAAAAGTATATGATTTTATTTGGGAAGAGTTCTGTGACTGGTATATAGAAATTGCAAAATTTAGACTTTATAAAAGGGAGTACAATGAGGACTCTGCAGATATTGCATTATGGACATTAAAGAAAGTGCTGATTGAATCATTAAAATTATTGCATCCATTTATGCCATTTATCTCAGAAGAAATCTTTTGTACATTGCAGAACGAAGAAGAGTCTATTATGATCTCTCAATGGCCACAATACAAAGAAGATTGGAATTTTTCATTAGCATCAGAATCGGTAGAATTAGTGAAAGAAGCAGTTCGTGCAATTCGAAATGTGAGAGCAGAAATGAATGTACCGCCTAGTAGAAAAGCAAAAGTATATTTAGTACTGCAAGATACCGTAACATGTGAAGTATTAGAAAATATGAAACAGAGCTATCAATCTCTTATGTTAGCGAGCAAAATCCGTATTCAATCAACGAAGGAAGGAATTTCTCAAGATGCAGTTTCTCTTGTAATTCCTAATGCAGTGATTTATATGCCGATGGAAGATTTGATAGATTTTGAAAAAGAAATGGAGCGTTTGACCAAAGAAGAAGAACGTTTGACCAAAGAACTAAATCGCGTGAATGGAATGTTAAGTAATGAAAAATTTATGAATAAAGCACCGGAAGCGAAAATTCAAGAAGAAAGAGAAAAACTTGCAAAATATGAAAGTATGATGGCAGAGATAAAAGAAAGATTAGCACAATTAAAAAAATAAATGACTAAGAACAGGGATTGAAGTAGTAAAAGATATAAAATTCTATTATTTCAATCCCTGAATTCATTTCTGTCGTCGACCAGAGAAGATAGAGGAAATATTTGGTAGAATTAGAATGAGAAAAAGTAAAATCCAAAAATAGAAACTGCTTGCATAATATTGTTACTATATTATAATGGTAAGAGAATCTTATCAAACAAAAGAGTGGTGTTTTTTTTGAATTACGAAGAGACAGTAGAGTATATCATGGGAATTTCAAAATTTACCAAAAAACATACTCTAGACAATACAAAGCAGTTGCTTAAAGAATTAGGCAGTCCGGAAAAAAAATTAAAGATCATTCATGTGGCAGGGACGAATGGAAAGGGGTCTGTCTGTGCATATTTAGCATCATTATTATCGCAGACAGAAAGAAAAGTTGGTTTATTCACGTCTCCGCATTTGGAGGATATACGTGAAAGAATTAAGATCAATGGTGAAATGATTTCGAAAGAAATCTTTTTAGAGGCCTTTCAAAGTGTAGAAAAAATTGCAAACAAAATGGAAGAACAAGGGTATCATTATCCTAATTTTTTTGAGTTTATTTTCGCCATGTCTCTTTTTGTTTTTCGTAAAGAAAAGGTAGAGTATGCAGTTTTGGAAACAGGTTTAGGAGGAGAACTAGATGCTACCAATGCAGTAGAAAAGCCTGTTGCTGCTATTATTACATCAATTAGTCTAGATCATACAGACATTTTAGGAGATAGTATTGAAAAAATAGCAAAGGCAAAAGCAGGTATCATTAAACCACATATTCCAATCATATTTGATGGAAATAATGAAACGGCAGCCAGGGTGATTGAGAGAAAGGCAGAGGAATGTCTTAGCCCAAACTTAAAAATTACGAAAGATTCTGTTAAGATTTCTAAAATTACTGAAAAAAATATTGATTTTTATTTCCAGAGTAGTTATTATTGTACTAGTATTACTGTGCCATTTGTTGCCAAATATCAGGTAATGAATGCTGCCTTAGCAATCAAAGCGCTTGAAACCTTAGAGATTTCGCGTGAAATTTCAACAGAACAATTAAGAAGTGCAATTATAAATGTGAAATGGGAAGGCAGGATGGAGCAGGTTTTAGATGGAGTCATTTTAGATGGAGCTCATAATGAAGACGGAGTAAAAGCATTTCTGGAAACAGCAAATGAACTTGTAAAAGGTAGAAAACTTATTATACTGTTTTCCGCATTAAAAGATAAATATTATAAAAAAATGATAGAAAGAATTGCTACGGGTCTTTCACCTGAATGTATCATAGTCACGCAGATAAGTAACGAGAGAGCGGCTTCTATGAATGAGTTAGAAACAACATTTCGCAAATATACAGAATCAGAAATTATTGCAGAAAGAAAAATAGAAACAGCATTTTCAAAAGCTCTTGAAAAAAAAGGTGAAAACGGGATTGTGTTTGCAGTTGGTTCCCTTTATATGATAGGAGAATTGAAGGGCGTTATTAGGAGGTATTATCATGATTGATTTTGAAGAAGAATTGAAAAAATTTCATCCAAGCTTGGAAGTGGAAGAGGCAGAAGAGATTATTTATAGTCAGGATTTAACTGATATGACAGATATATTAGTACAACTTATGAAAGAGACGAAACATACACAACAATAGTAAGGTGGAGAGTAAAATGAATTGTTTTAATTGCAAAGCCACATTGACTGATTCTGATTTTTGTACAGAGTGTGGGGTAGATGTAGCTGTTTACAAAAAAATATTACGCTTATCCAATCATTACTATAATGTGGGATTGGAAAAAGCCACAGTACGTGATTTATCTGGAGCAGTTACTTCTTTAAAGAAGAGTTTGAAATATAATAAAGAAAATATCCAGGCCCGTAATCTGTTAGGGCTGGTCTATAATGAAATGGGCGAAACAGTGAAGGCTCTTGGAGAATGGGTGATAAGTAAGAGCATGCAGTCCCAACATAATTTGGCAGATGATTATTTGAAAGCAGTCCAATCAAATCAGGGACGTTTAGATGCTGTTAATCAAACAATAAAGAAGTATAATCAGGCTTTGTTGTACTGTCAACAGGAAAGTGAAGATTTAGCAATTATACAATTAAAGAAAGTATTATCCTTAAATCCAAAGTTAATTCAAGGGCATCAATTAATTGCCTTATTGTATATGAAACAAGGAGAGTGGGAGAAGGCAAGAAAAGCTTTAAATACAGCTATTAAGATAGATACGAATAATACCACAACACTGCGTTATCTAAGAGAAGTGAAAGAGCAGATGCATAAAGGTGCTTCTGTTGTTAAGAAAAAATCCGATAAAGTTTCTTATGTCAATGGGAATGAGGTCATTATACAACCTACAGGTCTCAAGGATTTTTCAGGAATATCGATAGTGGTCAATATAGGAATAGGAATATTAATCGGACTTTGTGTTGCCTGGTTCTTAATTGTACCGTCGATTAAGCAATCTTCAAACAGTGATGCGACCAAGGCACTTGTGAAAGCAAATGAACAGATTGCATCAAAGAACGCTAATATCAGTAGCCTGAAAGCGAAAGTGGAAGAAGCAAAACAAGAAGCAGAAGCTTCTTTAAAAAAAGCCCAGGATAGTGAAGCTGTAGTTACTTCATATGAACAGTTCGTTACTGCATTAAATGCATATATGGGAAAAGATGATAATGCAGCATATCAGGCCCTTACAGCAGTTAACCCGGATCAATTATCAGAGGCTTGTAAAGGGATTTATGAGACTTTTAAATCAGAACTTAATGAGAAATTGGTAGGAAGTTTGTATACAGAGGGTAAATCTGCTTATTACCGGAGAGACTATTCTCTGGCAGCTGCAAAATTAGAACAGGTAATTGCAATCGATGAGAAATATTCTTCGGGAGATGCGATTTTCCATTTGGCAGAAGCGTATAGAAAGTTAGAGGACAAAGAAAAGGCAATTGCTACTTATCAAAAAGTAATAGAATTGATGCCGGGTACTGCAGAGGCATCCACAGCTCAGGATTATATTAGTCAGCTGCAGGTAAATGAAAATCAACAAACGGACGGTGCTCAAAATGGTAGTCCTGATAATGGTATGAATCAACCGACGACTGAATAATTGTATAATTTAAAAATGAACTAGATGAAAGATCACTCACACAAAAGACGTCAATTATAATTGGCGTCTTTTTAAAATTATATAAATTATGATAGGAGGAAATTTAATGTATAATAATTTTGATGTGATAGGAACTTGGCTGGTTATCCGAGTCCCAAAAGAATTGGATCATCATAATGCTGAGATGATAAGGAAGGAAGCAGATAGATATATAGAACGTGAAAATATTCAAAGTATTATATTTGATTTTCAAGACACTGTTTTTATGGATAGCTCGGGAATTGGTACTATAATGGGAAGATACAAAAAGGTTAAATTTTCAGGGGGAAACGTGATTGCAGTACATACAAATGATAGAGTGAAACGTATTTTTTTATTATCAGGACTCAATAAAATCATAACGACTTATGATGAAATGCCAAAACAAATATAGGAGAGAATAAGGGAGGTCAATATGAATACAAAACAAACCAATGAAATGCAGATTGAGTTTGACAGCAAATCAGAAAATGAAGGATTTGCAAGAGTTGCTGTTGCAGCTTTTTTAACACAATTGAATCCAACAGTGGAAGAGGTTGCGGATGTAAAGACAGCAGTTTCAGAAGCGGTGACCAATTCAATTATACATGGATATGAGAAAAAAAGGGGAAAGATCTTTATTCGATGTATTATGCAAGAGGATGAGATTGTAGTAAGTATTTCTGATAAGGGAAAAGGAATTGCAGATATTAAAAAAGCGATGGAGCCTCTATTTACGACCAAACCTGAGTTAGAACGTTCTGGTATGGGCTTTGCATTTATGGAAGCTTTTATGGACCAGGTAGATGTGATATCAGAAGTTGGGATAGGAACTACCGTTACAATGAAAAAAAAGATAGAAAATTCATCTACTTTTCGAGTTTCAGGAGACGAATTAAATGGATAAAGTAATGGAACTAATTAAACGGTCACAAGAAGGAGATAAAGGTGCAAGGGATAAATTAGTTCAAGATAATCTGGGATTGGTCAAAAGTATTATTCGTAGATTTGCCGGAAGAGGGCATGAAATGGAAGATCTTTTTCAAATTGGAACCATTGGATTAATGAAAGCAATTGATAAATTTGACTTGAGTTTTGATGTGAAATTTTCTACTTATGCTGTTCCAATGATTACGGGCGAGGTGAAACGATTCTTACGGGATGATGGGATGATCAAAGTAAGTCGCTCCCTAAAAGAAATTGCTAACAAAGTCAGAATTACAAAAGATTCTTTAAATGGAACTTTAAATAGAGAACCTACATTAGAAGAAATAGCGCAAGAATTGAATATGGAACGTGAAGATATCGTAATGGCTCTAGAAGCAGTAGGAGAAGTAGAATCGTTGCAGAAAACAATTTATCAGGGGGATGGAAGTGCCATAAGTCTTATGGATAAAATTGAAGAAGATAAAAACCCAAATGAAGAATTATTAAATCATTTGGTCCTTCAACAATTGATGGATAAACTGGAAGAAAAAGAAAAAACCATTATTTATATGCGGTATTTTTTAGAGAAAACACAAGCGGAAGTAGCCAAGAAGTTGGAAATCAGTCAAGTTCAGGTATCGAGGATTGAAAAGAAAACGTTATTAAGAATGCGGCAAATGATAAACAATTAAATATTAAATAATAATAAAATATTCATAAAGTTTTCAAAAAGTAAACATAACTTTCTAATATAATAAATCAAAAACAATATTAGGAGGGATAGTATGGCAAAAAATAAAGTACTAAAGATTGCTATAGATATCGTAATGACAGTTTTAATGATTTTTTTAATGGGTTATTCAGCCACAGGTAATTTCGTACATGAAGTATTAGGAATTACTATATTTGTTTTATTTGTATTTCATTGTATATTAAATTATAAGTGGTTTAAGCAGCTGCCGGCTCAATTAAAAAGGATATCTTTTTTTTCTGTACAAATGGTTTGGATCATTGTAAATTTATTATTAGTTATTGATATAATTGCATTAATGATAAGTTCGTTGTTTATGTCAAGAGAAATATTAAATTTTATTCAGATTACTGATAAGGCACCATGGATATTTATGCATAAAATTACTGCATATACTGCCTTTATTCTTATTTCAATCCATTTAGGACTTCATTGGAATATGATAATGCAGATGGGAAGAAAAGTATTTGCTGTCAAGGATAAGAATAAGATCCGAACAATGCTTCTCAGGGTGATTGCATTATTAATGGCAGTATTGGGCGTGAAATCTTCGTTTGATCGAGGAATTGCATTAAAATATATTCCAAGTACAATGGCAGCAGCAAATATGAAAGGGGATAAAAATACAGGAAAATCAAAAAAGCAGTCAGGGAAAAAAGATGAAAAAAGAACATTTACTGAGACAGTAAAAGAAGGAGAAAGCAAAGATGAATTTTTAGGAAGGCTTATATGTACAGGCTGTGGAAAACAGTGTACTCTATTGGAACCCCAATGTGGAAAAGGCAGACGTCAGGAGAAACAGGCTGTTGAATATTACAAAACTCAGGTTTTGGGAACAGAGGATACAACGTTGAATCATGATGTTTCCTCAGAAACAGAAGAAGGATTAAAGGATTATTTAGGTGGTCTTTATTGTGATGGCTGTGGAAAACATTGTTCTTTATTGACGCCTCAATGTGGTATTGGACAAGAAAAAGTACAGGAAATTTCGAAAGAATATAAAGAAAAAGTCAGTGCAGGTATAGCTGTTGATGAAAAGGATGATATTACGATTAAAGTTGATAGAGATTCATTTGTAAAAGTATTTGGAGATTATATACCAATTATGGGACTATATATAGCCGGAACTTATTATACTTTTAAATTAATAAAAAGAAAAGACAAGAAAAAACAAGAAGAGAGTATCGTGTGAAAAAAATTCCGGGTAGTTTTCAAAAACTGCCCGGAGTTAGAAAATTATAATTCAACGTCTACGCTATAATCAATATTTTCGAAATGAAAACCGAACATATGATAGAAATCTTCCCAATAACCTTCAATATCTGCTAATTCTTCAATATTTTCCGAATTTATTTTATTCCAAATATCCATTACTTCTTCTTGAATATCAGGTCTCATTTCATAATCATCCAAGCGGATACGTCCTTCCTCATCAACAGGGATAGAATCGGAAAATAATTTTTCATGAAGTAATCTTCCAATCTGTTCAATACAGCCTTCATGAATATTTTTTTGCTTCATTACTTTATAAAGGATAGCAAAATAGAGTGGGACGATCGGTATAGCGCTGCTGGCTTGTGTTACGAGTGCTTTGTTTACTGAAATATATGCATGCAACCCTTTTGACTTAAAGTTTTCATTGATAAAAGAAGCTGACTCTTGCAGATGTTTTTTAGCCATTCCGATAGTGCCGTTATAATAGACCGGGTAGGTCAATTTAGGACCAATGTAAGAGAATGCAATTGTAGTAGCATTTTCAGCAAGAACATCAGCATCAGATAAAGCTTTCATCCAATCAATCCAATCTTCACCACCCATTACTTTAACAGTACCTTGGACTTCTTCTTCTGTAGCAGCTGTTATCGTAGCCTCTGAGATTGTATTATCCTTTAAATTCCATGATTTATTGGTGAACTCACCATCTGTTGTTTTCAATACAGATTGATAAGTTGTGCCGTCTGCAGTTGTTCTTCTGGGGGAAGCAAGACTATAAATAATCATATCTACTTTTCCCCAATCATTTTTTATCAAATCAATTACTTGCGCTTTCACTTCTTGAGAAAATGCATCTCCATTTATGGATTTGGCATAATGACCATCTTGGTCAGCAAATTCTTCAAATGCCATTGTATTATAAAAACCAGGAGTAGCTGTTCTTTTACCATTCGATTCTTTTTCAAACATTACTCCAATAGTAGAAGCATTTAAACAATAGGTAGCAGCAATTCTGGAAGCTAATCCATATCCAGTGGAAGCTCCGATTACCAAAACCTTTTTAGGTCCATTAATTTCACCTAAATTTTTTATATATGTAATCTGTCGTTTTACATTTTCTTTACAGCCGGTCGGATGAGCTGTCGTGCAAATAAAACCTCTTACTTTTGGTTCGATAATCATAGTTATTCTCCTTGTATTTTCTTTCATATTTATTTATTTTGAATATCAAACAATATTTTATCATAGAGAAGGTAATAAAACAATTACAAATTCTGGAATAATTTAAAAAAATAATTCTAAAATTCAATAAAAATGTTGCGAATTTTGTTGTATTAGAATAAAATATAAATAGTTGTTTGACATATCGAAGAGGCAGGTGGACGTAATTGGTACAAAGAAATATGTTAATGATCGATCAGGCAAGAGATAGTGGAATTGATCTTTCAATATTACTCAAGGATGAGTACAATATTTTTCAGACAGAAAATAGGATTGAGGCAATGGAAATCCTTTCTAGTAAAGGACAGGAAATTGACGTAATCATTCTTGCTGTCTCTGGAAAGAAAAAGAATGAACTTAAAGTTTTACAAGCGATTAAAGAGGATGAAATTATTTCTAGGATACCAGTTATCGCCATGTTAGAAAACAGGGATATAAAAATGGAAGCTTCTGCTTTAGAAGCAGGGGCAGATGATATAATAGTAAAACCCTTCAGTTCTTTGACGATTAAAAGAATTGATAATGCAATTGTTACCAGTGAGAAGAGGCGGAGTCTGACAAAAGCAGAGGAAGAACGTTATCATATTATTGTTGAATTATCAGGAACTCTTGTACTTGAATGGAATTTTATAGAGCATAAATTTTATAGTTCCCCGGGATTTAAAGATTTGGTAATGGGACACTTGGACAGTTGGTCGATCTTAGAGAATCGTGGTAATGTAAAAGCAGTTCATCCTGACGATATCTTAACTTTAAAAAAAGAATTTTTTGGTAAAATTAAAGCGGGAAAACTTGCAAAGGCACTTGTCCGGTTGAAAAAGATAGACAGTTCTTATACATGGTGTGAATTGTCTGCAACATGTGTTAAGGGTGATGATGGAAAAGTTGAAAAAGTAATCGCGACGATCAATATAGTAGATGCAGAAATTACAGTTCGCCAAAAATTAAAAGACAGAGCTGAAGTAGATGTACTTACGGGAATTTATAATAAAGATACCTTTTATCAAAAAACACGTGAAATGCTTATGGAGAATCCTGGAAGAAAGTATATCATTGTATGTGCTGATATCGAGAGATTCCGTATGATAAATGATTTATTTGGTATGGACGAAGGTGATCGGTTACTGAAATTTGTTGGGCAGCAGTTGAAATTAAGAATACCAAGAGAATTTGGGACTGTTGGCAGATTAAGTGTAGATGTCTTTGCCATGTGTTTTCCTGATATAGATGAACAGGCAGATACTATAGTCAGTGAGTTCAGAGAGCAGTTAAAGTCTTATCAATTAGAATTTGATATTAATATTGCACTTGGATTTTATAAGATTGAAGACCGTAAAATACCAATAAATTTTATGTGTGATCGTGCAATTATGGCATTAAAAACGGTCAAAGGAAATTATTTGAAACATTATGCATTTTATGATGAAACGTTAAGAAATGAAATGTTGGAAGAACAGAACATTCTGAATGATATGGAAACAGCATTAAAAAATAGACAATTTGAAGTTTATTTTCAACCGGTCTATAGTTTATCAACCGGAAAGATAATAAGTGCAGAAGCTTTGGTACGCTGGGTACATCCGGAAAAAGGAATGTTATCTCCAAGTTCATTTTTACCGATTTTTGAACATAATGGTTTTATAACGAAATTGGATACATATGTTTGGGAAACGGTATGCAAGAGGATACAACTGTGGAAAAGCGAAGGAAAAGAAGTATACCCTATTTCAGTAAACGTATCCCGCGTTCATTTGTATGATTCTAATTTTTGCAGTGAGTTATTATCATTAGTACAAAAATATGATGTAGAACCTTGTTTATTAAAATTAGAAATTACAGAAAGTGCGTATACAGAAAATGAAAAGCAATTGCTTTATATAATGAGTCAGTTGCAATGTAGTGGATTTAAAATTTTGATGGATGATTTTGGAAGTGGCTATTCATCACTAAATATGCTTAAAGATGTCCCGGTCGATGTCTTAAAAATTGATATGCGGTTTATCAATGGTTTTGAAGAATCAACACGTGCCGGCAGCATTTTGGCATCTGTTGTTCAAATGGCCAGACGATTAAAACTTCCTGTAATAGCGGAAGGTGTGGAAACAAGAGAACAAGCAGAATATCTAAGATTAATAGGATGTGAGAGTGCACAGGGTTACTTTTTTTCAAGACCAATACCTCTACAAGATTTTGAATTATTATTAGCTGAAAATAAAACTTTTGAATGGTTCGTTGAATCGTTTGAAGGGATTTACAAAAATATTAATGTTGAAGATTTATCAATAAATGATCCAAAGGCTACGATTTTGTTTCAGAGCATTATCGGAGGAATTGGCATTTATGAAGTCATAGATCAAAATACAATTAAGTTTGTTAGAGGAAATGATGAGTTTTATGAAATTCTGGGTATTTCCCGAGAAAATATTGGAAAAGAGAATGAGATATTAGGAAACGTTAATGAAGTTGAACAAAAAAAGATTATAAAAAAGTGTAAAATTGCTCTTGAAACCGGCAAGAAGCAGGAAATAATCTATACAAGGAAGTGTGGTGCTGGTAAAGAACGACAGATATATTTACGAATGAGATGTATTGGTGGAGATAATAAACGTGCAGTTTTTTATTTTATTTTAAATGATATTAGTGATTTGATTTTAGATTATGGGTTGCCGCACTGATATGCGGCACCTTTTTTGCGTTAGAAAAATTACATTTTTGACCAGAAGTTACATTGTACTATGTTTTCTTAATTCACATTTAAGAATTATTAATAAATTAAGAACTTGATGTTTGTTGTAAAATAATGTATAATTGCAGGAAAAAATGTCGGAAAAGGAATGGTATTTTGGATATACTTAATAATATTAAAAATAATGCAATTGAACATCCAAATAGGATTGCAATTATAGATCAAGAAAATAGCTTGACGTATGAAGAATTAGAAACTAAGTCAAATCACTTGGCGAGTTATCTGAAACAGGAGTTTGGATGTGATAATACTCCGATCGTAGTATTTGGACATAAAAGTCCTTTTATGTTGATTTGTTTTTTAGCATGTGTTAAATCTGGACATTCATATTGTCCAATTGATATTTCTACTCCAAAACCAAGAGTAGAGTCAATATTACATACAATTGAAAATCCAATTGTTCTTGCAGTTGAAGAATTAGAATGTAATATTAATGATATTAAAGTTGTGAATAGAATTACGATTGAAAAAGTAATTGATAGTAAAATGAATGAAATTACTGAGGAATGTCGGGTAGCTGGTGAAGATATTTTTTATATTATCTTTACATCCGGAAGTACCGGTCAGCCAAAAGGAGTTCAAATTACAGCAAATTGTCTGAATCATTATTTGGAATGGTCTATTCATTTAGGTAATGATTATGATAAAAAAAAGGGAAAAGTCTTTTTAAATCAGGCACCTTTTTCTTTTGATTTATCCGTTATGGATCTTTATACCAGTTTTGCCTGTGGTGGGACTTTGTGGTGTTTGAATAAGGAAACGCAGGTAAGTTATGCAAAACTTATGGAATCCCTTGGTCAGTCGCAAGTTTCGGTATGGGTATCGACGCCTTCTTTTGCAGATATTTGTCTTACAGACAATAAATTTAATCAGGATTTAATGCCGGATTTGGAATTATTTTTGTTTTGTGGAGAAATACTCACCAATCAAACCGTAAAAAGGCTGAAGGAACGTTTTCCAAAAGCAATCATTGTAAATACCTATGGACCAACAGAATCTACGGTAGCAGTTACAGAGGTCATTGTGACAGAAGAATTAAATGAAGCGGAATCGCCTTTGCCTGTAGGAAGGTCCAGAACAGGTACATGGATAGAAATTCGAAAGCCGGATGGAACGCTTGCACAGGAGAACGAAAAAGGAGAAATAATTTTAATTGGAGATACCGTTAGTTGTGGATATTATAGAAAACCTGATCTTACAGAGAAAGCGTTTTTCAAATGCAATAAAAACGGAGTAGAATACCGTGGATATCGTACTGGTGATAAAGGTTATTTAAAACAAGGCATGCTTTACTATTGCGGGCGTATTGATTTACAGATCAAACTACATGGATACAGAATTGAGCTTGAAGATATAGAATGGAATATGCAGAAACTTTCAGATATTTCGAATGTAGTAGTATTAC
This sequence comes from Anaerosacchariphilus polymeriproducens, assembly GCF_003363435.1. Classification (GTDB taxonomy): domain Bacteria; phylum Bacillota; class Clostridia; order Lachnospirales; family Lachnospiraceae; genus Anaerosacchariphilus; species Anaerosacchariphilus polymeriproducens. The sequence goes on from NZ_QRCT01000050.1 coordinate 396,889, forward strand.
CAAATGAAAAAGATGGTAAAGTGAAAAGTCTTACGGCGTTTGTATCCTATCGGAAAGAAGTAGATCAGCCATTTAAAGTATCGCAGCAAATTAAAAAACAATTGAAAGAATTTCTGCCGGATTATATGATTCCTAAAAAAATTATATTTTTAGACCAGATACCTTTAACAAATAATGGCAAAGCAGATAGGAAAGCACTAGAGGGAATGATGTGATGAATTTTTTTGAGGGTTATGCATTTTTTTTGGTACTGATTGTTTTATTAATCCCTGCTATTATAATGGGGTATTTTGAGAAATCGTTAAAATTATATTCTTTTGGAATTTCTATTGTATTTGTAATTATTATATTTAGCAAAAACTGGATACAATTATTATATTTGATTCTTTATTTTATACTACAGCTTTCAATCGCAGCTGGATATTTATATTTAAGAAAAAAATATGGACGGAATCAGAAGTTGTATCATATTTTTCTGATATTAACAATTTTACCTTTAGTTTTATGTAAGTTGGAAACATTGATACATATTAATATATTTGGCTTTGTTGGGATATCTTATTTAACCTTTAAGAATGTTCAGATTATTATTGAAATTTACGATGGTGTAATAAAGGAACTTGCTGTTTTTGAATATGCAAGTTTTATTCTCTTTTTTCCAACATTGAGTTCAGGGCCGATTGATCGAAGCCGCAGGTTTCATGATGATTGGGTAAGGGTATGTAAGAGAGAAGAATATTTAAAGCAGTGTGCGGATGGCATCCAAAAAATATTGGTTGGCATCATTTATAAAGTCATCTTGGCAGCATGTTTTTTTAGGTTAATGGAATTTCTGATGGCAGACAAATCGTGGTATTGTATCATTGGATATGCTTACATGTATGGATTTTATTTGTTTTTTGATTTCGCCGGATATAGTTTGATGGCGGTAGGAACTAGTTACATTTTGGGAATACGTACACCAGATAATTTTAAATTTCCGTTTATCAGTAAAGATATTACAGATTTTTGGAATAGATGGCATATTTCATTATCACATTGGTTCAGGGATTTTGTATTTTCAAGATTTATAATGACGTGCATGAAAAAAAAGTGGTTCAATACAAGACTTCAGAAAGCTTCGTTTGGTTTTATTGTGAATATGTTTATTATGGGAATGTGGCATGGTCTGACTCCATCCTATTTGCTATATGGAATCTACCATGGAGTGCTTCTGGCGTTAACAGAAATCTATCAGAAGAAATCCAAATTTCATATGAAATATAAAAATTCAAAAGGATATAAGTTTGTATCCTGGTTTATTACGATTCAATTGGTAATGTTTGGATTCTTTATTTTTTCAGGCAGACTTTTAGAAATAATTAAATAAGAGGAGAGATAAAAATGGAAAAAGAATTATTAGAATTGTTAGAAAAGGTTTGTGAAGATAGTATTGTAAAGGAAGACTTGGATGTTGAGTTATTTGAGTCAGATTTATTAGATTCCTTAGGATTTGCTGAATTATTAGCAGAAATAGAACTTACATTTGGAGTTTTCATTTCACCTTCTGAGATTGAGCGTTCAGAAATTAATACTCCAAATAAGATAATTGCAATGATTAAAGCAAGGAGTTAATAGAGTGAAGAAATTTATTGCTTTCATAGCAGCATTCGGGTTATTAATTGTTACAATTATTGGTTGTCATTTTTATCTTATACATAGTAAGGGTATGGGAGACAGAGAATTTGGTTTATGGACAAGTGAAGCGAAATCCAAAACTTTATGGGGGATTACGAGACATTTAAATAAAGACAGCCTTGTTGTGTTTGGATCTTCAGAATTTCAGCATGCAACAGACACACCGTATCACCCTAGCAAGATGTTTGCTGATTCTAAGATAAAGCCTATGTTGATTGGTGCAGGATATTATCAATCTTTGTGTCACGCAATAACATTAAGTGCTATTGAAGGAGGGATACAAAATAGGAAAGCTGTACTTTTAGTATCCCCACAGTGGTTCCGGAAAACAGGAGTGGTGGATAAGGCTTATGCCTCACGTTTTACAGAACTATTTTTTATGGACATGCTGGAAAACAGCAAGTTGTCGAAAGAAACAAAAGAATATATGATTTCCCGCACAGAGGAACTCTTACATGTGGATCAGGCAACTTTAAAGCGTGTAAAATCATATAGCAAGGAATTTGAGCATTGTAAGTTAGGATTTACAGAAAGTATCTTTAACAAAATTTATAAAATTTTTCTTGATGAAAAAGATATGTTCCATATGGCGACTCAGAAAATTATTTCAGGGAAAAACCATAGGGAAAGTAAAAATGGGAAAGATGATAAGGTAATTGACTGGGATGCAAATCTTAAAAAAGCCGAACAAGAAGGTAAGTTATACAATCAGAATGAATTTTACATGGATGATAAATGCTATAATGCGTTAAAACCTTTTATGTCCAAGAAGAAGAATCAATCCCAAGGTCAGGTGAATGGATATGGGGAATCGCCCGAATATGGAGATTTACGTTGTTTCTTGGATGTTTGCAAAGAAGTTGGTATAGAACCTATGTTAGTAATTCTTCCTGTAAATGGATATTGGTATGATTATACAGCCTTTCCACAAGAAGCGAGAGAGAAATTTTATGAGAATATTCGTTCCATCGGTAAAGAATATCATGCAAACGTAGCGGATTTTTCAGGCGAAGAATATACAAAATATTTTTTTGAAGATGGCATACATCTTGGACGAAAGGGTTGGGTGATGATAAATGAAAGCCTGTTCAAATTTTATGAAGAAGATTAGAGAAAAAAAGTGGATTCAAGTACTTAGCAGAGTCGTATATTTTTATGCATTGATGCTTATCATTTATTTATATTTGATGAATGCTGATTTATCTACTGCACCAAAGTTTATATATTCACAGTTTTAAATAAAGAAGAGCAACAAATGAGGATTGAATTCTGTATTGCACAGAGTCCAATCCTTTTAGTTTTATCTTGCTCATGGATTAATTAGAGATTAATTAGAGAAAATATGTATAAAATAAAATTATGATAGAGTTCCTAACAAAAAAGTTAGGGGAAAGGAAATAATTCCAACCTTTCTGAGAGGTGGTTGGATTATATGTGAGGTATGAGATTACTGTTTATTGAAGATGATGAGAAATTATGTGAGGCTGTGACATTACATTTAAAGAACGATGGTTATGAAGTCGATATCTGTACAAATGGTGAAGATGCAGAATATTACTTGTCTAATACAGTCCATGATGTAATTATTTTGGATCGGATGCTTCCTGGTATAGATGGAATGACGATACTAAAAAATATTAGAAATAATAAAATGAAGACACCTGTGATAATGGTAACAGCAATGGGATGCAAACAGGATAAAATAGAGGGACTTGATAGCGGAGCAGATGATTATTTAGTGAAACCTTATGATCCGGAAGAATTGTTAGCTAGAATCCGTGCTCTTTTAAGAAGACCAAGAGTTATGGAAGAGTATAAGATATTGAGGTACATGGATTTGGAACTAAATACCGATACATTTATTGCTTCCTGTGGTCAGATAAAGGTTTCTTTGACTAAAAAAGAAGAAAAGCTATTGGAGTATTTTCTTTTAAATAAAAATCAGATTTTAACAAGGAAACAAATTCTTGATAGAGTTTGGGGACTGGATAACTTTGTAGAGGAAGGTAATATAGATAATTATATTTTTTTGGTTCGAAGAAGATTAAAAGCCTTAAATACAAAAGTAAGTATTAAAACGTTACATGGTGTTGGATATAGAATGGAGATTAATGCGGATGATTAATTCCTTAAAAAAGAAGCTAATACTTTTATTTACAGGATTTACAGGAGTAGTATTTACAATTGTATTAGTTATTATTTTTATAAATACTGAGCAAAGAATGATCAATAATCAGCGATTGACTTTTCAAAATATTTTTTGGTCAGTTATTATGAGGATTGATAGTTCAAATGTGATTAGTGATGCGTGGCTTACGGAAATGCTAGAAAATGAACAGATTTTTATTCAGATCGAAGCGAATGGAAATAAATTAATATGTAATCAATTACGTAATGAAGAATTGGATTTTGTTGTCGCTGTGAAAAAACTAAAAAAGAAAGCATCCCAAGAACATGTAAATACGAATGTTGTTCTTGTATCTCAAAATAAAGTTCAAAGTAAAATATATGAAGTTAATGGAAAAGATCAAGAACGATATTTAGGGCAAATTTATATTACATCAACTGAAAATGGAAATAGAAGTATTATTGTTCTAAAGAAGATAACAAAAAGTAAAAAAGAAATCGAAAGGCAGTGTCTGTTCTTTGTGGGAATGGATGCTATTGGTATATTTTTATTTTATTTAATAAGTCGATGGATTATTGGAAAAGCACTTTTGCCAGTAGAAGAAAATAATAGAAGACACAAACAATTTATAGCAGCAGCATCACATGAGCTAAAATCACCATTAGCTGTTATCCGGGTCAACTCTTCTGCAATACAATTGGAACCAGCACAAACAGAGCATTTTGTGACAGTTATTAATAATGAGTGTGAGCGTGCGAGCAAACTTATTGAAGATTTACTGTTTCTTGCTAATGCAAATGCTAGAAATTGGACACTGGAAGTTGAATTTGTAGATATTGAAGATGTTTTAATTGTTACGTATGATACGTTTGTTTCAGTTTGTAAGGAAAGAGGTAAAAGATTACAGTTGGATTTACCAGATGAAATACTTCCGAAAGTAAGGGGAGATGAATATCGGTTAAAACAAATTTTGGTTATTTTAATTGACAATGCAATTTCTTACAGCAAAGATGGAGATATAATAATTTTACGCGCTTATACCAAAAAAGGTAGTCTGTATGTTGAAGTACAAGATCACGGAAATGGAGTACAATCGTCAAAAAAAGAAGAAATTTTTGAATGTTTTTATAGAGAGGATAAAGCTCGAAAAGATAGAAACCATTATGGGCTGGGACTTACTATAGCCAAAGAATTAGTAGAATTACATTCTGGAAAAATTTATGTGAAAGATACACCAGGGGGAGGAGCTACTTTTGGTTTTATTTTACCAGATGCCGGTGGAAAAAATAGAATTTCTTAAAGAAAATTTAGAGATATGCCTGCTAAGATAAAATATATCAAAGAATATTAATATTATAAAAATTAGGAGGAAAATTTCATGAGAAAAAAGTTTAGTATATTTATACTACTCATAGTAATATTATCAATGATTCTAAGTGCGTGCTCAAATAGTACACAGCAGTCAGGAGATAAGAAAGGAAAACAAAAAAGTAAGGGCAGGTATATAGAACATGATATTGAAATGCCTAAACTAGAAAAAGATGAAACCGTAGTCAAAATTGTTGAAAATAAAGAACATCAACTAGAATTATATACATATATTGCAAAAGAAACAACGAAATATAACTGTTATTTGTTGAAAGAAGATGATTCTTGGGAAAAAACCTCTTTGGATTGGCTAAATAATTCTAAAACGTCTGAAATGATAATGGTTGATATATGCTTGGGACAGGACGGATCTTATTATGCATGTCTTCAGAATATTTCTGGAGAGCAGAAAGCTAACATAATTAAAAAAACGAATGAAGGAACCGGTCAGTTTTTGGATATGGCTTGTCTGAATGAATCAACAAATGTTGGAGAATATAATACATATAAAATACCAAGTAAAATAAATGTATTAAAGAATGGTAATTTTATATTTAATATGAAGGAGTCCGCACAGGATAGTTCACTAGTCATTTTCAACCAGAAGGGAGAAAAAATAGATGAAGTTGTTACAATTAATCCAAATTCCTTTTCTGTTTCTGGAAATTGCGTTTATTTGATTAATCAGGATAAAAAAGTAGTAAGTTATAATACTGAAACAAAAAATAATGATCAAATTTTAGATTTTGATGGAGTGATAGATTCATTACAGCTTTTTACAAAGGATAATGGAAACGTAATTGGGGTCGGGCCTGATGGTATCCATTGTTATTCAAAAGATTTGTCACTATGGGAAAAGGTAGTTGAGGGGTCATCTAATTCATTAGGTATGCCTTCTATGGATGTGAAAGGAACTGTTGTAAAAGATGGAGAACAGGACGTTTATTACGTTGCTTTTTCGGAGGTGGCTTTATTAGGAATACAAGATGGTATTCAAAAAATAAAAAAATATGTTTATGATAAGGACGCATCTTCTATTCCGGAAAAAGAAATTACTGTTTTTTCAATGGAAGAAAATAAAACAATACGTCAGGCGATAGCAATATATCAGACTAAAAACACGGATGTAAAGATTAACTATGTAGTCGCAAATTCAAAGGAGGGTGGAGTTGACTCAGATTATATTCGGACCTTGAATACCGAATTATTTACTGGAAATGGTGCAGATATTCTAATACTTGATGGGTTACCAATTGACTCTTATATTGAAAAGGGTGTGTTGACCGATTTGAGTGATATTATAAATCCACTTATTGATTCTGGCAAATTGTTGTCGAATTTGAACGACAGCTTTACTAAGGATGGTAAAAAATATCAGTTCCCAGCAAGAATATCAATACCCGTTGTTGCTGGAAACGATGAGATAGTTAATACAAATGTGAACTTACAAAAAATTGTAGATTATATTAATAAGAATAACAATGCACCGATTATGAAAAAAATATCATCAGAAGCTCTTTTAAAAGGATATATGCCCTTGAATATAGATACTATACTTAAAGATGGATCATTAGATGAAAAAGCTCTAAAGAACTTTTTGGAAAATCTAAAGACACTAAATGATAATATCAGTAAGGACAATTTGTGTCCTGTAGATGAGGATGATACAGATTTGTATGCAGTAGAAAACAGTAGAAGATTTGCATCAATGGGGAATCCTTATACAATGCTTTATACAAAAGTGAATAGTGTTGAAGGAATGATGTCATTAAATGGATTAAAACAGAAACAAAATATGACATACAGTTCTTTGAACGAAAGTTTTATTCCAAGTGCAATGGTTGGCATGAATAACAGTAGCAAAGAAGCGGAAACCGCAAAAGACTTTATTAAATTTTTATTTTCAGATGAAATACAGAAATTAAATATGAATGACGGATTTCCAGTATTGGAATCTTCATTAAAGCAGTGGTTTCAAGAAGAAAGTAAGATGATGTCTTTTGGAACTTGGGATGATGATGATAATTTGATAAATGGTGAGATGCCAAACGAGGAAGAAAAAGTAAAATTTTTAACACTAATTAAAAAATGTAAAAAATCAGTGGTTAAAAATGAAGCATTATACAAATTAATTATAGATTCGGCTCGTTCGTATTTAGATGGAGAAAAAAATATTGATCAGACAGTTGCAGATATTAGTCAAAAAGTAACGGTATATTTGACAGAATAATAAAAGAACAGCGCTTGAACAGGCGCTGTTCTTTTTCGCATTTTATAAGCAAATTATTTCACTGGAGATTTCTTAGAGATTTATTATTTATAATAAAATATATAAGTTTAGAAAGGAAATTAATACACATGAAGAAGATACAAAAAAGAGAATTCACAGCGTGGCTCTTTTTGTTGCCAAGTTTTGTGGGAACGCTGATATTTACATTAATACCATTTGGTGACGTTATTCGGCGTTCGTTTTTGGATGCAATGGGAAATCAATTTGTTGGAGTATTGAATTATAAGAATGTTTTACAAAATGGAGCTTTTCAATTGGCTATAAAGAATACAGCACGATTTGTTGTGACATGTATTCCTTTGTTACTACTACTTTCATTAATTCTTTGTATTTTGATTGTGGGAAGGAAGAAGCATGGTGATTTTTTTAAAGCCACTTATCTATTTCCGATGGCTATACCAGTAGCTTCTGTAGTTTTATTATGGAGAGTTATTTTTGATAAAAGTGGTCTAATTAATGAATTTCTATTAAGTTTTAATATGCAACCTGTAGACTTTATGAATACATCGAAAGCTTTTTATGTATTGGTATTTTCGTATATATGGAAGAATACTGGTTATGATATGGTTCTCTGGCTGGCTGGTCTCAATGGTATTCCCACTTCACTTTATGAAGCTGCTTCTATTGATGGAGCAAATGGTTGGCAGAAATTCAAATATATTACACTACCAGGACTAAGATCCACCTTATATATAACGTTGGTACTTTCCTTAATCAATTCTTTTAAGGTATTTCGTGAAGTATATTTAGTTGCTGGAGATTACCCCAATAATAGTATTTATATGTTACAACATTTATTTAATAACTGGTTCTTAAGTATGGATATTCAGAAAATGAGTGCTGCGGCAGTTATGCTTGCAGTTACATTCTTACTATTGATTCTATTATTATCCTGGTTGGAAAAAAGATGGGAAGGCGATTATAAAAAGAAAAGGAGGCTGACTCATAAAAATGAAAATATTTAAAGTAATATCTACGATAACTCTTATTGTAACTGCGTTGATTATTATTTTACCACTTTGTATGATGCTGGGTGGCTCTTTCATGGGAGAAGATGAAATTATTCAGAGCATTGGAAAAATATATGGATTATCTAAGGCAGAAGTACATTGGAGAATTATTCCACAATATCCTACATTTCAGGCTTTCATAGAGTTGTTGTTAGATACCCCCCAGTTTTTTGTGATGTTTTGGAATTCCTGTAAACAGGCTTTATTAGGTGTGTTGATACAATTATTGGTTTCAGTACCGGCAGCATGGAGTTTTGCAAGATTTCGTTTTCGTGGGAAAAAAATAATTTTTATGATTTACATAATATTAATGATTTTACCTTTTCAGGTTACCATGGTGTCAAGTTATTTGGTACTAGACAAATTTAAAATTATGAATTCACATTTAGCCATAATTGTGCCTATTGTCTTTTCAACGTTTCCTGTATTTATTATGGAACGTTTTTTTAAAGCAATACCAAAGTCTATCATTGAGGCTGCGAGAATTGATGGTGCAAATGAATTGCAGATTTTTTTCTATGTTGGCATTCCCATTGGATTACCCGGAATCATATCAGCAGGGGTATTAAGCTTTTTGGAAGCTTGGAATGCAATAGAAGCACCATTAACATTCCTCAAAGATAAATCATTATGGCCATTGTCACTGTATTTACCTTCGATTTCAATTGATAATCTAGGTCTGGCCATGGTCTCATCAGTTATTGTTATGCTTCCGGCAATATTAATTTTTCTATTTGGCCAGAGATATTTGGAAAAAGGAATCGTAGCATCAGGTATTAAAGAATAAATTAAGGAGGAAATTATAATGCATAAAATTAGTAGTAAATGGTTACATGAATTATTTAACAGAAAATTAGAAAAACGAAAGAATTCTATAGGCAATCATGCAGGAAGATTATTTATAGTATTTATGGTTATTATGTTTTTGCTTACCATATTATCAAGAATTGCAGATTCATTAACAATTCCAAAGGTGCAGGTGGACAAAGTCATGCAGAAGTCACTAGATTTTAATATAAAGGGAAGTGGTACGATAGGAGGCGAAGCTAACAATTTTGCAAAAGTACTGACAGGAATTCGTGTTGTAAATGTATATGTAAAGCAAGGTGATGTGGTTAAAAAAGGGGACTCATTATTTCAGTATGATAGCAATGGACTGAAAGATCAGTTAGACACAATAAAGCACGAGATTGAACAAATGAAGGCTGATATAGAAAAATCCAAGCTCAACGAACAAGTACAAAATTATCAGAATGATAGTAGTCAGGATGATACCGCAGCTTCTACGGTAGAAACTGCGAAAAGAGAAATCGCAGATACAGCTCAGGAAATTGAGAATCAGAAAGCTCAAATTTCCAATGATAAGAAAAATGAGTGTGAAAATGCAAAAAAAGAATACGAAAGAGCAAAAACAAAATTAGAAAGTTTGAAGAATAATGATGCAAGTAGTGGAGAAATACAGGAACAGCAATTTGCGGTGGAAGATGCAAAACAAACTTATGAGAAGGCAAAGGATGTATATGCGAAGATAGTCAATCAGACTTATGATTTTTCAAATGATTTAAAAGATCTTACTACACAGTTGAAGTCTTCCGAGCAGGCATTGGCAGACGCACAAAACGCTTTATCAAAATTAGAAGAACAAAAAGATAAGCAGAAAAAGATTGAATCACTAAATAATCAGATGACAAATTTAGATAATAAAGTAGCACAGTCAAAAATAGTTGATAAACAAGAGGAAGCAGATGAGATTCAACAACTGATTGATGCAAATGGAATTGTTACAGCATCTGAAGCAGGAACGGTATTAGAATGTAATTTGGAATCAGGATTAGTCACAACAGGTGTGGAAAAATTATCTTTTGCAGGGAACAAGTCTTATTTTAAAGGAGTGATATCAAGGGATGATGCAAAAAAAATTGTAGTTGGTGATAAAATTGAATTGGAAGAAGACCAAGAGGGGAATTCTTCTTCTGTAATCATAGAGAGTATAGGAAATCCGAGTAAGAGTCGGGAGAATGCAGAAGGAATGGAGCAACAGTCTGACCAAGAATCAGAAGAAATGACACAATTGTCTGGAAAAATCACCGATGGTAATTATAAAGTGGGATCAAATGTGAATTTTAGTATAGATAAAAAATCAAAGGTGTATGTACAGACAGTACCAATCCAAGCCTTGCATATGGAAGGGAATGAAAACTATTTTGTGCTTGTAACGGAGAAGAAAGAAACGATATTAGGTAAAGAACTATTTGTTCAGAAAATAGAGGTGACTGTGTTGGATAAGGACTACAAAACTGCCGCTATACAAAGTAGTCTGACAAGTGATAATCAAATCATTGTCAACAGCAGTAAAAATATTTCCGCGGGTGACAGAATCCGCATAATAAATAATGACAAAAAGACAGATTGAAAGAATAATAATATTTTCTGTACTTATTTTAGCGGCAATGATTTTATGGGGTAGAGGAATAACAAAACAACAGTATTTGGAAGAAAACTTCAAAACAGTTAGTATTCGTATTCAAAAGGATGGAGTTAACAGCCAAACAATAAAGGAAGCATTAGAAAATAAAGCTGATAGTGCTACAAATGATATTCCAGACATTACAATATGGAATTATATTAAAGAAAAAAAAGTAGAAAATAAGACGCTTTTAACAGAAGCTTCAGTTGGTTTATATGAAGTTAATGGTAATATGGAACTTGTATATCCATATTCCATAAAACAAGGTTTTTTCCCAGATTTGGAGGATAATAAAGGCTGTGTAATCAGTAATATGCTAGCATATAAACTATTTCGTTCAGCCGATGTTGTTGGAAATACGATAGTTGTGGATAATAAGTCTTATAAGATTCGTGGAATTGTGGAGGATAAGAATCCTGTTATGCTTATCAGTTCGTGCAAGAAGGAAAAGATATTTTATAATATGAATCTGTTTTATGGAAATCAGAAAAATGCAAAGAAGCTTGCAGTAGATTTTCTGTCAACTTTTATTTCGCCAACAAATTATAAGCTTATTAATCAGGATATTCTTAAATACTGTCTGGAAATTATAAAAGATTTTCCTATATGGTTGCTCGCAGCATACATGCTTCTAATAGTTTTGAAAAATATATGGAAAAGAAGAGCATTTGTGTTTCAAACTATTATTCTGATAGTGGTGTTTTTTATGCTATTTTTTACCTTCCGATGGGCTTTCGAGTTATCATTAAGTATCCCTCAGGATTTTATTCCAACAAAATGGTCCGATTTTTCATTCTGGACGAGTAAATTTGGGGAAGTGAAAGATAGTCTTCAGTCAATGAAATATCTGGAACCGGTACCAAGGGATGTTATATTTCAATCATATTGTATGCGAATAATCTTTGATATCTTGCTAGCTACAACGTTAATGATTATTGTAATCATATATCATAGAATGTATTTGAAAGAAGGTAATTATCTGTGGATAATAATAGATGTTGCACTTATACAGACATTAGCGATTGGAATTCTATTCTTTCAAGGGAATATATTTAATCAAATCAGAGGTTATTATTTGGTCCTACCGTTTTATATCACTTTTATGCATATACAAAAAATTATATTTTCTGAAGATAAGTTATTGTAAATTATGAAGTTTATTTCCATAAATCCCATACTTTTCGAAGTTTGGGATTTATTTTTTTGATTAATGTAGAAATGGTTCTACAATTTATATTAGATGATTTTAGAAAAAATAATAAGTAGGTATTGACATATAATATTATACGGCGTATAGTATTAGATATAGAATAATATTATGCACGAAACAGTAAGGAGTGATGAAAATGGTATTTAATACTGGTGCAGCGTTATTAGATGCGATTGTGTTGGCAGTTGTATCCAAAGAGGAGGATGGCACCTATGGGTATAAAATAACGCAAGATGTACGTCAGGCAATGGAAGTTTCGGAATCAACTCTGTATCCGGTTCTTAGGCGGCTGTTAAAAGATGAGTGTTTAGAAGTTTATGATATGGAGTGTGGCGGTAGAAATCGAAGATATTATAAGATTACACAAAAAGGAAACGCACAATTAAATCTATATAAAACAGAGTGGAAGGCCTACTCTTCTAAAATTTCGATGATGTTTGCAGGAGGGAAGAAATGATGAATCGGATTGAATTTATGAAAAAGTTAGAGATGTTGTTACAAGATATCTCTGAGAGTGAGAGAAAGGAAGCAATACAATATTATAACGACTATTTTGATGATGCAGGTGTAGAAAATGAAGGAATGATCATTGAACAATTGAATTCACCTGAAAAAGTAGCACAGACAATTAAAGCAGGACTGAATGAAGAAGGAGAAAATGGAGAGTTTTCAGAAAATGGTTTTACAGATTCCAGATTTGAAGATAAGAAAGAAGTGATCAATGAGTCGAAATCAGATCAAAGAAATCAAAGTTACACAAAACAAAATGAAACGAAAAAAGATGATACATTAAAAATTATATTGATTGTATTAGGATGTTTATTGGCTATTCCGGTAGGTCTGCCGATCCTATGTACTGCAGGAGGATTATTAATTGGATTTGTCAGTGCAGTAATTGGAATTTTAATAGCAGTTCTGGCGACAACAGTAGGACTTATTTTGGGTGGTATTGGTTTAATAGGCGTAGGTATTGTAAAGATGGTTGCAGCTCCACCTGCCGGTCTTGTGATTGTGGGAGGCGGTCTGATAATGCTTGCAATAGGAATTCTATTTTTGTTACTCAGCATATGGATCATGACAAAAGCAATTCCTTATATATTCAAAGGAATAACTGATCTTTTTCGGAAAATATTTAATAAGAAAGGAGAAAAAGCTGTATGAAGCGATTGACAAAGGTTTGTTTAATATTAGTTGTAGTTTTTTTGGGCATAGGGATTCTTTTGGCAGTAGTTGGAACTGCTATGGGCTTTCGATTTGGCAATATAAGAGATATCTCTGGTTTGACCAATTTAACAAAACAAGAAAAGTATGAATATCCGTTAGAAGAAATCAAAAATTTAGATATCAAAGTGGATGCCGGTAAGTTAGAAATTAATTCTGGTGATGAAGATAAAATAGTTGTTATCATGAAGCGTAAGGATGACTATGGAACATGCTACCAGGATGGAAACAAACTTGTGATCCATGAAAAGTTAAAAAAATCTTTTTGGAAATTATTCGAAAACTATGGGACAGAAGTTAAAATTTACCTCCCCAAAGATTATAAATTTGAAAAGGGACGGATTACAATGGGAGCAGGCGAGGCAAATATTGAGCGATTTTATGGAAAAGAAATATCTTTTGATGTAGGAGCGGGCAGCTTGCATGGAGACACTATTGCAGCAGCAGAAAAAATGGAGCTTTCAGCCGGAGCCGGTGAAATAGATATTGAAAAAATGCAGGCAAAGGATACAAGTGTAGAATGTGGAGTAGGTAGTATTTCTCTCAGTGGAAAAGTAGATGGAGATATATCTGCTGATTGTGGAATTGGTGAAATCTCTTTAGATTTAGATGGAAAAGAAAATGACTTTAATTATATACTAAAAAGTGGCGTAGGAGATATGGAAATTAATGATAACAAATTCCATGCATTGGGAAATGATAAAAAGATTGATCATAATGCAAAAAAGACGATTAACATGGAATGCGGAGTAGGAAGTATTGATGTAAATGTTAATTAGGACTAAAAGAATTTGATGATAAAGTATAAAAAAGAGGTATGCTTATTTTTGCATATCTCTTTTTCGCTTTGTTACAAGACCGCCAATTTTTCCGGTATCTTTGGCAGTCAAAGATTGCCAGCCTTCTTTTAAAACAGTATCGAGTAAGCCTAATTCTTCAGCAATCTCATATTTCATAAGTTCTTCCGGTTTTAGTTCTTGCAAATTTATTTTCTTTGTTTTTTTCTTCGCCATAGTCATTACTCCTTTTACATGGAGTATTACCAAATGGAAAGAGAGTATACATTGCCAAAGTTTAATTTTTCAAAATATTATTGAGAAGTATATGATTTATAAAATCTGTTAACAATTGGTAGAAGAATGACCGTAATAACTATGCCTACAATACCTTGGATACAATTTAAAGGAATTGTAGGTAATGTAGATAATAATGCAGTGCTAAAAGCTGTATGATTCCATTCTCCAATAGAACTCAGCTTCAAAAATGTATCATATAGAAAATAACCTGCTATTACTATAATTTCTCCTAAGATTCCACCTATTATGATATTTTTAATCAATTTTTGATAAATAAAACCACAAGTGAGAGCGGCTAAAGCCTTAATAATGAAAGTAGCAGGTGCATAGGCTGCATAACCGGAAAATATATCAGCAAGCATAGAACCTGTACCCGCAGCTAATCCTCCTACATAAGGGCCCAGAAGAGCACCGCTTAATAGAACAAAACCATCTCCTAAATGAATGTAGCCATTGGGAGGAGTATTAATTTTGAAAAATGTAGTAGCAATACAAGTCAGGGAAGCTAATAGTGACGCGATAACTAAAGTATTTGTTTTTTTCATTTCTGTAGTATTCTCCTTTACTAAAGTATATTAATCATACGAAAACAAATATAATGAGTAAATATCCAGTTTGTGCAAAATTTACCATACCAGAGATGTGAAAATATGGAATTTATTGCGAAAAGTAACGTTTAAAAGTAAAAATGTTGATGAAATTCACAGAAATCACTTGAAATATTGTGAAAAATTGATAAAATAGTATTATGACTTAGAAATGAAATTTTAAAATAAAGGAGCTGTAAAATATGCGTTTTAGAAAAGATAAAAATGGACAACAAAGTGTAATAGAATCCATTTTAAAAATGAAAAATTTTAACGAAAGTAAAGCTTCTCCAGAGTTGAAAGAAATATATACAAGGATTTCAGAAGGAAGAGATCAATTCGGAACGGTTATGAGTGGTGTTATTAAGTCTGCTACAGAAGTAAGTACGCTTGATTTAGAATTAGAAGATAAAAAAGAGAAACTTACGGTAATCAGTGATGAAATGATTAAATTAACACAAAGTTTTGACAGCACTTCAAATTTAACAAAAGAAGTTATAGTAACACAAGATAAATTAACTTCTTCAATAGGGACCCTATTAGAAGGATCAAATGAAATATTGAATTCAACCAAACAAAGTGAAGATGGAATTACTGCAATTATGGAATTATCTGAAACAACGACACAAAATGCATCTTTAATGGTCGAAGATATGAAATCACTATTAGATATTGTAGGAAATATTCAACAATTAATTGATTCAATCGATGAAATATCGGGACAGACCAATTTATTAGCCTTAAATGCTTCAATTGAAGCGGCGAGAGCTGGTGAAGCCGGACGTGGTTTCGCAATTGTAGCAGATTCTATTCGTGATTTAGCAGAGCAGACGAAAGGCTTAACAGGAGGAATGGGTGAATTATTGGGAAAAATAGAGCATGCTTCCAATAAGAGTTCAAAAAGTATTGAAGAAACAGTAGAGTCTTTAGGGAATATTAATGTAAATCTTAATAATGTAAGAGACATTGGAAAAGAGAATAAAAGCAATGTAATGAATCTTGCAGAAGCTATTTCCACAATGGCAGATAATAGTGGACAGATTTCAGAATCGATTGAAAATATGAGCTCTGCTATGGATGAAGTAATAGAAGATGTACAGAATTTAGAAAAGCGAGCAGAACAATTACATACAATTTCAGAGAGTATGGATGATGTGATTAAACCGTTAAAAGCAGTCGAGGATTCTTTAACAGATTCTGTATTAAAAATGAGTGATATGGCAATAGATCCTTTTTATTATATTGGACAAACGTCTTTTAAAGATTCTGTCAGCAGTGCGATAGAAGCACATCAAAAATGGCTTAATAAGTTAAAAGACATGGTAGATACAGGGGATGTATGTGCAATTCAAACGGATGGCCATAAATGTGCTTTTGGTAGATTTTATTATTCTTGCAGACCAAAGAATCCTGCAATTATTGAATTATGGAAAAGTATAGATGGGCAGCATTTGAATCTTCATGCAAAAGCAAAAGAGGTTCTGACAGCGCTGAAAAATTCTAATAGCCAGGAAGCGAAAAGAATATATCAGGAAATTAACAGGATATCTTCTGAGTTATTAAATAAATTAAATCAGATTGTTGAGGCTGCGGAACATCTTGAAAGAGATAGAAGTAATATTTTTGAAAGTTAATTAATAAAGTAATTTCATAACAAAAAGAGAGGTGTCTGTATAAAAACAGATGCCTTTTTATATGGACTGATGAGTATGGAATCAATAGAGGAGAAGGTTCATATAATAAATAAGATGAAGCGTATGATGCAAAAGTTAGGAGGATAGTTAGTGGCTAACGAAATTATAAGCAATAATTATGTAGATATAATAATAGAAAATATTTTACTGCAATTATTTTTAGTTAGAGGAAATTTTCCTGTCACTCCTATAAATACTACATATTCTATGGTGCATCTGCCTAAGTCAATGATAGATAAATGTAGTCTTGGTGAAGAACAGTATGCAATATTTCCATCACTATGGACGCTTGAATCAACGGAGAGTTTAGAGGAATCCGGAGTTATAAGAGCCAGAAATAATCCTAATTTTGGTATGCGCGGGCAGGGTATTTTAGTTGGACTTATAGATACTGGAATTGAATATCAGCATCAGGCCTTTATTAATGCAGATGGTACAACCAAAATTGTATCTATCTGGGATCAGACGATTAATGAAGAAGGCGGTAGTCCGCCTGAGACGTTTACATATGGTACAGAATATACAATGGAAGAAATCAATAACGCCTTAAGTCAAGAAAATCCATTATCAGTGGTACCTTCCACAGATGAAATTGGTCATGGAACTATGTTGGCCGGAGTAATTGCAGGAAATGAAAATAGAAATCAAAATTTTAGCGGGGTAGTTCCGGATGCACAATTGGTAATCGTTAAATTAAAAGAAGCAAAACAGGTTAATAAGGAGATTTTTTCTATAGCTCCGGACAAATTATGCTATCAGGAAACAGATATTATGATGGGCCTTAAATATCTGCTGCAGGTTGCAGATGAACTTGAGCGCCCTCTTTCTATATGTGTTGCACTGGGAACCAGTCAAGGAGGTCATGATGGAACAGGACCAGCTGCCAGTTATTTTTCATTTGCTTCTCAACTGCCTAGAATAGCAGTAACTGTTTCCGCCGGAAATGAGGGGAATAAAAACAGGCATTATTTGGGTAAGGTTGAGCAGTTGCAGCAATTAAAAGAGTTTGATTTACGGGTAAGTAACAAGGATAGAATGTTTTGGATGGAATTATGGCAGTCAGTTCCTCATCGGCTGACCATTGACATAATCTCTCCGACCGGAGAATATGTGCCTACTATCTATCCCAAGTTAAGTGATTGTCGGGAGATTAGTTTTATATTTGAGTCTTCCATTTTATGGATCAATAACTTTGTTTTAGAAAGTATTACCGGAGATCAGTTGATTTTGATCCGTTTTGAAAATCCGCAAGAAGGAATATGGAAGTTTAGAGTACACAATATGGAAAATGCTGCATCAGATTTTAATGTCTGGCTGCCTAGTGGTGATTTAATATCGGAAGAAACGTATTTTTTAGAAGCCAGTCCGGATACTACTATTACAGCAGTTGCTAATGCCGCTCTACCAATCACGATTACTGCATACGATACCCAGACTGGAGGAATTGCTATTTTTTCCAGCAGGGGTTATACAAGAAGTGGAGGAGTTAAACCCGATTTAGCGGCTCCGGGGGTAAATCTAACCTGTCCTACTTTAAATAACCAATATGGGCAGGTTACCGGTACGGGGGCAGCAGCAGCACATACTACAGGGATTGTGGCAATGTTATTGGAGTGGGCTTTAGATAGGAACAGATATCCTAATATTAAAGGTTCCACAATCAAAAAATTATTAATCAGAGGGGCGGAGAGAAGTACCGATATTGTTTATCCTAATAATATATGGGGATATGGAAAAGTAGATTTATACGGTGTTTTTGAAATGCTAAGGTAAATAAAAAATGCTGGTAAGTATTGACATATGAATATAATAGCAATATAATTGCAAA
>NZ_QRCT01000051.1 GCF_003363435.1 Anaerosacchariphilus polymeriproducens
AAGAGCAATCCCCTCACCAAAGCACCCTTGGAGGAATCATGAATTTCAAAAACACGTTCCTTATGATCTCATTTCGAAATCAATGCTAACAGCATAGTTTCACGAAAGCCTCTGATGAGGTCTGTTTGCCATCCCTTTTTTTAATAAAAAGCGCCAAAACAGACACATTACCTTCTACAAAAGCACCCCGTTAGGTGGTGCTAATAAATTAATTTTTCCGAGACATAGTCAAAAATGCTTGACACTACTTTTACATATTTAAAGTTTTTATTATGCATGCCGTATTGCTCATAATTTTACAAAAAAATATGCAAAAGAACCTCCCATTCAGTGAAGTAGGAGGTTATGAATTGTATTGAGTTGTTCTTTTATAGTTTCAAACATATAAAAGAATTTCTTAATCAAGCATATTCCAAGTTATCTTATTATTGATTTGTTTACAGGCTGAGTCCATAGTGGTGGAGATAATAGTGTTGTTTTTCCTATATTAGGCAAAACATCATAAACGGAGCATCCCATTTTTTCTTCAAAATATTCTTTTATTTCAAAAGTTTTATTCCATCCTTCTATATATTTTTGCATAATTCCATATCTACGTATTACATCAACAAATCTCTTTTCAATTATGACAAATCCGTAATCTGCTGCCAATGAATCACACAACTGGATCAGTAAATCAAAATCATCTGTCTGACAATTTAAAATGTACTTTTTTATTTCCATCTCTTCGTTTTCGATTGGTTCATAATCAAATTCATCTTGCATCAATATATATGAATGAGTCATACACACTTTAGCAACTTCATTCCAACCCTTTTCTATACAAAATTTATATCCCTCATAGACATGTTTCGATATATTGACAACTCCAACACGCCTACCTATATCGTGTAATATGCCTAAAATATATGCCTTTTCCATATCCATATTTTGGATTTTTTCTGCAATATTTCGTGCAGCTATCCCAACATTTATAGAATGTTTAAACCAAGGTCCTGGATTTAAGGTTTCTGCAATCTCTAATTCCATTTCTGCCACTTTTATCGATGGTAACATAATTTTCCCCCCTAAATTATTCCTAGAAATTTACCAAAAAACAATATGAATCATACCATAATTTCATGGTATAAAACTCACAATAAACGAATTCGCTTTCTGCAAATGCTTTAGCCATTATCCGTTACTTTCCCACTATCTTTAAGGATTTCTCTCTCATTGAATTGTAAGAATGCGTTCAATTTCTTTGACTAATCCTGCAGCGTCGCTGCTCTTCTTCAATAATCATGTGTCCAGCTTCTTAATAGGAATCATTGCACATCCTCCAAATATCTTATTCAAAATTTAGTTTTTGAATTATTCTTTTGATTAGTATAGCAAAACTTTCTTAACAAATCAATGTTTTGAAAAAACGAAGTATTATCAAATTAATATCTGTGCAAAAAAAGGATGTCTCAATCAGATAAATCCATCTGAAAAACATCCTAAAAATTTCTAATATTTGTGTCTTTTTAGTTACTTTCGTTCACTTGTTTGTTGCTTATATGTATTATATCCTACCCCTGTAAATAAGGCGCTTTCCAATTTTCCAAAAGTCATACATATTATCTCTTTGTCAACCGTTTAATAGCTTGAGAAGCCTGGAAACACATAGGTTTGTAGTATTATTGTTGCGCATGTGTTTCACACTCTCGACGTTTTATTACGTCTCAGGACATTTCATAAACAGCAAATTGTTAATCCACCGGAATATCTAACCATTTAAATATATAATTATAAAGTTCTCCAAAAAGAGAGCCTTCTTTAAAATTATAAAACCTTTACACGGACTTTTTTGCTTATAAAATTACTGTCTGCTCCCTACAACTGTAAAATTAATTACATGTCCTTGGTTACTATCATTATTCGTCAATATAGGCTCTGCTTGTTCTGTATTTGTGTCATAATAGAATAAACCATTTTTTTGAACTTCATTACTATTTTTGAACCCGCCTAACACAAAGTATGTCTTACCTTGGTCCAATGTAACACAGTCTGTAATATATGTCACATTTTTAAATGGGCAATCAATTTCTTTGATTGATTTATTCACTAAATCAATTAAACAGAAAAATTGCTTACCCTCAACATCATCATCAACTTGTACCAAAATTGAGTTATCTGAAATTTGTGTTGCCATGTAAACGTCATTGGCAATCTTCATCTTTTTAGCGAATATACTTTTTGTATTTAATAAGAGATTTGGAGAAACAAGTGCAATGTTATAGTCAATAGCAACTTCATTGGAATTGAATTTTGATGAGTAGAATTCATCTTGGTTAACAAATACATCTACAAATTTATTATAGATATAGTTATAGTTTATTCGTCCAGCCCTTGCGGAGTACAAGGAATCACTAATATTATTCGCATCATATAAATAAGTAAATGTTCTACTATTCAAATCAAAAGTAGCAGGCCAATTACATTCATTTTTTTTGAAATTGCTGTTACAAGTAGAGTATGATTATCAACTATTGCAATATCATTATATGTAGCATTTTCGTTTTCTAAAGCATGAGTTTGGCCAGTCTTTAGATCATATTCTATTATGGAATCATTCGTATTTTTTCCTGCTCTTCCAGAATAATAAAGCTTTTGATTTTCTAATGATACGACTCCTGTTCCGTATTGCGCTGCAAATGGAATACTGCATTGTAAATCAAGTTTATTTTTGTCTATGCTATATGTGTAATACTGTATTCGTCGACCACTGTCAGTAGTATTATCATTAATACCATAAGTAATTGATACATAAGGTCCTATTTCGTTTTTTTCATTGAAAATTGTTTCGATAAAACTATTATCCATAAATAAAAAATTAATAATACAAAAAACTATAATTGATATTATGCTTATAAAAATTATTCTTTTCTTTTTCACAATATCCCTCCATGTATTAACAAATTCAAACACAGAGAGACTTAAAAGTCTTTCTGTGTTTGCTCAAGTATAAAGTATTTAATAACTTTATGATGCCTTATGGGTTATTTTGGCTGAATATACATTATCAAGTGTGCCTCCTGTTGTAATATCTTTTATAGGATAAGTTGTTCCATCAGTCCATATATCAAGTATTGCTGATGGAAGACTGCCACATGATTGTTTATAGAAGTATTGCGTTTTATTTTTATATGTGTTGGTAGCCGTTACTTTTGTACCAGAAGAAACATCATCAACAGATATTTTAGTTGCACAGTCATACAATTTCAAAGAATTATTATGATCGCCAATGGCCCCAGTAAAATATGTAATTCTTCCAGTGCCAGTCATGATGTTACTTGTACTGTTGGATTTCAATCCTTAATCATAATTCAATGTTTATCTATACTTAAATTTGTTGCATACGCACTAAATACTATGCTAAAAATCATAAATTATGTTACCATTAATTTCGTAAAATTTTTCATGACTACCACCTCCTTTACGGAATTGGTAGTAAATTGTAAATTTGTTACCAAAACGTTATATCATTATATGCACCACATACCGGGTCTTATGATTGCATGGGCTACTCTCTGGAGCAATGACACTCACAGAGAAAGTTTATACTCACTTTGATATCAAAGAGCTCGTCGATGCGATTAATAAGATATAACACGAACGGAAAGGAAAGTCCTTACAAAAAGAAAAGGACACTTTCCAATGAATTGCTTCAATGAAAAATGTCCTATAATTATTACTGATATTTTTGATGCACACCTGTTGCAAACGTGTTGCACACGAAGTAATTTCCAATGCGTTTGACAACATTCCACAACGTCTGTAACCCTTGTAAAATCGGGCTTTTCTTGACAAATGCGTTGACCGCTTTTTATCTCTTTGAGAACTGTGGCGCACGACGTGCTGCTTTGAGACCGTATTTCTTTCTTTCTTTCATTCTTGGATCTCTTGTTAAATAACCTGCTTTTTTCAAAGTTGGACGATATTCCGCATCTACTTGAAGTAAAGCTCTTGCGATACCATGTCTGATAGCTCCAGCCTGTCCTGTGTATCCACCACCATGAACGTTTACTAAAACGTCAAATTTATCCACTGTTTCTGTTGCAACCAATGGTTGACGAACGATAACTTTCAAAGTTTCTAGTCCTAAATATTCATCGATGTTTCTTTTATTTATTGTAATATTACCTGTTCCAGGTACTAAATATACTCTTGCGATTGATTTTTTTCTTCTTCCTGTTCCATAAAATCTTGCCTTAGCCACTGTAATTTACCTCCTTCACCTTTCTAATTAAAATGTTAATACTTCTGGTTTTTGAGCTGCATGATCATGCTCTGGACCAGCGTATACATGAAGTTTCTTGTACATTTCTCTACCTAAAGGTCCTTTTGGAAGCATACCTTTAACAGCAAGTTCGATCACTTTTTCAGGTTTCTTTGCTAACATTTCTCTTAAAGTTGTTTCTTTCATACCACCTACATAATCAGAATGGTGGTAATAAATTTTCTGATCTAACTTCTTACCTGTAACTTTGATTTTTTCTGCATTTACAACGATTACATAATCGCCAGTATCGATATGAGGTGTATAGATTGGTTTGTTCTTACCTCTTAATACTTTAGCAATTTCTGATGTTAAACGACCTAATGTATATCCTGTAGCGTCAACTACATACCATTTTCTTTCAATTGTTGCTGGACTAGCCATAAAACTTTTCATTGGTTTTTACCTCCTTGAAATTTAAAACTCTTCATTTTATTGTAAAAGGTTCTACCGGGGCTTTGGCTAGAACACTTTCTAACATACGTCATACCTTGATATTATATAATACGTACCCGTGTGTGTCAATCATTTTTTTAAACCAAACCTGCTCTTTCAAGATTTTTTCTAATAATCGGTCCTGCAATAGCTGCTAATACGATTTTAATTCCGTCACCTAAAAGATAGGGCAGCATTCCACTGATCATTGCCTGTTTCAATGTTAAATCCATTTGATATGCTAACCATACAACTCCAAATACATAAACAACAATTGATCCTATTATCATACCAACAACATTCATGAAAATATTCCCAGGAAATCTCTCGATAAAAAGCCCGGAAATAACTGCTAGTAATGCAAAACCTATAATATAACCTCCAGTAGGCCCGACTAATTTCCCGAATCCACCTTCAAAACCTGAAAAGACAGGAAGCCCTGTGAGTCCAATTAATACATAAATAAGATAACTAAGAGTCCCCATTTTCCATCCTAATATATAAACAACAAATAAGACAGCCAAATTCGTGAACGAAATAGGAACCGCGCTGATTGGTATTGGTATTGAAAGTGGTGCAAGTATACAAATAACTGCGCTCATTAATGCTACTAGAGCCATTTGATATGTACTAATTTTATTTTTTGATTTTTGTTCTTCCATAAGTAAAGCCTCCCGTTTTATTTTAGTTCATCAACTTAAATAGATACAACTAAAATTATAACGAAAGGCTCGATAATTGTCAACCACGTTCGAATTAAGTTAACAATTATATTCTTCCACTGTCCTGATGCCCGGAATACTCCGCAATAGTTCTAAAACATCTGTACATGTTCTCATTCTTCCTGTTTCAATCGTTGCAAGAATAGAAATTCCCTCATCCTTCATTCTGGCTGGACCGATTTCAAAACTGGATACCTTACAATCTTTCTCTCGAATAAATTCTAAAAAACCTGAAATGTATTGTGCAGACTCTAATTCTATATATACTTCTACAGCTCTCAAATGCTTAT
Organism: Anaerosacchariphilus polymeriproducens; assembly: GCF_003363435.1. Taxonomy (GTDB): domain Bacteria; phylum Bacillota; class Clostridia; order Lachnospirales; family Lachnospiraceae; genus Anaerosacchariphilus; species Anaerosacchariphilus polymeriproducens. The sequence goes on from NZ_QRCT01000051.1 coordinate 5,751, forward strand.
TTACATAATAATTAATAAGTTTAAAGTAACGGAAAATAAGCAAAAGCGCAGCTACAGATGCCAATGCACCACTATAAAATCCAATTCCTATTGCAAGCCCTATACATGAACAGGTCCACAAACTCGCTGCTGTCGTCAAACCCTTTACCTGATTATTACCAGTTACTATGATCGTACCAACTCCCAAAAAACCTACTCCGCTGATTACCTGTGCTCCTAATCTGGCCAAATCTCCACTGCCGCCATATTGTCTAAATATATATTCTCCTGTCAGCATAACTAGGGCAGCACCCAAACATACAATAGCATGGGTCTTATAACCCGCTACACGCCGCTTTTCACTTCGATCTATCCCAATAATTGTACCTGCAACAACTGCACATACAATACGAAAAATAATTGTTACCAGGTTCATCTCATGCAAATATTCGTTTACAAAAACTAAATACTCCATTAAAACTCCCCCTTTCTTCTCATCAATTATCTATATATTTAATTCCTATCATGGTCAATCCTTTCGCTGGAGCTGTAGGTCCTGCTGCACTCCTATTTTCTTTCTTCAAAATATCTGGGATTTTTTCCGGAGGGTATTTACCCATTCCAACTTCCAATAAGGTCCCTGCAATAATACGTACCATATTATATAAGAAACCATTTCCGGAAACCCTTATTTTAATAATATCCTCTTCCTTTTTCACTTCTAATGCATAAATTTCTCTTACAGTATCTAAAACCTCAGTTTTGGGACTACAAAAACTTTTAAAATTATGCTTTCCCACTAAATACCGGCCTGCTGCTCTCATTTTTTCAATATCTAAATGACCATAATAAAAATGCGTTGTAAATCTAGATTCCGGTTTTGGAAATGTACAACTTAATATTCTATATTCATAAGTTTTGATACTGTTCGTAAATCGGGGATGAAAATTTGATTCTACTTCACATGACTCTTGAATCACTATATCCTCAGGAAGACTTACATTCAGAGCATACGCAATTTTCTCAGCAGGAATCTTTGTGTCTGTATCAAAAACTGCCACATTTCCCAAAGAATGAACCCCTGAATCCGTTCTGCTGGCACCTATTACTTTAATATCTTCCTTCAAAAGCCTTGTTAATTCTTTATTTAAGACTTCTTCAATGGTAACACCATTTGGCTGTATCTGCCATCCACAATAGTTTGTCCCATCATAAGCTACTATCAATTTTATTCTTTTCATCAATCTTCTTCCTTATTTCAATGTAAAACCATACTGCATTTGCGGATCAGAATGCTATTTCCTATACAGGAACAAATTGATTTACTAATATGCAGATCAATAAATACATCGCTAATACTCCAAAACCTATTCCATCTATTTTTTTATAGACAAGTGGTTTCATCTTCGTCCTGCCTGTTCCTCCCTGATAACATCTTGCCTCCATTGCCATTGCCAAATCATTGGCTCTTCGGAATGCTGATATAAAAAGAGGTACCAATAAAGGAACCAGACTTTTCGCTTTTTTTATCAAATTTCCACTTTCAAAATCGGCTCCACGCGCAATCTGTGCCTTCATAATTTTATCCGTTTCTTCTAATAATATAGGAATAAACCGCAGAGCGATAGACATCATCATTGCCACCTCATGAACCGGAACTCTTATTTTATTTAAAGGATTTAATAATTTTTCCAGACCATCCGTTAAATGATTTGGCGTTGTTGTTAAAGTCATGATAGATGAACCAACTATCAAATAAGCCAGACGCACTGCCATAAAGATTGCGGTTCTAAGGCCCTCTTTCGTTATTTTGAATATAAAAAATTCTATCAGTTTTTCGCCAGGTGTCAAAAAAAGATTGAATACCACAGTTATTATCAACAGTACAATGATAGATTTTAACCCTTTCATCATAAAATGAAAAGGCACCTTGGATATTTTGATCGATACCGCCAAAAAAAGAGTAGCTAAAAGATATCCAAAAAAATCTTTAAATAGAAAAAGAGATACAATAAACACGATTGTACCGATTAATTTTACTCTTGGATCTAATCTATGAATAATGGAATCAGTTGGATAATACTGTCCCAATGTAATATCTCGAATCATTTTCTCTCCTTGTTCATGCCTGTCTTCCAAGTGCTCTTAAAATTTCTGTGGCTGCTTCTTCAATTTTCGTCACATTCACATCTACTCTAAACCCTTTTTCTTTTAACTGGTTCATAATATACGTGACTTGCGGCGCAGCCAACCCTATTTCTTCAAGCTCCTTATAATGCTGAAATACATTTTTTGGTGTTTGATCATACAAAATCTCACCTTGATTCATAACAATAATTCTATTTACATACCTTGCTACATCTTCCATGCTGTGAGATACCAATATAATGGTCATTTTCTTTTCTTCGTGAAGCTGTACAAGCTGATCCAAAATTTCATCCCGCCCCTTTGGATCTAATCCTGCTGTAGGTTCATCCAAAATTAAGACATCAGGATTCATTGCCAATACGCCGGCAATGGCTACTCGCCTTTTTTGTCCACCTGACAAATCAAATGGCGACTGATAAAATAAATCTTCCGGAAAACCTACACTTCGCAATGCTTCAAATGCACGCAGCTCAGCTTCATTTTTTGATAACCCCAGATTTTTTGGGCCAAAACATACATCTTGAAAAACGTCAACTTCAAAGAGCTGATGTTCCGGGTACTGAAATACAAGGCCTACCTTACTACGTAGTTTTTTCATATCAAAATCTTTATCATAAATGTCTTCCCCATTATAATAGATTTCACCTGATACTGCCTTTATCAATCCATTTAAATGCTGTATTAAAGTGGACTTTCCCGATCCAGTATGACCGATAATTCCAATAAATTCTCCATCATTTATTTCCAAATTGATATTCTTTAACGCCTGTACTTCATATGCTGTTCCCGGACCATAGATATAATTAAGTTTATTCACGATAATTGACATAGTTGTTCCACCAATTCTTCCATAGTTAAAATACCATCTGTTAATGGGATGCCTTGCTTTTGCAGTTCATAAGCCAAAAGTGTGACCTGAGGCACATCTAATCGATAACTTTTCAAAGTTTCGACTTGGGAAAAAATATCCCTTGGTGTCCCCTGCATCACAATTTTCCCTTGATCCATGACATAAACTTTATCGGCATAAATTACTTCTTCCATATAATGTGTAATTAAAATAATCGTTACGTTTTCAACATCATTCAATGCTCTCACGGCACGGATTACTTCTTTTCTTCCATTTGGATCCAGCATGGCCGTCGGTTCATCAAGTACAATACATTTCGGATGCATTGCAACAACTCCTGCTATTGCTACACGCTGTTTCTGTCCTCCTGATAACTTATTAGGAGAGTGTTTCCGATATTGATACATACCAACTGCTTTTAAGCTTTCTTCTACTCTTTCCCATATCTGCTCTGTCGGAATTCCTATATTCTCAGGTCCAAAACCAACATCTTCTTCCACTACAGTACCGATAATCTGATTGTCTGGATTTTGGAACACCATTCCTGCCGTTTGTCTAATATCCCATATTTTCTCTTCCTCTTTGGTATCTTTTCCATCTACCCAGACAGTTCCTTCTGTAGGTGCCAAAATAGCATTCATATGCTTAGCCAAAGTCGACTTGCCGGACCCATTGTGCCCTAAAATTGCGATGAATTCACCTTCTTTAATATCAAGATCTACTTCATCTACTGCTCTTTGAATGGCTTCTACATTATCTTCTTCGTCTCTTCTTATATATTCAAAAACTAATTTATTTGTTTCAATGATCCCCATTTTATTCACCTGTTACTTTTTTAAAGTACTTTTTTCTTTATTAAATCAGCTTTTTATATTGTATAAGATTCTTACTCGAATTGCAAGCGAAAGCCTTCCTACATAAATCATCGTTCATCGATTATATAACTTCGTCAATTTTCTTATTTCTTCTAACAAATCATCCGTAATCTCATCTTCTAATAATCTCCAAGTCCAATTATCTCCTAATGTAGATGGAATATTGATCCTTGCTTCATCTCCCAAGCCCAGATAATCCTGCATTGGTATAACAGCTGTTTCAGCCACACTGCTTAACGCCAAACGGATATAGTCCCAATGTATCTTCTCTATTTCATGTTCTCCATTATTTAAATACTCAATAGAAAATTTTTTTTCGTATTCAGATATCGATTCAAACCAGCCTTTAATTGTATCATTGTCATGAGTTCCTGTATACACGATACAATTTTGAATATAATTATGAGGCAGATAATCATTTCTTTCATCCGAACCAAAGGCAAACTCGAGAACTTTCATCCCCGGATATCCAGTCTTCTCAACTAATTCTTTTACACTTTCTGTAAGGAATCCTAAATCCTCTGCTATTACATTCATTTTCCCTAACCGGTCTTCTATTGCCGCAAAGAAATCATAACCGGGCCCTATCTCCCACTGCCCAAACTCAGCAGTTTCATCTCCATATGGTATGGAATAATAAGCATCGAATCCTCGAAAATGATCAATTCGAATTTTATCATACAAAGCAAGATGATATTGAATTCTATTTATCCACCAATGATATCCTGTTTTTTGATGATATCCCCAATCGTATAGTGGGTTGCCCCATAATTGTCCAAATCTGGCAAATGCATCAGGCGGACATCCTGCAACTGCCTTTGGCTCACTATTTTCATCAAATTGGAACAATTCTTTATTAGCCCAACAATCCGCACTATCTAACGCCACATAAATTGGTATATCGCCAATGATCTCTATATTCCGTTCATTGGCATAGTTTTTTAACTGTATCCATTGAACGGTAAATATATATTGCAAATAGCTATAAAACTCTATTTCTTCTTCAAATTCTATACTTATATTAGCCAATGTTTCGGGATACCGCTCTTTTAAGTCTTCTTCCCACTCAAGCCAGCTGCACCCATTATTAATATCTTTTATCGTCATGTATAGACTGTAATCATCCAGCCAAAATTTGTTTTCTTCTTTAAATAATAAAAATTGTTCATTCCATTTACTATTACTGCGTTCATACGCTAGTTTCAGTAGTTTAAATCTCTCTAAATATATCTTTTCATAATCAATATAACGCTTGTCCTCTCCAAAATCACATGCTTCACATTCTTCTTCCAGCAAAAATCCTTCACGTATGAAATATTCTAAATCAATAAAATATGGATTCCCGGCAAATGTGGAAAATGACTGATAAGGTGAATCTCCATATCCTGTCGGCCCTAACGGTAGTATCTGCCAACACTTTTGCCCACTTCTTTCTAATTGATCCACAAATTGATATGCTTCCTTAGAGAAGCATCCTATCCCAAACCTTGATGGCAAACTTGCAATTGGTAATAAAATTCCAGCTTTTCTCACATGTTTTTCTTCCTTTCATGTAATTTTGTTTATTATCCTAATAATATACTATATATATTAAATTGTAAAGAATACAATATATTTGCAAAAGTTCCTAAGCCAACAAAAGAAAAAACACTCGCTATTAAGCGAGTGTAATATACTATCAGATTATACAAGTTCCAAAAGAACTTCCATAGCTGCATCTCCTTTACGAAGACCGATTTTTACGATTCTGGTGTAACCACCTTTACGATCTGCATATTTAGGAGCAATTTCATCGAAAAGTTTTGCAACCATATCGATTTCTTTTGTATTTCTCTTTTTACCAGCTGCTTCTGCAGGTACTTCTGTTACTGGGTAAAGAACTTTTAACATTTGTCTTCTGGCATGTAAGCGAGAAGCCAAATCCTTTTTCACTTCTTTTTCTACTTCTTCATAAACAGTTACTTTTTTACCGTCTACTACTTCTTTAACTCTTTTTCCATCAGCATCTTTTTTCGCTACTTTAGCTGTTACTTTCACTGTTTCAAAGTTATCTCTTTCTTTTACTGCTAAAGCAATTAGACCTTCTGCTACTTTACGGATTTCTTTTGCTTTTGCTTCCGTAGTAACAATTTTACCATGTGCTAAAAGATTGGTTACCTGATTTCTAATCAATGCTTTTCTCTGACTTGAAGTTCTTCCAAGTTTTCTATATCCTGCCATCGTTTTACCTCCATTAGTGGAATATCCGGCAACGCTCGTTGGGCTTACTTGCCAAATATTGTTCATCTTTCCATATAATGAGAAGCTCTGCTACGCTCGTAGGACTTATAAGCAGAACATATCATTGTATTATTCTTCACTTGAATTTAATTGTAATCCAAGTTCTTTCAATTTCGCTAATACTTCTTCTAATGATTTACGTCCTAAATTACGGACTTTCATCATGTCTTCTGATGTCTTATTTGTTAATTCTTCTACGGTATTGATTCCAGCTCTCTTCAAGCAGTTATAAGAACGAACTGACAATTCTAATTCATCGATGTTCATTTCTAAAACTTTCTCTTTACCATTTTCTTCTTTTTCTATCATTACTTCTGCTGTCTTAGCATTTTCTGATAAATCAACAAATAAATTAAGATGTTCGCTTAGAACTTTTGCTGCCAAACTTACTGCTTCATCAGGAACTAATGTCCCATTTGTGAATACATCTAATGTAAGTTTATCATAATCTGTGATCTGACCTACACGTGTATTTTCAACAGTCAAATTAACACGTTCAACTGGTGTATAAATTGAGTCAATTGCAATCACGCCAATTGGCAAATCTTCACTTTTGTTTTTATCAGCACCTACATATCCTCTACCCTTGGTAATAGTAAGTTCCATGTAAAGTTTGCTGTCTACACCGCCATTTAGTGTTGCAATAACCAATTCCGGATTTAAAATCTCAATGTCTTGGTCCACTTGAATATCAGCTGCTGTAACAACCCCTTCACCATCAAATTCAATATAGGCTACTTTGGATTCATTTGTTTCACTGTTATTCTTGATTGCTAAACTTTTGATGTTCATGATAATTTCAGTAACATCCTCCTTAACACCAGGAATAGAACTGAATTCATGAAGTATTCCATCAATTTTGACTTGACTTACGGCTGCTCCGGGTAATGAAGAAAGCATGATTCTTCTTAATGAATTGCCAAGAGTTGTACCGTATCCTCTTTCGAGTGGTTCAACTACGAATTTTCCGTATTTTCTGTCTTCAGAAATTTCCGCAATCTCAATTTTGGGTTTTTCAAAATCGAACACTACAAGTCCCTCCTTTTTTCGGGTTATTAAAGACTATTTAATGCATTCTATTTGGAATATAATTCGACAATGAGCATTTCGTTAACAGGAACATCAATGATTTCTCTTGATGGAAGTTCTTTTATCGTACCTTTTAAGTTCTCTTGATCAACATCAAGCCATTCTGGTACTAATCTTCCTCCTGTTAATTCTAAAATATCTTTATATCTTTGAGATCCTTTGCATTTTTCTTTAATCTCAATGGTATCACCAGCTTTTACAAGATAGGAAGGAATGTTTACTTGTTTTCCATTCACTAAAACATGCTTGTGGTCAACGATTTGTCTAGCTTCTCGTCTAGTTCTTGCTAACCCCATTCTGAAAACAACATTATCTAATCTGCTTTCAAGGATTATCAAAAGGTTCGCACCTGTAATACCTTTCATTCTGTCAGCTCTTGAATAATAATTTTTAAATGGTTTTTCTAATACACCATAAATAAATTTTGCTTTTTGTTTTTCTCTTAGTTGAAGACCATATTCAGACATCTTTCTGTTGGCTCTTCTTAATTCTCTTTTTGATTTTTTATCTATTCCCATGAATATAGGATCTAAACCTAAAGATCTACATCTTTTAAGAACAGGAACTCTATTTACTGCCATTTTTTATCGCACCTCCTATTAGACTCTTCTACGTTTTGGTGGACGGCAACCATTATGAGGTACCGGTGTAACGTCTTTAATACTTGTTACTTCAAGTCCACAAGCTTGAAGTGCACGAATAGCTGCTTCTCTTCCTGAGCCAGGACCTTTCACCATAACTTCTACTGTTTTCAAACCATGAATTAAAGCTGCTTTGGTAGCAGTTTCAGCTGCCATCTGCGCTGCATATGGTGTTGATTTTTTTGATCCTCTAAAACCTAGACCACCTGCACTTGCCCATGACAAAGCATTACCTTCAGAGTCTGTTATTGTTACGATTGTATTGTTAAAAGATGATTGAATATGTGCTTGTCCGCGCTCAATATGCTTCTTAACACGCTTCTTTGTCACTTTCTTTGTAACTTTTTTAGCCATTTTACTACCCTACTTTCTAAATTTGGTATCAATTTATGAACTCTTTCTTCTATGCCTTTTACATAATACTGCATACTAACTTAAAAAAAGTACATACTAAAAGCGTAGTGAATTACGTTACGCTTAAGTACTAGTACATTAACTATTTCTTCTTATTAGCAACAGTTCTCTTAGGACCTTTTCTAGTTCTGGCATTTGTTTTGGTCTTTTGTCCACGAACCGGAAGTCCTTTTCTATGACGAATACCTCTATAACATCCAATTTCCTGAAGTCTCTTTATATTAAGAGCTATTTCACGACGCAAATCACCTTCAACAGTTTGTGATTCATCAATTACGGAACTAATTCTTTTCACTTCTTCATCTGTTAAATCTCTAACACGTGTGTCAGGATTTACTTTTGCATCAGCAAGAATACGATTTGAACTTACTCTACCAATACCATAGATATAAGTTAAACCGATTTCAACACGTTTTTCTCTTGGTAAGTCTACACCTGCGATACGAGCCATGTGCGCATTACACCTCCATCGTTTAATTAATTTATGAATGGCTTACCCATTCTATTGTCATGAGTTATAAAAGCAATAAACCTATGCAGCTCGGATAACTCCGCCTGAAATGTGTGCATACACCCATTTGCTTTTTAAATAATCTAATTATTCGGAAATTTACTTTCCTTCCATCTATTGCTTCTCTCGGTATAAAAAAGCAATACGTACAGTAGTAAAATACTGCATATATAAAATCAGTTGGACAACGCTTCCTAGCGTTCCTACTGCAGCCGCACTCATTCATTGAAGCTTTTGCTTCTTTTAAGATATAAAACAGATTAAATATCTAAACAAACAAAATCAAGCCCAATAAGAATTAGCCTTGTCTTTGTTTGTGCTTAGGGTTTTCACAGATTACTCTGACGCTTCCCTTTCTTTTGATTATTTTGCATTTTTCACAGATAGGTTTAACTGATGATCTAACTTTCACAGCAAATCCTCCTTTCCTCTGAATGCCCCAATTTATCGAGTATACAATGACTAATTGGGTATTTCTCAAAACGTTCGCTCTAAATTATAACACACAGACTAATATAAATCAAGTCTTTTTTTATTTATCTCTCCAGATAATTCTTCCTTTTGATAAATCATATGGGGATAATTCAATAGTAACTTTATCACCCGGTAGAATACGAATAAAGTTCATTCTTAATTTACCACTGATATGGGCTAGTACTTTGTGACCATTTTCAAGTTCCACTTGAAACATTGCATTTGGTAACTTTTCTATTACAGTTCCTTCTACTTCAATAACATCTGCTTTTGACATATGTTCCTCCTTATACCTATCTTTCATGATAAAGCTTAATAGCTCTCTTAATACCTTCATTGTTTAATAATTGACCATCTTTTATAAGTTCAGCCACATTGGTTGGAATTTCTTTAATTACTTGAACATGCTTTTTCCGCTTCTTTTTTGGATTATCTAAACTTCTATACTTTCCATCGCACAAATAAGTATATTCATCATCTTCCTTCAATATGACATATAATCTTCCCTTATCATGGCCGGCTTGCGAAATAGCTAATAACATGTAACCACCTCTATTTGTTTATTAAGGTTAAAATTTCTGGCTCACCATCTGTAATCAGTATCGTATTTTCATAATGAGCAGATAAAGAACCATCTTCTGTTACTACTGTCCAATCGTCATCTAGCCATTCTACGTCGTAACGTCCTGCATTAATCATAGGTTCGATTGCAAGAGTCATTCCGGCTTGAAGTTTTAAGCCTCTGCGCTTTTGCTTGAAATTCGGTATTTGTGGGTCCTCATGTAAATTTGTACCAATGCCGTGTCCAACCAAATCTCTAACGACTCCATATCCAAAACTTTCTGTATAATCTGCAATTGCATTTGAAATCTCAAATAAATGGTTGCCTTCTTTCGCAAATTTAATACCTTCAAAAAAACTTTGTTTCGTGACATCTATCAGCTGTCTGGCTTCTTTGCTGATTTCTCCAACTGCATGTGTCCTTGCAGCATCTGAATGGTAACCTTGATATATAAGTCCTGCATCCAAACTTACAATATCACCTTCCTTCAGAATTCTATCCTTCCTTGGGATTCCATGAACAACTTCTTCATTTACAGAAACACAGATGGAAGCTGGATATCCATTATAATGTAGAAAATTAGGAATACATCCGAAACTGCGAATGATTTCTTCTCCTTTTTTATCAATATCCAATGTACTAATCCCAGGCTTTATGAAACTTTCTAATTCGTCATGAACGATTGCCAAAAGTCTTCCGGCTTCCCGCATCAGTTCGATTTCTCTTGCAGATTTAATTGATATGGCCATAATCCTATGCTCCTAATAATTCAACAATAGACTTGAAAACATCTTTCATTTCTTGAGTTCCGTCTACGTTTACTAAGATTTCTTTGTTTTTATAATATTCTATTAGTGGTTGGGTCTGTTCATGATACACATCTAAACGTTTCTTGACTGTATCTTCTTTATCATCATCTCTCAAAATCAGTTCTTTTCCACATGCATCACATATCCCATCAACTTTAGGTGGAATATTAACAATATGATATGTTGCTCCACAGCTTACGCAAGCCCTTCTTCCTGACATTCTTTTAATAATAGTTGCATCAGGAATAAGTATATTAATTGCATAATCAACATGATCGCTCATCTTAGCAAGTGCTTTATCTAATGCCTCTGCCTGAGGAATTGTTCTTGGAAATCCATCTAAGACGTAACCTTTCGAACAATCATCCTTTTGTACTCTATCTACAACCAAGTCTACAACTAACTCATCAGGAACTAAAAGTCCTTGATCCATAAAAGTCTTGGCTTTATTTCCTAACTCAGTCTTATTTTTTATATTGGCTCTAAATATATCACCTGTTGAGATATGCGGAATATCATATTTATCTGCAATCTGTTTTGCCTGGGTACCTTTTCCTGCTCCAGGAGCCCCTAACATAATAATTTTCATGTCTTTCCTCCTCTATTAGCTTAAGTGACATTTTTACTTTTAAATGATATTTCTCTTAAATCAGCTTAAGTGTCCCCGAAGGGACACTATGCTTTAATCCGTCAAAAATCCTTTATAATTACGTACCAGCATTTGAGACTCAATTTGTTTCAAAGTTTCTATAACAACTCCTACAATAATGATAATAGAGGTACCACCAAACGAGACATTCGCGCTATATACTCCATTGAAAAAGATAGGAATGACTGCAACGATAATTAATCCGACTGCACCAATAAATACAATATAATTCAATATCTTCGTCAAATAATCACTTGTCGGTTTACCCGGACGGATTCCCGGAATAAAACCACCCTGCTTTTTCATATTGTTAGCAACTTCTAATGGATTAAATGTTATTGATGTATAGAAATATGCAAATGCAATAACCATAAGGATATAAAGAACTAGTCCCCACGAATTCTTCAGATTTTCGGGATCACACCAATTATTCTGCGTAAGCCCATCTAAGATAACCTTACTTAATCCGGAACCTTTTCCTTTACCAACAAAGCCAGCAATCATAACAGGAAACTGCAAAATAGACTGTGCAAAAATAATAGGAATAACGGACGCCGTATTAACTTTTAACGGTATATGAGTTGATTGTCCTCCTACCATTTTTCTTCCTTGAACTTTTTTTGCATATTGAACCGGAATTCTTCTTTCTCCGCCTTGAAGAAAAATAACAAATACAATCACCAAAAGTATAATAGCTAATATAATAGCAGCGGCAAGCATAGCAGGAGCAAACGCTTTTCCTTTTACAAATTGATTAAATAATTTAATCATATCATCCGGAATACGTGAAACAATGTTAATCATCAATACGATTGAAATACCATTACCTACGCCCTTTTCTGTAATTCTTTCACCAACCCACATAAGGAAAGTGGAACCTGCAGTTAATGCTGTGGCTACTACCGCAATATACATAAATGTATTTCTTTCTAACAAATTTTGATTTCCAAAACCAACGCCCATTGCGATTGATTCAACTAATGATAAACCAACAGCTAAATAACGGGTAAACTCATTGAGTTTCTTTCTACCATCTTCTCCCTCTTTTTGCATTTCCTCTAATTTGGGAATCGCAATCGTAAGAAGCTGAATGATAATAGAGGATGTAATGTACGGTGTAATGCTTAATGCAAAAATGGACATATTCATTAACGAACCACCGGTGACAGCATCAAAAAAATTGAATGTGCCACCCTGGCTCGAGAACCATTCTGCAAAAACTTCACTCTTAACACCTGGTACAGGCAATTGCGCACCGATACGGATTACAATTAGCATCAAAAACGTATATATAATTCTTTTTCTTATATCTTCAATTTTAAATGCATTTCTGAGTGTTTTTAGCATTAAATCACCTCAGCTTTTCCACCAAGAGCTTCAATTTTTTCTTTTGCGCTAGCACTAAAAGCGTTCGCTTGTACTGTAAGCTTCTTAGTAAAATCACCGTTTCCAAGAATCTTAACACCATCTTTCGGATTGGTAACAATACCTGTTTCAATTAAAGTTGCAACTGAAACAACTGCATCATTATCGAATCTTTCAAGAGCATTTAAGTTAATTCCAACAATCGTTTTGGAATTTCTATTCGTAAATCCTCTTTTAGGAATTCTTCTATACAAAGGCATTTGTCCACCTTCAAAGCCTGGTCTTGTACCGCCTGAACGGGCTTTTTGACCTTTATGACCTTTTCCAGCTGTCTTACCATTTCCTGAACCATGTCCCCGACCTCTTCTGAAATTATCACTATGTTTTGAACCTTCAGCAGGTTTTAAGTTTGATAAGTCCATTGTGACACCTCCTTGTCTTTCTAGATTTCTTCTACTTTTACCATATGTCTAACTTGTTGAACCATACCCCTTACTGCTGCATTATCAGGCATTTCAACTGTTTTATTTAATTTTCTTAACCCTAAAGCTTCTACCGTTTTTCTATTTTTAGGTACCGCTCCAATTGTAGATTTTATAAGTGTAATTCTTAATTTATCTGCCATTTTAATACCCTCCTTATCCAAGTATCTCTGCAACAGATTTTCCACGTAATTTTGCAACTTCTTCAGGAGACTTTAATTGTCTTAATCCTTCGATTGTAGCAAGTACAACGTTTTGTTTGTTGTTTGATCCTAATGATTTTGTTCGGATATTTTGAATTCCTGCAAGTTCACAAACAGAACGAGCCGGACCACCAGCGATAACACCGGTACCTTCTGGAGCTCTTTTTAATAATACAGATGCACCAGTAAATTTTCCGATAGTGTCATGAGTTATACTATTATTATCATCTAATTTAACAGAAATAAGTTTTTTCATAGCATCTTCTTTTCCTTTACGAATTGCTTCAGGAATTTCCGTTGCTTTACCTAAACCTGCACCAACATGTCCGTTGCCATCACCAACAACGACTAAAGCTGTAAATCTAAAATTACGTCCACCTTTAACAACCTTAGTTACACGTTTTATTGATACTACTTTTTCTGTTAACTCTAATTGACTAGCATCAATGATTGTACGTTTCATGTGTTTTCCTCCATATAATTTTAATCTATTAGAAGTCTAAGCCAGCTTCTCTGGCTGCTTCTGCTAATGCTTTTACTTTACCTTTGTAAATGAATCCGCCTCTGTCGAAAACGACTTCTTTAATACCTTTATCTAAAGCTTTTTTAGCAATTAAAGTACCTACATATGCTGCTGCATCAACGTTATTGGTTTTTTCTAATTCCGCTTTTACATCTTTCTCAAGTGTAGATGCTGAAACTAAAGTATTTCCAACTGTATCGTCAATAATTTGAGCATACATATGATTATTGCTTCTAAACACTGCTAAACGAGGTCTTTCAGCAGTTCCGCTAAAACGATTACGAATCTTCAAGTGCTTTTTCGCACGAACTTCGCTTCTGGATTTTTTATTAATCATCTTTTCACACGCTCCTTATTATTTTTTACCAGTCTTACCAACTTTACGTCTAATAACTTCATCAGCATACTTAATACCTTTTCCTTTATATGGTTCAGGTCTTCTCTTATCTCTGATTTCCGCTGCGTATTGGCCAACTTTTTCTTTATCAATACCTTTGACAGTGATCTTATTTCCTTCTACAACTGCTTCTAAACCTTCTGGGTCTTGCATCTCTACCGGATGTGAATATCCTAAAGATAAAGTTAATTTTTTACCGGCTTTAGCTACCTTGTAACCTACACCATTAACTTCTAAAACTTTTTCATAACCATTTGTAACACCAACAATCATGTTATTTACTAATGTTCTTGTTAATCCATGTAAAGATTTCATTTTCTTTAAATCGTTTGGTCTAGAAACAATCACTTGCTCACCATCTAATTTAATTTCCATCTCTTTAGGTAAATCTCTTACAAGAGTCCCTTTTGGACCTTTCACAGTCACATGATTATTTTCTGCAATATCAACAGTTACACCTGCCGGTACTGCGATTGGCATTCTTCCTATACGTGACATGCCCGTACCTCCTATTTTGTTTTTTTATTAAATTGCTTTCGCAAAATTACCATACGAATGCTAATACTTCTCCGCCAACTTCTAATTTTCTTGCATCTTTGTCTGTAACAATTCCTTTATTTGTTGAAATAATTGCAATTCCTAAACCACCAAGTACTTTTGGAAGTTCATCTTTACCAGCGTATACACGTAGACCTGGTTTGGAAATTCTCTTAAGTCCTGTAATAATCTTTTCATTTTTATCACTACCGTATTTCAAGGTAACACGGATTGTTTTGAATTCTCCATCTTCAACGATATCATATTTTGAAATATAACCTTCGTTCAAAAGAATATCAGCGATTGCGACTTTCATTTTAGATGCCGGAACATCTACTGTATCATGTTTAGCAGTGTTTGCATTACGAATTCTTGTAAGCATATCTGCGATTGGATCGCTCATTGTCATTTATGTTGCCTCCTTCCTTATTACCAGCTTGCCTTTTTAACACCTGGTATTTGTCCTTTATATGCTAATTCACGAAAACATATTCTACAGATTCCGTACTTTCTTAAGTAAGCATGTGGACGACCACAAATTTTACAACGATTATATTCTCTTGTAGAGAATTTTTGTTTACGTTGTTGTTTCACTTTCATTGCTGTTTTAGCCATGAAACTTTTCCCTCCTATCTATTTTGTAAACGGCATATTGAATAATGTCAATAATTCACGAGCTTCTTCATCTGTTTTAGCAGTTGTAACAAAAATTACATCCATACCTCTTACTTTATCTATTTTATCATACTCGATTTCAGGGAAAATCACTTGCTCTTTAATTCCTAATGCATAGTTGCCTCTACCATCAAATGCGTTCGGATTCACACCTCTGAAGTCACGTACACGTGGTAATGCCAAATTAATTAAGCGATCCACAAATTCGTACATTTTCTTTCCTCTAAGTGTAACTTTACATCCAATTGGCATTCCTTCTCTAATTTTAAAGTTAGCCACGGAGTTTTTCGCTCTTGTAACAACAACTTTTTGACCTGTAATAATTTCTAAGTCTTTTACAGCTGCATCTAAAATCTTAGCATTTTCTTTTGCTTCACCAACACCCATATTGATAACAACTTTCTCAAGTTTTGGTACTTCCATAGCATTTTTATATCCAAATTTTTTAATTAAAGCTTCTTTCACTTCATTTTGATAAGCTTCTTTAAGTCTACTCAACTTGCAAACCTCCTTTCTTCAAATTAATCTATTGCTTCACCGGTTGATTTTGCAAAACGTACTTTCTTATCTCCATCCATCTTAAATCCCACTCTGGTAGGTTTTCCTTTATGAAGATACATTACGTTTGAAATATCTATAGGTCCTTCTTGATGTACAATTCCACCGTTTTGATTAGACATACTTGGCTTTGTATGCTTTTTAATCATATTAAGACCTTCAACTAAAACCGTATTGTTCTTTTTATTTACAACAATTACTTTACCTTCTTTATCTTTGTCTTTACCGGTAATTACCTTAACAGTATCACCTTTTTTGATTTTCATAGTTGACATCTAGGCACCTCCTTATAATACTTCTGGAGCCAAGGAAACAATTTTCATAAATTGTTTTTCACGAAGCTCACGAGCTACTGGTCCAAAAATACGAGTTCCTCTTGGATTATTATCATCTTTAATAACTACAGCAGCGTTTTCATCAAATTTTATATAAGAACCATCTTTACGACGAGCACCTTTTTTTGTACGTACAACTACAGCTTTCACAACATCACCTTTTTTTACAACGCCACCTGGTGTTGCATCTTTGACAGTAGCTACGATGATGTCTCCAATACTAGCATATCTTCTAGTTGAACCACCAAGTACACGGATACAAAGTAACTCTTTTGCACCTGTATTGTCAGCAACTTTAAGTCTACTTTCTTGTTGTATCATGCCAATAGACCTCCTTTATTATTTTGCTCTTTCCATGATTTGTACAAGTCTCCATCTTTTATCTTTAGATAAAGGTCTTGTTTCCATTACTTTAACGATATCACCGATGTTACAGTCATTGTTTTCATCATGAGCTTTCAGCTTGTAAGTTCTCTTCATAATCTTATTATAAAGTGGATGCTTTACATGATCTTCAACAGCAACAACGATAGTTTTTTGCATTTTATTGCTTACAACTTTACCTGTACGTGTTTTTCTTAAATTTCTTTCCACGATATTACTCCTTTCATTTCGTTTAAGCGGAGTTTATTTACTCAGCAGCCCTTGCTTTTTCCGTGATAATTGTCTGGATTCTAGCAATATTTTTTCTAACTTCTTTAATTCTACTTGTATTATCCAATTGATTTGTTGCATTCTGGAATCTTAGATTGAAAAGTTCCTTTTTAGCAGCTACTAACTCTTCTGTTAATTCTGCAGCTGATTTTGTATTTAAATCTTCTACATACTTATTAGTTTTCATTTGCTTCACCGCCTTCTAAATCTTCACGAGAAACAATCTTACATTTACATGGCAATTTATGAACTGCAAGACGTAACGCTTCTCTGGCTGTTTCTTCCGGAACTCCGGAGATTTCAAACATAACACGACCTGGCTTCACTACAGCAACCCAGTATTCAAGTGTTCCTTTACCAGAACCCATACGTGTTTCAGCCGGTTTTGTAGTTACTGGTTTATCTGGGAAAATTTTAATCCATACTTTACCGCCACGTTTGATATAACGAGTCATAGCAATACGGGCAGCTTCTATCTGGTTTGATTTGATCCAGCATGGCTCCATAGCGACAATACCGAATTCACCATTTGAAATTTTATTTCCTCTTAACGCCTTTCCACGCATACTGCCACGGAATTGTTTACGACGTTTTACTCTTTTTGGCATTAACATTATTTATCGCTCCCTTCCTTAACTGTTTCTTTTGTTGGAAGAACTTCGCCTTTGTAAATCCAAACTTTAACGCCTAATTTACCATAAGTTGTGTCTGCTTCAGCAAAACCATATTCAATATCAGCTCTAAGTGTCTGTAATGGAATTGTTCCTTCACTATAGAACTCTGTACGAGCCATATCCGCTCCGCCAAGACGTCCTGAAACTGATGTTTTAATTCCTAAAGCACCGGATTTCATTGTTCTTGCCATTGTAGATTTCATTGCTCTTCTAAAAGATATACGATTTTCTAATTGTAATGCGATATTTTCAGCTACTAATTGAGCATCTTTATCTGGTCTTTTCACTTCTTTAATGTCTACAACTAACTTTTTATCAACAATTTTTTGAAGCTCTTTTTTTACTCTTTCAATCTCAGAGCCACCTTTACCGATTACTACACCCGGTTTAGCTGTATATATAATAATTTTAACTCTATCAGATGCTCTTTCAATCTCTATTTTGGAAACACCTGCACTATACAATCTGTTCTTAAGGAATTTTCTAATATTGTAATCTTCTACTAAATAATCTGCAAAATCAGCTTCCGCATACCATTTTGAGTCCCAATCTTTAATAATTCCGACTCTTAAGCCATGAGGATTCACTTTTTGTCCCATGTTTGCCCTCCTTATCTTTCATTCAACACAATAGTAATATGGCTCATTCTCTTTTCGATTCTATAAGCTCTACCCTGTGCTCTTGGTCTGATTCTTTTCATTGTAGGTCCTTTATTCGCATAACATTCCTCAATATAAAGATTTTCTACGTTCATTCCATTGTTATTTTCTGCATTTGCAATTGCAGATTTTAATAATTTCTCTATTAAGCTTGATGCATATCTAGGATTGTAAGCTAAAATACCAAGTGCTTGTGTTACACTTTTGCCTCTAATTGCATCTAACACGAAACAAGCTTTTTGAACTGATACTCTTGCATATGACAATTTTGCAGATGGTCTTGTATCAACATTTTCATTTCTTTGTCTTTTTATCTGAGATCTATGTCCCTTTGCCATGAATGAAACCTCCTTTCAAATATCAACTAACGAACTCTTGATTTCTTTTCGTCTTTTCCATGTCCTCTATATGTTCTTGTAGCAACAAATTCTCCTAATTTGTGTCCAACCATATCTTCTGTCACATATACCGGAACATGTTTTCTTCCATCATGAACTGCGATTGTATGTCCAACCATTTGTGGGAATATTGTTGAACGGCGAGACCAAGTTTTAATCACTTGTTTTGCCCCGGATTCGTTCATTGCATCTATTTTCTTTAATAAGCTGCTATCTGCAAATGGTCCTTTTTTTAGTGAACGAGCCATAATCTACCTCCTTATTTGATTGCTTTTCCATCTCTTCTTCTTACGATCAATTTATTGGATTTTTTGTGTTTCTTTCTTGTCTTCAAGCCAAGAGCAGGTTTACCCCAAGGTGTACATGGACCCGGTCTACCAATTCCTGTCTTACCTTCACCACCACCATGTGGATGGTCATTAGGATTCATAACAGAACCACGAACGGTAGGTCTGATACCCATGTTACGCTTACGTCCGGCTTTACCAATATTAATAAGATTATGATCTGTGTTTCCAACAACACCGATAGTAGCTCTGCAAATGATTTGAACCATTCTCATTTCTCCAGAAGGTAAACGAAGTGTAGCATATTTTCCTTCTTTCGCCATTAACTGTGCACTGTTTCCAGCTGAACGAACTAATTGTCCACCTCTGCCCGGATATAATTCAATATTATGCACTTGAGTACCAACAGGTATTTCAGATAATGGTAAGCAATTTCCAACTTTGATTTCAGCTGTTGGTCCACTTACAACTTTCATTCCATCTGTTAATCCTTCTGGTGCCAAGATATATGCTTTTTGGCCATCAGCATAACAGATAAGAGCAATATTAGCAGTTCTGTTTGGATCATATTCGATACCAACTACAGTTGCCGGAATACCGTCTCTTCTTCTTTTGAAATCTATAAGTCTATATTTTCTTCTTGATCCACCTCCGCGGTGTCTTACAGTAATTTTACCTTGATTGTTACGACCGGAATTTTTATTTAATGATACACATAAAGATTTCTCTGGAGTATCTTTTGTAACTTCTGAGAAATCAGAACCAGTCATATGTCTTCTGGAAGGTGTATATGGGTTATATGTTTTAATTCCCATTGTCTTTCTCCTTTCATTTATCCATAATTTATCATCACGCTTTTGTTGCGTATAAACAGGGTCCGTTGAAAGCTCTGCCTGTGCATTGCTTATCAATCGCTAAATCTTATAACCCTTCAAAAATTTCAATATCAGCACTTTCCGCTGTTAATTGAACAATGGCTTTTTTGGTTTTTGCTGTTCTGCCAAATACATTTCCACGTCTTTTCTTTTTACCATCTAAATTCATGGTATTTACGTTTGCCACTTTTGTACCTGCAAACATTTTTTCAACTGCCTCTTTGATTTGAGTTTTATTTGCTTCTGGATGAACTAAGAATGTATATTTCTTTTCTCCCATCGAACTCATACTTTTTTCAGTAATAACTGGTTTGAGGATTACATCATAATATTGAATATTAGCCATTACGCATACACCTCCTCAATTTTTGCTACAGCATCTTTCGTTACGATTACTGTATTATTGTTCAGTATATCATAAACATTGATTGTATTTGTTAATGCTGTTTTAACTGTAGGAATATTTCTTGCTGACAAAACAACATTTTGATTGTTTTCATTTAATACAACTAAAGCTTTTTTATTAACTTTTAAATTATCTAATACAGATTGGAAATTCTTAGTTTTAATTTCATCAAATTTCAACTCATCGATAACGATAAATTTTTGTTCATTTACTTTAGATGTTAATGCAGATTTAAGAGCTGCTCTCTTTTCTTTCTTATTTAATTTATAAGAATAATCTCTTGGTACCGGAGCAAATACTACTCCACCACCTGTCCATTGTGGAGCTCTGATAGAACCTTGTCTTGCATGACCTGTTCCTTTTTGTCTCCATGGTTTTCTTCCACCGCCACGAACTTCTGCACGAGTTTTTGCTTTCTGAGTTCCCTGACGTTTATTTGCAAGTTGTTGAACAACAGCCATGTGTACTAAGTGCTCATTTACTTCAACACCAAATATAGCATCATTAAGCTCAATTGTTCCAACTTCTTTGCCTTCCATATTGTAAACAGATACGTTTGCCATCTGTGTGTTCCTCCTTTCCTATAAATGCACTATTTTGCCGCTTTTACTGATTCTTTAATTGTTACTAATGATTTCTTAGGTCCTGGTACAGCACCTTTAACTAATAACAAGTTATTTTCAGCATCTACTTTTACTACTTCTAAGTTTTGGATCGTAATCTTCTTGTTACCCATTTGTCCAGGCATTTTTTTACCTTTGAACACTTTACTTGGATCAGAAGCAGCTCCGTTAGAACCAGCATGACGATGGAACTTTGAACCGTGAGTCATAGGTCCTCTTGATTGTCCATGTCTCTTAATAGCGCCTTGGAAACCTTTACCTTTTGAAATTGCTGTTGCATCAATCTTATCGCCTTCAGCAAAGATTTCAACTTTAATTTCATCTGCCACATTATATTCTGCAGCATTATCCAATTTGAATTCTCTTAAGAATCTTTTGTAAGCGACACCTGCTTTATCAAATTGTCCTTTTCTTGGTTTGTTAACTAATTTTTCTCTTTTGTCTCCAAAACCAATTTGAATTGCTTCGTAACCGTCATTTTCTGCTGTTTTCACTTGTGTTACTACACATGGACCAGCTTGAAGTACAGTTACAGGAGTTAACACTCCATTTTCATTGAAGATTTGAGTCATTCCTACTTTTGTAGCTAAAATTGCTTTCTTCATTTCTTTACCTCCTGTTTTCCTACAGCGGATTACACTTTCATGCAATCATCCTAGAACAGTCAATATAAGTGGGATGCAACTCTATCGTTAACACTACTTCTATATTAACCTTATTAAGGATTACTCTGTCTGCTTAGTATTACTTAATAATAACTAAATTTGCTCTACTTTTGTTTCATTTTGATATCAATGTATACACCAGCGGGCATTTCTAATCTAGATAATGCATCAACCGTTTTTTGTGTTGGTGTAATGATGTCAATAAGTCTCTTATGAGTTCTTTGTTCGAACTGCTCTCTGGAATCTTTGTACTTGTGTACAGCTCTAAGAATTGTTACTACTTCTTTCTTAGTAGGTAGTGGTACAGGTCCACTCACCTGTGATCCGTTCTTTTTCACAGTTTCAATGATTTTCTTAGCTGATGCATCGATTAATTGATGATCATAAGCTTTTAATGTGATTCTCATTACTTGACTTGCCATAAAAAAAGTCGCCTCCTTTTCGCACTTAATATCAGTACGACAAGCGGTGACTGTACACTCTCCCGTGTGTATCGCAAAATGTTCACACGTTGTTTCTACTTATTTTCGTAGACCGTTTATTTTGTACAGTGACTTGTCGCCAGTTTCATAACTTGACATTCGCTCCACGGAAAACCTACCCCCAACGGTAGCAACCTCACGCTTCGCAGCTATCATGCCACAGCAAAAATAAGTATACACGGTTTCGTTTGATATTTCAAGTAGTTTTTATGTTTTTGTGTATTTTTTTTGATACAAGCCCATTTTATCAAAAATTTAAAAGCAGATATTCTTATGAACATCTGCTTATCTATAATATTCCCATAAACTATTTGCTTAACTTTTCGTTTTTTCCTTCAACATTAATGCTAAACCAAGTAACATTATTACTCCAAATAACATCCCATATAATATAGCCAATTTTATACTCTCCTATTCTGTCACACTTCAATTTAACTCAACAACTAGTTTCAGCCAAATGATACCGCGCCGAATGAATCTTTGTGCATATACGCAACAGTAACGCTCACCCTCGTTTCTATTGCAAGAATTCTATTAACAAATACTCCCAACCTCAATTTGTTATTCATATGATTTTCCGTCCGCAAACTTTTTTACGCACCAATCCGGCTGGTTTCGAATTCCAAACCTTTATTGTGCTTTAAATATGTATTATAGCAGCAAACCCAACCCCGATGACCCCTCTCGGTTTGTAAATTTGCAATTACCTTTAATCTATAATACATATTTACCCATAAACAGCACTTTCAATCTACACACATATCCGCTCTCAAATACCCTTCTTGATAGATTCTGCTACACTATATTCGCCCTGTTTTGTCCTAATCTTTAGATTAGAATAATTTCCCTTCACTCAAGCGTCCTTCTACTTCAATGGTCTCAACAGATAACGTTCCCCTCGCACTGTCTCTTTGCATCGTAAGAAACTCTGCAACCTTCATACCACCTAAGGAACTAATATAGTGTGATTTGTCCTATCAATAATTTCAATTATTTATACCCTTGCTAAATTTTATATAAATAATTACCCATCTAACTACTACTATTAACAGGAAAGCTATATTGGCTCCCAATTCCAACTGCTCCCCTATTACTTTTTGCTTACTTTACTTATGTAAGCGGTACCATCTAAACGACATCTTTCATCTTACTAACCTTAGAAACCGCCCTAGTCCCCATGGCACCATCGTTCTTGTATTAGATTGATTACTCTGCAATACACAAATACCAGATTTGCCCTTACTGTACTGCAGATTTTTCTTATTAAAATATCCCCTCGATATTCATCTCTAATACAAGTTCATTATAACATCACACCAATTTAAAATTCCCCCACTTTAGGGGGGGTATTTTTTTAATTTTTACCTATTTACTATTATTTTTATCTTTTTTCTACAATATTGAACTATATTTGATTTTTTCAACTAAATAAAAAAACTTTTTTAAAGCATTCTTTCTATATTATATTACATATTCTTTTCTCATTCTATTCCTATTCATTCTTTTTTTCTTTCACTACAAATGACTTTCTATATTTTTTATTATAATCTAATTTATTCTAATACCCTTTATTATTCTTAAATTACCCACTTTATTATCTCTATATATGATGAGTTTTTAAGAAATATATAACAATTCACAAGCTATCGATTCTCAGTTTTACTTTAAAAGTATCATAATTATATTGACGCTAAACTGTATTATGATATAATTCAATTCATGATTAGATTTGAAACGGAAAGGATAATAACTATGTGGATTGCTGAAAATTGGAAAGATTATGAAATAATAGATACTTCAAGCGGAGAAAAACTTGAACGTTGGGGAGAATACACTCTAATACGGCCAGATCCCCAAGTCATCTGGAATACCGTTAAAAACAACAAGAAGTGGAAACAAATTAATGGACATTACCATCGCAGTAAAAAAGGTGGCGGTGAATGGGAATTTTTTAATTTACCCAAACAATGGTCTATTCATTATAAAGATTTGATATTTCATCTGAAACCCTTTAGCTTCAAGCATACAGGGCTCTTCCCCGAACAGGCAGTGAACTGGGATTGGTTCAGCAATAAAATCAAATTGGCTGAAAGACCTATTAAAGTATTAAACTTATTCGCCTATACCGGAGGAGCTACCTTAGCCGCTGCGAAAGCAGGTGCACATGTGACTCATGTGGATTCTTCGAAAGGTATGGTTACCTGGGCAAAAGAAAATGCAGCCGCCTCAGGACTTAGCGATGCTCCAATCCGCTGGATCGTAGATGATTGTGTGAAATTTGTGGAAAGGGAAATTCGGCGCGGCAATCATTATGATGCTATCATAATGGATCCTCCATCTTATGGTAGAGGCCCAAAAGGGGAAATTTGGAAGATTGAAGAATCGATTCATCCATTTATTCAACTTTGCGCAAAACTTTTATCAGATAATCCGCTATTCTTTTTGGTGAATTCTTATACTACAGGATTGGCTCCAGCTGTGCTTACTTATATGCTTTCTATAGAATTGAAAAATTTTAATGGTTATGTGGAATCTGAAGAGATTGGATTGCCGGTAAGTTCAAACGGATTGGTGTTGCCTTGCGGAGCTTCGGGGCGTTGGAGCTCTAGATAAATATACGAGCTATATATTTAAGGGTACCTTTCAAACACTCAAGCCTTCAAGTCTATAATTTGATATTGAATAGTAGTCTAGATACCAAAAATTGTATAAAAAAAGCAGAGTCAAGTGTTATCACCAAACTCTGCTTTTCTATTTAACTTAATTATTGTGGTCCGATATACTCTGCATCACCAAAGGCTAAAATTGGATAGAAAATCACTCCCAATAATAATAAACCAAATCCAAAAGCTATTCCTTTACCGAACGCCATCGCAAATTTAAAAATAGTAATTATTCCAAATATGCCATTTACAAATGGAACAAATAAAATCAAGAATAACCAACCATTCCCCCAAGCGATGTCCATAATACAATAAAAATTATAAATTGGTATTAAACTGCCCCAGCCCGGTTTGCCAGCTTTTTCAAAAATTTTCCACATTACCACAATTCCAAGCACTGTTAATGCCAAGTAAATCATTATAAACGGTAATGTAAATAAACCTGCAATTACATCATATGAATACATATTTTATCCTCCTCATAAAATAATAATGTATTTTTACTGATGCATTATAACACAATAATGATACAGTGTCAAAATTTGTCGACACTATTTTAAATCTTTAAAAGTAGGACGCGCAATTATTAATGACAATTTCTACTTCATCATATTTCGAAGCACATGAACCTTCTAAATTGCAATCTATTACTGAATAGCAGTCAACAAACTGCATGAAACTATTACTAAATCCAACAATATTTCCTTTATATTTGTAAATAGCTATTAATTCAAAATCCAGTGCATAATATGAATTATTTCTTACTCTCACTCCTGATTTATATATACTTCCATTATAATTGAACCATTTATTTTCCAATGACAAGCATGTGTTTTTGCTTTCACAATTTATATAAACATCATTTACTTTAAAATTAAATCCCCATCTTACATATTTTTTTCCAATGGGATGCGCAAATGTCATATAAAAACTTTCGTTCGCTCCAATACCTTCTATGTAGTCTATATAATTTCCATATATTTTCTTACCTTTTGCATCTATATAATATATATCTGCAAGGACGTTACGAATGGTTTTGGAACTAATATTTGTAGCTTTTATAATAATCCCGTCTGCGGTATCTTTCATATAATCAATCTTAAAATAAGATTGCCAACTTACTTTTTTCAAACGGGCCGGCTTTTTTTCTTTTCTCTCCTTTACTGTAATATTCGTTGTAAAAGTAGATTTACCTACTTTTGCACTAAGTTTTGCAATGCCTTTACCTTTTGCTTTTATTTTACCTCTTTTCACTGTCGCAACGGATCTGTTACTTGAACACCAAATTACCCTACTTGCACTTACCCCCTCTAAATTTAATTTAGTCGCTTTTCCTACTGTCAACATAGTATCTTCAAAATTAACTTTAACTTTACAAGTATACTTTCTTTTCCCTACTTTTGCTGTAATTCTTGTTGTACCTGCTGTTTTTGCTATTACTTTCCCCCTTTTGTTTACTTGTGCCACTTTGCTGTTTGAAGAACTCCATTTTGCTTTTTTGTTACTATTCTTCAATTTTAGGACTTGCGACTGTCCTGTTTTAAGTGTTAAGTTTTTCTTGTTCAGTTGTGTACTTGCTGCATGAACCGTAAGTGTATTGACCTCCAACATCGTTATTGATGCACCCATAACTGCCAATACCATAACTAATACCACCATAAGTCTTTTTACATTATTCATCCTAGTACCTCCTTCACTTTTCTCTGATGTCCAACTAGTATAATTATTATACATAAAAATACTTCTTATGTAAATCGTTTTTTACCAATTTATGTCAATATTTTCTCCAATCTGCTATTTATTGCATGTATTTTGCACAATTATTTTGTATTTGTTACATTTTATTTAGCAATATGTAACATATGTTCTTTTTTTGTTAATTCCCCATTTTTTTATATTAAATTATAAAATAAAAAAGAAACAGAAAGACGATAAATCTCCTGTTTCTACTTCCAATTAGCTCCCTTTAACAACATTATTCTTTAATTAATCAAAGTCCTTATACATTAAGCTCGATTGAATCCCTGTATTATTTTGATATTTCCCACTTGAATATAAATCATATTCACCACTAATATCATGATAATAAATTTGACAAATCTCAACATTGGGATATATTTTAACTGGCTGTACACAAAAAATTTCCAAAGTCCAAAATCCAGCAAAACCAATATCCCCGAACCCTGCTGTTACATGTATGAACAACCCAAGCCTTCCTGTAGAGGAACGACCTTCCAACATAGGTACATATTTATCTGTTTTTGTATATTCGTTAGTTCTTCCTAGATAAAGTTTATTCGGTTCCAGTAGCAACCCATTTTCCGGAATGATGATTTTCTTTGTCGGATTTTTCTGTTTCATATCCAAAATAGTGTTTTCATATACCAGTAATTCATTAAACAGAGATAAGTTATAGCTGTTTGGATTAATACGTTTCTTTTCAAAAGGCTCAATAATAATTTCTTTCCCTACGTGTTTCATTATTTCTTTTCCCGATAATATCATAAACAACCTCCACTATACTAAAAAACATACCTATTTAAGTTTACTTGAAATAATTTAATATCATAATACATGCTTTTTCCGATATCAGCAAGTTAATTATTAGATAATTATATAAATAAATCTCTTTCACCTTTTGCTATTCTTTCATAATACTCATGAAACATAACTAATAAATTATGTTTTTGATAAAACTCTTCTTTATTCACTTCATCAATTTCCTTTTGTATTAATTTTTCTCCAAGCTCTTTCGTTTCTTCAGACGCATAATCATCTAGATATTCTCTATAAGTGAGAATAGCATTTAACTTACAAAATCTCCCTTCCGTACAGCTCTCCAAAAGCTTCATTATTTTTTCTCCGGTTCTGCCACATCTGTATCCGGCAGTACAAAACGAAGTTATTTTTTCATTATCAGCAAGATACTTTACAACTTCATCAAGCGTTCTTAAATCTCCAATCGCAAACTGTTGTTTATCTTCTTTCTCAGAATTAGCAGCTTTATCATAAGCGCCGATACCAATTTTCGTAGACGCGTCTAATTGTGTACATCCCACATTTATAACATCATCTCTAATTTCCGGTTTTTCACGAGCAGTTATGATTAATCCAGTATACGGAACAGAAAGTCTTAAAACGGTTACTATTTTTTTGAAATCAGCATCATTAACCAGGTATTTGGAGGAGGTACTTAATTCCGAACCGGATGCCGGTGTCAACCTAGGAAAGGATATAGTATGAGGACCTATACCAAAACGTTTTTCAAGATCTTCTGTGTGGCACATTAATCCCATTACCTCAAAACGCCAGTCATACAATCCAAAAAGCGCTCCAATCGCAACATCATCGATTCCCGCATCCATCGCCCGATGTAATGCATACAATCTCCATCTATAATCCGCCTTTAAGCCACTAGGATGAACCTCTTTATAAGTAGCTTTATGATAAGTCTCCTGAAATACCTGATAGGTACCAATACCAACTTCTTTCAATAATTTCAAATCTTCCACATTCATAGGTGCTGCATTCACATTAATCCTTCTAATTCTAGAAGTTGAACCACTTCTAGTTCTTTTATTTACTCCATAAATCGTTTTCATACTATTCGCTATATATTCAGCATCTGTTTGAGGATGTTCTCCAAAAACCACTATAATTCTTTTATGTCCTTGACTTAATATATATTCTACTTCTTTTTTTATTTCCTCTTTTGTCAACACCTTTCTTTCTTCTAGTTTATTTTCCTTTCTAAACCCACAATACTTACAACTATTTATACACAAATTACCACAATATAAAGGCGCAAAAAATACAAGTCTATTATCATATACTCTTTTCTTTACTTCTGCTGCCACTTCATACATTTCTTCCCACAAATTCTCATCTTTAACATTAAGCAATTTTGCCGTTTCATCTAAACTTAATCTTTCAATAGCTAATGATTTCTCTAATATTTGTTCTATTTCATCCTTACTACAGCTTTTATTCTTATCCAATTGATATCTAATTTCACTCTCATGAATAAAGTCTTCTCCATTAATCAAATATCTGTCTACTTCATCCTGCCTCTTCACTTGCTCCATCCAACTTTTTGTATCCACATTCATTCCCTCCCATTTTCTATAACCAAAAGCCATCCGTCTAACCTCAAAAAGGAAGTCGAAATACGACTCCCTCTTAATTATTTAGCTTCTTTATTTAAATTTACTAAACGCTCTTTTATAAGTTTTAATTCATTCTCTAATTTTGCTTCTTGATTCGCTAAAAACTCCTTTTCATCAAATCTGTCAACACATCTCTTATACCTACGGTTTCCTGCTTGAAAATATCTTCTACGATATTCTTTAACGCAACCATAGCCGCCTAAATAACCAAAGCCATTAACTTGCACATTACAAAATCTATGAATTCTACCAGTCTTCATTCCAATTCCCAGCGGTCCTGTTCCATCTCTTCTTGGCACAGTTGCCACCTCCTTCTTTTTCTAACGTTTTCATCATTTACTTATGTTTCTATATTCTGTCTATTTTTCGTAATTGGCATATGCTCATAATTATAATAACTCTTTATTGAGCATATGTCAATAATATGTTTATGTTTTTTATTTATATAAAATACCCAAGAACAAAATATCCTTGGGCATCTTACAATAATGCTTTCTGTAATATTCAATTATTTTATGAAACACTCTATACTTTTCCACATATCCTCAATTGCTTCCTTAGCAATACTATCTTTAAATTCTGTAATAGGTTTTAATGTATTAATAGATTCCATAACCTTCTTGTCAAAAGGTATTTTCCCAACAAGTGGCAATCTTTTTTCTTTTGCATAAGATTCAATCTGCGCTGTCATTTCAAGATTAATATCAAATTTGTTTATACAAACCATAACCTTAGTCCCAAAATGTTCTGCTAACTCTATAACTCTCTTTAAATCATCTAAGCCTGATCTTGTCGGTTCCGTAACAATTAAAGCTATATCTGTATCCGTTATGGACGCAATTACAGCACAACCAATTCCAGGAGAGCCATCAATAAGAGTTATTTCTTGATTTATTTCATATTGCTTTGCATTCTTTCTAAGATTGGTTATCAATTTACCTGAACCATCACTTCCAATTCCCATTACAGCCCTTGATATCATTCCCTTATCTGTTTCTGTTATAAAAGTATCTGCTGTCTTTTCATCTATTAATTGAATTGCATTCTGTGCACATACCAAAGTACAAGCTCCACACCCTTCACAGGCAAACTCATTGATTTGTGCATTTTTTATCGCACCAAACTTACATATCTCTTCACATATATTGCATTCTACACAAAGATTTTTGTCAATTTCCGCCTTTTTGCTGCCATAAAAATCTTTTTTCTCAAGGTCTGTCCCTTTATAAAATAGATAAAGATTAGGCGCATCTACGTCACAATCAATTTTTATGACCTTTTTGGCAAGTTCAGATAAAGCAGCCACAACAGTAGTTTTTCCTGTTCCGCCTTTTCCACTTAACACTGCTATCTTCATCCGAAAGCCTCCTTTACCTTAGTTGCAATATTTTCAAACACTTCTTTATATCGCTCATCCTCACATAACATAACACCTTTTGAATATAATGCAGCCGCCTCCATACGATAGGGAACTGTACCTAATAATGGGATCTTACTCTCCTTACAAAATCCTTTTACGATATTTTCTTTTCCATCATCTTTATTAATAACGATTCCAAATGGTATTTTATAAAGTTCAACAAGTTTAACAGCCATTTTCAAATCATGTAATCCAAATTCTGAAGGCTCTGTAACCAAAATAGCTGCATCTGCACATTTCAAAGCATTCACTACATTGCAGGATGTTCCCGGCGGACAGTCAATCAGAAAATTTTCCTGTGGTAAGCTTCCCAGTAATTTTCTGATCACCGGAACTGCCATAGGTTCTCCCACGTTTAAAATTCCTCTGTAACAATCAACCTTTTTTTGCTTACCATTTTCTATTTTTCCAATAGAACGTTTCTCATAGGTCAAAGCCCCTGTTTTACAAACAAGTTCACATGCTCCACAATCATGACACAACTTCTCAAATACAACTATTTCTTTTCCTGCCTTTGCCAATGCATTGAACTGACATACTTTTGAACAGGCACCACACAATACGCACGTTTCACTATTTATAACTGGATATTCTACGTAAACCTCTTCTTTATTCCGGATGTCAGGATTCAGAAAAATAAACCCGTTCGGTTCTTCTACATCACTATCTGCATAACTAAAATCCAATGTCATTGCAAGATTTGTAGATATTGTTGTTTTTCCTGTTCCTCCCTTTCCGCTTAATATTGCTATATTCATGCTTGTCCCCCACATTATTACATTCCGTGATGTGCATTACCGGCAGTATTAATCTCTGCCAACTGATTCTTCTGAAACATGTCTACCGCTTCCGATACCATAACTGCTTCACAGGTATAAGCTTTAATTCCTTCTTTTTCTAATAATTCGTAAGCATTCGGACCCAAATTCCCTGTGATGATTACATCCACTTTTTCATCTATGATCTGTCCTGCCGCTGCAATTCCTGCTCCTCCACCAGCTGTTGCTCCTTTGTTCTGGATTGCAGTATATTGTTCCTTCTCTGAATCATAAATCTGAAAAATCTCACACCTTCCAAACCTTCTATCCAATAAACATTCTTTACTACTTCCTGTTGCTGAAATTACTATTTTCATTAACTCTTTTACCTCTTTTCTATTAATTATGAACATATGCTAATTATAATTTTAACCTGTGTTTTGTATATTGTCAAATTTAACTTGAATTAAACTAAAAATTCTTTCAGCATTTTTAATTGTTTTTGCGGTTCACCAATAGACAGTTGCCCATGATTATATCCTTCTAAGCAGACAATTTTCATATCAATAGTTTCCTGTAATTTTTTATATGGATTTTCCATATATAGTTTTTCTTTCGAACTGTATACAACAAGACATTTTGTTGTAATAAGATTTACATTTTCTTTTATTTTATAATTACAAACAAGTTTTTGAACATTTTTTATTGTACTAATAGACATATGTCTTAATAATTCTTTTGTATCACAACAAAGTTCCTTAGGCATCTTAATATCTATTAGAAATTTCTCTATGAACTTTTCCCAATATCTATTCCCTCTAACACCCTTATACATGGCAGTTTTTGATATCCATATTAACGGTATCGCTAATATTTTGTTAATACCTAAAGAACCCGATTCAATAAATGCATTCTCAGCAAAATTACCTTTTTGAAATAAAATTTCAATAATAATATCTGCTCCTAATGACGCTCCACACATACAATGAATTTTATTAATGTTCTTCAATTTAAAAAATTTCAGAATTTTAGAAGCTTCTTCTTCAATAGAATTCAATTCTGATTTATCATTTATGTTATGTCCATCTAATAATGGTACAAATATATGATATCCTTTTTGCAACTCTTCTATCTGAATTTTTAATGTCTTATAACTTACATAACCTCCATGTACTAAAAGGATATTTTTCTGGTTATTTATTCCATATTCTCTTATTTCCATATTCTATCTCTCTCATTCTTTATATAGGTTCTCCTCTTCCATATTTATTGTATTATTTTAACAAAAAGGCCAATGGATATACAATACATGCATTGTATACCCATTGACCTTTTTGTTGAAGACCTTATTTCAAAATTATTATTAATTATTATATAAACTTCATATTATATCCATTAACTAAACTTTCTCATACCTGTAATAATAAGTGTAGCCCAGAAAAAAACTATAAGTCTAGAAAACAAAATAACCCCTCAATTAAAAGGTGCATAAACCAAAAAATGGCGGGTAACTTACCCGCTGTTTGGTGAACCAAAGTCTTTCATCAGACCAAATCTATAATGCATTTCCAACGCAACATAATCTTTTCAGTACTGTCATTATATGCTCATACTCAAATTTTTCTTAAAAATTATGCTGAAAAATTAAAACTTGGCATTGCATCTATGACATCCTGGATCGGTGACCAAGACATCGGATCAAAATTATCGTCCTGCTCCTCTGCATCTTTTTCGAAATTATCATTTTCCTTAACATTTCTTCTTTTAGCTAAATCAGCATCAGTATCCGGAAGTAGACTATAGCCTGGAGCAGATTTATACGCTTTAGCAACCTCATTCAATGCAGCGAGAACAAACTCCTTATAAGGATCCTTATCAGACACACCACTCATAGATGTTGTGATAATATCGTTTGCCTGCTGTTTTGATTTTGCATGCTTAAGTTGCGCTGCCATTGCATCTGCCATTGCGCGAATTCTCTTATACTGCTGGAAAAGCATTGGATTTGTCTTTTGAAGATATCGTTCTTCTTCTGGAGTAAGCTTCTTACCAGATTTGATTTTCTGATAAATCTTTTCACTCATCTTTTCCTTTTCTTCTTCTGTCATCTCATTGCTACTATTTTTTATTTTATCTAAAATGTAGCTAGTAATATCTAGTTTGAATGTATAAGCAACCTTTCCATTTTTAACTGAGCCCTCATACACAATTACTTCATCTGCTGAATTTTTTACTGATACTGTGGCTTTTTTGATTGCAGTTGCAGTCTTTGTAGATGCTGCATAATTTTTATACACTTCACTATTTATGTTAATACTTACGCCCATGTTACCACCTCCATTTGATGATTAATAAACTCATTTGGATATAAACTTTATAATCTTTATCTTAAATACTTGCAAATGTATTTAGAAATTTAAATCGATTTCAATACCTTTTATATCTTCATTAACCATGTTATTGTCTTTAAGAATTTTTTGAATGTTTTTCTGAGCCTCCGCAACCTGAGTATTTGACTGTCTTTTTAAAGATACACCATTCTCTAGTCTGTCAGCTTCTACTGCTCCATCTATCAATTCTTTCTGCACTTTTCTTCGTTCCCTGGCATCTTCTATCCGTTCTTCTTCCTCTTCGCGCTTCTCATAAGTTTTTTCAGCTTTCTCCCTCTCTCCTTCTACCTTTTCATCAATAGCGTCTTTACCCACCTGCATTAGCATTCCAAAGATTTCCTTTTCAGTGGCTGTTACTATCTCATCCGCTGCATCCGATGCTTTAAGCATATCATTTGATTTTAATTGTTCTAGTTTTGCATCTGTTATAGATTTTGTAAGTCCAATAATTTCGTTCTGTCTTTTACTAATTTCTTTATTAAGCGTTCCTTTGGTATTATTTACCTCAAGTACTGCACGCTGATATTTAGTAAGAGGTGTATCCTGCAGCTCTTTTAATCTGCTAATTTCTTCCTCAGAAAATGAATCAAAAGATGAACCATTTTTATTATTTTGATATTTTTCTATCAACTCTAAGTCCTTCTGCTCCTGGGCATCAGCAGTAACACCATACTCTTGTCTCAATACTTTTTTTGTATCATCTATGTCTTTTATCTTAGATATAAGATTGCGAATTTCTTCGTACATCTGTGACTTTTGTGTACTCATATTATCAAGATTGGCGACCGCTTTTTCATCCCTTCCCCAAGCTTCACTAATCAGTTGCATTGCCTGTTTTCTGGCATTTACTCTTTTTCTGTTAATCTGATTATTTACATCAGAACCCATATTCAATCTTCTTGCATCTATTGATTTCGAAGTACCAAGCCCTTCTTTGTTTTTAGAAAATTCTGGTGCAATAATTGAATTTTTATTAGCTTTAATCGTAATTGACACTTGTTAATCCCTCCTATTATTAAAATCTCACACTATTCTTTAATAAGTCCTCCTAACGCCAGAAGTCTGTTTCTGCTTCTGCTATTTGGTATATCGTCACAATTTTCATATTACCTTATACCATAATTTTACATTTTTCTACTTAAACCAACTCAATAATATTTTATCTCACCCTTGTTAAACTAGAAAGAAAGGAAGCTCATGTCATAAGACCATTAGGAAAAAGAAAGTATTATAATATATTTAAAGACATGATAAATCTAATAACTCTAGACACACCCAAAAAAGGGCCCCCGAGAAATCTCGGAAGCCCTTGAATTTACTGAAAAATATTACTCGATAATTGTTGCAACACGTCCTGAACCTACAGTACGTCCACCTTCACGAATAGCAAATGTTAAACCTTGTTCCATAGCAATTGGATGAATTAATTCAATTGTCATTTCTACATTATCTCCAGGCATACACATTTCTGTACCTTCTGGTAAATTACAAACACCTGTAACGTCAGTTGTTCTGAAGTAGAATTGTGGTCTATAGTTATTGAAGAAAGGAGTATGACGTCCACCTTCATCTTTTGTTAATACATAAACTTGAGCTGTAAATTTTGTATGACATGTTATTGAACCTGGTTTTACAATAACTTGACCTCTTTCGATATCTGTTCTTTGAACACCACGAAGAAGTGCACCAATGTTATCACCTGCTTGACCTTCATCAAGAAGTTTACGGAACATTTCGATACCTGTACATACAGTTTTACGATTTTCTTCTTTAATACCAACGATTTCAACTTCTTCATTTACATGAATCACACCACGTTCAACTCTACCAGTAGCAACAGTACCACGGCCTGTGATTGTGAATACGTCTTCGATTGGCATTAAGAATGGTTGATCTGTAGCACGTTGTGGATCTGGAACCCATGAATCAACTGCAGCCATAAGTTCAAGGATTTTATCTCCCCATTCGCTGCTTGGATCTTCAAGAGCTTTTAATGCAGAACCTTGAATAACTGGAGTATCATCTCCTGGGAAACTATATTCAGATAATAAATCTCTGATTTCCATTTCTACTAATTCAAGAAGTTCTTCATCATCTACCATATCACATTTGTTCATAAATACTACGATGTAAGGAACACCTACCTGACGTGAAAGTAAGATATGTTCTTTTGTCTGAGCCATAACACCATCTGTAGCAGCTACAACAAGGATAGCACCATCCATTTGAGCAGCACCTGTGATCATGTTTTTAACATAGTCAGCATGGCCTGGACAGTCAACGTGTGCATAATGTCTATTTTCTGTTTCATATTCAACGTGAGCTGTAGAGATTGTAATACCTCTTTCTCTTTCTTCTGGAGCTTTATCAATATTTTCGAATGCAACTGCTTCACCTGTACCCAATCTAGTATTAAGTGTCTTTGTAATAGCAGCTGTTAATGTCGTTTTACCATGATCTACGTGACCAATGGTTCCGATATTACAATGTGGTTTACTTCTTTCAAATTTAGCTTTAGCCATTTTAAAACGTCCTCCTTATTCCATGCGCCCTTAGGCTTTCTTTTTTATTGGTTTTTCTTGGTTATAGGCTATTAAAATTATATTTCATATTTTTCATATTTTCAAGCCTAATTTTTATTTTTTGGCTTCCCAGACCCAAGTTCAGGAAGCATTAATATTAAACTATTTATCTTTTGAATTAATGATTTTATCTTGGACTGATTTTGGTACCTGCTCATATTTTTCAAAGAACATAGAGTAGTTACCACGTCCTTGTGTTTTTGAACGTAAGTCTGTTGAATAACCAAACATTTCGGATAATGGAACAAAACCTCTTACCATTTTTCCTCCACCAATGTCATCCATACCTTCAATACGTCCACGACGGCCATTGATATCTCCAATAACATCGCCCATATATTCTTCAGGCATTGTCACTTCAACTCTCATGATTGGCTCTAATAATACAGGTGAACCTTTTGACATAGCATCTTTAAACGCTAAAGAACCTGCAATATGGAATGCCATTTCACTTGAATCGACTTCATGGTAAGAACCATCATAAACAGTGGCTTTGATACCAAGTACCGGGAATCCTGCAAGTATACCTGCTTTTGATGCTTCCTCAATACCTTCACCAACTGCCGGGATATATTCTTTTGGAATAGCTCCACCAACAACTTGGGATTCAAATCTGAATGTTTCTTCAGCATTTGCATCCATTGGCTCAAATCGTACTTTACAGTGTCCGTATTGTCCACGACCACCAGATTGTTTTGCATATTTACTGTCGACTTCAACTGTTTTTGTAAAGGTTTCTTTGTAAGCAACCTGAGGAGCCCCTACATTCGCTTCTACTTTGAACTCACGTAAAAGTCTGTCTACAATAATTTCAAGATGAAGCTCACCCATTCCGGCAATAATTGTTTGTCCAGTCTCTTGATCTGTATGTGCTCTAAATGTAGGATCTTCTTCTGCAAGTTTTGCAAGAGCCTCACCCATTTTTCCTTGACCAGCTTTTGTCTTTGGCTCTATCGCTAATTCAATAACCGGTTCCGGGAATTCCATGGATTCAAGAATAACCGGTGCTTTTTCATCACAAATCGTATCTCCGGTAGTAGTTAATTTAAACCCTACTGCTGCTGCAATATCACCTGCATATACTTTGTCTAATTCTTCTCTTTTATTTGCATGCATCTGTAAGATACGGCCTACACGTTCCTTTTTGCCTTTTGTTGCATTCAATACATAGGAACCTGAATTCAATGTACCAGAGTAAACTCTAAAGAATGCTAATTTACCAACAAATGGATCTGCCATAATCTTAAATGCCAAAGCAGAAAACGGTTCATCATCTGAAGAATGTCTTTCAACTTCATTTCCATCTTCATCGATACCTTTAATAGCCTCGATATCTGTTGGAGCCGGCATAAACTCAAGAATAGCATTCAAAAGTTTTTGAACACCTTTATTTCTATATGCTGAACCGCAGCAAACAGGTATCGCTGTACATTCACATGTACCTTTTCTTAAGCCTGCTTTCAATTCTTCTTCTGAAGGCTCTTCTCCTTCAAGGTAAGCCATCATTAAATCATCATCTAATTCACAGATCTTTTCAACTAACTCTGTTCTATATAATTCAGCGTCTTCTTTCATATCATCCGGTATCTCTACAACATCGATATCATCGCCTTTGTCATCATTGTAGATGTACGCTTTCATTTCAAATAAATCAATAATACCTTTAAAATCATCTTCTTTACCAATTGGTAATTGAAGTACGATTGCATTTTTACCTAATCTGGATTTGATTTGTTCTACTGCCCCGTAGAAATCTGCACCTAAAATGTCCATTTTATTGATAAATGCCATTCTTGGTACATTATAAGTGTCCGCCTGACGCCATACATTTTCAGATTGAGGTTCAACGCCTCCTTTGGCACAAAATACACCTACTGCACCATCAAGTACACGTAATGAACGCTCAACTTCAACTGTAAAGTCAACGTGTCCTGGAGTATCAATAATATTGATACGATGTTCTTCAGCATCCGGATTGGCTTTCGCTTCATGCTGCATTGTCCAACGACATGTTGTAGCGGCTGAAGTAATTGTGATTCCTCTTTCTTGTTCCTGCTCCATCCAGTCCATGGTAGCAGTTCCTTCATGAGTATCACCAATTTTATAATTAACACCAGTATAATATAGAATACGCTCCGTCAATGTTGTTTTACCAGCATCAATATGAGCCATTATACCAATGTTTCTGGTTCTCTCTAATGGATATTCTCTTCCAGCCAAGGGATTTCCTCCTTCAAAAATTAAAATCTATAATGAGCAAATGCTTTATTTGCTTCTGCCATCTTATGCATATCTTCTTTTTTCTTAACTGATGCGCCTGTATTATTGGCTGCATCTAAGATTTCGTTTGCTAATCTTTCTTCCATTGTTTTTTCTCCTCTTTTACGAGAATACAATGTAAGCCAGCGAAGTGCTAACGCTTGGCGTCTATCAGGTCTAACTTCGATAGGTACCTGATAAGTAGCTCCACCGATACGTCTTGCTTTTACCTCAAGTACTGGCATAATATTATTCATAGCTTCTTCAAATATTTCGATTGCTGGCTTATCAGCTTTTTCAGCAACTCTATCAAAAGCTCCATATACAATCTTTTGAGCAATTCCTCTCTTACCATCTAACATAATGTTGTTGATAAGTTTAGTAACCACTTTGTTATTGTATATTGGATCTGCTAATACATCTCTTTTTTGAGTATGTCCTTTACGTGGCACGGTCCTTCCCTCCTTAATCACTTTTCTACTTGTATGATACAAGTTTAATTAATTCATAGGTACTCACATGTGTCTTTCTACGTGTGTTTCGTGCTGAATATTTCAAAGTGAATGAATCTCTCAACACTAACCATATAGTAGTTCTGTTTGTGATACTTACTTAAGTAAATAAACTTTACTTAATTGAACTATTTTCTATTTTGCAGCTTTTGGTCTCTTAGCGCCGTATTTTGAACGAGCTTGTTTTCTATTGGCAACACCTGCAGTATCTAATGTTCCTCTGATGATGTGGTATCTTGTACCTGGTAAATCTTTTACCCTACCACCTCTGATCAATACAACACTATGTTCCTGTAAGTTGTGACCTTCTCCGGGAATGTAACTTGTCACTTCAATTCCGTTTGACAGACGCACTCTGGCAATTTTTCTAAGCGCTGAGTTAGGTTTTTTAGGAGTTGCTGTTTTAACAGCTGTACAAACACCTCTCTTTTGTGGAGCAGATGTATCTGTAGCTTTTTTTCTTAAAGAGTTGAAACCCTTTTGAAGAGCTGGAGCTGTAGATTTCTTTACAGATGTTTGACGTCCTTTTCTTACTAACTGGTTAAATGTTGGCATTCTTTTCACCTCCTGTATTTTAAATAGATTCATAAGATAAAAATCCCATGATTTAACAAAATGCATTTGCATGCACACTAAGATATTATATATTCAATTGGATGTACTGTCAAGGCTTAATCTTATGAATTAGTCGTCAGTTGAAATTTACAGTGCAATTCCCAATAAAATAAGCATCACCACTTATTAAAAGTAATGATGCTATCTATTATAATATATTCCTGTTATTTTTATACTTGTTTGACAAATACTGATTTGGGTTTCCCACAGATCGGACAAGTATAATCTTCGGGTAATTCTTCAAAGGGGATATCTCCTGAATAGACATATCCGCATACACTGCAGACATACTTGGCTTCCTTCGTTTCTTCCATCGTTTCTTCCTGCTTTTCATCCGGAATGTAAGTTGGAGCATTCTTGGGACTCTTACCACGAATAACTTTATGATAATAGGAATATGTCATAGGGCTCTCTTGCGAAAGCACATCAGCATCTTGTACTTTTCCTAAAAACACTGTGTGAGTATCCGTTTCCATTTTGTTTACTACTTCACAAGTAATATAAGCACAAGCTTCTGTGACTATTGGCATATCTCCTTTCACTTCATAATTAACAGAGTCAAATTTATTCACATCTTTTCCTGATTGAAAACCAAATGTCCCGATAATTGAAGGATCTGAAGTCTCTGCTAAGATAGATACCGCGAAACGTCCTGACTTTTCAATACACTGATTTGTAAAATTCGCATGATTAATACTAACAGCTATCGTAGCCGGATCCGATGTGATCTGCATACTACTATTTGCAATACAACCGGTCGGACGCTCATTGTCCCAAGTAGATATTACATATACTCCATATGATATATTACGAAAAGCATTACTATTCATAAATTCCTCCTCTTAGCCCTGAAATAAAATTAATAGTTCTCCGCTTTTTCTTGGAAATAACTCTGCGGATGGTTACATACCGGACAGACTTCAGGTGCTTTCTTCCCAATTTGAATATGTCCACAATTTGAACATTGCCAAATAATTTCTTCATCCTTGGAAAATACTAAATCACCTTCGACATTAGCCAGTAGTTTTCTATATCTTTCTTCATGTTCTTTTTCAATCCTGGCAACTCCTTCAAACAAATCTGCAATATCTTCAAAACCTTCTTCACGTGCTTCTTTTGCAAAATTAGCATACATATCGGTCCATTCATAATTCTCACCTTCTGCAGCTCTTTTTAAATTATCAGAGGTGGAGCCAATACCATCTAAAAGCTTGAACCATATCTTAGCATGTTCTTTTTCATTATTAGCAGTTTCTTCAAATAAAGAAGCTATTTGTACATATCCATCTTTCTTTGCCTTGGATGCAAAATAAGTATACTTATTTCTTGCTTCAGATTCTCCTGAAAATGCTGCCCTTAAATTTGCTTCTGTTTTACTACCTTTTAAATCTTTCATAGCTTGTCATCCTTTCTCTGTTATTTGCTCTGTGAAAATATACCCTTAAATTATAACATGGGTAGCTCTTAAGTCAAGTCATTTCGTTTTTTGGCACCCGTTAGAGCGCGCCCCTGTTGCGCAAACACAAAAAAGCAGAAGATTACCCTCTGCTTTTTAATTTTACTTCACTTATGCTCTTTCCCTTTGGCTATAATGATGAGCCTCCTCGAGCATCATATCTTTAATTTTCATTAACCTGATCTGAGTACTACGTTCGTTTTCATCTAACTTCATAATAATATATTTAATATTTTCTCTCAATTCAGGAATCATTACGTGTTCTAGTGCATTTACTCTTCTTCTAGTCTTTTCTATCTCAGCAGCTAACAACTGGCAGGCTTTTTCACATTCTGCCAAACGAAGCATACTTGGAAAAATATCTTGTAATGATTGAATGGAATCATCTAAATCACTGGAGGTAAATGCAAAACCATAAGAAAAAATATCATTGCTATCCGGTGTTTTGGTTTTGTAATCAAAGACCGGAATATCTACACTCATTACGTTTTTGGTCCCGACATCAAGATAAACTTCTTGTTTTGGTGACAGCAAAGCTACGTTTAATATCTCGTCTGTCATACCGGCACGGGCTAAAACAAAATTCTTGTTTGCCGCATGAATTCCAGCCTCTACTTTTTCCCTAAGCTCTTTATTCTCACGGACCAGCTCTAAAAATTGACGCATAAGCTCATCCCGTTTATCTTTCAGGAGTTTATGTCCTCTAACTGCTGTAACTAGTTTTTTCTTAAGACGGGTCAATTCCATACGTGTAGGATTTACATGTGTCTTGGCCAAAAATCACACCTCCCTTTGGTAACATGTACACACTATCTGTTTATTTACCATAGTATTGATCCAAAAATGTATCTTTGATTCTCTTTAATTCTGTTCTTGGCAAAATAGATAACAGTTTCCAGCCCTGCGCCAATGTTTCTTCAATATTCCGATTTGTCATATAGCCCTGAGAAACATATTCTTTTTCAAATGCATCTGAGAACTTTGCATAAATTTTATCGATATCTGTAAGCGCTGCTTCTCCTAAAACCACCATCAGTTCTTTTGCTTCTTTTCCTCTTGCATACGCCGAGAACAGCTGAT
Organism: Anaerosacchariphilus polymeriproducens; assembly: GCF_003363435.1. Lineage (GTDB taxonomy): Bacteria > Bacillota > Clostridia > Lachnospirales > Lachnospiraceae > Anaerosacchariphilus > Anaerosacchariphilus polymeriproducens. The sequence continues at coordinate 47,731 of NZ_QRCT01000051.1, forward strand.
TCATAGTGTTCGCATGATCTGCACGCGTTTTGCCTTCACCAATTCCTTTATCTTTCAAACGAGAAAGAGAAGGAAGTACGTCAATTGGAGGTTTCAAATTTTGTCGGTATAACTCACGGCTAAGTATAATCTGACCTTCCGTGATATATCCTGTCAAGTCAGGAATCGGATGTGTTTTATCGTCTTCCGGCATTGTTAAAATTGGTATCATGGTAATACTGCCTTTTTTGCCTTTCAAGCGTCCTGCACGTTCATAAAGAGAAGCCAAATCTGTATACATATAACCAGGATAACCTCTTCTACCAGGAACTTCTTTACGGGCAGCGGATACTTCACGCAAAGAGTCCGCATAGTTCGTGATATCAGTTAGAATAACCAAAACATGCATATCTTTTTCAAATGCTAAATATTCAGCTGCTGTCAACGCCATACGCGGAGTTGCAATACGTTCAACAGCCGGATCGTTTGCAAGATTTATAAACATGACACTTCGATCTATCGCCCCTGTTTCTCGGAAACTTTCCATAAAGAAATTGGCTTCTTCGAATGTAATACCCATTGCTGCAAAGACAACCGCAAATGGCTCTTCTGTTCCACGTACTTTTGCCTGTCTTGCAATTTGTGCTGCAAGTTCAGCATGTGGCAATCCACTTGCTGAGAATATAGGTAGCTTTTGTCCACGTACTAGTGTATTCAATCCATCAATTGCGGATACTCCTGTTTGAATAAACTCCTGGGGATAATTTCTGGCTGCCGGATTCATTGGTATTCCATTAACATCCATTCTTTTTTCCGGAAGTATCTCAGGACCTTTATCTATCGGACGCCCAAGACCATCAAACACACGGCTCAACATATCTTCTGATACACCAAGTTCCATACTTCTTCCTAAAAACCTGATCTTACTATTAGAAAGATTGATTCCTGTCGCACTTTCAAATAACTGTACCAGTGCATTTTCTCCATCTATTTCCAATACTTTACAACGTCTTTTCTCTCCGCTGACCAATTCTATCTCAGCCAGTTCATTATAGGAGACATTCTCTACTCCATTCACAAGCATAAGAGGTCCTGCTACCTCTTGAATGGTTCTATATTCTTTTGGCATTAGGATTCCTCCTTCTGTAATAATTGACTAGTCTCACGATGTAAGCTTTCTAAAATTGTTTGATACTCACCTTTCACATCGTTCGTATCAACATATTTAAAACGTCCAATTCTTTCTCTGACCGGAAGTTTTACCAACTCATTGATATCTGCGCCTTGTTCCAGCGCCTGCAAAGTGGTATCATAGAAACTTAACACTAATTCCATCATCATAAACTGCTTCTCTAATGGAGAATACGTATCTACTTCATGAAATGCATCCTGATGTAAAAAGTCTTCTCGAATTGAGCGGGCTGCTTCTAATTTTATACGGTCAGGAGCTGATAATGCATCCATACCTACAAGCTTTACAATTTCATCCAGCTCTGATTCATCGTGTAACAGATGCATAATTCTTGCTCTTAAATCCATCCATTTTTCATTGATACTATTATTGAACCATTTTCCCATGTTATCTACATAAAGCGAATAACTGCTCAACCAGTTAATTGCCGGGAAATGACGTCTATAAGCCAAGTTCGAATCCAAACTCCAGAACACTTTTACAATTCTCAAAGTTGCCTGAGACACTGGTTCTGAAATATCACCTCCGGGTGGTGAAACTGCTCCGATAACGGAAAGAGCACCTTCTCTTCCTTCTTTTCCTAAAGAAATAACCCTTCCGGCACGTTCATAAAATTGCGCCAAACGGCTTCCGAGGTAAGCCGGATATCCTTCTTCACCAGGCATTTCCTCTAATCTTCCTGACATTTCTCGTAATGCCTCTGCCCATCTGGATGTAGAGTCTGCCATAAGCGCAACAGAATAACCCATATCTCGGAAATATTCTGCAATTGTTATACCAACGTAGATAGAAGCTTCACGTGCAGCAACCGGCATATCTGATGTATTTGCAATCAATACAGTCCTCTGCATAAGTGAATAACCGGTTTTTGGATCTTTAAGTTCTGGGAATTCGTTCAAAACATCTGTCATTTCATTTCCACGCTCTCCACAACCTATATAAACCACGATATCTGCCTCTGACCATTTCGCAAGCTGATGCTGTACAACTGTTTTTCCACTTCCAAAAGGACCGGGCACTGCCGCAACTCCGCCTTTTGCTATTGGAAACAGCGTATCTATAACTCTTTGTCCTGTTACCAATGGCATATCCGGTGACAGTTTTTCTTTATATGGACGACCAACACGTACTGGCCATTTTTGCATCATTGTAATTTCTACTGATTGTCCTGCCTCTGTTTCAACCACTGCTACAGTATCCGTAATCGTGTATTCTCCTTCAGAAATAGACTTTATCACTCCCCTTATTCCATTGGGAATCATAATTCTTTGTGTTATGATCGGAGTCTCTTTTACTGTACCAATGATATCTGCTTCTTCTACCAAATCGCCAACTTTAACTGTCGGCACAAAATTCCACTTTTTCTCTCTACTCAATGAGGGAATTTCAATCCCCCTCGTCAAACGGTCTCCTGTTTGATTTAAGATTTCTTCCAGCGGACGTTGGATTCCGTCAAATATACTTCCTATTAACCCAGGTCCAAGTTCAACACTAAGTGGTGCACCTGTAGATTCTACTGGCGTACCCGGACCCAGACCTGAAGTCTCTTCATATACTTGTACAGATGCCCTGTCTCCGTGGATTTCTATTATTTCACCAATTAATCGTTGCTCACTTACACGCACAACATCGAACATATTTGCGTCATGCATGCCTTCTGCAATGACCAATGGGCCTGCCACTTTTTTAATGGTACCTTTGCTCATTTTCTAATCACCTGCTTTATTTATTTTCGTTATTAAAAATAATATCTGAGCCAACTGCCTGTTCCACAGAAGTCTTTACATTCCGCATACCCATTCCTGTATTCCCGGAAACTCCCGGTATGGGGATAATTGCCGGTATCTGCACTGTACGATATCGGTCAATTTCTGACTCAATTTGTGCCTGAACCGCCTCTGTAACATAAATTACTGCAAATTTATCTTCTGCAAGCTTCTTTAATCTTTTCGCTGCTTCATCTGCACTATTTACCGGATACGTAGCCATACCAAGGGCTGCAAATCCATATATACTGTCGCGGTCACCTAATACTGCAATTCTATACATACATATCCCTCAATCTTTCTCGAATAACACTTTCTGAAAGATTATTAAGCTTACCAGAAAGCAAAATTCTTACCGACTTAATTTCATTTTCACGTGCTAAAATATATGCCGCTAATGGCGATATCGAAACCGGATTATACTTTTGTGGCTGAATATGCTTTATTATAAGATTATCGCACCATCTTTCAAACGATGAAGGAGATTCCTCAATCACTTCGACTGCATCGGCATAAACTGTAGTCTTCAGATATTCGTAAATTTCCTCTACACCTGTCAATGCGGCTTCTGTCAATTGTTTTATATCAAGGCTGTCACATTCTGCCAAGGCCTTTTCATAAAATTCAAGACCTTTTCCGGTCTTTGCTCCACGAATTGCGATATTGATATCAGCAATTACTACTCTTAATTCTGCATACTCTGAAAATAGACTATTGCCAGTTTCTTTCCCTTTTTTATAAATCGTATCTAAGGTTGCTTTATCAAGAATAACATCACACAACTGTCCATCTCCCGTATGCATTTGAATATCATATGCTTCTTCTGCACTTTTCTGCATATATTCCGGCAGTTCTGAAAAGTCATGATTTTTTATGGCATCATATATTGTTTCAACTTCTATAATTCCATTATTTAAATATATATTATCGAACTCATGGCTTGTATAAACTTGCTTGATAGCCGCTTTTAAATTATGAAAATCTATTTCATATAAAAAAGTATCAAATACAGACATATCCTCAACAAGTTCTCTCATCAGTGTCCATGTTTTTTCTCTCTCTGAAAGCAAAATTTCTTCAGCCGTTTCATCCGCAGAAGTTCCCCATCCTTTTTCTGCCAGGATTCGGAGACACTCCTTATAATCCTTACAAGATAAAAGCTGCTCAAATACCGACTTATCTAAAAGTGCTAATTCCTTAGAACGTATACGCGCAACTGCATAAATGTATTGTTCTTGGGACATATAATCACCCTTCCTTTCTAAGCTGTATTTTGCTCAAAGAGCAGTTTACTGATTTTATCCTGAAGAACTTCGCGGTTTTCTAAAATTAACGCGTCAAACGTACAATTTTCCTCTATTCCTTCATAAACTAAAATAAAACCACCATCTATTTTTCTTTCGCTATTTGAAATATTTAAAGAAGCACCTGGAATATTGGATAATGCTTCTTTTATTTTTTTATCAAATTTTTTAGGGAGGCGTTTCTTATCTGCTTCTGAAAATATAATATCACCCGGCATCTTCTGAGCATACTTTAATAACATCTTAAGAAGTACGTTAAAATATTCCTCGTCACTCATATTAATTAATAACACTTTAGCCTTTTTGAGAATATCTTCTATCATCTGCTGCTTTGCACTAAGAATTTTTTTTCTTATATTCAATGCTGCAACAGATTCACCCCGGCTCAAACATATATTTACTTCTGCCTTGGTCATTTCTTCTATATTCTTTACTTGTCTTTCTCCTTCTGTACGTGCATCAAGAAGTATTTGATCCGCTCTCCTTTTTGCTTGTGAAATTTTCTCTTCAGCTAAAGCAGCCGCGTCCTCCTCTATATGCTTAATAATATTTTCTAATCCAGTCATAACGGACTCTCCTAACTGTTATATGTTTAAACTTCCAATTCCTACTATTGCCAAAACTGAGATAAGTAGTGCTAAGATTGCATAAGTTTCAACCATTGCAGAGAAAATCATCGCCTTACCGAATTGGTCCGGTTTTTTAGCTACTACAGCAATACTAGCCACGGAAGCACGTGCCTGTTTTACAGCTGAATAGTATCCGACAAAAGCCATTGGCATACAAGCACCGAAGTATAACAATCCTACTGCAAGACTCATATCAGACTTTCCGCCTAACACACCAATCTGTGACAAAGTAATAAATGCGATCAACAATCCATAAATTCCCTGCGTACCTGGTAATAATTGAAGGATCAGAACTTTACCAAATTTTGAAGGATCTTCTGTAATAACACCTGCTGCAGCTTCTCCTCCCATTCCAACACCTTTTGCTGATCCAATTCCTGATAATAAAGCGGCCAGAATAGCTCCAGCCAATGCAAAAACAATTCCGTAATTATCCATTTTCCATCTTCTCCTTAAACTTATAATATTTTGTATTTGTGTCAAAAGGCTCGAACTTACGTCCTCCCCCTTCATAAAACTTTCCAAAAAATTCAACATATTGTAAACGGGTCGTATGAACATACGCTCCCAATGCATTTATTCCAATATTTAAGGTATGTCCTAACAGTACAATAATAATAAATATGATTGGACCAATCGCTCCAACTGCTGCCATTGCTGCCATTTTGTTAATTACCGTACAGATAACACCTGTTGCAAGACCAAGAGCTAATAGCCTTGAATAAGATAAAACATCACTTAGATAGCCTGTAATTCCATATAATGCATAAAGTCCTTTCAAAATTCGCTTGAATGGGTTCTTAGATTCTCTGCCGTTGGTCAAAATAATACCTAATGCTGATATCATTGCCAAAACACCTGAAACCTTAGCTACAGAAGCAGGTAATATAAATGTTAAGCCTACAATATCAACAAACATTTTCATTGTAAGTAAATAAACAACTGAACTTCCAAGTAATACATACCAAAGGAGTACATCGTACAAAATTGCTTTATAATCTTTCTGTCTAAGGCACTGATAACATTTCATACCTAACCCTGTAAATAAATGAACGATTCCAAGCGCCATTGAAAACAATAACATCTGCATTGGTTTCTTAACAGGGAAAAACCATAATGGTTGAATCGTTATTTTTTCACCAAAAAATGTATTCGAAACTACATCTACCATATCACCAAAGTAACTTCCGAAAACAATACCCCAGAAAATTGTAGATATACCACAGAACAAAAACATCTTTAAGAAATTCTTAGTTGTTTCTTCTATTGTGGTTCTGAATTTCACCAACAACAGACCACATGCTGATGTAATAATCAACCCATAACCTGCATCTGATAGCATAAGTCCATATAATACATAATAAAAAAGAGATGTTATCATTGTTGGATCTATTTCATATTTACCAGGTGGACTAAATCCTTCTATGGTATCCTGAATTGGTCTGGAAAAACCATTATTTTCTAAGAGTACCGGTGTATCCTCACTTTCATCCGGATCTTCAAATTCTACCGACAGCTCAAATCTTTGATTAAGCTTACTTTCTAAGTTATTGGCTTCTTTTTTGGGAATATATCCTGTCAAAATAAAAACCTTGCTTGTTTGTAATAAGCGGCCTAATACATTATATTTTTCTAGCCTCATAGATTCATAATCTTGTAGAAAACAAATATCTTCTCTTATCGATCCCAAATCTTTCAACTCATTCATGCAGTCTTCAATTGTCTTTTGATTTTTCTGAATCTCTGACTGCAGTTGTTCCATCTTCTGGGAAGGATTTTTTGCATCGGTAAGTCCCGGATATGAAAAACCAATTGACCTAAGTTTATCAGACACAGCCTCTTGCTTATCTTTGATACACAAAACAAAAATGCAAGTTTGTTCTTTTGAAGAACTTATAATATCAACATTTAGAGGCATCTCTTCCGCCAATTCCTGATAAATCTCATCTAACTTCCATAAATTGGGCAGCGTACCAACAAAACTTCTGGTATACTTTGTACCTTTAAAGTCAATCGGTATATCTAAGTTCAACCAAGGCTGTAATATTTCTGACTGTGTATTTAATTTCGTTATCTCTGCTTTGCTTTCAGCAATTATTTTATCCAGTTGAACAATGCGATTGCATTTTTTCATTACAGAATCTCTTTTTTTTGCAAAAGAATCATAGACAGAAGTACTAACCTCTTTCCTGCCTTTCAACATATTAGAACCAGATTTGTTCTCCGGATTATACTTATCCAAAATGTCAATAGCATCCTTCGCAAGAGAAGTCCCTTTTCTCAAAAGATCAGCTGGTAAAGACACATCCATTTTGTGAAATGTATCGTCCTCATGGATGATATCACAGACCTCTATCATGCCTTCTCTCTGCAAAAGCTCTAAAATATGTTTTCGGTTCTTTTTTAGTGCACATATTCTAATTCGTTGCATCTCTAACACCGCCATTACATCCACCTCCTTTCAAAGTTTAATAAGTCATATTATATCGAACTAAATAATTTCAGAAAGAACTAATGAAATCGCCTCACTTTCACGACTCGCTACTATTTTTTTTAACTGCTCAATTTCTTGTTCTGCTTTTTCATCGGAACTTTGTAACAGCTTTTCACTCTGCTCTTTTGCTGCCTGCAGTTCTTTCTCAGCGTTCTTCTGTGCATTTGTTTTCATTGTGACAATTAATTCTTCTGCTTCACTCTCAGCTCTTTGAATAATCGCTTCGCTCTCTTTTATCGCCTCTTTCTCTTTTGCAGCCGCTTCTTGTTCAGCCTGGCGGACTACCTGTATTGTCTCCATTGCCATTTCTACACCTCCCGCCTATTTATTGTACATAGTATAAACAATTTTATACTATATAATTCCATTTTTCAATATTTTTACCAAATATATTTATCCTTTTTCTAATTTCAGTTGCTGGTCATCAAACTCATAAACTTTTTCACATAAAATATCGATATCATCTCTATTATGACTGGTAAGCAACAAAGTCCCGCCCTCATCTATGTATTTTTTAAGTATTCCTCTAACTTTTTCGACCGAACTCTTATCCAGTCCGTTCATTGGTTCATCAAGAATAAGTATTTGTGGCTTTTCCATTAACGCTTGTACTAGTCTTAATTTTTGTTTCATACCTAATGAGTACTTTCCAACCTTTACATCTCTGTATTCAAATAATCCTAAAAGCTTAAGCGCTTCATTAATATCATGATCAGATATTAACTTCTTAATGTTTGCAATAACTTTAAGATTCTTAAATCCTGACAAATCATTTAAAAATTCCGGCGCCTCAATCACTACTCCGGCATCACTTATAAAATCTTGCTCTTTTCCAATTAATTTATCTTGATAATAAATGGCTCCTTTATTTAATTTCGCTAAACCGCAGATGCATTTAAATAATACACTTTTTCCACACCCATTATATCCAACAAACCCATAACTTTTTCCCTTTTCTATTTCTAAATTTAAATCACTAAATACTTTAATATTTTTAAATTTTTTTGTCGCATTTTCAACTCTTATTATCGTCTTCATACATACACCTCACTGCATTATAGTAAATCGTATTTTTTGATACCTCTTGCCAGAATTATCTTCATTATAACTATTAATATGCTAAACACAAATGTGCCAAAGATTAAATGCTTAACACTTCCATAAGTCAGAAGACTAATGTTTTCTATTGCAATATCAAAACTCAAGATAAATGTTATGATGGTTACCAATATTATGATAGCTATCACGTCATTCCATCTTATTATACAAAAGATATTGATACTTACACATAAGAATAAAAATAAGAAGATATTTATAGTCAAAAAAATATATTTAATTTGCTCATTTAATGGAAAATTGAAACCGTATTCTAATTTAAAATACCCCAGGATAGGTACAATCATAATAATTACTGTAGTTATAACAGCCGAAAAAGCGCCTTTTCTTTTCCACGATAAAATAAACTTTTCACTAGATACATATCTCATTATGATTAAACTTCTATATTTTTTTGTTGCTCCATACATCCTAATTCCTAAATAAAATAAACTTAATAGAAAGCAGCTAAAAAGCCCTAAGTATAACAGCCAATCTACATTTGCAAATAAATAATCATTTTTATTTGTATATAAAAATATTGATTTAATTAAAAATGTAAAACTAATTTTATTTGTTGATCTATAATTTGTATAAGTCATAAAACACATAAGTAGTTCTGTAATAATAAGAAGAAATGGAAATCCTAAAGTTCTTAATATCATTTTCATATCTTAACCTCAACACGTTTCATATTCCTCAATTGACTAAATAATATTGCTGATATAACTATATAGGTGCATATTACATTGATTGCTTTATTTTCTTGAAAAGCAAATATCAGAAATGAAAATTTTCTTATTGGAGTATATATAAATGAAAAAATAAAACAAGTGACAATTATAAAAATATATATTAAATTGGCGATAGCAGTTCCGTATTTTAAAATCCACAGATAATAAAAGACCGACAATAAGAAGAGATTAATTAAATTAAAGCAAATAAAACGCAAGTTATCACCTGATGTAAATGTAACACCACATAATTTCATATAAATCCAAAAAATCATATTCACTATTGCCAAATATATTAATGTATTTTTACTTCTCCCCTTTATATAATAATATAATGCATTTCTTTTATTTTTTAATCTCAAAAAAAACATTTGATTCATTTTCATGTCATATTGCGTAAGCGTAACATACATAATATAAATCATCAAACAGGTAAAAGAACTGTCAGCATAATAATTGCAAAGCGGATATGTAATTATAAATATAACAAAAAACAGTACTGTAATAAGAAATTTAACAATTTTCATTATAATTTATTTCCTTCCGCATAAGAATAAAGAATCAATCCTATTGACAAAATCAAAGGAAACACTAAAGGAATAACACTCTGTATGATAGTTCCCGCTACAGTCAAAGAAACGATTGGATAGGCCGGGGACCAATCAACATGACCTAATCCTATCGATATAATAATAGTAAGAAAAAAATAATATATTGTCGGTATAATAATACATTGATAAGTCTTTTTACAAATTAATGATAAACTACATGCAAAAAAAGTATATATAAATGGAAATATGAAACATTTTATAACACCTTCAATTAGATACCCAATCCATGCTAACTCACCAATTGAAAAACCTTGTCCAAAGGCCAAGTCAAAAGCCTCTACATTTACTTCGGGAGCTGTTTTACATAAAATAATTCCTACTATAAAAAAGCAGAAATAAGCCATAAAAAAAGTGATTCCCGAATAACTACTTTGTATTAGAATATTGCTTATTATATTTTTCCTATAACTTACATTTCTTACGTATTTAAAGAAAAACAAACCACTTTTTTCCTTAATAAACAGTATTACAAGCGCTGATGCCAATACTGGCAACACAAAGGATATAAAGTCTCCTGCACTTGTAACATAGTTAAATAAATTCAAAACTTGGTTAATTAATGAATTCTGTACTTCTTCTGCTCTTCCAACTATATCTGATGCATTTTTATCAAATCCTATTGTATATTCATACATGCCGCTCTTTAAGAACCACGAAATAAACAGCCCTGACAAAAAAACAAAAACTATTATTATTCTATATCGATTCACTATTCTATATTTATTTAACTCATCCATTATATTCGTCCAACCTTTTCCTAATCTTAAAGCAATCAGAAGAAACAAAAGTTCTTCTGATCGCTTACAAATCTATTTTATTTATTAATGTGGTTCATCCGGACTCCAATATCCTGTAATCACACCACTTCCAACTAAAATATTTGTATACTGAAGGTTTAGATGATAATAATAACCCTTTGTACCAGTATTGCTAATCGCTGCAGTATTTCCAAGACTAACAGTTCCGCTTCCTCTGCTTTCATGATTTGAGTTATGCATAACAGCACTCACCTTCGTACCATTTTGTTGTGAAGAACTGTCTAAAGAGATTCTGAATTTTCCATATGTATCCCTGCCATGATGATACTTCAAAGCCTCACCTGTATCTTCCGCTCTATGACCACTTACACTGATATTATAAAATTTCACCTCTCTATCAGCTAAAGCTGTAGATACTATCATAGTAGATAAACATGCAACTATGCCTACTCCTGCAACACATTTTCTAAATAACATATAAAGTCCTCCTATTCTTGATAACTATTGATTATGATAGTCTTTTCGTTTGCTTCAGAATAACATTTTACCCAAACATCACTAACTTGTACTTGTTCTTCTCCAATTTTTTCTAATTCTTCCACATTTGCTGAAATGCCCAGAAAACCAAGAAGATCTTTATACACAATCTTATAATTTTGTTCTTTAGAATTTCTATCAATGATGCTTAATGTGTTGAAATTATCGGTATTATCTTTTTGAAGCAAATCCAACTCCACGTTACCATCTCTGTATATATATTTTATACATGTTTCATTTGTATCTGTTGATTTTTTGAATTTAGAACTACTTTCAATTTTTGTAATCAATTCTTCTTTACCAATTTTGAAATTAGCAGCAACCATCTCATTGTCTTCTTTCAGTTCTTCATTGTTTGTCACATCACTTGACTTCTTTTGTTGTACAGAATTTTGAGTATCACTGATATCATTTTGCTTACATGAACTTAATGATATTACACAAAGTAATACTAAAATACTTATTTTACATAATTGCAACTAATTCACCTCCTTTCGTATATTCTACCACAATCTTTTTTTTGATTTTCTTAACTTTTTCTTACGGCAATCATAGTATATGCATAAATAAAAAGAACGACGAATACTCGCCGTTCTTTTTGTTTTATTCTATTTCTACTGTATTTAATTCTTGTAATGTTTCTGTATTTGAATCTTCTTCTGCAAAATCCATATTATCCACGATATCGTCCCAATCTTCTTCTATTTCTAGAACATCATCATTATTATAGTCTGTATCTAATTTAACTGAGCGATAACGCTTCATACCTGTACCGGCAGGAATCAATTTACCTATGATAACATTTTCTTTTAATCCAATTAACGGATCCTCTTTTCCTTTGATTGCTGCTTCCGTAAGTACTTTTGTCGTTTCTTGGAAAGATGCAGCTGAAAGGAATGAATTCGTTGCAAGAGAAGCTTTGGTAATACCTAACATAACCTGTTTTCCTTCTGCAGGTTCTTTTCCTTCTTCCATTAACTTTTCATTCATTTCATCAAATTCCAGTACATCAACTAATGTACCTGGCAAGAAATCAGTATCACCGTTATTTTCGATTTTAATTTTCTTTAACATTTGACGAACAATCACTTCAATATGTTTATCATTGATTTCAACACCTTGTAAACGATACACTCTTTGAACTTCTTGTATCATATAATCCTGTACAGCGCGGACACCTTTAATACCTAAGATATCATGTGGATTTACACTACCTTCGGTAAGCTCATCCCCCGCTTCCAATGCTTGCCCATCTTGGACCTTAATTCTGGAACCATAAGGTATCAGATATGTCTTCGCCTCACCGGTTTCATTGTTGGTAACAATAATTTCACGTTTCTTCTTAGTATCTTTTATATTTGCTACGCCGCCAAATTCAGTAATAATAGCAAGTCCTTTCGGCTTTCTTGCTTCAAAAAGTTCTTCGACACGAGGAAGACCTTGGGTAATATCATCACCGGCAACACCTCCGGTATGGAAGGTACGCATAGTAAGCTGTGTACCAGGCTCACCGATTGACTGAGCAGCAATAATTCCAACTGCTTCACCCACTTGAACCGGTTCTCCTGTTGCCATATTGGCTCCATAACATTTTGCACATACACTATGTGATTTACAAGTAAGAATCGTCCGAATCTTAACTGCCTGAATCGTTTTTCCATCTTTATCTACACCTCTGTTAACAACATCTGCTGCACGTTTTGGTGTAATCATATGATTTGCCTTAACTATAATATTACCATCAGCATCACAAATATCTTCACAAGAATATCTTCCTGTAATTCTTTCTTGTAAGCTTTCAATCTCTTCATTTCCATCCATAAATGCAGTTACATACATTCCCGGAATTTCATCTTTACCTTCACAACAATCAGTTTCACGAATAATCAATTCTTGTGAAACATCTACCAAACGTCTGGTCAGGTAACCAGAATCGGCTGTACGCAATGCAGTATCAGAAAGACCTTTACGAGCACCATGAGCAGACATGAAGTATTCCAATACATCAAGACCTTCACGGAAATTTGATTTAATAGGCAACTCAATTGTTCTACCAGTTGTATCTGCCATCAATCCACGCATACCAGCCAACTGTTTAATCTGTTTATCCGAACCACGGGCGCCTGAATCAGCCATCATATAAATATTATTATATTTATCAAGCCCTGAAAGCAATGCCTCTGTTAGCTCATCATCCGTTTCTTTCCAAGTCTGAACTACTTCTTTGTATCTTTCATCTTCGGTAATCAGACCACGCTTAAAGTTTTTGGTAATCTTATCTACAGTTTCCTGTGCCTTGGAGATAAGCTCAGGTTTCTTTTCCGGAACAGTCATATCTGAAATTGATACTGTCATTGCTGCACGAGTAGAATATTTATAGCCCATTGCTTTGATATCATCAAGGACTTCTGCTGTTTTAGTTGACCCATGTGTGTTAATTACTTTTTCCAGAATTTGTTTTAATCCTTTTTTACCTACATGAAAATCTACTTCTAATTTAAATACATTTTCAGGATCACTTCTATCTACAAATCCTAAATCCTGTGAAAGAATCTCATTAAAGATAAAACGTCCTAATGTAGATTCTACATTCCCTGTAACCATTGTCCCATCTGGGGTTGGTCTAGTCATACGTACTTTAATCCTGGAATGAAGTGTAACCTCTCCATTTTCATAAGCCAAAATTGCTTCGTTGATACTTTTGAATATTTTTCCTTCTCCTTTGGCTCCAGGTCTTTCTTGTGTTAAATAGTATATACCAAGTACCATATCCTGTGAAGGAACCGCAACTGGACCACCATCGGAAGGTTTCAAAAGATTGTTTGGAGATAGTAATAAAAATCTACATTCTGCCTGTGCTTCTACTGACAGAGGTAAATGGACAGCCATCTGATCCCCATCAAAATCGGCATTATAAGCAGTACAAACCAATGGATGAAGCTTGATTGCCTTACCTTCTACCAAGATTGGCTCAAATGCTTGAATACCTAGTCTATGCAATGTAGGAGCACGGTTCAACATAACCGGATGTTCTTTGATTACTTCTTCTAAGACATCCCAAACTTCCGGTTGAAGTCTTTCTACCATTTTCTTAGCACTCTTAATATTATGAGCCGTACCATTTCCTACCAATTCTTTCATAACAAACGGCTTAAATAATTCAATCGCCATTTCTTTTGGAAGACCACACTGATAAATTTTTAATTCCGGTCCTACTACAATAACAGAACGTCCAGAATAATCAACACGTTTTCCTAGTAAATTCTGACGGAAACGTCCGGATTTACCTTTTAACATATCGGATAATGACTTAAGTGCACGATTACCCGGTCCTGTAACAGGTCTTCCACGTCTGCCGTTATCAATCAAAGCATCTACTGCTTCCTGTAACATTCTTTTCTCGTTACGTACAATAATATCAGGAGCACCTAACTCTAATAATCTTCTAAGACGATTATTGCGGTTGATGATTCTTCTATATAAGTCATTCAGATCAGAAGTCGCAAATCGTCCTCCATCTAACTGTACCATCGGTCGCAAATCCGGAGGGATAACAGGTACAACTGACATAATCATCCATTCCGGTTTGTTTCCGGAACCGCGGAATGCTTCTACTACCTCAAGCCTTTTAATGATTCTTGCTCTCTTTTGTCCTGTCGCATCTTTTAGACCGGTCTTTAACTCGCGTACATCTTTTTCTAAATCAATATTTTGTAATAATTCCTGTATTGCCTCAGCACCCATTCCTACACGGAATCTGCTTCCGTATTTTTCACGTGCCTCCTGGTATTCTTTTTCTGATAATACTTGCTTATATTGTAATTCGGTCTCACCTGAATCCAGTACAATATAAGATGCAAAATAAAGAATTTTTTCCAACGTTCTAGGGGACAAATCCAAAATCAGCCCCATTCTGCTTGGAATTCCTTTAAAATACCAGATATGAGATACTGGTGCTGCTAACTCAATGTGCCCCATACGTTCTCTTCGCACACTGGCTTTGGTGACTTCTACTCCACATCTGTCGCAGACAACACCTTTATATCTGATTTTTTTATACTTTCCACAATGACACTCCCAATCTTTGCTGGGCCCAAAAATCTTTTCACAGAACAAGCCGCCTTTTTCAGGCTTTAATGTTCTATAATTAATGGTTTCCGGCTTTTTCACTTCACCTCTAGACCACTCACGAATTTTTTCAGGTGATGCTAAGCCTATTTTAATCGAATCAAATGTCATTGGTTGATAACTTTCATTGTTTGCTACTTCTGGCATCTATTGCAGCTCCCTTCTATTCTTCGTCTAATGTGGCAACCATATCTTCCAGTATTTCTTCTTCCTCTTCTTCAACATCAACTAACTCTTCACTTTCATCATCAAAAATTTGTTGACTGAATCCTTTATCACTGAAAGCTTCTCCATCTTCAAAACCAAAGTTTCTGTCGCCCTCGATGAATGTCATATCTGCATCAATCTCATCAACTGATTCCATAATTTCTATTTCTGTTTTATCGTCATTTAGTACTTTTACATCCAAGCCCAAAGATTGAAGTTCTTTTAGTAATACTTTAAAGGATTCAGGAATTCCAGGTTCAGGAATATTATCTCCTTTAATAATTGCTTCATACGTTTTAACACGTCCAACCACATCATCAGATTTCACAGTCAAAATTTCTTGTAGGGTATAAGATGCACCATATGCCTCTAATGCCCAAACTTCCATTTCTCCAAATCTTTGTCCACCAAACTGTGCTTTTCCACCCAAAGGCTGTTGTGTTACTAAGGAGTATGGTCCCGTAGAACGTGCATGAATCTTATCATCAACCAAATGATGAAGTTTCAAATAATGCATGTGTCCAATCGTAACAGAACTATCAAAATATTCTCCAGTTCTTCCATCACGGAGTCTTACTTTTCCGTCACGGGAAATAGGAACACCTTTCCATAAACTTCTGTGAGCTTTATTCTTATCCAAAAATTCCATAACTTCCGGCACAAGTTCTTCTTTATATTTTTGATAGAAATCATCCCACTCCATATTTACATAATCATTGGCTAAATCCAATGTATCCATAATATCATTTTCACGTGCACCATCGAATACAGGAGTTGCAATATTAAATCCTAATGCTTTTGCCGCAAGACTTAAATGAATTTCCAATACCTGTCCGATATTCATACGAGATGGCACGCCTAGAGGATTCAATACAATATCTAATGGGCGCCCATTAGGTAAATAAGGCATATCCTCTACTGGTAATACGCGGGAAACAACACCCTTATTACCATGACGACCAGCCATTTTATCACCAACGGAGATTTTTCTTTTCTGTGCAATATAAATACATACAGACTGATTCACACCTGGTGGTAATTCGTCACCATTTTCTCTTGTAAAGACTTTAGCATCCACTACAATTCCATATTCACCATGAGGTACTTTTAAAGAAGTATCTCTTACTTCTCTGGCTTTTTCGCCGAAAATTGCACGAAGTAATCTTTCTTCCGCTGTTAATTCCGTCTCACCTTTCGGTGTAACCTTTCCAACTAAAATATCACCTGCTCGTACTTCAGCACCAATACGAATGATTCCTCTTTCATCGAGATCTTTTAACGCATCATCTCCAACACCGGGAACATCTCTCGTAATTTCTTCCGGTCCCAGCTTGGTATCACGTGCTTCTGTTTCATATTCTTCAATATGAACAGATGTATATACATCTTCTTGAACTAATCTTTCACTTAATAATACAGCATCTTCATAGTTATAACCTTCCCACGTCATGAAACCAATTAAAGGATTCTTTCCGAGAGCGATTTCTCCATTTTCAGTAGATGGACCATCCGCTATGACCTGACCTGCCTCAACATGCTCACCTTTAAATACAATTGGCATTTGATTGTAACAGTTACTTTGGTTACTCCTGGAAAATTTAGTTAAATGATAAACTTCCCTTGTTCCATCGTCGTATTTCATCGTAATTTCTTTCGAAGTAGAACGTTCTACAATACCTGCTTTTTTTGAAACCACACAAACCCCTGAGTCAACTGCTGTTTTGGTCTCCATACCAGTACCAACTACAGGTGCCTCTGTAATTAACAAAGGTACAGCCTGACGCTGCATGTTAGATCCCATTAGAGCACGGTTTGCATCATCATTTTCCAAAAACGGAATCAATGCGGTAGCTACCGAAAATACCATCTTTGGTGAAACATCCATATAATCAAATACAGTTCTTTCATACTCTTGCGTTTCTTCTTTGTAACGACCGGAAACGTTTTTATGAACGAAATGTCCTGCTTCATCCAATGGCTCATTCGCTTGAGCTACGTGATAATTGTCTTCTTCATCTGCAGTCATATAAACAACTTCATCAGTAACTACAGGGTTTTTAGGATCTGCTTTATCAATTTTACGATATGGTGCTTCAATAAAACCATATTCATTGATTCTTGCATAAGTAGCAAGAGAGTTGATCAAACCAATGTTTGGACCTTCCGGTGTCTCAATCGGACACATTCTTCCATAATGCGAATAATGAACGTCACGAACCTCAAATCCGGCTCTATCTCTGGACAGACCGCCCGGTCCTAATGCAGATAGACGTCTCTTGTGTGTCAATTCACCCAGTGGATTATTTTGATCCATAAACTGTGACAGCTGTGAAGAACCAAAAAACTCTTTAACCGCTGCTGTTACAGGTTTTATATTAATAAGGCTTTGAGGAGAAATGCCCTCCAGGTCCTGCGTCGTCATTCTTTCACGAACCACACGCTCTAATCTGGATAGACCTATTCTATACTGGTTCTGCAAAAGTTCTCCTACTGCTCTAATTCTTCTATTTCCAAGATGATCGATATCATCACTATGACCGATTCCATACTCCAAATGCATATTATAATTAATAGAAGCAATAATATCTTCTTTCGTAATATGCTTTGGTATTAATTCGCTGATACTCTTCTTTATAGCAGCTTTAATATCATCTAAGCTGTCATTTTCTTCCAGTATTTTTGCCAATACCGGATAATATACTAGTTCAGTAACCCCAACTTCTACCGGATCCACATCTACAAAATTAGTAATATCGACCACCATACTTGAAATTACTTTGACATTACGTTCTTCTGTTTGAATCATCACAAAAGGAACAGCTGCATTTTGGATAGCATCTGCCAATTCTGCTGTTACCTGAGTTCCTGCTTCTGCAAGAATTTCACCAGTTGTTGTATCTATTACATCTTCTGCTAAAACAAAACCTCTGATTCTATTTCTTAACGCAAGTTTTTTATTAAATTTGTATCTTCCCACCTTTGCCAAATCGTATCTTCTGGGATCAAAGAACATATTCGTAATTAAACTTTCTGCACTTTCAACGGTTAATGGTTCACCGGGACGTATCTTTTTATATAATTCAAGAAGACCTTCCTGATAACTTTCGGAAGTATCTTTTTGTAAACTAGCTATAATCTTTGGTTCTTCTCCAAACAGCTCAACAATCTCAGCATTTGTACCAATTCCCAAAGCTCTGATAAGAACAGTAATCGGAACTTTTCTTGTTCTATCTACACGAACATAGAAAACATCATTGGAATCTGTTTCATACTCTAACCACGCACCTCTGTTAGGGATTACAGTAGAGGAATACAGCTTTTTACCGATTTTATCATGATTTACATCATAATAAATGCCTGGAGAACGCACTAACTGGCTTACGATAACACGTTCCGCCCCATTAATTACAAAGGTTCCTGTTTCTGTCATTAATGGTAAATCACCCATAAAAATTTCATGTTCGTTAATCTCGTCATTCTCTTTATTGTAAAGTCTTACTCGTACTTTAAGAGGAGCAGCATAGGTAGCGTCTCTTTCTTTGCACTCTTCAATTGAATATTTGACGTCGTCTTCACAAAGCACGAAATCCGTGAACTCTAGGCTTAAATGTCCGCTATAATCCGCTATCGGAGAAATATCAGCAAATACTTCTTTGAGACCTTCATCCAAAAACCATTGATACGAATCTTTTTGAACTTCAATCAAATTTGGCATCTCTAATACTTCTTTTTGACGGGAATAACTCATTCGAACACTTTTTCCATTTTTAACCGGACGTATTCTGTTTTTCTCCATTGATGTTTCACCTCTCGCTTTTCTATATATTAAATGCAGTCTTAGGCATACTCGACCACAATAGTGCATCCTCCATATTAGCACATTGGTTTTTATATGTCAATATTTTTTTTATTTTCTTGACCGCTTTAAAAAACAGGCACTTTTGACAACTGACCTTTAAAATAGAAAAATCCCCGTTTTTAAAACGGGGATCCAATAAATCAATCTTATTTAAGATTAACTTTAGCACCTTCTGCTTCAAGTTTTGATTTAATTTCTTCTGCTTCAGCTTTTTCAGCACCTTCTTTAATTACTTTAGGTGCACCATCAACTAATTCTTTTGCTTCTTTTAATCCTAAACCTGTAACTTCACGAACAACTTTAATTACTTTAACTTTGCTTGGTCCTACTTCTGCCAATTCAACGTCAAATTCAGTTTTTTCTTCAGCACCTGCTCCTGCTTCTCCACCAGCTGCTGCTACTACAACACCTGCTGCTGCAGACACGCCAAATTCTTCTTCACATGCTTTTACTAATTCATTTAATTCTAATACAGTTAGTTCTTTGATCGCTTCGATCATTTCTGCTGTTGTTAATTTTGCCATTTTTATTACCTCCGATTTTTATTCTTCTTTTTGGATTATTACTTATTCTGCTGAAGCTGCCTGTGCATCTCCACCGTTTGCTTCTGCGATTTGATTAATAACACGAGCAAAGTTTGTAATTGGTGATTGGATACTTCCAAGTAACTTGGATAGTAATTCTTCTCTTGAAGGAACTTTTGCTATTTCTTGAATTCCTGCATGATCGTATAAAATTCCTTCCACAACACCTGCTTTAAGTTCTAATTTAGGAGCTGTTTTTGCAAATTTAGCTAATATTCTTGCCGGAGCTGTCGCATCTTCGTTTGAAATAGCGATAGCACTAGGACCTTCCAAAAATGGAGCTAAACTTTCAAAATCTGTTCCTTTAAAAGCAAAATTCATCATTGTGTTTTTGTACACTTTATAAGTAACGCCTGCTTCTCTTAATTGTTTACGTAATTGTGTATCTTCATCTACTGTAAGTCCACGGTAATCAACTAATACAACAGATTGTGCATCTTTGATGCTTGCAGAAATTTCTTCAACGACTGGTTGCTTTAATTCTACTTTTGCCATGATCTGTGCACCTCCTTATATTTTTTGTATCTGCCGAAAAAACCTCTCTGTCAAAAGACAGAGAGGTTCAATAATATTCTTTCTAGAATTCTTATCATCCTCGGTAGGCATTACTAATTTATACCTTACGGTACCTACTGTCTTCGGCATATGCTTTGTAATTATATCATTCTATATTTCAGATGTCAACACTAAATCCTAAGCCAATTTAGCTGTATTAATCTTCACACCCGGTCCCATTGTAGGAGCAAGTACAACACTCTTCAAATATTGACCTTTCAATGCTGCCGGCTTAGCTTTAATAATTGCATCCATAAGCGTCTGGAAGTTGTCCGCTAATTGCGCTTCTGTGAAAGAAGCCTTACCAATTGGCACATGGATAATATTTGTTTTATCCAATCTATACTCAATCTTACCAGCTTTGATGTCGTTCACTGCTTTCGTTACATCCATCGTAACAGTTCCGGCTTTTGGGTTCGGCATTAAACCTTTTGGTCCAAGTACACGTCCAAGACGTCCAACAACGCCCATCATATCCGGCGTAGCAACTACTACATCAAAATCTAACCAGCCATCATTTTGGATTTTTGGTATCAATTCTTCTCCACCTACATGATCTGCTCCTGCTGCCAAAGCTTCATCAACTTTGTCACCCTTTGCAAATACTAAAACTTTAACAGTTTTACCAGTTCCATGAGGCAATACTACCGCACCACGAATTTGCTGATCCGCATGACGACCATCACATCCTGTTCTGATATGAGCTTCGATTGTTTCATCAAATTTAGCAACAGCAGTTTTCTTTGCTAATGCAATGGCATCTGCTGTATCGTATAATGTTGCACGATCTACTGCTTTTGCAGCTTCAATATATTTCTTTCCTCTTTTCATTCAAATAACCTCCTGTGGTATTAGCGGGATTTCCCTCCCACGTTTCATTTTTTTATAGCATTCGATCTACTATTCTGTTACAGTGATTCCCATGCTTCTTGCTGTTCCTGAAACCATGCTGATCGCTGCCTCTAATGATCCGGCATTTAAATCTGGCATTTTTAATTCAGCAATTTTTTGAACTTCTTCTTTTGAAATGCTTGCTACTTTAACTTTATGTGGTTCTGAGGAACCTGATTTGATTTTGCAAGCTTGTTTTAATAGAACTGCAGCAGGTGGAGTTTTTGTAATGAAGCTGAAACTTCTATCTGCATATACAGTAATTACTACCGGTATAATTGTATCTCCTTTATCTGCTGTTCTTGCATTAAATTCTTTTGTAAATTGCACAATATTCACACCATGCTGTCCTAACGCTGGTCCAACAGGTGGTGCTGGTGTTGCCTTTCCCGCAGGAATTTGTAATTTAATATAACCTTCTACTTTCTTTGCCATAGCGGTTACCTCCTTTACGCTTTCTTAACTTCTGTGAAACTGATTTCTACTGGCGTCTCACGACCAAATAGCTCAACATTGATTGTCACAGTTTGTTTTCCATGATTCATTGCTTGAATGATACCCATCGTACCTTCCCAAGCTCCACCGGTAACAACGATGTTATCACCCTCTTCAAAGTCTACTACAACATTATCCATTTTAATTCCTAACGGCTTCATTTCTTCTTCCGTCAAAGGAACCGGTTTGGATCCGGGACCTACAAATCCGGTAACACCCCGGGTGTTTCTCACCACATACCAAGTGTCATCATTCATAATCATGTTGATTAAGACGTAACCTGGAAACATTTTTTTCTGAACCTGTTTCTTGGCTCCGTTCTTCACTTCAACAACGTCTTGCATAGGGACTCTGACTTCAATAATCTGGTCTTCCAGATGTCTGTTTTCAATTGTCTTTTCAATGTTGGCCTTAACCTTGTTCTCATACCCGGAATAAGTATGAACTACATACCAATTTGTTTCTGACATTTAATCACCTTTGTCCTTTATAAATTTACTATAATATCAACACCATATTTTAAAACAGCATCAATGATTGTAGTAAGTACACCTAAGGCAACAGAAACTGCAATGACTGCAATTGTTTGTCTTACGAGTGATTGTTTATCAGGCCAGATGATTTTCTTAAATTCAGCCTTTAAGCCGGTTGTCCAGCTTGTTTTTGGAGCATTCTCCTTAACAGCTTCTCCCATTCTTCCACTCCCTTTGCACTAACCTAATTACTTAGTTTCCTTGTGTAATGTGTGTGTTTTACAGAATTTACAATACTTCTTTGTCTCCATTCTGTCTGGATGAGCTTTCTTATCCTTTGTCATGTTGTAATTACGTTGTTTACACTCCGTACATGCCAATGTGATTTTTACGCGCACAACTTCCACCTCCAGTTAATTTCATTTAATGAGCCAAATTTATACAAATTTGACTATTTCAGTTTTTAGGCATAAAAAAAAGACCTACTTCCATCGCTAGTCCAATATATCACACAAAGTCAATCACGTCAACTGTTTTTTCTCTCGTGTAATAATTTAATATTTTAGCATTTGGTCTTAATATTGTCAACAGAAAAAGATACAGCCTTTTCCCGAAATATTGACATATTTTCATAAAAATAGTGACATTTCCTCCAATATATTGTATAATATAAGAGTAAAAATGGATTTGTTATGCTCTCCAGTGCTTTGCACGAATTCAAGGAGGAAAGGAGGAGATATTATGGGTGGTATTCAGCAGACTTACAATTATTATATGTCAAATTATACTTCAACTCAGCTCACCCGATACGATACTCACAAAAAGAGCGAACTAAGAAATATCTGTAATATAATAAAGAAACTAAATAAAGAATCTCCTCTATATAAAGTAGATTTATCTAAGGATATGCAAAGATATGTAATAGACCTCAAAGAAAGTGCACGTAACATTAAAAATGTGGTGTCTGCCCTTTCCGACGGAGCTGATGATATAAACTGTTTTCAACGTAAGGTTGCAATCTCAAGTCAGGATGATATTGTATCTACCAAATATATTGGTGATTATGATCAAGAAGACGGAATTACTTCTTTTGAAATCGAAGTGAAACAACTTGCAACCCCACAGATAAATTTAGGTAATTTTTTACCTTCCAACCAAACTACGCAGTTAAAACCGGGAACTTACTCTTTTGACTTAAATACCGGGAATATGGGATTCGAGTTTCAATTCGGCGTGAATGAAAAAGATACAAATATTAGTATACAGCGTAAATTAGCTTCTTTGATCAATGACTCAAACATCGGTCTTACTGCTAACATTTTGGGAGAACATGGAGATCAATCATCTCTGGAAATCAAATCAGTCAATACCGGTATTATAAATAACAACCCTACAATATTTACAATATCAAAAAATAGTAATCCAAACTCAGACACTGCCCTTTCTTACTTGGGCATTGATGAAATAAATCAGTACCCTGAAAATTCTTCCTTCTTATTAAATGGTATGGAGAAATTCTCCTATTCAAATACATTTACAGTTGGAAAATCATTTGAAGTCACAATGAAGGGAATCAGTGAAGAAGATAATCCTGCTACCATTAGTTTAAAAGCAGATGCTGACACTATCGCTGATAATGTTCAGGAATTGGTGGAAGCTTATAATTCTTCCTTAATGCTAACGAATGAATATGCTTCCGTTACTTCTTATATAAATAAGTTTCAAAATGAAATGGAAAACGTAACAAAAGATTTTTCGAATCAATTTGAACCAATCGGACTTATGATTCAAAAAGACGGTTCTATACTCGTAGATAAACAATTACTTTTAAACGCTGTAACAGAGGAAGACGCAAAAGAGAATTTCTCTGTATTAAAAGATTTTAAAAATGTAGTTAATACAAAGGCAAATAAAGCAATGCTCGATCCTATGCAATATGTCAACAAAACTTTAATTACATATAAAAATCCAGGGAAAACATTTGCTGACCCCTATGTGACATCAATATATAGTGGTATGTTATTCAATGGATATTGTTAAATGAAATAATGGGTTGTTTAAACACTTATATCAGGCATTTCAATGATGCTTATGGTGTTTAACACAACCCATTTTGATGGATTTAATGAATCTTATATTCAATAAATTATAGGAGCAGACAATTTCCCACCCTTCAAAAAATAGTTTTTATCACACCTTTCTGATACAGCCGTGTTATGTGTTACAATAACTATTGTCGTTCCTTGCGAATGCAGCATATCAAATATATCCAATATGCTTTTTTCTGACTCCTCATCTAGCGATCCGGTTGGTTCATCCACAAGTAAAATATCCGGTTTTTTTACTATTGCTCTTCCAATTGCTACCCTTTGCTGTTCTCCTCCGGAAAGCTTACTAATGGATACCTTTTGAAAAGACTCCAAATCTAGCATTTCCAACACCTTATTAACCTCTTTTTTTATTTTATCTTTTTCTAATTTCATAAAATTTAGTGGCAACTTAATGTTTTCATAAACATTCCTGTCATGTAATAAATGAAACTGTTGCGTTACAAAACCAATATGTCTTTTTCTAAACTCAGAACGTTGATCAAAAGATAATTGTGTTACTTTTTGGTTATTATAGATCATTGTTCCTTTATCATATGGTATTAATGTACCTAAAATATTTAATAAAGTAGACTTTCCGGAACCACTCCTACCCATTATTGCTATATAGTCTCCTTTAGAAATTTCCATGTTAATATCATTTAAAACAGCCCTTTTCGTTCTTCCATTAATAAAAGATTTCTGTATATGTTGCAATTTTAACAGCATTTATTACACCTCTTCTTCTTTATCAATTTTTAATTCTTTGTTATTTAATAATAAGTTCGTCCCAAAAATAACATAAGAAAGAATTACAAAAACACCTATATACCCAGCTTTAATATAAGTAGCAAACTCTCCTATTTTTAATAAATGGTTTAATATATACAACTGTGTTAAAAATGCTGCTAATACTATAAGCATAATTTCTAAAAACTTTAATGTTATAATAAAACTTTTCTTTGCCCCTTGAATCAAAAAAACATTATAATAATATCTTTCATTTTTATATTGCAAATACGATATAAATAATATAAGTATTATATTTAAAATACAGGACATAGTTAAAATAATTTTAATTAAATTTTTATTTTCTTGTAGAATAACACTGATGTCTTGATATTTTTTAACATGTGGATTATACCCGATAAAAGTATAGCCGTCAAAGGATGCATCTTTTGAGATACTCTCTAACTCCTGCATCATTCTATTTATGTCGTTCTTATTATTTTTCGTTACTAAATACCCATTAATCATATTAAAATAATTCATCATCTGATATCTCGCTTCAAATTCACTTTGAGGCTGCATTATATAATTCCACATAGGCATCAAAATATAGTCATCCAGATAAAATTCCAAATTATTCTGATAAAATATTTTAGAGTTTTTTTCTAAAAAACCTATAACAATACAGTTGATATCTTTTTCCAGGTATTTTATATGTAACTTATCTCCTACCTTATAAATATCATGATAAGAATCTCCTAGTATAATTGGCATCGTATTCTGAATAACAAAATCTTCTTCATTCCATACCTTACCCTCTGCTGCTTTCAAATTGAAAAATTTTGCACCATTCAAATTTATCTGGAGCGATTTAATTGGTTTATAAACTTTGTTATCAACATTAACTGATGGAACCTCCATCCCGTTTGCATAGCCATATGCAAATTTGTCTGGAATACTTTGATCAGTAATTAAAAGATGCTGATTTGCTATTGTTATGTAATGAAATGATTCTGCATTTTCCAGTCCATTATAAAAGTTTTTAAGTTTTGACAAAGAATCTTTTTGAACTACAAACTTATTAAATTCATTACCATCAACATAATTATCAATCATTTGGTATATAGCATTGTCTTCATACATTTTTTTCATATCACTATTTTCAAAATCTAAATCATATATGAAAGAATAGAATGTACCGATTAATACCATGAAAATTGTTATTTGTATATATACAAATAAACAAATATTTAAATTTCTTTTATAAAACAAAATAAGTTCTTTAATTAACATACTTTTTCATATCCTTATGCAAAGTTTTTATTCATAGTACCTCTTAATAGACCAAGTGCAATTACCACACTTAATAATACGAAACCAAATAATATATGAATTAGAGCAGGTTGTACTAAAATATTTATATCTTTCATGACAACTAGTATGTAAAAACAGCTCACTATAATGGAAAATGTGAAATTTGCCAAAATATTTCTTATATAGTACAACATAATCCTCTTATTATTAACACCTAGCAGGTAAAGAACGTAATTTTCTTTTTTATGCATTCTTTCCCAAAAGGCAAAAAATATAAATATTAAAAAGCAAACTAAAATAAAACCATTTAAATTTAATAATCTTTGAAAAAATAACGTACCTGTAACTCTAGCAACTCCTTCTATATCCGGCTCAGCATGTATTAAATTGGGATACTGCCTCATGATTCTTTTCGTTATATTACGTATTTCTTTTTTACTATCACCATCTAAAACTATTTTATATCTGTTTTGTTTAGGAATCTCGCCTCCATATAACAAAACCAGACTATCTGATTTTGATGTAAAATCCCCTCCTAATATACCAATTATTTCATATTTTTCATTGTTCAGACTTATTATCTTTTTTCCATTCAGATGCTCTGCCTGCTTTTCGATATCTTTTCCTACAACAGCTTTCTTACCTTTTAAACCCTTTGAAAAAAATTTTCCCTTTATTATTGGTGGATTCCATTCATTATTTTCTAAACAAAATCTGGTATTATTATCATATTCTACAAATAATCTACACTTATCTCCTATTTCTGTATTTCTCCACTTCTCTAAATCTTGATCATAAAAAACCGTATAATTATTTGTATAAAAATTATTTGAGATTAAAACAAGATCATTTTGTCTCATATTGTAAAAAATAATCTGCACAATAAAAATAATTACAACTGTAAAAAATGAAATGAAAATTAAGTTTTTTAATTTAATCATATCCCAACTCTTTCTAAAAGGAAGAGATAAATTATCTCTCCCTTTTTCAATCTATCTTCCCCAATAAGTCCTAGCTTCTATATTCTCAAAAAGTCGTGGCCTATAATATGGTGATTCAGCCTTCGTACAATTTATTGCCCATTGTCTTCCACTTGAAGTACGTACTTTCCCACTTATATTTTCTATTCTGGCATTTGTATAGTGAATTGTATTCACCCAAATTGTTTCACCATAGGCAGCATAACATGTTTTTCCGTTTATCTTATCTTTTATTCTACATCCACTATGATAATTAGGTTTTGAAGTAGAACAGATTTTTACTGTGTTTTGTTTTGTGTTTTGTTTTGTGTTTGCAGTCCAATACCCCTGAGACTCGCTCCATCCTCCATATGCATTTCCTACTTCCGCATCATTTGCAAGTGTTGGAACTGAGCTTACTAAAGCTAAGGCTCCACAAATTGTAATAATTGGTATCATTTTTTTAAATTTAATCATGTTACTCCTCCTTTTCTATTATTACATTACAATAATTATTATAATATAAGTATAAGTAGGGTTTTTGTTAAATATTGTAAATAAAGTTTTAAGTAATTGAAAAAGATTCCGGTAAAATATATGGGAGTCTTTAGGAAAGGTTGCAGCCAATAGTCTGATCGATAAATAGTTGTTTTACTATTTCTATTTTTGAGAATACTAAAAAAGGTACTTGTCAAATCAAGTACCCTTTGATATAATCAAGTTAAGAAAAGGATATCTATGTTGTAGATATGCCCTATGTTTTCAAAAATAAGTATTCTGAACTTTCCAGGTAGAGGATACTTATTTTTTTTGTGTATAATTTAATTATTTCTAAAAATAGGGCGATAAGTCCAACTATAAAGCTGCCAAATGCAAATAGTACCATGCATAATGTTAATCCTTCAAGTGTCGTCATCGGCACCGCCCCCTTTCTCTTTAGATTGAGGGCAACTACACAATAAATATCCTCGTTCATTTCTTAACTTGATAAAAAAATTATATCATATAATAAATATGATTCAACATGTTTTTTAACGGTTATGCTAAACATCTTTTGAGAATATCATATTGTAAATATAATTCAACTTTACTTCCCCAGAAAATCTTATATCTGGAAATCCCATTTGTACGAGTACTAGCTCAAGGTTGGGATTTCCAGACATATTTTAGCCTCCAGTGACAGAATTTAGATTCCTCTAATACATGAAATAAAGAGAAAACAGATAGGTTACTTGCAAGGTTAATCTAGTTCAAATAATTGTGTCTTTACTAGGCTCAATACTCCATAGCCTTTCATATTCTTTTGTTTTCCATAATAATTAAAGGAACTGGTTGTTTCAATATATAGATTAACTTCATCTTTTCCCTTTAAGTATTGGGCTGCGTTGGGTACCGTGATTTTATAAACTCCATTACTGGTCAATCCATTATTGGCTACTTCCTGGCTTCCGTCACTATTATAAGTTTTCAAATCCAGCTTTGTAGCTTTTACACTGCCTTCTACGATAGACTCGCTTCCATTTTCATCTCCTACATAATAATCAACACTAATGGTCTTTTGTGTGGAAATAATGTTACTATCGGAAACTGTAAAATAAATGTCAATATCTTTATCTAGACTTACTTCTTCGTTCTCAACTGCCATGCTTTCATCAAAGGTCAAATATTCGTATTTTTTTGCTGCTGATGTAATATCACCTGATTCAAGTACTGTGACATTTGGATTCTTGGCACTGGATTTGTAGGAAGCTATCATAGTATTAATGAAGAGCTTCATCTCATCTTCTTTATTTACGGTGGAATGTCCAACACCGGAATACATGACATTTCCTTTACTGTAAATGTAATAATTATTTCTTACATCATTTTCTGTTACTGTATAAGGATTGTTCGTTTTTTTCCCACTTCCGTCTACTACATCCGACAAGCAGTACCAAACAACAATATCTCCTTTTCCATCCTTATCTGCATCACTTTCCAAGTCAAGCTGATAATACTGATAATGAGTCGTCGATACTATGAATTTATCAGGAATCTTAAATGGATATGAGGTAATCTGTCCATCGTTTACTTTTGTAACATTGATATTATTATAAGCACCATTTCCAGAACCTGCGGCTCCAATATTAGAACTTGAATTTAAGTTCATATATGTATTTAATGCCGAAATACGTTTTCCATTTAATAAATGATCACAATAACCCTGGGTTTCAGGATAAGTCTTAGAGCGATTGGAACCTGCCACATATGCCAAATCATTTCCTGAATCTAATAGCCCTGCTGCTGCATATTGTGATGAAGTCAGCATATCCCCTTCCTTTAAAACGTTATTGCTGCTGATTCCATATCGGTCCATACCTACTACATCACGTATGATTGTATTGATATTATAGCCCCAATAAGCAACCCAGCTTTTTAAATTTGCTACAGATGCGTTTTTTTCACCTGAATCTGCGTAAAATAAATCGGACTTTGTATTGATAAAAGAGGCGGTATCATGAGTAAACAGTACGCTTCGACCGCTCTCTATGAAACTAAGTATTCCATCAACCGGTCCTTTATTCAAACCTCCCGACGATTTATTGGTATTATCAATCTCCGCATAAACATCTGCAAATCCTAGAATCAGCATATTGTAATCATCTAAATAATCAATTCCCTGCTGCGCCTTTTGATTATACGCTTGTACGAACTTATCAGACGGTATTGTTGTAATATCGAGTTTAAAATCATTTAACTGTGTCAAAAGATTTTGGAATGCCGTATTAGTGGAAAGATCAAAATTGTTTGCCTGCCATCCTGTACAAGTGGAACTTTGTTTAATTTGTAATATTTTTATCGTTTCTTTTTCTTCATCCACAGATTTACTTATAACTGAATAATCCGTTTTGGAAGTTCTGATATAATTATTATCAACTTGAGAAATTTCTATTTTCCAAGGTATGGTTCCTACATAACTAGAGGGCATTTCTTTAAACATAGTATAAACCTGTTTCGATTTTAACTGATACCTTCCTTCATTGTCTTTTGATGGCTGGGCTCCACTGGCATTGATAATATAAAAATCTGTCTGTTTCTCACCAGTAGCATATTTACCATCTGCATTTGCATCAAGATAAAGGTTTGCAAAATAGTTGGTATCATGATTAAGTTCTACCGAACTGTCTATCATAAACTCATATTTTAAATAATAACGTCCATTCTGTATGGTAACTCCCGGATCTGTCTGGAAGGACAAAGTAAGTTTTGGCATATTGACATAATAGGAGAATACACTGGAATTTATGATTTCTTTTTCACTGATCACATTCTCCGCTCCACTTGTAAATGTTTCATTTACTAACTCATACATATAAGAAGAATTGTCGATTTTCTGCGTGTTTACCCCTGTTCTATCTCCACTTTTATTATAGGTATAAAAATCATTCGCCAATACGACCGCATATTTCGCTTTCACATAATCCAAAACTTCATTCATTTTTTCTTGATTGATGTCATTTCCACTGTAGCGATATACACCTACATCGTTTAATTTTACATTCTGATACTTATTGGTTTTATGATTGTAAAAATTATTTACTGTTAAATTTTTTCCAAATAAATAGGTTCCGCCTCTTTGGGAAGCATAGAGATAATTGTTTCGTGAAGAACCTACATAATCTCGATTCAGCATACCGGCAATCGTTGGTTCACAAATCACTCTGTCTCCGGTATGAGTATAAATCAAGCCATTCATTGAAGTATCATTATAAACAGTCTGACCTGCTGCATTGGTATTCATCCACTTGGTATTTAGTCCGAAATAAATCATATCGTAATCTGTATTCAAATCATTAATCTTTCCAATAAATTCTGCTGAAGACATTGAATCAATCTTAATCTCCACTCCATCCATATTTAAGGATTTCGTCCATTGCGTTATTTTATCCGTAAGATCTGTAGCCGTTGTAGGCTGTACCTCTAAAATCCGCAATATAGATTTTTTCACAATCTGTCTTGCATTTCTATGATTTAATATATACTGGACTGCAGTACACTTTGAGATATCTGTCGGAAGTTGATTGCTCTTATCTCTTAATGTATTTTCACTTTTAATTAATTCTAGTACCGGAGCAAAACCTGCCTGAACGACTGACTCTTCAAATGGCTTGGTGAAATCTAAAGCAACTAGTTCCTGATTTGCAATACTGTAAATATTATCCTTTGCAAAATTATTAGCAGAACCTGTTTGGATTCCCTGAATCAACTCACTCCAGCGCGCTGAAGTCGGTTCTTCTGTCGTTGAATGAAATTCTAAATCAAAGAAATCTGCGATATCATCCTGCATTGCCAAAATCATCAGCTTGCACATATATGAATTTTTTATCTCTGTTTCGCTGGCACCACTAATACTGCTATAATCTATGATACAGGGAAGTTTTTCTCCTGCCAGGAAAGAAAAAATTGTGTATGCTTGAGACCATGTTATGTCACTAGCACCTTTCCCGTAAGTAACCGTTGAATTCTCTGGAGTATTTCCACAAATATAAACTAAGTCGTACACTGCCAGTTGATTTGCCGAATATGCAGCTAATTCTGCCGGTGTAACGGTAGTCACGTTAATATTAAAATTATCATATTCCGTCTCTTCCATGGCAAATACATGCTTTTTAAACCAATTATTATTGGTAAAACCACCTTTGTAATAAACTGCTCCGCAAATCACTTCTGTTTCAGGATCGGATTCATTTTGAACAAATTTGTAATCTCCGGTTTCTGGTGTATATTGATAACTTTCCACAGAACTCTTTTTATAATTGCCTCCTGCTGCCTGCTTATAAGGTTCCTCGCTTTTTAATACTGCATAATAATCTGTTCCTGCAGGGTTGCTGGTTCCATCAATCGAAAAAGCATAATCTGAAACATAATAATAAGTGATACCGGTCTGTGGTTCTTCAATCATAACAAAACCTTTGGTCAAATCACCGGGATCAACCGGTAGATAAGAACCCAAAGCACGATTTTCATTTGAAATAGGAGTACCCAAATCTATCGCCTGTTGTTCTGTCAAAAAGGTAACTTCATAATATGCCGATTCGGATTCGGGCATATAGGTAAAGCTGTCTATCTGTTCCAGATAATCTCCGGTTCCCCTTGCTACAGGCTCATAGACTGCATTAACTTTGGTGTAATCTCCCTTTTCACCTGCAGTGCATGCTTCATAATGACCTTTCATATTTACGGTCTCATATTTCCCATCAGGAAAATTAATTTTTTTCCATGAAGCGATCTCGTTCTCTGCCGGAAAATAATTTTCTTGATATGTTTCAAAAAATAGCGGATAGTTGTTTTTTTCCGTAGCATTTTCTGTTATAAGGCTCTGCATTTTCGTTTTTATATCTTGTACATATTGAAGTCTGTTCGCTTGTGTGTTGGAAGCCATATTGGTTATTGCATCTTCAAATCGGTCTGTTAAATAATAAGGTTCCTGCCCTTTCACATAATATCCGATTTCTCCTTTTGCTCCATCCGGTACAATTTCTAAAATACGGAAGTCTTCGGCTCCTGTGGATTTGTCTGCTACGATACGCTCTACCCCCGGGAGCAGAGCATCTGCTCCCCAAACAGATAAATGAAAAACCAATATTCCACCTATCAGAACTGCTACCATAGCAAGGCAGCCTATTTTAAATGACTTTTTTCTCTTTTTCATACGTATTCCTCCAGGTACATTAATTTTGATACCACTTATATCCACTCAATGTATATTGGTTCCCTTCAATCGTAACTCTCCAGTTCTTCTTTGATCCTGATGTATAGGATTTATAATTGTAAACAATTCCGGAGGCATCTGTATATGTCAACTGTGTACTTCCGGATGTATAACCATCTAACTCTGAAGCATATGGCGCATAATAACCGGTCGTATTATTTTTCTTATCATATACATTAGAGATTCTTGGAATAATATAAATCGATGACTTGTAATTCGTATAAGTCTTCAATTTAGCTGTTAAAGTGATATTACCGGAACCTGCACTGCTTAATAAATTAATGGTTGTTGAAGGATTTGTAGTATCCATAACAATTAACTTGGTATCGGAAGATTCCCATAAAACTGCCTGATTCAAAACTCCGGTAACTTTACATCCTATAGATGCTGTCTTTCCTTTCACCAAGTTAATACTCGTATTCACAGTCGTTGGTTTTACGATACTGATTCCTACTTTTGGAACCACATAAGCCAATTCCGGAGCATACACTTTCTGTCCTGTCTTTTCATCTTCTACATAAGCTCTGACAATAAAATCATATTTCTTATCATATCTTACTGTCTGATCGTTTGGAATTTCTACCGTTCCACTGTCTGATACTCCCAGATCAATATTGGAACTTCCTTCCCCATTCCAAATGGATTCCCACTTAATCTTCGCATATTCGTCAACTTTACCATTCGTCAGATAGACCTTTGCATTAAATTTCAAATTCTCTCCACGATATACAATCGAAGAATCTGAATTGTCTATCGGCGTCCCTACTCTGACAAGTTCTACATGGTCAACCGGATTCTTACTTAATTGATAAAGTAACTTCTCAGATTCTTTATTATATTGAGTTGCTCTTGCAGTAATAGCCACTTCTGAATTCAACGGAAGCGTTTCTGCCATGGAAATTTCCACTGTATATTTCCGATAATTGGCACCATCTTCTGTCTTGATGACACTAATATTCACTCCTTCTGTCTTAATCCAGTCAACGGCATAATCAGATTTATCCAGATAGCTTCCATATAAATAAGCAACTGCTGTATACTTTCTATAATTGATTTCGCTCTCTTTTGCTAACGTAATTTTATCAAAATACTTCGTTTGTATGGTAGCAGCTCCTGAAACTGCCGGATTTGCAACAGAGGTCGCATAGACACGGATACCTGCTGATTTTTCATTCGGCCCCAGTGTAATCGTTCCAGTATTGATATCAATACTGGTAGCGGAATCTGTCTTAGTAGAATCGTCCAAAGACCACGTTACATCCTGACTTGGGAAATTAGCACCCGATACTCTGGCTGAAAAAGTATAAGTAGAGCCCTGTAATACGGTGACACTGGATTTGTTGACCACGACTTTATTTACGGTCGTAAAGGTTGGTCCACTATTATTAAA
This sequence comes from Anaerosacchariphilus polymeriproducens, assembly GCF_003363435.1. GTDB lineage: Bacteria > Bacillota > Clostridia > Lachnospirales > Lachnospiraceae > Anaerosacchariphilus > Anaerosacchariphilus polymeriproducens. The sequence goes on from NZ_QRCT01000051.1 coordinate 82,253, forward strand.
AACTTCGTCTCCTTCTTTGTTGACTAATATATCGTTTCTTAATTTTATTTTATATTCGCTGCTGTATGTCTTTTGATTTAACTCAAAATCTAAACGGATCTTTACAAATTTATCAGATGACGCTTTGGTAATATCTGCCTGAAAATTCGCTACATAATTAGCCATTAAATATTTCGGATCATCTACAATGGAGCCACCCAGAGTATAAATACATTTCGAATAATAAAGTTTTTTCTCAGAAGCATTCCAAGTTATTATGTATGCAATATTATTTCCTTCTTCCTGGCTATACACATAGAACTTCTTAATTGTATCAGAAGCAACACTTACTGGGCCGGTCGTGATATCCGAATCTTTATCACTTAGTCCTGCACTTGTCCCTACTTTATAACCAATTCCTTTGGAAGCATCTACAATTAATTCTTGAAGCTGATTTCCTGCTAATTGTGCTTCATATTGCATATTTGATTCTGAAGTACCTCCTTTATAATTATTTGAACCTGTTATTATAAACCCTAATATGGCACTTCCAACAATAGCGAGTATTGCTACCGTCACAACAACTTCGACTAAAGACAGCCCTTTATTATTTCTATTCATAACTCGTATCTTACTCCTATTCTATGTAATGTTTCCCTGTTTCCGGTATCAACACAATTGTTTTGGTCGTTGAATTCTGAGTTATCGATATTTTGGAACAAAATACCGGTTGTCCAAGAGCATCTGTTCCGATAGAATTGAAAATACCCGATCCACGTTTAAAGGAAAATTTTATACTGGTTCCATTCGTCATTGTAGACTCCGTTGCTGATGCTCCGGAACCTGTTGTATAAAGAATCGTCAAAGAAGATTTCCCTATCTTTTCTTTGGCATATCCTGAAATTTCCATATAGTAATCGCCTGATGCATCCCGGCTAAATTCTAGCTGACCATTCTCCTTACTTAAACAAACAGTTTTGGTCAACTTCAATCCACTATCCAGTTTGCTGGCACATTTCTTGGCATCAGCCCCGCTTAACAATCCGATTCCTATATAAGCACCGGAACCTACAATCACAATGATTGCCAACGTAACTACCAACTCAATAAGGGAATAACCTCTGTTATCTTTCATTAGCTCTCCTCCCCTATTATTCTTTGGTCCAGTTCTCACAAATAACCAGATCTTTAATATTAACAGCTCCTTGTGCCGCATCAGCAGCTCCCTGAGAAGCACCTACTGCTCCGCTCAGCACATAATCGCTTCCACCTACCAAAAAATCCATAGGGCACTTGGTTACTCCAGCGATTTCTTTCTCAAGCTGAATAGCCTTTGCAACATCATCCGGACTGGCAGTCACACTTCCACCGGCTTTTAAGGTCACACTTCCTTTTGCTATGATCAGCCCTTTAAAATTGGAGTCAATCAGCACATTTCCTGTCGCAACAACAAATCTAAGTTTATCTGCATTGTATTCTGAAGTCTTAAAGACCGCTCCATTTTTGTTATCTACCAAAACAGAAATCATATCTGTTCCGGTAAATTCTTTTCTCTGATTTGTCCCGATAAATCCTCTCATATCCGACTCCAAAACCAGATTGGTAAAAACATCATTGTTTTTTTCTGTCTCTGTTAATTCATGGTAACTATCAATCAGTTTAATTCCCTGTGCTGCGAACATATCTTGAAATGTCGCTTGTTTCGTATCCAGATAATTTCTGTCTCCTGTGTCTTCTGCTCGTGTATCATTCTTTGTAGAAACTGTTCCTGATACATACTTCATTAAATTTCCATTAAGATTGAATTTCGTAGGACTTCCTTCCTGTATATTGATTTCATCAACATACAATTTTAAATAATCATCTAGTCTCTTTTTGTTTTCTTCAATACCGTAATAAGCTCGGAAGTAATTATTAGCAACATCTTCATTGTCGAATTTAAGGAAGAAGTATACCATGGACCCCCCACTTACCGGATAAAAGGCTTTTTGATAAGAAGATACTCCCATTTCTTTTAAACTTTTTCCCAATCCTTTCATTTTCACATCATAATTTACGATCTCATTTCCTCCCAATTCTGCAACCAGATTGCTGTACTGGGTTCCATTCATAGGATTGGCACCTCCGTTGTGCATGCCTTGACCAATACATTCCGGCGGAACCATATAAATGACCTGGTTGCTTTTCACAGTTAGAGACTCGCCTAACATAACGTCGACATTTGTATTGGCGACTGTACTTTTACTGGAAGTTGATATGTATGCATTTCCTGATAACACCAGTTTATTCAAATCTGACAAATCTATATTGGATCCACTTCCGTTTACGATGATGGAACTACTATAATCTGCCGGATTTTTTTCTATGGCTGTTTGTTCTCCCTGTAATGACAATGCATTTTTGGCTGTTGCTGCATTACCGAATCCATAAAAATCTCCTGCCAGCCGAATATTGCTTGCTTTTCCTTTTATCGTCAAATCGTCAGCGATGTTACTATATCCATTCAGATCCAGATTGGATGCATCAACTAGAAGATTTTTGGCCCAAAGGCTGGTATTGTTTGTTAATGTCAGGCTTCCGTTAGTTTGAACAGTAAGCGCTTTGTTGGTAATAATCTGTTTCGCATTATCAATGGTCAGCTTACTTCCATCACTGACTGTCATTCCTTCTTTCCCTCCATAAACACTGCCGTTTATACTTGTAGTTCCTGCTGCTGATACTGTGAAATCATTGTTCGCCACCAGACCAAAACTCAATAAATCAGGCATCGTTGAGGTCTGAGTAAAGTCAACACTAGGGAAAGCCAACAAAATATCCGTTTTGATATAAGTCACATAATCTTGTGCATCTTTATATTTAATGACCAGATTTTTTAAGATAAGTCCTCTTTCAGTTGCTGTTAAAAGCGGCTGCACGGTATCTGATAGATCTGCTCCAACTCCTGTTGATACATCCAACTTGGTCTCTTTGAGATAACCTTTTAAAAGAGAACAATCATACTTTCCACTATCGCTTGCTGTTCTTAATTCTGCTCTTAATTTTTCAAGATATGTATATTGGAACCCGGTTCTTCTTTCTTCTGAATTGGTTCCGGAATACTGCTGCATTACTTTGATATATGCAACACTCAATGCATCTGAGACTTCAATGCCCAGCCCGGCTTTAATCTCATCCAATGCAGTTTCTGCCGTATAGAAATTGTCCTTCGAACTTAAGTCCATATATTTCATCCGATAATTCATAAGACATAGGTTCAGTATAATCGCTGTTAAAATTCCGATAAAGGCAATGGCAACAATTACCAGGACGAGACTGGAACCTTTATTATTCTTCTTTTGATCCGTCAATGGAAATAAGTTTCTTCGTGGCATCATACTTGTCTCCTCCGTTTTTAATTTCGTAAATGTCAATCACAACTCCATAAAGTTTATTCTCTACTTTGGGAGCATCCAGACTTGTATAATCCAATATTTTTCTGGATCTTGCGTCCGAGGTTGCTGTTCCATTCCCTATATAGGCTACTTTCGACTGTTTGTTGGAAAGTTCCAAATTTGCATTTTCGAATTTTCTTCCCAGGTTGGTTCTGATTTTTGTTTTACTTAAAAAAGCAGTATCTGCCAACCAGCTTGCTGACGGCTTTTCTATCACATTGAGCTTTACCATATATTGTTCTTCGGGTGCCGCTGCAATATCATTCGGTTCTTGTTTCACAATATAAAAACTAATATCAAGATTAGGTTCATTTTTAATTTCAATCGTATCTTTATTATTTGTCGTCGTTGAACTATAAAGAGGATTATAAAAAAGATAAATCCCTCGCAATTGTTCGTCATAATCGGTATTATCAAAAATTTTTGATTCATCAGGAATAACAAGTGTCCGCTTATCCGCACTGATTGTAGTCTCTGATGTTGTATAGGTATATGTAATTTTTACTAAGGTTTTTCCACCAGAACTAATATCTCCTGTAGTAGAAATAGCAATCACAATCTTCCTAGTCATCGTATCCAGAAAATAATCTGCTGTATATGCCTGGGTACCTCCTGCATCTTTGTACAAATCCAGGAATTTTTGTGCTGCCTCTTCATCCGAAGCCGGCTCCTGGACATAGAATGCATCTTTCTGGATATCCATATAGGGAATGTTTGCTCTTTCATAATCATTATATTTTTTTTCTGTATCCGAAGTCTGCATTTGATAAACGGTCGGATCTAGAGTCACTTTTGCATTGTAAGTTCCTTTCCCTATAGAAACGTTGTCCATGGCTATCGTATAAGTTCCATCTGCATTAGGAGTCAGCGTATAGGTAGATTCCAGTTCCTTTAGTGAGTAAGCTTTTAACTCCTCCATAATGTTTTGGGCTGTGGAGGTGGCCTGCATTATTTTCTTTGCTTTTCCATTCGTCCTCGCTGCCGTAATGAAACTATGAAGAATAGGAACAACAACAATCAGCAAAATTGTCATGGCTATCAAAAGTTCCACAAGAGAAAATCCTGCGTTCGGATTTTTTTTATGTTCTCTTTTCTTCATAAGTTCTCCTTTCTCACACTTTTCTGATACAAGACAGGCTGTTGCAAACAAACAACAGCCTTTTCTCGTCAGTTTTGTGTAGTTTCTTGTGTTTTTTCTTCTGTGTTTGCAGGTACTTCTACTGTTCCAAAAATATTATCTGTTCCAATTGTCATGGATGGAATCGATGGTGCCTGATATACTTTATCCAATCCGGTCAAAGAATACATCCCAAACTTTACAGAGCCGTTAAGATTTCCAGTTTCTGTGTCATAAGAAACTTCCATGCTCTGAAGAGCACTTCTATTTTTGTAAGTTTGAATATCATTGATTAAACCTTTTAACTCTTTATAAGTACATTTATATTTCAAAGTTATTTGGGTAACAAACAATTCTTTATTATTACCACCGATACCAGCTGCCTGAGCTGTATTTTGAGATGTATCGGTTTGTGCGGCCGTCTCTGCCGGAGCTGCTTGTGCATTTGTATTGGAAGATGCATCCTGTTGCGCAGCATTCCCTTGCGCGTTCGCATCTATTTTACCCTGCCCCCATGAGTAGGCTAATGTATCCGGTGTAAACGTAATCCCTTCCACATCTGCCTTCGTTTCTGTTTCCAGCTTCTGCGCATACATAATACAATCTTCCGTCTTTATATCTGCCGGAAACTTATCAAATAATTTTTCTACTTCCGCTTTCATTTCTTCCGTACTGGAACGGTAAAAATCTTCTTTAGCTGCCAACACTTGAAGTTCCTGCAGCTTCGATCTTAAACCTGTAATTTCATTTAAGACTACCTCATTTGATTCTTCTATTGGTTTGTAACCATAAAAAAATGCAATTATTATTATGATTGCTCCCAAAAGTATTAGGAGTATTTTTATATCTCTTTTTGCTAATTTCATAGTAAATCCTCCTAATTCTGAGTTGCTGGGGTCTGATTATCCGGGGTCTGAGCCGCTGCCGTATTGATTTTGTATAAACAAGTTACTGTAAATTCTAATGTCTTTTTCTTCGTTTCATCTTCCACTGTTTTTAACTCGGTTGTCTCTACTGAAGCTAAAGAATGGAAGGTTCTTAACTGCACCAATACCTTCGCTGCTGCCGGTTTGGAATCTACATTCATCGTCATCTCTACCCCTTCTTCGCTGGCAGTGAACGAAATAACATTAATGCTTGTCGGCATTTTATCTTCTAACTCTTCCAAAAATGAAAGCATATTTTCGTTTGGATTGGTCGTGGAATCATACATTGCCTGCAGTTCCTCAAAATCCGCCTTGGCCGACAAGTAATTATTATAGGTATCTTGAACAGGCATTAGACTTTCAATTTGAGATTGAAGTTTGTCTTTCGCTGCTTGAAGACTTAATTTTTTTATAATAGGATAGCCCACTAACCCTCCGGCTATCAATACCGCTACCATCACAAGGATAATAGGTTCTTTCATCGATTGACTGGCTTCCGCTTTCTCTTTCGAAATAAAGGATGACTTCCCACCTTTTTTCCCTTTTGCGCCTTTGCTATTCGCATTGATTTCTACTGGCTTTAAGGTTGCTCCAATACAAGCAATATATTGACTGATACTAACTTCTCTTTCAGCCTGAACTGCTTTGGTAAGTACTGCATTCTGAACTTGCTTCAAAACATTAACTTTAATTCCTAATTCATTTGTGATTAATCGGCTCAACCCACTGACATCAGCACCAACACCTATTAACGATATTTTCTCTATAGGTATTTCAGAACTTCTGGAATTGTGATAATCTATGATTCTTGCTATATTTCTAATTAAATCATTTAATGAGTCTGTAATTTTTCCCCTTGCTATCACAGTCTCCTGCGGTTCTTCTCCTTCAATGTAATCGTAGTCAAAATTTTCACCTAATTGACTCCAGATACAAGTCTCTCTACGTAAAACTGTAACAGCATCTGAAAAAGTAAGATTTTGTCCAAATGCATTCGTCTCTCTTAATGTATTCACTGCCGTACTGATTCCATAAGCAATACTTCTTTGTAATACTACATTCCCTTTATTCAAAACGGTCAACATACTGGAATTTTCTTCTAATTTAACTAAAAGATGAGTCCCTGTTTCGAATCCACCTTTGACTGCCTGCAATACACTGTTCCCGGTATAATCCAATGCTTCTACCGTCAGACCACACAGTTCTGCCAATTTGTAATAAGAAAAAACTAATTCTTCCGGAATCGCCAAAACTGAAAGCTTATATTGCTTTCCGTCTTTTTTATTACCAAGTTCCTCTAATATATTATGGGCAAGACAATATTTGCTGACATCGACCGGAAAATATTCACTGGCATTGGCTCTTAATAACTCTGCTATCTTGTTTGATTTAACAGCAGGAATCGTTACTTCCCGGTTCGCAATTCTACTTGATATAACATTAAAAACAACCTTTTTTGTTTTAATTTCATTTTTTTCGCAAGCTAGTACATACGAATCCCGAAACTCCTGACTTGGTGTCACCACACCATCCTCTAAAACTCCTTTCGGGGTCTCAAAATCAAAACATTTGTAGATTTTCGGATTTTTTATATTGTAGTCCATCTCCACGACTTTGGTCAGGCTATACCCGATTTCAATACTTAGCACTCTACTTGCCATAACTAGTCTCCTTTGCTTTCCGATACTGTCTCCCCAGTTTCTTATTTCTATTTAATCGAACAATCTATTCGCTTTTTTCTTCTTTCATATAAATCTATCTTAATGATAAAATGATAAATACCAGCTGATAAAGGATTCTCCCCACAAAACTGCAATTATAATTCCTGCTGCTAAATAGGGGCCCATCGCCAGCACATGATCTGCTTTACTAACTTTCATTCTGATCGGATGTATGACAGATCCTAATATACATCCTGCAAAAAACGCTGGGATAATAAGTTTCCATCCGAGCAGCAATCCTGCTGCCGCCATAAGTTTGACATCTCCGCCTCCAATGGCACGTTCTTTCGATACTTTAAATAGTAGATATAAAAATCCACTTACCGATATAAATCCAATGATATAATCAAACCAGTGGGAGGGGTCTATTCCCACTTGAATGATTCCTAATACAAAAATAAATACATTAATTCCAAATGGAATTTCATAAGTTCTTAAATCAATGATACTAAGTGTCAGTAATGCAGAGGCTAGTAAGCAATATAGTACACTTTGTAAATGAAAACCATTGATTGTGAAAATCAATACGTAGAATAATCCATTTGTCAGTTCCACAATGGGATATTGAGGTGACAACTTGGTCTTGCATTTTCTACATCTACCTCTTAACATACAGTAACTAAGCACCGGAATTAAGTCATACCATTTTAACTGATACCCACAATTCATACAGTGGGATCTCGTCTTCACAATGTTTTCTTCGAGGGGAATTCTATAGATGCATACATTGAGAAAACTTCCGATTGTGATTCCATATGTAAATATTAAAATTGTGAGTATCAGTTGTGGGGTCATAGGGTTAAAATCCTTTCAGGTTAGGTTATTATTTTTTATTTACCTTTTCATATCCAGTTTTGTCAGCTGATGGATCCGGATAAACTTCTAAACCACCACAATACACATGTACTTCTCCGGTAGTTACATTGCAAGTATAAGTCCATTTATAATTAGAATCAAATTTTACACTAGGCAATGTACTTCCGCCTAACATTTTACGAACACTTTCATCCAAAGTAGAACACTCTGCCGCAGTATCTACATTTGTTTTTATAACTCCATCTGCCATTCCTGCACTAATTGCACTTGCAATTTCCTGTCCATTTTTAATGTCTGTGGATACCTTAGAGTTATTCACATATTTAATAAATTGTGGAGCCAAAACTCCGACTAAAACAGCCATAATGGCAATTACGATAATAAGCTCTACTAAAGAGAAACCCTTATTATTTTTTCTTCTTTTTACTAATTCTTCTTTCATATTATCTCTCCTTTATGTGTGTATTATATATCTTAAAAATTATTGTGCCCTATATCACAACAATCTTTAATTCAATTATAAATTATCTAAACCTTCATACATACTCATCATTGGTGCCATAACTGCGCCTATCAAACCGCCTACGACAACAGCTAATACAATAATAATCAAAGGTTCCAATGCTGCCATCATGGATTGGGTCGCCACTTCTACTTCTTCATCATAGTAGTCTGCCAGTTTTTCTAACATACTTTCTATGTCTCCTGTTTCTTCACCGATCTTGGTCATTTGATATATCATCGGCGGAAAAAGTCTACATCGTTCTAACGGTTCTGATAGAGGAATTCCCTTAGCTACATCATCCTTAGCATCCATCAATGCTTTTTGAAAATGAATATTCCCCATCGTCCTAGATGTAATCTCAATCGCTTCAATCATAGGAACACCTGCACATAATAGAGTACTTAATGTTCTGGCTAACCGAGAAGAAGCTGTCTTCGTTGTGAATTGACCGAAAATAGGCATCTTAATTGCTATCTTACCGAAAATATCCTTACCTGTCGGTGACTGTTTGAAAATATTAAGCCCTAATGCAGCAAGTCCAACTGCCCCTAAAATAATATACCAATACTGTTTCATGAAGCCACTCATTGCAATAACTGCTAAAGTAATCTTGGGCATCTTCACGTCCATATCATCAAACATAGAAGTAAAGTTTGGAATTACAAACGTCAGCATAATAAAAACTACACCTATCGCAACACAACACACTACGATTGGATAAATCATCGCCTTTTGAATCAAACCTTTTAATTTCGCATCTTTTTCAAACTGCACTGCCATTCGTTCAAAGGAAACCTCTAAACTTCCCGATTTTTCTCCGGCTTCCACCATGTTAATCAGCATAGAAGGAAATACTTTCTCATGCATTTTCATAGAATTGGCAAGTGTTTCCCCTTTTTCTACACTGACCTGTACTTCTTTTATGGCTTTCGCCATAACTTTGTTTTGAGTCTGCTCAGAAAGCATGTCCAAGGCATTTATAATCGTAACACCTGCCGATACAATGCTCACGAATTGGCGGCAGAATACACTTAAATCTCTCGGCTTTACTGCACTTCCCAAACTGATTTTGATATCTTTGTCTAAAACACCCTGCTCTTTTATTTCTATCGGCATTAATCCCTCATTTTTTAATACCACAGTTACTTTTTCTTGATTTTCTGCTTCAATGCTCCCCTTTTTCTGATTTCCTTTGCTGTCTACTGCAACATAAGAAAAACTTGCCAAAGCGCATCACGTCCTTTTTATCATTTTCTTAAAATTGAATTCCTACTTTTCGTTTCAGTGCCTGTCTATCATGGGCAAAAGCGATTGCATCGCTTTCTGAAATTTTATTCTCCAAATATAATTGATAAAGCGAATCATCCATTAAATACATTCCCATTTGTTTATTCGTTTGAATAACGGAAGGTATTTGAAATGCCTTCGCTTCACGGATCAGATTTTGTACCGCTGCATTCTTAAGAAGTACTTCAAATGCGCCTACACGCCCTTTCCCACTTTTGTGAGGAAGCAGCTGCTGGGAGATAACGCCTTCTAATACATTGGCCAGCTGTATACGGATCTGTTGCTGCTGGTGAGCAGGGAAAACATCAATGATACGGTCAATGGTACTAGCTGCCGTATTGGTATGTAATGTTGAAAAAACTAAGTGTCCGGTTTCTGCCGCTGTGATTGCGATAGATATTGTCTCTAAATCTCTCATTTCTCCTACTAATATAACATCCGGATCCTGTCGTAGGGCTGCTCTCAGTGCGTTTGCATAGCTTTGAGAATCATTTCCCATTTCTCTTTGACTGACAATGGATCTGCTATGTGAATGTAAATATTCGATCGGGTCTTCCAACGTAATAATATTTTTATAATATTTCTGTGAAATCATTTTAATCAGGGATGCAATTGTTGTGGATTTTCCACTACCTGTAGCCCCTGTCACCAGTATCAGACCTTTCTGTTTGTCCGACAATTGTATGACAGAACTGGGAAGTCCTAATGTTTCCGGTTCCGGAATATTTACTGCCAAAATACGTAACGCCATGGCATAGGATCCTCGCTGACGATAGATATTGACACGGAATCTTCCTTTTTCGGGCACAGAATAAGCACAGTCGACTTCTCCTTCTCGTTCTAACTCTGCTTTATCCGACTCCTGCAAATCCATTTGCTCAATCAGTCTTTCAATATTTTCCGGTGTTGTAATATAATCGGAAGAGGCTACTAATATTCCATCGACTCGGAACATCACGGCACTTCCTGGGACAAAATGTACGTCCGAAGCTCGTTTCTCTATCGAGCTTACCAAAATCTCATCTAATGTCTGCATCTGGGCACCTTCTCTTTCGCTAACTTTCAAATGAAACATGTATCATTTCTGATATGGATATGGTACCACTCAGTACCAACTTTGCCGCACTCATATGCAGCGTTTTCATTTCCTCCTTCAATGCCTGTTCTTTCAACTCTTCTGCATCTGCTCCTTTGGAAATCAAAGACTTCAGTTTCGGAGTTATTTCCATAATTTCATACACGCCGATTCGTCCCATATAACCGATATTGTTACACATTGGACAACCGACCGGTTCATAAATAATGACCGGTTCATTTGGATTCATATTCGAATCAATTAATTTTATTTCCTCAGGCTCTGCCAATTTTTTGGTTTTGCAATGAGGACATAATCTTCTTACCAGACGTTGTGCGATTACTCCTTTTGCAGAATCTGCAATCAAGTAACTTTCCACTCCCATATCAATTAGACGGGATATGGTATTCGCTGCACTGTTGGTATGAAGAGTACTAACAACTAAATGCCCTGTGATAGAAGCTTGTACTGCGATGGAAGCGGTTTCTCTGTCACGGATTTCTCCAATCATGATTATGTCGGGGTCTTGACGCAAGATGGAGCGCAGTGCACTGGCAAATGTCAAATCCGCTTTGTTATTTACCTGTACCTGATTAATTCCGTCGATATTCGCTTCTACCGGATCTTCTACTGTAATAATATTTACATCTTCTTTATTCAATTCACTTAAAGCTGTATATAAAGTGGTTGATTTTCCACTTCCTGTCGGTCCTGTTACCAGGATAATTCCATGGGGATTAGAAAGAATATGGTCAAATTTCTTCATTTCTTCTTCCGAAAATCCTAAATCCCGTTTGTCACGCATCAAATTCTTCTTCTGAGCCAAACGCATAACACACTTTTCACCGAACACTGTCGGCAAAATAGATACACGAATATCAAATTCTAATCTATCTACAAGCATCGAGATTCTACCATCTTGTGGTTTTCTCTTCTCTGAAATGTCCATTCCACCTATAATTTTTAGACGAGCAATAATCGCCGGCAACAAATCAATATTATATGTAAATTTTTCATAGAGGGCACCGTCAATACGATATCTTACCCGTACCTTATTGGGCAGCGCCTCTATATGAATATCACTTGCTCTCTGTCTTGCTGCCTGTTCAATCATTGTTTTAACCAGAAGAACGATAGGGGAATTATTAATGTCTTCATTGTATAATTCCTCTTCTTCTGTCTCTATATGTTTACTTTCGCGTTCTTTTGTATATTGTTCTACTGCACTTAATGTTTCTGAATCTCCATAATATTTGTCCAGTGCCAACATAATATCCTGAGGCGTTCCTACATATGCCTCCACCTGGAGATTGGTTATGATAAAGAAATCGTCAATTGCCAGGATATCCATAGGATCTGCCATAGCAACACGAATTACATTCGGATTGTCCGGATTATATTCAAAAGGCATCATGGAATGCTTTCTCAGTATCGTTCCATTCACAAGATTCAAAATATCATCCGGGATCGTTAATCCCGAAAGAGATATTCTTTCCATGTTAAATTGTCTGCACAACATATCCACAATTAAATCTTCTGTGGTAAATCCCAAATCAACTAATACTTCTCCGAGCTTTTTGCCCGCACTTTTCTGGATAGGCAGTGCTTTTTCTAACTGTTCCTGCGTAATAAGACCTTCTTCAATCAGCATATCGCCTAAGCGTTTTTTCTTCCTGGTCAATTCCATGATAATTCCTTTCTGATTTCAAAAATAATAATCTTATATAGTTAATTCACAGTTATATTCTACACCCATCGACAAATAGTGTCAATATTTTATAAACTTTCGGAAACTATTTCCTCTATTTTGTTACTTTCGTACTAGCAGATTCTTTAATCCCTCCTCTAAACCTTTCACAGTTAGATGGTACATTGGTACTATTCGCTTTATTAATTGAATAGTCTGATATCCATATCCACTGTCCCAATTTTGCTCTGAAATTGGGTTCATCCATATCATTTTGTCATACTTTGCTTTAAACCGTTCGATCCATTCTATCCCCGGCCTCTCATTTGGATGGTTATAAAAGTTGGCTCCACCCGGATAAGTCAACTCAGAAATTTCCATCGATGCATCACCTACAACAATTACTTTATATTCCTCATCCAAGTTTTTCAAAACCCACTCTGTTTCTATAGTATTACTATAAGAACACCCGGGATCTGTATACAGACTCTCATAAAAACAATTGTGGAAGTAATATACTTTTAAATCTTTAAAGTGATTCGATTTGCTGACTGCCTGAAATAATGAATTGCACATTGTAGTATAAGGCCACATAGATCCGCCCGAATCGAATAGAACCAATAGTTTCACACTATTAATTCTTGGTCTTTCCAAAACAATCTTCAGATTCCCACCATTATTGCAAGTCTGCTGAATCGTCTGTTCCAAATCCAAAGTATCTTTTGGTCCATCTTGTCTGGTCGTAAATTGACGTAATCGACGAAATGCCAGCTGAAACTGTCTTTCATTTAAAGTTCTGTCTTCACGAAAATCTCTGAAGTTTCGTTCCCCGGCCACTTTAAGTGCTCTTCGACTACCCCCTTCACCTTCTACTCGAATACCAGTTGGATTGTATCCGGAATTTCCAAACACGGAGGTTCCGCCCGTTCCGATCCAATAGGAACCTCCGTCATGTCTTTCTTTCTGTTCCTCCAGACGTTCTTCCATCATTTTTTGAATCTTTTCTAAAGTCATATCTTTATTTCGACGGTCCACCTCTTCTTTATCATATTCCTGTTGTGGCTGTATATCATTTAACCAATCTCTTAAATCTTGCGGTAACTCTTTGATACTTTCGATTCCCTTAAAGAATTCCGAGAAAATCAAATCATATTTATCGAAATCCGCCTCTGATTTTATTAAAATGGCCCGGCTAAGATAATAGAATTCTGTAAGGCTTGACCTGCAAAGTCCCTTGTCCATAGCCTCTATCAGCATCATCCACTCGTTTAATGATACTTTGATTCCTCTTTTTCTTAACAAATAGAAAAAATCGGTAAACATAAAAGTCTCCCTTCTATTAACATTTTTTTACCAGCGAGTTACTTGAAACTTCTTCTCTTTCGCTTTTTCTACAATCGCAAGATCTTCCGTTTTCTTTAAAAGCACCCCTGCAAACGGTACTTCTTTATAAATTTTCTCCGGATCAATTCCAGCAATCTCTAAGGCCTGAATCCAGTCAATTACTTCAGATGTACTTGGTTTTTTGTGAACCTCTTTGATATTACGTATTGCATAGAAAGTTTCTAATACTTGTTCCAATAATTTTTCATCCAGATTATCAAAATGAACTTTCACGATCTCTTCCATCATTTCTTTATCAGGGAAAGAAATGTAATGGAAAATACATCTTCTTAAAAACGCATCCGGCAATTCTTTCTCTGCATTTGAGGTAATGATTACGATTGGTCTGATTTTCGCCTTAACCGTCTGTTGGGTCTCCGGAATATAAAACTCCATCTTGTCCAACTCCCAAAGTAAGTCGTTTGGAAATTCTAGATCTGCTTTGTCAATCTCATCAATCAACAAGATTACCTGCTTGTCCTGATCAAACGCTTCTCCCAGTTTTCCAAGCTTAATATATTTTCCAATATCATCAACTCCTTCATTTCCAAACTGGCTGTCATAAAGACGTTGAACGGTATCGTATACGTATAATCCATCTTGTGCCTTTGTTGTGGATTTTATATTCCAGATAATTAATTCTTTTCCTAATGCTTCTTGAATTGCCTGTGCAAGCATGGTCTTACCGGTTCCCGGCTCACCTTTAATCAATAATGGTTTCTGAAGTGCAATTGCAATATTCACACTTCTCATCAGCTCCTCTGATACGACATAATTGTTACTTCCTTTAAACTCTGACATAATGTTCCTCCTTAGAATAATGTTTCGCACGCGAACTAGTTTGAGTATACATGAAAATTTGTATAGATTCAATATAAAAAACCATTATAAACACTTGTTATAGTGTCTACAATGGTTTAAGGTGATATTCCTAAGATACACTTCAATTATTTGTGGTATAAGTATCTACATAAAAGTTAAGTTGTAAAAAACAATATTCAATATCATCTTATATAATTGGTATGACTTATTTTAGCCCATCCATAACAATGATACGTGTATTTCTATTCACTAGTTCTTTGAATTTCTCAACCTCATCTGTACCAATCATATAATGCATCGGAACAGCAAACTGAGGATTCAGATTGTTTATAAACTCAGCTGCTTTTTCAGTCGTCATACTCAACTTGCCACCATCTATTGGCGTTAAAGCTAAATTAATATTTTTAAGTTTCATCATTTCAGGGGTATAATCCGTATCACCTGCATGATATATTCTAACTTTACCGCTATTAATTATATATCCAACATACAAAGCAGACTTTGAATGTGGGACCCAAAAACCAGATTTTATATTATAAGCTTCTATAGATTCAATCGTTAAGTTTCCAAAGTCCATTTTATCCCCTGGTTTGATTTCTATTATTGTATAACCTTCCAGCTCTTTGGATAGCTTTTTAAATACAGATTTAGGACAAATCACTTTTGTTTCTCGCTTAAGTAGTTTTCTTATATCATTTTTGGAAAAATGATCCTGATGAGGATGAGTTATTAATATATAGTCTGCCGGCACTTCTTCATCAACAATAAGCGGATCAATATAAATAACATTTTTATGTACATCCAATTTGAAGCTTGAAGGGAAAAAGTCTACGTGATTCACAAGAAAAGGAATATTTATATTTGTAGCACCCGTAGAGGTTATCGTAATTCCCTCATCAATCTCGAAACTTATTGGTTTTTTTGATCTTATTTTACTTTTTATAATTCCCACAATTCTCCTCCTTTTCGACCTGTTTAGTCAATTCTTGCACCATTTAATTATTTTATTACCATTTTATAATATCAGCCAATGATGTTCAACAGTAAAAGACTTAAAAACTTTTTACGCAAACAATTAACAGATTGTTTATTAATATATTATTAATTTACATAAAATCCTTGAAATGTAAACCTAAATGGTTCTATAATGTAAACGCAGTATAAATAATATATTAAAGGAGGAATTTTAATGTTTAACTTATCAATCAAAGAACAAAAAGAAATTTTAGGTGGAAGATTTAAACTTACAGTTTATTATGGCCCTGGTTATGAAATTGTAGCAGAAAAATCTTTTACAACTCACAAGCAAGCAAAGGCTTGGCTAGATGAACACTATCCTAATTGTGGTGGTAATGGACAAGGCTATCATTATGATATAGAGGAAATATAATAAGAGTATGAGTGAAAATACATAACAATTTTATATTGCTATTTTAATTGTTATGAAGAAGAGCTGATTTCAAAATGAAATCAGCTTTTCTTACAAAGGTTAACTAAAATAAACAATTTATTATTATGAAGAACAAGGTGAAACATGGATATATTGAAAAAATATTATTGTGTAAAACAACATGATATACAAGACTGCGGACCTGCGTGTTTAGCAACAATATCAAAACAATATGGATTAAAACTTTCCGTATCAAAAATAAGGGAAGCAGCAGGCACAGACTTAGAAGGAACTTCTGTATACGGAATTATACAAGCAGCCCAGAAACTAAAGTTTAGTACCAAGGCAGTCCGAGTAGAAAAAAAAGAAGAAATATTTGATAACCTTCCTACACCACTAATTGCACATGTTATTATAGAAGATGTATTGCTTCATTTTGTTGTAATACAAAAAATTACAAAAAAATATATATTAGTAGCTGATCCAGGCAGAGGGATGATGAAATATAAGCCGGATAACTTCTTTAAAATATGGAATGATGTATTGATTTTTCTTGCACCAACCGCTAAATTTGAAAAAGGTGATGAGACCAAAGGACTTTTTCAAAGATTCTGGGGAATTATTAAAATTCAAAAAGGACTTTTAATGAACATATTTATAGCCTCTATATTAGTTACAGGATTAGGGATAGCAGGCTCGTTTTATTATAAATTTTTAATAGATGATATATTACCAAATAATCTGGAAGCAAATTTACATTCTATCTCGATAGCCATGCTTACGTTATTGATTTTTAAAATAATAACTGAGTTTTTCAGAAAAATACTATTATTGTATATGGCTCAAAATATAGATGTTCCCTTGTTGCTTGGATATTATAATCATGTTATAAAACTTCCTATGAACTTTTTTGGAACAAGAAAAGTAGGGGAAATCATTTCAAGATTTAATGATGGGGATAAGATAAGAAATGCTATTTCATCAGTGATATTAACTTTAATGATTGATGTATTAATGACAGTTGTGGGGGGAGTTATTCTATATCTTCAAAATGTGAAATTGTTCTTCACATGTTTTGTCCCCATAATTTTATATCTTGTTCTAGTATTTGGTTTTAAGAAAAAAATTAAAAAAGTGAATAGAAAAGTGATGGAAGATAATGCTTCCATGACCTCCTATTTAGTTGAATCATTGGAAGGAATAGAAACTGTAAAAGCTTTTAATGGTGAAGGATTAGTGCAAGCGAAGACAGAAAATAATTTTTTTAAGTTTATGAGAAGTTGTTTTAAGTGTGGTTGCACATATAATGCACAAGAAACATTGATGAATGTTATAAGTGGTGGATTTGGCATATGCTTATTATGGTTTGGAAGCAGCCTTGTGATTAAAGGAGAAGTTAGTATGGGGGAGCTTATAAGCTTTAATGCACTTCTTGCCTATTTTATTCAGCCGATAGGAAGATTAATAAATTTGCAGCCACAGCTTCAAGAAGCAATCGTTGCCAGTGATAGATTAGGAGAAATATTAGATTTGGAATTAGAAAAATCGGAAAATGAAAGCATACAGCCTGAAACTCTTGCAGGAAATATATCTTTACAAAATCTTAGCTTTGCATATGGTGTAAAGGATAATGTTTTAGAAGACATAAATATTCATATAAGTAATGGAGAAAGAATCGCTTTAGTAGGGGAAAGCGGCTCTGGAAAAACAACGATAGCCAGGCTTTTAATGGGATTTTATGAAGTAAAGAAAGGTAAAATACTTTTAAATAATTATGAGATAAATGAGATCGATAAAGAAACCTTAAGGAGTAAAATCAGTTACATTTCACAAGATTCATTTTTCTTTTCAGGTACGATAAAAGAAAATTTAGAGTTTGCAGGAGAGGATATCACTTATGAAAATATGGTTGATGCTTGTAAAAAAGCACAAATTCATGACTACATAGAAAGTCTGCCATTAAGATATAATACTCCTTTGGAAGAAAAGGGGGCTAACCTTTCGGGTGGGCAAAGACAGCGATTGTCTATCGCAAGAGCACTATTAAAGAGACCCGAAATACTAATAATGGATGAAGCAACATCAAATCTTGATTCTATCACGGAAAGGGCAATACAAAGAACTTTAGATGAGTGTACAGGAAATGTCACTACCATTATGATAGCTCATAGATTAAGCACGATTAAAAAATGTCATAAAATATATGTTATGGACAAGGGCAGAATTATTGAAGAAGGGAACCATAGAGAGCTATTGTACAAAAAAGGATATTATTACAATCTCTGGACGGAACAAACATTAGATTATGAGGAGCAGAAATTAATATCCGCTTGCAATTAGGAGGAATCCAATGAGATATAAAATTGAAAACCTAGAAGATTTAACAGATGCTAAAAGTTTTATGAATAGCTACTTAGCGTCGTGTTCATATAAATTTCTAAAATATATTGTTTATATCATTACCGCTATTTTGATTGGTATTGTAACATGGTCTTTGTATGCTGAAAAAGAAGTTGCAATAACTACTTCTGGTGTGATTGATAGAGGTCATAACGTATGTAATATATATATTGAAAATACTAGTATTGGTCGTATTAAGAAAAATGATGAAGTTCATATAGAAATAGTATCTCTAGCAAGAAGTGATTACGGTGTAATAAAGTCGACAATAGATAATATAAGTGATGATGTCGTATTTGATCAAAATAGCGGTAAAAAATATTATACGGCTTCTTGTAGCCTTGATAGTAATATTTTAACTGACAAAAATGGAAATATTGCAGAAATTAAAAACGGGATGGAAGCTAAAGTTAATATAATAAGTTATAAGACATCTTATTTCAATTATATTTTAGAAAAAGTAATATGATTTTAATTCTGTATACCGGAGAAAGAAAGCCAGTGGAAGGTTTTTTACCATTAAATTCCACCATTTCCCGAGAGACTGTCCCGAAGTTTGTGTAATGTAAGTAGGGGCAGTTTTTTGTGTTTACACAAAACTTGAAACGGTCTCGCTTTCCAGCTTATCGGCACTACCTATTAAGATTTTTTTGTCATACCTGCTCCTAGATTTTCATACGGCCTTTTCACAAATCCAAATTGTTCATAAAAATCTTCTTTCCCCTTTGCCACATCTAATGCATATATCATATATTCACCTTCGATTGAATGTTCTTTTAAAAATTACAATATTCTCTCCATCATACTTTTTCCAATACCCTTTCCTTGATACTCTGGAATCACTATTACATCTGTAATATTACGCTACATAACCAAAATCGAATAAAACCCTAGCCATGCCTACGACCTTTTCTCCATCATTTGCAACTACAATATAGGTAGTATGCTTTATCCCCCTCTCGGCTTGTTGTTCATCAAGCTCAATAAATCCAACTGCCTTTCTTAATTTATTATACTCTTTACCTGATATCTTACTTAAATAGCTTATCATGATACGTCACCTCATTATATATTGTTCAGAATGAAAATCACTACTAATTAACTTATACTTTTACAACTCCAATTTCACTTACCTATTTACTACAGTCTACTTATTTTAACATTTGATAACTATCTCATTTATTATACTTATTTTATTTTTTCAACAGTTAAATTAGAAAGACTTTTTTTATTCTAACTGCTTCCAGCTTCAGTAATTGCTTTTCTATCAGACTTTGTTCTATCGAACTCCCTTTCGTTTTTACTACTGTTTTTCTTTTCTCTCTCCTCATCTTATCACATCTGTTTATTCTTTTTCTTTTTTGATAAGAATGAACTAGCTATCAATCAGCTAGTTCACACCAAAATCTTAATCTAATCTATTT
The DNA here is from genome assembly GCF_003363435.1 of Anaerosacchariphilus polymeriproducens. Taxonomy (GTDB): domain Bacteria; phylum Bacillota; class Clostridia; order Lachnospirales; family Lachnospiraceae; genus Anaerosacchariphilus; species Anaerosacchariphilus polymeriproducens. Next base: position 102,216 of record NZ_QRCT01000051.1, read on the forward strand.
CACCTTAACAACCTTCCTCTTACGAAGCACGAACACTACGCCTGCTCCGATTCCTCCAAGCAATAAAACACCTCCTGCAATTGGAAGGGCCTTCTTTCCCTGCGTCTTTACGCCGATAATCCAGCTCTTGGTCACATAGAAGTCTTTCACTTCCACTTCTTTTTCCGTTCCCGCCGCATCGACCGCTACGATCTTGACCTTATGTTTTTGCGTCGTGTTCCCATCGATAGGGAAGGTAAAGTCCTCTTTTCCTGCCACCATCTGTTGGATCTTCTCGTTGTCCCAAGTCTCTGCTGCTTCCCCATAGGCGGATTCGTTAGCGGTTCCGTTATAAGTAGTATGATAAACTTTAACTTCCTGCAGTTTCATGTTATCATCGATGACCATGGTCACGTCCTTCTTTTCTTCCTGATACGCTTCCCGGTCAGAAAGGTTCGTCACGATGACCTTCGGTGCCGTCTTGTCTACCGCGAATCGTAGTTCCATATCCTTGGTATCCATGTTGTTCTCCGATTGGTTGTCTGCCGCATCCACCGAATACAACGCCAAGCTGTAATAACCGTCATTTACAAAGTTCTTTTTGAAAATCTTGTAGGTATACTGGTTCCATTGTCCGTTCCCTTCTGTCTTTTGGATCTGATAATCTTCTCCTTCTTTCAGGCTCTTCGTCTGGTTGTCCTGAAATAAGGTCAGTGTTCTCTCCTTTAAGGAATTCACGTTGGTCTCCTGAATCATGATGTCCTGCTCTTTGGTCAGGTAGGAGCCATTGATTTTTTGGGTCGCTTCATCCAGCGTATACACCGAACCATTGCGGTTCACTGAAAATACGATCTGCTCTGCTTCCTGTACCCTGCCATCTGCCTCGGTCACCTTTGCTGCTTTGTTCTCATTTCCGGCTTGATCCGTTACGGTCGCCGTCAGGAGATAGATTCCGTCCTTCTTTAAGTTGCTCACGGCATAACGCTGGCCGTTTTCAACTGCCTGTGCACTGCCAAGTAAGTCATCACAGTTTTGGATTCCCTCTAACGTCACAAGGTTTAAGTGCGGGGTCAGACCGGCGAAATTCTCATCCGATGCCTCAAGGACAAATCCTACGTTCGTCTCTTTTTTCTCTGCATCCCTTCCGCTGTTGGCCGAATGGTTCTTGATTCCCGTTACGGTCAGAGCGGGCTTGGTTTTGTCCACACAGAACGTGATCTCCTTAAGGTCTGCCGCCTGGTTCCCGGCTTTGTCCGTATAATCCATGTCAAAGGTATAGACCTGGTCGTCCTCAAAGCGGATGCTTGCCGTATGGACATCCCCATTGCTGGTAAAGCTGCTGATGCCCGGTGCCGCTCCTTGGTCTTTCGCTTTCAATACCGTCTTGATACGGCTGGTCTCAAAGTTGTGCTCCCTTATGGTCACGGTCGCCGTACGCCCTTCCTTATAAAATGTCTCACGCTGCGCCTGGTTATTATCATACGTGACTTCTATGACCGGTGCCGTCGTATCGACCGTGAACTTCTGCTGCGGGATGTCCGCCGCCTGATTCCCGGCCAAATCCTCAAAGCTCATGGCAAAGGTATAATCCCCTTCCTGTTGATACGGGATGGTCGCCGTATACGTCGTCTGATCCGGATCCTGACGGTTCTCATGCTTCGTCCAGCCGCTGATGGAAGGCGCACTGCCCTCACTGTTTGTCACCGTCACCTTCGCATCTGCCTCGTTGAAATTTCGTTCCGTCACGGTAAGCGTCGCCGTTCTTCCTTCTTTGTAATACTGTGTCTCTGATTCGAATTCCTTATCATAGGAATTGTTGTCATACGTGACTGCAAGGACCGGTGCGGTCTTATCGATGCTAAACGTTCGTTCCTCTCTTGTTTCATAGCCGGCACGGTCTGTGAGTACGGCACGGACTTTGATGTTGTTGCGGTTGTTCGCCACTTTGATGCTCTTTGCCAGCTCTGTCACCAGGTTCTCATCCTTTTCTACGATCTGCGCACTTCCCTGACGGATCGTTCCCTCTTCCCCGATGACGATCGTCTCTTCCTGCGTCACGTTCCCGGTGTCTACTTCTTCCACCTGGTAAGTCACTTTGGCAAGACCGGAAAGGCTGTCGCCAAACGCACAGTCTACGGTCACATCCCCCCGGTACAGGTCATTTCCTGCCTGGTCTTTCCCGCTCACTTTCTCCGGAATCGTCATCGTAAGTTTGGCATCCTTCTGATGCTGCTCCAAAGATTCGATGATCACCGCGTTCGGGCTGACTGTTTTGCTCTTTTCTCCGACCTTGTCCTTCGCATAGGCGAAGATCTTTCCTTTGAAGCCTGCTTTGATCTCAAAACGGATCTTATTTCCGATCACGTCTGCTTCCTTCCATGCAGAAGGGACTCCATTTTTGTTAAAGCTGTAATCGACCGTATAGTAAGAAATCTTGTCCACACCGGATCCGGTCTCATTATCCTTTGCTTCGAGAATCACGGTCGTATCCTTCTGGAAAAAGTACCCATAGTCTACGGTTCGAATGATCCCCGGATGTTTGATGTCCGTACCGTGCGGGGCAAACGAGATCTTTGTGATCTCAGGCGGCGTGATATCCTGTTTCGCCTCACAAGTCTCCATCCCGGTATTTCCGGCATTATCCGTGGCTCTTACCTGGATGCGGTATCCGCCGTCTTCTGCCGGAATCGAACCGGTACTTACGGTATACGCCACATGGTCGAGCACCGTCTTGTTGTCCTTGCTCTCCTTCTCCGTCAGAATGGGCTGCTGGTTGCTGTCCTTTTTGATGTTCTTTCCATTGACCATCACCTCAACGGACTGCAGTCCGGAATCCACATCGGAAATGGAAAGGTTGAAGCTCGCTTCTCCATGATAATAAATATCTCCGGTCCCTACTTCTTTGTAAGCGCCTGTTTTTTTCTTTTCGATCTGAATCGTTGGGCTGGTCTTCTCCACCACGATCTCATCGCCCTTTTCTTCATCGATGTCACTTGGCTTTGTCACAGCAGATTCATTCCCTGCGACGTCCTTTACTTTCGCAGAAAGGACTTTCCGGTACACTTCGCCTTCTTTTCCCGCAATGTCAAACGAGGCCTTTACAGTGCCGTTCTTTTGTTTCACGAGACTTTCTCCGGTAGCTTCTCCGATTACAGACACGCCGCTTTGTCCTTTGTCATCTCCATAAAGAGTGATGGACTCCATCCCGGAGCTTACCACGTCATCGTCTTCCTGGTCTTCGTCGGTGGCCGTTACCGTCACCTTGACCCCTTCCTTACAGAAGATACCACCGGTCAGCCAGCGGATGAACTTGGACGCTAGGTTGTCATGGATGGGGGAGAACTCATACGATACAATTTCCGGGGAGTGGGTGTCGATTTGGAATTTGTAGGGGATGGGGGCTTTTGTAATGCAACCGATATCATTTTCGGCCCAAATATAATAGGTCTCATCCACGCCCTCTTCCCCTGCCGGTACTTCGAATGTAAACTGTCCGTTGACAGGTTTTTTAATTACTTGTGTCTCCTTTAAATTCTCTGAGGTTCCATAATGAATTTTAGTTACGATATGGTTTCTATTCGAATCGATATTAGGATCTAAGTCCGCATCAATCGTAACCGTTACCTTATCCTTACCCCAGCCTGTGGTCTGTTCACTTCCTCCATTTGTCCAGCTACCTCCGGCTGTGTCTGTGATCTTGTTGATAATAGGAGGAGTTTTATCCACGTTTACCCGTATCATCTGAGGTGTGACTGTCTTATTCCCTGCCTGGTCATAAGCCCAGACATATAAATCACCATATGTAGTATTATCTAATAGAAAAGAGTACCTTCCATCTTTGTCCAGAAATGCCGTATAAACTTCATCTGCTTTTGTTTCAAAAGTGTCTAATTCATAACGCTCCAAATTTACCCCATACCGTATTTCCTTTAATCCGGAACCAGAGTGAGCATCCGATGCCTTCCCACTAATGGTCACATCTTTCCCGGTGGGGTCTGCATCCGCATCACTGTGAATCGACTCTACCGTAGGAGCCTCTTTATCAACTTTCACATCAATGACCTTTAAATCAGATTTATTCTTTTTTCCATCATACGCCCAGATATAATAGGTCGCTTCGGTACTACTGTAGATCGGAATGTGAATCGTTTGATCTTCAGCATTTTCAGCAATCACATGACCGCTTTCCTCATAGGTATCATGTTCATAAAAAAAGCGATACATGTCTTTATTATTCGTATATTTATACCGATAAGGCGTATCTTGTGAAGACTTCCCGCCTTTTATTTTTCCTGTAATGGTAACATCCTGATTGCTCCACACAGTATCCGGTGTTTTTGTTAACTCCTCAATCCGGATCTCACCTTGATCCTCATCCTTGGTCTGCTCCTCATCCTCCGTCTGATCAGCAAAAACCTCCAGAGAATATATCGGAACACTGTGAAACAGCACCACGATCGCAACTGCAAGTGATAGCAGCCTCTTATATAACTTTCTCATAATGACTCATCTCTCCTTTATAGTTCTTATAAAATTTTCTTATCTTACTTTATAGTAATTTAATTAAATAACTTTCTAATAAACTGATTGCATTTGAAGCAAACATTGTTTATAAACTTGGCAATTATTCTCATAACTATTTCACCATCTTTACCCTGCTATAAGCACCATAAATCCTTTTCCCTGCGGAATCTTTCTGAAATGCTCTTACACGGATATAATATTTGCTTCCCTTTTTACAGCCCTTTAAAGTTTTCGTGAGCTTTTTAGTAGAAACACTCTTAACCTGATTGGTAAATGTCGCATTCGTTGCATAAAAAATCTGATAACCATCCGTGTTCTTTTGTTTCTTTAAAGTCACTGCGATTCTGTCTCCTGACCTCACAGCTCTTGTAGTCCTTGGTGCAGTCGGTGCTTTCACTTTCCTCCACTTCGCATATAACGTATAGTTCTTTTTACTTCTTTTAGAAATACCAGTTATCTTCTTTGTCATCCGCCTATTCGTATACCACCCTTTGAACAGGTAGCCTCTACGAATTGGATCCTTTAACGTAATCTTTTTCTTATAATAAGTAGATGGATTAAATTTTGGATTTCTTCCTCCATTCAATTTGTAATCTATCTGATAACCAACCGATAGCCTACAAGTCGCTTTCTTCCTGCCTCCATCTTTTGACATTACAATAATTGTTGTAGTACCATTACGTTTTGCAGTAATCACACCTCTTTGACTGACCGTTGCCACTCTTTTATTAGAACTTTTATAAGTCACTCCTTTATTGTCCGCATTGCTTGGTCGGATTGAAGTCCGTAACGTAAAACTCTTTCCTTTTCGAAGCGTCGCTTTTGTCCTACTCAGTTTGATTTTTGATACTTTTACCGTATCCCTTACTTTGGCTGCCACAACAACGTCATAGTCTGGCATGGGAAACGTTTTTTTATTTAAATCAATATAAGTCTTCTTACTTGGCTCCTTTACTTGATAATAGTAAAGAGCTGACAGCTTTTTCCCTTTGGCACAACGGACACTCACCTTGACCGTTTCCCCTCTAATGCCTGTAACGGAATTGGCTGGACCACTTCCATACTTCGGTGTCAGATTCGTCAGCTTGATTACTACATTTTTTTGACTATTTATCGATGCCCTCCATTTCGGTAAAATGTAAATGGCATCCGCTAAACTATACCCAGCCATAGATCCATTTCCCAAAGATAAACAATCTACCCGAGTTAGTGTATTAAAATGTGTTCCTTCAAAGTAAGCCATCTTCCTCCCCGGATTAAAATCCCCAAAGTATACAAACCGATTGTTAGGATCCTTTCTTGCATAAAATGCATTAAAAGCTTTCGCATAAGCCTTTACCTCTCCGCCATTAAAGTGAATCTGCCCATAAAAAGAATAAAGTGCTGCATCCCAACTGTCAATGCTTGTTGCTGTCACATGACTCCCCTCATTAAAATAAAGATCTCCCTTATAAGCCTCAATAGCCCGCCTAAAAGAATTTACCACTAAGGTTCCACCATTGGCTTCAAACCGGGAATTCTCCCCCCCCAAGTAAACACCAGCACTATATGGCCCTTTTCCTGTTACGGTCACGTTTCCACCATTTTGAATAAACTGATTCACAATGACAGCATTAAAACTATTCGCCACTATATTTAGTGTTCCACTGTTAATATAGGCTTTTCCACCAGAACGAAGAGCTCCTCCATCACAATGAATCGTAACATTCGCGTTTAATACTAACTTGGCACCTTGGTCATTGGTACTATATTTACTATCAAATTCAATACCATGATAAAAAGAATGAATGGTCAATTTCCCTGTTCCTTTTATGGATATCGTATAGATTCCATCAGATTCATAGTAAATACCAAAACCTGTTGTATTCGTAATACTATTAATCACGTTATTTCCGAGCAATACAATATCAAAATCTCCGGGAGCGTAGCTATAATCAATCTCCTTTCCCTTATAATTATGCAACGTCAACGTTGCATTCTTGATTCCATTTGCCGGAACAAAACTCCAGGTACCTCCCAAACTTCCTTTCCCGCTGGAGGACACATATGGATTTACGTTGCTTCCATCAATAGTCAAAGTTGCCGTCTCTGCAAAAACCGTATTCTTCATCCCAACCAGCATCAGTAATGCGATTGCTAACATTAAAATATTTCGTATGTATTTTACTTTTCTTGGTCTTACCATAAATATTCTTCCTTCCTGCATTCCTATTTATCCTCTCCTTTATACTTTCATTCTTGTAATAATTTCCAAGCTGAAATCTTCTCACAAAAAAATGCATCCCTGTTAGGAACAGTTATGCAAGGCTTTCATCTATCTTATTTAAGCATTAAAATACTTGGAAGTTTCATTTTTAAATCAGACTCTCCTCTTGTCCCTCATTCCCTCGTCTATATTATAACAAACTTGTTATCCACTTCCAAGACAAAATATTCCAAAGGAGCGGTCGAATTATCTAACAATATATTGATTGCTCCATCTATTTTCTCTTTATTTCATACCTTAAGGGAACCAAATAAATTCCATTTCCATTGAATACTAAGTAAAGTTTTTAAATTCCCACAAACTCCAGTAAACTCTCAAACAAGTAAGATTTTCAAACAAAAATCCATTTCAGTTATAAGATTCCCTAAATATAAATTCAAAGACTAAAAAATCAGGAGATTTATAGAAGCACTTTTTGCTAGTATTTTGTATTCTTTAACAGATGAAGTTCATTCAAAGCCGTTTCTTAGTAGATTATATATATACATTACAACACTCAAACCAAACAAACCGAAGCCGCCTTAACCTTCCGAAAAATATTCCCATAAAATGATTTGTGCAAACTCTTATGCCATGGAAATGAGACTTAAACGAATAGAAGGCTTTCCTGATATTCGTTTTGCTTAAGGCTCATTGAAATGTTCGACATAATCGTTTGCACAAACCATTTTATGGGAATATCTCCAAATTTTCACTTCTAAATCTAGTAAGAACATCATCCACATAAATATTAACTTTTTCCGGTTTACTATTTACTGAAACTTCCCCCAGCAAGGTAGTATCTACATATTCATCATTAGAAGCCAAATTTTTATTAATAAAAACATTTAAATTCCGGTTCTTATATTCAACCTTAAAAGAAAAAAAGCAGTAATCATTTTGATTTACCAGTTTATTGTAATAAATAATATAATCTGTTTTGTTTTTAGATGATGCTAAATAAAGACCAGGTGACTTATCCTTTTCCTTTTTCCAATTAACTAGTTTCGTATTATCCTTAATAATTGAATACTCTAATTCATCATTTTGATTTTTCTGTAAATATGCTACAAAACAGACGAGAACAGTAACTAAACATAAGCAAATTATAGTTATTTTCTTTTTCATATATATCTTAATACCTTTCAAAATTTTGAATAGCTTAGCTACCCACTTTCTTTTTATACTTCATTAACACATTTTAGCAAACAAACAATATAAAACAACTTAATTATCATTATATCTTTTCTTAATTTATTCTCTAGTATGAATTTTACAGAAAAGAACCTACTCACACAAAAAAGCCACTGCAGGCATCAATCAACAAAACCTACAATGACTTTCTACTTTATTATGATATTATCCAAACATTCTCTGCATCAATAAAGATTTACTTTTATTTTCAATTTGTGCCTTTTGTGCAAAATAGCGATATTGCTCCAATACTTTATCCTTCTGTTTCTCAGTTAAGGCTTTTCCAATATCTAAGTCTTCCAGAGTGCTTTTGGAAGCTGTCATATTATAAGAAGCATTTTGATTATAATTCATAATAGAATCCAACGAATTACTCTGTGCTCCCAAATCACTTCTACTTGAAGATATGGTTTCTAAGGCTTTATCAATATCATCCAAATTGAAGTTTCCAGTGACATCAAAATTAGCTATTCCTAATGACTCTAAGGTTGAATTTGCAAATTTAATTTTCATACCACTGCCGTCAGGATTGGTAGCAATATTCATATCAGCCATACTTCCATCTAAAAGAGATTTTTTGTTGAATTCTGTACCTTTGGCTGCATCCTGAATCGACTGTTTTAACTGTTCTATTTCTTTTTGCATCGCTGTTAAATCTTCCGCATTATAAATTGCAGAATTAGAAGCTTTTACCCCCAATTCCCTCATACGCTGAAGATTATCTGTTATGCTGGCTAATGCTCCATCCGCAACATTGATAGCATCCTTTGCTGTGGCCGCGTTATCTGTTCCAACATCATATCCATTCTTTGCTGTTTCTAATTTTTCTGCTATGGCTAAACCTGAAGGATTATCGGCGGCTGTTGTTATTGAGGACATGGAGGCCAGATTATCATAACCAATTCCATAACTTCCGATTGCGGAAATTCCCATACCAATCACCACTTTCTTTCATTTTACTTTATTTTTGTAAACTGTTCCATTTTTTTCTATTATACAAGATTTTTCAGCAAATTTCAAGTCATTTCTACATTTGCAAGTCAATTTAATCTTTTATTATTTCCTCTTACTCTATCTCAGAACATAAAATGTTATAACAGTACCAATTGACAATTGAATTCTAAGATTTCCCAATAATCTTTATATTTGATAAGTGTAAATCCTCTATAATAAATTTTCAATAATTCAAACAAAGCAGTCCTATATGTATAATCCTGTGCACCATAACTTTTAAACTATGTAAATTTGGATATAATAAAAAAGGATACTTGTAAATCTAAGTATCCTTTGATATAATCAAGTTAAGAAAAGGATATCTATGTTGTAGATATACCCTCGATTGATTAAAAATAAGTATCTAAACTTTGTGAGGGTTGAGGATACTTATTTTTTTGTGTGTAATTTGATTATTTCAACAATCAGGGCGATAAGTTCAACTATAAAGCTGCCAAATGCAAATAGCACTAGGCATAATGTCAATACTTCAAGTGTCATATCGGCACCGCCCCCTTTCTCTTAGGATTGAGGGCAACTACACCATAAATATCCTCGATAAATTCTTAACTGATAATAATAATTATATCATATAACAAAACTTATTCAACCATAGTTTTCCTCGATGTTATCTAATCTCAATATTGCCATATGGTTTAACTGAACACAACGTACATATTCATATGTGTCTTCTCCCTTTTGAATTATAGTTACTGTGGATTTCTTCCGCATATATTGTCTCTGTGGCAAGATAAACTTGTATAATTATAACAAAGGGTTATCGGTTACCTTTATCAGCCTAAATATATTATAAAAAGCCAACTATAAAATTTCATATAATCATTATTAAATAGCATAGTTTATGTTAAGCATACATTGGTCGTGGGAATAGAATCTTCCGGAGAACCTGAACCTGAAGGGTCTTATGTTTGTTTTTATGATATCGCAAACAATACAGAGCTAACAAATTTAAGAATAACCAGAAACTCTAGAAAAGCAGGCGGTGTAGGAATTACTAATTATACCAAGAACGGAAAAGAATATTACTGCTTAGCCGTCTTAGATAACGCCAATGTAGATGTTTATGAAAGTAATAAACCATTAACTGACCCTGCATGCAGTTTTGGCGAACCTATCTGCAGCTTTAACTTCAACAACATTCCTAACGGGCAGGATGATTATAGTGGAATCAATCTGGTCACTGATCAGAATCAAAATATATTTTTCATGGCTTATAGATCAGAAATGATTAACTATATAGTAGAAAAAGGGCCCTGTGATGACTATTTAGATTTGTACCGTTTAAATTGTTCCGGAGGGACTACTTTATGCGAACAGATTGCTTCCAGGCGTTGATTATTTTGAAGTGAATTCCTTTTTGTCTAATTAGCATACTTTAACGCCGGACATCTACAATCTGCCCGGTGAAATCAGCCATGAGTGTCAATAAAGTTTCCTCTGCCACTTTTACACTTGGACACAACGTCTCTTTCGGTTCATCCCCGAAATTTTTACGTCTCATCGGAGTATCCGTCCGTTCCGGATTCATTACATTAATCCTGATTTTATCTTCATATGTTTCTTCAGCCACTGCCTGCACGAAATTGGTAATCGCTGCTTTAGTAGAAGAATAAATGCTGTATGAAGCTCTGCCTCTTGTATAAGAACTGGACGTAAAAAGGACCAGACTCCCCTGAGTCATTTTTAGATAAGGGATTGCCTCTTTTGTTACATATACCGCCCCTAAATAATTCACTCCGACCAAAGCGTCAATCTCTTCTACCGTTATGTCTTCCAATTCCTTTATTTCTAAATCACCTGCACAATTAACAATATAATCGATCCTGCCTTCCTTTTCATACACGCCCTGCAGAAAATCCCTTACTTGTTCTGCTTCTGAAATATCAAGACCATCAAAACCTTTTAACGTTGAACTTCTCCTTGAAGCACCGTAGACACTTCCGCCGGACTGACTTACCATTTGAAAAATATCCCTGCCGATTCCACTGGTATGTCCAAAAACAATTCCACACTTGTCTTTTAATTGCTGCTTAAGCATAAGTCTTTTTTCCTGATCCTCCAGCAAAGTTCCGGATTGAATTTGAAACAATTTATCTGCTAAATATGCATCTTCTTTATAAGTGATTTTCAGATTCTGTTCTTCCCCTTCTACCACATAAATATCTGCCAGTTGATAATGTTTAATGATTCCGCAATCATCTGTTACACTTAAATTTTCTTCTTCTAGATACATTTGATAAGCATTACCAATCAAATCCAAATGAAATCCTTGTGGCGTCTGTCCTCTTCTAAACCGACTCCTCTCAGGAATTTGCGTAATCAAATTTTCTTCATCAACCTGTATCAAAGTATCCGCACATGGAATAGCAACATCAACTGCTTTATAATGTTCAAGAGCCTGAACTGTCTTTTCTAAAATAGAATGGGAAACAAATGGACGAATGGCATCATGAAACAATACATTCTTTGTATCCTCATCACAAGCACAGATTCCTGCATAAGATGAGGTCTGTCTCGTATTACCGCCGGTTATTATTTGGGCAACTTTTTGAAACCCATTCTTCTTGACCAGATTTTTCACATAATCCAAATACGTTTCACTTACCACTAGTATGATAGAATCAATATATTTACTGTGTTCTATTTTTTCAATTGTATGTTCCAAAATTGTTTTGCCGGCAATCTTTACATATTGTTTCGGAATCGTGCTTCCAAATCGATTTCCCGAACCACCGGCCAATATTACCATTTGTGTTTTTCTCATATGACCTTCCTCTTATTAAGATAATTTATTAAGATGACCTTCTAAAATTATTTTATAAAAGCTCTTGAATTTTTTTATAAAAGCTCTTGAATTTTTTCATAAATGCGTTCGGAAGATTTTCCGTCCGTATAAGTAAACATCCATGTTCGTACCTTTTCTCTCTCTGATTGATAAGTATCTTGCCCGCAAACCCTCTTAATGTATTCCATTAATTCTTCCATGTTTTTTGCTTTAGGTTCCGGCATATATTCATCATAAGAAAAATACTCTTCCCTTGTATCCGTCAAATAGGTCTCGTAATCATACGGAAACAAAACAGAAGGGCGGTTAAGCATAAGAAAATCTGAATAAATCGATGAATAATCTGTAATCAGAAGATCTGCATACTGTAACACTCCATAAGAGTCTATCTGAGCAGGAATCAGAAAAATATTAGACTTATTTTTTCCTGTATTTATATTATTAAACTTCTCTTGCAGTTTTGACTTGGGATGTAATTTAGGACAGAAAACAAAATGATTTCTTTCTAGAAAGTTGTTCCATCGTTCCAAGTCCATCACTTCAAAGAATTGTGTTTCTGAATCACGGAATGTTGGCATATAAAATAGTATGGTTTTGCCCATATCTTTAAATTTTTTCAATTGTTGTACACATTTCTTTTCCTGTTCTGTGTATAAGTTCTGTATTTCCTGGCTTACCAGCATGTCATTGCGTGGATATCCTGCCTCAATAATATGATTTCTCGGAACTTGAAAAGCACCTGCAAAAATATCTCCCATAATCGGAGAAGTCGCTAATATGTAGTGACTCGGCTTTTCATCTGACAATCTCCGCAAATATGTTTTGAACTTTTCCCAGATATTTTTCGGATGACGAACGGCATCAAATTTATTATCATAATTGATCTTTTTATTCCCAACGCCATGCCACAAATTTATTTTAATCGCCCCGCCCGATAACCAAAAAGAGATATCCTTAGAATAATTATCAAATATATAAACTTTTGCTCTAAGACAATAAAAAATACCCTTGAAAGAACCGTTCAGATAAGCTTCGTACCCATTTTCTTTGAGAAATTGTATTATCTTAGGCTCACTTGAGATCCATATAGTTCTGATATTTGATTTTTGGTATTGATTTAAATATAGATACAGATATTTGGGATTGTCTGCAAATCGTTTCCCAAAGCTGCTGCCACAGACCCAGATTTTTTTATTTTTGGGAATAATAAAAGAGAACCAGTAGATCGGCAATAAAAAAATTTGAGCCCAATATTTAATTGTCGCCATACTTGTTCTCTCCTACTATATATATTATTTAATCGAATATTTTTTCATTAGCATCCAGAAATGATTTGACAAAGTAATTTGAAAAACCATATTCACCAAGTTCCTTGATCTTTTCATCAAATCGTTCACTCGTAATCAGCACAACTAATTCTTGCGGTTCCATATTACTTAATTCTTCTATAGACCATAAAGGAACTCCCTCAAATTCTTCACCCATTTTCTCAAATCCATTCGTTATGACACCAGTCACTTCATATTCTGTATTATGAATAAATTCTTTTCCTGCCTTCGCATCGCCATATAGGAATAACTTTCTTCCTTCAACCGTCTCTTCAAATTCTATCCAGGTATCATGCTCTAATTTATACATCTCGCTCTCCTTTATCCTAATAATTACTGTGATCAAAAACCTCTTTCACATTTTATGTCCAGCGAAAATTAATTATATACTTTTTCAATAGCAAATGCAATAATTATCCTTATTGATTTTTTTTACCAATTTCTTAAGATTGTTTTCCTTTCAATCGGATCTAAACGACTAATTTTCTCATCAGCATAATAAGAATCCTTTTTAACATGGGTCGTAGATATCTCTTCAAAAATCGCTCCTTTTGAAGATGTAAAGGAATGTTTCGCCATTCTTGGTACTGTCAAAATATCTCCCGGTTTTAGATGTTCCACTTTCCCTTCTAAATCAACCTGCAGATCTCCATATAACAATTGAAATGTTTCTTCTTTCAATTTGTGATGATGTACCGGATGTTTCTGACCGGGTAAAACAATTATCAATTTCTTGCAATACTCTCGATTAATAATATTAATAATTAATGCACCGTTCTGTCTGAAATGAGCCATTCCATAATGATGCGATAATTCAACCTCAAAATCTGATCCAACAGGAATACCGGCTTCGTAAAGCATACCTTTCGCATCATGGATAACATTCCTTACAATGGCAATATTATCCTTTTTTTTGATTTCAAATACCCCATCATTTGCTTTATAATCTTTGGTCGCCACAATACCATCATAAAACTGCCCGCTATTCATCTGCTTTTCCAAGCAGGGCATAGCAAAAAATACATCCTGCTCTTTGATTGGGGTTCCTTTGGGAATATCTTTGTTTACATATACCCCTCTCATTAGAGAATTCAAAGAATCGACTTCATCCTGACTGACATATTTATCACCATTTCCATGTATATTACACATTTTCTTAGCATCAATCGCTGCTTTCACCCAAGCATCTGCCTGATCGGGATTCATAGAATATGCGTTTAATGTAATAGAATCCGTCGAAAGTCCAACATGACGTTCTAGTATCATAGCTCCTTTGGCAACAGCGAGCATCGGTGTAATGATATCATTTGGATCTTCATGACCGGAATAACCGATCGTAACATTTGGATAGCGTTTACTCAATCGGTGAATAAAGTCTAATTGCAGATTCTCCGCAGGTGTCGGATAAAGTGCAATACAATGAAGAAAAGCAAAGAAGTTTTCTCTATGTGTAAGAAAATTATAAATCTTATCAATATCCGAAATTTTCTTGCCTCCAGTGGAAACAATAAGCGGCTTTCTGCTTGCCGATGCGGCTGTCAGCAAGGGCCAGTCCAATGCACTGCAGCTGGCGATTTTGATAATATCTATACCATGGTCCATACAGAGGTTTACACTGGCTTCATCAAACGGCGTGCTCATAGAGAACATCCCTTCTTCTTTAATGGCATTTACCAGCGTCGAAAATTCTTGTTCCTCCATGCGAGTCCCCAAGAACCTTGGGATATGTTTGACATCGGTACGATTCACGTACTCCGGATGGATGAACGTCTCCAGCTCGCGGTACTGCAGTTTCACTGCTGCCTTTATATTATATTTTCTTGTAATCTTCCCCATGGCCCGAATGATATCAAGTCCATGTTCTACATCTCCCTGATGATTATTAGCCATTTCGAAGATAAATAAGTTTTCAAATAACTGATTCATGGATTTAATCCCTCCTCTTTTGCTTTTCAAGACTGACGGCATATTCTAATGCTCTTTCAAATTCTTCTTCTGTATCTATATCAAAGAACTCATCCATCTCATATCCTTTTATAATTTCTCCACTCATCGAATGTTTTTGAGTGATTACTTCCGTACGGATTACATCAATACAAGCATTTTGATAATAAACTTTGGGCAATTGCTGCCTTGGCATATTGTAGCATTCCTTAATTTCAGTGATTAACGGATGGATTTTTCCTCCTTCTCCTTTTAACCACATTTTATAAGGTATTTCCTTAGCCGGTGTTATGCAGCGAATGGAATCGACCCGCCTATCCTCTAACATCTGCTCAATCATAGCATCAATATCCTTTGGATTTCTAATTGGATATGTAGGACGTAAATGTACTACAAGTTCAGGAACATAGCCTTCTTCTTTTGCAAGAAAATTCAGGGCATGTTCAAATACATGAATATCTAATGCAGTGTCTGTTGCATATTCTGCCGGACGCAAGAAAGGCACTTCTGCTCCGTATTCCATGGCAATTTCTGCATAGGCTTCACTGTCCGTACTTACAATAATACGATTTATGAGATTTGATTGTTTCGCATGCTCAATAGAGTAAGCAAGCATAGGTCTGCCGTTAAAGGTACGGATATTTTTATCTTTCACACTTTTAGAACCGCTTCTTGCCGGTATGATCGCTAATATCTTCATCGTTCATCCACCTTTAAATTTAATTTTGCTTCCATACGGTGCATTTCTTCGAATTCTCCCATATCCAGAAACGAATCCTCACTAATTGGGTACATGCCGACCTGCTGTCCCTTTTCTAATAAATCATTCGCCAAATCCGTCATATGATAAAAACTATTTTGAGGAATTTCCTCAATCAATTCCGGATTTATAATATACATACCCGTATTTACGAAATAAGACAACTTTGGTTTTTCATCCATTGAAATAATTCCACCGTTTTCTTTTGAATTAATCACTCCATACGGCACTATTACATTTTTAAGGGCAGATACAATAGTCATTACATTTTCAGTACTTTGATGATAATGATAGATATCTTCATAGTCTTCATTAATTAAAATATCACAATTGGTCACAATAATAGGTTTTTTAAATTTCTTTTCGATCAAATGAAGACTACCGCCTGTACCAAGAGGCTTGTCCTCTTCCACATACTGGATTTGATAAGACTTGCTTATCTCCGCAAAATAGGATTTGATCATGCTCTTTCTGTAATTTAAGGTTGCATAAAAATCAGCAACACCATATTCGCAGAACTTATCTATAATCCGTTCCATAATCGGAATATCTCCTATTGGAATCAGCGGTTTTGGTAACACTTTCGTATAGGGATACAAACGAGTTCCTTTTCCTCCTGCCATGATGACAACAGAAACATCTTTTAAACAATTATGGTGCACTCGCTTTCTTTTTCTTTCATCTTTCTCCAAGAATACAATATCAAGTACCGTTCCTGTTGTACTTAATATAGGAAGTGCTGTGATTTTATACTTATCCATCACTTCTTGTGCATTAACTTTATCTTTTCGATATGCTGTGATAGGATTCAAGTTCATTAAATGATATATTTTTGCGGATAACTCTCCGGTCTTGATCAGCCATCTACGGATATCTCCATCCGTGACCGCTCCTATCAGGCGTTCTTTCTCATCTAATACAAATACAATTCCTTTTCCGTTCTCATCTATTTTCTGTAAGGTGTCTACAATGGCAGTCTCTTGGGATACTAAGAAATTTTTTATCTTTTCCTTTATCATGGGAACCCTCCCTGCTCGTGTTTTTATACATTATAAATATCAGGCTTGTATGCATTTAAATTCTGCTTCATCCACGCTATTGTCTCACCAATTCCCTGCGCAAATGTATATTCAGGCTTCCAGTCTGTCAATGCTTTTATCTTTTGGTTGTCACCTAATAATCGGTTAACTTCACTTTTTTCGGGACGAAGTCTTTGTTCGTCACAAATAATTTTAGCCTTCGGATTTATCTGACCAATGATTTCTTTCGCTAAATCTTCTATCGAAATTTCTTGCTGCGTCGCAATATTTATTTCTTCCCCAATGGTCTTATCTGATTCTGCAATTGCTATAAATCCTGCAGCTGTATCCTTTACAAAATTAAAGTCTCTTGTAGGAGTCAGAGAACCTAGCTTAATCTCTTCTTTTCCGGCAAGCAGCTGAGTAATAATTGTTGGTATGACAGCTCTTGCTGATTGCCTTGGTCCGTAAGTATTAAAAGGTCTGACAATAGAGACCGGCATATCAAAACTTCGGTAAAAACTCTCTGCCAAACGGTCAGCTCCTATTTTTGTAGCGGAGTACGGAGATTGCCCTTGAAAAGGATGTTTCTCGTCAATGGGAACATATTGGGCAGTTCCGTATACTTCGGACGTTGATGTGACCAAAATCCTTTCTAATTCCAGTTCCCGTCCCGCCTGCAGCACATTCAAAGTTCCTTTTATATTGGTATCCACATAAGAATCAGGGGAATGATAACTAAAAGGAATCGCAATCAAAGCAGCAAGATGGAAAACACCATCTACGCCTTTCATAGCTTCCCGGACTCCATTCGGATCTCGGATATCTCCGGTAAACACTTCAATCTGCTCTAATTTATGTTTGGGCAGCGTATCCAGCCATCCCCAGGTATTAAAAGAATTGTAGTATGCAAATGCTTTCACTTCATACCCTTTTTCCAACAAACTCTCCGTCAAGTGGCTTCCAATAAACCCATCTGCGCCGGTAACTAAAACTTTTTTCATGCCGTACCTCTCTTCCTCCAACTTTTGTCTTCCAATCTATTCAGAATCTTTCTTAAAACTTATTCTTTAATATAATCTGCGCAATTTCAAAATCTAATTCAGTATCAATATCAATCGAATGTGACTGTTCCATAATAAAGGCATAACAATCTTTTTTATAAATTTGATCTGTTTCCATGATTCGATTCCTGTCTACGATATAAAGTGCTCCATTAATTCGATAATATGTGTTCAATTCCTGTCGTCTTTTATCATTTTCCGGTTTTATAAAATCATCCATTTTTTTACTCTCCGGTAATGTATTGCTCCATAGAGGAGAATGTTCAACTTCACACACCCCAATCACAGCTTGGGCATTTTCCTTTTGATATAATTCATAGCCCCCTATAATATCTTCCTTTGTCCTTAAAGGTGATGTAGGCTGCAATAAGGAGACAGTATCAAATTTTTTTCCAATCGTTTCATATTGTTTTAAGGCACATCGGACAGCATCCCAAGACGATGCTGTATCAGAAGCCAGTTCTTTAGGCCTTAGAAACGGAACTTGTGCTCCATAAGCCTTTCCGACTTTCGCATATTCCTCTGAATCCGTAGATAGATAAATCGTATCAAACAGATTTGATTCTAAGGCAGCCTGAATGGAATATACCAAAAGCGGCATGCCATTCATCTCTTTTATATTTTTATCCTTAAGTCCTTTGGACCCACTTCTTGCTGGGATAATTGCTAAATTCTTCATGTCTTTCCTCCTACAATTCTATACGATAAGCCGGTACAAAAGGATGCTTTGCATCAATTCCCTTCATCTGGCATAACTGTTCGTAGGCTTCTTGATTCAAAATTCTCGTTCCCACTTTGAAAATTTTCTCTCCATTCGGGGCAAAACTCCGCTTGTATTTGTAGATTCCATCTTCATTCTGATAACCTCCACCCAATACGAAACGTTTCAAATTCTTTTCTTTGGCCCAAAGAATCATCTGATACTTTAAAAAATCATTTGGTCTATATTCAAAATATTCTCGTATGGTTCCTCCAAGATAAGAATACATTGTACTTTGAGACATTAAAGCTAGCTCTGTTGAAATCATCCGGCCATTCATAAATATATGGAAGTAGCAAAAATTTTCCGGTAGATTTTTTTGAAGATTCCGGAAAAAATCCGGTTCGAAATAATAAGCTTCTCCTGCCTCTCTCCGCTCCATCGTTGAGTAATATATTTCTAGAAATTGTTCTAAATACTCTCCTTTTGGATCTACTCGAAACTCCAGATCATTCTTCTGCGCTTTTTTAAGATTTTTCCTAACTTTATGCTCAAATTCCATCCACATATCTTCCATTGGCATGTTCAATTCTCTTACAATGTTTTTCATTGCTTCTTCTATCATTCCCGGATATCCACAATGTTCCGTCCCAAATAGACTAAATTTCACTACTTCTGAGACCACTTTATTTTTCATTAACCATTCGTCTGTCTTATTCCAAAAGGTAGAAATCTTTTCTAGCTCCAACTTCCCCTTAACAAACGGTCCACCATAACCATAAGCCGTTATAATATCCTTAAATTCCGGAGCGAATGGGATTTCACGAAGTAAAAAAGGATAAAGAACTGCATGTTCATTATCTTTCAAATAAACGCAGTAACCTTCTTGATTTTCCCTGCAGAACAAATTAAGATAAGCAGGTTTCAACATCAATTCATCCTCAAAATCAGTTTCTACTATTCTAGTCCATTCTTTATATTCTTTTTCGTTCTTACTATTGTAAATTTCGAATTTTTCCACTGAGCAACGCCTCCAAGTTGTCGCATAACTGTTGCATCTGCTCCGGTGTAGCATCCTGATGCACCGGAAGATTCAATATACTGTTTCCTATATCCATGAACATTTGGTACTTCTTTTCTCTAAGTGGTTCAATCATCGTATGGTATAAACTGACTACACCAAAATCCATTGCATTTAGTTCAAAATAAAATTCCGATTTATCTACTTTCTTAAAACGGATTGGAAATGTTTGTGGCGTCTGACCTTTATATTTCTCTTCCGGTCTTAATATCGTAATGTATCTTCCTAACTTGCTTAATCTTTCTTCTAAGACTTGTGCATTCTTCTTTCTAATATCAGCTATTTTCTTAAAATCATAAGAAAATGGAGACACCTGCTGATAAATTCCTTCTTTAACCAAAAACTTATGGTTTTTTACTTTCAACATACCTCCATTTGATAACGGGAGCATCTTATGAAGAGAATAAAACACGGCATCAGCATAAATCCCGCATTTTTGATCTACATAATCGGTAAATAATGCATGTGCACAATCTTCTATGATATAGCAATCATTTTCCAAAGCCATATGACATATATCTCGATAACAAGGATCTATATATCCAAAGTAATGTACTATTAAAAGTACTTTTTTACCTTGGATCTGATCCATTTTTTCTTTTATATCTTCTTTATTCATATTCAGATTCTCGTCCAATAAATAGAACACATGATCCGTTTTGGTCTCTATAATCGGGTCATATATGCCGCTTCCTTCATTGGATGACCAACCAATATAAGCCGGCAACAGCAAAGTCGCATTCTCCTCTTTTAGTTTATCTAACAATGATTTAAAGGCTTCTCTGGCACTTTCAAAATATAAAACTGGTTCAAAACAATTCTCTTTCATACTTGCTGTTTTGGTTATTGTTGTTGTCATGGATTGTCCCCCTTATAAGTCATAAAATTTTTTCTTCAAGTCTATTGTTTGATTCTTCAAAAAAGTCTCAATTACTTCTACGATTCTTTCTGAAGCATTTCCATTTCCATATGGATTTTCCATCTTCTTTAGAGAATTCCTGAATTCTTTATTTCTGGCTTTTTGAAAAGCTCTTCGCATCTCTTCTTTAACAGGTTCACATGAAATTACAGACGGTGCCATAATTCTTCCTTTCTGCCTGTCTCCGATATTTATTGTTGGAATCTGAAAGGTCGGTACTTCTACGATTCCGCTCGAAGAATTTCCAATTACCATCTCACTATAACTGACTGCACTTAAGTAACGAAGCATACCTAGAGAAGTAAACACTACAGCATTATTATGGGTCTTAACATACTCCTCTAACATTTGATTGATAATACGTCCACTAGTATCTGCATTCGCTTTCGTGAAGATAAACTTCATGTCACTCTGCTCTTCACACACTTCAAGTAAATCTTTACATTGCTGATTCACTTGACCCTCTTCCAAAGTGACCGGATGGAATGTCAAAACACCATAAGGTTTATCCAGCTTAAATTGAATCGAATTTTCTAATTCTTCCTTCGTCATAAGCTTAGTTTCCTGAATAGTCTCTACTCCCAGCGAACCAAAGTTAAAAACTCTATCAGGGGCTTCCCCTAATTGAATCACACGCCTTCTATAATCTTCTGCAATGGTAAAATGCAGATAACTCATCTTTGTAATGGAATGCCGAATACTCTCATCTATCGCACCTTCCGTCGTCTCTCCACCACACAAATGTGCAATAGGAATCCTCATATTTGACGCTACACAGCAGACTGCCATTGCCTCAAAGCGATCACCAAGAACAAGCAAAAGGTCCGGTTTCAACCGTTGAAAATAATCCGCAAAACTAATCATCGCTAATCCCATGCTTTTGGAAACAGATGTCTCCGTATCAGAACTTAAAAGTATTTCAATTTTTTCGTCCAATTCAAAACCATCTTCCTCGATTTCTCGATAGGTCATACCAAATTCGGGCGACAAATGCATTCCTGTAGCTACAATTCTTACATCAAAATCATCTATCTTTTTTAAATTTCTTATTACTCTTTTTAAGAGTCCATATTCTGCTCTCGTCGCTGTTAGTACTGAAATTTTCTTTTTCATATTTCAATCATCTCATCTTCCTGGAAGTCTCGTTTCGCCTTCTGTCCCAAAATTTCTTCCCATCTCATAGGAGAAATTCCGTTTCCCGGTCTTTTGGTCGTAAGATTTTCTTCGGTAAAAGTCTCTCCCTTTTTAATCTCTTTGTCTGCTACAATACTTTTTCTGGCTACGATTATATTTCCAGCCTCAGATGAAGTCACTCTTTTGATTCCATCTCCTAAGGCAGGCTCTATTTTTCGAATTGCCTCAACCATTTGTTTCAATTGGTCAGGTTCCAGACTTGCTCTATGATCAGGTCCTTCCATACCAGAATCTAATGTAAAATGTTTTTCAATAATAACCGCACCAAGAGCTGCTGCCGCTATAGGAACATGAATTCCTAATGTATGATCAGAATATCCTACTTTACATTGAAATGCTTCTTTTAATGTATTCATTGCTCTCAAATTTACTTCTTCTAACGGAGCCGGATATTCTGTAGTACAGTGGAGCAGAGAAATCTCACCACTTCCATTTGTATTTAACACTTGAACTGCTTGTTGGATTTCTTCCATCGTACTCATTCCCGTAGAAAGAATCACTGGTTTATTCGTCTTCGCAATTTCTATCAAATAAGGAAGATCCGTTATCTCATTCGAAGGAATCTTCCAGAACGGCATATCCAATTCCTTCAAGAATTCTAAGCTTTCTAAATCCGATGGAGTAGACAAAAATTGAATGGAAAGCTTCTCACAATATCTTTTTAATTCTATGAAATTTTCTTCCGAAAGCTGAAGTTTTTTTATCATTTCCAACTGACTTCCGGCTTCTCCAGTTGTCTCTTTTTGATAGCTGGCCTTCTGTGCATATTTTGAAACCTCTCTCTCAGGTACAAAAGTCTGGAACTTAACGATATCCGCTCCTGCTTTCTTGGCTTCTTCTATCAATCTTTTTGCCAGCTTCATATCTCCATTATGATTTACACCTGCTTCCGCAATGATTAAAACTCCCATTCTGTCACCTCTATCCTGTATAGTTATCTTACCCGTTTCACTTATTTTTTCCTCTTACTTCTCAGCTGATACTACAAAATATTCAATTACCAACTTGCTTCCCTGATCGGTCCGCTTCAAGATATCTACCTGAATATTGTAAAACCCAATTTCACTTAAAATTTTTTCTATCTCTCCATCTTCAAAAAAATGTGCTGTCTGTCCTCCTGCTGTAGGACCACTTTTGATATTAATAAATGTATTATGTTCTAATTCTTCTCCATCTTTGTAACCGGTCGTATTGGTAGTAAACAAACTAGAAGTCAGTAATTTTCCACCTTGTTTTAGCATATGATAAATATCTGTATACATTGATTTGATATGAGCGATTCGGTTCGAATAAATGACTGCATTATCAATCACCCCATCAAACATTTCCGACGGATAGTCTAATTGTAAGCCGTCTTTTACCTGAACATCAGCTACTAGATTTTCCTGCTGCAACATTACTTTGAGGCGCTCAATCGCTGATGCGGAGCCATCAAAAGCATACGTATCAAATCCTTCTTTGGCCAAATACCATGTATGCGCACCTGCACCACAACCAAAATCTAAAATTTTCGTATTTGCTCTGTCTTTTTTATAAAAATTACGTGCAACGAAACGGATGACTTCTTCACAGGGCCACTTGCCACCCCATCCGTTTTTAAACTGCTCTTCCCAAAATTCATTGAATGATTTTTCCAATTTTGTCACTCCCTACAAAGAAAGCTGTCTTAAAAGTTTAAGACAGCCTTTGTTTATTTTTATTATTATCTTACACTATTAAACTTTTTACGCTGATTTTTTAATGTCAAATTATACTTATTGCAGTAAGCTTAATACGCCTTGTGTAGATTGGTTCGCCTGAGCAAGCATTGACTGTCCGGCCTGTGAAAGAATGTTATTCTTGCTGTAGTTAACCATTTCTTTCGCCATATCTACGTCACGGATACGTGATTCTGCTGCAGAAGCATTTTCTGAAGCTGTATCTAAGTTTGCAATGGTATGTTCTAATCTATTCTGTAATGCACCAAGTGCGGAACGTTGTTCAGATACTAAGTTAATAGCTGATTGAATCATATCGATAGAGCTTCCTGCTGAAGCGAAGCTGCTCATTCCTAATTGGCTTCCTGCTGCTCCTAATCCGATATCACTTGCTCCCATAGATACAATACTAATGCTGATACTCTGTCCATTATTTGCACCTACCTGAAGATTCAACCCTGATACAGAACCATCAATTAAATTCTTTTTGTTGAACTGTGTTGTACATGCAATACGATCGATTTCTTTTCCTAATGCACTGATTTCCTTTGCAATTGCCTGACGGTCAATGGATTGGTTCGTATCGTTCGCTGCTTTTACTGCAAGTTCATTCATTCTTTGTAAGATTGAATGAGTTTCATTTAAAGCACCTTCAGCTGTCTGAATCAAAGAGATACCATCTTGTGCATTTGCAGATGCCTGATCCAGACCTCTGATCTGACTTCTCATCTTTTCAGAAATTGTAAGACCTGCCGCATCATCTGCCGCACGGTTAATTCTATAACCTGAAGATAATTTCTCAGTTGATTTTGCTTGTGAATTTGTTGTAATTCCCAATTGTCTGTTCGCGTTCATCGCTGTTAGATTGTGTTGTATTACCATACTATAAATCCTCCTTGATAAAAAATCATATTCTCCTCAACATTGTAGGCTCTTTTCTTGATATTTATATCGGCTGGATTTTAAAATACTTTAGTGTTTTTTTAATTTTTTTGTTAATTAATAAAACTACAAAAGTAATAAGACCAATTTTAACTTGATACAATTTGAAGAAGTTGGGGGAAAAAATTTAACCGAATTAGTAATAAAATTTATAAAAGAGTCAGGGAAACAGGTAAAGTTTTTAAAAAGGGTACTTGAAAAAACAAGTACCCTTTGATATAATCAAGTTAAGAAAAGGATATCTAAGTTGTAGATATACCCTCTGTTTTATAAAAATAAGTATCAACACTTGTGAGGTAGAGGATACTTATTTTTTTGTATGTAATTTGATTATTTCAACAATCAGGGCGATAAAACCAACACTAAAGTTACCAAATGCAAATAGCACTAGGAATAATGTCAATACTTCAAGTGTCATATCGGCACCGCCCCCTTTCTCTTAGGATTGAGGGCAACTACACCATAAATATCCTCTTCCAATTCTTAACTGATATTAATAATTATATCATATTACTAATATCATTCAACAATAATTTTTGTTATTGCACAAGCCAACCTCCCAATTCAAATGCCTTTTCACAATCTCGCCAAAACACATCTTCCCTACGCCTATTTGTTAAAATAATATTGTAAAGCCTTGGCGATATAATCAGAAGCACCTTCTCCATACTTTTTATTTGTGATTACCTTGACAGAATCGTTAGAGTAGCCTTCTATTACCATATCCCAGAACCCCTCCCCCATATCCATATCTAAAGTGGTTTCACGTAAAAATTCCACAATTTGATGTACAATACCTTGAATTTCTTTAGAAGTAACATCTTTTGTCATATCAGAAGTCAACTCATTAAATAAATCATCATTTTTCTGTAACAATTCATCTTTATTTACGGCAAGCGCTTTTGAATGCTCCATTAATTCCGAGAAATGATTCAAATTATTTTTCATAGCTTCTGTGTATTTTTCAATACTTCCAAATTGTTTGATAGCATTTTTAGCTACACTGCACTCATTATCTTTAACCTTTTGAATAAATAGATTAAAGTTTTCAATGCTCCCCCAATATTTAATAACATCTTCTGTTTTTTTACTTTTAAATTCTTCTAATGCTTCAACATATTCACATAAATCAAACTCTTTAAAACTCATACACTGTTCTCCTTTCTCTAATTTATCCAGAAGCCGAATAAGATTATCTAACCGCTTCCGTTTTAAACAAAGTAACTTTTTTTGTTTTTTAAACGCCTCAATTTTATCAAATTCCGGTTTCCTTAAGATATGGTTAATTTCTTTTAATTTAAAATCCAATTCTTTAAAAAACAGAATTTGTTGAAGCTTTTGCAGGGCTTCATCATTGTATAAACGATATCCCGACGATGTTAATTCACTTGGTTTTAAAAGACCAATTTCATCATAGTATTGTAAAGTACGTGTACTTATACCTGTTAATTCTGCAACTTGACTTATAGTTTTTATAATAAATCATCCCCTTAATCTAATAATAAGAAAACAAGACCGTAATTTGCCGGCAGATCTTTTGCTTGACTTCTTACATAACATGATACAATATCACGTTACGTGTAAGTCAATATTTTTTGCCCTTACTTAAATATATATAATAAATAAAACCTCCAAAATGAGGCTCTATAGGTTGGGGTGTAACTTCCGAATTTTTATTTTTGTAAACTCATCATGGTCTATAGCGATTGTTACATTATACAAGTGTAAAAGTTCCGACTTATGAAAAAATAATAAAAAGGATACTTGTAAAATCAAGTATCCTTTGCTATAATCAAGTTAAGAGAAGGATATCTATATTGTAGATATGCCCAAATTTTTTAAATAAGTATTCTAAACTTTAGGCGGTAGAGGATACTTATTTTTTTGTATGTAATTTGATTATTTCAACAATCAGGGCGATAAATCCAACAATAAAGTTACCAAATGCAAATAGCACTAGAAATAATGTCAATACTTCAAGTGTCATATCGGCACCGCCCCCTTTCTCTAAGGATTGAGGGCAACTACACCATAAATATCCTCTTTCAATTCTTAACTGATATTAATAATTATATCATATTACAAATATCATTCAACAAATTTTTTATTATTGCACAAGCCGTTCTCCCAAATCAAATGACTTTTCACAATCTTGCGGAAACACTTCTTTCCTACGTTTCAATTTTTCATTTGCATCAAAAGCTGTTGAAACATATTTTGAATAATCATCAAATTGATATGTATCCGTTACATAAAGTGATTCTACCTTACCTAAAATTCTTTCTATTACAATTTCATTATATTTAAGAACATCTTTCCATTTAGTTTGTTCTAACCTTTGTTCATTCACACCAAATGTATAAATAAAACCAACAGAAATTCTATTAGGAAAAAGGGACGAATAATTTTCATCATACACAAGATAAGGAAAAATTAACCGTTCTATAAAAGACTTTATTTCCCCTGTAATAGTTCCTAAATAAATTGGCGAACCAAGAATAACAGCATCTGCATTCTTAACTTTTTCTAATATTGGACTTATTTCATCCTTAATAGAACACTGACCATAACTACTTCCATTAATTAATTTACAGGCAAAACAACTCTTGCACCCTTTATAGTTGTAATCATAAAGATGTACCATTTCTGTTTCAGCTCCATTTGAAGCAGCACCCTCAAGTGCTTTTTTAAGCAAAGTTGCCGTATTCTCTTTGTTTCTTGGACTTCCATTAATTGCGATTATTTTCATAATAAATACCCCATTTCCTATTTTATTTATTAATAGTCTAATGGTTGTAGTACAGAACAATGTCAAGTATCTTTTATAATACTTTTAAAAAAATCACATTCCCCTAAATTCTTTTTCTCTTTTAATCTATTTAATAATTCTATCAATTCATAAAATTCTCTTATTTGGTTTTCAACTTCAGTTATCTTATTATCTATATTATCAATTAACATATCTTTATCGGCACGTTTCTCACTGCGAACCATTTCAATTAAATCTGCTATCTCTCTTAAACTAAATCCATAATTTTTCATTTGCAAAATAAATTTAATCCTCGATACATCTTCTTCCGAATAAACCCTATAACCACTTTCATTCCTTGCAGGAATAGGTAACAAATTTATCTTTTCATAATATCTCAAAGTTTCTTTTCCTATATCAAATTGTTCAGATAAACCCTTACGTGTATATTGATACATACAACCTCTCCTTTTTTTAAAGTAAAGTTTTTGCTTAAGAAATAACCGCACACTTTAGCGAGGGGCGGTTATTTTCTTTTACAACACGTATTATAAGTGTCGCAAAACTAACTAACATAAGAACAAACGCCGTAAACTTCCCCAAATATTCCCATAAAATATTTTGTGCAAACTCTTATGCCATGGAAATGAGACTTTAAAACGGATGGAAGGCTCTCCTGAAATCCGTTTCGCATTCAAAGGCTCATTGGAATGTCTGGCATAACCGTTGAAACAAAATATTTTATGGGAATATCACCAAAACCAATATTTTTTCTTAACCCCCACATACCCCGCAATAATCCCCGCCAACACAATCACCATAGCAGCGATCATAACGATACTCACTTTAACATCCGACATTTTGTGCTCCAAAATCAAGTACTTCCCTGGTTCATTTAGTACAAATTCTCTCATCTTCTTTTTTCCTAACTTTTCATATTTATTTTTTGTTTCATTATAAAGATAAATATAAAATTCTTTTGTATTTTCTTTATTCGGGGTGAATGTAATATTTCCCGGAAGTTTTTTCCCATTGTTTAAGACAAAAGCAGTTCCATTCAGCTCCTGAAAAAATTCAATTTCAGTATTCAATTCGTTTTCATAGTTTTTGATATCATCCCCCTTTAAAGTGATGGTATAATCCTTTGCATTTACTATTAAATCCATCTTTTTCTCATACAGCTTCTTTAAAATATTCTTAGAAATTTTTTGGTAGTCTTTCACATTAACCATAAGTCCTGCTTCCTTCTTATTTATTAAATCAATTAAATTTTGTTCTGATTTGGAATAATCTTGTTTCCCCAAATTTTTCTCATTTTTCATTCCGCTTTCTTTCTGCTCTTCTTCATTTTTATAAACCGTATCATTAACAATGACTGTGACAGCATTACTGATATCACTATTAGAAACAATGATTGTAGTAGTACCTTTGGCTTTTGCCGTCACTTTCCCTTCGTTTGATACACTGGCAATTGTTTCGTCTTTTGAACGATATGTAATATTCTGATTCGCTTGTTCTGGGATTGCTTTTGCATTTAATTGAAACTCTTCCTGCGGTTTTAAAACCAGATAAGAGAAGTTTACCTCTATCTGTACAGCAGATACTTTGACATTTAACGTTACATCCTTCTCTACATTCCCAGCCTTAATATGGATCGTTACCGAACCTTGAGAAATTCCTTTCACCTCTCCAGATGAGTTCACAGTTGCAACAGCCGGATTACTTGAGGTATATGTTATTGTAGAATCTGTCGCATTAGAAGGAACTACATTCGCAGTAAGATTCATTGTTTTTTCTACTTCTAAATTTTTTTCGTAATCGTTAATTTCTATATATGAAACTGGTATAACAAACATCTCAGAAGACTGTATTTCATTCCCTTTTTCAGTTACTTTTGCAGAAGCATAACAAAACTTATCAAATTTATTCAATCCATGAACAAAAATACTCAATATAATTAGAAAAAAAGCAATTATCATTTTCAATTTTATTCTATTTTTCATCTTTTTGACCTTATCCTATTTAATTTTAATATTACCTGGTTAATACACCTAACTCTTCTAATACATAATTAAAATATGTGACTTTATCATACTGTATTCTAGCCTGAACTGCCATTCCATTGGAAAGATTCACTTTGTCTCCATCTTTGCTGATTAAATAACAATAATCTGGCGTAATTTCCATTTTAAAGTAAGAAGCAGACTTTCCTTCGCTTTCACCCTGCTGAGTCGTAATATCACTATCTTTTTGAGTAACTCTTCCTGATATAGTCCCATATACCGACTGAGCCAGCCCGGAAACTGCAATATCCACTTTGTTCCCTACCGCAACTCTCGCAGCATCGGATGGCTCCACAAAGATTTGAATCGTAAAATTATCCTGTTCCGACGCAATACTTGCAACTGATGCAGCTGCCTGTACTACCATTCCCTTTTTATATTCAGATGCCATATGAATTTTACCGGTAGCATTTGCTATTACCACATAATTTTCTTTCCCACTCCCAACTGCACCCAACTGTGCATCGATAGAATCCAGCTGAGTCTGTGCCTGTTGAATGGAGTCTTCTGCTGCCTTAATGGCTGAATGATATAGCTCCTCAATTTTACTTTGATTCTTTAAAAATTCCTGTTCAATCTGCTCCTGCGTATAATTATAAGCTTTGTATGTATTCGGATCCACTTTTTGTTGTTTTACCTGACTTTTATAAGTTTCATACTGGCTAAAATATAGAGTATCATTAGAATTTGAGGCATCAAAATAATTCGTGTCATCCTGAATCGATTTTACTAATTTTTTATATTGCGCTATCTGAGTCTTGTAAGTATTTTTCTGTTCCTCCAACTGCTTACTCTGAATATCCAAATCCGTGCTCTTGATTGTTAAAAGCTCGTCACCTTTTTCTACTACTTTTCCTTCTTCTATATTAATTTTGGTTATCACACCTGTAAAAGGTGCCATTACATAATTCTTATTTTTACTTTGTACGGTTCCCGTAGAATTTATTATATAAGTTCTGGGCGCCCAAATGCTCCAGAAAACAACTGCAATCAATAAGATGCTTACCAGAATTATCATCATGTAACCAAAAGCCGGAAGCTGTTTTTCATAAAGGAGCCTGCTGTCTTTCAGCTGCTCCATTGTTTTTATCTGTTTTTTCATCTATGCCTTCTCCATAAATACATCGGCTGTAATCGTATCCTCATCCTTATTTACAAAAACAGTATAGCTATTACCTTTTAATGGAATCTCCTCTTCAAATGCAGTTAAGTTCAATTTATCATAAGCAAATTTCAAATTACTTTCATCTCCCACATATCTTACATAGATACAATTCTTAACACTAATAAGCGATTCGTAGGTATAGGGCTCTTCTGTAGATTGGATATGATCAGACACTTGACGCATTAGCAGCACTTTAGCCTCAAATTGACCATTTTCGTTGATAAATCCATTTGTATATTGAATTAACGGTCCTAACGGTAATACCCCCTTACTTACTATATAATTTTCCATCTTTACCACTTCTTCATCAAAATTCTCAAAATCTTTTTCCTCAAATTCTTTACTAATAACATTCGTTAACTTTAAGGCTTTATTTAGACTTACCTGTAATTTATTACTCATAACAAATCCCTCCATTCATACTATAGATAGCTCATCTCACATTCTTCATCACTAACTATTTCATCTTTTTGCTCATCCTGCTGTGCTTCCCGTATCACAATATTCCCTTGCTGCATCTCCCATAATTGATAATATCTCCCTTTTCTTTTCAGAAGTTCCTCATGGGAACCCTTTTCAACAATTTCCCCTTGTTCTAAGACAAAGATTTCATCACAATTTTTAATTGTCGCAAGACGATGCGCAATGAGCAGCATTGATTTATTCCTAAATTTATTATAAATCATATCAAATATGATATTTTCTGTTCCAAAATCCAGATTACTTGTACTTTCGTCAAATATATATAATTCATTCTTTTTCAAAAAAGCCCTAGCCAAAGCAATTCTTTGCTTTTCTCCACCACTTAGACCATTTCCGGCTTCTTCCAAATAGGTATCATACTGCATTGGAAGTTTCTTTATAAAATCATGTGCATCTGCCAGCTTCGCTGCTTCTTTCACCTCTTCTAACGTAGAATTCATTTTACTGACTCTTATGTTGTCATAGATACTCTTCGAAAATAGTTCAATCGCTTGAGGTACATAAGAGATTGATTTTCTCAAAGACTCATTACTAAACTCATTAATGTCCATATTATTGATTGTGATTTCCCCTTCTTCGGGTTCATAATACTTCAGAAGTAGTTTTGCAATCGTTGATTTTCCGCTGCCACTGGCGCCTACCAAAGCTACTTTTTTCCCTTTTGGAATTCGGAAACTGATATGGTTTAAGACCGGCTTTCGATTACCATACCGAAACGTTACATTATTAAAATTAATATCACCTGTTATTTCAGAGAGTTCCTGGTAATCTCTTCCTTTCCCGGCTTCTTGTTCTGTCTCATAATCTAAAATTTCTGTAATACGCTTCATAGATATATTTGCCTCTTGTATTTGAAGCTGCAGACCTACAAGCCTTCCAACCGGATCCATAAAGTATTCCGATAATGTAATGAAAGCCATCATTCCTCCAAGCGTAATCTGATTATTGATTACTTGCATTACGCCAAAATACATTAAAACCAAATTCCCCAGTGTACTAATCGAGCCAGAAACCGAACCTTGCAGATTGGAAAGCATTCCTTCCTTAAACGATATCCTTAATGATTTAATGTATTCTTTTTCAATATGCTCCAATTCTGTCTCTTCGTTTGCATTTCCTTTAATTGTTTCGACTGCTCTTAATCCTTCAATAATCTGTGAATTTAAAATAGATCCTTGCTGCATTTGTTCCTCATTTATTTTTTTATAAGGGTGTTTGAATATGAAGACCAAACCAACACTGATTGCCGTCATAAATACGATAACTGTAAATAGTACACTATTCATTTTAAATAGTATAATTCCCGTAATCAGTGCCATCGCAATATCCATAATTAAAGTTAAAGCAATATTTGTAAAAATATTTTTTATTGTAAATGCATCTGTGAATCTGGTAATAATATCACCGGTTTTTCTTGTTGCAAAAAATTTCATCGGCAATTTATAAATATGCTCAAAATATCCCAACATAAGAGGAATATCAATCTTTTGAGATAAAAACAGCATAATCCATTGTCTTATAAAACCTATGAAAACCTGAGTTATTGAAACTAACATAAATATAACAAGTACAATGATCAGAGTATTCTCAAGTTTATACGGAAGGATTTCATCCATTAGAATTTTATTAAATAACGAAGAGACGATCCCTAATATAGTTAATAATATGGATGCAATTATAGAAAAAATAAAGAGCTTCTTTTGAGGCAGGATTAAATGTAAGAAACGGTTAATAACCTTTTCTCCTTTCATTTTGTCTCCAACAAATCTCTCCGTTGGACTAAGGACTAGAAGCGTTCCTGTAAACATTTCATAAAATTGATCAAATTCCATTTTCATTAAGTCTTTCGCAGGATCTCCAACAATCACAAACGATTTTGTAATTTTAAAAACAACAACAAAATGACTTAATCCCTCTTTTGTAATTACATTGGCTATTGCAGGTAATGTAAAATCACTCAAAAAGCCTTCTTTTGTAACTTTAACTGCCTGCGATTGAAATCCAAGCTCGACTGCACATTCACTCAAACCAACTAAATTTGTTCCTTTCAGATCAGTTCCCATCCTATCTCTCAATCTCGTGATGGTCGTTTCTTTTTTATAATGCAGACAAACCATCGCCAGACAGGCCGCTGCACAATCTGTAGAGTCATGTTGCTTTACAAATGTGTACCTCATCTAATTTTCTCCTTTTCGTACCTTACATGACTTCATAATAAATAATAAGCACGAAAAAAACAATCGTAAAAAGGCTGAACGATTGTTTTTCGTGCTAAACGCATTATTCATTTTCGTAATTGTTTCTAGTATTTATTTCTAACAAATATCTTTATTTAATATGATAGCCATTAAATATTTATAAAAAAGGTAGCTCGTATAGTGCATTTCCAGACCCCCTCTCAATTTATCATAAAATATTAAGTTTATAAGAATTTTAGAACGTTAAGTAATTATTTATTTAAACAGAATTTTATTTTATTATATTATAATTTTACTAGGCTATTTTGTTTATTTCTCTCTTTGCATTACCTCCTTTACAATCTATTTAATTCTTTGGAATAAGGAGGAACCCTATCCCAAAGAATAAATATTATTTAATATATTTTAACACCCAAATCCATAAGAAGTCTGACAAGTCGATGAATTAAAATCAATGTACATACCACTTTGACAAGAACTTGTCCAAGTAGCATTGTTTGAAATGTTAATTGTAGATCCATTGATCGTAATGCATCCATTATTAATAATAACTGGAACACCTATGATAGAGGAATAATCTTTATTGCACTTAATATTTCCTCTTCTAGCAATTATACTACACTCTTTTGCGGAGAAGAATATTCTTTTTCCCCAGCATTTTTTCTCTGTATGACACCCTCCATCTACATAAGACATTTCTGCATTTTCTAATGCTACAGAATTACTAGGTAGGTTTAACTCCATATTATACTTTATCTTCATACCAATTCCTCCATTAACTATTTATTTTTCGACTATTGTTTGCAACCAATAGTTGACGTTATGAAAAACATATGTTTATCACTTAGAAAGAACTAAATTCCTTTCATGACTTCATCATAATTTATCAGGCAAAAAAAAACAATCGTAAAAAGGCTGAACGATTGTTTTTCGTGCTGAACGATATTATTAAACTATAATTCTGGTGTAAATATATTCTTCTTTTCTTTCAAACTCAAGAATTCCATTATATTTTTCTAAACAATTTCTAATATTCAGTATGCCAAATCCATGATTTAAATTATCATTCTTTGTACTTCGTAAAATCCCTTTTTCAATGCATAAAGATTCTGCTATTGGATTTTCCATTTCTATAATAGACTTTTTTTCCGTGTTTCTAATCGAAATCTTTACCGTCTTATCTATTTGTTTACATTTCGCTGCAGCCTCAACTGCATTTATAATCGCATTGGAAAAAATTGTCGTTACATCCATATTGCTGACTTTGAAATTATCTGGAAACATCCCACTCACTTCAATCGTAATACCTAAATCTTTGCATTTCTCAATCGTATCATTGATGATTGTATCCACTATCATATTACCTGTATTAATAGTTCCTGTAAAATTGGCAGTAAAATCCTCCATCTCTTCAATATAATTTATGATTGCGTTACAATTCTGTTTTAAAGCAAACATCTTTATACATCCAATATGACTTCCATAATCATGACGAAATCTTCTGATACTCTGGTCCTTTTCCAATACCATTTTGTAATATTCCTGTTGACTTTTCAGTACTTTTTCATTGGATTCTATAGATAATCGATATTGCTCCTTTACAATTATATTATACATGACTGCAAAGACCATATACACTAAAGCAACCCATGCACATACAAAAATAAAATTTAGAATCCGATCCAGCAAAACGGTAGAATCTTGCAGGACAACCTGGGAATAACCGGTAAAAATGCAGGAAATCACAATAACAGCAGCCACTATAAACCCCTGATACCAAATAAGCTTCCGTGATAATTGTATACTTATGTATTTTTGTTTCACCCTCGCTATGACAATTAATATTATAATTGTGACAATTGAAATTAATATTTCAATAAATCTTCTAATGAAAATACTGAAATCTTTTGACGGAATCAATATCTCCTGTATAGAATTAAGCCAGGTGTCCAATAAACATATGATGGAGTATAATGGAAAAAACATAATACATTTATAAAATAATGGTTCCTTAAATAATACCATAATAATAACTAGTAAAATCAAAGTATTTCCAAATACTGCATATTCTTTTAACCTAAAAAACAGAATAGAAGAGCCTAAAAAGACACCTACAATGGTTATGTACCATATCCACTTTTCCTTAACTTTTTTAAACCCTATTACTTTATCATATAGTAAATAAATTTTTATGCATTCACATATAAAACATAATATATTAATAAAATAAAACTGCATATCGTTATTCTCCCATATGTATCTTCACTTCTTTATCTTGCATACTTAATTAAATACTGTGTATATAATTGTTTCAACTCAGCTTTCCTTCTCTGGGAACACTTTACTTTATACCCTCCAAATAGAATGATTTTTTCATCGATCCAATCTATAAATGATATATTTACAATCGTATTCCTATGACATCTATAAAACAATTCCTGATTCAATCGTTCTTCAAACTCTTTTAAGGTATATTTCGCTACTAAAGTTTCATTTTTACAATATACTAATGTACCATTTCTAATCGCAGTAATATAAACAATATCT
Organism: Anaerosacchariphilus polymeriproducens; assembly: GCF_003363435.1. Taxonomy (GTDB): domain Bacteria; phylum Bacillota; class Clostridia; order Lachnospirales; family Lachnospiraceae; genus Anaerosacchariphilus; species Anaerosacchariphilus polymeriproducens. Next base: position 137,810 of record NZ_QRCT01000051.1, read on the forward strand.
TTTTGCCTGATCATTACTTCAACACCCTGCACATCAATTTCCAAGTACTTTTCATTTTTTACATCATGAAAATAGTCATCCAAACAATTAAAAATATTCTGTTTATCCATCTTCTTGTCCAAAAAACGATATGTATTAACATGAAAAGCCTTTTGCATAATATCAGTATGACTGGTGAAAAATACTATTTTAACGTCTTCATCTATTTTTCGAATTCGCTTCGCCGTTTCCAGTCCGCTCAATCCTTTCATTTCTTCATCTAAAAAAATCAAATCGAACTTGATACCGCTCTCTAATAACAATTCTCCTGATACAAAACTCAAAACTTCAGCAACAGTTTTATACAAGATTAAATAATCATTTATGGTTTGTTCAATAAATTGATTCCATACCTGCTCATCTTCACATATTGCGATTTTCAAGTCTTACTCCTCCTTTAATTTCGTATGCATTTACATAACTTTTTCATTATAACAGAAAGAAATTTGCTTCGCAATATAACAAGATATAACTATTCTATGCATTTTTAAGGATTTTTAAGAATGTCGAAAATTGTTTACAGAATGTTAAAAAAATGTATATTAAATATTCTATAATTATACATATTTTAAAAATTGTAATTACTTACGTGTACTCATTATATCTTTTAATGAAATGTCCGGATGGCTATATTGAAAGTTTTCGGTAGGTTTCATCCTTTTAAATCGAATTGCCTGTTGTGGACAATAATGGACACAAGAAAAGCACATAGCACAATTTTTTCCTACTAATGGTGTTTCTTTTGCAGCTTTTATATTATTACTACTGCATACTTTAGAGCATATGTTGCAATTGGTACATTTTGAATCAACTATTTCTATTTTGTCCATACCCAAATAAATATGGTTTACAAACTTCATAGTAGAACTTAAGGCTTTATCTAAAACACGTTTTTGGGGCATTTTAGTTGCACATCTCTTCTGGATTAACTTTGCATCCTTTTCTATTTTCATTTTTCCCTCTACCAGCATCTTCTCTTGATCTTCTGGTTTTGTCGGAAATATTATACTATTATCCGGAAGTGCAACTTCATAAGCAGCACTTACAACCGCTCCATTCTCTTTGAAGACCTCATATAAATTATATAAAGAATTACCACTCATAGCCCCATAATTAGAATAAAGGAAGAGATGGCTTTTTGGGGACACCTTTAGACGTTTGGCAAATTCTTTCACAACATCTGGGGCTTCTAAAAAATATGTAGGATAAATCACCCCTACAATATCTGTATCCACAAAAATTTCTTTGGATAATTTAACTTGGTTGATCGGAATCAGTGTTGTATCCTCTAGTTGTGCTGCAATTGTTTTCGTAATAAATAGAGAATTCCCTGTTCCTGTAAAGTAATATAATGTAGCTGACATAAAATAACCTCCTCTTATGTGCATGCATGTGCACATATTGAATATAATTTTAGGTACATCTAAAAAAGCATGTACCTATTTTTGCTTTTCTATATAATCTTTATATGTGAGACCCTGACTATACAAATCGGTATAAATTTCATCACAGCAAAATGACAACATCTCTTTCACTCCGGAAACCACTTTTTCTACTTTATGTAGAAATGCCAGACCATCAACTTGATAAATAGTCGATCGTGACTGTTTTGTTTTAATTAATAGTCCGCCTTCAAACAAAAGCTTTAAATGACGTGATATAACAGAACGATCCTGATTAAAATGTCCGGAAATCTGTGTGATATCCAACTCGCCTTTTAATGCCAGAAGTTTCAAGATATCAATTCGAATTGGTTCTGACAGAAGTTTAAATATACTAGAATCAAATATTTCATCTAACTGTTCTTTATTCGGTTTCTTTTTATTTTGTATACAACTTATATGATCTCTACTCATAATAGTATTATATGTGCATCATTATGCATGTGTCAACTATTTTTTTCAAATTAATAAAATTAATCTAGTGTCATACCTTCTCTTTGGCACATTTCATTCATTATTTGATAAAATGCATGATCAGTATCCTGAAGTATACTGGCCCTTTCCAAAGCTTTACCAGACATTTCATTGTAAAATTCAGAATCCTGATAATACTTATTTATTTGCTCTCTCATTTCATTGTAATCATTTACACAGAACATCTCTCCAACATTTGCAGCCACATCGCCATGTTTGGTCGTAACAACCGGAAGACCTTTTGACATAGCTTCCACACAAGAGCTTCCTCCTCCTTTGCGAATAGGATTTACGAACAAATTACAATGTTCAATAACGGAAAGAATATCTTCCTGATATCCTACATTATAAGCATTCGTCTTTAATATAGGATGCCTTTCTTCAAATTTTTCATATTCTTTAAAAACACCAATAAAAGCTATTTTTATATTTTCATTTAGTACGGATTCTAACATGACGATAAACTCCGAAGTCACTTCTATGTCTAACCGGAAACCAACTACGGCAATTATAAATTCGTTTTCACCAAAACCAATCTGCTCTCTGGTTAAATTCTGCTTTTGCGGTACAAAACTAAAAGTAAAAGTACTTTCAATAACATGGCTCTTAGGAATATCTAATTTTCTCAGTAATGCCAAATCTTTATCATTTAATTTTCTGCCCAAAGCCTGATAAGTTTCTGTCGTAAATGCTAATTCTGAAAAACAAAGATTTAATCCTAATACCGGAACTAACTTACTACTCAAATTTGCTACCATACTGGCTGTACCTATATCAATGATAAACAATGGTTTCAATTGTTTTATTGTATCTATCAGGACTTTTACATCAATAGGATTTGGCATATTCCGTTCTGACTGGACAAATGGTATTTTGACACCATTCCACTCTTGGTACTCTTTTTTACTATGCTCATCATTAAAGCAGGTTTCCAGTGTATACCCGGGAATAGCCCGTATTAAGAATGGTATTTCTCCTTCGCGTGTTACTCCTTCTGTTGTATGAATCAGTAAACATTCCTTATGAAGTTTCTTTTTAATCATTGCGCAACGGTCAAGAGCCGTCTTGGTAGGTGCATGTGAAACATGTACAAAATGATCTGTAATAACTAAAATTAAATTAGGGTTTCTTTCTTCTTTTGGTATTGGATTCAGTTCAAGTTCTAAATAATTTTCGTATTCGTTACACGATTGTTGAGACAATTTCCAAAGTAGATATCTGGCGTTTTCCGTTCCTAACTTCTCATTTAAAATCAAACAGGCAAATAATTTATTACTCAAAAAATATTTTGTAGCAGGTCTTATTTTACTATTTGTTAATGCAAGTCCTGCAATTTCCTCCAAGTACTCTACTTTTCCAAACATTTGCATAAGAACTGAATTTAAATAGATTCTCTTATACAAAAAATTAGATTCTATCAGATTTTTAATCTGTTGTTCCACCCAATCTTTCTCACCTTGTGCTAATTCCGAAACCTTTTCATCTAACTCTAAAAAAAGCATTTGTAATTTTTCAGATACATAATCTTCATATTGAGTAATCTCTTCACTTATAATTTCTAGTAGTTTCTTTGTCTGTTCCATTATGATTCCTCCACTATCCAGTCTAATAATTCTTGTCCACGTTTTTTCCATGTATGATCAGCCTCTGATTTTTCTTTTCCAGCTAATGCTATTTCTTTTGCTTTTTCATTCTGATTTAAATACTCTTGAATGAGTCCGGGTAATTTTTCTACTTCTTTTAAATCATAAAAAACTAATTCTTTTTTATCGGTAAATACTTCTTCTAAATATTCACTTCTGTCTGTCATGCATAATGCGCCATTCATCATGGTAGTAAATACTCTTTCATGTGAGCCTTTTTTGAACCAGGGCATTACATTTAACACTATTTTAGCCTGTCCCATTAACTCTAAGCTTTCCATATAAGAAACGCTTTCATGGATGTGAATAAAGTCTGTCTGATTTCCATCAAATTCCTCCCATCCATTTCCGTAAACTTCGACAGTAACACCGTTCTCTCCTAGCGTTCGAATTACTTTATCCCTATAATAAGCCCTGATATACTCATCAATAAACACTAAATCTGACATAATTTCTGACATATCGGAATTCGTCATCTTTAACTGCCTCATTTCAAGCTGATATAATAAAGCTTGTTCCATTGTCCACTGTGTTTTTGTTTCCAAAATCTTGCAAGTATCCACGATAAGTTCTCGCATACCATTAGGAATTCGTTCTGTATATTCCAACTTTTTCTTAGGGTTTTCATAACTACCTAAAAATAATACATCAATTTTTCGGTTTTTATATTCTTCTATTCTATCCTGTCCTATTCCTCCATGAGGAACAAATTTAATCCTATCTAAATGTGGATAATATTTTTTTAAATAGTCTATATGATCCTTATCTATTGTAGTGACATAATAAGGTTTATGTTGACGCATTAATCTTTTATGATGATACATAGGATGATCGACCAGAAATGCAACATACTTTTGTTTAAAAAAAGTGTACAGTCTATCATGTCCCATTAATATCCCATTAATATCGAAAATAAAATCATATTCATATTCACCTGTCAGTGCCTGCGCCAGTAAATCCATATAATTTTCATTTGCTCTATCAATCGTTAAGATTTCACATCCATTTATTTCGAATCCTTTTATTATTTCTTTCAAAAATAAACCCAGTACATCGTATTGTGACGTTCCTATAAAGACAATTCCACGCATATTATGATTCACCCCATTTCTCGTCGGCCATTTCCTCTATGAACGGTCTAATATACTCGACCGCTTCCTGCATCATTTTAAAAATAGCTATTCCCTTATCTGAAATTGTCCTGCCTTCTTCTTGTATATCCTCTTTCACCATTCCTACATCATACAAAATACTGTATTCTGTAGCTTTCATATAAGCTTTTACAATATTCATTAAAGGTTCTTTTTCCAAATCCCGATCTATCTTTTTTATTTTTTTAAAAAGTTTTTTAAATTCTTCACTGTCTAGCTGGTTCTTTTGAAAATATGACACTATTTTTTCATAGTATTTAATGCCCTGTTCTGTTTTTCTCTCAATGAAATCTAACTTTCCCGGTGCATTTTTTGTATACTCATCAAATTCCTTAATCTGTTTTTCAGTGAACAGCTTCGGAATTTTGTCTATGATTTCTTGTAAATTTAATTCTTCTTTACATTCTGAAGCAATTGCCTCTTTCAAAGTCATAATATGTGTTCCATGGATCTTGGCTCCACCCTCTGTTGCATCGATAAATTTTACATTCGGACACGTTTTGATTTCATTCTCGAACCATTCCAGGTAGTGTTTAAAATCAAGACTCGTTAAGACCATCCCACCATCTACGCTTTCGACTTCTACCATTCTACGCTCTTTTAGGTCAACTTCATCCATCTTTTCTTGGAATGTTCCATCTGCATGCGTCTTATTTCCTGTAAACGCCAAGTCCTGTCCTACAAATATAATTGTTTTGGCACCCGCTTCAATTCCTACAGAAAATGCATTATTAGCTACGGACCCCCCGGTAGACAAAACGGTAGGTATTCTCTTTCCCTTTTCATAAAAATATCGAATATATCCGTTCCCATCATAAGAGAAAAACTTCTTCCCCCGATGCCTTTTCACGATATCTGTATTTCCTGACATTGTTAAAACCATTGGTATATCAAACACTCTCTCATCTTCAAATAAAAGCATTGGTTTTCCCGGATCTACCGTAACAAAACAATGAGGTACTATATCCTCTTTTAATAATGGTTTTACGGCTGTATCCGTTGCAATTAAAAAAGCTTTATTTTCTGCTTCTTTCAAATCTTTTATATTTTTATTTAACGATGGTCCTGCAGAAATAACAATAACAGGAATATTCTTTGGCAAGGCTTCACATAACTGCCCTACAGAGTATTGGTGGTAAAACGTCTTTAGATTGCCAATATAATTTTTGGGCATTTCCTTGTTAAATATCATTTGTGTATTACGGTTAAAAACACTACGTTCTACATGTTCCTTGATAACTTCCATATATTGTGTATACTCATTTCCAAATAACTTCATATAATTTGGATGGCAAAGATATTTTATATGCGGAAGATTATCTAATCCAACACAGATTCCAAGTAAGGTCTTAAAGTGTTGATTATTGAGCCCCTTAACAATCAGACCGACACGCCCACTCTCCAAGAACGGAAGATCTACGTTTTCTAACATACCTAGAAATATTTGAATACTAGGTTCATATAAAACGATGTAAACTTCTTTGGGAGTGACTGAAAGAAGTTTTTCAATATATGAAATACCTGCCATTCCATAAATTTGTATGACAGAATTGAATGGTATTTTTTCAAACTGATCTGCCCATACTTCAATCGATTTTTTATCATCATAATAGCTATTCATACGCCATGTTTGATTTTCTTTTTCTATTTGTAAAACCGATTTATTATCAAGTTCCGTAAATTGTACCTGATATGATATATCGATATTATCATCATAATTAACTATAGTATCTAGAAGGTCTTTATAATATTTTTCCAATCTCTTTTTATTTTTCTTATAGATGAATTCCTTCATGAAATGTCCCCCTTAGCCTGTAATTTGTTCTAACATATATTTGTATCCTTTAAATTGAGATAAAATTTCATAATATAGTGCATCATGCAGCATTACATCATCTTTTTTTTCCATAGCTTCCATCATATGGTTCAATGATGTCATGATCATCTCCTTATGAATCACAACCCCACAGGAATTTAATACCTCTTCATTCTCAAACATTACAGTAACTATCTCAGTAATATCGGAAACCGTTTCTTCCATTCCCAAATACACTTCCTGACCATTCCATTTCATCAGTTTTTTACTCTCTTCTTCCAAATGATCTACTACCTGATTCATCCTCTGTAAAAAAACCTTCATGATTTCACTCCCTTCTTTTAAAAATATATGCCTCACTCTTGAGTATTTACTTAATAGAAAATTTTGATTCTCAGACACATGATACAAATTTGATATAATTTAAGAAAGCCGGCCCAAAGACCGGCTTTCTATATGTTCGTTTCAGCATTAACCAAGTAATGATAAAACGCCTTGTGTAGATTGATTTGCTTGTGCAAGCATTGATTGGCCAGCCTGTGCAAGAATGTTGTTCTTGCTGTAGTTAACCATTTCTTTCGCCATATCTACGTCACGGATACGGGATTCTGCTGCTGAAGCATTTTCTGAAGCTGTATCTAAGTTTGCAATTGTATGTTCTAATCTGTTTTGTAATGCACCAAGTGCAGAACGTTGATCAGATACTAAGTTAATTGCTGATTGAATCATATCGATAGAGCTTCCTGCTGATCCGAAGCTGCTCATTCCTAATTGGCTTCCTGCTGCTCCTAATCCAATATCACTTGCTCCCATTGATACAATACTAATGGTGATATTTTGTCCATTGTTTGCACCTACTTGAAGATTAAGTCCTGATACAGATCCATCAATTAAGTTCTTTTTGTTGAACTGTGTTGTACATGCAATACGATCGATTTCTTTTCCTAATGCACTGATTTCTTTTGCAATTGCCTGACGGTCGATGGATTGGTTCGTATCGTTTGATGCTTTTACTGCAAGTTCATTCATTCTTTGTAAGATTGAATGTGTTTCATTTAATGCACCTTCTGCTGTTTGAATCAATGAAATACCATCTTGTGCGTTTGTTGATGCTTGATCTAAACCTCTGATCTGACTTCTCATCTTTTCAGAAATTGTAAGACCTGCTGCGTCATCTCCTGCGCGGTTGATTCTGTAACCTGATGATAATTTTTCTGTTGATTTTGCCTGTGCACCTGTTGTGATTCCTAATTGTCTGTTAGCGTTCATCGCTGTAAGATTGTGTTGTACTACCATAATAATTTCCTCCTTGAATTTAAAGTGTATAGCATCCTTGCTATTTTGTTATTATTTGGTTACTTTTGTTCCCTGCGTGCATTCATCAAAAGTATGATTTATTTTATCCTAATAAAGATAAAACACCTTGTGTAGATTGATTTGCTTGTGCAAGCATTGATTGGCCGGCCTGTGCAAGAATGTTGTTCTTGCTGTAGTTAACCATTTCTTTCGCCATATCAACATCACGGATACGTGATTCTGCTGCTGAAGCATTTTCTGAAGCTGTATCCAAGTTTGCAATTGTATGCTCTAATCTGTTTTGTAATGCACCAAGTGCAGAACGTTGGTCAGATACTAAGTTGATTGCTGATTGAATCATATCGATAGAGCTTCCTGCTGATCCGAAGCTGCTCATTCCTAACTGGCTTCCTGCTGCTCCTAATCCAATATCACTTGCTCCCATAGATACAATACTAATGGTGATATTTTGTCCATTGTTTGCACCTACTTGAAGATTAAGTCCTGATACAGATCCATCAATTAAGTTCTTTTTATTGAACTGTGTTGTACATGCAATACGATCGATTTCTTTTCCTAATGCACCGATTTCTTTTGCAATTGCCTGACGGTCGATGGATTGGTTCGTATCGTTTGCTGCTTTTACTGCAAGTTCATTCATTCTTTGTAAGATTGAATGTGTTTCATTTAATGCACCTTCTGCAGTTTGAATCAATGAAATACCATCTTGTGCGTTTGTTGATGCTTGATCAAGACCTCTGATCTGACTTCTCATCTTTTCAGAAATTGTAAGACCTGCTGCGTCATCTCCTGCACGGTTGATTCTGTAACCTGATGATAATTTTTCTGTTGATTTTGCCTGTGCACCTGTTGTGATTCCTAATTGTCTGTTAGCGTTCATCGCTGTAAGATTGTGTTGTACTACCATAATAATTCCTCCTTGAATTTAAAATTTATAGCATCCTTGCTATCTTAGGTTATTCGTTCCTTTGTTAATTGCACGCCTTAACAAAGTTTTAACTTAAGTATTGAAATAAGTAACTTCTTACTTGATTTATATATCGGTAGGTTTTTATAGTTACTTTATACCTACATATATATTTTTTTTTATTTTTTTCGGTCCAGGAACTGTGGATCACTAATTGTAAGCTTATTCATGCTTTTATAATAATTTAATGCTGCATTTTTAGATGCCTTGGATTTTTTTATCTTCGTACGCATTTTTCCAAACTGTTGTATTATCGTACTTTTATTACGTTCTTCCTGTGCTTGGATTTCCATGACTTTACCTGTAATTTCTCCAATTAATCCTTGAAGTGTTTTAATCTCTTTTTGATATAAGTCTTTCTTCTCAGTCAATTCCTCTTTTACTCTATTATAAATAGATTCAAACCCTTCATCTAACAAATTAAGTTCATCGATTAATTTGGCCTTCTCTTGAATATTATTTTCAAATTGATCTGTATCCATCATATCAACTTTTATAATTTCTTTTTGTTCTTTATTTTTTTCTATGATTGCATCCAAGACTTTTATTTTCTTTTGTAAGCTTTCTATCAGGATAATAACGTATTTATTTTTCACCATCGCATACCTCTTAGTTAGCTTGTTTCATTCGTGATAATTGCATTACTTCTTTCCATGTATCACGCATAGTCCGCAAATGTTCTAACACTTCCTCCATGATCCCTTTATCTTTCCCTATGTTCGCTTCTATCAGACGCTGTTGTAGATAAGTATAAACTGCTTCAAAATCCTTGGCTACAGGATAATCATGATTTAATGTTGCTTGAAATTCTGTAATAATTCTTTGAACTTTTATAATATTATTATTTGCTTTTTCAATATTGTTCTGTTCCATTCCAACAACTGCAATATTGCAAAATTTAATTGCTCCTTCATATAACATTAAAGTCAATTCACCTGGAGATGCCGTTAAAATTTTGTTATTATTATAAGCTGCATAAGCATTATTAAGTGCCATTCATTATTCCTCCTTAACTTCCTAATAATGACGCTAACGATGAAGTACTTGATTGTAATTTAGTTAAAGCAGTCTCCATTTCAGAGAACTTTTTGTAATAATATTTCTCCATATCAGACATTTTCTTTTCCCATTTACCAATCAAATCATCATATTCGTCATATTCTTGTTTCATCTGCTTATCGTTATAAACCGTATATGCACTGCTTAATGTGGTACTTTTCATTTTAGCATCTAATGAATCATACAAGCCTGTCGTTAGTTGTGTGAAGAAAGATTCCACTGACGCCGGATCTGTTGTAAGTGCGGTCATCAATTTATCCTCTTTTCCGGATGTCGCTGAGTCATCACTATCACCGTCGATATGGTAAGCATTTTTTTCATTTGCTGATGATGTAAAATAACCCAATGTACTAATTCCAAAACTCGCTAAACTATATGTTTTACCATTGACCGTATAACTTTTCATCATTGCACTCTTCATCGATGAAGACACAGAATCCAATGTTGAATCTCTTCTGAATAATGAATCTTTTATCTTCTTTTCCCATTTTTCGATCTGATCATCTGTCATAGTTTCTTTTTCTTCATCGGTTAATGGTTGATAACCCTTGGCGGATGTTGCATTATAAAGAGAATCCATTTCATTAATCAGCACATTATACTCTTTGAAAAAATTCTTAATACTGTCATAAATTCCTTTTGTATCATCCGCTGTATTGATACTAATTTCTTTTCTTGAACTATCCGCATTATATCCGGTCTCTTCTTTTGCTGTAATAGTCAACCCATTAACGGTAAAGGTGTTGCTCGCATTGGTATACTGTGCTCCATTTAAATAAATTTCAGCGTCCTGACCAGCCACTTTTACTGCTGAGGTAGTCAGACCAAGTGATTCTAAAGCTGCGGTACCATCTGCATCAGATGCACTTAATGAAAAATCATTTTCTGCTCCGCTTGTTTTTGAACTTATAAAGAATCTTTGATTCGTGGTATCAAAACTTGCATTAACACCTGCCGTTTTTAATTTCGAAACCACATCACCTATCGTAGTATCTGCACCTATACTAATGTTTTTTGGCGTCCCTGAACTACCAATTGTAATGTCAAATGAAGTATCCGTTGCGATACCCAGTTCACTAAGCTTGGTACTAGATGTATAATCAGATGCTCCCGTCAGTTCTGCTCCCGTCAGATATCCTGCTTTTGCAAGTTTCGTGATTGAAAGAGTCTGGGTTCCATTCGTACTGTTATTCCCAGCTGTAACAGAGGCTTTTGTAGTATCTGATAATGTTGTCGTTTTCGTCTTATAGGCGGTAGAATAACGCAGGTTACTCACAGTTTTAGAATATAAGTTGTAAATTTTTGAATTTAGTTCTTTCCACGCGTCTTGTTTCCACTCTAATTTCGTTTGATCTTTCTTATAATTATCTTTTTTAATCTTATATGCTGATACTAATTCGGTTACAATCGAATCGGTATCCAATCCTGAGGATAATCCTGATAATCTTATTGCCATTTTTGTTCCTCCTAACGCTTTTCGTCAACAAGAAGTCCCGCTAATTCCCAAGCTTTCGCAATCATGTCTAACGTTTTCTCTGGTGGTAGTTCCTTAATTACTTCTTTCGTTTCTTTATCTACTATTTTGATAATAATTCGATTAGTCTCATCGTGTATTCCAAATATCGCTTCTGAGTTATCCATCTTCCTATTTATGTTTTCTACTGCTTTTTTTAATTGTTCTGTATTCTGAGATGGTTGGTAATGGATATCTTCTGACGTATTTTCTATTCGTTCATCCATATCAATTTCAATATTCTCTTTTGCATCCATACTTACTGCTGCTACGAAAGAATCTTTTTGATTTTGTACTGTAGAAGTCCTCTGCAATGATGTCAAAGAACTGTTATTATTAACTGCATCAATTGCCATGAAATCACCTCCATGTGATAAAACATCTGTAAAATCGGCTGACCGTTCTACATTCCATTCCTTTGTTCTAATTCATATATCGGACAAAAGTACAAAAAGTTAAGTCTATTTTAATAATTTTTTCAAGGCATCAATACCTTGTGTATTTAATGCTTCTTTATTTTCCTCTTGAATCTGTATATAAACCTCTTTCCGATAAACCGGTATTTCTTTTGGAGCAGTAATGCCTATTTTTACCTGGTCACCACGAATATCCAGAATTGTGATTTCTATGTTGTTATTTATGATAAGTGCTTCATTCTTTTTTCTGGTTAAGGCTAACATTCTACTCACCTGCCTTTTCTTCTGTCAGAATATCATAAATCGGATATTTTACAGAATAATCTTGATTGTCTACTATAATCTGACATGCTTTTCTGGTCTTAGCATTAATAATCAGCGGTGCTTTTAAATTAACAGACAGATCCTTCATTTCTTCTGGCACGGTAACAGTAACCATAACAAAAGTATCTTTCGCCTTCATTTCTCCCAGCGGTTTAAGCAGTTCATCTTCCACAACCGGATTGTAATCAGGTATCAAAATCAAAGGGTCCATGACCGGTAATGCGAAATCCGGTTCCTGAATTGATTGAAGCCAGGAAATAGATGCTTTTCCCTCCTCTGTCTCTTCAAAAACCAAAGTGAAATCTTGCATTTCAGGAAATCCAATGATTCCATTTACAAAATGAATCTGTTTATCCTTCTTTACCTCAATAGTACCAAAAAGTCTTGTTTTTACTTCCATACAGGTCTCCTTCCTATGCTGACTAATATTTAAGTTTGGATTATTATAGATAATTTAATAATGAATTCTGAAGCGTTTTGCTTGCCGCAACCAAAGATGCATCATATGCGGTTGAAGCAGCTGTATATTCAATCATCACATCTGACAGTTCCACATTTTCATTCTTAGATTTTAAGTCTTCAAATGTCGTCTGCTGTGATGATAAACGATTTTTCGTAATGTCAAGCCTGCTTGAACGGGTACCACAGTCTGTAATCGCCAAATTTACTTTATCTAAGTATGATTGAACACTTGTAATACCTTTTGAGAATCTCTTCTGCATATTATCTTCTGCGATATCTGCTTCTTTTTGTGCAGCAGTTAACATTTCATTCAGTTTAGCCTGTGAGACCTCATCTTGAAATTGAGAATCTTTTAACATTGCTTTAATATCGGCAACTTTCTTATCTGCCTGTATCGAGGAGCTTACTGTATTAATTAAATCATTGATGTCTCTTCCTATCGATGCATTTAATACTTCACTGGCTTCTGTATTCACTTTTAATGTCTGATTAAAGCTAATCGTATATTCAATGTCTTGCTCTTCTTTTGTATAACTTACTTTCGTAGTACGATTGATGCAATCAAAATAATGTTCCGGTCGAATTTCTCCTTTATCAAATCCGGTTTTCTGATAACTGATAGAAATACCATCTTTAAGTCCCTGCAACGTATTGACTGCATTTTCTGAAAGAATCAGTTCCCCTGTTTCCGGTATAAAATTAATCCCCGCTGCCGGAAGATATGCAGCATCTCCAGTTGAAGCCAACGGTGTATAATTAACTGCGATCTGCTGTGGGTTTCCACTTGCATCGGTATAATTCACATACATGTTCTCATATAGGGTATTTCCTAATCCGTCCTTTTTGATACTTCCATCTGTATTATATTGCGGAACTCTTTCCACATCTGAATAAGATAAACGAAGTCGATGAACTTGTTCACTATCCGGGAGTGTCACTGCCCCTGCAAGTGTACCATAGCTTACATCTTGCTTATTGGTAATGTAAGTCATTGCTTCTATATCAGAACCCGAAAATTTTTCTGTGATGGTATAAGATGTCGTCTTATCCTCTGTTTTGAAAGTCAGACTGGTATTTGTTTTATAGCCGGTAAATACATAACGTCCTGCATAGTCAGCATTTCCTTCTTCATAAATCTGCTCTGACAAAGCCGTTAAATCCTGCAATATTGTATTTCGATCTTCCGCTTCTAAAGTATCTGTTGAACCATAAACACATTGAGAATATACCTTATTCAAAATCTCATGAACACTACTTAAAGAACTTTCCGTAACTTCTAACCAGGAGGTTGCATCCGGAATGTTTTTTTGATAATATTGATTAATTTCTGTCAAGGTACTTCTTAAACGCAAAGCACGAATAGCTACAACCGGGTCTTCGGAAGGTCTGGAAATTTTCTTCTGGGTAGACATCTGATTATTTAACTTATCAACAGATAATTTATTATTGTTTATATTATTTAACGAGTTATTCGTCATCATTTTATTCGTAATTCTCATCTTTACCCTCCTACACTCCTGTTTGTAAAATAAGCCTATCGTACATTTCTGTCAGAACCTGTACTACTTTAGATGATAGATTATAAGCATTCTGGAATTTTATCAGGTCCATCGCTTCTTCGTCTTCATCTACTCCGGATACAGATATTCTTTGGTTAATAACTGCCTTTGAAATATTCGTATAATTGGTACTAAAGGTCTTTGCTCTTTGTGTATCCACTGCAATATCTGATAAGATATATTGTAGAAAATCTTCTGATGTTCCTCCACGGAATGATATGACACTCTTATCTGTTTTTAACGTCATCAATTTGTCTACGATATCAGTTGCATCCACGCCATTTGCTACGTCCGTTGCCGTAGACATTAAAGTTGGATCATTTAATAAAGCGTCCCGAACTGTTATATTACCTGCTGTCATCTTATAATAACTGTTACTGGTAGATGTAATCTCACTTGCATTCAAATTCATTTCTGTACCTAATACGGAATCCTTTGCCGTGAAAAAATCACCTGCCTGATTTCCGTTGATATCTTCACCGGAAGAATGAATCTCATTAAATGTTTTTGTATAATTTCTTACGAAAAAATTTAATTGTGACATATAATAAGGAATTCCCATATAATCAATGGATTCGCCTATCTGTGCAGGTGTCCCTATTGCTTTTGCAATTTCATCCGAAGTAAGATTGGTATTTAGTGAGAAACGGTAGGTCCCATCTCCATTATTGGTGAACCCTGTATATTCATATTCCTTGGATCCTATTTTAATAGTCCCTGTCTCAGCCATACTCATAGTCAGATCACTTGTCATATTACAACCAGCTAAATATACAATGTTTCCCTTTATACTTGATACCTTTCCTGAAAAATTATCAGCATCATTCCCATCTCTGGTATCGAAAAGTGCTTTTATTTCACCATTCATAGCGGTAGTATTGAAATTAATTTTATCTCCATTTACCCAGTAAACATCATAAAGTCCTTCAATATCTGTTTGATTTATTTTGTTTTCTCTGGCTATCACTTCCAGTTGATTGTAATTGTTCCCATCAACTAACACTTGTCCATTTATTTCAATTTTGTAATTGGTAGCACCTGTATACATGTCAGAATCATTGCTATTCACAATATTTGTTTCTTTTATATCAACCGGTACAATTTTAGACAGATCATCTACCAATGAGGCTCTTTGATCTCTCAATTCATTCGCATAACCTCCGGCAATTTCAATCACATTGATCTGTTTATTCAAAACGGAGATCTCTTGAGAAATGGAATTGATCTGCTGTACTTTATTACGGATTTCTTCATTGGCATCTGACTGAATCTTGGTCATCCCTTCAGAAACACTGTTAAAGTACTCGGCCAGACTTTCTGCTGAACTGATGAATTGATTTCTAACAGTAGGATTAGCCGGAGATTTCTGCACTTCTTCTAAAGCCGCATACATCTCATCAAATATGGTAGAAAAACCTTTTTGCGTTTTATCATCAATAAAGTAATTTTCTATCTGCTGTGCATAATAGTATTTGGTATCATATTCTCCAACCTTAGCCTGATTATACCAATATTTCAAATCATAATATTGATCTCTGATCTGCATAACTGAATCTGTCGTTACCCCTGAACCAACCATTCCGTATTTATTGTTTGCACGAATGGCTTCAGAAGCGTGACGTATGGTCTGCTGTCTGGAGTAGCCCTTTGTATGCACATTTGCTATATTATTACCTGTTGTATTTAATGCTGCCTGGTATGTTGTCAATCCTGAGGATGCTATTGTCAAACCAAAAAATGTTGATGCCATAATCTTTCACCTCTTTATCTACAATTATGCTAACTGTGTACATAGTAATTCCAGCATTTCATTGATTACGTTCATATATCTGGAAGCTGCATTGTATGCATTCTGAAATTTAATCATATTGGTCAATTCTTCATCAGATGAAACACCAATTATCTGCTGACGTTGATTGTCAATGGAAGTCGTCGTCTGTTCCAGGCTTTTTGCAATTCCACTAAATACATAGCCATCACTTGAGATCGCTCCCACCAATCTGGAATAGTAAGAAGAAAAACTTGTAGTCTCTGTACTATTTGGATTAAGACTTAAAAGATTTTGGGTCCATGCATTCGATAATGCACTTCCTAAATCATAGTCAACAGAACCATCTTGTTTCAGATGCGGCATCAGAGAACCATTTTTTGACATTTTCTCATTGATTATAATATTTCCAGTAGTATACTGTGTTGTAGTATCACTTAAATCTTCTTCATTATAAACATAGTAAGTATGCACGGTACCCTTTACGACCATTTGCTTTTCGGTATAACGATTTACATTAGCACGTGTAAATAATTCAATCCCCGGCTTTTGACCATCACTTCCTACCGATCCTTTTTCTTCATCCCATACTTGATATACATTCCCAAAATCATCCGTAATCTGTTTATTCGGACAAAGCAGATTATTGACGGTGGTTGTAATACCATGTACCAATTGATCAAATTCAGCTTCAATATTTTGTATAATTGACATTCCAACGGTATCATTATACGTCTCAGCTGTGATACCTGTGATGTCTGCATAATTTCCTACTTTATCGCCTCGGGCCAAGACCAGCGCTTTTAGGCTTCCAATATCCGTATTAAGTTCGCTGGAAACATCCACCGTATAATCATAAACAGGTGTCGAATCCAAATGTGTCCACACTGGAGTAACAAATCCGGTCACTGTGTCCACATTTTTACCCATTTTGTTGACAAATTCTTTGGTAACGAACTGCTCGTCTTCCAAATTCACTGTTACTACACCATTTCCATCTTCCGAATAACTTATTTTTGCCATTGCACTAAGTTCATCCAGCAGTATATTTCTTGAGTCTCTTAAATCGTTGGCACTTTCCACGCCTCCGGATTCGATCTTTGAAATCTGTTTATTCAATAAACGGATTTCTTCTCCTATCTTATTAATCCGGTCTACTTTATCTGAAACTTGTTGATTAATATTCACTTGATATTCTTTCAATCCTGTTTGAACTGCTACTGCCCTTTCAATAAAGGCACTTGATTTTTGTATTACAAGGTTTTGATTCACAGTATTAGAAGGGTCTTTTGAAAACTCTTCCATTGATTCCCAAAGGGCAGATAAGGAATTTTGAAATGCAACTCCTTCTAATTCACCCATTAGTGTCTCTATTTCTGAAATTACACCATAGGAAGTTTCATAAAAAGCCTGACGCCCTGTCTCCAGCCGATGAGACTTGTCTAAGAAAGCGTCTCTTACCTGACGCACTTCTGAAATCTCAACACCTAACCCAACCTGCTTTGCACTGATTGCAGCCTGAGATAAGGTATTGTAATCCAAGTCACTCATTAGCACTTGCTGCCTTGTATACCCTTTCGTATCAACGTTTGCTAAGTTATGTGCTGTTGTATTTAATGCATTCTGATTACTTCTTAAGCCTGATGCACCAACGTATAAACTTCCCATGCCTGCCATACAATCACCTTTAATCCTTTATCTTACTGTTTGGCATCAAAACCCGCATTTCCCAATAAATCTCCTGTATTATAGGCTGATTTATTATAATTTGCAGTTTCCGGTGCCTGTCTCATACTCTTCAACAATGTCATATCGAACTCAATCATTTCTAAGGAATGCTCAATAAGCTGCTTATTTCTATCATTTATCAATATCATTTCATTCAAAGTCTCTCGCAACTTATCATGAATTTTTTTCAACTTTTCCTGTTCCTTTGGCTGTGATGTTAACATAGAAATGATATTGGAAATAGTAAGCTCACTTATATCTTTTTTGACTACTAACCCAATATCATTCATAATTTTTTCCCGTTCTTTTTCAAGTTTTTGTACATCATTGGCCAATAGCTGTTCCTTCTCTGTGATCTTTTCCAGTTCCTTAATTTTTCCCTTTACAATAACATTGGTTTTATCTTTGGATAATTCTAAAATTTCATCATATACTTTCTGCTCGTTCATTAAAACTTCTACTAGTTTTTCCATCAAACTTGCCACTTGATTTCCTCATTTCTAGATCATATCCTTATATTTCTGCATTAATTTGCTTGCAAAATCTTCGTTGTCCACTTGATAAGTACCTGCCTTTACACTTGATTTCAAAGAAGACACTACATCCTCTCTTACATCAGGAGCTTCTGCAACGGCTTTTTTCGCCAATTGAAAATCTAGTCCAGCTTGAGAGATCTGAACTTTATCAGATGCCTGAACGTCCGCTGTCTTTTGACACTTATTCACTTTGTTCGTATTATACAGCTGACTAATTTTGTTATATGCATCTATACGCATTTGAACCGCCCCTTTCTTATTTTAATTCTTCATATATTTTATCGGTTGGATTTGGAATTACTTTAGTGGTAAGTTGATATTTATTTTTAAACTCTTGTTTTGAACGAGGTACGAAGGAACTGTGATCGTAACTATTTTGGGTTCTTACTTTATTGTATCTAAAAATGATGTTAAATCTCATTGTATGCAAATTTTTCAGTTACATACTGGAGATATTTACGAAATTAATACAAATTTATAAGAAAACCGCTACATACTTTAAATCGTGATGTAACGGTTTCTATAATAACATACTTTTATTCAAATATCACGGATGCTGTTGTTATCTTTCTCCTTATTTTTTCGTTCACAAACTTTTTCTAATATTAACACTATTGCAGCAATAAAATAGGCAATTAAGATCAATGTATATTTACTTATTGGTGTTAAATAAGCAAGTATGTATAATGTCATTGATAACAACATTAATATATGAGAAAATACTCTAAACTTCTTAACAGTTAATTTATAAAATCTCTTATAGACATTTTTACATAGCAAGATAAACACAAGCGGACAAATTATATATTATAATAGAAATTAAAAAATCCATTGTATTTGCCTCCTTTAATTTTAAAACTATCATTAAAATTTGATATTAACACTCTGGAGTTTCAAGATATGTTTTTCCCCAATCACATAGAGCTTCTAGAACCGGCATTATACTTTTCCCATAATCGGTTAAGGCGTATTCTGTTTTTGGCGGGACTACCGGATATACCGTTCTGGAAATTAGTTTATCCCGTTCTAATTCCCGTAACTGTTGCGTAAGCATTTTGGGTGTGGCATAAGGAATCCGTTTTTGAAGTTCGTTAAAACGAAGAGTTCCTTCTGATAGATGATATAGAATAATAATTTTGTATTTTCCACCAATTACATTAACTGCATTTACTACAGGGCAATTTATATTTATTTCATTTTTCACAGTAATTCTCCTAACTATACTTTTGGGTAGTATATTACAAAAAAGTGCATTCTTGATTATAATAAATTAATTGTTAAAATAATAGCATGAACTAATAACACATACAAGTATAAATAGAAATAAAAAAGGAGTGTATATCATGAACAATATCTTTAATCGAGTAAGTGTAAGAGAGTATCAAAATAAAAAAGTGGAGGATGAAAAAATAGTAAGTTTGTTAAAAGCTGCAATGGCCTCTCCATCTGCTGCCAACCAACAGCCCTGGGAATTCTTTGTAGTAAAAAATAAAGCAGTATTAGAGCAGCTTGCCACAGCCAGTCCATATGCAGGATGTACAAAAGAAGCGGCATTTGCCATTGTACCTTGTTATCGGAATGAGGGATTATTATTTGGCGAATTTGCCCATATAGATATGAGTGCATGTTGTGAAAATATTTTATTAGAAGCTGTAGAGCAAGGACTAGGCGGAGTATGGATTGGAATCGCTCCAGTAAAAGAACGTATGGATGCTGTTGCAGATGTTTTAAAACTTCCTGATAATTTAACAGCTTTTGCAATTATTCCTTGCGGGTATCCTATGAAAGAAGAAAAACAGCAGAACAGATTTGAGGAATCCCGCATTCATTATGTAAATTAAATGATATAACTTTGTATAACCAAATCTCATAGGCTTTATTAAACATTCCATAATATTGCTTTATGCAAACTTTTTATACCATAGAAATGAGTCTTTCAAACTAGAAAGCTTACCTGATACCGTAATACTTCTTCAAAGACTCATTTAAAAATATGGTATAACAGTTGAAACAAAACATTTTATGGGTTAGGAGCAACATAGACATCGAAATATCTTTCCTTAGATGCTCCTTTAGATATTTATTTTCCTCTTGCAACTTTTTCACAATTTTTCTAAGCGAGTCCAGACTCTGAGCTTCAATATTCATTTTTCCAACCTCGTTTTTTTGTAATTAGTATTAGGTTTATAATCTATACTTTGTTCCTCTACCAGATCCCTCAACCTTAACAATTCCTTCATTGGCCAGGTTTTTCAAAAGTTTTGTTACTTTTGTTTTTCCAAATTCGACATATGGCAATATTTCACTTATTGATTTTGACATTGTTTTACTCAACAACTCATAAACTTTTCTTTCGTCATTACTCAAATTAAGGTCTGTTTCAGAGACTGGTAACACTACCTTTATAGAATTTTCTGTTACTTCAAAATTAGGTTTCTTCACACTGTTTTTATACACTTCTGATATTCTAAGAATTCCTGTTCCAAATATTTCCACTATACCTAAGCGATAAAACACATTGGCCAAGGTTGGGTTTCTAAGTACAGAAAGTCTACCGGATAGATATTCCTCTTCTTTAATACCGTTTGGTAAACCACCTGGTGAAGTTATCTCTATTCTATCTTCAAACATTAAGATTCTTATATGTGCCCTGATATCCCAAGCCCTATGAATCAATGCATTTGCTATAGCTTCACGAAACGCGGCTTCTGGAACTCTTTCCACCTTTTTTCGATGTGATTCAACAATTTCCTCATACTGGTAATAATCTCTATACATCGCAACCACAGACTCATAAGCCGCTAATACAGAAACCCTTTCAAATGTTGCTCTCTTTTGAATTACACTGATACTTTCACCAAATTTCGCAACATCAATGATAGAAAACTCATTTTTGTCTGCTAAAAGTGCAGCTGCATTATTGAATCCTTCATCCGAAGAATACAAATTAAGTGTTTTTAATATATCTGTGTTAAAATTATCTATCGCTATATGCTGCTTTAATGCTTCTTCTAGCATGCCAAAGGTTAACTCTTGTATTTGTGCAGGAAGATCCTCATAATTCATATTTTTTCCTTCAAGAATTAATCTCGTTAACTCTAGAGCATCTACTTCAATTGTAGCTGTATCATTTCTTTTATAAGCCTTTGACTTATACAAATAAGGCTTATGTCTTCCACTCTTTACAGATAAGGTAATCGTTTGATCAGCTTCACAAACTTTTAAAGTATATTCTGGTTGCGGGGTAAGACTATCATTAATTTTATTTTCGATATCTAAACATGTATCATTAGGATTGCTAACTCCTATTTTTTTTCCTTCATCTGTTATTCCAAATACAATTTCCCCACCATTATAATTTGCATATGCACTCACAGTTTTTAAAAATGTATTTGTAACACTTTCCTTATATTCTAAGTTTTTCATTTCCTTCATAAATCGTAACCTCGCTCTCATAGTAGGTAGTTTTTTCTTGTTAGCTTAATTATATTCAAAAACGGCCGAAAATTCAATCGTAAATTTTTACGAACGCATTTTCAACCGTTTCGATTTTATAAATTTACTATTCACTTATAATCTATGCTATGTCAAACCTCATATTCCTTACTGTAGTTTCTCAAATCCCTGGCCCAAACTTGAACCAAAAATTTCGTTCTCATCTCCGAAAACCCTTGAATTTCCGCACTTTCTCCCCATTTCATCCAATACTGCCGTGACAGACGAATAAAACTTTTATCAGATTCTTTTAAGTCTCCTTATATGTTCTCGAAAGCCCGCTAATACTGGGCGTTTCAGGGGTTTTGTTCTATCAAGTTGAAGTAGTCATTTTCTTGTAACTTTTCATAAATCCCAACAACATCCCAACAATTCTTGGTCATTTTGGGGACGATATTGGGATGTTATTTACTGATTTGCTACAAATAACCTTTCAATTTCTTCCCTTGCATCTTCAAATCCTAAATGAGTGTACACATTCAAGGTCACACTAATTTCTGAATGTTCCATCAAATATTGGAGCGTCTTTGGATTCATCCCTGATTTTGCCATCTCACTACAATACGTATGTCTGCAAATATGTGGTGTAATGGTTGGAAGTAATACCGGATGTTCTCGGTTATACTTATCTAGTGCATGTTTCATATACTTTTCCCAATGCAAAGCTACCATTGGCTATCCATTCTTGTCAAAATAAAGGAATCTGGAATGTCCTTTGATCATTGGTTCCACCTTTGGCTTCTTACGATCCCTGACCATCCTCTCACAGATTGCTCTTACTTCTGGGTCATTGGAAGTTGCCTTGTACCACTTGATGTCTTGGTTGTCTCAATGACATATTCCATATTCCGTGTCCGTTGCAGCTGCTTATTGATATTGATCTTACCATGTTCAAAATCCAGATCTTTCACTGTTAATCCACAAAATTCAGAGATTCTAAGTCCAGTAGCCCATATAGTTCATTTGGAATAGTGGAATAATTGGTTAATCTAGTTTCTTTTAACAAAAATCTTAAGTCATGCATTGGACTCTTTCCTCCTCTCTGTTTTGCATGAATTTAATATGTGTTCTCTTTTTTCTTACCATTTTCTCCTTTCAACAATTATTTGGGTTGAAAAGAAGCTGATTGCTAAATATCTTTGTAAAAACTTTTATATTTTTTTATTTCTTGATCTTTTCATAGGTTGCAAAATTTATCTGATCTATGTTTTTGTAATTTCAACCAACAAAAAAAAGAAGCCTGATAAGCAATTCTTATCAAACTTCTTGTGAACGAATATTAAATTTGTAATATGAGACAGAACATCTGTCATTTCCTAGAAACAAGGCTTTACGGATGTTCCGTTTATAAAACAGACTCCCTGTCCGTTTGGTCAGGGCAGCTGTCCTGACCTTTTTTTTATTTTGATTTTTAGTCAGAAGGTCTGACTAAAACGGATGACCCGTTTTACGAAAAAGTCACTAAAATCAAGGCTTTCGGGTCTTCCGTCAGAAAGACTGACCATCCGTTTGGATAGTCTGAAAAATAAGAAAAAAAGATAACAGGATACGCATAAAGTTGCATGGCAATTTTATACAAGTAAGTGCCATGTTCCTATGTCACCCGCTCAATAATGTCAAAAATATGTACATACTTGTGATCTTCGGTTTAAAAATATTTATACTATGACTTCATGTTCTCGAATTTTACAAGCGCTATCTTCACATTGTTTTTATATCTTGATTTTACTGTCTCTTATTTCTGATTACAATCACGCATGCATCATTGGTTTTACCTTTTCCACTACTTTCGAATATACATCGACATCAGTTCCTTCTGCCACTTCAAAGGTTACAAAGATACAGTATGGTATACTTTCACTGCACTTTCCGGCATCTTCTTTGCAATTTACCTTTATTTGAATCTCTTTATCATCACCCCAAACAATTGGTCTTTCACCCTCAAAGATTTCATGTTGAAGTGTTCCTTTCCTTACTGCCTGCCACTCAGAGTTTTCTCTGTCAGGCGTTAGCTGCTCTCTATTTAGTACATCAAACCACATTTGAATTCCTCTATATCCTTGCCTAGTCACTTCGACTGGTGAAAAATAAGCCAACGTAACTGTTAATTTTCGTTTTATTATTTTCGAAGAAATATCGACAGGTAACGGTAACGTGTATATATGTCCTTCTTCTCGCTTTAATCTTCCAGTTCCTATTAGTGTCACTCTGTTCTTTGTACATTCTTCTACTCTTTTTATATCAGGAACTCCATTTCCTAACCAACGTGCCAGTTTCTTCTCCGAACCTCCAACTATCGAAGAAAACCTATCCGCAATGCCATCCCATGAAGCTCCATGCGTAAGCATCCCCTTTAATAGAATAGGGATAAACTCACGACCTATCATTGTACCAGTTTCACTTATATAAATATCATTCAATACCTCATAGCATCGTAAAGCTTCATGTGATATAAGTGCAGTAGCATCACTGGTCCCAAACGTATAAGCTTGTCCATATTGCCCCGTTTCAAAAGGAGACGCAACTTTACACCCAGGTTCACGATTTGACAAAAGCCACGCATTACGTCCATAAGCATTTTTATATATGTACTTTCTCCCACCACGATAAAATAAATCTGGAGTAATAATAGATCTATATCCTTTTCCAAATGCAGAAATCGGACTCGGATATCCCTTCGTAACAGCACATATCATCCTATCATTTTCAGGCATCTCACAATAATCATCATATAACGCTCCTATAGTCAAACCATTCAAATTCTCTGCAGGCGAATATACTTTAAAATTTCTTTGATTTTCAACAATCAAACTATAAAAGTACTTCTCTCTCTCTTCTTCATTCATTTCTTTCAATTCAGAATACGAAACATCTATGAAGTTAATCACTTCGTCATGATTTCCTGCACTAACAATAAATAAAACTGAGTATTTATAAGCTAAATAATCTAGCAGTCGTGCTAGCGGACTCATCACTGTGGCCAACTGACGAGCTGGATCGCCTAATGACAAATTAATAACCTTAATTGATGGTGCCTTTGGCTCGGTATCTCCGTCCCTCTCATATAAACTTACAACTGCAGTATGAATCTTGTCTACAATCAACCAATTTTCAGGAACTATTTCTTGATAATTACTGGGTCCCACCTCTTTGGGCTTCAAAATAGGACGCACATATATTCTTTGTTGAACAAAATCTGGCTTATTTAAATCACCATTTAAAATAAGTGATGCCATTGCAGTTCCATGATGTCTATTTTTACTCTCATATCCCACCTCAAGATCATCTGGATCATCAACTATTATTCTATTCTTCAAAAGAGGATGATTTTGTATTGGCATCCCATCAAATAACGCTACAATCGGTTCACTATCAATAACATGTTCACCCATCTCATCAATCGATTCAACATATTCTTCAGCATCTGATGCACTCTCAAAAATAGATTGACAAACTGGCCTAAAATACATAATATCATCAATATGTACTAACTTTATCTGCTCATATTTTTCTACCAATAACTGAATTACATTTGGTGGCAATTCAACTAATAGCGCATGATATGTTATCGATGAAATTATACATTCTTGCAAAACTTTACCATTTAGTAATTCTATTTCACTTCTTATATAATTTGATGCGTTATTTCTTTTTTGTTCTTCATTACGATAGAATAATTCTATTTCAAAGGGAACAGCTCTACTTCCAACAATTTCAAGTTCTTCCTTCCAATAATCAATTATATTTGTTTCCTCAATTCTATCTTTTTCATTCCATGCACGAACATTCTTTATGTTTGTAAAAATATCCCTTAATCCTGTATACCCCCTTGCAAACACGTCACTCTCACCATCATTATATCTTTTCCAACATGACAACAGTTGATTCATTGCTTCCTGATTAGACATTACACAATATACTTTTCCAGTAATATCTTTTTCAACTCTTTCTCCTTGTTCAATTACATAAAAATCCTCATCTGGTTCTACATTTAAAAAATCCTTATCAAAAATCCATTCCAGACCTTCTACATTTTTAACAGCAGTATAAAAACTATCTACTGTGCCCATAACTTCAAATACCACTGCAAATTCAGGATTCACCCCAATAGGTGAATCTTGTATGCTAATACTTTTTTTGTTAAAAGCATCTTTTAAAATTGAAAACTTAGGTTGAAGCCTATTATACTGCCTTTCAAAAGAAGGTTTGTTTAAACGAATATTAAAAGGACTCTTCGAATCTCTACTTGCTTTTACTGGCTCAGGCAATAAAATCACTGGTCTTTCTGGCATAATTTTTCCTCCTCTCCAGTTAACTCACTATTAAACAAATGTTGTGTTTGCCACAATTTCAAGACTTGGTTTGTAATATCCTTTGCATTTTCATTTGGCAAATTTAAAATATACTGTCTATATATCTCCAATGCTAATTCTTCAGCCTCAGCATAACTTAATCCTAATGTTTTTTTTGCAAGAGTACTAACTTGCAAACCAAATTCAAAATTCCTTTGCTTTTGAAACAAATAAAAAAAAGATTCTAATTTGCTTCTTGTTGGTTTGGGAATATTGATCTTAACTTGAAATCTTCGCCATGCCGCTTTATCCAACAAATTCTCATGATTAGTTGCTGCTATAACTATAACGTAACTTGGCAATGCATCAATTTGCATTAAAAGTGAACTTACCACTCGCTTTATTTCTCCAGTTTCATGAATATCTCCTCGTTCTTTTCCAAGTGTTTCAAATTCATCAAAAAACAAAACACACCGTCTTGACTTCGCATAATCAAACAATTTTGATAATTTCGAAGCTGTTTCTCCCAAATACGCTCCTACAATGCTTTCATACTTTACGACAAGCAAAGGTAACATTAAAGATTCTGCAACAGCTTCTGCCAATGTGGTCTTTCCATTTCCTGGTGGACCAATCAAAAGCATTTTGTTTCTTGGCTCTAATCCGTATGACTGTAATACTTCTGCTCGCAGCTGTTCTTCAACTAAATCATTACATGCTTTTTTTACATGATCCGGAAGAATCATTTGATCCAGTCTCTTTTGAGGAACCTTTTCCCAACATAAATTACTTTCCAAATTTACATTTTTAGTAAATTCCATTTTTCTACTATTTTCGTTTACTACATGTAAATTATTTGTTTTTAGTAAATCTTCAATTTTATTAGCTAATATTGTATGTTTTTTTGAGCGTTCCTCTGCACATAATGCCTCCGCAGCCTTTTTGAAATTCAAACTATCATTGGTTAATCCATATTTTATTAAATCACATAGCAAATCTGCTCTAGCCATCTTTATTCTCCTATCACATTATCTATTATTAATATCTCAACACTCTAATTCAGTAATATCTATAAAATTATTCTCACAAAAATCTATAAAACTTTTAATAGCCAACTTGCTTGGCAACACATGACTATTTTCCCACCTATTTATCGTTGCATAACTAACCTCTAACTCATCTGCCAACTGCTTCTGTGTTAAGTTTAAATCTTTCCTTACTTTTTTTACAAATTCCGAATATTTCATAAAAATCTCCTACGTTCATATATATCATATGTTATATTTAACAAGAATAATTATAGCATATGTTATATATTCCATCAATTAATTCTTGATTCATAGGCATAAACTTATATTTCTCTATGTTTTGTACTTTTGAATCTTGTTCAACTACAAACCAAAAATCTTTTTTAATCTGATAATACAATCAAAATTATTTTTTATTTACTTTCTATGTTTTTTTTCTAAAATATTTGTACTTTTTAGCATTATCTGGTATTAACTACATAATGTTCTTTTATATGTGTAAATAACTTCTTTTATCATATTTCCAAGTCAGAATAGTTTCAATTTTAATTTTAAGAATTCCCAAAAAAACATATTGAAACAATCTATTTTGTTAACGGAGCATTAGTTCATTATGTTTTTTGAAGGGAGATTCTGGTTCGATTCCAGGATTCTAAAAAGCACTATAAATATAGTTTGATTTCAATGCCTTCCAGAGATAAAGACCCAAAAATAAAAAGACATACCTACACTCCGAAGAATGTAAGTATGTCATATACTTATGATTTATGGTTTCAGAATTCTATTCTCTATAAGGATTTTCTCTATATCATCATATTTCTTATCCTTATATGATATTTCTAACAGTTCAATATTATGATCAATTGCATATTGCTTTTTCAATTCATCGTTTGCTTTTTGTTTCTCAAATTGACCTTCTCCACCAAATTCCTCGACAGCTTGATAGTGCTGTTCACCCTGGCATTCAATTAGACATTTTAGTTTTCTATCTTTATCAAATATTGCAAAATCATAGCTTAAATGTTTTATCTTGGCTACACCATACAAATCTTCAAATGAATGCTCAACGCGGTAAGGAATATCATTTTCAATCAGTAACTTATTAACTATCCATTGGAACGATGATATTGGATGACAATCACAATAAACATCACTCCAATATCCATTATACGCTCTATATCCATATTGAGTTGGTGGATAGATGCCAAATTTATCGCAATTAACAATATGGTCTTTACCACACAAATAACATTGACAACGATATTGCTTAAATACTGTTATGTCACTATAGGATTTTTGATGTCTTTGATTATAATGTGGTAATGGCGTACTTTCTAAGCTTTCGCTGATACACTCCTTAACATCGAGTGACTCATATGTTATTCCAACATAATTAATATTATAATTTTTCGCCAATTTTCTTGGAATATCGGCTATTATTGCAGCATCCTTTTCCGCCTGTTTTTTTAATTCTTTATCTCTTTTTTCATTCCATTTATCACAGTATTCCTCAGACGGTATGACATCACCTTTTTTATCAACTAAAACAACAGACTTGTCATCCTTATATTTCTGCCGTTTCCTATATGTAGCATTTGAGGCCTTAACCGAATTAGTAGATTTTGATGAACAATACATAGGTCTTAAACAAAACTGTGGATTTGTCTGCAATGTATTAATTGAATAGTATCGAATTTTTCCACATTTTTTACATCTGCATTTATACCTTTGAATTGCCTTTTTCTTATGTAATGCCTCTATAGCCTCATCAAAATCAACTACTCTTATAGATTTACTAAATACTTTAAAATTTAACGGTTCATAAACATATGCAGGTGTAATAACTTCATGCTCTCCATTCCAACCGCACCAATCGTCATGGGTAAGCTTATTTTTTTCAACCATCAGCATAAAATCAGATTTTTCAGTTTCTATATCTAAGATTTTTGATTCTATTAATCCTACAAATTCAGTCCCATCATCCTTCACTTCTAGACATCCATATTTTTCTCCTACTTCTACCTCCATTTACATACCTCCAAACATAATTAAATACTTTCTACCATTCCTTATTCTTTTCATAAGTTATGTCACTGCCGTTTTCTTCATCAAATTTTTTTGTTACATTGCCTTGCAAAACACTGCCGTTTTTCATTATTGGGACGTTGTTGGGATTTTAGAAATAGTGACCGCTACAGCCCTTGATTTTACTGCATTCCAGAGAGAAACCACTTCTAGTGCTGTGGCACACAAAAATATTTTTGTCATGGTTATCAAACTACTTAATTTGCCTTAAATACTCTGTTTTGCAAGTTTTTTGGGATTATTGTAAAATGCTCTGAAATGAATGATTGTGGCAAATCAGAGCAAAATTTAGCAAGTTATTACTTCCTGTTAGTAGTAGAATTAGGAGTAAATGGGGTTGGGTTACTACTAAAGTTTTATCTCTATATCAGAAATCATCAAAGCATGATCTGGATAAGCTGCTGGTATACTCCAAATTGTTCCTATATCAATACTAGAAATATTAGGGTAAACTGAATCACGTGCGAGAAAATCCCACTTGTATTCTGAGTTCACCTTTATATTGTCACTATGAAGTACATGATCTACAGCCCCGAATCCGGTTACTTCACTAGTACTTTTGTCAACATATATTATGCTCGAATCAGATAAAGAACTATTAGTATCTACTATTATTTCATTTGCAATACCTGGAAACCATTTATTCATTCTGTAATACTTAATATTGAAATCCCCAGCGCACAAAAATGATGTAGATAATTTTGTTAAATATCTTTTTAATGGAAGAGTTTGTTTACTCGCATTAATTGGTGAAAGCATTCTCACACCAACCATCGATAATATAGCTTCATTTGGCATCACAAAATCAACATGCAAAAAATTGTAACAATCAATCACTTCATTCTTGTTTTTTACTATTAATCCCTCTGGTGCGAGTTCCTTTTTTACTGCAATAAACACTTTATTTCCAGAAATTGTATTACTTTCTTCGTACCAATACTTGTGCCTTAGTTTTTCTTCTATTCCTTCATCTGTCAAATATTCAACTAGACATAATATATCTGCATCTGCGCTCACAAGAGTATCTATAACATATTTCTTCACTAAAATATCGTTTGTAATTTTGTGAATATTCCACTCTAGCAGTTTCATATAAGGTCTCCTTAATTCAATTATCAGATTTTTAAATCACTTTAAGTGTATCTTCTTTTTTATCTAAGGTAAACATCTGAGTCATCCTAATTACACGCTCCTCAAATGTCAGTCCTTCCATATTAATTCTGATATTTTCAACAACTTCTTTTGTATCAATATCTAATTCAACAGAAAATGGCACCATTATACGCGGAATTTCTTTTTGTATTTCTACTAATCTCTTATGCAATTTTTCAGTTTTGTGCGACTCACCGTTATTTTTATATAATGTAATTCCCTTTTGAAAGAAGTAATCAGCTCGCAGGGAACCTTGTACATCTTTCTCCACAATTCAGAATTTTTGTTGTTCCAGCTTCTGTTTTTGTAGGTTCGATAATATACCGCATATCGCTTGTACGCTGAAGCTGACAATACATTCACTGCGTATGCCAAGTGAGCACTAAAATATTTTCGGCTTTTTTGCAAAAAGAAATTACTGTAATATTTCATCCAATAATTTCCGATATTTTCCACTCAAAGACACTATCATCAAATCATACCAAACTTCTCTTGAATATTGCCCTTTTTCAACGCACCAAATTTTATGGTGTAGCTCATTAATCTCTGTATATAAATCAACTGGGACATCCTCTGAACACTCCGAATATTTTTTTACATACTCAGTCATTGCATATTGATTCTTAGCACAATCAATATGTGTAAAAATATCATCTTCTGGATAGTACATTCCATGAAGGAATGTTGTTATACAATGTTGTCCTTTTGATTCCTTATCTTTATATGGTAGTGTTTCTAACTCAATATGTAAAAAAGCTTTCTGCATATCATCGTCATATTTCTGTTTCACTACTAATAAAAGTTTATCTGCTGTTTCTTCATCAATGTGTATTGTTATAGTTTTTGGTGCCCTTAAAATAGTTTCGCTAAAATGAAACTGAGGTCCACGATACTTTTCAAAATTTAACGACGAATACGATATCGCTTGATTTATAGGAACAGCTAGGCGATCATCTAATCTCAGCAGAATATTTCCATCCTGAATTTGACTTGAAATAATCCTTGCGAATCCAGGCATTGAATCCCCAAAATCAATAGTATTTGTATTAGTTAACATACTATAGAGATAAGCTTTATCCTCAAATACAAAATAGTCTCTGTGAAATTCTACTCCATTTACAATTGATAACCCATATTGATTTGTGTCATACAATAACTTCTCATCTTTTGCAATCACCCTTATATCGATTTTGCTTTCTCGAAACGAATCCAAAATATAGCCAGTCATAACAAAAGCAAATAGTTCATTTAAATCTTTTACAGCTTCTAATTTTTCTCCTCGGGCTGTTGGTACTATAAATACATTTGCATAATAATTTATCCAACCATTTATATCATTATCTAGCATATATTGTAAGATATCAACTGTACTAATCCCAGATTTATTAAATCTATCTATAACCAAATCAACAAATTTCTCTAGGTACGCCGGAATTTCAAATTGAACTCCTCTCATATCAGCCATAAAATGCAGATAATGTTTTCTTATCGAAAAAATAAGATATTCAACTTCCTTATATTCATCTGTTTCAATTACACTAAAAAAAAATTCATTAATGTCTTCTGTATGTGATGAACATGCCATACACCTCTCCCCTTTCTCTTCAATTACTCTTTGTAGCTTTATCTGATGCACCTAAGTTACTTAATTATTTATTGTGTAGAAAACTGTGTTTATGTTTCTTTCAAACCACATTATCATTCCTCTTTATTCCCACCACGTGGATAAGGATCTATATGTTCAGTTCTTCCATAACGCTGCCTGTCATATCCTGAAACTGTATGTTCACGTGGTGAAGATTTTTTCTCCGGATAATCTCTTTCAAAAGCAGTATCGTCACTTCCGAATTCATCCGGTGTGGAACCATCCGTTGAATCAGACGCTGAAGAATAATCCCCACCTCCATTTGATTTTCCACTATCATATGCCGCTTTTCCTACATATGCTGAAAGTACTGCTAATCCACTCCATTTTGCTAATTTCACTACTGTTGGATGTTTAACACCAAAATCAATTACCACATCTGCTGCTTTGCGAAGCTTGATGCCTATTCCAAATTCCGACTTATGCGCAACTTCTTTTGATTTTTTCATTACTTCTTTTCCTACTTTATCTGAAACTGGAATCGCATTTTTCTTTGCTTTTCTTTGTTCTGCATCCTCGTATTATAAAGTAGT